>CAYWID010000023.1:0-5585 GCA_964458285.1 uncultured Subdoligranulum sp. | reverse complement strand
GACTTGTCCCATTGTACGGACTTTTAACGAGGCTGAATCAAGGGGATAACCACATTATGAAAATGCTGCCTGCCGCAGCTTTGATCCTCCGCTTTTGGTTCCTGGCCTTCCAGCAGAACCAGCATGGTTTCCCCGTGCGGGATTTCGCAGTAAAACAATTCCGCGCGCGTTTTGGGTGATCTTGGCATACCGGCTTTCCCTTCCCTTCCGCGGCCCCTCCGCACTTTTTTATAACAACACCTCTCATTTGCATATTCTTATAGTAGCAATTTGCTACAGATTTTTCAATACAAAAACCGGCTTTTTTGTGTCGTATTACACAAATTGTCAACTTTTTACAGAACCACCGCCTGTTTTTTTTCATTTCCGTGCGAAATTGTTACACTTTTCGGATTCAACTTACAGTTTTTGTCGAAAACGGTCGCGTTGCCCCTGCAACAGCGGAAACGGTTTCGCTGCGGCTCCCACAAGAAAAACCTGCCGGGCGCCGCTGCAGCACGGCGTCCGGCAGGTTTGCCGGGAGGGATGGGCTTGCGGGCGGCGGGCGCCCGGCGGTCAGGCCAAAGGGTGCGGCGCCGCTTGCGGCGGCTGCTCGCTCAGCGGTTCAGACCGGACTGCTCCGCGGGCAGGGGCTTTTTGAGAAGGGTCAGCAGCAGGGCCGATACCACGGCGCCGGCCACCATCGCCACCAGGTACATGACGGGGTTGGTGATGATGCCGATGATAAAGATGCCGCCGTGGGGCGCGGGGCAGGTGCAGCCAAAGGCCATGCTGAGGGCGCCCGCCAGCGCGGAGCCCACAATGCAGCTGGGGATGACGCGCAGGGGGTCGCTGGCGGCAAAGGGAATGGCGCCCTCGGTGATAAAGCTCAGGCCCATGATGTAGTTGGTAACGGTGGTCTGGCGCTCGCGGGCCGTAAAGCGGTTTTTGGCAAAGGTGCAGGCCAGGGCGATGGCGATGGGCGGCACCATGCCGCCCGCCATAACGGCGGCCATGATCTCGGGCGCGGTGGTGATGGAGGCGGTGCCAAAGACGTAGGCCGCCTTGTTGAAGGGGCCGCCGAAATCGATGGACATCATGCCGCCCAGCACGGCGCCCAGCAGAATTTTGCTGCCGTTGTTCATGTTGGTCAGGGCGGTGTTCAGGGCGGCGTTAAAGGCGCCCACCGGCGGGTTGACGATCAAAACCATCAGCGCCCCGGTGATCAAAATGCCGAAGAAGGGGTACAGCAGAACGGGCTTGGTGCCTTCCAGCGCCTTGGGCAGCTTTTCAAACAGCTTTTTCAGGCCCAGCATGATGTAGCCGGCCGCAAAGCCCGCAATCAGCGCGCCGAAAAAGCCGCTGGAGATCCAGCTGTCGCTGGCCTGCAGGGACATGCCGTACTTGGCGATCAGCCCGCCCACGATGCCGGGCATCAGGCCGGGGCGGTCGGCGATGGACATGGCGATGTAGCCTGCCAGGATCGGGTACATCATATCAAAGGCATAGCCGCCCACGGTTTTCAAAAACAGCGAGAGGGCGTTGCCGGTGCCGAAGGCGCTGGTGCCCGCATTGGCGCCGTCAAACAGGAAGGCCAGCGCGATAAGGATGCCGCCGCCGATGACAAAGGGCAGCATATGGGAAACGCCGTTCATCAGATGCTTGTAGATGATGCGGCCAACGCTCTCCTTCTCGGTGGAGATGCTCTCGCCGCGCTCCCCGCCCTGGGCGTGGTAGACGGCGGCCTTGCCGCCGACAGCCTGGGTCAGCAGCTCGCCGGGCTTGCTGATGCCGTTGGCCACCTTGGTCAGAATCACCGGCTTGCCGTCAAACCGGGCCATCTCAACGTTTTTGTCGGCGGCCACAATGATGCACTCGCAGGCGGCGATCTCGGCGGGCGTCAGGGCGTTCTTTACGCCGCCGGAGCCGTCCGTCTCCACCTTAAGGGTCAGGCCCATCTCCTTGGCCTTGCCCTCCAGCGCCTCGGCGGCCATGTAGGTGTGGGCAATGCCGGTGGGGCAGGCCGTGACGGCCAGCACCCGGAACCCGCCCTGGGCCGACTGCACGGCCTGCGCGGCGGCCTTGGTCTGTTCCAGCGCGGCGCGGCGGGTTTCCTCGGCGTCGATGATGTCCAAAAATTCGCGCGGGGTTTTGGCGGCCAGCAGCCTGGCGCGGAAGGCGTCCTCCGTCAGCATGCGGGAAAGGGCCGCCAGCATGTCCAGGTGGATGTTCTCCTTGGTGTGGGGCGCGGCAATCAGAAAAATCAGGTGAACGGGCTCATCGTCCATCGCCTCGTATTCCACGCCCGCCGGCACCACCATGGCGGCCAGGCCCGGCCTTGTCACCACGTTGGAGCGGCAGTGCGGGATGGCCACGCCGTCCCCCACGCCGGTGGTGCCCTCGGTCTCGCGCTCAAAAACGCCGGCCTCGTACACCTTGCGGTCCGCGATGTTGCCGCCGCGTACCATCAGATCCACCATCTGGTGGATGGCCTCGGGTTTGGTGGCGGGGCTGCCGTGCAGCTCGATACATTCCAGCTTGAGCAGATCGGAAATGCGCATAAATGTTTCCTCCTTCAATTGCTACCCTTTTCAAACGATCCCATAAAACAACGGTTTGCAGTGCTTTTTCTTCCGGCCTTGACGCGGCGGGTCAGGTTTTGGGCTGTTTTGCCTGCCGGTCAGTCCTGCATCGCGCGCAGCAGCGCATCGATCTGGGGCTTGGCGGCCAGCCATTCGGTAAAGGCGGTGGCGCTGCCGCAGGCCGTGCCCAGCCGCAGGGCCTGCGCGTAGCTGCCGGTCGTCTCAAACCCGGCCACGAACCCGGCCACCATCGAATCCCCGGCTCCCACCGAGTTGACGACTTTGCCGTGGGGCGGGCGGCGGGCCAGGCGCTGGCCGTCCTCAGTCAGCAGCAGCGCGCCGTCCCCGGCCATTGATACCAGCACGTTCCGGGCGCCCTGCGCCTGCAGCTCGGCGGCGGCGGCGTAGATGGCCTCGGTGTCCCTGCCGGAAAGATCGCGGCCCACCAACTCGCCCAGCTCAAAGTTGTTGGGCTTGATCAAAAACGGACGGTACTTGAGGATCTTTTGCAGCAGCGCCCCGGTGGCGTCCACCACAAAGCGGATGCCCCGCCCGTCCAGCGCGGCCAGGATCTTCTCGTAGCTGTCGGCGGGCATGCTGGCCGGTATGCTGCCGGCCAGCACCAGCGTGTCGCCCTCCTTGAGGGTGTCCAGCTGGCGGTTGAGCGCCGCCAGCGCCGCCGCGTCGATTGCGGGGCCTGCGCCGTTGATCTCGCTCTCGCCCTCGGCGGCCTTGATTTTGACGTTGATGCGGGAAAGCCCGGTTTCCAGCCGGATGAATTCGCTGTTGCAGCCGCGGCGCCGCAGCTCCTGCTCGATCTCGGCCCCGGTGAACCCGGCCACAAAGCCGAGCGCCCGGCTGGCCAGCCCCAGATTGCCCAGCACCACCGCGACGTTGAGGCCCTTGCCGCCCGGCAGAACGGATTCGTTCTCGCTTCGGTTGACGGCGCCGGGCACAAAGCGGGGCAGATGCACGATGTAATCCAGCGAGGGATTGAAGGTTACGGTATAGATCATCGGTCATTCCTCCTTGACAAACAGCAGATTGCCGCAGCGGCGGTAGGCGGGCAGGGCCATGGCCCCGGTGGTGATGCAGGTGGCGCCCTCAAAATCGCCGAAGCCCACCTGCGCGATCTTATCGAACTTGGAGGCGTCCGCCAGCACATAGCGCTTGGCGCACTGCTCCATGGCCGCCCGCTTGACGGCGGCCTCCCGCACGTCGGGGGTCATGTAGCCGTACTTGCTGTGGACGGCGTTGGCGCCGAAAAAGCCTTTGCTGAAATGAAAGCTCCGCAGCCGTTCCACGGCATCCTCCCCCACCACGGCCTCTGTCTCGGTTTTGACCTCGCCGCCCAGCAGCAGGGTCTTGTACCCCAGCCTGGCCAGGCGGGAGGCCAGCGCCAGCGCGTTGGTCACAAAGGCGACCTCCTTTGCCGCAAGGCTGTCCAGCATCCGTTCGGTGGTGGTGCCAGCGTCCAGGTAGACGAAATCGCCGGGTTCCAGCAGCGCCGCCGCGCAGGCCGCGATCTTTTGCTTTTCCTCCCCGTGCTGTTCCTCCCGCAGGGCCACGGCCTCGTCCCGCATCAGCGATACCTCGGCGCGGGACACCGCGCCGCCGTGGACCTTGGTCAGCATCCCGCGCCGGTCCATCTCGTTCAGATCGCGCCGTATCGTCGATTCCGAGGACGCCAGCCGCTCGGTCAGTTCCTGCACGGTGGCCGTGCCCTGCCGGTCCACCAGCGCCTTGATCTGCAAAAAACGTTCCTCTGTCAACATCTGTCTCGCCCCTTGTCCTGCTTGATTTTGCTCGTTTCCGGCTGTATTTGCTTTTTATGGTTCCCGCAGTCCTGCCAGCGTCCTCGGCCTTATCTTGCTTGGTTTTGATTGTATCTGGCTGTATTTGCTTTTTATGGTTCCTGGAATCCTGCCGGCGCCCTCGGCTTTATCTTGCTTGGTTTTGATTGTATCTGGCTGTATTTGCTTCTCTATGTTTAGAATACCACCAATTTCAGTCAATTACAATCATTTTCGGTCAGAATTATTGGACAAAGATTCCGTCTTTTCTTTGTGCAAATTGTCAGTGTCTTTTGGCCGGGCGGGCGCCATGCGCGGTTGTACTTTTCTTGCAAGGCTACTATAATAAAAGAAAGACCGGCCCCCGCGGCCCCCAAAAGCCCGCCGGGGGCGGTCAAAACTTGTAAGAGGTGCATCATGCCGGAACAAGCAACACAGTATCCCGTGGACGCCCGTGCGCTCACCCGCCGCCTTGTGGCGATCGACAGCACCGACCCCGGCGCCTTTGAGGGCGGCGTGGCCGGCTATTTGCAGGGTTGGTTTGCGGCGCACGGCCTGCCCTGCCAGTCCAGCGAGGTTTTGCCCGGACGGTGCAACCTGCGCGCCGTCGTGGCCGGCAAGCCTGTCGGCGGGGCGCCGCTCCCGCCGCTTGCCTTCATCTGCCATATGGATACGGTGCCGGTCAACGAGGGCTGGCGGCACGAGCCCTTTGGCGCGGCGGTGGAGGACGAGCTTTTGTACGGCCGCGGCGCCTGCGATATGAAGGCCGGGCTGGCCTGCGCGCTTTCGGCGCTCTATCAGGCAGCCCGCAGGGGCGGCGGCGCGCGGGCGCTCTCTCTGATCTGCACCGTGGACGAGGAGGACCGGATGCGCGGGGCGGAAAAAGCCCTGGCGGACGGCTGGATCGCCAAAGACACCCTGCTGCTGGACGCCGAGCCCACCGACGGCTGCATTCAGGTTTCCCACAAAGGGCGGGTGTGGGTGGCGCTCACCTGCACGGGGCAGGCTGCCCATGCCAGCATGCCCTGGCAGGGGGCGGACGCGGTGGCCGGCATGGCGGAGGCCATCTGCCGGATGCGGCGGGCGGTCAGCCTGAGGTCAACCAACCAGTTCCAGCACAAACGCGCACTCGCTTTAACTGCCAGAAAACTGGTTCGGTTGGTCTTTCGACTGCTGAAAGTATGTAGCATCCAGCGTTAGAAATGGATACGCTTCTGTCAGAGGACGATTG
>CAYWID010000022.1:0-9755 GCA_964458285.1 uncultured Subdoligranulum sp. | reverse complement strand
AGGGCAATTCATCCCCCAGACAAGTGAGGGGGAATTCTTGCCACGTCTCTTAAAATAACGCAAAAACCCATTTTTGTAAAGTGCGCGGCAGCAGGCGCCCCGCAGCAGGCGCTTGCCTGTGCGCAAACTGCACAATCGCGCCCGGCGCGTATGTACAAATGGGGCAAAATACGCAATTATGAATTTGAAATGGCACAATTTAGAACAAAAATCAATTTATTATTTCTGGTGATAATAAATTAACAATAATAATGCGGGGGAAAACGCCAAAAACCGCGCGAAATGCGCATTGTGGCAGCAACAAAATCGCCGTATAGTAAGGCTGTCAACAAAACACAGGGCGGCGCGCCAAAGCGCAGGGGGATACACGGATGATCGATCTACAGGCAAAACCGTTTTATCTGACAAAAGACCAGTGCGCATGGGTGGAAAAGACCCGCGGCGCGATGAGCCGGGAGGACAAGATCGCCCAGCTTTTTTGCCTGACCGATGTCACCACCGACACTGCCGCGCTGGCCGCCATGGTGGCGCGGTACCGCCCCGGCGCCTTCATGTACCGGGCCGGGCGCGCCGCCGAGATACGGGCCGCGCACGAGGCCATGCAGAAGGCCAGCAAAATTCCCATGCTGCTGGCGGCAAACCTGGAAAGCGGCGGCAACGGCGTGGCGGTGGAGGGCACCTACTTCGGCAAGGAGATGGAGGTCGCGGCCAGCGGCGATGCGGAAATGGCCCGCGCGCTGGGCGAGGTTTGCGGGCGCGAGGGCGCTGCCGTGGGCTGCAACTGGGCCTTTGCCCCCATCGTAGATATCGATAAAAACTGGCGCAACCCCATCACAAACGTCCGTACGTTCGGCTCGGACCCGGCGGTGGTGGCGGCCATGGGCGCCGCCTACAGGCAGGGCGTGCAGGATTCCGGCGCCGCGATGGCGGTTTGCATCAAGCATTTCCCCGGCGACGGCGTGGACGAGCGGGATCAGCATTTGCTCAGCTCGGTCAACAGCCTTTCCGCCGATGCGTGGGAGGCCAGCTACGGCAAGGTCTATCGATCGCTGATCGATGCAGGCGCCGAGACGCTGATGGCCGGGCATATCCTGCAGCCGGCCATGACCCGCCGCCTTTGCCCCGGCATCCGGGACGAGGAAATTTTGCCCGGCTCCACCAACAAGTACCTGCTGACCGATCTTTTGCGCGGCCAGATGGGCTTCAACGGTCTGATTTCGACCGACGCCACCCCCATGGCAGGCTTTGCCAACCTGCTGCCCCGCAAAAAGGCGCTGCAGACCGCGCTGGCGGCCGGGGTCGATATGCTGCTTTTCTGCAAGGACATCGGGGAGGACTACGCAGCCATCCGGGAGGGCCTGGACGAGGGCGTGATCCCGGCGCAGCGGCTGGACGACGCCGTTACCCGCATTTTGGCCACCAAGGCGCATCTTCGCCTGCCCGAGCGGGCCGCCGACGGAACGCTGGTTCCTTCCGCAAAGGCGCTGGACGCGCTTGGCTGCGCGCAGCACCGCCGCTGGGCCGCCGAGTGCGCCGACAAAGCCGTGACGCTTGTCAAGGACAACGCAGGGCTGCTGCCGCTCTCGCCCGCCAAAACCCCCCGCATCCGGCTGACCGTGCTGGGGGAGAAAGCCGACGGCGCCTTTGGGGACAACGACAGCATTGCGGCGCCCCTTAAGGAGGCGCTGGAGCAGGCCGGGTTTGCCGTATCCCTCTACGATTACGCTACGATGGAGCGCGGAGAAATATTTACGGCCGGCGTGGCCGCCATGCGGGATAAATTTGACCTTTCGCTGATCGCGGCCAACGTGGCGACGGGCTCCAACAACACGACCCGGCGGCTGGACTGGATCCCCCTGATGGCCGCCAACGAGCCCTGGTATGCGCGGGAGATCCCCACCGTGTTCGTCTCCTTCGCCAACCCCTACCACATGATCGATGTACCGTTTATCAGCACCTTTGTCAACGCGTACTCCTCCAATCGGTTCAGCGTGCAGGCCTGTGTGGACAAGCTGACCGGCAAGAGTTCGTTTCAAGGAAAAAGCCCGGTGGACGCCTTCTGCGGCGGCATCTGGGGCGCAGATTTTCAGTGAGGCAGTCTATGAATTGGAAAGGCATCCTGTTTGATTTGGACGGCGTTCTTTGTTCCACCGACGAATACCATTATCGCGCCTGGAAAACGCTGGCCGACGAGTGGAAAATCCCCTTTGACCGCTCGGTCAACAACCGCCTGCGCGGGGTTTCCCGGATGGCCAGCCTGGAAATCCTTCTGGAGCAGTATCACGGCCCGGCCCTCTCCGAAGCGCAGAAGGAGGAGATGGCGGCGCGCAAAAACGCGCTTTACCGCGCGAGCCTTGCCGCCATGGGCCCCGGCGATCTCTCGACGGAGACAAAGACCACGCTGGACGCCCTGCGCGCCCGCGGGCTTAAGCTGGCGGTCGGTTCTTCCAGCAAGAATACGCCCTACATTCTGGGGCAGATCGGTCTGGCCTCTTATTTTGACGCCGTGGCGGACGGCAACGACATCACCCGCTCCAAGCCCGATCCCGAGGTCTTTTTGAAAGCGGCCGGGCGGCTGGGGCTGGCCCCGGCAGACTGCCTGGTGGTGGAGGACGCCGTATCGGGCGCGGCGGCCGGCCATGCGGGCGGCATGAAGGTCGCCTGTGTGGGCGACGCCGCGGCGGCGGGCGCCGGAGACTGGAATCTGCAGCATTTTGTACAACTTTTGAACGTTGTGGACGGGGAGGCGCTGAAATGAAAATTGTTTCCTGCCGCATCAACCATGCCTGCAATCCGCTGGGCCAGGAGCTTGAACATCCCACCGCGAGCTGGAAGGTGACGGAAACCCGCGCAAAAGGCCAGCGCGCCGCGCAGATCGTCGTCAAAAAGAACGGCGCTGTCGTGTACGACAGCGGGGAAGCGGCCCTGGACAGTCTTGCGACACCGTTGTCAATGCCGCTGGCGCCCCGCACCCGCTACACCTGGACCGTGCGGGTGATCGCCGACAACGGCGAGGAGGCCGTAAGCCCCGAGCAGTGGTTTGAGACGGCCAAGCTCGGCGAACCCTGGCAGGCCCAATGGATCGGCCGCGCGGACGATGCCGCAAAAGCCCCGATGTTCCGCAAGCGGTTTCCGGTTTCGGCGCTGCCCGGGATTGCCCGGCTGTACGGTACCGGGCTGGGAATGTATGAGATCAGCCTCAACGGGCAAAAGCTTGGGGACGGATTCCTGGCGCCCGGCTGCACGGTGTATACCGACCGCGTGCAGTACCAGACCTACGATCTGGCGCCCGCACTGCGTGTGGGGGAAAACCTGCTGGAGGTCCGGCTGGGGGACGGCTGGTACAAGGGCCGGTACGGTCTGGCCGGAAAAGCCGACCTGTACGGCAGCCGGTACGAGCTGCTGGCCGAGGTACATCTCGACGACGCGGTTTTCGGCACCGGCGAGGATTGGGAGTACGCCGATTGCGATGCCGTCTCCCACAGCATTTACGACGGAGAGCGGTTTGACCCCGGAACCGCGAAAAACTGGCGTCCGGCCGCTGTTTTGGCGGATTGCCGCCATCCGCTGATTCCACAGGAGGCGCCGCTGCCGTCCGTGGGGCTGCGGCTGCCGGCGCGGGAGGTGCTGGCAACGCCCTCCGGCCGCTGGGTGGTGGATTTTGGCCAAAACATGGCGGGGTTTGCCGCGTTTACCTGCCGCGAGCCGGCAGGAACCACGGTGCGGCTGCTGTACGGCGAAATTTTGCAGGACGGCGAGCTGTACCAGGGCAATCTTGGCGCCGCCAGGCAGGAATTTGTGTATGTATCGGACGGGACGCCCCGCACGGTGCAGCCCCACTTTACCTGGTTTGGCTTCCGCTATCTTCTGGTGGAGGGGATGGGCCGCCCGGAACCCGATGATTTTACGGCCTGCGCGCTTTCCACCCCGGTGGAGGACGTCGGAAGGGTGATCACGGCCAACGAGAAACTGAACCGCCTGATCGAAAACGCCCGCTGGGGCGAACGATCCAACTATATGGATATCCCAACCGATTGCCCCCAGCGGGCCGAGCGGCTCGGCTGGACGGCCGATACCCAGGTTTTTACCGGCACGGCCTGCTATTTTACCGATGCCTATCGGTTTTTGGCCAAGTATTGCCGGGATATCGCGGCCGAGCAAAGCCACCGTGGCGGCGCGGTACCGGACGTGGTGCCCGCCTTTGGGGAGGGCGGCGGCTGCTCCGTCTGGGGGGACGCGGCCACGATCATCCCCTGGACGCTCTACCAGCGCTACGGCGATCGGGATATTTTGGCCCGCCAGTACCCCAGTATGAAAGCCTGGGTCGATTTTATCCGCGGCATCGACGAAAAAACGGGCAACCGGCGGCTTTGGACGACAGGCTTCCATTACGGCGACTGGCTGGCGCTCGACAATGAATCGGGTGATACCTTCAAGGGCGGCACGGAGGACGGCTACATCGCCAGCGCCTACTACAGGCTCTCGGCCGGGATCGTGGCAAGATCCGCCGCGGTTCTTGGCAAGCCGGAGGATGCGGCTGCGTACAAAAAGCTGGAGGACGAGATCCTGTCGGCCATCCGCGCCGAGTATTTCACCCCGAACGGGCGCTGCGCCGTCACCACCCAGTGCGGCTATGTGCTGGCGCTGGCGCAGGGGCTTTGCCCCGACAAGGCGAGGGACCGCACCGCGCAGGCGTTGGAAGAAAAGCTCAAGCAGGCCGGCATGCACCTTAAAACAGGGTTTGTCGGCACGCCGTTCCTCTGCGGCGCGCTCAGCGGGCAGGGACACACCGACGCCGCCTACCGCCTGCTGCTCAACGAGGATTACCCCGGCTGGCTGTACGCGGTCAACCTGGGCGCCACCACGATCTGGGAACGCTGGAACAGTGTGCTGCCGGACGGCAAAATCAACCCTACCAACATGAACAGCCTCAACCATTACAGCTACGGCTCGGTGGTGGAATGGATCTTCCGCGAGATGGCGGGCCTTGCGCCCGACGAGCGAGGCCCCGGCTTCCGGCTGGCCCGCATCGCGCCCAAGCCCAACTGGCGGGTGCCGCGCCTGGAAATGCGGTTCGATTCCCCGGCAGGCCTGTACACGATCCGCTGGGAGATCGGCAGGGAAGGGGATTTCACCCTTGATGTGACGGTGCCCTTCGGCGCCGAAGCCGAACTTACCCTGCCCGGCAGCGCGGAACCGGCCAGCCGGATCACGGCGGGCAGCTACCATTTCCGCTATCTGCCGGATCCGCCGCTGAAAATGGTCTGGTCGGCGGCGCTGCCGCTGGCCTCCCTGCTGGAAAATCCGGCCTGCCGCGCCGCGCTGGAACAGGCGGGCGTTCACCCGCAGGCAATCCCCGGCCCCCTGCAGGCCATGCCGCTGCAGGAACTGCGGGCGCTGCCCTTTGTCTCACTGGACGAAGCACAGCTGGCCGCGCTGGACAAAACCCTGCGCGCCATCCGCTGAAAGCTTTTACCCACCGTATTGGAACCCGCGCAAAATTTCGCAAACCGATAGCCTTTTGCGGACGGCTGCGCTAGAATACAAGAAGGAGAAATCACTATGTCAACAGAAACGAACGTCCGGCCTGCGGAGACCGAGAAGGTCAGCAAAGCATTTTCCTGGTTCCACGCCACTTCGGTCAACGGCGGCGCCATGATCATGGCGGCCACGATGGCCAGCTATCTTTCCGTCTACATGACCGACACCATGAAGCTGCCCGCGGCGGCCTGCTCCCTGATCATGTTCATCGCCACCCTCTGGGATGCCATCAACGACCCCATGATGGGCGTTATCGCCGACCGCACCCACACAAAGTTCGGCCGCTACCGTCCCTACTTCCTTCCGGCGCCGCTGCTGCTCACCCTGTTCGGCACGCTGGTATGGCTCAACCCCAACTTTTCCACCACGGGAAAAATCCTTTATATCGCCGTGTGCTACATCGGCTACGGCATGACCGTCACGATGTTCACGATGCCCCAGGTCGCGGTGCTGCCCGCCTGCGTCAAGGACAACAGCAAGCGCAATACGATCATCACGATGGGCGCGGGCTGCTGCGCGGTGGCCTTCACGGTCGGCTCCACCTTCACCGCCAACATCACCGGCTTTTTTGAGAGCATCGGCTTCTCGAACGGCTACATCCCCTATATGCTGATCTGCGGCGCGCTGGCCTGCGTTTCGTTCTGGGGCCTGTTTGCCACCAGCAAGGAAAAATACCTCGCCAGAACCGAGAGCAATACCTCCATCAAGAAGGAGCTTCACCGCGTTCTCAAGCACACCGAGCTGGCCCCCTTCCTGGCGGTCTGGGTGCTGGCCTCCGTGGGCTACGGCCTGATGTTCGCCTCCTCGGTCTACTATGTGATGTACTATCTGGCCCGCCCCGACCTGATTCCCCTCTACATGGGCATTGTCTCGATCGGCGCGCTTGTCTCGATGGTCGTTCTGATGCCGATCGTCCTCAAGATCTTCAAGACCGGCCAGCGTGCGCTGGCGTTTGTCCAGGTCACCTCCATTCTCTGCTATGTGCTGCTTTTCTTCTTCGGCAAGAGCAACCTGATCTTCCTGTACGTCGTCACCTTCATCGCCACCAGCATCGCTTCCATGCAGAACGCGCTTGTCAATGTGCTGGTCAATGACGCCATCGATTACATTCAGCTCAAGGAAGGCACCTCCGCCAACGGCGTGATCTCCTCTATCAAGGGCTTTGCCCAGAAGTGCGGCAACACCGTCACCAACTCGGGCATTCTGGCCGTGCTGGCCATCTCCGGCTATGTGGCCGGCGCCGTAGGCCAGCAGCCCGGCAGCGCCATGTTCGCCCTCAACTTCCTGCGCTTCGGCGCCCCGGCCCTGACCGGCGCGCTGATGCTGCTGGCCCTCCGCTTTAACCCGGTCGAAAAGCATTACGCCGAGATCGAGGAAATGAAGCGCGCCATGCAGGGCAGCGAGCAGGCGTAAACGTCCGCCGTTTTTTCCTGCGTTTGCAAAAACAAGAACACTCCATCGGCAGCCGGTCGTCTGCGCGGCGGTTTGCGGCAGATCTGCCGCGGCCCCGCAAGGGCGGCCGGCTGCCCGCTGTAGGGACGGAACAAGAAGGGAACAGATTATGGAAATCCTCGGTATGGCATGCAACGGTATCCGCGAACCGCTTGGCTACCAGGCGCAGCCGCTCTGCTTTTCCTGGCAGGTGGCGGCGTTTGGCGCGGCGGCCTTTGCCCGGACGGGGCGGCTGCAGATTTTGGCGGGCGATACCCCCGTGTGGGACAGCGGCGCTGTTCCGGCGCCGGATTGCCGGGGCTGGGCAGCGGATTTTGTCCCCGCGCCCCGCACCCGCTACCGCTGGCGGCTGGAGCTGACTGCCGACGACGGCCAGACTGCCGCGGGGGAGAGCTGGTTTGAGACGGGCAAGGGCGCGGAGCCGTGGCAGGGCCGGTGGATCGCCGCCACCCTGCCGGCAGACCGTCCCGCCGTTTTGCAGCGGCGGTTTACGCTGGCAGAAAAGCCGCGCTGCGCGCGCATTTATCTCTGCGGGCTGGGCGTGTACGAGCTGTATGTGAACGGAGTCAAGGCGGGGGAGGAATTTCTTGCGCCGGGCTACCATTCCTACAACTTTCATCTGCAGGCGCAGACCTGCGACGTCACCGATCTGCTGGCGGCGGGGGGAAATACGCTCGA
The DNA here is from genome assembly GCA_964458285.1 of uncultured Subdoligranulum sp. GTDB lineage: Bacteria > Bacillota > Clostridia > Oscillospirales > Ruminococcaceae > Gemmiger. Next base: position 2,084 of record CAYWID010000022.1, on the reverse strand, counting down.
GGTCTATTTGGGGGACGGCTGGTTCCGGGGGCGCTTTGGTTTTGACGGCGGCTACGAAAATCTTTACGGGGACCATTGCTGCCTGATCGCCGAGCTGTATGCGGACGGCAGACAGGTGCTTGTCACCGATGAGAACTGGCAATGCCGACCCTCGCCGGTGCTGTTCAGCAACATTTACGACGGCGAAGTGTACGACGCCCGCATCAGCCCCGACGCCGCGCCGCTGCCGGTGCGGCAGGCCCCGCCCGCCGGCACCGGCCCCCTGTGCGACCGCCGCAGCCTGCCGGTGAAAAAAATCGCCTCCTTTGCGCCGGCGGCCCTGCTCCACAGTCCGAAAGGCGAAACGATCCTGGATTTTGGCCAAAACTTGACCGGCTGGGTGGAATTTGTCTGCCGCCTGCCCGCGGGGGAAAAGATCACCCTGACCGCCGGGGAAATATTGCAGAACGGCTGTTTTTATCACGAAAATCTGCGGCAGGCCAAAACCGAATTCACCTATATTTCGGACGGCCGCCCCGCGCCGGCACGGCCGCATTTCACCTTTTTCGGCTTCCGCTATATGAAAGTGGACTGCGCGGTTCCGGTTGATCCCGCCGATTTCACGGCCTGTCACCTGCGCAGCGATACGCCGCCCATCGGCACGCTGACCACCGGCGATCCGCTTGTGAACCGGCTGATCCAAAACGCCGTCTGGAGCCAGGCGGACAATTCGCTTGATGTGCCCACCGATTGCCCCCAGCGGGACGAACGACTGGGCTGGACGGGGGACGCGCAGGTTTTTTCCGACACGGCCTGCTACCAGATGGCGATGGCCCCTTTTTACCGCAAGTACCTGTGGGATATGCGGGCCGAGCAATCGGCGCTGGATGGCGCGGTGCCGAACGTGGTGCCGCGCATCGCCAAGCCGATGATCGGGGAGGCGGGCATCTGCCCTTGGGCCGATGCCGCGGTCATCCTGCCGTGGAATCTTTACCGCCATTACGGGGACGCTTCGCTTCTGGCCGAAACCTACCCCGGCATGCGGGACTGGGCGGCGTATCAGTTCCGCCGCGAGACGGCCCTGCCGGGGCCCCATCTTGTCAAGGACGGGTTCCATTTTGCCGATTGGCTGGCCCTTGATAATCCCGTGCCGGGGCCGTTGGGCGCCACCGATCCGCTGTTTATCGCCAGTGTCTACTATCGGGAGGATTGCCGTATCCTGGCACAGGCCGCCGCGGCGCTGGCCGAACGTGCGGCGGAGCCACAGACCGCCGGTTACCGCGCGGACGCCGAACGGTACGCCGCGCTTGCAGAGGAAATTCTGATGGCCATACGCCAAAAATGGTTTGACGAGGCGGGCCTTTGCACGATCCCGACCCAGACGGCGTCCGCCGTCACGATCGCCTTTGGCCTGATGCCGGAAAAGCAGCGGCTGGAGGGCGATGCGCTGGCGGCGCGTGTGGCGCAGAACGGCGGGCATCTCAATACGGGGTTTGTGGGCACGCCGGTGCTTTGCCGCGCCCTCACCATGACCGGGCATAACGATCTGGCGGTCGACCTGCTGCTCAACCCCGCGTATCCGGGCTGGCTGTACGAGGTCAACCTGGGCGCCACCACGATCTGGGAGCGGTGGAACTCGGTATTGCCGGACGGCAGCATGAACCCCGAGGGGATGAACAGCCTGAACCACTACGCCTACGGCAGCATTGTGGGCTGGATGTACCGCGATCTGTGCGGGCTGGAACCCGCCGCGCCGGGATTTGCCCGGCTGCGGATCGCCCCCCACCCGGACGCGCGGCTTAAAACCGCCTGCGCGTCCCTGCGCACCCCGTACGGGCCTGCGGAGAGCGGCTGGCGGTGCGCCGACGACGGAACCATCGAGTTTACATGCATGATCCCCTTCGGCGCCACGGCGGAGATTCGCCTGCCGGAAGGGCAATATCTCGCGCAGGGGCAGCCGGCGGCGGGCAGCACGTTTGTGCGCGCCGCGGGCACCTGGCGGTTTACACGGCAGGCCTGAACGGGCTGACCTAAAGAGAAAGGAAAGACGGTCAATAACCCCGCACTAAAGTACGGGGCTTGTGGGACGAAAGGACTACAAGCAA
>CAYWID010000021.1:0-10431 GCA_964458285.1 uncultured Subdoligranulum sp. | reverse complement strand
CCCGTACCCTACCGAGCGAACCCAACAACCCAGCCTGCCCGCCAGGCCCCGGGGTGGGCTTGGGCGGGGGCCGCAGCCCCCGCCCATTCAGCGCAAGGAGGCGTTAAAAAATCCGCGCCTGCGGGGCCCGAGCCATGTACAGCCGGAAGTCCTGCCCGCTTGGCCGGATTTTAGCCGACTGACAGCTTTTGGGCGGGGTCCGCTGCGTCGCAGTGAGGGCGTTAAGAAAATTTTGATTTCTGTTTGGCTTTGGAAATCAAAATTTTTAGCCCGAACGGGTCAGCGGCGCTTTTTCTGCCGCTTTTTGGCGCGCAAAAAGCGGCGGCGCCCGCCGGGCCGCCAACCCTCCCAGCGGCCGCGCGCCTACAGCCGAAAACGCCCGCCCACCCGTGGCCCGCCCAGGCCGCCCCCGCCCGCCCGGCGCCGCCCGGCCAAACCGGGCCGGCGCCGCACCAGCCCCGGCTAAACCGAGGCAAACCGCCGGGCCAGCCCCGCGGCCCCGCCGCCAAACCCGCGCGCCGCCGCCGGTTTGACCGAATACTCCTGTGCCCGCAGCACCTCCGCCAGGGCCGCCGTCAAACGTCCCCCCAGCCCGATGCCCCGCGCACAGGGCGCGCAAACCGCCCAGACCTCCGCCGCCCCGCCGGGGGCCGGGGCCGCCCAGCAAACCCCCAGCATCCGGCCGCCCGGCCCGGCGGCCACCAGCCCCGGCAGCGCCGGGCCGGCGCTCTCTGAACCGGCCAGCGCGGCCAGCCAGCCGCCGGCGGCCTCCGCCAGCCGCGCGCCGCCCCTGTCGTGGGCGGCGCACCACCCCAAAAGCGCCGCGACCGCCGGAACATCCCCCGCCGCCGCGCGCCGCAGCCTTGCCGACGTATCGGCGCGCCAGCGGGCGGCCAGCGCCTCCTTGCCCGCCTTGGGCAGGGCTTTCAGAGCGGCCTCCCGCCGAAGCGCCGCGCTTTTGTCCGGGCAAAGCTCCGCATAGGCCAGCGCCACGGCATGGCGCGCGCGGGTGTACCGCGCCCCCCGCCCCGCCATGTGCGCCCGCGCGCGGCGGGCCACATCGGTCGTCCAGCCGCCGTACAGGCTGCCGTCCGCACAGCGCATCAGGTAGACAAAGGCCGCGGGCGGGTTTTCCGCCGCGGGCGCCGGGCCGCTCATTCGCTGACCGGACGGCCGGCGGCCCGCAGCGTCATGCGGCAGGCCGCCACCGCGTCCTCCTTGCTGTCCGCCGTAATCAAAAACCGGCTGGGATGGCAAAACCGCAGCCCCAGGCCGCTTTTTTGCCGCAGAACCTCCTCCGGCTGGCCGCCCCACGCCGTTAAAAACGGCTGCTTGCTGCGCTTGGTGCGCGGGTCGGTCACGCACTGGGCGCTCCACCCGCCCCGCTGGCTGGGGTACACCACAAACAGCGCGTCCGTCTTGTACAGCCCGTTTTTCCACGGCATGTAGCCCGGCAGGATCACGATGCCGTCCCTGGCGGCGCGGTAGGCCCTTTGCACCGTCTCGTCCGCGCGGTTGACGGCGTTGGCCTGCGCCAGCTGGTTTTCCAGCACCGCCCTGGCAAACGGCACCGCCCGCATAAAGCAGGCGTCCGGGTCGTCCTTGCTGTCCCACACCGGGTTAAAGCTGCCGATGGCGTCCGCCAGCGCGTTCTGCTCCCCCGTATTGTCGTTCAAATCCAGCGGCTGGATAAAGTTTTCGTCCAGCAGCCGCGCCTGATGCTCGCCCACCAGCTGCGCGCCCAGCACCCGCCACAGCAGCCCCAGCGCCGCGTAGGGCACCCCGTTGGGCCGCGTTTCCCGCGGCTCGCTGTGGTGGTCGAACATGCCGCCGCCCACATCGTACACAATGCCGTCAAAATTGTCCGGCACCGCAAAGCCGCGCGTCACCTTGAAATCAGGGCGCAGAATTTGCAGCAGCGCCGTGGCGAAAACATCGTCGGCATGAAACTTGCCGCCGTGCGTGTAGCCGTTTGCAGGGATCTTCATAAAATCGGTTCCTCTTTTCCCGCCGGGCGCGGGCGCGCCGTGGCGATATGGTTTTTCCGCCGGTTTCCCGGATTGCCTTAGTATAGCATAAAACGGCCCCCGCTTACAGCCGGCTTGTTGCAAAAATGTAATGCCGCGGCCCAAAAAACGTGATATAATAGTATCTGCTGCGTTTTGACGCGCAAAATCCAGATAAAGGCAAGTGGATCGCTCATGTCCTCCAACCGGCACCGCCGCAAACACCGGCATCCCGCAGCCCCGGCCCCCGCAAAACCGCCGTTTTGGCAGACCGGCGGCTGGCTGTTTTTCTGCCAGCGGATCCTGCCCCCGCTGCTGGGCGTGGCCGCCGCCCTGATCGCCCGCTACCAGCTGGAGCTTTCGGACGGGCTGACCGCCGCCGACCGCGCCGCCCAGTGGCCGATCTTTGCCCCCCTCAACGCCCTGACTGCCTACTGCCTGACCCTGCTTCTGTTCGCCCTTTTGGGCAAGTGGAGCCGCGCCACCGGCATTGCGGGCGCGTTTTTTACGGTGCTGGCCATCGTAAACCACTATACGCGCGACCTGCACGGCACCGCTTTGATGCCCCAGGATATTTTGAACATCGGCACCGCCGCCGAGGTGATGGGCTCCTACACCCTCAAAATCACCCCCGTGGTGGCGGGCATCGCCGCGCTGTACCTGCCGGTGCTGGCCATCGCCTGGGCGCAGGGGCGGCTGGTGCGCGGCCGCCCCGGGCTGCCCGTGCGCTGGCGCGACCGCGGCCTGCGCCTGGCCGAGAGCGCCGGGCTGCTGGCTTTGATTTTGTTTGCGGGCTACTTTGGCCCCTGGCCCCTCAAGCCCAAGGCCACCTACGGCTGGGCCTGGCAGGAGACTTATTATAAGTACGGCTACCTGGCCGGAACCATCGAATCGGCCAGCCTGCTGGCCGACCCGATCCTGGAGCCCGAAGGCTACTCCGCCGATGCGGCCCGCGCCGCCGCGGCCGCCGCGGCGTATTCCGCCCCCGCCGCGGCCGCAAAGCCCGCCAAAACCGACGGGAACGCCGCCTCCGCCGAGACGGCCGCCGCCGGCGCCGCCTACCCGGACATCGTTCTGATCTTGTCCGAAAGCTTCTACGATCCCTCGCTGGTGACCGACCTGCAGACCGACGTGCCGTTTATGTCCGTCACCCAAAACCTACCCAACAGCCTTTACGCCCACGCGGTAAGCCCCCATGTGGGGGGCGGCACCAATTCCAGCGAGTACGAGATGCTTACCTCCAACTCTCTGATGCTGATGCCCAGCATCACCCCCTTCAACTGGCTCAACCTCCACAAGGCCAACAGCCTGGTCAGCGCCGTCAAAAGCCTGGGCTACGCCACAATGGCCGCCCACCCCTACACCAAATCCAACTACCGGCGGGATACCGGCTGGCTGGCCCTCGGCTTTGACGAGACGCATTTTCAGGAGGATTTTCCCACCGCCGAAACCTACGGCGACCGCCCCTACCAGACCGATTCGGCCACCTACCGCGACCTGGAAGCCCTGTACGAGGCCATGCCCGCCGACCGGCCCCGCTTTGCCTTTCTGGTGTCCATCCAAAGCCACGGCGATTACGATATGAACGACGCTTCGCTGGACATCGTCCACGCGGGCACCGACTACGGCGCCCTTGACAGCGAGGTGGACGAGTATCTTTCCTGCATGTACAAAAGCGACGAGGCTTTTGGCGAACTGACCGGCTATTTTACCGAGCAGTACAAAAAAACAGGCCGCCGCGTCCTTGTCTGCCTGGCGGGCGACCACGCGCCCAGCTTTATCGACCACATCGCCGACCCCGCCATCCCGGAAAACGACCGCCAGATCCTGGAGCGCAGCACCCCCTGCATCCTGTGGGCCAACTACCCGCTGGCCGACGCCGGCAAAACCGACGCCGCCGACCCGCTGGCCCGGATGGACATGTGCCTGGTGGCCCCCACCCTGGCCGAGCAGGCCGGGCTGCCCCTGAGCGATTACTACCGCTACCTGCTTGCCATGAAGCAATCGGTGCCGCTGGTGACGGCGGGCAACGACTACATGAAGGCCGACGGCGCCACGGCCCTGTTTGGCGAAGACGCCGCGCTGGACAAGCTGGTGAACGGCTATTTCTACCTGGAATACAACAACATCGGCACCCGCACCCGCCGGGACGAGACGCTTTTTGCGCCCGCGACGGACTGACGCGGGGCAGCACAGCACAAAGGGCGGGGCCGCGGGGCTTGGCCGGGTTTTACGCGCCGCTTTTGCACAGGCGGCGGGCAAACCGGCAAAATTTTCCGCGGCCCCGCCCCTTTGCGGGTTTGACCTGCCGGGGCGGGCGCTGTATAATAAAATCCATCCGGAGAAAAAACGAAGGGGAGGGGTGCGGATTGGCCGGAATTTTGTATCTGGTGGCAACGCCCATCGGCAATCTGGACGATATGCCGCCCCGGGTGGCCGCCACCTTTGGCGCGGTGGATTTTGTGGCCGCCGAGGACACCCGCGTGACCGTGCGGCTGCTGAACTACCTGGGGCTGAAAAAACCGCTTGTCAGCTACTACGAACACGCGCTGGCCCACGGCGAGGCGATTTTGGCGCGGGTGGAGGCGGGCGAAAGCTGCGCCCTTTGCTCGGACGCGGGGATGCCCTGCATCAGCGACCCCGGCGAGCAGATCGTCCGGGACGCGATGGCGCGCGGCATCCGGGTGGTGCCGGTGCCGGGGGCCTCAGCCTGCGTGACGGCGCTTGCCGTATCGGGCCAAAGCACGGCCCGGTTTGTGTTTGAGGGCTTTTTGCCGGTGCCCCGCAAGGAGCGGCGCGCCCGCCTGGACGCTTTGCGCGGCGAAACGCGGACCATGCTTTTGTACGAGGCCCCCCACAAGCTGCGCGCAACGCTGGGCGATCTGTGCGAAACGTTTGGCGAGGAGCGCTCCGTCACGCTGTGCCGGGAGCTGACCAAGCTGCACGAGGAAGTGCGCAAGACCACCCTGGGCGAGGCCGCGGCCTTTTACCGGGAAAACGAGCCGCGCGGCGAGTTTGTGCTGGTGCTGGCAGGCGGCGAGGCGCAAAGCGCCGAAGCCGCCGCCCCGCCCACGCGGGAGGAAGCCGTGGCGGCGGCCAGGGCGCTGCTGGCAAGCGGCATGCCCCCGGCCGCGGCGGCCCGGCAGGCCGCCGCCGGCACCCCCTACACCCGGCAGGAGCTGTACCGCGCGCTGCTGGAGGCGCGCGGCGCAAACCAAGGATAACAAACAATAACAGGAGGCTTTCTTTTTGGCGGAAATCAAAATTCTGGCGGTAGCCGATGTGCATGGCGACGCCGCCGACCTGCGCTGGATCTTGCAGAACGAGCGCGGCGTAAACGCCCTTTTTTTGCTGGGGGACGGCCTTTCCGACCTGGACCGGGCGGCCGCGGCCGCCGAGCGGAACGGCCATAAACCCGCCTACCCGCTTTACCGCGTGCGCGGCAACTGCGACGTGGGCGCGCCCGACCCCGCCGAGGGGCTGGCGCCGCTGGGCGGGGTGCTGTTTTTTTACACCCACGGCCACCACTACAGCGTAAAAAGCGGCTACGACGCCCTGACCGAGACGGCGCAGGCCCGCGGGGCCGATGTGGCGCTGTTTGGCCACACCCATCGCCGGGCGCTTGTCAACGACGGGCTGAGCCGCCTGCCCACCCTGTTCAACCCCGGCAGCCTGCGGGACAGCGGCTCCTACGGGGTGATTACGGTGGAAAGCGGGCTCTGCCATTTTTACTGGAAGCTGGTGCCCCAATGACCGACGCCGTTTTGTATCTGCCTGAGGTGGACAGCACCAACACCTACGCCAAGGCCCATCTGGACGATTTTGGGCAGGTGGGCGCCGTCTACACGACCTCCCAGACTGCCGGGCGCGGGCGGCTGGGCCGCGCCTGGGTCAACGCCGCCGGGCAGGCGCTGTACTACACCTGCGTGGTCAAGGCGCCGCTGGCCCAGCCGGACGCTTTATCCCTGTTGAGCAGCCTGGCCGTGCGCGACGCCCTGAACGCCCTGTACGGCATAGACTGCCAGATCAAATGGCCCAACGACGTGCTGCTGCACGGCAAAAAGCTGGCCGGCATTTTGTGCGAGGGCATCCCCGGCCAGAACTGCTGGCTGAGCGGCATCGGGATCAACCTGGCCCAGCCCCAAAGCTACTTTGACGCGGCCGGCCTGCCCCACGGGGCCAGCCTTGCCCTTTGCGGCGTGGCCGTGGACCCCCGCCGCGATCCCCGCCGCCTGGCCGAGTACCTGACCGATTTTGGCTTTGACCGCCCCCTGTTCGCCTTTGAGCGGGAGGGCTTTGCCCCCTTCCGGGACGCCTATCGCGCCGGATGCGTCAATTTGGGGCGGCATGTTCGCTTTGACGGCGGCGAGGGCACCGCCGTGGACGTGGACGAGCTGGGCCGCCTTGTGGTGCAGGGCGACGACGGCCTGCGCCGGGTGTTTACCGGCGAGGTGAGCGTGCAGGGCATCTACGGCGCCGTGTAGGCCGCGCGCCGCCGGGGCCGAAAGCGCGCCGCCGGGCAGGCTTTTGGGTTTGCTGTTTTCTCTTTTTTGTTTTTCCGTTTTTCCGCTTTTGCCGCAGGGGCGCCCCGCCCCGCAACCCCCACAACAAAGGAGCGTTTGCCATGACGTTGATGGACATTTTGATGCTGGTGCTGCTGGTGGCCGTTACGGCCGTGGGCCTGTTCTTCTACCAGAAAACCCGCGACCGCAAGGATACGGTAAGCCGCGCCGCGGCCCCCGGCAGCGGCGAGCCGCACCGGGACGCCAAGGCCAACGCGGCCTTTGTGCGCAGGCTGAAAGCCTCCGCCTGGAAGCGGGGGCTGCCGCTGGTCGTGCCCAACCCCGAGCGCAGCCCTTTCTGCGCGCTGCTTGTCAGCCCCAGCGGCGTGACGGCCTACTGGGGCGCCGACCAGGACGGCACCGTTTACGGCGGCCCCGACGAACAGTGGGCCCAGATCTCGGGCGGCGTGCGCCGCCCCTTCCGCAACCCGATGCTGGCCGCCGAGGACGCCCGCAAGCAGCTGCGCGACGCTTTGACCGCCGCAAAGTTCGGCGCGTTTTTGGTCAACGCCAAGGTCGTGATGACGGCCCCCGGCGCCGAGCTGGCCATCCCCCGCAACACCCCCGTGGTTGCGATCAAGGACGCGCTGCATGAGGTGGAGTACGGCGAGGCCCTGATGACCAACCGCCGCGTGGACGAGGAAGCCCTGCAAAAGTTTTTGCAGGAAAATTACGGCTGATCGCCTTTCCCGCCGTTTTATCCCGCCGCGCGGGCGCCGTGGCCGAATTAACAAAAAGTTCACAGCAGGATAATATTTATTTCGTATCTTTTGGGTATTCTAAGAGTACAGAACACGGGGCCGCAACCGATGTTCTGTAACATGATTCCTCCTCACACCAAAACGATACCCCAGCCCCCACCTGTTACCGCAAGCAGGTGGGGGCAATCGTTTTTTGGGGGGATATCCCGGTCCTGGGCCGGCGCGCGGAACGGGCGATTGCGCGGCGGCCCGCCCGGTGGTATACTGGGAAGGATTTATGGATTGTGCGGGGGTGCGCGGATGCTGTTTTCCAGCCTGGTTTTTCTCTGGTTTTTTTTGCCGGCGGTTCTGCTGGGCAGCCGCCTGCTGCCCCCGCGCGGGCAAAACGCCCTGCTGCTGGCCGCCAGCCTGCTGTTTTACGGCTGGGGCGGGCCGCGGTATCTGGCCCTGATGCTGCTTTCCATTACCCTCAACTACGCGGGCGGGCGGTGCATCGCGCCGCTGGCGGGGCGGCGGCGCGGCGCGGCGCTGGCCGCGTTTGCGGCGGCCGACCTGCTGCTGCTGGGCTATTTTAAATACTACACCTTCACGGCCGACGCCCTGGCCGCCGTGCTGGGCCGCACCGTGCTGCCCGCCCGCAGCATTGCGCTGCCCATCGGCATCAGCTTTTACACGTTCCAGGCCATGAGCTACCTGATCGATCTGTACCGCCGCCGGATTGCGGTGCAAAAAAGCTGGTTCCGGCTGGCTTTGTACATCAGCTTTTTCCCCCAGCTGATTGCGGGGCCCATCGTTGCGTACGCGCAGGTGGAACACCAGCTTGGCCGCCGCGAAACCTCCCCCGGCGCCACCGTGTACGGCGTCAAACGGTTTTTGTACGGGCTGGCCAAAAAGGTGCTGCTGGCCAACGCCTTTGCCGCCAAGGCCGACGAGATTTTTGCCCTGGCGCCCGCCGCCGTATCCACCCCGCTGGCCTGGCTGGCCGCCCTGTACTACACCCTGCAAATTTATTACGATTTTTCCGGCTACTCGGACATGGCCATCGGGCTGGGACGGATGTTTGGGTTTGTTTTCCCGGAAAATTTCAACTACCCGTATCTTTCGGCCACCGTATCCGAGTTCTGGCGCCGCTGGCACATGAGCCTGTCCGGCTGGTTCCGGGACTACCTGTACATCCCGCTGGGCGGCAACCGGCGCGGCCTGCCCCGCACTTTGTTCAACCTGTTTGCGGTGTTTTTGGCCACCGGGCTTTGGCACGGCGCCAACTGGCAGTTTGTGGCCTGGGGCGTCTATTACGGCGTATTGCTTATCGCAGAGCGGCTGTTTTTGGGCAAATGGCTGAACCGCCTGCCCCGCGCCGTGGGGCATTTGTACACGGTGTTTTGTTTTGGGATGGGCTGGGTCATCTTCCGCGCGCCGGGGCTGGGCGCGGGGCTGGCGTTTTGGCGGCAGATGCTGCTGCCCGCGGCAGGCAGCGCCGCCTACCCGGTTTTGCGGTATCTGGACGGCCGCACGGCGCTGCTTTTGGCGGCGGCGCTGCTTTTGTGCGGGCCTTTGCAGGCCATGCTGCCCCGGCTGCGCGAGGCTTTGTACACCGAGCGCGCGCCCGGCATCCCCCAAAGCGCGGCGCTGCTGGCGCTGGGCTTTTGCTGCGTGATGCTGCTGGTTTCCAGCACCTACAACCCGTTTATTTATTTTCGGTTTTGACCGGGGGCGGAACGCGGCGCCCGGGCGTGCCGGCGGCGAAAGACGGCCGCGCGGGCAACGGCGGGCCGGAAAGCAGGACGCGGGCCGGATAACGGGACGCGGGCCGGGCGCCGTTTGGACAAATACGATGCAAGGGAGGGCGCGCCATGCGCGACAAACTGCCCCGCTCCGCGGGGGGACGGCTGCTTCTGGGGGGATTTTTGGCGCTTTTGCTGCTGCCGTGGCCGCTGTGGGGGCTTTTGCGCGGCGGGCTGGACACCGCCAACCACGAAAACCGGGTGAAGGCGGCCTTCCCGGTGCTTTCGCTTTCCGCCAATGCCGCCGGAAGCGCCGAAGCCCCCGCGGGCGCCGTGACCTTATCGGCCTGGCCCGCCGCCTTTGAAAGCTGGCTGGGCGACCACGCGCCTTTTCGCAACCAGCTGATGAGCCTGAACACCGGCCTTGACCTGCTGGCGGGAAGCCTTGAATCCTCCGACGTTTTGCGCGGGCGGGACGGCTGGCTGTTTTTGAAGGACGTTTCCGATTCCCAAAGTCTGTCCGACTACCAGGGCCTGACCGCCTGCACCGAGGAGGAGCTTTCCGCCGACGCCGCGGCCCTCTGCACGCTGAACGACGCCTTGCAGGCCCGGGGCATCCGGCTGGTGGTGCTGTTTGCCCCGGCCAAGGAGGGCGTGTACGACGCCATGCTGCCCGCCGCGGTGCCGGCGGTGAACCGGCCCACCCGCGTGCAGGGGCTGACGGCGGCGCTTTCCGCCCGCACGGCGGTGCCGGTGGTGTTTCCGCTGGCGGCGCTGCACAAGGCCGCCCGGGAAGGGCTGACCGGCGGCGTGCCCGTATACTACAAGTACGATACCCACTGGAACGCGGCGGGCGGGTGGCTGGGGGCGCAGGCCGTGCTGGCGGCGCTGGGCATGCCGTACGGCGGCGCGCTGCCCCCTGCCGCCGCCGAGGAGAACGCCGTGCTGCCGCGGGATCTGGCCGATATGTGCGCGGCGTGGCGCTACTGTACGGACGACGCCGTGTACACGCTGGATGCGCCCGCGGCGGCGCTGGACGAGAGCGCCGGGCAGGGCGGGGAGATTCAGGTTTACCGGGGCGGCGGCACGGCGTCGCTGCTTCTGGTGCGGGACAGCTACGGCGCCGCGCTGGCGCCCTGGCTGGCCGCGCCGTTTGGGCGAAGTCTTTCGCTGCATGGGAACCAGCTCAGCGTCGGGACGCTGGACAAGTTTGCGGGCAGGCCCGATGTGGTGGTGGTGGAGGTGGCCGAGCGGTTTTACTACAATCTGCCCGGGCGGCTGGCTGTGCTGCTGGATTGGGCCGAGGGGCTGGGCTGACGGCGGCTTGGCCTGGGCCGGGGCCGGCGTTGGCCCGGGTTGGCTGGGGCGGTTCCGGGCGGGCTTCTGGCCGGGTTGGCGCTGGCCCGGGTTGGCTGGGGCGGCGCCGGGCGGGCGGGGG
>CAYWID010000020.1:0-12754 GCA_964458285.1 uncultured Subdoligranulum sp. | reverse complement strand
TGGTGGAGATGAGGGGAATCGAACCCCTGTCCGAAAAGAAAGCGGTTAGAGTATCTCCGGGCGCATTGTGCCTATTGAATTTCCCGCAGCACGAGCGAACACACGCGCTTTATGCTTTGGTAGCTTCATGAATACCTGACAGGCTGCAAAGCTTAGACCTGTACATGTTCGGCACCTGTCGACGCCCTGACCCCACGCGGTGCTAAAGTGGGCAGGACGGCTGCCTTAATCAGGCAGCGACTGCAACTGTATTGTTGTCAGTTAATTGTTTTTGAAGCTTTTATCGTGGAGCCCCGCCACGGCCCGCTGCTCACGCCTCTCTCCCCCCGTCGAAACCTTTACATCCCCATGATGCGGGGCCCTGCGGCCCCGGCTGCGCAGAAGGGTGCGCGAAAAAATGGTATCTGCTGATCCGGCTGTCCGGCCGGGTTTGGTTCGGCGCCTGTCACCGAACGCTTTTCATGGCGCGGTCGATATCGCGCCGGGCGTCCCGCGCGGCGGCGGTAGCCCGCTTGTCGTAAAGCTTTTTGCCCTTGCAAAGCCCCAGCTCCATCTTGACCCGCCCTTTTTTAAAGTAGAGCGAGAGCGGAACCAGCGTGTAGCCTTGCAGCTTGATCTGCTGGGCAAGATGCCGTATCTCGCTCTTGTGCGCCAACAGGCGGCGCGGGCGGGTCGGCTCCCGGTTGAAAATGTTGCCCATCTCGTAGGGGCTGATGTGCATCCCCTTGACGATGATCTCGCCATCGTCGATATCGGCCCAGGAATCCTTGAGGTTGACCCCGCCGTTCCGCAGGCTTTTCACCTCGGTGCCGACCAGTTCAATCCCCACTTCCAATGCCTCGATCACGAAATATTCGTGGTGTGCCTCACGGTTCTGGGCAATGGATTTGGTCCCCTTTTTGTCGTCCGCCATGCGGCACGCCCCCCTTCTCCCGGTAAAATACCAGTATAGTGGATTTACCGCGGTCTGTCAAGAAAAAGCCGCCGGACGCACGGCAGCCTTACAGCTCGCCGCGGCCCTGCATGGCGCGGTAAAGGGTCGTTTCATCGGCATATTCCAAGCTGGAACCGACCGGCAGACCGTAGGCAAGCCGGGTGGTTTTGATGCCCAGCGGCTTGATCAGCTTGGCCAGGTACATCGCGGTGGCCTCCCCCTCCACGGTGGGGCTGGTTGCCATGATGACCTCCTGCACCGTTTCGTTCAGGCGGGCCAGCAGCTCCTTGACGCAAAGCTGCTCGGCCCCGATGCCGTCCATCGGGGAAATCAGGCCGTGCAGCACATGGTAAAGACCGTTGTACTCATGGGTGCGCTCGATGGACTGGATGTCCCGCGGGCCTTCCACCACGCAGATGATCGACCGGTCGCGCTTTTGGGATGCGCAGATCCTGCAGACCTCGCCGCCGGTGTAATCCTGGCAGATGCGGCAGCGGTGCAGCTTGGTTTTGGCGTCCTCAATGGCGCGGGAAAGCGCCACGGCCTGCTCGGCGGGCATCCCCATCACCTCGTAGGCCATCCGGGTCGCGCCCTTGCGGCCTACGCCCGGAAACCGCGCAAACTGGTCGATTAGATTTTCAAGGGGTTCCGCGTTCTGCTGCATGGGGCGTTCTCCTTAGCCGATGCCGGGAATGTTCATACCGCCGGTCATTTTTTCCATTTCCTCGTCGGATTCCTTATCGACTGCGGCCACCGCACTGTTGACGGCCGCCGCGATCAGATCCTCCAGCATCTCGATATCCTCGGGATCCACGGCCTCCGGCTTGATCTTGACGGCGGTAATCTCATGCTTGCCGGTCATTGTGACGGTGACCAGCTCGCCGCTGGCGGTGCCGGTGTATTCCTTCGCCTCCAGCTCGGCCTGCTTTTCACGGATGGCATCCTGCATTTTTTGAACCTGACGCATCATGGCCTGCGGATCCGGGCGGCCATAGCCCTGCGGAAGTCTTGCTTTCATATTGGTTTCTCCTTACTCTGTTCAGAATTTATTTATCTTCCACCACAACGTCCACGCCGATCTGCTGCATCGTTTTGAGTGTCTCCTCGATCGGCACGGCGGTGGGGTTCGCGGAAAGACCGGCTGCCTGATAGGGGCCGATGCCGCAGCGGATGCCCGTCACCTCAAAAATAATCTCCTTGAGGGTCTTGGCAACCTCCTTGTTCTTGCGCATATAATCGCGGAAGGCATCGTCGCACTCGATCAGGACGTGTTTGCCGTCGTAATACGCCTGGGTGCCGCGCAAAAAAGCCGTCAGCATAGCGTCTCCCCTGTCCTTGATGGCTTCCAGCACGCCCGGCCATGGGGCAAACGGCTGGGGGGTGCGCTGCACCGCGGCCGCCGGCCGGGGGATGGGCACATCCGCCGCGTAGGCGGGGGCCTGCGCCGCCGGCGCGGCGGGCGCAGGGGCCAGCTCCGATCCGTCCCAGGGTGCGGGCGCAGGAGCCGGACGATCGTCGCTCGCGGCGGGCGGCAAAGCTTCCGCGGATGCGTTCCCGGCAAAAGCGGGCGCGGCAGGCATGGCCGACGCGGCAGGCGCGGCAGGCGCAACCCCCTGGAAGGGCGCCGCCGCAAACGGGCGGTTTGCCGCGGGCGAACCGGCCCCCGTTCCCGCCGCCCCCTGCGCGGGCGCGGGCGGCGGCACAACGGCGGCGACAGGCTCCTGCGTCAGCGAAAAGACGGCCAGCTCCAGCTCAATACGCTGGTCGGTGCCGCGGCTCATTTTTTCCAGCGCGCCGCCAAACGCATTGATGGCGCAAATGGCCTCCTGCCGGGGGCGGGCGGCACGGGCGGCATAGGCGGCCTCCTCCTCGGGCGATATGCCCGAGAGCAGCGCCCGCCCCTCCGGCAGCGTGCTGAGCATCAGATTGCGGTAATGGGCGGTCAGTTCCATGCAAAGCCGCCGCATATCCACGCTCTGCTGGCGGAGCGCTGCGATTTTTTCCAGCGCTTCTACGGCGTTTTTTTGCGCAATGGCATCGCTGATCTCGAACAGATAGCTGCGGTCGGTCACGCCTGCCATCCGGCGGACAAGGGCCTCGTCCACCTCGGCGCTGACGCCGGCGCAGGTATCAAGGATTGAGAGCGCGTCCCGCATGGCGCCGTCCGCCAGGCGGGCGATCAGGCCCGCGCCGCCCTCGGTCAGGTTGATTTTTTCCTGTTCCGCCACATACAGCAGCCGCCCGGCGATTTTTTCCGGCGTGATGCGGGTAAAATCGTACCGCTGGCAGCGGCTCAGAATGGTGGCGGGCACCTTTTGCACCTCGGTGGTGGCTAAAATAAAGATGACATGCTCGGGCGGCTCCTCCATGGTTTTGAGCAGCGCGTTGAACGCCGAGGCGGACAGCATATGCACCTCGTCGATAATGTAGACCCTGTACTGGCACACGCTGGGCAAAAAAGCTGTCTCATCGCGCAAATTGCGCACATCGTCCACACTGTTGTTGGAGGCCGCGTCAATCTCCGACACATCCAGCACCGTGCCGTCGTCGATGCCCCGGCAAATCTCGCAGACGCCGCAGGGATCGGGGCTGGTGCGGTCCAGGCAGTTGACCGCCTTGGCAAAAATTTTGGCGCAGGTGGTTTTGCCGGTGCCGCGGGTGCCGGTAAACAGATAGGCGTGGCCGATGCGCCCGGCCGCGATCTGATTTTGCAGCGCGGTCACGATCGCTTCCTGCCCCACCACATCCTCAAACCGGCGGGGACGCCATTTGCGGTACAATGCGCGGTACACCGCGTTCACCTGCCCTTACCATAAAAATAAGCGGAGAGGCCGCGCGCGGGGTGTGCCCCGCGGCTGCGCTGTTTCGCATACGGATGCAGGCTTGCCGCGGCGCCGGGGGCACTCCGCTTAATGCTGCTCGGTTCCCCGCCTGACATGGTTCGCAGGGCTCCCGCGCACGGGGCCCACATCCGTATGCGAAACAGCGCAAAAACAGCCCTGTCCGCTGAAAGGTATTATACAATATTTGCGGCGCAAATGCAAGGGCAGCGCCGCACAAATCAGCAGGGCGGGCCTGCCCTGTTTTAAGCGCCGAACACCTGCTTGGCGATATCGGCGGCGGCCTTGGCGTCCCGGGCGTAAAAATCGGCGCCCACGCCCCTGGCGTACTCCGGCGTGAGGACGGCGCCTCCCACCATCACACGGCAGGGCAGCCCGGCCGCGTGCAGCGCCTCGATGGTGGCCTGCATACCGGGCACCGTCGTGGTCATCAAAGCCGAAAGCCCCACCAGCGGCGCGCCTGTGCGGCGCACGGCCTCCACCACGGTCTCGGGCGGAACGTCGCGGCCAAGGTCATGCACCTCGTACCCGTAGTTTTCCAGAATGACGCGCACAATATTCTTGCCGATGTCATGCACATCGCCCTTGACGGTGGCCAGCACGATGGTGCCGCGGCTGGCGCCACCCTGCCCCGACCGGGCGATGGCATCCTTGACCAGCTCAAACGCGGCCTGCGCCGCCGTGGCCGATTGCAGCAGCTGGGGCAGAAACAGGGTTCCCTTCTCGAACTCGTCCCCCACCAGATCCAGCGCGGGAATCAGCGTTTCGTTGACAAGGCTGAGGGGCGGCGTGGTTTGCAGGGCGGCCTGGGCGGCGGCGCGGGCCTCCTTTTTCAGGCCCCGGCGCACCGCGTCAAACAAGCTCATCGGCCCGCCTTGGGACGCCGCAGACGCTGCGCCGCCCCCCGCGCCGGGCGCGGTCAGGGTGGTTTGCACCTGCACGTTGGCGTAGCGCGCCACATAGGCGCGGCTTTGCACATCCTGCGAGGTCAGCACCCGGTAGGCCGATACCGCGCCCATCATCTCGGGCGTGTTGGGGTTTACAATGGCAAGATCCAGCCCGGCGGCCATGGCCATCGTCAGAAAGGTGGTGTTCATATAACCGCGGCAGGGCAGCCCAAAGCTGATGTTGGAAACCCCCAGCACCGTGCGCACCCCAAGCTCCCGCTTGCAGCGGGCAAGCGCCGTGAGCGTGGCCGGTACGGCCTCCTGCTGGGCGCTGACCGTGAGGGTGAGGCAATCTATGTAGATATCCTCGCGCGGGATGCCGACGGCATCCGCCGCGTCCACGATTTTTTTGGCCGCGGCAAAGCGGCCCTCGGCGTCTGGCGCGATGCCGTTCTCATCCAGCGCCAGCCCCACAACCGCCGCGCCGTATTTTTTGCAGAGGGGCAAAATGGCGTCCAGCACCTTGCGCTCCCCGTTGACCGAGTTGACGATCGGCTTGCCGTTGTACACCCGCAGCGCCCGGGCCAGCGCCTGGGGGTTGGTGGAATCCAGCTGCAGGGGCAGATCGGTCACGCCCTGCAGGTTTTCGACCAGCGCCTCCAGCACGGCGGGCTCGTCGATATCGGGCAGGCCCGCGTTGACATCCAGCACCTCGGCGCCCGCCTCGGCCTGGGAGACGGCCTGCGCGCAGGCGTAGTCGTAATCTCCGTCCCGCAGCGCGGCCTGCAGCCGCTTTTTGCCGGTGGGGTTGATGCGCTCGCCCACCACCGTGATGCCGTCCACCGTGACGCAGCGGACCGGCGTGCAGAGCAGGCTGCGGCGCAGCGGCGTTTTGGCGGCGGGCGTGCGGGCGGCAAAGGATTCCCGGAGCAGCCGGATCGTCTCGGGTTCGGTGCCGCAGCAGCCGCCCAGCATCGAGATGCCCGTTCCAGCGTACGCCTCCATCTGGCGGCAGAATTCGGCGGGCGATACATTATAACTGCCGTCCGGGTTGGGCAGCCCCGCGTTCGCCTTGACAAACACCGGCAGCCCCGCAGGCACGCAGCGGCAGACGCGGCGGATGAAGGGCAGAATTTCCACCGGCCCCAGCGAGCAGTTGATGCCTACGGCATCCGCGCCCAGCCCGGCGGCGGTGGCGGCAAAGCTTTCGACCGTGCAGCCGGTGAAGGTGCGCCCGCCGCCCTCAAAGCTCATGGAAGCAAAAACAGGCAGGCTGCTGTTTTCCCTGGCGGCCAAAATGCCGGCCTTCAGCTCATAGAGATCGGTCATCGTCTCCAGAAAGACGAAATCCGCCCCGGCCTCTGCGCCCGCCCGCACCATGACGGCAAACTGGCGGACGGCCTCGGCAAAGGGCAGCGTTCCGGCGGGGGCCAGCAGCTCCCCGATGGGGCCGATATCCAGCCCCACCAGCGCGCCCGTCTGCGCGGCGGCGCGGCGGGCGCAGGCGATGGACGCCGCGATGACCTCCGCCGGGCCGTACCCGCTTCCGGCCAGCTTGCGGGGGTTGGCGCCGAAGGTGTTGGCCAGCAGCAGATCCGCCCCCGCCGCGGCGTAATCGCGGTGGATGGCATAAAGGGTATCCGGCATGGCAAGGGCGGCCAGCTCGGGTTTTTGGCCGGGCTGCAGCCCCCGCTTTTGAAGCTGGGTGCCCATGGCGCCGTCCAAAAGAACGTAACGGCGGCGGTCAAGGATCGTTTGGATTTGCACAGGTAGTCCCCCTTTTGCGATAAGCGCATTTTGTGCGCAGCAGACAATGCCCGCACCCGGCCGGCGCCCCCGTCACCGGCGCATCGGCCACGCCCAGAATGGCGGTGACCGACTTGCGCGGCGTAAGAAGATGCTCCGGGCTGACAGCGACGCCGATTCCCCGCACGGTATCCAGCGCCAGGCAAAAATCGTCCTGCAAAGCCAGCGGGCAATCCCCGTAGCCGGGCGAGTAGCGCCCGGTCAGAAAGCGGCCGCCGGCCGTGATTGTTTGGCGTATCCCGGTTTCCAGCTCGTTGCAGACGGCTTCCGCCATCACAGACGCCATTGCGTCGGCAGCAGTGCCGCGGGAGATATCGGTCAGGCAAAGGCGGCGCAGCAGGCTGTCTACCCCGCTGCCCAGCGTGACGGCCATCAAAACCATCGTTTGGCAGCCTGCCAGATGGCGCGCCAGGTCGGTGCCCGCCTGCGCCAGCGGCAGCGCCGTGAACGGCAGCTCCCGCCAGACGCCGCGCGGGGTGGCCGCGCGGCGCAGGCTGGCCTCGGCGTCGCTCAGCAGGGCGGCGGCGGCGGCGTCCGGCTGCCAGCCCGCCGCGCCCAGGTAGCGCAACGTCTCCCGCCGGTCCAGCGTTTGGGGCAAAGGAAGCTGCATGGCTTACTTCCTTTCCCTGCCTGAAGGCAGCAAGTCCCGGATGCCCTCATACACGGCGGCGGCCACCGCGGCATCGTTCATCGCGTAGAGGTGGACTCCGTCTGCCCCGCCCTCGATCAGATCGCGGAGCTGGCCGACCGCGTACTCGATGCCCGCGCTGTGGAGGGAGGCGGGATCGTCCTGCCAGCGGGCGATCATCCGGGTAAAATCGGAAGGCAGGCTGGCGCTGGACAGCGCGACGGTTCGCTCGATCTGGCTGCGCCTGACGATGGGCATCACGCCAGCCGAGACCGGCAGGGTGACGCCCGCCTTGCGCGCCATGTTTAAAAAGCGGTAGAAATGCCCGTTGTCAAAGAAAAGCTGGGTGATCAGATGCTCGGCCCCGGCCTCCTGCTTGCTGCGCAGATGGGCGACATCGGCCCGCAGCGTCTCGCTCTCGGGGTGGCCCTCCGGGTAGCAGGCGCCGCTGATGCCAAGCGCGGGATTTTCGGCGCGCAAAAACGCCGCAAGATCGCTGGCGTGGGCAAAATCCGGGCTGAGGGGCCGCGTCTCGGAGCGATCGCCTCGCAGGGCCAGCACATTGCCGACCCCGCAGGCCGAGAGCGTTTGCAGCTGCCGCACGGCCTGCGCGCGGTCATTGCCCATGCAGAGCATATGGGCCAGCGGCTCGATGCCCAGTTCCTTTTTTAAGTAGGAAGCCACCTCCGCGGTGGAAACGCCCCCCGCACTGCCGCCCGCACCGTAGGTCACGCTGATAAAATCGGGGTTCAGCGCCCGCATGGCGCGCAGCGTATCCTTCATCTTGTCAAAATGGACCGACTGTTTGGGCGGAAAGCACTCGATGGAAAAAACACAGGCGTTTTGCTCGAACAATTCCGGGATACGCATACGACAACTTCCTTTCCTCTGCCGCCGGGCGGCCGTTTGCCTACTATTCCTGTCTCTATAATCGGTGATCAGGGTATGCCGTCAGGCGGCGGGCAAAAGCGCCCCGCCGTCCCGGGCCGTTTGGGCGGTGGCGACCCGCAGGCCGTCCGCCGCGGGAACAAAGGTGATTGCGCCGTCCAGGTCGGTGCGGTACACGGCTGCCCCCGCCGCCGCCATCCGGTCCAGCGCGGCCTGATGGGGGTGGCCGTAATCGTTGTTGCGCCCGCAGCTCACGGCGATGGCCCGGGGCCGCGCCGCAGCCAGCAAAAGCGCCGTGTTGGAGGTGGCGGAGCCGTGGTGGCCCGCTTTCATCAGGGTGCAGCGCAGATCCTGCCCGCTGGCGGCCAGCGCCGTCTCGGCATCCTTCTCGGCATCGCCGGTATCCAGAAAGCGGAACGACCCCGCCGTGAACAGCAGGCAGAGGGAGGCGTCGTTGATTCCATCGTCCGAAGATTTTGCGGGCGGCACGAACCCGGCCTGCAAAACCCGCAGATTCCCCTGCCCCACCGAGAATTCGTCCCCGGCGGCGGCCGTCACCGTGGGGATGCCCCGCTCGGCGCAGGCGTCCAGCAGCCGGTTGAGGGTGCCGGGGTCGAAGGCCCCGGCCTGCTCCGGCACGGCGAGATCGGGCATCAACAGCTGACCTACCGAAAAATTCCGTACCACGGTCAGCATGGCGCCGATGTGGTCGGCATGGGGATGGGTCATCACCAGCAGATCGATCCGCGGCACGCCCGCCGTCCGAAGCTGGGCCAGCAGCGCATCCGCGTGGGCGTAATCACCCGCGTCGATCAGGCAGAACTCGTTGTTCTGGGCGATCAGCACGGCGTCCCCCTGCCCCACATCCAGCACCGTGACGGCGGTGCCTTCAAGCGGCATGGCGTCGGCCGAGGCCGGATCGGTAAGGCCGACCGCCTTGTAGAGCTGCGCCCAGGTGGGAATCCAGCCGGTGCCGCCCCAGTTTTGGACGACGAACCCGGCCAGCACCGCCAGCAGCGCCAGCGCCGCAAGCAGGGCCGCCCGCCTCAGCGCCCGGTGCGTTTTGTGCCGCCTTTGCGGGCGCCGGACCCGGCGGCGCGTTTTTGCGGCCATGCAGCCTTATCCTTTCCGTGGGCGCGGCCCGGCCCCGGCTGTGCCGCGGGGGTGCGGCGGGCCGCCGCCGCATGAGGGCCGCCGGGCTGGGCGCCTGCGCCGGGCCGCGGCGCCAGGGGCGCGCGGGCGGGGCGGTATCCCGGCACCAGCTTGGGGAGCAGATCCTCCCGGTGGGTCAGCCGGAGGGCCTGCACCACCCTGGCCGCGTTGGCCGGCAGATAATATTGCAGCAGCGCCCGCTGCAGCGCCTTGCCCTCGGGCGATTTTTCCACAAAAACCGGCTTGAGGGTATAGGGATCCAGCTCCGTGTAGAACATGCAGGTGGAGACGGTGCCCGGCGTGGGGTAAAAATCCTGCACCTGCTCGGGCCGCATATGGTTGTTGCAGAGGTACTCGGCCAGCGTCACGGCGTCCCGCAGGGTGGAGCCGGGATGGCTGCTCATCAGGTAGGGCACCAGGTACTGCTGCTTGCCTGCCTGCCTGGTCAGGCGGTAAAACGTATCCTTGAAGTTGTTGAACACCTGGATCGGAGGCTTGCCCATGTAGCGCAGCGTCTCGGGCGCGCAATGCTCGGGCGCCACCTTGAGCTGGCCCGAAACATGATGCTCCACAAGCTCCTTAAAAAAGGCATCGTCCTTGTCGGCCATCAGGTAGTCGTACCGGATGCCGCTGCGGATAAACACCTTTTTGACCCCCGGCAGCGCCCGCAGTTTGCGCAGGATGCCCAGATACTCGCTGTGGCTGACCGTCAGGTTGGGGCAGGGCGAGGGCGCCAGGCAGTGCCGCCCGCCCTTGCACATCCCCTCGGTCATCTGCTTGGCGCAGCTGGGAAAGCGGAAGTTGGCCGTGGGGCCGCCCACATCGTGGATATAGCCCTTGAAGTGGGGCGAACGGATGATCTGCTCGGCCTCGGCCAGAATGCTCTGCTCGCTGCGGGAGCTGACCTGCCGCCCCTGGTGCATGGTGATGGCGCAAAAGTTGCAGCCGCCGAAGCAGCCGCGGTTCTGGATGATGGAAAACTCCACCTCCTCCAGCGCGGCCACCCCGCCCAGCGCTTCGTAGCTGGGATGGTAACGGCGGGTGAAGGGCAGCGCGTAGACGGCATCGAACTCGCTGCGGCGCAGGGGCCGGGCGGGAACGTTCTGCACCAGATACCGCTCGCTCTGCCGCTGCACGACCGGTATGCCGGACACGGCATCCTGCTCGTCCATCTGGATGCGGCAGGCGCGGGCGTAGGCTGTTTTATCGGTCTCCACGCGCCGGAACCCGGCACACTCGGCATAGCGCGGGGGCAGGTGTTCAAAATCCGTCAGATAGCAGCTGCCCGCCAGATCGCGTATTTCGCCGATCGGCTCCCCGGCGTTCAGCCGGTCGGCCAGCTCGGCCACCGAGCGCTCCCCCATCCCGAACAGGATCATATCGGCGCCGGACGTTTCCAGCAGGGAGGGCAGCACCTTATCCTCCCAGTAATCGTAATGGGCAAACCGGCGCAGGGAGGCTTCCAGCCCGCCCATCACCACCGGCACGCCGGGGCAGGCCTGCCGGGCCAGGCGGGCGTAGACGGTATCGCAGCGGTCGGGGCGCTTATCCATAGCGCCGCCGGGGGTGTAGGCATCGGTCTTGCGCCGGATCTTGGCCACGCTGTAGTGGCTGACCATGCTGTCCACCACCCCGCCCGAAATCAGAAAGGCCAGCCGGGGGCGGCCGAATTCCTGAAAGGCCGCGGCATGGCGCCAGTCCGGCTGGGCCAGTATGCCGACCTTATAGCCGCGGCTTTCCAGCACCCGGCCGATGATGGCCGAGCCGAAGCTGGGATGATCGACATAGGCATCGCCGGAAACCAGCACAAAATCGACGCCGTCCCAGCCGCGCGCCGCGCAATCGGCGCGGGAGATGGGCAAAAAATCAAAAGCCTGGGGCATAAACCCTCCTGAAACGGGGCGGGCGTCCCGCCGGGACGCCGCGCCGGAAAAACGGTCAATCGCCGTCGTCGGCACTGAGTTTTCGCTCCTGCCACTGGGAGCGGCTGACCAGCACGGCGCGGGGCTTGGCGCCCTCGTAGGGGCCGATGATCTTTTCCTGCTCCATCTGATCCATAATGCGGGCCGCGCGGGCATAGCCCAGCTTGCAGCGGCGCTGCAAAAGGCTGGTGGATGCCTGCCCCGCATCGATCACGCACTCGACGGCCTGGTCGAACATGGCATCCAGCCCGGAATCCGCGCCGTCGTCGTCGGAATCGGCGGCGCTGTGCTTGTCGGCCACCGCGCGGCGTTCCATCTCGGCGATCATCTCCTCGTCGTACTGGGAGGTGCTGGTCGTTTTGATAAAGTTGAGTACCGCCGAGATCTCCTCATCGGTGACAAAGGTGCCCTGGATGCGGGTGGGTTTGGCTGCGCCGACCGGCATAAACAGCATATCGCCGTTGCCCAGCAGCTTTTCGGCGCCGCCGGAGTCCAGGATGGTGCGGCTGTCGATCTGGCTGGAAACCGCAAACGCGACCCGGCTGGGGATGTTGGCCTTGATCAGGCCGGTGATGACGTCCACGCTGGGGCGCTGGGTGGCGATGATCAGATGGATGCCCGCCGCGCGGGCCTTTTGGGCGATGCGGCAGATATAATCTTCCACTTCCTTGCCCGCCACCATCATCAGATCGGCCAGCTCGTCGATCACGATGGCAATGTAGGGCAGATGCTCCAGCACGCTGTTCTGGGCGGCCAGCTTGTTGTAGGTTTTAATGTCGCGGACATTGTTCTCTGCAAACAGCTTGTAGCGGCGCTCCATCTCGGCCACCGAGGCGCCCAACGCCCCCGCCGCCTTGCGCGGCTCGGTCACAACGGGCATCAGCAGATGCGGGATGCCGTTATACTCGGCCAGCTCCACGACCTTGGGGTCGATCAGGATCAGTTTGACGTCCTCCGGCCCCGAGCGGAACAAAAAGCTGATGATGATGGAGTTGACGCAGACCGATTTGCCGCTGCCGGTAGAACCCGCGATCAGCAGGTGGGGCATTTTGCAGAGGTCGGCCACCTGGGCCGTGCCTGCGATGTCCTTGCCCAGCGCCATCGTCAGCGGGGAGCGCATATTGATATAGTTCTGGGATTCAAACACGCCCCGGATGCTGACCGAGGAGCGGATGCGGTTGGGCACCTCGATGCCCACCGCGGGTTTGCCGGGGATGGGCGCCTCGATGCGGACGCCCGCCGTGGCCAGATTGAGCGCGATATCGTCGGCCAGGTTGGTGATGCGGCTGATCTTGACGCCCGCCTGGGGCTGCAGCTCATACCGGGTGACCGAGGGGCCGCGGCAGATATCCAGAATTTTGGTGCTGACGCCAAAGCTGTCCAGCGTGTTGACAAGGATGTCGGCGTTCTTTTTCATCTCGCGGGCCGCACCGGCGTCGTCCTCGGCCCGCTGCGGGTTGAACAGGTTGACCGAGGGATAGCAGTAGGGCTTGGCAGGCTCGGCAGGCTGGGTGTTGAGGGCCGGGGCGGCCTTGGCTGCGCTGGGCGGGCTGTAGATCGGCTCGGCGGCGGAATTGCCCATCGTGGGGGCCGGGGCGGGCTGCGCGGGGGCGGGCTGCACTGTCTGGGGGGGCTGGGCGGGCTGCGCCGTCCGGGCGGGCTGCGCGCCCGGCATCGGCACAGGCACCTGCCCCGCC
>CAYWID010000019.1:0-14012 GCA_964458285.1 uncultured Subdoligranulum sp. | reverse complement strand
GTTCAGGGCGGCGACAATCGCTTGGTGCAACCGGCTTTCCTCAATGGTAGGGGATGGCTCATTCGCTTATGGGTGTTGCAGTTGTTTTTCACCAGCGATTCGGTGATGGAATTGGCGGCCAGAATACTTCCCAGCGAATGATTGCCCTCTAAATCTCCGGGCGGACAGATACAGGGAAGCATTGGCGTGGTGCAGTCGCATAAAAGCAGCACCACATTCTTTTTTCTGTCTGCCAGATATTTCGCCAGCTTCACCGCCACCGTGGTTTTGCCGCAGCCGGGACTGCCCCAAACCGCCAATACCTGTGCGCCTTTATCCGGTTCTGTTTCCTGTAACTCAGAATGATTCCTGCGGCTGAACAGGCCGCCTTTTTTGAAGTTCAGCATTTACTCAGCCCCGCTTTCCACCGGTGGTTTTGCAGGCGTTTCCGGCTGACTGGCATCCTCGCTTTCCTGAGATTCCGTTTTATCCGGATACAGCTTGGAAAGCACCGAGTCCTGTGCTTCGGTAAACTTCGCCGCATTTTCCTTGCTGCCACGGTAAACAAGGGACACATGAAGGATACCGTCCGCTTCCAGCTCGGCAAGGATTTTGCTCTGTTCCGGCGTGACCAGCAAAGTGACGGTGGCGGGAAGCTCTTTCTCCGTATCTGCCTGCTCCGAGGACGGATCGGATTTTCCGTTCTGCTGATTGGCATCATAGCCGGTATCTGCGGTAACAGCGATGACCTCCACATACTGCAGTTCAGGCGGGATTACCGTCACGCCTTGTTTCTGGTAGTCCGGGGCAACGATGGACACGATATCCCCGGAGATCAGCTTCCCGGACAGCCCTGCGGCGAAGCTCTTGACCGATACGGAGATGGCCTGCTTTTCTCCGGTCAGGTTGTAGAGATAGGCGTTCTCCGCAGCCGGGGCATCGGCAATTTTGGAGGCGATGATATAATCTCCCGGCGCTAAGTCTGCGGAGGCGAATTTACCGATGACGTTGTCCGTCTGCCTGACCACGCCCTCCGGCAGATTGTAGCCGCCCACCTCCACGGCCTGTACCATGTCCTTGGTGATGGCCTCCCCGATTTTGATGGGCTTGATCACCCGCACAATCTCGGCTTTCTGGCTGATGCTTTGGTTGAACAGCGGCGTAACCGCAAAGCAGATCAGCAAAGACAGCACAATGCAGATCACGCCGATGACCGTCCTATTCTTGAAAAAACTCATGGCTTAAGTCCTCCTTTAAATGAAATAGGCGAGCAGACAGCCCGCCGATAAAAAAGGCGCAAGAGGGAAGGCTTTTTTCGCCTCCCGCCTTTGCGCCTTGCAAACAATCCGGTATATGCTCACATAGAGCAACAGCAGGCTTAGTCCGGCCATTGCCGCCAGTATTCCTTTCGACATCCCCAGCACCAAACCGCAGGCAGCCATCAGCTTGATGTCGCCGCCGCCCATGCCGCCGAAGAACACGGCGGCCAGCAGAAACGGCAGGGCGATCAGGATTCCCAACAGCTTCTCAGGCGTAAATCCGATTATGGCAATACTTGCAATCCCAAGACAGATCCAGTCTGGAACTATGCGTTTTCTAAAATCCGAGAGCGATACCGAACACAACAGCGCAATAAAAAAGACCGCCTGCAAGACGGCCAGCTTATCCGGCATAGTTGAACATATCCTTGATACGCTGTACGAGGGTGGGCAGCACGGTTTTGTCAAAGAGCATATACAACCCGGCCAGCACCAAAGCGCCGATGACCACGGCCATCAAAATCTTGATGGCTGTATCCACGAAGCCCTCCCCACGGTTGTCGGCGAGCTCTATTCTTGCCTTAATTGCCAGCATGTTGGCCTTATGAGTTACCTTATTGATCATTTTTTTCATGGTGTTTTACCTCCAATTTTTTATTGTGGTTGAGTTACATGCCGCCCATCTGCATGGGCGGCTGGGACTGCTCCGGTGCGGTTTCCTGCGGCTGCACCGGGGCTTGGTTCATGGCTACGGCCTGCTGGTAGCTGTCCAGCACCGCCTTATGGAGCTGCTCCCGGAACTCTTTGGTTACCGGGAAGCAGATTTCTTTGTAGCCGTTTTCTGTCTTACGGCTTGGCATGGAAATAAAGAGACCGTCACGGCCTCCCTCCACCACCTTGATGCCCCGGATACCGAGGCATCCGTCCACCGTTGCTGAAGCGTAGGCACGGATGCCGCCGCTGCCTCCGGGCGGGTACATGGAATTGATTTTCACTTCTACATCAGGCATGATTTTTTCTCCTTTCGCATTTTGGCAATAAAAAAACAGCCCTTTAGAGCTGCATGGTCTGTGTCTGTTCCGGTGGCTGGAATGCAATTTCCTGAAATCCGAAGCGGTCGCAGTAGAAGAAGCTGCTGCCGTTCTCATCGTACAACTCCAGCACATCCGACATGGACAGGGAATGCCCCGCATAGCCGGGAGGATGGGCGGTGTTGAATTTGGTGTATGTAAGAGATAGCAGCCGAAAGGTAACTGCTGTACTTCGTGCCAGAGGAATGTCGGGTGTTCATACCTGACGGATATTCTGCTACACGGAGAAGCCGAGGAAAAAGCGGCACTGATTATTGAACATGGGAAGGAGGTGGTACAGCTTGAACAGCGAATTACAGGCATTAAAGCCGGAAACAGCACAGGAATTGAAGCAGACAATAGCGGCAATGGAACAGCCAAAGAGTGTTGAAGATGTAAAAATGATGTTGGAGCGTGGCGAAAAAGACCGAATAAAGCAGAATTACCGTAACTGTATAACTGCTTTGCAGCTTGATCCACTCTTGCGTGGAACAATCTGCTACAACATTTTGACTGAACGGACAGATATTGTAAAAAAAGTCTGGTGGGAAAGAGATGGTCTGCCCATGACAAATACAGACACTAACTATTTGTATCTCTATTTGGAAGAAACCTACGGACTGACGAATGACAAGAAAATTGAAAAAGCTATTGAGATTGTGGCGAATGAGAACCGATACCACCCTATCAGAGATATGCTGAATGCTCTGGAATGGGACGGAACAGAACGAATACGCTTTGCGTTGCACCATTTTCTCGGAGCAGATACCAATGATTACACCTATGAAGCACTTCTTGTGTATCTGCTGGGAGCTGTTCAGAGGGTATTCAAACCGGGAAGCAAGTTTGAAATGATGTTATGCCTTGCCGGTGGGCAAGGTGCTGGAAAGTCCACTTTCTTTCGCTTCCTTGCCATCAAAGATGAATGGTTTACTGATGATTTACGAAAGCTGGACGATGAAAATGTGTACCGCAAATTGCAAGGGCACTGGATAATTGAAATGTCTGAAATGCTTGCTACAGCCAATGCAAAGAGCATTGAAGAAATCAAGTCATTTCTAAGCAGACAGAAAGAAACCTATAAAACACCCTATCATAAGCACCCACAGGACAGACCAAGGCACTGCGTGTTTGGTGGCACTTCTAACGCCCTTGACTTCCTTCCTCTTGACCGTACCGGCAACAGGAGGTTTATCCCTATTCTCGTGAAGCCAGAGTGTTCAGAGGTGCATATTCTTGCTGATGAAAGGCAATCCAGAGCCTATATGCTCCAAGTATGGGCAGAAGTGATGGAGATTTACAAGAGTGGACGCTACAAGTTGAAATTCAGTTCCGAAGTGGAAAGTTATCTGAAGGAGTATCAGCGTGAGTTCATGCCGGAGGACACATGGACAGGTATGATTGCTGATTATCTGGAACGCTACACAGGGAAAATGGTATGTTCCTTACAGCTATTCCACGAAGCTCTCAATCGACCATACGATGAGCCGAAAAAATGGGAGCTGGGAGAGATTAACAAAATTATGAATACTGGTTTTCATGATTGGACGGCTTTTTCTAATCCCCGATATTTTCCAGAGCCATACAAGAGACAAAAAGGCTGGGAGCGTACCAATTCTGACAACCAGACTGCGGAATTTGTCGAAATTTCTGATGAAGAAGCAAAGCAGATGGAATTGCCGGAAGCATGGCTGAGCAAAAAATAAGCTGTTTGTTGTCGGCTGGTTGTCGGTTCGTTGTCAGACTGGTTGTCGGGAAAAACCCTTATACCACAAGGCTTTAAGACCCTTTGACAACCAAAGCAACCAGAAATATAAAGAAAAAAATAATAAGTAAAAAAGAGAACCGCCGGATATAAGTTGAGAAATGTTTTGACCTTTGTTGTCAGAGTTCGTTGTCAGAACATTCTTCCCTGTCCGGCTCATTGCATTTATACGCTCAAAGGCATCGGCATTTCCCTCGGTATCTCCACGAACCTTGAAGCTGTAACGGCACAGTATGTCGATGTTCGGTTGGACAGAAAAAAGACCGTGCTGGAAACCTATCATAAGGCGCTGCATCCGCAGAAAGTGCCGGAGACACCCGCGAAACCGACGAAGCAGATCAAAAAGAAAAGCAGCGAAATGGAGCTTTAAACGACGTAATTTTTTATAGCTCCACGCTGCTTTTTATGGCTTTTTAGGAAATGTGGGCATCAAACGGGCATCATTCTATACATTTTCTCTGTATAGTTTTTATATAGCTAAAAATGCAAAAAGCGGGCGAGCATCAAAATTCGGGCAGCATTGGGCATCACTGAGCCGTGAAATTAAAATCCAGGCATCACAGAAGGATAGGAAAATCCCCTGAAAATGCAGCATTTTCAGGGGATTTTGGCGGAAGCGGTGGGATTCGAACCCACGAGCCCTTGCGGGCTACCTGATTTCGAGTCAGGGCCGTTATGACCACTTCGATACGCTTCCATATTTAATTTATTGCATAAACGGCAGCTCTCTATTCACTTTAACATGATTTCGAGTCAGGGCCGTTATGACCGCTTCGATACCTGTCCTTATAGGTTTGACCGCCGGGGCGGAGAAACGCGAGGGAAAAACTGCGGGCGGCCTGACGCCGCCTGCGGCAAACCGCGTCGCCGCAGGCGCGGCGCGCGTTGTGCGCGACTGTTATTATAGCAAATCCTTCGCGTCCCGTCAAATGTTTTTGCGGGGCGCGAAGGATTTTTTTGTCTTTTTTGCCGGCCTGGCGGCGCGCTAAAACAGCTTTTGCTTCTGGATGGGGCGGGGGTCAAAGGGGGTATCCTCGTGGTGGCGGCGGATGTAGACCACCAGGGTCTTTTCCTCCATCCCCTTGCCCTTGCCCTTGGGCACCGGGTGGAACGTCCGGCTGATATCGTAGTAGCCGCGCATATGCCGAACCAGATGCTGCGCCACCGCGGGCAGGCAGTCGGTGTCCTGGATGTCCTCGTAGTTATAATCCGCAAAGCGGAAAACCGTCGGCTCGTTCTCCACCAGCAGGGTGATGCCGCGCTCGTCCAACTGCACCTCGTCCACGGCGCACTGCTTGAGGCCCGCCGTGCCGCACTCCCCCGCCGCGGCCGCCGCGCGCTCCCGCAGCGCCAGCGGCACCGACTGCGGGTCCAGCTGCTCGGTTCCGCGCTGGCCGATCTCCAGCAGGATGTCCCGCATCATCCGGCTTTCCACCAACGGACGGATCTTTTCCCTGGCCCGCGCTTCCTCCGTCTTGCTGTAAATTTTGTTGAGCAATCCCATTCCTTGCCGCACCTTTCTCCCGGTTTCTGTTTCCATTATACACGGCGGCGGCAGGGTATGACAATCTTTTTACAAAATTTTGACGGGCGTGCCGGTTTCTTCGGCTTGCCCGGCTTGCCCGGCTTGCCCAGCTTGCCCGGCTTGCCCGGCCTTTTTCGGTTTTTCGGATTTTTCGGCCGCGCCCTCCGCCGGGACGGCCGACAGCACCTTGCCCAGGATCGTCAGGGCGGCGGCGACATCCTCCGTTGTGCAGATCAGCGGCGGCAACAGGCGCAGGCGATCCTTCGCCGTCAAAACCAGCAGGCCGTTCTCCTCGCAGGCGCGGCGGACATCGGCCGCCTTGAGGCCGTCCGCAAGCGCCACGCCAAGCATCAGGCCAAGGCCGCTGACGCCCGCCACATGGGGCAGCGTTTCCAGCCCGGCGCGCAGCGCCGCCGCGCAGACGCCCACGTTCTCCAAAAAGGCGTCGTCCATGCGGTCCAGCACCGCACAGCCGCCCGCGCAAACCACCGGGTTGCCCCCGAACGTGGACCCGTGGGAGCCGGGGCCCATGCAGTCGGCCACGGCCTGCTTGGCCGCCACCGCGCCGATGGGCAGCCCGCCGCCCAGGCCCTTGGCCAGCGTGACGATATCCGGCTGAAGCCCGTAGTGCTGGGCGGCCAAAAACGCGCCGGTGCGCCCCACGCCGCACTGTACCTCGTCGTCGATGATCAGGATGTCCCGCGCGGCGCAATACGCCGCCACCGCGTGGACATACCCGGCGTCCAGCGGCATCACGCCGCCCTCGCCCTGGATCATCTCCATCATCACGGCGCAGACCGTATCGTCGGCGGCGGCCTCAAAGGCCGCAAAGTCGTTGGCGGGGATGTAGGCAAACGCCTCCGGGAAGGGGCCGAAATCGTGGTGGAACACATCCTGCCCGGTGGCCGTCAGGGTGGCCAGCGTCCGCCCGTGGAAGGAGTTTTGCAGCGTAAGCACCCTGCACCGCTGCGGGCCGTATTTGGTCACGCTGTATTTGCGGGCGCATTTGATGGCGCCCTCGTTGGCCTCGGCGCCCGAGTTGCCGAAAAACACCGCGTCCAGGCCGGTGCGGCGGCAGATTTTTTTGGCCAGCTTGCCGCAGGGCGCCGTGTAATACAGGTTGGAGCTGTGCTGGATCGTGTTGAGCTGCGCCGTGACCGCCGCCACCCAGGCTTCGTCCGTATAGCCGAGCGAATTGACCCCGATGCCCGAGGTAAAATCCAGGTAGGCGCGGCCGGCGGGGTCCTGTGCGGTCATGCCGTGGCCGCTGGCCAGCACCAGCGGGCTGCGCGCGTAGGTGTGCATGATGTATTTATTGTCCCGCTTGATTACTTTTTCGCTATCCATCGTTCAAAATTCCTTTCCATGCTTCCGTTCAGCGGTTGCTGCGGCGGTAGAACAGCGTGCCGGAGCCGCGATCCGAGAACATTTCCAGCAAAACCGAGTGGGGAACCCGGCCGTCGATGATGACGGCCTCCCGCACGCCCTGGTGGATGGCGTGGGCCATTCCCTCGATCTTGGGGATCATGCCGCCGCTGATGACGCCCTCCTCCTTATATCGCTCGATCTCCGAGAGTTCGACCTCGGGGATCAGGGTGGATTCGTCGCTGCGGTCATACAGCAGGCCGACGATATCGGTCATGGAGACGAGCTTTTCGGCGTGAAGGGCAATGGCCACCGCGGCGGCGGCGGTATCGGCGTTGATGTTATAGGGGATGCCCTCGTCGTCCATGCCCACCGTGGCGATGACCGGAATGAAGCTGTCGCTGAGAAGATGATCGATCAGGGTGGTATTGATATGCTCGATCTCGCCCACATAGCCCAGATCGACGTCCGTTTTGCGGCGGCAGGTGATCATATGGCCGTCCATGCCGCACAAGCCGACGCCGCGCCCCTTGAGCAGGGCCACCAGATCCTTGTTGACCTGCCCGGCCAGCACCTGCTGGACGACGGCCATCGTTTCATCGTCCGTATAGCGCAGCCCGCCCACAAATCGGGATTCCTTGCCCACCTTTTTCAGCATGGCGTTGATGGCGGGGCCGCCGCCGTGGACAAGCACCACCCGCACGCCCAGCAGCGTCAGGGTGACAAGATCGTTCATGACGGCCAGCTTGAGGGCATCGTTGACCATGGCGTTGCCGCCGTACTTGATGACCAGCGTTTTGCCGTGATACTTTTGTATATACGGTGTTGCCTCCGAAAAAAGCAGCGCCATTTCCTCGTTTTTCATGTGCGGTTTCCTCTTGTTGTGTTGTGTGGGTTGGGCGGCGGCCCGGGTTGGCCCGGTTTGGATGGGGTGGCGCCGGGCCGGTTTGGCCGGGGCGGTTCCGGGCGGGCCACGGGTGGGCAGGCGTTTTCGGCTGTAGGCGCGCGGCCGCTGGGAGGGTTGGCGGCCCGGCGGGCGCCGCCGCTTTTTGCGCGCCAAAAAGCGGCAGAAAAAGCGCCGCTGACCCGTTCGGGCTAAAAATTTTGATTTCCAAAGCCAAACAGAAATCAAAATTTTCTTAACGCCCTCACTGCGACGCAGCGGACCCCGCCCAAAAGCTGTCAGTCGGCTAAAATCCGGCCAAGCGGGCAGGACTTCCGGCTGTACATGGCTCGGGCCCCGCAGGCGCGGATTTTTTAACGCCTCCTTGCGCTGAATGGGCGGGGGCTGCGGCCCCCTCCCAAGCCCACCCCGGGGCCTGGCGGGCAGGCTGGGTTGTTGGGCTGGCCCGGTAAGGTACGGGAGGTTGTTGTGGGCCGCTGCTGCCCCCTGTCGCCCTGTCGGGCGAAGCGGGGGCGGGGGGGCTGGGTTGTTTGGTTGGCCCGGTAGGGTACGGGAGACTATTGCTGCTGGCTGCTGCCCCCTGTCGCCCGTTGGGCGAGGCAGGGGGCGGGGGCTGGGCTTGTTTTGTTGCCCGGTAGGGTACGGGCGGCGGGTGGGGCGGCGGGCTTTTTTTGCAGGAAAGCACCGCTCAGGTGCGGTAATCGCCGTTGATCTTGACGTAGTCGTAGGTAAGGTCGCAGCCCCAGGCCTTGGCGGCGGCATTGCCGTCGCCAAGGTCGACCAGGATCCCGATCTCGCCCGCCTTCAGCACTTTGGCGGCCTCCTCCTCGCTGTAGGGGTGGTAGGCCGCGTTCTCGCAGACAAAGACCTCGCCGTACTGGGAGCGCAGGCGCACCGAAGTATGCGCGATCGAAAAATCGCCGGGCGTGTACCCGATGGCGCACAGCACGCGGCCCCAGTTGGCGTCCGCGCCGAACATGGCCGCCTTGAACAGGCTGGAATGGATCACGCTTTTGGCCACCGCGCGCGCCGTAAGCAGGTCGGGCGCGTGGGTCACGGTGCATTCCAGCAGCTTGGTGGCGCCCTCGCCGTCGCCGGCCAGTTCCCGGCACAGATGCTCCGCCACCGCCGTCAGCGCCGCCAGAAACACCCGGTACGCCTCGGTATTCTCGGTCAGCGGCGCGTTGCCCGCCAGCCCGGAGGCCAGCAGCAGCACCGTGTCGTTCGTGGAGGTATCGCCGTCCACCGAGATCTGGTTGAACGTGGCCGGCACCACCGCCGACAAGGCCTTTTGCAGCACCGCGGGCGCGGCGGCGGCGTCCGTCGTGATGAACAGCAGCATCGTGGCCATGTTGGGGTGGATCATCCCCGACCCCTTGGCGATGGCGCCGATCCGGCAGGGCTTGCCGTCCAGCATACATTCCAGCGCAAACTGCTTGGGATGGGTATCGGTCGTCATGATGGCCATGGCCGCGGCCAGGCTGCCCGCCGGGCCGCCGTCCAGCGCGCGCGCCGCCGCCGGAACCCCCTGCGCAAACGGCTCCAGGCTCATCGCCTGGCCAATCACCCCCGTGGAGGCCGGCAGCACGTCGTCCGCCGGAACGCCCAGGGCGTCCGCCGTAAGGGCGCATACGTCCCGCGCAAGCTGCACGCCGCCCGGCGCGCAGGTGTTGGCGTTGCCGCTGTTGATGACGATGGCCTGCGCGTAGCCATCGGCCAGATGCTCGCGGTCCACCGTGATGGGCGCGCCGTACACCTTGTTGGTGGTGTAGCAGGCCGCGCCCGCGCACCGCACCGACGCCTTGACCAGCGCCAGATCCGGCTTGGCGTGGTTGCGCCGGATGCCGCAATGCACCCCCGCCGCCGCAAAGCCCTGCGCGGCACAGATGCCGCCCGAAATTTCCTTGAATTGCTGTTCCATCCTGTAACCTCTCCCTTGACGGGCCGCACGGGGCCAAGCCCCCCGCCCGTCCATTTTTACACCGCTTCGGTCGTACGCCGACCGGGCCGCCGCAAGGGGGCCGCTTATTCCAGGCCGGCCGTCTCGGGCAGGCCCAGCATCAGGTTCATACATTGCAGCGCCGCGCCCGACGACCCTTTTCCCAGGTTATCAAACAGGCTGACAAGCTGGATCCGGCTGCCGTCCGGCGAGGCCATGCAGTAAATTTCCAGCCTGTCGGTGCCGGCCATCCCGTTCGCGGCCAAAAAGCCGTTTTCCGGCACTTCGTTCAGCGGGTGAACCGCAATCTGCGTTTCGCCCGCGTAGTAATCCGCCAGGCCGGCCGCCACCGCGGCGGCGTCCGCCCGCAAAAGCTCCCGGCGCAGCGGCAGGATCGTTTCCATGCCGCTGTAGTAATCGGCCACGACGGGGCAAAAAACCGGCGGCGCGCTCAGCTTGCAGGCGGCCTGCATCTCGGGCAGGTGCTTGTGGTGCAGGCTCAGCCCGTAGGCGCGGGGGCCGTCCAGCGCTTTGTCCCGGTCGGGAGCCAGGTACCCGGCGATCATGGCCTTGCCCCCGCCCGAATACCCGGTCAGGCTTTGGCAGCAGAAGGGATAATCGGCCCCGGCATAGCCCAGCGCCACCAGCGGCGCGGCCAGCGTGATAAACCCGGTGGCGTGGCAGCCCGGCACCGCCACCCGCCGCGCCCCCGCGATGGCGGCCCGGCCGCCGTGCAGCTCCGGCAGGCCGTACACCCAGCCAGGCGCCGTGCGGTGGGCCGTGGAGGTGTCCAGCACCTTGACCCCGGGCCGCAGCAGCGGCACGACCTCCCGCGCGGCGGCGTCCGGCAGGCACAAAAAGGCAAGATCGGCCCCGTTGATGACCGCCGCGCGCGCCGCGGCATCCTTGCGCGCCTGCACCGGAATGGAAAGCAGCTCGATCTCCGGCCGGGCGGCCAGGCGGTCCGCAATGCGAAGCCCCGTGGTGCCGGACGACCCATCGATAAAAACCCGGTAGGCAGCCATCGGTCATTCCTCCTTTGCCGCAAAGCCCAGCGCCGCAAGCCGGGCGCGGGTGAGCGAGATCTGGGCCAGAACGCTCTCCTTTGCCGGGCCGCCGTAGCTTTGGCGGCCCGCGCAGCAGGCCCCAAGATCGATGGCGGCGTACACATCCTGCCCAAAAAGCGGGCTGAATTTTTGGAAGTCCGCAAGGGACAGTTCCTCCAGCGTTGTATCGTGCGCAAGGCAGTAGGCCACCATCGCGCCGGTGCATTTGTAGGCGTCCCGGAAGGGAAGGCCCTTTTTGGTCAGATAATCGGCGCAATCGGTGGCGTTGATAAAGCCCCGGGCGGCTGCGCGGCGCATGTTGGCGGGCAGCGGCGTCATGGTGGCCAGCATCGGGGTGACGGTGCCCAGGCAGAGGGACAGGGTATCGGCGGCGTCAAAGATGGCCTCCTTGTCCTCCTGCATGTCCTTGTCGTAGGCAAGGGGGATGCCCTTCATCATCACAAGCAGCGTGTTGAGATCGCCGTAGACGCGGCCCGTTTTGCCGCGGATCAGCTCGGTGACGTCGGGGTTTTTCTTCTGCGGCATGATCGACGAGCCGGTGGTGAAGGCGTCGTCCAGCTCGATGAACTTGAACTCCCAGCTGCACCAGAGGATGATCTCCTCCGACAGGCGGGACAGGTGCATCATGCAGGCGGCAAAGGCGGCCGCCAGCTCGATGCAGAAATCGCGGTCGGACACGCCGTCGATCGAGTTGGCGCAGGGGGCCGCAAAGCCCAGCGCGGCGGCCGTGTACGCGCGGTCGATGGGGTAGGTGGTGCCCGCCAGCGCGCCCGAGCCGAGGGGGCACTCGGCGTCCATGCGGGCCGCGGCGTCCCGCAGGCGGCCAAGATCGCGCAGAAGCATGGCCGCGTAGGCCATAAGCTGGTGGCCGAAGGTGACCGGCTGCGCCCGCTGCAGGTGCGTGTAGCCGGGCATGACGAAATCCGCCGAGACGGCGGCCTTTTGGCAAAGAACCCCGATCAGCGCCGCAATCCGGCTTTCCAGCGCGGCGGTCTCGTCCCGCAGGTAGAGCCGGAT
This sequence comes from uncultured Subdoligranulum sp., assembly GCA_964458285.1. Taxonomy (GTDB): domain Bacteria; phylum Bacillota; class Clostridia; order Oscillospirales; family Ruminococcaceae; genus Gemmiger. The sequence goes on along the minus strand of CAYWID010000019.1, from coordinate 2,122 downwards.
ATCCAGCGCCACCTGGTCGTTGCGGCTGCGGCCGGTGTGCAGCCGCTTGCCCGCGTCCCCGATGCGGGCCGTGAGGATCTGCTCCACAAAGGTGTGGACGTCCTCGGCGGCGGGATCGACGGCCAGCGCGCCCGTGCGCACATCGTCAAGAATGCCGGCAAGCCCGGCGCGGATGGCCTCGGCGTCGGCCTGGGGGATGATGCCCTGCCGGCCCAGCATGGCCGCGTGGGCCATGCTGCCCCGGATATCCTGCGCAAGCATCCGGGCGTCAAAGCGGATGCTGGAATTGAAATCGTTGACGCGGCTGTCCACCGCCTTGGACGCGCGGCCCTGCCAAAGCTGTGCCATGGGTACTCTCCTTTTGTCCGGCGTGCGCCGGGGTTTGTTGTGGGGCGCCGCGGGCCGGGCGGCGCCCGGTTACGGCAAACCCGCCAGAGGGCGCAGCGCCCCCCGGCGGGAATGATTTTTTCGATTTTTTGCCGTCTGCCCGCATTTTTTGGCGCGGGCGGCCGGCAGGGGCGGCTGTTACCGGCCGTTTTGGGGCCACTTCTGGGCCAGCTTGGCGCGCTCCGCGATGGAGAGGCCGAACAGGTTGATGAAGCCGGAGGCATCCGCCTGGTTGTAGTCTTCGTCCTCGCCGAAGCTGGCGGTCTGCTCGTCGTACAGGGTGTAGGGGCTAAAGACGCCCGCGTTGACAAGGTTGCCCTTGTACAGCTTGAGGGTGACATCGCCGGTGACATGCTGCTGCAGGCTGTCGGTGAAGGCGCAGACGGCCTCCCGCAGGGGGGTGAACCACTGGCCGTTGTAGACGATATCGGCCATCTTCTGGGCGACGATCTCCTTGAAGTGGAAGCTTTCCTTGTCCAGGGTGACGGTTTCCAGCACGTTGTGGGCCTTGTAGAGGATGGTGCCGCCGGGCGTCTCGTACACGCCGCGGCTCTTCATCCCGACCAGCCGGTTTTCCACGATGTCCAGCAGGCCGATGCCGTTGGCGCCGCCGACTGCGTTGAGGTGTTCGATGAGGGATACGCCGTCCATCTGCTTGCCGTCCACGGCGGTGGGGATGCCTTTTTCAAAGTGGATGGTCAGGTAGGTGGGGACGTCGGGCGCCTGCTCGGGCGAGACGCCAAGCTCCAGAAAGCCGGGCTTGTTGTACTGCGGCTCGTTTTTGGGGTTTTCAAGGTCGAGGCCCTCGTGCGAAAGGTGCCAGAGGTTTTTATCCTTGGAATAGTTGGTTTCCCGGTTGATCTTGAGGGGGATGTGGTGGGCCTCGGCGTAGGTGATCTCCTCGTCGCGGCTCTTGATGTTCCACTCCCGCCAGGGCGCGATGATCCGCATGTTGGGGGCGTAGGCCTTGAGGGCAAGCTCAAAGCGAACCTGGTCGTTGCCCTTGCCGGTGCAGCCGTGGCAGATGGCATCGGCGTTTTCCTTGACGGCGATCTCGGCCAGGGCCTTGGCGATGCAGGGGCGCGCGTGGGAGGTGCCCAGCAGGTAGTCCTCGTACTTGGCGTCCGCCTTCAGGCAGGGCCAGATAAAATCCTCGACGTATTCTTTTTTGAGATCCAGCACATACAGCTTGGACGCGCCGGTCTTGAGGGCTTTTTCCTCCAGGCCGTCCAGCTCGGTGCCCTGCCCGACATCGCCGGAAACGGCCACGACCTCACAGTTGTTGTAGTTTTCCTTCAGCCAGGGGATGATGATGGAGGTATCCAGCCCGCCCGAGTAGGCCAGCACAACTTTTTTGATATCCGCTTTGGTTTTTTTCATGGTGATCTCTCCTGTTTCTGTTTTTGGCATTGCGGGCACGGCGGGGGGTGCGTTTGCCGTGCGTCTGAATTTTTATTCATTTCTTGTGTTTAATTATACACGATTCTGCATACAATGCAAGGGGGCGTGCTGCACAAAGAATTTTGCGCCAGACTTTTTGTTTTGTGCAGTTTGTGCGTGCCGCGCGCTCCGGGGAGGCCACAACTACAATATAGCACCGTTTGCCGCCAAGGGCAAACAGTGCCGTAAGAATTTTTATGCAAAAAAGGAACGCCGGCCAGCCGCAAGCAGCAACAGCCGCCCGTACCCTACCGAGCGAACCCAACAACCCAGCCTGCCCGCCAGGCCCCGGGGT
>CAYWID010000018.1:0-14015 GCA_964458285.1 uncultured Subdoligranulum sp. | reverse complement strand
GCGGCCCCCTCCCAAGCCCACCCCGGGGCCTGGCGGGCAGGCTGGGTTGTTGGGCAGGCCCGGTAGGGTACGGGAGGCTATTGCTGGCTTGCTGCTGCCCCCCTGTCGCCCGTTGGGCGAAGCGGGGGCGGGGGGCTGGGTTGTTTGGCTGGCTGGGTAGGGTACGGGCGGTTGTTGGGGGCTGCTGCTGCCCCCTGTCGCCCTGTCGGGCGAGGCGGGGGGGCTGGGCTTGTTTTATTGCGCGGTAGGGTACGGGCGGCGGGTGCGGCTGCTGTTGGGCTCTTCGCCCTGTCGGGCGAAGAGGGCGTTGTCTGTCCGGCCTGGCGGCTGGGTCCATTTGACTTTTTGGCGGGGCTTTTCGGCTTTTCGCTTGCTTTTTGCGGCTTTTTTGTGTACTGTTAATTCATAGAGATGGCCCCGCGGCGGGGCAGTTAGGCGGGCAGGTATGATTACCATCAAGGAAATTTCCGATCGGCTGGGGTTGAGCCAGACGACGGTAAGCAATGTGGTACGCGGCAAAACCAGCGAGGTATCGCCTAAAACAGTGGCGCGGGTGCAGGCGGCGCTGGAGCAGTATCACTATGTACCCAACATGAGCGCGCGGACGCTTGCGCAAAAATCCTCCCGCATCATCGGGATGATTTTGCGATACAACGCGCAAAAAGATGAAAATCCGCTGCGTGATCCCTTTGCGGGAGAGCTGCTGGGCGGGGTGGAGGCTGCGGTGCGGGCAGCGGGGTATTTTCTGCTTGTATCGGCGGCATCCAGCATTGGGGAGGTGCTGCACCTCATCGAAACCTGGAATATCGACGGCCTGGTGCTGGTGGGGTTCCATGAGGGCGAAAACCTTCAGATAAGCAGCCAAACGAAAAAACCGCTGGTGTTTATCGATTGCTATTTTGGCCCGGATGCCCCCGCCTACAGCAACGTGGGGCTGGATGACCGCGCCGCCGCCCGCCGCATGACCGAGTACCTGATTGCAAAGGGCCACCGCGGGCTGGCCTTTTTGGCGGATAACCGGGTCGGCGTAGATGCCCAGCGTTGGGCGGGGTTTTGCGATGCTCTTGCGGCGGCGGGGCTGCCGTGCGGGGAGGAACATTTTGTCCCTCTTGCCGCGGAGCCGGAAGCGCTGCCCCAAAGCCTGGCGGCCCTGCCTGCCCGGCGCGGCGCACTGACCGCACTGCTTTTTGCCTCCGACTATTATGCGGTGCGGGGAATCCATTTTTTGCAGGATCACGGCTGCACGGTGCCGGGGGACTTCTCGGTGGCCGGTTTTGACGATAACCTGCTGGCCCGCCACACCCGCCCCCGCCTTACCACGATTCGCCAGGATCCCACGGCCAAGGGCAAGGCGGCCTGCGCCATGTTGTTGGATCGCATCAAACACAAAACCCCCGCGGGCCAGCACCTTGTGCTGGAAACCACCCTTGTCGAGCGGGACTCTGTCGCTCCGCTTGCCCCGTAATCCCGCGCCTCTGCATCCATTAAGCTCCGCGCCCACCCGGCGCGGAGCTTTTTTATCTTCCCGCAAAGCGGCGTATGCGGTTTTGCGCCTGGAATTTTCTGCCAGGCTTTCCCGCAGGAAAGCCGACGCCATCCCATCACCTTCTTCAAAAAGGGATTTGCACGAAAATCATCCGGGCATTTTGTGCAAAATCGAATATTTTCAAAAACGACTTGCAACCATTCCCCAATAATGCTATATTCTGACTGTAAGCTTTAGCGCTAAAGCTACTAAATTATCGCGGCACTTATTGTAAGAAATGCACATTTATGAGGAGAGAAAACGATGAAAAAGATGGCTTTCAGGTATTTGGCAGGGATCTGCGCCGCGGCGCTGGCGGTTGGCGCACTGGCCGGCTGCGGCGCCTCCGCTCCGGCGGCTTCGGCAACCGGGCAGGATGCCGCCTCCGGCACCGCCGCGTTGGAACTGTTCAGCACCAAGGGCGAGAACGTGGCCACTCTTCAAAAGCTGGCCGACGCTTTTACCGCCCAAAACCCCGGCATCACGATCGAGGTGAATTCTCCGGCGGATGCGGGCACGGTGCTTCGTTCCCGGCTTACCAAGAACGACTTGCCCGATCTGATGTTTATCGGCGGCGACGCCACCTACACAGAGCTGGTTGCGGGCGGCGTGCTGACGGATCTTTCCGGCGAGGATTTTGCCGCCAACGTGCAGGACAGCTACAAGCAGATGATGTACGACATCACGCCGGATAAAGCACAGGCGCTTTACGCGATCCCCTACGCCACCAACGCCTCGGGCGTGCTGTACAATAAGGATCTGTTTGCCAAGGCGGGGGTAACGGTTCCCGCCACCTGGACCGAGTTTACCGCTGCCATCGGGAAGCTTAAGGCTGCGGGCATCAATCCGATCGAGTTTACCTTCACCGACAGCTGGACCACCCTGCCCGCATGGAACAGCATGGCGCCGGTCATTCCCTCGGCGGATTTCACTGCCAAGCGCGCTGCCGGGGAAACCACCTTTGTGGGGACGCATGAGGAAGTCCTGCAAAAATACCTGACCCTGCTGGACGCCTGCCAGAACGACTATATGGGTACCGGCTACGACGACGGCAATAAGGCCTTTGCCGAGGGCCAGGCGGCCATGATGATCCAGGGCAACTGGGCGATCCCGGAATTTCTTAAATCCAACCCTCAGCTGAACGTGGATATGTTTGCCTTCCCCTCCACCGATGACGCGGCCAAAAATACCGTGACCTCCGGCGTGGATGTCGCCATGGCCGTCTCCGCTGCCAGCCCCTGCCAGGCCGAGGCCAAAAAATTCCTTGCGTTTATGGCCGATCCGCAAAACGCCCAGAGCTATGTGGACGAACAGTTCGCTTTTTCCGCCATCAAGGGGGCAGAGCAGTCCAACGCCACGGTGGCGGGCGTCAAGGCCGCCATTGCTGCGGGCAAGGTTTCCAATTTCCCGGATCACTATTACCCGGCGGGCTTTGATCTTGCCGCCATTCTTTCTCAATTTGCGCTCAACGCCCACGACGGCATGGATACGCAGACCAACATCCAACAGACGCTGGCCGAGTGCGATACCCAGTATGACGCGGTGAATGTGGCGTAAGCCTGCCGTCTTCGGCTGTTTCCAACGCAGAAAGGGTGCAAGAAAACGTGTTCAAAGCCAAAAGAAGAAAAGTCCCGCTGCTGTTTTATGCCATGGTGGCGCCTATGGCGGTGTTGTTTTTTGCGCTGCATACCTGGCCGTTTCTGATGGGCGTGTTCTACAGCTTTACCGATTGGAAAGGCTACGGAAACTGGAAATTTGTGGGCCTTGGCAACTACCTTCAGCTGTTTAAGGACCCCAACATCGGCAGCGCCTACCTGTTTACCTTTAAGCTGACCATCCTGGCCACGCTGCTTGTCAACGCCGTCAGCATGGCGCTGGCCTGCGGGCTGAACGCCCGGATCCGCTGCAAAAATTTTCTTAAGGCCATCTATTTTTTGCCGTATATGCTGGGCACGCTGATCATCAGCTATGTGTTCAAGTACATTTTTTCAAACGTTTTGCCATCGCTGGGGCAGGCGCTCCGCATTGGGTTTCTTTCCGCCAACATACTTGGCACCAAGTATGCCTGGGTGGGGGTGCTGGCGGTCACGGTATGGCAGTCGCTGGCTTTCAACACGGTGATTTATCTGTCCGGCCTGCAGGCTGTGGACCGCAGCATCTACGAATCCGCCGCGCTGGACGGCGCGGTGGGGCTTACCCGCTTCTGGAAAATCACTTTTCCGCTCATCGCGCCGTTCTTTACCATCAATATGGTGCTTTGCGGCAAGGGCTTTTTGATGGCGTTTGACCAGATCATCGCCCTGACGGGCGGCGGCCCCGGCAATTCCACCCAGACCATCGCGGTGCTGATCTATAAGCGCGGCTTTAACGGCGGGCAGTTTGCCTACCAAAGCGCCAACGCCGTCATCCTGTTTGTCGTGGTCGTACTGATCTCGATGTTTCAGATGAAAGTTCTGGAAAAAAGGGAGGAACACTACGAATGAATACAGAGCATTCCGCCGCCCCCAAATCCCATGAGCGGTATGCCTGGGGAACTACGCTGGTACTGTTTGCCGTGGGCGCGGTATGTATTTTGGGCGTGCTGTACATCGCGCTGGCCGTGGCCGTCAAAACGCCGGATCAGATGGTGCATCTGCTTGCCTGGCCGCGCAAGATCGCCTGGCAGAATTTTTCCAAGGCATGGTCCATGACCAACTACCCCCAAAAGTTTGTGAACACGGCGCTCATCACCCTTGTCAATCTGGTGTTCACGCTGTTTACCAACAGCGCCGTGGCCTACGCAATCACGCGCAACCGCAAAAAAAGCGTTTTTTTCAATTTTATGTACTACTACTTCATCAGCGCGCTTTTTATACCGTTTCAGGTGTTGATGCTGCCGCTGGTCAAGCAGGCGAACACCTTCCGCCTGGACAACATCTGGGGAATCATCTTTTTGTACATTGTTTTTGGCCTGCCCATGAATACGTTCCTCTACTGCGGCTTTGTGCGCAGTTTGCCGGAGGCCATCGACGAGGCCGCCATCATCGATGGCGCCAACCCGCTTCAAACCTTTGCCAGGGTGATCTTCCCCATGATGAGCCCCATGCACGCCACGGTGGCCATCCTCTCGGTCATGTGGACCTGGAACGACTTCCTGATGCCGCTGCTGCTGCTCACCAAGGCGGATCAGCAAACGCTGCAGCTTTCGCAGTATGTGTTTCAAAAGCAATTCTCGACCGATTACAACCTTGCCTTTGCCTCCTACATTCTTGTGTTGGTGCCGGTGCTGGCCCTCTATGTGTTCTGCCAAAAGTGGATCATCTCGGGCGTGACAAGCGGCTCGGTAAAGGCGTGATACGCTTCTTTGGAGGAAAACTATGCAGCCAAAATGGTGGCAAAATGCCGTCGTCTATCAAATTTATCCGCGCAGCTTCGCAGATTCCAATGGCGACGGTGTGGGCGATCTGAACGGCATCACGGAACATTTGGACTATCTCAAGGAACTTGGCGTGGATGTTTTATGGCTTTCGCCGATATACCGCTCCCCCAACGATGATAACGGCTACGATATCTCGGACTATCAGGCCATCCAGCCGGAGTATGGCACCATGGCGGATTTCGACCGCCTTCTGGCGCAGGCCCATCGGCGCGGCCTGCGTGTACTGATGGATCTGGTGGTCAACCACACTTCGGACGAACACCCCTGGTTCCGGGAAAGCCGCAAGAGCAAAGAAAATCCCTACCGTGATTTTTATATCTGGCGAGACGGCAAAAACGGCAATCCGCCCAACAACTGGGGCTCGGTTTTTTCCGGCTCGGCCTGGCAAAAGGATGAAGCCACCGGCCAGTATTACCTGCATCTTTTCTCCAAAAAGCAACCCGATCTGAACTGGGCCAACCCGAAAGTACGGGCCGCCGTCTACCAGATGATGCGCTGGTGGTGCGACAAGGGGATCGATGGGTTCCGCATGGATACAGCCTCCCTCTATGCCAAATCCGGCTATGAGGACGGCCCGCAGGCGCCCGGCGAGCCGTTTGGCTCCTTTGCGCCCTTTTGCATGAACCGGCCGATGATCCATACCTACCTGCAGGAGATGAACCGGGAGGTTTTAAGCCGCTACGATGTGATGACGGTGGGGGAAACAGGCGGCGTGGACGTACCGGATGCGCTGCGGTACGCCAGCCTTGAGGGCGGCGAGCTGAACATGGTGTTCCAGTTTGACCATACCGAGGCCGGGCCGCGGGTCATCGGCAAATGGACCGACCGCAAAATTCCCCTGCCGGAATTGCGAAAATGCCTGAATAAGTGGCAGACGGGGCTTGCCAACAAGGCCTGGAACAGCCTATACTGGGATAACCACGATCAACCGCGGGCGGTATCGCGGTTCGGCAACGATGCGCCGATGTGGCGGGCGGCATCAGCCAAAATGCTGGCCACCTGCCTGCATATGATGCAGGGCACGCCCTACATCTACCAGGGCGAGGAATTGGGCATGACCAACGCCTACTTCACCTGCCTGTCGGACTACCGGGATATTGAGACGCTGAACGCCTACCGGGACTATACCGGGAGCGGCCGCGCCACCGGCGAGGAGCTGCTGCGCTATTTTCAGGAGATCGGGCGGGACAACGCCCGCACGCCCATGCAGTGGACCCCGGCGCGCAGCGCGGGTTTTACAACCGGCACGCCCTGGATTGCGGTCAACCCCAATTGCCGCACCGTCAATGTTCAGACCGAGCAGGCGGACCCGGACAGCGTTCTGGCGTACTACCGCGCGCTGCTGGCTTTGCGCAGGCAATATCCGGTCATCGTTACGGGCACGTTCGTGCCGCTGCTGGAAAACGACCCCGCGGTGTATGCCTGGCGCCGGGTTGATACGGATGTCCAACTGCTGGTTGCCTGCAACTTTACCGCCGATACGGTGCCCTGCACCTTGTTTGACGGGCCGGCGGCGGGGAGGGAGCTGATTTCCAATTATTCCACCCACCGTTCCGGTCAGCTTGCGCCGTACGAGGCAAGAGTGATGCTGCTGCCCAACCCGTAACGGTCTGCCTGGGCTGCGGTATTGCCAAAAGGATGCGACGCGGTAAGAAACGCGGCGCATCCTTTTGGCGTTCTCCCGCTTTTTACAACAATTTACAGTAGGCACCTTGCGCCTTTTTGCGAAGGAAGCCGCCGTACCCGCGCGCGCCGCGCGCGGTCAGAAAGGAAACCGTCTATGCTTGCACGCTACCATTTCGGCACGCCTCTCCCCACCGATACCGTCCCCGACCCGCCCGCGCCCGCGGCGGGCGCCGTACCCTTCCTCACGGGTTCGGCCCGGGAGGGCTGGCGCTGCACGCTCTCGCCGGAGGCCGTCGTCTACGGCCTGGGCGAGACGACGCGCGGCATCAACAAGCGCGGCTGGCACTACGTCAGCAATTGCACCGACGACGCCAGCCACACCGAGGACAAAACCTCGCTGTACGGCGCACACAACTTTTTTGTCGTGTCGGGGCCGGAGCCGTTCGGCGTATTTGTCGATTTTGCAGGCGCCGTCCACTACGATATCGGCTACACCGACCCCGACCTCCTGCAATTTTCCACCGCCGAGCCCGACTATGACCTCTATCTTATCACCGGCGCCGGCGTGACGGAGATCTGCCGCGCCTTCCGCCGTCTGGTCGGCCGCAGCTACATCCCGCCGCGCTGGGCGTTCGGGTTCGGGCAAAGCCGCTGGGGCTACCGCACGGAGGCCGATATCCGCGCCGTCGTGCAGAACTACCGCGGGAACGGCCTCCCGCTCGACGCCGTCTACCTTGACATCGACTATATGCAGGACTACGCCGATTTCACCGTCGATCCCGCCCGCTTCCCCGACCTGGCCGCCCTCAGCGCCGACCTCAAGGCGCAGGGCGTTCGGCTTGTGCCCATCATCGACGCGGGCATCCGCCAGGACCCCGAAAACGAGACTTGCCGCGAGGGCCTGGCGAACGGGTACTTCTGCACCACCGCGGACGGTCGGCCGTTTGTGGGGGCCGTGTGGCCGGGCCGCTCCTACTTTGCCGATTTTCTCCGCCCGGAGGTCCGCCGCTGGTTCGGCGGCCGGTATAAGACGCTGCTGGACGCCGGGATCGAGGGATTCTGGAACGATATGAACGAGCCCGCAATCTTCTACACCGACGCCCGCCTGAACCGCGTTCTGGATGAAGTGGCGGCCCTGCGCGGAAAAAATCTTGGCCTGACGGAATTTTTTCACTTCCAGGACAGCGTGCATACCCTCTCCAACAGCGCCGAGGATTACGCATCCTTCTACCACCGCCTCAACGGCCGGACCGTCCGGCACGACCGCGTGCATAACCTGTACGGCGCCAACATGACCCGCGCCGCCGGGGAGGCGTTCGCCGCGCTGCGCCCCGGCAAGCGCACGCTGCTGTTCAGCCGGGCCAGCTGCATCGGGGCGCACCGGTACGGCGGCATCTGGCTGGGCGATAACTGCGCCTGGTGGAGCCACCTTCTTCAAAACCTGTACGAGCTGCCCGGCGTGGGGATGTGCGGCTTTCTGTTCGCGGGCGCCGATCTGGGCGGCTTTGGCTGCGATACCACGCCCGACCTGGTGCTGCGCTGGACGGCGCTGGGCATTTTTACGCCGCTTATGCGCAACCATGCGGCCCTTGGCACCCGCGACCAGGAGCTGTACCGCTTTGCAAAGCAGATACCGGCCTTCCGCCGCCTGCTGGGCATCCGCTACGGCCTGCTGCCCTACCTGTACAGCGAGTTCGTCAAGGCCGCGCTGTCGGACGGGCTGTACTTCCGGCCCCTCGGCTTCGATTTTCCCGCCGACCCGGACGCCCTGCACACCGAGGATCAGCTCCTTCTCGGCGAAGGGCTGATGATCGCGCCCGTCTACACCCAGAACGCCGCGGGCCGCCATGTCTATCTGCCCGAGCCGATGAAGCTGCTTCGCCTGCGCAGCATGACCGATTACGACGAGCAGCAGCTCCCGGCGGGCCATCATTACCTGCCCTGCGCGCTGGACGAAGTGCTGCTGTTCCTTCGCCCCGGCCACATCGTGCCGGTGGCAGCGCAGCCGGCCCTTTCCACCGATGCGCTGAACTTTGCCGATCTGACCCTTTGGCACAACCTGCCCGACGGCCACGGCAGCTATACCCTTTACTGCGACGACGGCGAGACGACCGACTATGCAGCCCCGCAAAACTGGCAAACCCTGACCCTGTAATTTGGCTATTCCGCCAAAAGAGAGGCAAAAATTCTGCGCAAACCGTGCAACAAGCGGTATTTCTTATTGCAAAACCATCGCAAACGCAGGTATAATAACAAAAAGCCCCGCGCTTTTGGGCGGGGCGGGCAAGGACGCCCGTTTGCCGTGGGGGCAAAGCGCGCCCGGCCCGGCAAATTTTAGCGAAAGCGCAAAGGCAGGCGGTACACCGAATGGTCAGCAATGCGATACGAACCCTGGCCGCCGTTCTGCTGCTGGCCGGTCTGGCGGGCTGCGTAAGCGCCACGGCGCCGGCGTCCGCCCAAAGCGCCTCCGCCGACGCGGCCTCCGTCACGGCGACCCCCGCGCCCACCCTCCCGCCCGAGCCTGCGGGGCCGCCCTACACGGCCCCGCCGCTAGCCACCTCGGATTTTCACGCCGATGCGGCAGGCGGCGGCAACGGCGCCCTGATCGATACCTCGGCAACGGCGCAGGGGTATGTGGCGGTCAGCGCCACCTCCGACAAAGCCCTCAAATTTCAGGTATTGTACGGCGATACCACCTACAATTACGATCTGCCGGGCGACGGCACCCCCACCAGCTTTGTGCTGCAAAGCGGCAGCGGAACCTACACCTTCCGGGTGATGGAAAACGTTACCGGCACCAAATACGCCACCCTCTATTCCACGGAGGCCGAAGTTGCTTTGGCCGATGAATTCCAGCCCTTTCTGCGTCCCAGCCAGATGGTCGCGTACACGGCCGATTCAGCCTGCGTGGCCAAGGCCGCCGAGCTGACCCGGGGCGCCACCAGCGAGATCGGGGTGCTTTCCCGCATTTACGCCTACATAGCGGCCAACGTCGCCTACGATTACGATAAGGCCAAAACCGTCCAGGACGGCTACCTGCCCAATCCGGACGATACCCTGGCCAGTGGCAAGGGCATCTGCTTTGACTACGCGGCGCTGGCCGCTGCCATGCTGCGCAGTCAGGGCCTGCCCACCAAAATGATCACCGGCTACGTTTCGCCGGACGGCATCTACCATGCCTGGGATATGGTCTGGCTTACCCAAACGGGCTGGGTCACGGTTGAGATCGAGGCGCCCGCCAACCAGTGGTCGCGGGTGGATCTGACCTTTGCGGCGGGCGGCGGCACCGCGTTTACCGGCGACGGTACCTCGTACACCGACCGCTATGTATATTGAGGAGGAGATGGCACCATGAAAAACGCCAAAAAGCTCAGCGATCTGGCCGTGGGCGTGTTCTGTGAGAACATGGCTATGATGCTGGCGGCGGGCATCGGCCCGGACGAGGCCGTGGGCCTGCTGGGCCGCGATTCCGACGAGCAGGGCGAGCTGAACCCCGCCGCCAGGGCCGTGGCCGCCGAGCTTGACAAGGGCAAGGTGCTTTCGGCGGCGCTGCGGGACAGCGGCTGGTTCCCCGCCTACGCGGCCGATATGACGGCGGCGGGCGAGCAGACCGGCCGCACCGAGCAGGTGCTGCGCACGCTGGCGGACTTTTACCAGAAGCAGGATGCGCTGGAGCGCAAGCTGAAAAGCGCGGTCGTCTACCCGGCGGTGCTGCTGCTGCTGATGGCCGTCATCCTCATCGTGCTGGTGGCGCGGCTGCTGCCGGTATTTTTCGGCGTCTACACCAGCCTGGCCGGCAACCTGGCCGATTCCTCGTTCGGATATATCCGCTTTGCGGGGGTTGTGGGCTGGGCGGCGCTGGTCGTCACCGGGATGATTGCGGTGGCGCTGCTGGCCGGATGGCTGGCCGGGCGCACGCCGGGCGGGCGGGCTTTTCTTTCCCGCCTGTTTGAAAAGCTGCCCCTCACGGCGGGCGCCAGCCGCCAGCTGGCCGTGGCGCGGTTCACCCAGGTGCTGGCCATCTTTATCGCCAGCGGCGTCGATGTCGACACATCGGTGACGGCGGCCTCGGGCATGGTGGAAAACGGCGCCGTCCAAACCAGGCTGGGCGCCATGCGCCAGGCCATGGCGGGGGGCAAGGGGCTTGCCACCGCCATCTACGACTGCGGCCTGTATGAGCCGCTGTATGGCCGGATGCTGCTCAGCGGCGCGCGCAGCGGCCAGGCGGAGCAGGTGCTGGCCAGGCTGGCCGCCATTTTCAGCGAGGAGGCCGACCGCCGCCTGGATACCTTGATGGATACCATCGAGCCGCTGCTCTCGGGCTTTCTGACGGTGGCGGTGGGGGTCACGCTGCTTTCGGTCATGCTGCCGCTGGTAGGCATTTTGGGCGCCATCGGCTGACGGGGGGCGAACGGTATGTACCATGAAAGAACCTCCGGCCAGCGGCATCGCCGCCGGTTTGCCTTGTGGGTGGCGGCTGCGCTGGCGGCCATTCTGGTGCTGGGCGCGCTCCGGCTGGACGGCAGGGTGCGCGCCGATATGAAGCAGCAGGCCGCCGCCTCGCTGCGGGCTGCCGTGCAGGCCGCGCTGGTGCAGTGCTACGCCATCGAGGGCAACTATCCGCCCTCGCTGGATTATCTGGAAACCACCTACGGTCTGCAAATCAACCATGACGAGTTTTACGTCACCTACACGGCGTTTGCGTCCAACCAGCCGCCGGATGTGCAGGTGCTGCCCAAGTAATGCGGGGCGGCCAACAGGCAAGGGGGTGCCCGAATGAAAAAAACGGCAAGAAACACGTCGGCCTTTGCGCTGGCGCTGTTTGCCCTGCTGCTGCTCTGCATTTTGCTGATGGTGCTGATCGGCAGCAGTCTGTATGCCTCGCTGGTGGGCAGCGCGGCGGCCAACAACCGGCAGCGGGCCAGCCTGTCCTATGTGGCGGCCCGGCTCCGCGCCGCCGATGAGGCGGGCGCCGTGCGGGTGGGCACCGGGCCAGAGGGCGATCTTCTGGCCCTGGCCGAGCCGCTGGACGGCACCGGCTACGAAACGCTTATCTACCTGTACGACGGATCCCTGATGGAGGAGTACGCCCCCGCGGCCAGCACGCCCGACCCCGCCGCGGCCACAGCCATCACCCGGACGGACGCTTTCTCGGTCGTTTTGACGGGCCGCGTGGCCGAAATCACAACCGGGGAGGGCACGGCCCGTGTCTACCTGCACAGCGGGGAGGCGCAGCCATGAACAGAGCCCGTAAAAACGCCGCGTTTTACCTGGAAGCCCTGCTGCTGGTGCTGTTTTTGCTGCTGTCGCTCACGGTGCTGATCCGCATGATGGGCGCCGCCAAGCTGATGGGGGAGCAGGCCCGCCAGGAGAGCTGTGCGTCCCAGATTTTGCAAAACTTTACCGCCGACCTGCAAAACGGGCAGGCGGCCGCCGCGCTGGCAAGCGGCCAGACCGTTTTGTCCCGCCGCTACGGCGGCGGCGCCCAGCCGGACGAGGGCGGCGCCTACCTGGCCACGGTGCGGATGGAAAGCACGCCCACGGCGTCCGGGCAGCTGGTGGCCATGGCCGTCACGGTCACCCTGGCCGCGCAGCCCTCCGCCGCGCCCTTGTGCCAGGTTACCACCAGCCAATACCTGCCCGCCGCCTGAGCGGGCCGCCCGGCAGGGGCGCATCGTGTTTTTGACCTGGAAAAAGAAGGAGGCCCGGCTATGGCAAAGCATGGCACAAACAGTCAGCCGGTGCGGGCGGGCGCGCTCACACTGGTCATAGCGGTGGTCATTATCTGCCTGGCCGTGCTGGCCACGCTGGATCTTACCACCGCCCACGCCGACCTGGCGCTGGCCCAAAAGCAGCAGGCTCTTCTTGCCGAAAACGCCGCCGCCGAGACGGCGGGCCAGCAGTGGCTTGCCCAGGTGGATGCCAGCCTGGCGGGCAAGGGCAGCCTGCCTGCGGGCACAACCAAAGCCGCGGACGGCACCCTTGCGGCCACGCTGCCGGTGGCGCAGGGCAAAAGCCTGCTGGTGGCCGTGCAGCCGCGCTCCGCGGGGGGCGGCCGCTACCGGGTGCTGCGCTGGCAGCTTCAAACCGACTGGCAGGCAGACAGCAGCCTTACGCTGTGGGGCGGCGGTCAATAACCCGCCCCCGCAGCCAGGAAAGGAGAGATATCCCTGGAAGGAATCGAACAGATCCTGCAGCGCGCCGTTGCGCAGGACGCCTCCGATCTATTTATTGTGGCCGGCCTGCCGCTCACCTTTAAAATCAACGGGCGGCAGCAGCGTACGGGCGAAGCCCTGATGCCGGCGGACACCGCTGCCTTGATCCGGGAAATTTACACCCTCAGCAAGCGCAGCCCGACGGCCATCGAATCCCCGCTGGACGACGATGATTTCTCGTTTGCCATCGGCAGGCTGGGGCGGTTCCGGGTCAACGTGCTGCACCAGCGCGGCAGCCTGGCCGCGGTGCTGCGCGTCATCCACTTTGAACTGCCGGAGCCGGGCGCGCTGGGCATTCCGCCCGCGGTGCTGCGCGCCGCGGGGTGCCGCAAGGGGCTGGTGCTGGTCACCGGCCCGGCGGGCAGCGGCAAATCCACCACCCTTGCCTGCCTGATCGATCAGATCAACCGCACGCGGGAGGGCCACATTATTACGATCGAGGATCCGCTGGAATTTCTGCACAGCCACCAGAAGTGCATCGTCACACAGCGGGAGATCGCCACCGATACCCCCGGTTACCTGCACGCCCTGCGCAGCGCCCTGCGCGAAAGCCCGGACGTTATCCTGCTGGGCGAAATGCGGGATCGCGATACCATCACGGTGGCCATGACGGCCGCCGAGACCGGCGAGCTGCTTTTAAGCACCTTGCACACGGTGGGGGCCGCCAATGCGGTGGACCGCATCGTGGACGTTTTTCCCGCGGAGCAGCAGTACCAGATCCGGGTGCAGCTTTCGATGGTGCTGCAGGCGGTCATCAGCCAGCAGATTTTGCCTGCCGAGGACGGCCGCCAGGTGGTGGCCTTTGAAACCATGTATGCCAACGCGGCCATCCGCAACCTGATCCGGGAGGGCAAGACCCAGCAGCTGGATACCGCCATCCAGAACGGCGCCGCCGAGGGGATGGTCACGATGGACGCCAGCCTTTTCAAACTCTATCAGAGCAAGGTCATCTCCTGCGATACGGCCCTTACCCACTGCGTCCACTACGACGCCATGAAACAGCGCCTTTCCGGCAGCCGGATGCTGTGACGCATTTTCTGCTTGTATCGCATAACAAAAAAGCCGTCACCCGATTTAAAATGATATGCTCCCTTTATAGGAGACAGTGAAATAATGTTTTCGGCAAAATAAAAGGATGGCAAAAGGTCTCCAAAAAGTTAGCACCCCAGATGGCATAAAAAATGAGCCATTGTCAGCACCTGAAATAACGGCTACCATTAGTTTGTTAAGG
>CAYWID010000017.1:0-15874 GCA_964458285.1 uncultured Subdoligranulum sp. | reverse complement strand
CGGGGGCGGGGGGCTGGGTTGTTTGGCTGGCTGGGTAGGGTACGGGCGGTTGTTGTAGGCTGCTGCTGCCCCCTGTCGCCCTGTCGGGCGAGGCGGGGGCGGGGGGCTTGGTTGTTTGGCTGGCTGGGTAAGGTACGGGCGGCTATTGCTGCCTGCTGCTTGCTGCTGCTGGCTTGCTGCTGCCTGGGGGCGGGGGCTGCCTGGGGGCGGGGGCTGCCGTTGGCTTACTTGCAAAACGGCGGGGCCGTTTTGCGATTGGAATTCTTTGCCAGGCTTTCTTGTAAGAAAGCCGCCGTCCCCGCATCCAAAAATCCCCCGCACGGCGGCGGCCGTGCGGGGGATTTTCTACCGCTCAGTTCTTCTTTTTGCCCAGACCAAACAGGGCCAGAATGCGGTCCCAAAGGCTGGTCTTGGCGGTGGTGGCGGTCGTGGCCGATTCATTGGTATCGGTCTTGGTGGCTTCGGCGGTTTTCAAAATAAAGCGCACGCTCACGTCGGCGCCGTCGGGCGCGCCGGTAAAGCTTGTGTAGCCGTCCTGGCGGTCCTTCATGGCCGAAAGAACGTCCTTCAGTTCGGTAAGCTGGTCGGCGTCCAAAGAATCCGTAATCTTGGCAATCCCCTCGTCGTTCAGCTTGTTCACGCCGTTTTTCAGCTCGGCGGTTCCGTTTTTCAGGGTCGCGGTGCCGCTTTGCAGTTTGTCCGCGCCGCTGTCCAGCGCGGCGGCGCCGCTGTTCAGCTTGTCCGCGCCGCTGCTCAGCTCGCTCGCGCCCGCGTCCAGCGTGTTCAGCCCTGCCAGCAGGGTGCCTGCGCCGCTTGCCAGCTGCGCGGTGCCTTCCTTCAGGGTTCCGGCGCCGCTGTCCAGCTTGTCCGCGCCGCTTGCCAGCTTGCCCGCCCCGGCATCCAGGTCGTTGGCGCCGCTGGCCAGGGTGGATGCGCCCGCGGCGGCCGTGGCCACGCCCGCGGTATACTGCTTTAAGCCCTGCACAAAGCCCTGCACCTGCCCAAGCTGGGTGTTCAGCGCAATCATCTGGTTGATCTTGTCGCTGCTTGCCGTGGAAACCATCCTCGTCAAAAACGAGGTGATCAGCGCCTTGGCGGAGGCGTCGCCGCTGCTTACCAGGCTCAGCGCGTTCTGCACGGTGGCGGCGTTCGTCAAGGTGGGGGCCAGCGCGTTCATGGCGGTGGCCAGGTCAGGCTGGCTGCCCGCCGCAACGGCCTGCGCCGCCGCCGTTACCAGCAGCGCCGCGTCCGCATCGCTCAGATCGGCCTTGACGGCCCTGGCGCCCGCCACAGCCGTGGCGTAGGCGGTTTTCAGATAGCCGCTGTCGATCAGGGCCTGCATGCCCGGCACCGCCAGCAGGTTGCCGTTGGCGGTTTTCAGCGCGGCCGTGGCGGCGCTGTTGGCCTCGTTCAAGGGCTTGACGGCGGCGGCGGCCGTACCGGCAGCCGCCAGCGCCGCGTTCAGATCCGTCTGCGTGCCTGCCGCAATGGCCTGCGCGGCCATCGTGACCAGCAAGGCCACGGTCGCATCGTCCAGGGTGGCATCCTTGGCCTTCAACCCGTCGGAGATCTGGGTGTAGGCGTCGGCCGTGTAGCCGTTGTCCAGCACGGTTTTTACGTCCGGCACGGCGGCCACGTTGCCGGCAGCTGCGGTCAGGGCCGTGTTGGCGTCGTTCAGCGCCTTGGCGGTCTTTGCCGCGTCGGCCGCGCTGCCAAGCGCCGTGTCCAAATTTTTGGCCACCGTTGCGGCATCGCCCGACTGCGCGGCCATCGTGATGATCAAAGCATTGGTGGCGTCGTCCCCGCCGCTGACCTTGCCGGCCAGCGTGGCATAGGTCTGGGCCGGGTCGGTATTGCCATTTGCCACCGCTTGCAGCAGCGCGGCAACCTCGGGTACGGCCACGGGGTTGTTCTGGGCGGCGGCCAGCGCGGTCTGCGCCTTGGTGGCGGCCGCAACGGCGTCCTTGGCGGCGGCGGCCTGCTGCTGCACAGTCTCGACGCCCGCTTTCAGGTCGGCGGCATTGCCCGCCGTGACCTGCTGGGCGGCCAATAGCAGCGCGACCTTGGCCTGGTCGTCGGTCAAAGAGGAGTCGGCCTTCTTGATCTTGGCCAGCGCGCCGTTTGCGGCGGTGCTTTCCAGCAGGCTCTTGACGGCGTCCACGTTCCGGGCGTCGCCTGTGGCGGCGGTCAGCGCGGTCTGGGCCGCGCCGGCCGCCGTGATGGCGTCCTTGGCGGCGGCCAGCTGCTGCTGCACCAGGGCCACGCCCGCTTCCAGGTCGGCGGCCTTGCCTGCCTGCACCATCTGGGCGCCCAACAGCAGCGCCACCTTTGCCTGGTCGTCGGTGAGGGTGCTGTCGGCGGCCTTCACCTTGGCAAGGGCGGCGCTCACCGCCGCCTGCTCCAGCGCGCTCTTAACGGCGGGCACCTGGGTGGGGTCGTTGCCCGCCGCGGTCAGCGCGTTTTGCGCGCCGGCAATCACGCCGGTGGCTGCGGTCTGGGCGCTGGCCAGCTTGGCGCCCGCGTCGGTAATGGCCGTGGTCGCGTCCTTGGAGGAATCGGAGCCCATCTCCACGGCGGCCAGGTAGATTAAGGCGCTGAGCTGGTCGTCGGTGAGGGCGGCGCCGGTCTTGGCCTGCACCTGGGCCGCAATCTGCTGCCGGGCCGTGGCGCGCATGGCGTCGTTCACGCCGATGGCTGCGGCCAAAACGTCCGCGTAGTTGCTCCAGGTCAGGTCGGTGTCGATGGCGCCCGCGGTTTTCAGGGTGTCGTTGGCGGTTTTCAGCACGGCGTCCGCAATCTGCTGGGCGCCGCTGTTCAGCGTGTCGTTTTTGGATGTAAGGGTCTGCAGGCCGCTGTTCAGGCTGTTGGCGCCGCTGGCAACCTTGTCCGCGCCGTTTTTCAGCTCGGCCGCGCCGCTGTTCAGGCTGGCGGCGCCGTCCTTAAGGGTGGCCGCGCCGGCGGCAGCCTTGTCTGCGCCGTTTTTCAGCTCGGTCGCGCCGCTTACCAGCTTGGCGGAACCGCTTTTCAGCGTGCTGGTGCCGTTCTGCAGGGTGCTGGTTCCGTTTTTCAGGGTGCTGGTTCCGTTTTTCAGGTCGCCCACGCCCTTGCTCAGGTCGGCGGCGCCGTTGTCCAGCTTGGTGGCGCCGTCGATCAGCTTGTTCATGGCGTCGGTCAGCTCGTCCAGCTTGTCCTGCAGGTCGCTCAGATCGTCGGTGCCCAGCACGTCGCCCGCGTCCGCCAGCACCGAGGTATCGGTGGCGCAGGCGATCATAACGCTGGGCTGCTCGTAATTCTTTACATCGGCCTCCAGCGTCACGCTGTCCAGCAGGTAATCGGTCAAACCGTCCACCTGGCTGGGCAAAAGGTCGCTCAGGCAGGCGTTGACGCCGGGCAGGCAGGCGAACGCCGCCACCTGGCTGTTGCCCTCGCCCTGCAGCACGCCGTGCTTTGCCGATACGTTCGTGAAGGTATCGTTCAAAATCGCCGTGACCAGCGATACAAAGGGGGTGCATACCTGGCGGGTTGCGCCGTTTGTCTCCACGGTGCCGGTCTCATGGTTGGTCAAAGCGACCGTCATGGTCAGATGTCCGCTTTTGCCGGCCAGCTCCGCGGCCGAAACGGCCTTGCCGTCCAGCGTGTAGGTGATGGCGGCGGTCACGGGCGGGTCCTTGTCGGTGGTGCCCTTGTAGTAAACGTCGGTGTCGTCGGTGTTCCAGACAATGGCGTCCCCGTTCTGGGTAAAGGTGGCGTCGCTCTGGGTGTTCTCGATGCCGGTCAGGCTGGAATGGTCGGTCACGCCCGCAAGGCCGGACGCGCTGTACAGGTGGTCGCTGACCGTTTTGCTTTTGATGCTGCCGTCGTTGTTCAGCACCACATAAACGTTTTCTTCCTTGGTCAGGCTGGCGCTCTCGGCGTAGGCGGGCATGGTAAGCCCGGCGGCCAGCAGCGCGGCCAGCAGGGCCGCGGAAATGCGCTTTGCTTTGTTCATAGTATCAGGCACGCTCCTTTTTATGCAGGCGAGGGGTTTTCAGGCGGATTTTGCGGGGGGTAAGCCAGTACCGCGTGGTGTGGCGGATCACGGGTTCCAGCAGGATCAGCAGGCAGGGCAGCACAAAAATGATGACGAACATGCTGATGATGGCGCCGCGGGCGATCAGCTCGCAGATGCTTTTCAGCAGGGCCATCTTGCTGATGGCCGCCACGCCGATGGTGGCGGCGAAGAAGGTAAGCCCGCTGGACAGAATGCTCTGGCTGCAAAACTGCACCGAGATCTGGGCCGCGTCGCGGGCGTTTTTGCCGTTCATGCGTTCCTCGTGGAAGCGGGTGGTCATCAGAATGGCGTAGTCCACGGTGGCGCCCAGCTGGATGGTGCCGATGACGATGCTGGCGATAAAGGGCAGCGTGGTGCCGGTAAAGTAGGGGATGCCCATGTTGATGAAGATGGCGCTTTCGATGCTGGCCACCAGCAGCACGGGGATGGACAGGCTGTTGAAGGAGATCAGAATGATGGCGAACACCGCGATGATGGAGGATACCGAGACGTTGGCAAAATCCACGTTGGCAATCTCGATCAGATCCTTGGTCATGGCGCCCTCGCCGGTAATCACGCCGGTGGCGTCCATCTTTTTCACATACTGGTTCATCTGGACAAGCTGGCTGTTCAGCTCGTCGCTGCCGCTTTTGTAGGCGCTGTTCACCAAAATCAGCTTGCGGCCGTTGGCCTCGGCCAGCTTGGTGAACTCGCTGGGCAGGATGTCGGTGTCAAAGCCGGGGCCGGTAAATTTATCCGCGGCCACCACCTGGGTCACGCCGGGCAAGGCGTCCAGCTCGTCGCACAGGGTGCGCACCTGGGTGTTGGTAAGGGAATCGTCCACCAGGATAAAGTTGGAGGTGGTCATCCCAAAATCTTCCTTGAGCTTGTTGGTGCCCACCATGCCGGTCATATCCTGGGGCAGGCTGTCGAACAGGGTGTAGTAGACCGAGGTTTTGCTTTGGGCGATTGTGAAGGGGATGATGATCAGGATAAAGGCCACCAGTATGCCCACCGGGTGCCGGGTGACAAAATAGCTCGCTTTTTTAAGCTGGGGAATCAGTACCCGGTGGCGGTGGCGGCTGATGGCGCGGTCAAACACCAAAATCAGAGAGGGCAAAATCGTGATGGTGCAAAGCACGCCCAGCGCCACGCCCTTTGCCATGACAAGGCCGATATCGCGCCCCAGCGTCAGGCGCATGGTGCAAAGGGCCAGAAAGCCCGCGATCGTCGTCAGGCTGGAAGCCGAGATGGAGGTGGCGGTGTTGCAGATGGCGTGTACCATCGCATCCTCCTTGGTGGGGTAGTTCTTTTTTTCCTCCTCGTAGCGGTGGAGCAAAAAGATCGAAAAGTCCATGGTCACGCCCAGCTGCAGCACCGTGGCCAGCGCCTGGGTGATGTAGCTGATCTGGCCGAACAGGATGTTGCTGCCGAAGTTGTAGATGATGGGAAACGCCAGCCCCAGCATGAACAGCAGCGGCACCACGCCGCTTTCCAGCGAGAGAAACAGCACCGCCAGGCTGGCGCCGACCGCGCACAGGATGTACAGCGGCATTTCCTTGTTGATCAAAGCGCGGGTATCCTGCAGGATGACGCTCATGCCGCCAAAAAAGCAGTCCTTGCGCAGCAGCTTTTCAATCTGGGCCACGGCGTTCATCGTGCTTTCGCTGGCGGATGGCTCCGAGAAGCGCACAAGGATCATCGTGGAGCCGTTTTTGCCGAACATGAACTGCTGCACGTCGGCGGGCAGCATCTCGGCGGGAACGTTGGCGTCCAGCACGTCGTTGAGCCAAAAGGCGGAATCCACGCCCGGCACGGCGGCGATCTCGTCCTTCATGGCGATCAGCTCGCTGGTGGGCAGGCCCTCCACGGTCACCATGCCGGTGGAGGCCAGGTTGAAGTCCTTCTCCAAAGACTGCTCGCCGATCATGGAATCCAGCTCGGGCGGCAGATAGGTCAAAATGTCGTAGTTGATGCGGGTGGCGATGGCCCCGATGACCGAGGGGATCAGCAGCGCCACGGCAATCACCAGCACCAGCTTGCGGCATTTGACGATTCCTCTTGCAATCGCTTCCAAAAATGTATCTCCTGCCTTTCGTTGACCGGGCGGCGGGCCAAACGGTAAACGCCCGGCCGCGTGGTTGGAAAAAAGAGCGCCCAGGACAAAACTGGCCGCCAGTCATTTTTATGACAATACCAAGTATAGCAAAAAATGACCGATAGTCAATACACAAAATGACCATGCGTCAGGATAATTGGACGTTTTTTGGGCAATGTACCAAATGTTTGGCAGTCGCTTGCGCCGAGCGCCAAAACACAGTATACTGTTATACGGGAACATTCATGCGCAAAAAAGCGGGCCGCACGGGTCCGCCATGAGGAGAGCCGTAAGGAGATTTGCATCCCGTGGGAGTGCTGGAACGCAAAAAAGAAGAAAAACGCCAGGCGTTGCTGGATGCCGCCTATGCGCTGTTTTTGGAGCATGGCGCCGCCAAAACCAGCGTCAGCGACATCACTGACCGCGCGCGGGTGGCCAAGGGCACCTTTTACCTGTATTTTCAGGATAAGGACGCCGTGATGCAGGCGCTGCTGGGGCGCATCAGCTTCCGCGTGCTGGACGAAGCCTGCCGCAGCGTGGAGGCGCAGGACCTGACCCGGCTGATGGATAAAACGGTGGCGCTGGTGGATTTTATCATCGAGTATTTTCGGCGCGAAAAGCTGGTGCTGCGGCTGCTGGAGCATAATTTTACCTGGCCCTCGCTGGCGGAATTCCAGACGGCGGCCGAAACCTCGCCGGTGCTGGCGCACATCCGGGGGATCATCCGCACCAGCCCCGAGCTGGAGGGGCTGGACGAGGCCGATGTCTACCGCCGCATGTCGGCGTTGATCGGCATGTGCATTTCGATGTGCTATTCCTGTCTGATCAACAACAAGCCGGATACGATCGACGCCATGAAGCCCGTTTTGTATGAGATCATCCGCAAGGCGCTGTAGGGCGCGGGCCGCAGGCCGTAAAAAAGGCCGCCCCGCCGCGCAAAACGCCCGCAAAGCCCGCAAAAACGCCCGGAAAAGCAGCGCTGCTTTTCCGGGCGTTTTTTACGCGGGCGTTTGACGGGCGCGCTGCCGCGCCGGGCTTGGGAGGCGGGGCGCATCAGTTCCGCCCCGGCATCGGGCGGCAAGGCCCCCGCGCAGGCTGGTTTGGCGCGTTACCAGGGCACATTCGCCCAGCCCAGAATGGCCGACAGTACGGCGCCGATCCCAAGAAACAGGAAGGTTTCGATGAAGCCGCCCGAAACCTCGGCCAGCTCGTCCTCGGTCAGCTCCTCGCCGCGCTCCTGCCGGACTTTGAGGTTGAGCGCCCGGCCCATCTGCAAAATCTCATCCTTTGTAAAATCCAGGCCGTGGGCCGCAAAATAAGCTTGTGCGTCCTCGGGCTGGATCTGCTTGGCCAGCCCCTGCACAAAAGTTTCGTCCTTAAGCAATTCCTTCAGCTTTTCGGAACGCGGATCTTCCATAAAAAACATCTCTCTTTCGTTATTTTTTTAGAATCCTTGACGGCATGCGCCTTTCCCGGCCCGCGCAGCCCGGTTTGGCGCGTTACCAGATCGCCTCGGACGCCCAGCCCAGAAAGGCAGACAGGACGCAGCCGCCTCCAAGAAACAAAAGGCCGGCTACGGCGCTGAGGCAGCCGCCCGAAACCTCGGCCAGCTCGTCCTCGGTCAGCTCCTCGCCGCGCTGCTGCTTAAGCCGCGCGTTGAGCGCCCGGCCCATCTGCAAAATCTCGTCCTTTGTAAAATCCAGGCCGTGGGCCGCAAAATAAGCCTGTGCGTCCTCGGGCTGGAGCTGTTCGGCCAGCCCCCGCACAAAAGTTTCGTCCGTAAGCAGCGCCTGCAGTTTTTCAATGCGTAGGTCTTCCATGCGCGGATGCCTTCTTACTTTGTTTATTTGGTTCATTTGCCCACATTGCGTCGTTCGGATCGCCGGGCTGTTTTTGTCCCGTGCGCAAAGCGTCCGGCCGTGCCCGGCGGCGTGTTACCAGTTGAACCAGAAGGACAAAAACTTTGAAAGAACCACGGGCAGAGCCTTGAAGCCGTCAAGCAAAAAGAAAGTGCCCAATGCCCCGTACCCGCCCGAAACCTCGGCCAGCTCGTCCTCGGTCAGCTCCTCGCCGCGCTCCTGCCGGACTTTGAGGTTGAGCGCCCGGCCCATCTGCAGAATCTCGTCCTTTGTAAAATCCAGGCCGTGGGCCGCAAAATAAGCCTGTGCGTCCTCGGGCTGGATCTGCTTGGCCAGCCCCCGCACAAAGTCCTCGTTTTTAAGCAATTCAGCCAGTTTTACCACGCGTGCATCCTCCATACAAGGTACTCCTTCTCGCCTTTTCAAAGGCCGACCGTCTGTTTCTTCCTTATTTTTGGGGGGCGCGCGCCGCCGCGCAAAGCCCGCCCGCTTCCTGTACCTGTAGCATACCATCCGTATGACAACAATTGTCTAGCAAACCTGTGCGGGCGGCCGTTTTTTTTTTGGCGGGCGCAAAAAAAAGAGGCAAACCGCCGCGGCGGTTTGCCTCTTGTGGATTCTAACCGGATTTGCAGATTTGCATAGGGCGGCTGGGCGGGGCGCTTACACGATGCCCTGGCTCATCATGGCGCCGGCAATCTTGGTAAAGCCTGCGATGTTGGCGCCCGCAACCAGGTTGCCCTTGACGCCGTACTCCTCGGCGGCCATGGCCGCGTTGGCGTAGATGTTCTTCATGATGTTGTGCAGGCGGTCGTCCACTTCCTCAAAGCTCCAGGACAGCCGCAGGGAGTTCTGGCTCATTTCCAGGCCGCTGGTGGCTACGCCGCCCGCGTTGGAAGCCTTGGCCGGGGCAAACAGCACCTTGTTGGCCTGCAGGTAGGCCACGGCCTCGGGGGTGGAGGGCATGTTGGCGCCCTCGGCCACCGCAAAGCAGCCGTTGGCAACCAGCGCCTTGGCGCCGTCCAGGGGCAGCTCGTTCTGGGTGGCGCAGGGCAGGGCGATGTCGCACGGAACGTTCCAGATGCCCTGGCTGCCCTCAACGTATTGGGCGGTGGGCACATAGTCCAGATAGGTCTTGATGCGGGCGCGCTTGACTTCCTTGATCTGCTGGATCAACTTGTAGTCGATGCCGTTCTCGTCCACGATGTAGCCGTTGGAATCGCTCATGGCGACGACCTTGCCGCCAAAGGAGGTGGCCTTCTGGTTGGCGTAGATGGCCACGTTGCCGCTGCCGGAAATCACGACGCGGCGGCCGTCAAAGCTTTTGCCGTTGGCGGCCAGCATCTCGTAGGCAAAGTAGCACAGGCCGTAGCCGGTGGCCTCGGTGCGGGCAAGCGAGCCGCCGAAGGGGATGCCCTTGCCGGTCAGCACGCCGGTAAACTGGTTGGTCAGCCGCTTGTACTGGCCGAACAAAAAGCCGATCTCGCGGCCGCCCACGCCGATATCCCCGGCGGGCACATCGCAGTCGGCGCCGATGTGGCGGAACAGCTCGCTCATAAAGCTCTGGCAGAAGCGCATGACCTCGGCGTCGCTTTTGCCGTGGGGGTCAAAGTCGCTGCCGCCCTTGCCGCCGCCCATGGGCAGGCCGGTCAGGCTGTTTTTAAAGCACTGCTCAAAGCCCAAAAACTTGATGACGGAGAGGTTGACGCTCTGGTGAAAGCGCAGGCCGCCCTTGTAGGGGCCGATGGCGGAGTTGAACTGCACGCGGTAGCCGCGGTTGACCTGCACCTTGCCCGCGTCGTCCACCCAGGGCACGCGGAACATAACGACGCGCTCAGGCTCGACCATCCGCTCGATCAAACCGGCCTTCTGGTATTCGGGGTGGGCGGCCACGGCGGGCTCCAGGGACTCCAGAACCTCATCCACGGCCTGCAAAAACTCCTTCTGCTCGCCGTTGCGCTTGGCCAGCCCGGCATACACTTCGCTCAGATACGCATTTTGAATCGACATACTTTACACACTCTCCCTTAATAAATTTCTTACACCACAAAACACGCGACGTGTTTCTTCCCAAATAGTACCATCCCCAAAGCCGCAATACAACAGAAATTTTGCCGTTTTTGTATTTTTTTACGTTTTTACCATAGTCTATACTTAAAAACTTAATTTTTGACCGCCAGCGGAGGACAATGCCAAAAAAAGAGGCGGTTTTGTACGCAGCCAGGGTACAGGGTACTTGCAAACACGCCGTATAACAAGTACAATAGAACCTGTATAACGAGGGAAGCAAGGGCGCCGCGTGCCGCCTGCGCTTCGGTTCAGGAGGATACAGGGATGGAGCTTTCGATACCCGGGCTGGTGGCGCAGCTTACGCTGGAAGAAAAAGCGGGCCTATGTTCGGGCGCGGACAGCTGGCGCACCAAGGCGGTGCCCCGGCTGGGCATACCGGCGGCCATGCTTTCGGACGGGCCGCACGGGGTGCGCGCCCAGCGCCCCGGCAGCGCCGACGCCAACGACAGCATACCCGCGGTGTGCTTTCCCGCGGCCTGCGCCACGGCGGCGGGGTTTGATCCGGCGCTCTGCCGCCGGGAGGGGGAGCTGCTGGGCGCGCAGTGCCGGGCGGCGGGGGTGTCCGTGCTGCTGGGCCCGGCCGTCAACATCAAGCGCAGCCCCCTGTGCGGCCGCAATTTTGAGTACTACGCCGAGGATCCCTGCCTTGCCGGCACGCTGGCCGCGGCTTTTATCGAGGGCGTGCAGGCCGGCGGCGTGGGCGCCGCCGTCAAGCATTTTGCGGCCAACAACCAGGAGTACCGCCGTCTGACGGTTTCCAGCCGGATGGCGCCGCGCACCCTGCGGGAAATCTACCTGCCCGCCTTTGAGCGCGCCGTCAAAACGGCAAAGCCCGCCACGGTCATGTGCAGCTACAACGCCGTGAACGGCACCCTTGCCAGCGAGAACAAAACCCTGCTTACCACGATTTTGCGGGACGAGTGGGGGTTTGAGGGGGCCGTTCTGTCGGACTGGGGCGCCGTCAACGACCGCGTCAGGGCGCTGGCGGCCGGGCTGGATCTGGAAATGCCGTCCTCGGGCGGCGTAAACGATGCCAAAATCGTGGCCGCCGTGCAAAACGGCACGCTGGACGAGGCCGTGCTGGACAAGGCCGTGACCCGGGTGCTGAACATGGTGTACCGCACGCGCGATCTTTCGCCCGCGCGCCCGCCCTTTGATTTTGAGGGCGGCCACCGCGCGGCCGTTGCCATGGAAACCGAGTGCGCGGTGCTGCTGCGCAACAAGGGGGTGCTGCCCCTCCGGGCGGGGCAGCGGGTGGCGTACATCGGCGCGTTTGCCGAGAAGCCGCGCTACCAGGGCGGCGGGTCCAGCCATGTCAACGCGGCGCGGGTGGTCAGCGCGCTGGATGCGGCCAAGGCCAAAAACCGCCGGGTGCATTATGTGTACGGTTTCCCGGCCACCCGCGACGAGCGGGAGGAGGCCGAGTTTGTGCGGGCCGTGGACGCGGCCGCCAAGGCCGACGTGGCCGTGGTGTTTGCGGGCCTGCCCGACAGCTTTGAGTGCGAGGGCTACGACCGCCGCCATATGCGGCTGCCGGAATGCCAGAACAACCTGATTGCGCGGGTGGCGGCGGTGCAGCCCAACACGGTGGTGGTGCTGCACACGGGCAGCCCGGTGGAGTGCCCCTGGGCGGACGATGTGGCCGCGGTGCTGAACCTGTACCTGGGCGGCGAGGGCGTGGGCGAGGCCGCCGACGCCCTGCTGTACGGCGAGGCCAACCCCTGCGGCCACCTGCCCGAAAGCTGGCCCCTGCGGCTGGAGGACAACCCCAGTTACCTGCAATTTCCCGGGGACGGCCGCACCGCGGAGTACAGCGAGGGCGTGTATGTGGGCTACCGCTGGTACGATGCGCGGCAGATGCCGGTGCGCTGGCCGTTCGGCCACGGGTTAAGCTACACGGGGTTTGTGTACCATGCGCCGCGGCTGTCCGCCAACACGCTGACGGAGGGCGATACCGTCACCGTGCTGGTGGATGTAAAAAACGCGGGCGCGATGGCGGGCAAGGAGGTCGTGCAGCTGTATGTGGCGGACGATACCGGCACGCCGGGCCGCCCGCCCAAGGAGCTGAAGGGCTTTGCCAAGGTGGCGCTTGCCCCCGGCGAGGAAAAAACCGTCAAATTTACGCTGGATGCGCGCAGCCTTTCCTATTATAATGAGGCGCTGGGCGATTGGTACGCGGCGCCGGGGCGGTATCGCATTCTGCTGGGGCATTCCAGCCGCAACATGCCGGCCATTCTGGAGCTGCAATTCAAGACGGACCGGCGCCTGCCGTTTCCCATCCACCTGAACACGGTGCTGGGGGAGCTTTTGCGGGACGAGCGCACCGCCCCCCTTGTGCGGGAAATCACCGACCGGTTTACAGCCGGGCAAAGCGGCGGCAGCGCGGCGGGGCAGGAGGCCATCACGCCCGAAATGGCGATGCAGATGATGGAAAACAGCCCGCTGCGGGCGCTGCGCAGCTTTGGCGGCATGGACGACGACGCGCTGAACAGCCTGCTGGCGCGGCTGCGCGCCGCCGTGGGCGAGAACGGCTGAAGCCCGGCTTGTCCGGGCGCCCGCAGTTTGTTGCCGCAGTCACAACACACGGACCAAAAAATCTGCTACAATAACCACACAACCAACGAAAGAGAGGTGCCGATTATGGCAGTGATTACCCTTACCAAAGAGAACTTCGATCAGGAGGTGCTGGCCGCCGGCGTGCCGGTGCTGGTGGATTTCTGGGCTACCTGGTGCGGCCCCTGCCGGATGATGGGCCCGGTGGTCGATCAGGTGGCGGACGAGCTTACCGACATCAAGGTCGGCAAGATCAACGTGGATGAGCAGCCCGAGCTGGCCCGCCAGTACGGCGTGCAGAGCATCCCCACCCTGATGGTGTTCAAAAACGGCGCCCCGGCGGCGCAGTCGCTGGGCGCCATCCCCAAGGCCAAGCTGCTGAGCCTGATCGACGAAGGCCGGTAACGGCCGGCGCAAAATCGCACAAACGCACAAAACCCCCGCGCGGCCCCCAGGCGTTTTCGCCTGGCAAGGGCCGCGCGGGGGTTTCTTTTGGGGGGCATTGCGCGGTTTGGCCGCCCCCTCAGGCGCGAAGGAAGGCGGCGTCCCCGGCGGGGGCGGGCTGTTCCGCCGTCTGGCAGCGCTCCGCCCGCATATGCAGGTCGTAGGCGTCCCGCAGGCGGGCGATCTGCGCCATCATGGGGGAAGCGTGGTGGGCGTCCAGCGCCTTTTGGTCGCGCCAGGCGTCGATCAGCAGCACCGTCTCGGCGTCCTCCATCGGGAAAAAGTAGGCATACTGCTCGTTTCCGTCCTCGGCGCGGATGGCCTGCACGGTTCCGCCGGCGGTCATTTCCTCGGCAAAGCGGCGGGCGCTGCCGCCCGTCCCGGTATAATACAGGTGCATCACGATCGACATGGGCAAACACTCCTGTTCCGCTGCGTTTGCAGCCGCGTGCGGGGGCGCGCAGCGCGCCCCCGCAAAAAATAGGCAAACAAAAAACCGCGGCGTTCTTTTTCCGGGCTTTCCTGCGGAAAAAACCCGCCGCCTTTCCGCGTCAGCGGCGGTCGTCGCGCAGGATGCCCGCCACCAGCCAGACGGTCAGCGCGGTTCCGGCGGCAAACCCGGCCGAGGCGCTCCACGGAAATCCCAGCACCGTGGGGCGCACGGGCGCCAGGCACAAAACGGCGGCGCTCAAGTAAAAAGCCAGCACCAGCACGGCCAGCACCAGCCGGTTGGCGGCGCGGCGGCGCCGGCGGGCCGTGTCCGGCGCGTCCTCCCGCTGGATGCGGATGCTGGCCTGGCCGGTACGCATCAGCTCCAGCACGTCGCCCAGCTGCACGGGCAGCTCCAGCGCCCGGTGAAAGCCCGCGCAGGCCTGCCGCCCGTCCGCCGCCAGCGCGGCCTTCCAGTCCACCCCGCGGGACAGCATATGCGCGGCCAGGATCTGGCTCAGGTTCACTTCCG
Source organism: uncultured Subdoligranulum sp. (assembly GCA_964458285.1). Classification (GTDB taxonomy): domain Bacteria; phylum Bacillota; class Clostridia; order Oscillospirales; family Ruminococcaceae; genus Gemmiger. Next base: position 1,859 of record CAYWID010000017.1, on the reverse strand, counting down.
GGGACACCCGGCCCAGCGTGCCCTCCATCGTCACCATGCTGCGGCACAGCAGCGATACATCGGCGGGCAGCAAAATGCGGTTGGATTTGATGATCTGCAGGCATTCCTCGATCAAGGGCGCAAAATCGAACTTGCCGAACGATTTTGTCTTGTATTGGCGCACCACGCCGGAAAGCTGTTCCTGCAGCCGGCTGCGGTCCACGGGCGCCTCAGGGCGGCCCAGCATCAGAAACGCGGCGGTCAGGGCGTACATATCGTCGTCCAGCAGGGCGCGTATGGCCTTGAGCAGCACCTCCTGCAAAGCGGGGGAGATGGTGCCCGCCATCCCAAAATCGATCCAGGCGATTTTTCCGTCCACGATCCGCAGGTTGCCGGGGTGGGGGTCGGCGTGGAAAAAGCGGTCGTCCAAAATCTGCTTGCAGTAGTTTTCGGCGGCCTTGCGGCCGATCTCGGCGCGGTCGTACCCGGCGGCGTCCAGGGCGGCCAGCTCGTCGATCTGGATGCCGCCCACATCGCTCATCACCAGCAGGCGGGGGGTGGTGTAGGCGGCAAAAACCGAGGGGCTGGTGATGTACACAAGCCCCTGCCGGTTTTTTTCAAAGGTTTGCAGGTTGCGGGCCTCCTGCAAAAAGTCCATCTCGGTCTGGCTGGTGGCCCAAAGCTCCTCCACCATGCTGCGAAAATCCAGCAGGTCGCCGGTGCCCAGCACCCGCTGCAGCAGCTTGGCGTGGCGCAAAAGCAGGGCCACGTCGGCGGCCATCGTCTCCCGGATGCGGGGGCGCTGCACCTTCAAAATGACCCGCTCGCCGGAAAGCAGGGTGGCCGCGTGCGCCTGCGCGATGGATGCCGACCCCGCCGGAACGGGGTCGATGAAGGGGAACACCTCGCCGGCGGGGCGGCCCAGTTCCTCGTCCAGCAGGGCGCGCACGGTGGAAAAGGGCAGCGGCACCACGGCGGTGCGCAGCTTTTCCAGCTCGGCGCAGTAGGCGGCGGGCAAAAGATCGCCGCGCATCGACAAAATTTGCCCCAGCTTGACGTAGGTGGGGCCAAGCTCCTCCAAAATTTCGCGCAGCTTGACGGGGTTCAGCCCCCGCGCCACATGATGGCGCCGAAGCACCCCCAAAATTTCCGTCAGCCGTTTGGAGGATTTGGACGCCTGCGCCGCCGGGGCCATCGGTCAAACCCCGGTTTCGGCGTCGGACTGGGGCGCGTCGGCCTGGGGTGCGGCGGCCTCGGCGGCGGCGGCAGCCTCCACCTCGTCCAGCTTGGCGCGCAGCGCGGCCCGCGCCTCGGGCGAAAGCTTTTCCACGGAGCCAAGCAGCGCGTCGTTCTTTTTGGTCTCGTTGCGGTGCTTCAGTTCCTCGTTCAGCACGCGGCCCTCCTCCACGGTCAGCTCGCCCTTCTGCACCAGCTCGTCGATCAGACCCTTGGAGCATTCGGCGGTTTTGGCCACCGCGCCCACGCCCACGAGAAATACGGTCTTGATAACATCGGAAAGCAACATACAAATCCCCTCCCAAACGTAACGGTTGTGACGGTTTCAACATACGGTCCATCCCTCTCGGGATAGCTCTATTTTAGCACGAACCGCCAGAAAATACATGGTACAAAAAGAACTTTTTGTGAAGTTTTTCTAAATAAAGGGGAACGGGAGGCTTTCTTACAAGAAAGCCCCGCAAAGAATTCCGCTCGCAAAACGGCCCCGCCGTTTTGCATATAAGCCACCGTCGGCCCCCGCCCCCAGGCAGCAGCAAGCCCCCACCCGCCTCCCGTACCCTACCGGGCAAACCAAACAGCCAAGCCCGCCCGCCCCCGCCTCGCCCAAAGGGCGACAGGGGGCAGCGGCCAGCCCCCACCCG
>CAYWID010000016.1:0-19073 GCA_964458285.1 uncultured Subdoligranulum sp. | reverse complement strand
GCCGAAGCCATGGCCGCAAAATACAGCGGCAGGCTTACATCCTCCGGCGCGGCCGATTCCGGCGTCGCGCTCTCGGGCGTGGCGGTTTCCGGCGTGGCCGATTCCGGCGTGGCGGGGGCGCTCACCGTCACAAGGCAGTTGGCCTGCCGCCCGCCCGCCAGCACCGATACCAGCGCGGTGCCCTCGCCCACAGCGGTCAGCGTTCCGTCCTGCGCCGCCGTCACCACCCGCTCGTTGCTGCTCTGCCAGGCAGGCGCGGGCGCATCGCCGCCGCCATGCCGCACGGCGGCCGCCAGCACCGTCCGCTCGCCGGGCGCCAGGGCCACCGCCGCGCGGGAAAGGCTTACGCTTTGCACCGCATCCCCCACCTGCACCGCGCACATCGCCGTCAGGGAGCTGCCCGGCACGCTGGCCACAATGGCTGTCTCGCCGGTGGCCACGCCCCGCACCACGCCGGACGGATCCACGGTGGCCACCCGCTCGTTGGCAGACTGGTAGGCAACCGCTGTTTCGGCGGCAAGCGGCGTCACCGTCGCATCCAGGGGCCGGGTCTCCCCCACCGCCAGGCTCATGGCGCTGTCCATCGTCAGCGCCTCCGGGGCGTCCAGCACCGTAACCGTCACCTCATAGCGCGCGCCCAGCGCCTCGCTGGCCAGCGTTACGGTGGCCGTGCCGGGCTGCCCGGCCGTAAGTACGCCGCCGGCATCCACCGCCGCCACCGCAGGATCGCTGCTGGTAAAATCGGCGCCGGCCGGGGCATAGGCGGTTTCCAGCGCGCCCAGCACCTCGGGGTCCTGTGCAGCTTCCATCAGCGCGGCAGTCTCGGGGTCGGCGCCGTCGTAGCGCACGGCGCGCAGCAGCTCGTAACGCTGCCCCGGCACCAGATCGATCGCCTGGGGCAGGCTGAATTCCTGCGCGCTGCACCCGCAGAACAGGGCGGTCAAAAGCGCCGCCAGCGCCAGCAGCCACCATCTGTTTTTGTATGTCATCTTTTTCCTCCCCGATCGCTCGGCAGGCAAGCGGCCTGCCGGCCGCCCGCTTCTTCTTTTTTCGGCGCATGTCTTTTGTTTTTGTTCCGTTCCGGCCGGGCCGCAGACGGAAATGGCGCGGTGCCGCCGGAACGCTTTTCCCGATAGATGGTTTAATCATAGCGTTATTCCGGCGCGTTTGCAAGTATTTCGGCCGTATTTTACAGGTTATGCCGGCCGTCGGGGCGGCAGGGGCAGGGCTTTTTGCCGCCGCCCGCACAATTTTGACGGCCCCTATCCCGCGGGGCCGCATTTATGGTATAATGGTTTCAGATTCGGCGCCGTATGCCGGGCCCCGCCCGCTTCCGGCAATTTTTGCCGGATGGCTGGGAGGCGCCGCCCGTGATCGATTTGACCTTGCTGGGCTGCGGCGGCACCCAGCCCCTGCCCGACCGCGCCCTCTCGGCTCTCTGCCTGACCGTCGGCGGCAGCTCTCTGCTGATCGATTGCGGCGAGGGCACCCAGGCCGCCGCCCGCCGCTGGGGCGTGAGCATTTTCAAGATCGACGCGGTGCTGCTGACCCACTTCCACGGGGACCACATCTTCGGCCTGCCGGGGCTGTGGCAGACGATGGCCGCGCTGGGCCGCACCGCGCCGCTGGTGATGGCGGGCCCGCCGGGCCTGGACGAGCTGCTGTCCACCCTGTACCGGGTGGCCGGGCCGCTGCCGTTTTCCATCCGGGCGCTGCCGCTCGGCGGCTGCCGGGGCCGCTTTGCGGTGCCCGCCGGGCAGGTGGAGGCGTTTCCGCTTCGCCACCGGGTGGATTGCTGCGGGTATGCGTTTACCCTGCCCCGCGCGGGCCGGTTCGACCCCGCCCGCGCCAAAGCCGCCGGCGTGCCGCTGCCGCTGTGGCGCACCCTGCAAAGCGGCCATGCCGCCGGGGGCTTTTTTCCCGCCGATGTGCTGGGGGCGCCCCGCCGGGGGCTGAAGGTGGTGTACGCCGCCGATACCCGCCCCTGCCGCGCGCTTACCCTGGCCGCCGCCGGGGCGGACCTGCTCTGCATGGACGCCACCTACGCGGACGACGCGGACGCCCCCAAGGCCCGGCTTTACGGCCACGCCACCTGCCGCCAGGCCGGGCAGACCGCCGCCGAGGCCGCCGTGCGCCGCCTGTGGCTTACCCATTACAGCGCCGCCGTGACCGACCCCGCCCCCGGCCTGGCCGCCGCCCGGTCGGCTTTTCCCGCCGCCGAGGCCGGCTGCGACGGCAAGCGCCTGACCCTGTCTTTTGACCCGGACTGACCGGGTTTTCCACCGCAGCGCGGCAAGTTGTTGAAAACAAGGAGTGTTTGTATGGTCACCCGCAAGGAAGATTTGAAACCCGAGACGATCCGCCACATGAAGGGCGGCAGCGGCAGCGTTGCCGTCACCCGCCTGTTTCAGCCCGGCAGCTACGACAGCGCCATCCGCATGATCGCGCGGCTGCGCCTGCCGCCCCAGGCCGGGCTGGGCTACCACCGGCACGAGGGCGAGGAGGAGATGATCTCGGTCGTTTCCGGCGTGGCCGAGTACGACGACGACGGGCTTACGACGATTTTGCACGCGGGCGATGTATGCCTGTGCAAAAACGGCCACGGCCACAGCATCCGCAACGCGGGCCAGGTCGATGATCTGATGCTGCTGGCCGTCATCACCGGGGTGGAACCGCTATGAGCGTAGGCACAGGCGCAACCCCCAAAAGCCGCCGCGCCGCTTTGCTGTTTGGCGCGGCGGTGCTGGCCGCGGCTGCCGCGCTGCTGTTCTTTTTCAAGTTCGGCAAGGCGCAGGGCAGCGTGGCCGTCCTGCGCTACGGCTCGCCCGAGCAGACGATGGATATCCCGCTGAACACCGACAAGACCTACGATGTCGATACCGGCGCCTACACGATCCACCTGCAGGTGGCCGACGGCACCATCGCCTTTATCGACAGCCCCTGCCCCGACCATACCTGCGAGAGCTTCGGCAAGCTGAAAAACGTCGGCGACTGGGCCGCCTGCCTGCCCGCGCAGGCCACACTGACCATTGAGGAGAAAACCGCATGAACGCAACCTACAAGCAAGTGACCAAAACCCGCTACATTGAGCTTGTCGCCCAGATGGCGCGGGATATTTTTGCGGTTCACTACCGCAAGCTGACCCCCCGGGTGGCCGCCGCGCTGGCCGATGCCTGGCAAAGCGCCGAATTGACCGACGACGAGATCCACCGCGGCGTCAACTATTTTCTTGTCTGCCTGGGCACCGAGCCGGTCGGGTATTTTGCGCTCGATCTTTCCCCGGCGGGCGGGCTGGAAATTTCCCGCCTGTACCTGCAGGAGGCCGTGCGGGGCCGCGGCATCGGGCGGGACATCGTCGCCTACGCCCAAAAGCTGGCCGAGGGCGACCATCGCAGCCGCCTGTTTTTGCAGGTCTGGGCCAAGGATCTGCGGGCCGAGGCGTTTTGCAAAAAGCGCGGGTTCCGCCCCGCGGGCACCCGCCCCGCCGAGGTTTTGCCCGGCGTGACGCTGGACATCACCACCTGGGAAAAGCTCTGGCGCTGAATTGCGCGCCGTATTGCCCACTTTTTCAAACCGCAGAGGGGTTTACGCCATGAACAACGAACATTTGCTGCAAAGCCTGCTGGAGCATTATTGCTCCCAAAATCTGTATCCCATGCACATGCCGGGCCACAAGCGGCGGGTGGCGCCCGCGCCCGGCCTGCCCTACCGCTGGGATGTGACCGAGGTGCCCGGCACCGACGACCTGCACGATGCCCACGATATCCTGGCCCAGGCCATGGCGCGCACGGCCGCCCTGTGGGGCAGCCGCCGCTGCTGGTATCTGGTGGGGGGCAGCACCTGCGGCATTTTGGCCGGCATCCGGGCGCTGGCCCCCGCCGGAAGCGAGGTTGTGGCGGCCCGCAACTGCCATAAATCGGTTTACCACGCCATAGAACTGGGCGGGCTTACCGCCCACTGGGTGGCCCCGCCCGTAGACCGAAGCTTCAACATCTACGGCAGCGTGCCGCCGGGCGCCATCGCCCGCGCCCTCAACGAGCATCCCAACGTGCGCTGCGTCATCGTCACCAGCCCCACCTACGAGGGCGTCCTCAGCGATCTGCCCATGATCGCCCGCATCTGCCACGACCACCGCGTTCCGCTGCTGGTGGACGAGGCGCACGGCGCCCATCTGGGGCTTTTTCCCGATTGGGACGGCGGCGCGCTGGCCGCCGGGGCCGACGTGGTGGTGCAAAGCCCCCACAAGACCCTGCCCAGCCTGACCCAGACCGCGCTGCTTCACTGGAACGGAGACCTGGCCGACCCCGACGAGCTGGAACGCCAGCTGGATGTATTTGAGACAAGCTCCCCCTCCTACCCGCTGATGGCCTCGCTGGACGGCTGCACCGGCCTTTTGCAGAACCGCGGCCGGGAGCTGTTTGCGGCCTGGACCGAGTGGCTCAACCGTTTTGACCGCCGCGCCTTTGATCTGCGCCATCTGCGGGTGCTGTGCTGCGGCGGCGACACGGTATCCGCCCACCGGGAAATTTACAGGCACGACCGCAGCAAGCTGCTGGTAAGCACCCGGCAGACCGGTTTTACCGCGCCCCGCCTGGCCGAGACGCTGCGCGAACAGTGCGGCTTTGAGACCGAGATGACCTGCGGCGAGAACGTGCTGGCCATGTCCAGCCCCTGCGACGGCACCGCGCTGGACCGCTTTGCGACGGCGCTGCTGGCGCTGGACCGGGTGGCGGGCATCTCCACGGCCGCCGAGCCGGTCACCCTGCCCGAACCGGGGCCGACCCTCTGCACGATCGCGCAGGCGCTGGCCTTGCGCGCCAGGGCCAAAACCGTGCCGCTGGCCGAGGCCGCCGGGTATGCGGCCGCCGAGTATCTCTGGGCCTACCCGCCGGGCGTGCCGCTGGTGGCCCCCGGCGAGCAGATCAGCCTGAACGCCGTGCGCGCCTGCGCGGCGCTGGAGGCCGCAGGCACCCGTCTGCGGCACACCGGCAGCAAAACGGCCGATACCCTGCTGGTGCTGGAGCCGGGGATGCTCCCGGCAAAAGCCTGATGCGGGCCGCCCATGGGTTGACAACCCCCGCCTCTGCGTGTACAATATAGACAACTTTCAGAATAAAAAGGAGTGAAGTTTCCTATGAAGCATATCCAGACCTTGAACACCCGCGATATGGCCGAGAGCGCCAAGAACGGCGGCTGCGGCGAGTGCCAGACCTCCTGCCAGAGCGCCTGCAAAACCAGCTGCGGCATTGCCAACCAGGCTTGCGAGAAGCAGAACAAGAACTGATTGTAACGGCATTTGCGCCGGAATGCCTTGGCATTCCGGCGCTTTTTTTGCCCCTTCCGCGCGCGGCGCGGCAGGCGGCGCTTTATTCGGCTGCGCGGTGGGGCCGGACCCGGCTGCGCGGCATACTGCAAGATCCGGGCGCGGCGGCCCTGCCGGCTGCCGCCGCCCCACAAAACAGGAGCCTTTTTGTATGATCCATGCTTACCGCCTGAACGGCTATAACATTGTGCTGGACGTCTACAGCGGCAGCGTCCACGCCGTGGACGACCTTGCCTACGACGCCATTCTTCTGCTGGACGCGGGCAAATCCCGCGCCGACACCGCCGCCGCGCTGACCGAAAAATACGCGGCCCGCCCCGAGGTCGCCCCCGCCGACATCGCCGACTGCCTGGACGACATCGACGAGCTGACCGCCGCGGGCAAGCTTTTTACCGCCGACACCTATGCCGACAAAGCGTTCGATTTCAAAAACCGCAGCACCGTCGTCAAGGCGCTCTGCCTTCATGTGGCCCACACCTGCAACCTCAACTGCTCCTACTGTTTTGCCGCGCAGGGCAAATTTCACGGCCAGGCGGGCCTGATGCGCTTTGAAACGGGCAAGCGGGCGCTGGATTTCCTGATCGAAAATTCCGGCACCCGGCGCAATCTGGAGGTGGACTTTTTTGGCGGCGAACCGCTGATGAACTTTGAAGTCTGCAAACAGCTGGTGGCCTACGCCCGCAGCATCGAGGCGCAGCACGGCAAAAAGTTTCGCTTTACCCTAACCACCAACGGCATCGGCGTGACCGACGAGGTCATTGCGTGGGCCAACCGCGAGTGCTACAACGTGGTTCTCAGCCTGGACGGCCGCCGGGAAGTCAACGACCGCTTCCGCAAGGACATCCAGGGCCGGGGCAGCTACGACCGCATCGTGCCCAACTTTCAGAAATTCGTGGCCGCCCGCGGCGATAAAAATTACTATATGCGGGGCACCTTCACCCACTACAACACCGATTTCACCAACGATCTGTTCCACATGGCCGATGATCTTGGCTTTACCGAGCTTTCGATGGAGCCTGTCGTCTCCCGCGCAGGCGCGCCCGAGGCCCTGACCGAAGCCGACCTGCCCGTTCTGTTTGACCAGTACGAGCTGCTGGCCAGGGATATGCTGCGCCGGGAGAAGGCGGGCAAGCCCATCACCTTCTACCATTACATGCTGGATCTGGCGCACGGGCCTTGCATCTACAAGCGGATCTCGGGCTGCGGCTCCGGCACCGAGTACATGGCCGTCACCCCCTGGGGCGATCTGTACCCCTGCCACCAGTTTGTGGGCGACCCCGCCTACAAGCTGGGCGATATCTGGCAGGGCGTGACCAACACGGCGCTGCGGGACGAGTTTAAGCTGTGCAACGTCTACGCCCGGCCCGGCTGCAAGGATTGCTGGGCGCGGCTGTATTGCAGCGGCGGCTGCGCGGCCAACGCGCTTCACGCCACCGGCGACATCCACGGCGTTTACGAGTACGGCTGTCGGGTGTTCCGCAAGCGGATTGAGTGTGCGATCATGATGAAGGTGGCCGAGGGGCTGGATCCCGCGCCGGCCGCCGCCCCCGCAGACGCCGCCGCCCCCGCCAACGCCTGTGCATCCTGCACAGAGGAGTGCTGAACGATGGAATATCGTGTTGACCGCGCGCGCGGCGAAGCCATCAGCCTGCTGGGCCTTGGCACCATGCGCCTGCCCCTGACCGACCCTGCCGACCCCGCCGCCATCGACGAGGAGAAGGCCGCCGCAATGGTGGACGCCGCCTACCGCCGGGGCGTCAATTATTTTGACACCGCCTACCCCTACCATGGCCGCCGGTCGGAGGCCTTCTGCGGACGGGCGCTTGCCCGCTACCCGCGCGCAAGCTACCGCCTGGCCACCAAGCTGCCGGGCTGGCTGCTGCACACGGAGGAGGATGTTTCCCGCCTGTTTGCCGAGCAGCTTGCCAACTGCCAGACCGACTATTTTGATTTTTACCTCTGCCACTCGGTCGTAGAGGACAACCGGGACGCCTACCTCCGCGCCTATCCCCGGCTGGACGCCCTGCGCCGGGAGGGCAAAATCCGGCGGCTGGGGTTCTCCTTCCATGGCGACGTGCCGCTGCTGCGGGAGGTTTTGGCCGCCGGGCGGTGGGATTTTGTGCAGCTGCAGCTCAATTATTTTGACTGGGATTTTCAGGACGCCCGCACCAAGTACGAGCTTTGCGCGGCCGCGGGGCTGCAGGTTATTGTGATGGAGCCCGTGCGGGGCGGCGCGCTGGCCGCCCTTTCCGGCAAGGCCGCGGCGCCGCTGCTGGCGGCCCGCCCGCAGGACAGCCTGGCCCGGTGGGCCATCCGCTGGGCCGCCGGTCTGCCCGGGGTGCTGTGCGTGCTTTCCGGCATGAGCAGCATGGCGCAGGTGGAGGACAACCTGGCCGCCATGGAGCCTTTCGTTCCCCTCTCAGAGGCAGAGCAGGCCGCGCTGGCCAAGGCGGTGGCCGCCTTCCGCGCCCAAAAGCTGGTTCCCTGCACGGGCTGCCGTTATTGCATGCCCTGCCCCGCCGGGGTCAACATCCCCGGTATGCTGCGCCTGTACAACGAGTACCGCCTGCACGGCGAGCAGCCCAACCGCCTGCGCGGCGGCGTTGCCGAGGAACCCGACGCCACCCGCGCCGACCGCTGCGTTGCCTGCGGGGCCTGCCTGGCCAAGTGCCCCCAAAAGCTGAAAATTCCCGACCATATGCACGCCATCGCCGAGATTGTGCGCAGCGCCGGACAGTAAGCGCATGCTTTTTGCCCGGCCCGCCTGCGGCGGGCCGGGCCTTTTGCAAGGCGCCCGGCGCCGCGCGCCGCAAAATCCGATGCAGAAAAAAGGATTTGAAAGGGAGGAAGCCGAGAAATGCCGTCGTCTTATTCCGCCGCGCCGCCGGCGGCTCCCGCGCGGCCCCGGCGGCGCGCCCGGGTCACGGTGCTGGGGGCGCTGTTCTGTCTGACGCTGCTCTGCGTGGCCGTCTGCGGTTTTTTGGTCTGGCGCACCCTGGCGGCCTCCACGAATTTTTTGTTTTCCACCCGGCCCGACGTGCGGCTGATCGATTTTGTGGGGATGACCGAGGCGGACTTCCGGGCCGGAAGCTACGCCGCCCGGCTGGAACCCGTCGTCACCTACGCCAACACCGATTACCCGGCAGGCGTCATCTGCCGCCAAAGCCCCCAGGCGGGCCGCACCGTCAAGGAAGGCCAGCGGCTTGCCCTCAAGGTGAGCCTGGGGCCAAAAAGAATCACCCTGCCGGATTTCCGCGAAAAAACGCGCGAGGAAACGCTTGCCTGGCTGCGGGCGCAGGGCCTTGCGCCGGTGACGGCCTTCACGCCCGACAACACCCTGCCCAATGATTCGGTGCTTGGCACCGACCCCGCCGCGGGCGCCGTTGTGGACGGCGGAACCGCCGTGACCGTGCGCCTGAGCAGCGCCCTGCCGGACGCCCACCGCACGGTGCCCAGCCTGTACGGGCTGACCGTGCGGGTCGCCCGCGAGCAGCTGGAATCCATCGGCCTGCGCGCCGATACCGATGCCCCGGATGCCGCCCTGGTGACCGACCAGGCCCCCATGGCCGGTATGCCGCTGCTGGTGGGCAAGCGGGTGAAGCTGTACGCCGGTTGACGGAACAGGCTCGCGCGCGCGGACCGGCACGGCGATCCAGGCTGCCGCGGCGTTTGCCTTGCGGCAGCCTTTTTTTGCACATGGAACCGAAAAAAGCCCTGCCGCCCCCCTGTTTTGGGGGGCGCGCTGCCGGGCGCGGCCCTTTTTATCGCATTTTTTTGCGCCGTGCGCCGGAGCGGGGCTGCAAAGGGCCAAAAAAGCGCCGCCGCGCTGGAAAATCCAGTGCGGCGGCGCTCTATTTGAAATTGGGAAGGATTTCGATTACAGCTCCGCGAAGTACTTAATGGTGCGAACCATCTGGCTGGTGTAGCTGTTCTCGTTGTCGTACCAGGACACGACCTGCACCTGATAGGTGTCGTCGTCGATCTTGGCGACCATGGTCTGGGTGCTGTCAAACAGGCTGCCGTAACGCATACCGATGACATCGGAGGAAACGATCTCCTCCTCGTTGTAGCCGAAGCTGGCGCTCTGGGCGGCCTTCATGGCGGCGTTGATGCTATCCTTGGTGACATCCTTGCCCTTGACGACGGCAACCAGGATGGTGGTGGAGCCCGTGGGAACAGGCACGCGCTGGGCAGAGCCGATCAGCTTGCCGTTCAGCTCGGGGATGACCAGGCCGATGGCCTTGGCGGCACCGGTGGAGTTGGGAACAATGTTCTGCGCGCCGGCGCGGGCACGGCGGAGATCGCCCTTGCGCTGCGGGCCGTCCAGGATCATCTGGTCGCCGGTGTAGGCATGCACGGTGGTCATGATGCCGGAAACGATGGGATAGGTCTTGTTCAGGGTATCCGCCATCGGGGCCAGGCAGTTGGTGGTGCAGGAAGCGGCGGAGATGACCTGATCCTCTTTGGTCAGGGTCTTCTCATTGACGGAGAAGACGATGGTCTTCAGGTCCTTGCCGGCAGGCGCGGAGATGACGACCTTCTTGGCGCCGGCGGCAATGTGCGCCATGCTCTTCTCTTTGCTGGTGTAGAAGCCGGTGCATTCCAGCACAACGTCAACATCCAGCTGGCCCCAGGGGCAATCCTTGGCGTCCTTCACGGCATAGATCTTGATCTCCTTGCCGTCCACGATGATGGAATCCTCGGTGGAGGCAACGGTGTGCTTGTTCTCGCCGACATGGCCCAGGAAAGAACCCTGCGCGGTATCGTACTTGAGCAGATGTGCCAGCATGGCGGGGCTGGTCAGATCGTTGATGGCAACGACCTCATAGCCCTCCGCCTCAAACATCTGACGGAAAGCCAGACGGCCAATGCGGCCAAAACCATTGATAGCAACTTTAACAGCCATAATAATATCCTCCCAAGATTGTTTTTTCCACGCGGCGCACTGCCTGCCGGCAATAAACCGCTTTGCGGTACGTTATTATTGTAGCCCATTTTGGGGCAAACTGCAATAGCTTTGTTATTATTTTAACACGAAATTCGCACTTTTTTTATAAGTTTGCCGCATTTTTTTCCGTTCCGTCAAAAGCGGGGCTGCAAAAGGCGATTTTTCGCGTTTATTGGGAAGTTTTCTTTGCTGCGGCCGGCGCGCCGTTCCAGGCGCAGTACGCCGCCGCAGCGCCGCAGCAGCCCAGCAGGCCGTACACCAGCGCCAGCAAAACCTGCAAAAGATCGGCGCCGCCCGCCAGCGCGGCGGCCAGCGTGCGGGGCAGCTCTGCAAAGGTGCCGAACAGGCAGCACAGGCCGCCCGCGGCAAACAGCAACCGGCCGAACAGCGTGTCCGGCAGGTAGAACAGCCGCCCCAGCAGCGGCAAAAACGTCAGCGCCAGCACTGCGTCCAGCACGCGCAGCATCAGCCCCACGCGGGCAACCGGCGGCGGGTCCAGCACAAAGCGTTCCAGCAGCAGCACAAAAAAGCCCGGCAGCACGGCCAGCAGCTCCCAGGCGGTGGGCGGCGTTCCGGCCTCGCCGCCGGCATACGCGGCGGCGCCCCGCACAAAAAACCAGAACGCGGCCAGCGCCAGCAGCGCCCCCCGTACAAACGGCAGCCAGCCGCTGCCCCACTGCAGCGCCTCAAACAGCGAGCAGCCGCCGGCGGCGGCCAGCGCGGCCCCGGTCAGCTCCATCCATACGCCCAGCGGGCGGCGGGGCACGCCGGCCGGCAGCCCGCCCGGCACCCGGCGGGCCAGCGCCGCCACCACCGCGGCCGCGGCCAGGAACAGCAGGTAGTGCGGCCAGAGCGGCCCCGCCTTCACAAACCCGGTGACGGGATCGACGGCAAGCAGCAGATCGGCGGTGCAGGCCAGCCCGGCCAGCAGCGCGGCCGACCAGCGCGGCAATTTTTTGACGGTTTTCATAACGGCAACCTCTTCCCTGCGGGTAAAACGGCGGGCGGCGGCATACTTGGCCGGGCCGCCGCATAAACTGGATTACGACCGGAGCTTGACGCGCAAACCGCGCGGCAAAGAAGGCCGCGGCGGAACTGCGGCGCTGTTTTCGCGGCTTGCTTTACCGCCTGCGGCCGGCAGGCCCGCCTCTTTTGCGGTAGGGCCCGCGCAGCGCGGGCGCAGGCTCGTTTTATTGTAGACCCGCCGGGCGCAAATTGCAAGCCGCGGCGGCAAACGGAGGTTATTGCCATGAGCCATCCCACCCAGGCGCGCCGGGGCCTGTTTTCGGGGCGCACCCTCCGGTCGGCCGCGCTGCTGGCGGTGCTGGCCGGCGGCGCGCCGTTTTTATGCCTGCTGCCGGGGTTTGGCCCCCAAAACGCCCCGGCGAACCAGGCCGCCCCGGCCGGCCCCACCGCGCCGCCCGCCGCGGCCACGGCGGCGCCCGCCCCCGCCCAGGACCCGCTGCTTTTATGGGACAGCGCCTCCGGCAGCCTGCAAACCGTTCCGGTGACGGCGTACCTGATCGGCGCGGCGGCCTGCGAGATGCCCATCGACTGGCCGGACGACGCGCTTCGCGCCCAGATGGTGGCCAGCCACAGTTACATTTTGTACCAAAAGGAACACGGCAGCCGGGCGGAGGGGCAGGGATACCTGACCGTCAACAGCGACCAGTGCAGCGGCTGGACGACCCAGGCCGTGCTGGAAAGCCGCTGGGGGGATGCGTACGCGGCCAACTATGCGCGCCTGGCCGGCCTGGCTGCCGGCGTGCAGTACGATGTGCTGCTGTACGGCGGCGCGCCCGCCGCGGCCTGCTACCATGCGGTGAGCTGCGGCCGCACCGAGGCCAGCCAGCGGGTGTGGGTGGAAACGCTGCCTTACCTGCAGGGGGTGGAATCCGCGTGGGACAAGGACGCCGAGGATTATGAGGTGACGGTTCAGTACACCTCCCAGCAGTTGTACGACGCCCTGGCGATGAACCTTGGCGTCACCCCCACCGGCGGCCCCGAGGGCTGGGTGGGCGATGCCAGCTGGGACGATGCGGGGTATGTGGCGCGCATCCGGCTCTGCGGCCAGTGGTTTTCGGGCGCGGAGGTGCGCGCGGCCCTCAGCCTGCGCAGCGCCTGTTTTGCCATCGCCTGGCGGGACGGCGCGTTTGCCGTCACCACCCGGGGCTACGGCCACGGGGTGGGCATGAGCCAGGCGGGCGCACGCGCCATGGCCCGCGGCGGCGCGGGCTGGCGCGAAATTCTGGCCTACTACTTTCCCGGCACCGTGCTGGGGCAATTCCCGGAAAGCACGCAATAATTCCGCCGCGGCAGGCAAACAGCGGCGCCCCGGCGCGCTTTGCACCGGGGCGCCGTTGTTTAAAAGCAGTTCCTTGGAAAACGCCGCCCTTACGGTTCGTTCCCGTTCTCCTGCGTTCCGCCGTTTCCGGCGGAACGGTCGGGCGCGCCGCAGCCCTCCTGCGCCGCCGGGGAAAGCGGCTTTTTGAAGATGGCCAGCAGCAGCGCGGTGGCAGCGCTGCCCAGCGCCAGCGCCATCAAAAACCATTGCGGGTTGACGACCAGGCCGATCACATAGATGCCGCCGTGGGGCACCGGACAGCCGCAGCCCAGCGCCTCGGCATAGGCGCCGGCCAGCGCCGAGCCCGTCATGCAGGCCGGGATCACATGGATCGGGTCGCGCAGCGCAAACGGGATGACCCCCTCGGTAATGAAGGACGCCCCCATCAGGTAGTTGGTCAGGGTGGTCTGGCGCTCCTTTTTGGTGAACCGGCTGCCGAAAAAGGTGCAGGCCAGCGCCACGCCCAGCGGCGGCACCATGCCGCCCGCCATCACGGCGGCCATGATGTCGTACTCGCCCGCCACAATGCTGGCCGTGGCAAACAGGTAGGCCACCTTGCTGACCGGGCCGCCGAAATCAATGGCCATCATCAGCCCCAGCAGCGCGCCCATCGCCACGCGCTCGCCCGCGTTCAGGGCAAACAGGCCCTGGTAAAGCCACTGGTTGAACCGTCCCACCCACGGGTTGATCAAAAACACCATCATTGCGCCGATGGCCAGCGCGCCAAGCACCGGGTAAAGCAGCACGGTGCGGGTGCTGTCCAGCACGCGGGGCATATTTTTCAGCCCGCGCCGGATGCCCTGCATCAGGTAGCCCGCCGCAAAGCCCGCCAAAATGGCGCCCCACATCCCCGAGGGCACCCACTCGCCGCGGCCCTGCATGGTCATCCCCATCTGGGCCAGCAGGCCGCCCACCATGCCGGGTACCAGGGCGGGCCTGTCCGCAATGCTGAACGCGATGCCGCCCGCCAACACCGGGAACATCAGGCTGAACCCGTAGTTGCCCACGGTACGGCAAAAGCCGGCCAGCGCGGTGCCGGTGCCAAAATCCGCCGAGCCGAAGTTGGCCCGGTCAAACAGGTACGACAAGGCCAGCAGCACCCCGCCCGCAATCACAAAGGGCAGCATGTAGGTCACGCCGGTCATCAGGCTGCGGTACAGCCGCCGGGGCAGCGTCTCGCTGCGGGGCAAGGCGCCGGGGGAAGCATCGGCCTGCAGCAGCGGCACGGCGGGCAGCGGCGGCGCAGCGGCGCCGTAAGGCGGCAGCAAACCGCCGTCCGCCTGCTCCAAAAGCTCCCGCGGGCGGCGAATCGCCTCCCCCACCGGCACCCGAAGCAGCGGTTTGCCGGTAAAGCGGGTCATCGGCACGGCCTTGTCGGCGGCCACCAGCACCCCGCGGCACTGGGCGATCTCCGCCTCGGTCAGGGTGTTTTTGACGCCGTCGGCGCCGTTTGTTTCCACTTTAAGCGAAATTCCAAGCGCCAGGGCCGTGTTTTCCAGCGCCTCGGCGGCCATGTAGGTGTGGGCGATGCCGGTGGGGCAGGCCGTCACGGCCAGCACCCGGTAGACGGGCGGCGCGGCGGGCGGCAAAGCGGCTTTGGCGGCGCCGTCGGCGGCCTGGGCCGCGTCCAGCACGGCGCGAAAGTCCGCGGGGCTTTGGGCGGCCAGCAGTCTGTCGGCCAGGCCGGGCGTCAGCAGCAGGCGGGCCAGCTCGGCCAGCATCTGGATGTGGGCCGCGTCGGCGTTTTGGGGGGCGGCCAGCAAAAACAGCAGCCGCACGGGCTGCCCGTCCAGGGATTGATAGTCCATCCCCTCCCGCAGGGTCAGCGCGGCAAGACCCGGCGCCCGCACCGCCGCCGATTTTGCGTGGGGGATGGCCAGCCCGCCGCCCACGCCGGTGGTGCATTCGGCTTCCCGCAAAAGCACATCGGCCTCAAAGGAATCGGGATCGGCCAGGCAGCCGGAGGCCGCCATCAGCCCGGTCAGGGCGCGGATGGCCTCCGCCTTGGTGGCAACGCAGCCCCCCAGCGCAATGCTGCACGGGGGCAACAGCCCGGTGATGCGCAAAACGCCGCCTCCTTTCCGCATGTGCGTGTTCGGTCTTTGCGGGGCGGCGCCGCGCGGCGCCGCCCTTGTGCTTCCTGTTATAAAAAACGGCCCCGCCGCTTGGCGGGACCGCATTGTAGCATCGGGAATAAATCAGTTGAGCAGGGTCAGCTCGGTCTCGGGATCGAACAGGTGGATCTTGTGCGCGTCCATGGCGATGGTGACCTTGCTGCCGGGACGGGCCGCGGAGGAGGAGGACACACGCGCCATGATGTTCTGGCCCTTGTAGGTCATGTACAGGTAGATCTCGGCGCCCATCAGCTCGGAAACCTCCACCTCGGTTTCCAGGTGGGTGTTGGGGTGGCGCTCCAGGAACTCATCGTCGTCCTTCAGATCCTCAGGACGGATGCCCATCTTGATGGTCTTGCCAACGTAAGCGTCCAGCTTGCCGCCGTTGGTTTTCTCGGTGGGCAGCGCGATGGTGGCGCCGGACAGATCAATGGAGAACACATCGCCGCTCTTTTTCAGAACGCCTTCCATGAAGTTCATCTGGGGGCTGCCGATAAAGCCGGCAACAAACATGTTGCAGGGGCCGTCGTACAGGTTCTGCGGGGTATCGACCTGCTGCACAACGCCGTCCTTCATAACAACGATGCGGTCGCCCATGGTCATGGCCTCGGTCTGGTCGTGGGTAACGTAGATAAAGGTGGTGGCCAGCTTTTTGTGCAGTTTGATGATCTCGGTGCGCATGCTGGTGCGCAGCTTGGCATCCAGGTTGGAGAGGGGCTCGTCCAGCAGGAAGACCGCCGGGTTACGAACCATGGCGCGGCCCAGCGCAACACGCTGGCGCTGGCCGCCGGACAATGCCTTCGGCTTGCGGTCAAGCAGATGCTCGATCTCCAGGACCTTGGCGGCCTCACGCACGCGCTTGTCGATCTCGTCCTTGGGCATCTTGCGAAGCTCCAGGCCAAACGCCATGTTCTTGAACACGGTCATGTGGGGGTACAGCGCGTAGTTCTGGAACACCATGGCGATGTCGCGATCCTTCGGGGGAACATCGTTGATCAGGCGGTCGCCGATGTACATTTCGCCCTTGGAGATTTCCTCCAGACCGGCGATCATACGCAGGGTGGTGGACTTGCCGCAGCCGGAAGGACCGACGAAAACGATAAATTCCTTATCGGCGATCTCGAGGTTGAAATCCTTGACGGCGGTGACGTTGCCGGGATAAATTTTGTAGATGTGACGGCAGCTGATACTGGCCATGGTGAGTACCTCCCATGTTATGGTAGTTTATTGATACGCCGAAGTGGCATATTTTCTTGACAAATCTATAATAACAGGGTACAGTGGGAAATGAAATAGCATTTTATTGATGCAGGAGGTCAAAAATTGATATGGGATTGGAACGCCTGCTGCGCCCCGGCCGAGGTGCGGGAGCTGCAGGGGCAGGAGCCGCTGGCGCTGGCGGGCGGGCTGTGGTGCGGGCTGCTTTCCAGCGGGCAGTGCCTGCTGGAACCGCAAAGCGCCGCGCCGCAGGCGCCGGGCGCGGAAACGGCGGAATCGGTTTTGGGGCATTCGGGCGATCTGCTGCTGGGGGCCGGGGCGTTTGTGCTGCGGCCCGTGGCGCCCTGCCATCTGCTGGCGCTGCGGCTGGCGGGCGGTGCGGCGGAACAGTTTGCGGCGGGGCTGCCGGGACCGCGGTTTGCCAACAGCGCGGTCTGCCCGGGCGCGGCGGAGCTGCTGGCGCGGCTGTGCGACGGAAGCCGGCGGGGCGCGGACGCCAGCCAGACGGCCTTTGCGCTGCTGTGCGAGCTTTCCCGCGCGGACGAGGCGGCGCCAAGCCTGTCCCCCCTGGTGGCGGAGGCCGTGCAGGCGATCCGGGACAATTACATGGGGCTGTACGGCGTGGAGGAGCTGAGCGAGCATCTGGGGATTTCCAAGTGTCACCTGGTGCGGCTGTTCTCGGCGGAGATGGGGGTGCCGCCGGGGCGGTATCTGACCCAGACGCGCATCGAGGCGGCCAAGCTGCTGCTGGCCGAGCGGGAGTACAATCTGGAATTGATCGCCAATTTGTGCGGGTTTTCGGGGGCGAACTACCTGTGCCGCGTGTTTAAAAAGGAGACGGGGATGTCCCCTGCGGCCTGGCGGGACACGGCGGCCCCCCACCCCGACCGCCGCCCGGCCGTCATCCGCCGCCGCAACGAGGCGTTTGTCTGAGCGGAAGGGCCACGCGGCGGCTTTCCTGCAGGAAAGCCCGGCAAAGAGCGCCGGTGCAAAAAGGCCCGCGCCGCCTGGGCGGGCGCGGAAAAAGGGCGAAATTGCCAGGGGCAGGACGGGCATTTGTGCGGGCGCGAAAAAGGGGCGGCCTGTTGAGAAAACAGACCGCCCCTGCGGGTTCCCCTGTTGGATTTTTTGAGCGCTTCAGGCAAGGGGAAGAAGCGTTTTTTCGGGCGTTTCGGGGGCCGGGCGGGCGGCGCGGGGGCGCAGGGCGGCCAGCTCGGCCACGGCCAGCGCGGCGCAGAACAGCAGCACCGGGGCAAAATGGAGGGCATAGCGGGGTTTTGTCTCCCAAAAGCTCAAAAAAAGCATGACGCCGAACAGGCTGAGGCGGGGGTAAAAGCCCGCCGCGCCGTAAAGCCCGCCGCCGCGGCGGACGGCCGCCAGCACGCTGCCCGCCGCGCAGAGGGCCAGCAGCAAAAACTGGCCGATCTGACAATAGTAGACCATCGGCATAAAGCCGGGCTGCCCGTATACGGTGAACAGCGATGTCAGGTTTGCGTGAAGCGGCGAGGCCAGGTATTCCTGCGCGCCGTACTCGCCGTCGTCCCAGGTGCGGACGGCCTTGTGCAGGATAAAGCTCAGGTTGCCGGCCGGCGTGCGGGCGCGATAGTTTTCCGCGATGCGCTGCCGCACCAGCACGGTGCGCTCGGCCAGGGTGGGCAGCGCTTCGCAGGCCTGCACGTCCTCGTCGCTGTAATCGCCCTCGCCGTGGCTGCCGTAGCAAAACCACAGCTCGGTGGGAAAACAGACCGCTTCCCTGTCCGTCCAGTCCAGATACCCCTGCTGAAACCGCTGGTAGCCGCCCCACGGCACCATAAAGCCGACCAGCATTGCCAGCAGAAAGACCGCAAGACGCCGTCCCCCAAGGTTTTTGGGGGGCAAAACGGCCCCGCCCAGCAGCGCCGCGGCCAGCAGCACGGCCAGGCTGCCCTTGACCGCATAGCCGAGAAAGATCACGGCGCCCAACGCCAGCGCACGGCCCGCGCCCGGTTTTTGGCGCCAGCGCACAAACAGCAAAACGGCGCTTGCCAAAAACGGCAGGCAGAGCGTGTCCGAATAAAAGTAGGGCGCCCACAGATAGAGCGGGGCAAAAAAGAAAGTCATGACCAGAAACAGCAGCTTGACGCTTTTGCGGCCGGTAGCCAGCCCAACGGCGCGGCCCAGCAGCAGCACGGCGGCAAAGATGCACAGGCAGTTGAAGCTGATGCCCGCCGTGATGCCCGCCCCGCCGTCCGGCACGATGCCGAACAGCCCCACGACCGCATAAAAGCCGTACAGCACCAGCGCCAGACCCAGGTTGTTGTTGCAGATCAGATAATAATCGTTGTTGGCAAGCGGATGGCCCGCCTGCAAAAACTCGGTCAGCGTCTCGTACACAACGCCCATGTCGCTGATAAGCGCTTCGGCCATCGCGTTGCCCAGCACCACAAGCGCCGCCAGATAGACGGCTGCCAGCCCGCCGTACCAAAGCCGGAAACGCTTGTTTGGCATCGCGTCCACCCGCGGGCCCAGCCGGCGCATTGCCAGCCACAGCGCGGCCCCCAGCGCCGCCGCCACCGCCAGCGCGGCGGGCGCGTTGTACTGCCAGCCCACGGCGCCCGCCGCCAGCAGCACCGCCAGCAGCGCCCCAAACGCGCCGTGAAACAGCCGGAACAGCCCTTCCCGAATTTGCACCTTGCCCGCACCCCTTGTCATGCCGCCGCGGCGGCAAAAATGATCGGTTTCAGTATAGCATCCGGGCCGCGCGGCACGCAATCCGTCCCAGCAAATTTTATACAAAAAAGCGTGAAAAAGTCGATTTATGACAGCCCGCCGCTGCTTGCCCCTCTCTTTTGCCCGGCCCCCCTCGCCACCCGCCAGCCACCAGCCCACAAAGCCCGCCAAACAGCAAGCTCCCCCGCCCCCGCTTCGCCCGACAGGGCGACAGGGGGCAGCAGCAGCCACAACAGCCTCCCGTACCCTACCGCGCAACAAAACAAGCCAAGCCCCCCGCCCCCGCTTCGCCCAACGGGCGACAGGGGGCAGCAGCAGCCTACAACCGCCTCCCGTACCCTACCAGGCCAGCCAAACAACCAAGCCTGCCCGCCAGGCCCCGGGGTGGGCTTGGGAGGGGGCCGCAGCCCCCGCCCA
>CAYWID010000015.1:0-32243 GCA_964458285.1 uncultured Subdoligranulum sp. | reverse complement strand
GCTCCTTCGGCGGTGGACTGCTTGAAAGATTGGCGGTTGCTATGGTCCGTTCAAGACTGGCTGACTTAAAGGGATAACCACAAAATTTTTTTCCGCCCAGCATGGAGGGCGCGGCAAACGAATTGAGGGCGCCCAGCGTCAGCAGGATGGTGGCCGAGAAGATGGCCGGCTTGATGACGGGAAGCGCCACCGAAAAAAAGGCTTTCATGCTGCTGGCGCCCAGGCTTTTGGCGGCCTCGATCGTTGAGTAATCGATCTTGCGGAAGGCTGTTTTGACAAACAGAATGTGATAGGTGGTCATGGCAAAGCTGTGGACGAACAGAACGCCCGTAAAACCGGTGAACCAGTTGACGTTCATGCCGGGAAAAACCCGCGCCAGCAGGTTGGTGACGGCGCCGTGGGCGGAGTAAACGTAGTTGTAGCCGGTTACCAGCGATATGCCGCCGTACACCAGCGGGGACATAAAAACGATTTCCATCCAGCGCGCGCCCCGGACGGCAAAGTATTCGGTCACCAAAATCTGAAACATACCGACGATGGTGACGGTGACGACCGTACACAGCGCCATGAGGTAGGTGTTGGCCAGCGATTTTACGATGCGGCCCGAGGTTGCCAGCTTGCCGATGGCTTCCACCGAGAAGGTGCCGCTGGCAAAGAAGGTGGTGCGGAAAACGCTGATGACCGGCACCACCATGAAGGAGAGCAGAAACCAGCCGATCAAGGTGAAAACCAGCAGGTTGCGCACCAGGGAAAGCTGCTTTTTTGCGCTCATGGCTCACGCCTCCTTCAATGCCAGTACATCCTTGGTAAAGACGGACACCACGATCTTTTCCCCGATCTCGTACTCGGTATCCGAGCCGAACATCACCGAGGTAATCTGGCTGCCGTCCGGCGTGCGGGCGCGGATCTTGGTGTAGGCGCCCAAGAACTCATAGCTTTCCAGCACGGCGTGCAGGTTGACGGCACCCTCGGTCTCGCTTTCATGGTGCAGGATGCGCACCTTGTGGGGGCGGGCGTACAGGCGGCATTCCGGCACGCAGGAAAGATGGGCGCGCAGCGCGGCGTCGGCCTCGCCCGCAAACACGTTGATATCCCCGATAAAACGGGCCACCACCCCGTTGCAGGGGCGGTTATAGATCTCCTTGGGCGTGCCGATCTGTTCCAGACGCCCCACGTTAAAGACGGCGATGCGGTCGGAGATGGCCATGGCCTCCTCCTGGTCGTGGGTGACGTAGATGGTGGTGATGCCCAGGCTGCGCTGCAGACGACGGATCTCCTCCCGCGTGCTGACCCGCAGCTTGGCATCCAGGTTGGAGAGCGGCTCGTCCATCAGCAGAATCTTCGGCTTCATCACCAGGGCGCGGGCGATGGCGATGCGCTGCTGCTGCCCGCCCGAAAGCTCGCTGATCTTTTTGGAAAGATGTTCCGTGATGCCGGTTGTTCCGGCGATCTGTCGCACGGCGGCATCGATTTGGGACTTCGGCGTTTTGTGCGCCCGCAGCCCAAAGGCGATGTTTTCGTACACGTTCATGCTGGGGAAAAGGGCGTAGTTCTGGAACACGAAGCCCAGCCCGCGCTCCTCCGGCAGCAGGCCGGACAGATCACGCCCAAACGCGGTGATCGTGCCGGAGGCCGGCCGCTCAAACCCCGCAATGGCGCGCAGCGTCGTGGTTTTGCCGCAGCCGGAGGGACCCAGAAAGGTAAAGAATTCACCGTCCTGGATCTGGATGCTCAAATCCTTGACCGCAGTAAAGTCACCGTACCGGATGACAATGTTGTTCAGCTCGATCATGGGGCATAACTCCTTCATTCTGATCAAAACGGGCCGTCATCCTCCCGGCGGCGGCCCGTTTTTCGGTATTCTTGCCGGTGCGGCAGCACTTACGGCATGATTTCCAGCTCGATCTTTTCAAACCAGGCATCCATCTTTTTGGAGCAGACCTCCCAGTCGATATCCTGCGCCTTGAACATGGTTGCGTCGGCCTTGACCGCATCGTTGCACAGCGCGATCGCATCGGGGTGGGCGGGCGCCTGACCGAACTGGTTGGCGTAGGCGGCCATCGTTTCCGGCTTGCCCCACCACTCGATAAAGGCCTGCGCCATCGCCTCCTGGTCGGTGCCCGCCACCTCGGCGATGCCTTCCGCCACCACCGGCGTGCCGTCGGCGGGCTTGACATACGCGATGGGCGCGTTGTATGCGGCGGATTTGGCCTTGGCGCCGCCAAACCAGTTCAGAGTGATGGGCACCGTGCCGTCCGCGTAGACCTTCCAGGCGTCGGCGTCGGTCGGCATGGCGTAGGCGTTGGCGTACAGCTTGGTCAAAAAGTCCCAGCCCTCCTGGGAGATATCCCCGGTGGCTGCGTCATAGTACGGCCACAGCATTCCGATCAGATAGGTGCGCACGGTCTGGCTGCTGGTGCTGCCGATGGCGTACTTGCCCTTGTACTCGTCCTTGATCAAATCCTGCCAGCTGGCAGGCGGGTTGGCAATGTACTGCGTGTTGTATCCGATAATGATGGGCGTCTGCCAAAAACTGTAAAAATAGCCGTCCTTATCCTTGTAGGCGGCGGGCAGGCCTTCGGCCCAGGTGGGGGTGTAGGGCGTCAGCAGCCCCTCGTCCTTGAGCTGGTAGAGCGCCGTCTGTACAAGACCCATGATGACATCGGCCTGCGGGTTGCCCTTCTCGGCGCGCAGGCGCTCGGCCAGCTCGGCGCCGTTCGCCGTCAGAAAATTGACCTTGAAGCCCAGCGCCTTCTCGGCTTCCGCCTGGATCCATGGCCCCCGGTCCGCGTCCGCCTGCGGGGAGTAGACGGTCAGCACCCCATCGGCCTGCGTTCCGGGGGTGACAGCCTCGGAGGAGGCGGCGCTGCTTGCGGCCGAGGACGCCGCGGTGGCGCCGCACGCGCTGAAAGCCATGAGTGCCGCGCCGGCCAATGCAGGGATTGCGTAACGCTTTTTCATGTTGAACGCTCCTGTTCTGTGTGCTTGTAAACGGATTTTTTGGGCGGCCCGGCATACCGGGCCGCTCTGGAGCGGGGGAAGGTTCCGCTCCCGACAAGCACAATATAGCAGCACATTACTAAAATAATCAATATGAATTTATTGGATTTACTTATCGTCTACTAACGCACAAGGGCTTTCCTACGGCGCAGGATGCCTGCACACCCGATTCTTTTGGCCAGAATTGCCAAGATTTTGCGGCTTTTCTTGCCGTATAGCACAAAACATTTCCCCTAATAGCCAAGTTGGATGATCGGTTTTCGGTTGTTTTTTACAAAGTTTTTGCCGGCGCAACCCCATTCTCAGATAGCCGATGATTTAGTAAAGATGGGCAAATAGATTGACTTATGGATAGATTAACAGTAAACTTATCACAGAAAGAAACCGAAAGCAAAGGGAGGATACTATGGTTACGATCAAAGAGATCGCGCAGAAAGTCCATCTTTCCACGGCGGCCGTCTCCCGCGCGCTGCGCAACGACGAGACGCTTTCCATCGCGCCGGAAACGCGCGCCCGCATCCTGACGGTGGCGGCGGAGCTTGGCTATGTGCGGCCCGATACCTCGGCGGCTTCGGCGGGGGAGGCCTGCATCACCATCGTGCATAAGCGGCAGACCTTTCGCAACCAGATCGATTCGTCCTACTATTTTGCGGTGCGCTCAGGCATTGAGGATATTTGCGCCAAGGCCAGGGTGCAGTACAACTTTGTGGCCATTGAGGATATGGACTTTAAAAAGCTTGATTCCAACGGCGTGGTTTTGGTGGGCAACTACACCAAGGCGCAGTATGACCAGCTGCTGCCGCTGTTTCAAAAACTGCCGGTGGTGGTGGTGGGCATTGTGGCGCATTACCGCAATTGTTTTGACCATGTTACCTACAGCAACCGGGAATCCGTTGGCCTGGCGCTGGAGCATCTGCGGGAAAACGGCCATACCCGCATCGGCTACCTGGGGGTGGAGGAGGCGCCGGGCACGGCGGCCTTCGGTTCCCGGCGGGATGCGTTTATCGAGATCATGAGCCGCTGCGGCGAGTTCCGGCCCGCATGGATGATTGAGAGCGACCACGGAACCGACCGTGTGGAGCGCGGCTGCACGATGGCCAAAAAACTGGCCGCCCTGCCGGAGCTTCCCACGGCGCTGTTCTGTGCCAACGATCCCATTGCGCTGGGCGCCATCAACGGCTTTATGGAGTGCGGCATCCGCGTGCCGGAGGATATCTCGATTGTGGCGCACGACGGCTCCTACCCCACGCAGTATTCCTTTCCGCCGCTGACGACGGTGGACGTTCACCCCTATCAGCTTGGCTCCGAGGCGATGGAGCTGCTGCTGCAGCGGATGAACAAAACCATCAAATACGCGCGGGAGCTGTTTTTGTATCCCACGCTGATCGTGCGCAGCAGCGTGAAAAAGCTGGAAGCGGAATAGCGACCCCGGCAGCGCAAGCAGCCCGGGAGCCGGGTGGATTTTATCCACCCGGCTCCCGGGCTGCTTGCAGCTGTACATTTTTACTGGCGGGGGCAAATATCGGTTTGCCGCGCAGGCGTTGCGTCAGTCGTCGTCCACGCCCTGCATGGCGGCATAGCCTTCCTCGCCGGTGCGCACCTTGATGACGTTCTTCACATCATACACAAAGATCTTGCCGTCGCCGATATGCCCGGTATACAGGGTTTTGCGTGCAGTGTCCACCACCAGGCGCGGCGAAACCTTTGCCACCACGATCTCCACCTGCACCTTGGGCAGCAGGTTGATTTCGGTGGCGACGCCGCGGTAATACTCGGTGGTGCCCTTTTGCACGCCGCAGCCAAGAACGTTGGTGACGGTCATGCCGGTCACGCCGATGCGGTTCATGGCCTCCTTAAGCGTCTCAAAGCGGCTTTGCTTGGTGATGATATCGATCTTGGTCAGCTGATCGCCCGAATACGCATCCCTGGCGGGAGCGGGGGCGCTGGACAGATCGACCACCGGCACGGCCGCCGCGACGGACACGGGGGCTTCCGGCATCGGCATACTGGCCGCCGGGTCAAAATCGCCAAAGCGGGCCAGCTGCGGGATGGGGGCGTTGTCCTCGGAGCTGTAGTCAAGCTCGCTGCGCAAAAGCTGGTTGTCCGGGTAAGCCAGAACGCCCATCTCGGGGATATCCAGCCCTTCCAGCTCCTGCTCGGGCGAAACGCGCAGCCCCCAGGTCTTATCCAGCACGCGGAAGAAAAGATACGCGCCGCCAAAGCCCCAGACGATCAGCACGGCCACGGCAATCAATTGGGCCACAAACTGGGAGGGATCGCCGTAAAACAGTCCGCGCACGTTGCCGGCCACGCCGTTCCAGCCGTCGCCGTAGGTGCCGTCCGCAAACAGGCCGGTGGCAAGAACGCCCCAAACGCCGTTTACGCAATGTACCGAGATGGCGCCCACGGGGTCGTCCAGATGGAGTTTGTTTTCCACAAACGGCACCGCGTTGCAAACCAGTAGCGCCGCCACAATGCCGATGACGCAGGACGACCAGCCGGTGACGAAGGCGCAGGGGGCCGTGATGGCCACCAGCCCGGCCAGCGCGCCGTTGGCCGTCATGGAGGGATCCGGCTTGCCGAACTTGATCCACATGTAGAACATGGCCACCAGCCCGGCCACCGCGCCCGAGATCATGGTGTTGGTAGCGGCCACCGTCAGCCGCAAATCAGAGGCGTTCATGGTGGAACTGGCGTTGAAGGCAAACCAGCAGAAGAACAAAATGATGGTGCCGATGATGGCCATGGGGATATCGTGGCCGGGGAAGGCGCGGGCGGAGCCGTCCTTCTTGAATTTGCCGATGCGGGGGCCGATCACGATGGCCCCGGCCAGCGCCAGCATGCCGCCCATCGAGTGGACGACCGCGGAACCGGCAAAATCCACCACGCCGTGGCCCAGGCCAAACCGGACGCCCAGGGTGGAAAGCCAGCCGCCGCCCCACACCCAGCAGGCGAACACCGGGTAGAAGAACATCGAGATAAAGAACGAGGTGATCACCACAGCCGAGTATTTGACGCGCTCGGCCATGGCGCCGGTGGGAATGGTAACGGTGGTGTCCATAAACACCATCTGGAAGAAGAACATGGCGTACACGCCTACGTCATAGGTGCCGCCCAGCAAAAAGCCTTTGCCGCCCAAAATGCCGCCCAGCCCGGGTACGGTAAGCAGCGTGTTCAAAACGGCGCTGCCGGGGCCAAGGTTGACGTTGCCGCCGCTGCCGCCCATCTGCAGGGCGAACCCGGTCAAAAAGAACCCGACCGCGCCCACCAAAAAGACCATAAAGTTCATGGTCATGGTATGGGCGGCGTTTTTGGCGCGGCAAAAGCCGGTTTCCACCATGGCAAAGCCGCACTGGAAAAAGAAGATCATGAACGCACAGATCATGATCCAGGTGTAATTGGCGCCAAAGTACGCCTTGTTGGCGGTGGCGGCCACATCGGCCAGCTGCTGGCTGCCCGCTGCAGCCACATAGGTTACGCCGGTGGGGTCTGCCTGCCCGGCGGGCAGGCGGGGAAGCAGCACCGAGATGGCCACCAGAACCGCGGCGGCCACCGCAAAGCCGATCCACTTCATGGTGCGGCTGCTGCCCTTTTGGATAAGTCCTACCATATAACTCTCTCCTTCAGCTACGATTTTGCTCAGCGGCAGCCTGCGCCCCTGCATGGCAGACGATACCCCCAGCGCCTCGCGGCGCCGTCCCCTGCAGGGAGGGCGGCGGTACGGGGCGCTAACCGCAAAAACAAAACAAAGGCGCCGCAGCACGAAGCTGCAACACCTTTGTTATGCCCGTAATTATAAGGGCCAAAAACTGTTTTGTCAAGCGGTCTAGGCAAAATAAATGGGTATGACTTATCCTGCGCGCCGGGCTGCCGCACGGGCAAGCTACAGCAAAAACTGCTGCAAATCGCTTTTGTCGGTGGCGCAGCGCACGGCCGCATCCCGGGAAATGACCCCCTCGCGCACCAGCCGGGCCAGATCGGCGTTGAGGGTGTGCATCCCCAGCGCCGCGCCGGACTGCATCAAAGTGGCTACCTGATGGCATTTGTTTTCCCGGATCAGATTGGCTACGGCGTCGGTGCCCACCAAAACCTCGGTGGCGGCGCAGCGGCCCTTGCCCAGCGCGCGGGGCAAAAGCTGCTGGGTGATGACCCCCCGCAGCACCCCGGCCAGCTGGGTGCGTATCTGGCTTTGGGCATTGGGCGGGCAGACGTCGATAATGCGGTCGATCGTTTGGGCCGCGCCGATCGTGTGGAGGGTACTCATCACCAGATGCCCGGTCTCGGCGGCGGTCACGGCGGCCGAGATCGTCTCATAATCACGCATTTCGCCCACAAGGATTACGTCGGGATCCTCGCGCAGGGCGCTGCGCAGGGCGGCGGCAAAGCTGGGCACATCGCGGCCCACCTCCCGCTGGTGGATGATGGCTTTTTTGCCCGCATACACATACTCGATGGGATCCTCGATCGTGATGATATGCTCAGGCCGCGTCTCGTTCACCTGCTCGATCATGGCGGCCAGCGTCGTCGATTTGCCGCTGCCGGTGGGGCCCGTCACCAAAATCAGCCCGCGCGGCAAAGCGGCCATCTGGGACAAAACCGGGGGCATTCCCAGGGCTTGCAGGCTGGGGATGTCGTCGTTCAGCAGCCGCAGGGTAGCGGCGGCGCGGCCTTGCTGGCAAAACACGTTCACGCGCTGCCGCCCGCAGCCGGGCAGGGCCAGCGCAAAATCCGCGTCGATGCCCTTTTGCAGCAAAGCGTCCCGCTGGGCGGGGGTCAAAAGGGACAAAATCAGGGCGCGGGTATCCTCGGGGCCGGGCTGTGCGGCCATCGGCAGCAGTTTGCCGTCCACCCGGGCGCAGAGGGGCAGCCCCTCCGAAATATGGATGTCGCTTGCCCGCATTTCGCGCGCCATCGCCACCAGTTGGGTCATTTCCACCATGGCCGCATCCTCCCTTGGTGCAGCCGGCACGCCGCATGGCGCGGTGCCGCTGTTTTTACTGTTTAACCAAAAATCAATCCTCGTAATAGGTGATCTTCAACAATTCCTCGGGGGTGGTTACACCCTGGCGCACCAACGCCAGCGCGCTTTCGCGCAGAGAGCGCATCCCCTGGTTTTGCCGCGCGTAGACGGTCATTTCCTCCTGCCGGGCGCCCTGGGCAATCATCCGGCGCAGGTTTTTGTCGATGGTTACGATCTCGTGGATCGCAATGCGTCCCTGGTATCCGGTGCCGTTGCACTGGGGGCAGCCGGCGCCGCGCCGCACGGTGGCAATATCGCCCAGATAACTGCTTTCCTCCTCGGTCACAGGCATCTCGCGGCCGCAGTGGGGGCATACCCGGCGCATAAGGCGCTGGGCCACCAGCCCCACCACCGAGTTGGCAATCAGGTAATTTTCCACCCCCATATCGGCCAGACGAACCACGGAGGAGAGCGCGTCGTTGGTGTGCAGGGTGGAAAACACCATATGGCCGGTGATGGCGGCCCGCACCGAGATGGCGGCCGTCTCGCTGTCGCGCGTTTCGCCCACCATGATGATGTCGGGGTCCTGGCGCAGCAGGGCGCGCAGCCCGGCCTCAAAGGTCATGCCGGCCACATTATTGACCTGGCTCTGGTTGATGCGCTCCAGATTTCGCTCCACGGGGTCTTCGATCGTCGAGATGTTGACCTGCCGCTGGGCCAGGTATTGCAGCACCATGTACAGGGTGGTGGTTTTGCCGCTGCCGGTGGGGCCTGTCAGATAGACAATGCCGTTGGGCCGGGACAGCAGGGGCATAAAGCGGGCGTAGCTGGCGTCGTCCATGCCAAAGTGTCCGGCGTGTTCAATGCGCCCGCCGCCGCCCAGCAAACGCAGCACGGCCTTCTCGCCAAAAACGGTGGGCAGGATGGAAACACGCACGTTGACGTTGGTGCCGTTGGAGCTGCGCGCGCGGAAATGCCCGTCCTGCGGAACGCGATGCTCGGCAATGTCCAGGTTGGACATGATTTTGATGCGGGCGATCAGCGGCTGGTGCAAAGGGCGCTGCAAAGTAATGTAATCAATGATGATGCCGTCGATGCGCATACGCACCGTGGTCTGGCTTTCAAACGGTTCAATGTGGATATCGCTGGCGTTGGTGGCCACGGCCCGTTCCAAAAGGCTGTTGATGACCCGGATGATGGGGGCCTCGTCGTCCTCCCCGGAGCCCACGGCCATATCCACGGCCACGGCATCCAGCGCGTCGGCGGGCAGGCTTTCGCTGTTGGCGGATTGCGCGGCCTTGCGGGCGCGCACCTCGGCGTAATAGTAGGCGATGGCCTTTTCCAGCGGGGGCGTTTCGCACAGCAGAATTTGCAGCTCCATGCCGGTAAGCTGGCGCACGTCCTCCAGCGCATAGAAGTTCATGGGGTCGTCGGTAACGACGGTCAGCACAGAGCCGTTGGCCTGGATGGCCAAAATGTGGTATTTGGTGGCCAGCGGCTGGGGAATTTTGTTGACGGCCTCCACGTCCACGGTCAGGCCGGTAAAATCGACCACTTTCAGGCTCAGGCGCTGGCCCAGCGCCTGCAAAACCTGCTTTTGGGTAACGTAGCCTAAATCCAGCAGCACCTGGCCCAGGCGCAGGTCGCGGTGTTCCTTCTGGTAGGCCAGCGCCGCGTTCAGCTGTTCCTCGGAGATATAGCCGGACTCCCGCAAAACCTCGCCGATGGGGATGTTTTTCATGATGCTTCCTCCCCTCTGTCGCACATCGAGATGGCCAGCGTCAGACTGAACTGGGAGCTGGTGGTGGTGGTGCCGTCCGCCGCGGCGGCGGCGGCGTCCGAGATCGAGAAGCTGTCCACCCGGATGGCCGGGTGGTTGGCGTTCAGATCTTCCAGCAGGGCGGCAAATTGTTCCCGCGTGCCGGAGGCCGTGCAGCTTACGGTGACGGTTTGCATGTAGGCGGTATCGGCGGTAACCGGCTCGGTCAGGGCGTCCGCGGCGCCGTCCGCGGCGGCCTCGGTGCCCGCGGCGGAATCGGCGGCGGAATCGGCAGTGTCGGCGGGCGCCGCGGCGGCGCTTGCGGCGGCCTGCCCCTGGGCCGAGGCCACATAGGGGTCCAGGGCGTCGGCGGTGGCGGTGCCGATGGTCATGGAAAGCGGCGCCAGGCCCTGGTCCAGCTCAAGGCCGGTCACCAGGCTGTCCAGCTCGGCGCTGCTCAAAATTTCGTAGTAGGCGGCGCTGGCGTTGTCGCGGTCGGTTTTGGCGCGCGTGACCGATTGCTCGGCGGTGGGCAGCAGGTCGATGTTGTACTGCATGGCCTCCTGCTGGGCCACGGCGTCGCCGTAGTTTTGGCGGGCCGTAAAGTAGGCGGTTACGGCGGGGCGCAAAGCGAACTGGGCAAACAGCACCAGAAAGCCTGCAATGCCGATAAACCGCAGCAGGCGCTTGTCGCGCTCGGTCAGGGTGGTGGTCATTGTGCGGCCTCCTGTTCCGGCGCTGCCAAAATGCAGGCCAAATTGATCGCGTAGGTGCCGGTATCGCCATAGCCGTAGCCGGTGTAGCTTACGCTGGCAAACAGCCCGGTGTTTTGCATGGCGCGCACATAGGCGGGAATATCGATCACGTTGGCCGATTGTGCGTCAAACGCAAGCTGCCCGGAGGCTGCGTCGTAGGAATGGAACACCACCGTGATATCGCTGCCGCCCACGGCCTGGATCTTGTCAAAAACGGCGGGCTGCAGGTTGGGGTAGGTGCCCAGCAGGGCGGTGCGGTCTTCGGCGGCCATCTGCTGGCTTTGGTACTGGCGGGTCTGGGCCTGGTCGGCCAGCGATTGCTGGTACGGCTCGGTGTTGGCGGGGTCGGTACACCAGGCGGTGATGGCCTCGGTCTGGCCGTCGGTATAAAGGGTAAGGCCCTTTACCAGGCCAAACGCGGCCAGCGATACCCCCACCACCACGGCGGGCAAAAGAAGCTGCCGCCGCAAGTCCACGCTTTTGGCTTTCTGCTGGGCCTTGGCGGCCTGTTGCCAGCGCAGGTAAAAGTTATTGCTTTTGTAGGTTGTCATCAAAAAACGCACCTCCGCTGTGTTGTAAAACATACCGCCGCCGCGGCGGGCCGGGGCCGGTCGATGCCTCAGCCCAGCAGGTTGCCCACCGCGCGCGCCCAATCGGCCAGGCGGGCGCCGGCGGGAAGCTGCACGGTTTTGGGGGCATCCGGCAGCAGGGCGGCATTTAGCTGCAGCATCTGGCAGCCGGGCTGGCAGGCGGTAAAATCCGCATCCGTGCAGCCCGCAAAATACACGCTGCTGATGGGCGCGCCCTTGCTGGAGCTTTGGAACTGCGCCACGCCGGAGATGGCGGTGGTCACCTCGTTGCCAAATTCCGGGGTGGCGTGCGCGCTGAACAGGCGGTTCCGGCTGGAATACTTGTAGGTGCCGCTGTCCATCAGAATGCTGGCGACGTTGTCGCCGTCAAACAGCATCAGAATGTAGGTTTCCTGGCCGGGCGCGGGCAAAAACCGCAAAAGCTGCAATACGCTTGCCATCGAGGTATCAATGCGGCACAGCTTCAGGCCCAGGCCCTCGGCCAGGGCAATGTGGCTTTCCAGAAAGCCGCTCTCGACAGAGTTTGCCAAAATCACCTGGCTGCGCCCTTTTTCGGCGGGGCCAAGCACCATGTAATCGGTGATGGCGTTCTGGCGGTTTTCCATGGCGGAAAGCTCCCGCCGCGCGATCTCCTGCAATTTTTTGGGGGGCAGCAGCGGCACCGTGACCATGCGGGACAAAAACTGGCTGCTGTTGAGGGTGACCGATACGTTTTTGCGGGGCAGGTCGTTCTGCTTCCAGAACGCGCCCACGGCGGCGGAAAAATCCGCCTCGTTGGTGATAACGCCGTTGATCAGGCAGCCCTCCGGCAGCGTGGCTTCGCACAGCTTGCCGACCCGCAGCACGCGCCCGTTAAAACTGCCGACAGCGGCCTGCATCTGGCGGTTGCCGAGGGATAACGAAGTGACGGTTGCCATAGCGCAGCCCCTTTCCTGCAAGTAAATTTTGAAAAATCCCCGGGGGGATGCCGCACGGCTCCGATGCGCCGGGCCAAACGGCTTAAATGGCGCTGTTGGAACCGCCGATCGTAGAGTAAGACTGGTAGATGGGCAAAATGACGGCGATAATAACAAACGCCACCACCACGGCCATCACAATGATCATAACGGGTTCCAGCAGGGTCATCATTTTTTTGGTGGCCATCTCGGCCTCGTAGTCCATCGAATCGGAGATGGAGGCAAGCATATCGTCCAGCTTGCCGGTTTCCTCGCCCACCATCACGGCGGAGGCCAGCTTGCGCTCAAAGCCGTCCACCGAGCCAAGCGCCTCGGACAGGGGGCTGCCGGCCCGCACCTGGGCCAGCACCTCGTCGAACTGGCTGGCGATGTAGGTGTTGCCCACGGTATCCCGCCCGGATTTGAGCGACGCCACAATGGGCACGCCGCTGGAATACAGGTTGGAAAGGGTGCGGGCAAACCGCGCGGTGCAGATTTTGCGCTGCAACTTGCCGATGACGGGCAGATGCAGCTTGAGCTTATCGGTGGCAAGGCGCACGGCGGGCAGCCGGAGCAGGATGCGCGCCACGGCCACGGCCCCCGCAATGCCCAGCCCCAGGCCCAGCCAGTAATGCTTGACAAAGCTGCTCATCCCCAGCAGCAGGGTGGTGGGCCAGGGCAGGCTGGGCATGGCGTCGAACATGGTTTGGAACTGCGGCACCACATAGCTAAGCAAAAAGATGACCACAAACACCAGCAGCACGGCCAAAATGGCCGGGTACATCATGCTGTTGGAAACCTCCTGCTGCAGCTTGTGTTCCTTGGTATAATGGTTGGCCATCCGCATGGCGCTGCGGTCAATGCTGCCGGTGCCTTCGGCGCTGCGGATCATCCCGACAAGCAGCTCGGGAAAAGCCGCGCCCTGGTCCTCCATCGCGTCCGACAGGGGGGTGCCCTTGCGGATATCGGCCTGCACGCCGTCGTACAGGGTTTTCAGGCGGGGGTCCAGCCCCTGTTCCTGCGCCATGATGGCAAAGGCGCGCACCATCGGCACGCCGGCCGAAAGCAGGGTGCCAAGCTGGCGGCAAAAATCGGCGATCTCGCCGGTTTTCAGCGGCCGGCCGCCGCCGCGGTCGGCGCCTGTGGTTTCCTTTTGCTCCACCACAAACTTGCCCTCGGTCCTAAGGCGGTTGTACAGGGCCTCCTCGTCGGCGGCCTCGGCAACGCCGCGCACGGTTTTGCCCGCGGCATCCGTGGCAGTGTAGCGGTATTTGGGCATCGAATTTCCACCATCCTTTGGCGGCCGCCCGGCAGGGCCACACCGCATGGGGGCCGCGCGGCGCCTTGCGGAAGGGCGCCGCCGACCAAACCGTAAACGGGCGCTTTTTGCAAAAACGCCGTGCCGAACAGTCAAAACGAAAAATCAGAACGTCAGAATGTAAAAAACTGAAAATACCATTGCAGCATAGGCCCGCCGAAAAACAGCGCCGCCGCCATGCCGCCGCACAAAAACGGGCCAAAGGCAAAATGATCGCGCGGGCCGCTTTTTTTGGTCAGCAGCAGCCAGGCGCCGTAGCCGCCCCCGGCCAGTATGGCCAAAAACGCGGCCAGCAGGGTAAGCTTCCAGCCCAAAAACAGGCCGGCGGCCGCCATCAGCTTGATATCGCCGCCGCCAAACCCGCCCGGCACCGCCAGGCACAGCAGCGCCATCGGCACGCTGATGCACACGGCCCCGATGGCGCGCTCCGGCAGCGTAATTTCCGGCATCAGCCAAACGGCGGGCAGGGCGCACGCCGCCGCCGCCGCGGAGAGCCGGTTGGGAATGCGCTGGGTTTCGGCGTCGGCCAGGGCGACGGCGGTCAGCAGGCCCAAAAACACCAGGGCCAGCAGCGCGGCCCAGCGCAGGCCGAACGGCCCGGCCAGATCGGCGCCAAAGCGCGCGCGGCAGCCCAGCGCCAGCGCGCCGCCCAGCAGCTCCACCGCCAGATACCGCGGCGCAATGGGCGCGCCGCAGTGGCGGCAGCGCCCGCGCAGGGCCAGCCAGCCGAACACCGGCGCAAGCTCCCACCCGGAAAGGGCGGCGCCGCACGCGGGGCAGGCGCTGCGGCCCGCAAACACGGGCTTGCCGCGCGGCACCCGCCAGGCCACCACGTTAAAAAAGCTGAACAGCGCCGCGCCCAGCATAAACTGGACGGCCGCCAGCAGAAATTGGAGCAGATACAGCATAAGCGGATGTTCCCGGCTTTGCAAAAGAAAGCCTGATTGCCCAAAACAGCGGTTGCTTTTGGGACGGCCTGTGAACAGGGCAAATTTGCCTGTAAACGGTACAAGGAATGGTTATTAAAGAAAAGTCCCCCCGCCGGGCGTCAGATCCGGCGGGGGGACATAAGGTTGCCAACAAGCGATTTTTCGTTAGCCTGCCGGGGTAAAGGCGGCGGAGATGCGGTTTTGCGCCTCATAAACCTGCCAGGTGCCGCCGGCATCGTACAGCACCACAAAGTCGCCCTGACGGTATGCCATGCGAAGGATGGCATAGCCTGTTGGATCGGTTTGCAGCAAGGTGACGGTGCCGGGCAAAACGCCCAGCGCCCGGATCCTGTCCTGCAGGCCGGCAGCCAGCCCGTCCGCGGTGGTAAAATCCGCAAATGGGGCGCCGGTGGCGTATTGTTCGCTGGCAAGCACGGCGGTGGCCAGCCGGGCCGCCTTGGCCTGGGCCAAGGCCTCCCGCGACAAGCCCTGGCGGCGGATATCCGCCGCCGTGCCGTACACGATGGCCCCCAGCACCAGCGCGGCCAGCAGGGCCACCAGCCATTCCGCCCAGCTTAAGCCCAGCCGCTGTTTGGCCAGCAGGCCGCGCAGGCGGCTGCCAAGGGATTTAAACATCGCATTTCAAGCGGCGTGTAAGCCGATTGACCTCTAAATGTACTGAAATGTAGAAATAATCAGCTAATAGTAACAGTATCTGGGCTGGTCAGAGCGCTAGTATCTTTGGTTGTAGTATATGCTTTAGTTGAACCATTGTAGACACAATGGTAAGTGCCGTCCGCATATGTAACAGTAGAAATTACACCCTTAGTGGTGATTGCTGCAGTGAAATGCGCCTTGGCACCCAATTCTGCCAAGCCCCGAATATCTTTAACTTGAGCGGAGGCCGCATTCCAACTACCAGCAGTAAGACCAGCGGCGGTGCCATATTCTGAACTTGCTTCCGTCCGCACAGCCATAACAACCATACGGGTCTGTGCAATAACTTTCTTCTCGTTCGCCTTGTCAATGTACCCGGTCAGCGTTGGGATCAACAGCGCGGCCAGAATGGCCAGGATAACCAGAACAACGATCAGCTCAACCAGGGTAAAGCCTTTTTTGTCTTTCAGTCTGCGGATTTTTTCAGTCAACATAATTCCATGCACCTCTTTGCATTTTTTTACCGCGGCACTGCGCCGCCGCGGCTTTCTCCGAAAGCTGCCGCCCCAATGGCGGCACACCTCTGTATCACCGGTATACTGATTCCGGATTCAATTTTCAAGCGTATTTTTAAATTCTGTAAAGTATGGTGGAACCAACAAAGTTCGAGCCCTTTTTGTTGGCAACAATGACTAAGGGTCATTCCGCAATATGTTGCATTAGAACGCCAAAAATAACAAATGTTCCAGATTGGCCTTTTTTTCACGGTTTGCACCGGCGTTTTTCCCGGTTTTGGCCTTGCCGCGGCTGTTATTTTGTACTATACTGTAGATGATCCTAACGTGGGGAAGTGTGTGCCGCCAAAGCGCCTGCGCCCTGGCCGCCCCTGCCCCCGGGGTCCACTTAAAGCAGAAAAACGGATGCGGTTTAACTTCCGCGCGGGCCGGTGCGTGCGGCCGCGCGGCGGGGAAGTAAAGGCGGGATACGGCATGAAACAAAAGGCAGCGGCGCGCGGCGCCGGCCGCCGGGGCGGTTTTACCCTGGTGGAACTGGTTGTAACGCTGGTTATACTGGCCATTTTGGCGGCCATCACGGCGGGCGGGCTTGTGGCCTACCTGCGCCTGGCCAACTTCCGCCAGAACGAAGCCGATGCCAAAACCATGTACATGGCGGCGCAAAACGCCCTTACCCATATGGAAACCAGCGGCCAGGCCGAGGATTGGCTCCGCCGCGTCTACAATTCCACCGAGGGGACGGGCGGCGGCGTAAAGGACACCTATATGCCCAAAGGCACCGTGAAGGAAGGCCAGTCCGTCATCGCCCTGTTTTTGGATAAGGGGGAGTATTCCGCCGCCAGCCGCAGCGCGGACGGCCAGCTTGTGGTGGAACTGCTGGACCAGTACACCTACGATAAATCGCTGTTCAACGCCGCCATCTGCGTGGAGATCAGCGTGAACGGCGCCGCCGCCAAGGATATCACGGCCGGGGCGGTCTATTCGGTGTTCTATGCCTCCCGCAGCCAGAAGCTCAGCTTTACCGCGGGCGCCACGCAAACGGACGTTACCAACATTCAGGATCGCAGCTACGCGGCCCGCCGCCAAACCCTGGTGGGCTATTACTCGGTGGACGACATCGTCAACAAGGTGGAGCTTTCCAGCATCAAGCTCAAGCTGCGCACCGCCCAAATCATCAACGGCGAGGCCCTCACCTTAAACTGGAGCAGCAACTCCCGCCACAGCGATACCGACGTTGCCTACACGATCGACTTTTACAAAAAATCCGCCGCCGGAACCGCCGGAACCAAATGGTTCCGGGTCAAGGTGGATCTGTACGAGGCGTCCAAGGCGGACGGCGGCGGCTACAATGCCGCAGGCTCCACACTGGCCAGGCTGCCGGTCTATACCTATAATGACCGCGGCGTGCTTTCCACAGAAGCAAGCTATTACTGGTTCCCGCTTGCCTATGCCAACGGGCGCTTCACCCTTACGCTGGACGCCATGGTAAGCGCCCAAACGCTGTACGCAACCAAGATTGCAAACAAATTGCCGCAAAGCTTTTACAGCATCACCCGCTTTTTCACGGCCGCCGATTACGCCGCGCCGCCGCTGTTCTATGCCAGCATCACGGCGGCCCCCAACGAAAACCTGAGCGGCGCCATGAACGAGGAATACACCCCCAGCGACCCGCGGCTTGCCTACAGCGATAACGGCAACCCTGCCAACGCCCTGTTTACGGACGATTCCGCGCCGGACGCGGCAGCGGCCACCACCTACAAGGCCAATGTCAAGCTGTTCCGGCATTTGTACAATCTTCGCTTTTTGGACACCGCCACAACCGCCACAACCAAAACGGCGGCTTCCATCCAGGCCGCCTCCATGGATTGGCTGAGCGGCGCGGTGGTCGTGTACCAGATTCCCGATACCCCTAACAGCAACAACGCGCTGGACCCCAAAAATCAGCCCGCCGCATCCACGCCAACGCGGGCTGCGCCGGTGGCCTGGCCAACCCAGGCCGTGTTTGCCAAAAATCAGACGCTGAACGGGCAGGTGATTGTGGCGGCCACGGGCACGACGCCCAAAAACGCCGTCATCGCCAATTTGCAGCTGCGCACGGACTCGGTGGCCAAGGACAGCGACACCGCAGGAAAGAAATACCACGCGCAGTATGTCGGCCTGTTTGGCGAAAACCGCGGCACGGTGAAAAATCTGACCCTGCAAAATGTGGACGCCGTGGTCAACCTGACCCAGAGCAAGGTTCCCGACGATGTGACCGCCGCCGTGACCGCCGCGCAAAAGGGCGGCCTGGCGCCACAAAATACCACCGCCAATACCCTGCGCCAGCTGCGCGGGGTGGGGGCGCTGTGCGGCCTGAACACAGGCACCCTGGATACGATCAACCTGACAACGGACACCGCCAAGGGGCAGGCCTCCCGCGTGGCGGCGGCGGTCAGCGTGCCTGCCGCCGGACAGACGTACACGGATGGCATGGATCAGCAAAAGTTGTACCAGGGCAACAGCAAAATTGCCGATACCGTGGGCGATTTGCGCGGCATTGGCGGCGTGGCGGGCATATCCCGCACGGCGGTAAGCTATACCACGGTCAGCGGCACGGTTTCCGAGGATTCGGACGCCTATAAGATGGTTTCCGTCACCACCGATGCCGTGGTAACCGGCCTTCTGCTGGAACCCTACGCCACGGGAACCGCCCCCGCCCAAGACGGCACCAAAGCCGACCAAACCCGCTATGCGGCGGCGGCCACCACCGCCGCCGCCAAGGGCCTGTATCTGCCCGTGGGCATCGGCGGCGTGGCGGGCTACGCCCAGTACGGCGGGGATACAACAAACAACGCAGTTTATCTAAGCAAACTGTACAATCTGGCCACCACGGCCAACAAAACCGCCAACAACCCGGCCGTGTACGGCAATATGTACACGGGCGGCTTGTTCGGGTGCGTCACCGCCACCGCCGGGCAGCAAACCTACGACACTGGCGGTACGGAGGCGTCCTTGTTCAACGGCGCCATTGTGCGGGGCAGCGCCGTATACCCGGCCGCCGCCGCCGGCGCCACACAAGCGGGCGCCGTAAGCGCGTATGCGGGGCAGTTTTTTGGCGGCATTGCAGGCTACGCGCGGGATATCACCCTGTGGAAAGCCGCCAGCGCGCCCGGCGCCGCCAAGGATATAACGGTTACCGCGCTTACCTCCGACGCACTGAAAAATGCCTGCACAGGCGATTTTGTGGGCGGCATTTTTGGCTTTGCCAACGGCGCAACCCTCAACAGCAACGGCAGCCTGAGCAGCACCATCACCCCCAGCGGCGGGAGCCCGGTCAACATCAACAAGATCGGCCTGGTAACGGGCCGCCGCTTTGTGGGCGGCATGATCGGCGGCGCCGCCAACAACAGCACGGCTACCGGCATTAACGCGCAGTGGGCAACCCTAACCAACAAAAACCTGGTGTTTGGCAACCGCTATGTGGGCGGCATTTTGGGCGTGAACGGCAGCGGCGGCCTGGTGCAAAACTTTACCAACGCGGGCGTTATCGGCGGCGTGCCGCTGGGCAGCGAAAACGACGGCAAAGGCGAGTACACCCCGCTGTGCATCGGCGGCATTGTGGGCCGCAACGACGGCAGCTGGGGCGCCGGCACCACGGCGGCTGATGCAAAGATCGCCAACTGCGCTAGCAAGGTGTATGATAACAACGGAACAATCAGCGCCGCGCTGGCCAGGCTGAACGCCGACAAGGCTGATTTTGTGGGCGGCATGGCGGGCTACAACGATCACGGCGGCTTTTGGTATCAGGGGGGCGAAAATTCGGTCGTGTTGTGGGGCCGCAATTTTGTGGGCGGCATTCTTGGCTACGCCGGGCCGGACACCGCGGCAGATACAGGAACCAATCTGCAAAATACCGTTCGCGGCCAGATCTACGGCAGCGGCAGCGCGGTGGGCGGCGTGGTTGGCCTTGCCTGCACCAGGGAACTTTTTGTGACCGGGGCAAAGGTGTCGGTCAATCTTGTATCCGGGCGGTACTGCGTGGGCGGCCTTGTGGGCGCATACATCGGGGAACAGGCGGACAACAGCGATCCGGCTCCAAACGGGAACTTAAACGCGCTGGGCGTGGTGCGGGCGCAGGCCGTTTGCGGCGGTCTGTACGGCTACACCCGGCAGATCAGCAATATGGCCGATGTGCGTACGCGGCTGGAAAACGACGAGAAGGACGCAGCCCAGGCCACGGACAGCACGATTCTTTTAAAATTGCTGCCTGTGCTGCAAAGAGATACCAATACCAATGTCCTGCAACCGGCGCAGCTACCGGGGGCAACGTCCGGCACAAGCAGCGCAAGCGCACTTACCATCCAATACAACAATGTAATGGCGGTGCGCGGCAGCTGCTATGTGGGCGGGATCGTCGGCTATAACGACGAGAACACCTACCTGAAAATTCACGACAGCACCAACAGCGGCGCCATTACGGTGTACAACGATCCCGCTTATCAGGACAATTTGACGGCAGGCGTCCTGGTAGACAGTTACCTGACGCAAAACGGGTTCGACAAGGACTATCTGGGCGACGCCACGCTGCGCAGCCATCTGTTTGGCGGCGTGATCGGCGTAAGCAGCCAGCACACGCTGGTGACAGGATGCAAAAACACGGGCGTGATTGGCGGAACCGTCAGCAATGGCACGGTCAACGGCACGGGCGGCATGGCGGGCCTGAACGAGGGCACCATCGAAAGGTGTACGCTGGGCGTCAACATTGGCAACGCGCAGCAGAGTTATGTGGGCGGCATGGCAGGCATCAACGCCTGCAAGGCTGACAATACCGCTGCATATGACGCGAGCCACATGCAGGGCGTGATCTCGGCGCCGCAAAGCGACAGCGGCATCACGGTCAGCGGCAACAGCTATGTGGGCGGCGCCGCGGGTATAAACCTGACCGGCGCGCTGGTCACCCAGAACCAAGAGGGGGACACATGCAAGGCCAACGTGCAGGGCAGCGCCGATAACATCGGCGGCCTGGTGGGCGAAAACCGCGGCAAGATTGAGGCCAGCGCCTTCGGAAACAGTGGCGCCGCCGCCGTGCGTGGCGCGCAAAACGTAGGCGGCATTGTAGGGTACAACAAGAGTACCGTGTCCGGCAGTATGACGGTGACGGCCAGGGTAACGGGCGGCACGGCGGTGGGCGGCATCGCGGGCCGCAACAGCGGCAACCTGAAAGGAACCAACGACAATAATCAGATGAAATCGGCGGCGGCGGTTACCGCCACCGGCAATTACGCGGGCGGCATTGTTGGCTACAACGAGGCCGGCCTGGTTCAGTATGCCTTCGCTGACGGCAAAGCCGAAATCACGGCGCAGGGCTGGGACGCGGGCGGCGTGGCTGGCCGCAACGCCCAGGGCGCTACGCTGCAAAACAGCGGCAGCAACAGCACGATCACGGCGGCCAACGGCCACGCGGCGGGCATTGCCGCGGTCAACGAGGGCACCGTGGACGCCTGCGGCAACAACGGCAACAATGGCAAGTATTTTGTACAATCCCTTACAGCAAACGCCAACGCCGAGACGATCGGCGCGGCGGTTGCCGTCAACACCGGCACCGTGCAAAACTGCAACCTTGGAACCGGCGTCGTGCTGGGGGGCAGCCGCAGCAACATGACGGTGGGCGGTTTGGTGGGTACCAACCAGGGCGCCGTGAAGGACTGCAGCGTACCCAACTGGCTGGCGTCTACGCCGGACAGCATTGCCGCGCTGGGCGGCGCGGTGGGTGTGAACGATACCGGGGGAACCGTCCAGACCGTGGACGTGAATACGAGTTTTGGCGGTGATTACCAGACAGTGGGCGGCGTGGCCGGAAGCAATTTGGGTACGCTGACCAGATGCAGTTACAAAGGCACGCTGAGTGGCAATGCACCTGGCAACGGCTATTGCATGGGCGGCATTGCGGGCAGCAACGGCAACAGCAGTGGTGCTGTCGCGGTCATTACCGAATGTGAGGTAAAGACCATCACGATAACCGCCAAGGGCATTTTCAATGTCAACGCTACGCTGGACGCTGATTCCAAGCTGAATCTGTCCAGTCATATCGGCGGCATTGTGGGGCGCAACTTCCGTGCGGCAACCCTGACGGCCTGCACGATGGCTACCGAAGGAAAGAGTGACGTCCAGGCAGCCTACGGGTTTGTGGGCGGCATTGCGGGCAGCAACGACGGCACCGTTACCGGGTGTGGCGGCAAAGATACAAACGGGTTGGTAAACGCCATCACCGGAACAGGCGGCTGGCTGACGCAGGGGAACAATGCAGGCCGCAACGCGATGGTGGCGGAACTGACGATCGGTACGACCTATGCAAGCTTAAAGGGTGTGGATATCGCCCCCGCCGCCAAGGGCGACGCATGGAGCGATGCCTCTCAGAATCAGCTTCAGCTTACCTTGACGGGCAACGGTTATTTGGCCGGTGTGACGGCTTTTAACGCCCTGCACGGCAGTGTGACCAACAGCGCTTCCGGCAAGTGGTTCATCTATGGCAACGGTATCAGCGGCGACGGCGTGGTGGGCGGCGTAATCGGCCAGAACGAATCGGAACAGAATCTGTCCGGCCTTGTCAACTGCGCGGCAGTACGGCGGTATACCTCTCGTGTTACCGGTGATACAGATTATAACGCGCCGGTCAACGACACAGGCATCAATATGTTGTACTATGTAGGCGGCGTTATCGGCGAGCAGCAAAACCGTACCACTACAGGATGGTTTATTACCAACTGCGTCAATTACGGTACTGTTTTCAATAGCCGCACCAATTATATGGGCGGTATCATTGCGTGCTGGCGCGCAAACGGCGGTACGCTTGATAACTGTTTCAATTTTGGAAGTTTGACAACAAACGCTAATACAACGCTTGGAAATTCCGGTTGTGCAGGTGGTATTGTGGGTATTGTCAACGAGCCGACAAATGGTGTTGCTGTCAACATTCTCAATGCCCAAAATTATGGGGCAATTCTGGGGGGCGGCGCATTTGCATCCAATCCGTCGGACAATAATATCAAAGCGTACTCTCCCAACGACTGCGCCGGCATTTTGGGCGAGGTGAACACCCAAAGCGGTGCGGATCGCCTAGTCATCAATCTTGTCAACTGTGCAAACGGCAGTACGGCGGCAGTGTATGGGCGGTCGTTGGCTTGCGGCATCTTTGCCTGGCTTGGCGGCGGAAATACGGCTAAGACCCAGCTGAATATTGACCGTTGCCGCAATCTGTGTACGGATTTATACACGAACAACGGCGGCGGCTATTATACCCGCCAGTCGGGCATTTACGGTACGCGCGATAAATCAACCAAAGATGTTGCGGTTACCACGCTCACAAACTGCTTCTCCTTGTACGATCAATCGGTGGGAAATACAAACATGTCCAGCCCGCTGGTTTTTGCGGAGGCACAGCATGATACGACGAACAAGATTCAAAACGGTTCCAATAACTATTATATGGATCAGGTAAGCTTTAACAACTATAAAACGATGCAGACAATGCAGCGTTCAGTCAGTGCTGCTGCAGTCTATAACGATAAGGATGTGTCGGCTACCTTCCCAACGAATACCCCTATAACGAATTGGTTTGATAATAGCGATAAGACAATTGGAACCTATGTGGGTGATACCACAAATGCTACCATGACGGTTACGCTTACATTGCCACAGGCAATGGCCTTGCAAGAGATCAGCCTTGTGAGGGGCACGGAATATGGCAATAATAATAAGGCAAACGCGTTTAAGATTCGTGTAAAGGCGGCTAATTCGACGGATTGGCAACAACTGACGATACAAAATGCTACAAGTTGGCAAGGCACCAAATCGCTGTCCATTTACAATAGTAATGTGGCCAATGCAAAGATTGAACAAATTGAAATTGCACTGACAGGGACGCGGACTAAAACAAAGAATCCTTATCGATTTTCACTGGCGACAGTCGAGCTTACATCTTCGACCGGTCAGGTGATTAATGTTTTGCCAACTAATACGCCTGCAAATGTTAAGGAAACCGATCTTACGAATGACGTAGGTGGCCACCGCTTGTATGCAGGCGTGGATCTTTCCGCCAGT
The DNA here is from genome assembly GCA_964458285.1 of uncultured Subdoligranulum sp. GTDB lineage: Bacteria > Bacillota > Clostridia > Oscillospirales > Ruminococcaceae > Gemmiger. The sequence goes on along the minus strand of CAYWID010000015.1, from coordinate 8,746 downwards.
GCGGCGGACCGCAGCAATAACTACCCCTATTTTGGCGCGCTGCTGGATACCTCCCTAAAGAATGATCCAAGTTCCATCAATTCCATTTGGGGTAAGATACAGGCTACGGACTATACAGATCCGGCGGTTGAGCGTGCTATTGTGGGACAAAATGCAAATACAATGGCTACGCTGCCCTTGCTCTTTAGCGACAGCGATAAAACGACCGGTCTCAGCCTGCATGACGTTACTGATGAGGATATCCAACGCTATTATCAATATGTTTTGGATGCGGAAGCCCCTGGCAATTTGTCAAATTTAACTGTGCAGTCCAGCAGTAGCCAAACAGACAATGTTTACGGGCGCTATCTGGTTCAATGGGACAGCCCGGCAAACAGCAACGCAATGCGCTATCATGTGGAGGTATTTGCCACGGACGCGCAAGGGACGATTTTGAGCCAAACGCCCCTCAGCAGTCAGGATGTATACGAAACGAGCGCTACCTTTAATGCACAGCCCGACTGGCAGGCAGATTACTTTAAGGTATCCGTTACGGCATACAATGCCAACAATCTTGCCAGCGCAACCTTGACAAGCGATAACAAGATGTTTGCAAGGGCGTTGCCAAAACCGGATCTGCGGCTGTACACGGTAAAAAATGGTGCTGCATACAGCTATATGATAGAACTGACGAATGCGGACGCCTACGATAATGCAACGACAGGTCCCGGCGCCGACAAGTGGAAGGTTACTGCCAGTGTTCTGAGCAATGCCAACGGAACGGTCACCTTTACGTCATCCCAAACGACATTGCCATTCAGCTTGGCAAGCAATGTGACTACTTCGCTCCGCGCACAGGCAGATCCAGTGGGTACCACGGACTGGTATCGCTCGGAGCAATTTGCCAAGCAGGTTTACATACCGAAAGATTGTTACCCCGGCGGTTCTCTGGCTATATTTAGCGTGACACCAGCAGGTACCGACATTGATAATTTCAAGGTGAATGTATCGATTGGTTATACCAGCGGAACGGTTGCGCCGCTGTATCGGGTAGCACTTATGGCAAAGTACAACAAATCCTCCGCGAACATCGGAACGGATATGGATTGGGCAATCGGCCAGTATTTCACCCTGCGTTACCAGGATATTGCCCTGCCGAACGGAGAAAAGACTGCGATTGATTTCAGCGATCTGCCGACGGAATTTCTTTCCTGCTTTACAGATTGGCAGGTTTGTGCCTGGCCTGTCAGCAGCGGCCTGGGACCTGTGTATACTTGGACGCAAACGGGAATTACGGAAAATACCTTCAAACAGGCCATTTCCAGCGTAGCGGGGGTAGATCTTCGAACTCGCGGTTATGAAATTGTTGCTCCGCGGGATGGCAGCCGAACGTATACATATCAAATGGCAACACCGCTGATGGATATCGCCAGCAAAGCAAGGTCCGAGCGGGTAAAATCGCTTCCGTTGAGCATTACCGCTCTCCCTGCGCCCACCCTGCCCGCAACCATTGACGCGCCGGTCATTGATGCCAACAACCAGATGACCTACACCTTCACTTGGGATGCCGATATTACGGAGACGCGCCAGTACAAGATCACCCTCACGGGCATCCAGAGCAATGCGGATGGCACAACCACCGAGGTGCCCATCGACGTTGCGGGCTATACGGATCCTAAGGCCCAAACCTTTACCGTCAACGCGGACGACTGGAATTATAACTCCGTTCGCTTGAAGGTGACCCGCATCGGCATAGGCACCCAGATCGGTGATGCCGCACAGCAAACCTACCCCGTCGTCAAGCGGCTGCCGCGCATCACCCAACCAAGCGTCAGCCTGGCTGAGGGCAACAATGATATGGATCTTTTGTATCAGGCCCGCTGGGTGGGGCTGGACACAACCAACCAAGACTATGCAAAAGCCCTTGATCACTATGAGTTGTATGCCGATATAGCCGATATAGAGGGAGGGGCCACAGCGGTGCTGCTTGGAAAAGCCGATGCCAAAGACACTTCGCTTAAAGCCGACTTGGAAAACTACCAGGGCAAAAAGCTTTCCTTCTATGTTATCGCAGCGGCAAAAGACGGCAGCGGCTATAAGTCTTCGCCTATTGGGCTGAAAGAAACGCTGACGGTGCCCAAGCGCGCCGCTGTGCCTGGCATCAACGCGGTCTCCATCACCGGCGATATCAACGGAGGCTATGTGGCGCCACTGGTCTTTACCGATGGCCTTACGGTCAACATTCAGCTGAATAATAGTACTCTGATCGAGGGCAACTACCTGATGCGCGCCTATTTCTTTGCTACAGAAGCTGATGCGACTGCCGCAATCCCGAGCCCAAGCACGAGCGCGAGCAGCAAAGGCAGCTACGCAGGCGATGGCGATAGCGGCGTGGTGATGCAGGTTGCAAGTGCGGCGGATAAGCAGCTCAGCCTGAACCTTACGGGCCTGGCGCCGGAAAATGTTATACGGTATATGGTGGTGCAGCTTCGTGCGGCGCCCACCGGCGCCATCGCTTCCAATTGGGTTACGGTTGTCAAAGCCAATATTGTGCGGCTGCCCGGCATTAAGCTGGCCACGCCCGCGCTGAGCATCGGTACCCAAACGCTGAATTTGACCGCCGATTTGTACGATAACCCGAGCTACACCGGCCAAGCCATGCAAACCCATACGTTTGCAAGCAGCACCTTGCGCACTTTTGTCTGGCCCTCCGTTGCGTACGCCAACCAGTATGCCTTTACCCTGACCGACCTGCCAGCAACGACCGGAGCAACCCAGAATACCGCCAGGATCACGGCCAAGATCGGGGACGACGGCAGCACCGTTACCGTGTTCAAAACGATGACGGTCAACGGTAAAGAGCAGGAGGTTGCACTTTCGCCGTCTGCGGACGGCGGTTATGACCTGAGCATGGTGCCTGCCGGGCCTTCCTCCGCCAGCCTGCCTACACCCGGCGCAGCGGAGGAGCCGCCAGCCCAGGCTGCGCCTGCCGTGGAACCTGCCGCACCCGCCACGCCGGAAACCGCCACGCCGGAGACGGCCGCGCCCGAGGCTGCAACGCCCGAAACGGCGCTTGCCGCCGCCCAGCCGGAGGCTGCCGCCGATACAACCGGCACGGCGGAACCCGCCACGGCCGAGACCGCGGTTGCCTACGGGGATGCCACAACGGGTTCCACCGTGAGCAGCCCCCGGTATCTGGAAGGAACGTATACGGACGATGCGGAGGTTACCTATTATTATCGCATCGCGCGCGCGCCCCTGCTGTATGCGGATAAGGACACTGCCGGTATGGTGACGGGTTTCCATGTTATTCTGCCGGATCCCGATGCAAAAATTTCGGAGCAGGACCCTGGTACGCTGCAAACCTTTACCAACCAGGCGGCGTTGACGGCGGATAACCCCACTACCATCACAGAGGGCACCACTGTAACGCGCTATTACCAAACGTCGGAAGCTGCAACCTATATCCTGAACCAAACCTCGTGACCAAAGGAGGGCCGCCATGCAAAAAAAGCAAACCGCCAATGCCGGTGTGGCGATGATTCTGACCCTTTGCGCGGCGGCCCTTTTTCTGGCCTTTACGGCGGCGCTGGTGTACTCGGCCTCGGTGCTGCTGGCTTCGGCCAACGCGCTGCTGCCGCAGGAGCGGTGCTACCAGCAGGCAAAAACCTTCAGCGATGTGCTGGAAAACGAGCTTTGCAGCACGAAAACAACACCCAACGGCCTGCAAACAACGGTGAACGCCTACATTCAAAAGCAACCGGACGGCGTGCTTACCCCCGCCCTGCAGGGAACTCCCGCCCAAAAAGATGCCAACTACGGGGATGTATCGCTTACCATTCAGATCACCCCCATAGGGGACAGCCCCAATAACAGCTTGTCCTGGACCTATAGCGATACAACCGGTGCATTGGATGAATTTGAAAAAACAAAAATCTCCGACTACCAGGTAATCCTGACCGCGACGGTAAAAATAGGCGACCAGACAGCCAACTTTTCCCGCGCCTATACGCGGCAAATCCAGTACAATGCCTGCCAATACGCCATGGGCGGCAAACAAATTTATCGTGCACCAGGTCAAAATAACTGGTACAATGATGCAAACCTTAAAAGTCAGATTTCGGATGCGTATCTTAAGAGCCAAACAATCACCGCCACCTACATTACGGGGGCAGGCTCGTACACAACCACATTTGTAAGGGAGGGAACCGACAATGGATAAACTGCGCAGCAGCCGCCGGGGTGATACCATTGTGGAAGTGGTCGTCTCCTTTGCCCTGATGATGTTGTTTTTGGCGGCGCTGGCAGGGGCCATTTCGTTCTCGGGCCGGGCGCAGCAAAAGGCGCAGGCCCTGCGGGCGGCGGCCTACCAGGCAAGCAGCAGTCTGCGGGAGGCGAATGCCGTGGAGGGTGGCACGATCACCTATACCTTCAGCGGCTTTTCGGTCACGGCCAAAAAAACCGTCACCACCGCAAAGGATGACAGCGAACAGCCCTACATTTTTTATCGGTTTGCGCCGCAGACGGGGGGCTGAGCGATGGAACCCAAAAAACTTCGCGGCCAAAAAGGCGTGACGCTGGTGGAGTTGATTGTCTGCGCGGCGCTTGTCAGCATTTTTGCGGGGGCGCTGGCGGCCACCATCGGCCCCACCAGCAAGATGTTTCTGCTTATGCAAACCCAAAACCAGAGCCAGATCATTGCCAATACCGTCATCGATACCCTGCGCGGGGAACTGCTGGATGCCCAGGGCCCGGTTCGCTTCTGCACGGCGGATACTACGGGCAGCGATGTAGACAAAGTTTTTGGCGCCGGCACCGCGGGCAGCTACAACGCCGTTGAGTTTAAAACCCCCGGCGGCTTTGTGGAGGTGGTGGATGCCGGCGCACTGCCGGCACAAATCGCAATTTACAAGCAGACGACACTGCTTGAAACCAAAACACCCGCCAACGCGCTGGGGCGGCTGCATATGCGGTATTATAAGCTGGAATCCGATTCAACGACGAGCGTGAGCAGTTATTACTACTATAAAAAACCTTCCAAGACTTACATCGCCCGCGCCTTTACCGAGGCGTTTGACAGCCGCTTTTACCTGGCAAACAGCAAGGCAGCGTCCGGCGCCAACGACGGCGGCTACACGATTCAGCTGGCCTTTACGCCGCGCTTTACGGACGGCAAAAAGGATCATTATTCCGGCGCCGATGTGACGGTTCGCGTGTATACGGCGGCGGGGCAGCTGGCGGGCAGCCAGCAGGCCGTGCTGGATTTTGACAACAAGCCTGCCGTTTCCAGCCAAAGCGGCGCAAAACAATCCCCGTAAGGATGCCGGGAGGAGGAAGCCAAACACGAAAACGGTGATTGCCCTGCTGGGCAGTAAGCGCAAGGCCAATACCTACGGCCTTCTCAAACAACTGGAACCGCTGCTGGCGGCGGGCGGCGCACGGTTGGAGATCGTGCCCCTGTACCAATACACAATCCAAGACTGCCTTGGCTGCGATGGCTGTGTGCTGCGCGGCGGCTGCGGCCTGCGGGACGATGTGCCCGCCCTGATGGACAAACTGGCCGCTGCCGACGGGTTGATTTTGGCTTCGCCGGTTTACCTGCAGCAGGTAAGCGGAAAGCTGAAGACGTTTTTGGATCGCACCTGCCGCTGGTATCACCGCCCGGTGCTGGCGGGTAAGCCGGTTCTCTGCGTGGCCACCACCAAGGGCTCCGGGTTGGCTCCCACGCTGGCCTACCTGGAAAACATAGTCCGGCAGTGGGGCGCCGTTCCGGCGGGAAAAATCGGCCGGACGATCTTTCAGCTTAAAAATCCCGTGACAGCAAGGGAAACGGCGCGCTTTCTGCGTCTGTTGGATCACCCGGAACAGTATGCACCGTCCGTCCGGGTGCTGGTGGCGTTTGAAGTGCAAAAGGCGTTGGCCCGCTTTTTGAACGGGTTGGATACAGCCTACTGGCAGCAAAAAGGCTGGTTTGACCGGCCCTATTTCTACCCTTGCCGCATTCTGCCTCACCGGCGGGCGGTCAGCGGCACGGCAGGGGCCGTAATGCGCCGGGTGCTGTCCAGAACCGCGCCCCAAACAACGCACGCGACGGGCGCCCCGCCTGCCAAAACCTCGTAGAGAACACCGCATACTTCCGGCGTGGGGCAGGCTCCGCGCCGGCCATGACCCGGATTTTTTCAAAGCCCGGTTCCTCCGCCAAGCGGAAGCGAACCGGGCTTTTTGCGCTTTTTTGCAACTTGCCCTATGGCGGGCGCCGTGCCGCCTTTTGTACAACTTACGCATTTTGTCAAAAATGCAGCAAAATTCCTAAAAATAGATGAAAAAATGCACAATAAATATGTTATACTGTAAAATAAGAAGGGATTTCCGGGCTGGAAGTCCTACTTTTAGCGGAAATGAAGGAAGGGTTGCAGCGTATGAAAAAATTTATCAATGCGGTCGATCAGGTCGAAAACCAGATGATCGAAGGGATGGTCAAGGCATACCCGTCCCTGCGCAAGCTGGACTGCGGCAACGTGGTGGTGCGCGCCAACAAAAAGGAGGGCAAGGTTGCCCTGGTCAGCGGCGGCGGCAGCGGCCATGAACCCGCCCACGGCGGCTATGTCGGCACCGGCATGTTGGACGGCGCGGTGGCCGGGGCGGTGTTCACCTCTCCCACGCCCGATCAGATTTTGGAGGCCATCCACGCGGTTGCAACCGATAAGGGCGTGCTGCTGGTCGTCAAAAACTACACCGGCGATGTGATGAATTTTGAGATGGCGGAAGAACTGGCGCAGGCGGAGGGCATCGAGGTCAAACACGTTGTGACCAACGACGATGTGGCCGTCAAGGACAGCCTGTACACGGTAGGCCGCCGCGGCGTGGCGGGCACCATCTTTGTTCACAAGATCGCGGGCGCCAAGGCCGAGGCGGGCGGCACCCTGGAAGAAGTGCAGGCCGTTGCGCAAAAGGTAATTGACAATGTGCGGACGATGGGCGTGGCCCTGACCCCCTGCATGGTGCCGGCAGCCGGTAAGCCGGGCTTTACGCTGGGCGAGGACGAGATGGAAGTGGGCATTGGCATTCATGGTGAGCCGGGCACCCACCGCGAGGCGGTTCGCTCCGCCGATGAAATCGTCGATCACCTGCTGGATCGCATTCTGGCCGATATCGACTATGCCGGCCGGGAGGTTGCCGTGATGGTGAACGGCTCGGGCGGGACGCCGCTGATGGAACTGTTTATTTTGAATAACCATGTCCATGATGTGTTGGCCGCCAAGGGCATCTCTATCTACAAGACCTTTGTGGGCAACTATATGACTTCCATCGAGATGCAGGGCTTCTCTCTGTCGCTGCTGCGGCTGGACGACGAGATGAAGGCGCTGCTGAACGCGCCCGCCGATACCCCGGCCTGGAAGGCGTGAAGGCAAACACAGGAAAAGAGGAAGCAGCATGGCAGACAGCAAAAAAATCGTAGAAATTTTGCAGGCGATGAGCGCCCGCATCGAGCAGGACAAAGACTACCTGACTGAACTGGACCAGCCTATCGGGGATTCCGACCACGGCATCAATATGGCGCGGGGGTTTGCGGCAGTGGCGCAAAAGCTGCCCTCGGTGGCCGACAAGGACATTGGCACCATCCTGAAAACCGTTGGCATGACGTTGGTTTCCACGGTGGGCGGCGCGTCCGGGCCGCTGTACGGCACGGCCTTTTTGAAGGCGGGCATGGCCTGCGCGGGCAAGACCGAGTTGGATATGCCGGGCTTTTTGGCCGCGATGGATGCCGCAGTTGCCGGTGTGCAGGCACGCGGCCACGCCGTGCCGGAGGAAGCCACGATGCTTGATGCGATGATTCCCGCGCAGCAGGCCATGCAGGCCGCGGCGGCGGCAGGCAAACCCACCCGCGCGGTGCTGGATGCCGGCGTGGCTGCCGCGCAGGCGGGAGCCGAGCATACCAAGGGGCTGGTGGCCACCAAGGGCCGTGCCAGCTATGTGGGGGAACGCGGCATCGGCCATCAGGACCCGGGCGCCACCTCCTTCGCCGACCTGCTAAAGACCATTGCCGCTGCCTTTTGAAACATCGGACGCAGGAGCTGAAAGGAGTTTTATGGTAGGTATCGTGATCGTGTCCCACAGCGAAACACTGGCCAGAGGCGTGGTGGAGCTTGCCGCCCTGATGGCCGCCAAGGCCCCGCTGGCCGCCGCGGGCGGCCTGGAGGACGGAACCGCAGGAACCAGCTTTGAGCGGATAGCTGCGGCCATTGACAGGGTTTATTCGCCGGACGGCGTGCTGGTGCTGATGGATATGGGCAGCGCCGTGATGACGACCGAAATGGTGCTGGAAACCATGCCGGATCGCAAGATCGCCATGGCCGACTGCCCGCTGGTGGAGGGCGCCGTGGTTGCGGCGGCAGCCTCGGCGGGGGGCGAGACGATGGAGCAGATCCAGGCCCAGCTGGCGGAGGATGCTTTTACCCACAAGTTTTAAAAATTCCGCCGTCCGTGCGGGGGAGCCATAAAAAACGGCAGACGGAACGGGCCGGTGCCCGTGGCGGAACCGGTCTGTTTCGTTTACCGTTTTTGTGGATGGCAAGGCAGAGGACGCCCGGCGCCCAAAGGCGGAAAGCTCCCGCCGCCGGTTGTACGGTTTGACGCCTGCACGAAATACATCCGAAAAAGACAAATCCGGGCCTCTTCTCCAACCGAGAAGAGGCCCGGATTTTGCTTGCGTGAAAGTAGAGGCCAATTTTGATACCAAATGCACACGGTATCGACCTTTCGTTAA
>CAYWID010000014.1:0-33730 GCA_964458285.1 uncultured Subdoligranulum sp. | reverse complement strand
GCCGGAGGATGTAAGCCTGCCGCTGTATTTTGCGGCCATGGCTTCGGCTACGCCCGAGACGGCCACGCCGGAAACCGCGACGCCCGAATCGGCCACGCCGGAAACCGCGACGCCCGAATCGGCCACGCCGGAAACCGCCGCGCGGGCAACCGCCGCGGAACAGCCGGTGGCGGAGGACGTTGCGCTGCCGCTGTACTATGGCGCCACGCCCGAGAGCGCGACGCCGGAATCGGCCACGCCGGAAACCGCCACGGCCGAGAGCGCCGCCCCCGGGCCGGCCACAGCCGAGAGCGGACGGCCCGGTTTGCCGGAGGCCGCCGCCAAGCTGGGCGACAGGCTGTTTGCCCTGCTGCAGGGGATCTTCTCCTGGCCGGGCAACGGCGCGGAATCGGCTTCCTCCACCTGAAAACCAAAGAAAATGCCCGCCGCCCCTGCATACAGCCGGGGCGGCGGGCATTTTATCGGTTTACAGGGGATTCCGGGCGCGGCCGCGCCCGGAAAGCCGGGGGGCGGTCAGCTGAAGGTCACCACATCGCTGGCGGGCTTTTCGCCCGGCGCCACGGTGAGGGCCGTCAGCACGGGGCCGATGGAATCCTGCGTCTGCCCCTTGTAGATGGGGTGGTACTGCACGTTGATCTTGGCCGTGACCGTGATCCAGTCCCGCTGTTTGAGCGCCTTGTACTCGCCGTACTTGCAGGGAAAGCCCACAAACTGGATGTCCTGCACGCAGCAGGTCATGGCAAAGCGGCCCGGCACAAAGCTGTTTTTGCCGGCCTTGTTGGTCTGGCAGACCTGCGCCAGAAAGCGGACGGTTTTGCCGTCGTACTTTTGGGGGTCGTCCAGGCAGTCCATATACCAGATGCCGAAGTATTCCTCCGGCACGGCGATGACCGGGGCTTCCACATCAAAGGGAAGCGGGTCGGGGATATCGTCGTAGGCAACGCTGCCGTCCTGAAACTCGTAGGCGATATCGCACCGGCGGCTGGCCTGGCGCACCAGCTTGTGGATCAGCTGGCGGCTCTCGTCGTCGTTGACCTTCTCGCCCCGGTTCACCACCAGCAGCTCGCTCAGCTTAAGCTTGTCCAGCAGCAGCGACCGCATGGCGCTGTCGTTGGCGTAGGTCTTGATGGTGGCGCCGTCCGCGGTGGCCAGGCATTGGTAGATCAGCCAGTTTTCGGGCATGACCTCGGCCAGGTCGTTCAGTAGCCACATGCCGTTGTACTCCAGCACAACCCGGCCGCAGCCGCTCTCGTCGGCCAGCTTTTGCAGGTTTTGCCGGTTCAGCTCGCTTTTGTCCGCCAGCGTGGCGACCGTCACCCCGCCAAACCCAAATTTGTCGGGGTCGTACTCTTCCTCGCCCTCCTCGCAGACAAGCAGCAGGGTTTTATCGCCGGAATCAAACTGGGGGTCCTCCATCGTCTCCTGGATAAACTTGGTTTTGCCGCTTTCCAGCATCCCCACAAACAGGTAGACGGGGATTTCTTTTGCTTTTGCTGCCATAACAGCCTCCTTGCGCGTTGTTTGTAGCTGCCGTTACAGCGAGAAAAGCGCTGCGACCTTGTCCGCCTGCAGCTCGGCGCCGATCACGCAGAGCTTGCCGGTGACATCGGGGCTGCAGGGGCGGATCTCCTGCTCGCCGGGCACCATGTCGAACTCGTACCAGGTGTTGCCGCCGTCCACAATGCCCTTGGCGCGCAGAATGTTGCCGTACGCGCCGCTGTCCAGCGCGGTGAGGGCCTGCTCCAGCTCCGCGCGGGTGTACTTGTGCGCCGTCTCGCGGCCGATGCTGGTGAAAACCTCGTCGGCGTCGTGGTCGCCGTGGTGGTGATGATGGTGGTGATGCCCGCAGCCGCAGGCCTCGCCTTCGGCGTGGTGATGCTCGTCCTCCTCGTCGTGATGGTGGCAGCCGCAGGCCTCGTGGTCGTGGTCGCCGTCCCCGTCGTGGTGGTGATGCGCGTGTTCGTCCCCGTCCTCCTCGTCGTGACGGTGGCAGCCGCAGGCCTCGTGGTCGTGGTCGCCGTCCCCGTCGTGGTGGTGATGCGCGTGTTCGTCCCCGTCCTCCTCGTCGTGACGGTGGCAGCCGCAGGCCTCGTGGTCGTGGTCGCCGTCCCCGCCGTGGTGATGATGCGCGTGTTCGTCCTCGTCCTCCTCGTCCTCGTCGGCGTGAAGAACGTTGGCCGCGTTGGCCTGGGCGATCAGCTCGGCCACCAGATCCCGCTTGCCGTCCATCACGGCCACGATCTGACGGCCGTTCAACTCGGTCCAGTCGGTCGTGACGATGGTGGCGGTGGGGTTTTTGGCCTGCAGCAGCGCCACGGCCGTCTTGATCTTTTCTTCGCCGGCGGCGCCGGTGCGGCTGAGGATGATGCAGGAGGCATGGCTGATCTGATCGTCGTAAAACTCGCCGAAGTTCTTCATATACAGCTTGACCTTGCCCACGTCGGCCACGGTCACAAAGCTGTTGAGAAGGACGGGCAGGCTTTCGGCCACGCCCTCCACCGCGCGGGTCACATCGGACAGCTTGCCCACGCCCGAAGGCTCGATCAAAATGCGGTCGGGGTGGTAGGTTTCCACCACCTTTTTCAGCGCCTCGCGGAAATCGCCGACCAGGCTGCAGCAGATGCAGCCGGAGTTCAGCTCGTTGACCTGGATGCCGGCCTCCCGCATAAAGCCGCCGTCGATGCCGATCTCGCCGAATTCGTTCTCGATCAGCACCAGCTTCTCGCCGGGGAAGGCTTCCTGGATCAGCTTTTTGATGAGCGTGGTTTTGCCGGCGCCCAAAAAGCCGGAAAATATGTCGATTTTGGTTGTCTTTTCTGCCATGATAATCCCTCTTTGTCGTTGTTGAAAAAATAGGGGAAGGCCACAAACCTTCCTGGGTTTATTATAGCAAACCTGTCAACACCTTTTGGGCAAAAAAGGGGCCCTTCGCAAAATTTTGTTTGCGAAGGACCCTTTTCCATGCTTTTGGGGGCGCTTCCGGGCCGTTATTTTTTGCGGCGCGGCGCCTTGCAGCCCTCCTGGGCCAGAATATCGTCAAAATACGCGGACATTTTGTTGTCCAGCAGCTTGGTGATCGTATAGGAAACGGCCTCGTCGAAGGTCTTGTAGGGCAGGCCGTAGAAATCGTAGTAGAGCTGGTGGACAAGGTCGCAGTTGGCCAGCTGCACATAGACCGCAAAATCAAACGCCAGGTCGTTGGCGGAGGTTTTGGTGTTCTCTATGATGTACAGGTGAAAAATCTGACCCTTGTAGCCCACCGCGATCCGGCTGGTGCGCTGCGGAATGGCGAACAGCAGCGAAGCGTGGGGCTCGTCCGAGGGATGAAAATACTCGTCCATCACGTTGACGGCGGGCCTTGACTCGGGCAGGGCAACGGATTCGGCAATAACGCTTTCCTCCTCCTCGTCCTGGGTGCCGTCCAGCATTTCGCCGGGGTCGGGCAGGATAATCTGCTCGGATACGGCGGATATGTTTTCATAGGATTCACCGGCGGCATTGCGGGCGCGGGTGGACGCCTGTTTTTTGGGGGCGTTGGGGGTCGGCTTTTGGTTTTTGTTTGCCATAGGTACATCTCCTTTAAGTACAGGTTGCATGGATGCTTCTCTCAGTCCGCTTTTATTATAAGCGAATGCGCGGCAAAAGAAAAGACACGAAGCGGGATTGGTGTGCAAAAATAATAGACAAAAAACGATTCCGGATTTTGTGTTTTGCCGCCCGCAATGGGTCTACAGCGTTTGCAGCAGGGCCGCCAGGGCGCCTGCCAGCGCCCCGTGCCCCGCGGCGGTCAGGTGTTCCCCGTCCAGGGGGGACACGGCCGCCAGAAGCCCCGCGTCCAGAAAGGCGAAACCGTTCGCCAGCGCGGCGGCCCGGTACGCCTTGCCCAGCGCGGCGGCCGTCCGCAGCGAGGCCGCGCTGTAGGGGGTATCGGCGGGGGCCAGCGCGGCGGCGGACAAGGGCGCCGGGGCAACCAGCGCCACCTTCAGGCCGGGACATCGCGCCTGCGCCGCCTGCCCCAGCGCGGCCATCCCTGCCGCAATCTGCGCCGCATCGGCCCGGTAGGCGGCCTTGCAGTCGTTGGTGCCAAGCAGCAAAACCAGGACGTCGGGCGCCTCGCCCGCCAGGCAGCCGGGCAGCGCATCCAGCCCGCGGCGGCCGGGCCGGCCGGCTTCCTCAAACACGGTGGTGCGGCCCACCAGCCCCTCGGCTTTTACCCGGAAGCCGGGGCCAAGCAGCGCCGCCAGCCGGTTGGGGTAGCGGGCGGGCCAGGGCAGGCGCCCGCCGCCCGGAACATACCCGTAGGTGTTGGAATCCCCGAAACAAAGAATGGTTTGCATCAAAGGCCGCCTTTCTTTGCCGCCTGCGCGGCAACAAAATCCTAAATTCCTATTGACATTATAGGATATTGGTGGTATCTTGTCAATAACATAGTAAACCGATATGAAATTAGTAGAAGCGCTTCGATGCGCCTGCGGGGGAGGGAACAAGCCATGCCGGATCTGTCGTTTATCGGCCGATACGCACCGCTGTACGGGCAGGCCGCCTTGCTTACGGCGCGCATCGCCTGCGGGGGCATCCTGTTCTCGGTGGCGCTGGGGGCCGTGTGCGGGGCGGTGCGGTACTACCGGGTGCCGGTGGCACGGCGGATTGCGGGCGCTTACATTGAACTCAGCCGCAACACGCCGCTACTGGTGCAGCTGTTCTTTTTATATTTTGGCCTGCCCAAGCTGGGGGTGCGGCTTTCCGCCGAGGCGTGCGCCGTGCTGGGGCTGACGTTTTTGGGCGGCAGCTATATGGCGGAGGCGTTCCGCAGCGGGCTGGAGGCCGTGGAAAAAAGCCAGACCGAATCGGCGGCCAGCCTGGGGTTCACCCGGCTGCAAACATTGCGGTACATCGTGTTCCCGCAGGCGCTGGCCCTCTCGGTGCCCGCGCTGTGCGCCAACGTGATCTTTTTGATCAAGGAAACCAGCGTGGTCAGCGCCATCGCCCTGGCGGATCTGATGTATGTGGCCAGGGATCTGATCGGGCTGTATTACAAGACCGGGGAGGCGCTGGGGATGCTGGTGGCTGCGTATCTGCTTTTGCTGCTGCCCGTCTCGCTGCTGGCCGCCGCGCTGGAAAGGAGGCTGCGCCATGCGGGATTTGGGGATTCTGTTTGAGGGGGCCAACCTGCTGCGGCTGCTGGGCGGGCTGTGGGTCACGGTGCGCATCAGCCTGGCGGCGGTGGCGTTCAGCCTGCCGCTGGGCCTGCTGCTCGGCCTGCTGATGACCCGCAAAAACCCCGCGGTGCGGGCCGTTTGCCGGGCGTATCTGGATTTTATCCGCATCATGCCCCAGCTGGTGCTGCTGTTTCTGGTTTACTTTGGGGCAACGGCGGCGTTCGGCATCAATCTGAACGCAGAGCTGAGCGCGGTGCTGGTGTTCACCCTCTGGGGCGCCGCCGAGATGGGGGATCTGGTCCGCGGGGCGCTGGCCGGCATACCGGCCCACCAGTACGAGAGCGCCGCGGCGCTGGGAATGACGCCGCTGCAAACCTACCGCTATGTGGTGCTGCCCCAAACGCTGCGCCGCCTGCTGCCGCCGGCCATCAATCTGGCCACCCGGATGGTCAAAACCACCAGTCTGGTGGTGCTGATCGGGATTGTGGAGGTGCTGAAGGTGGGCCAGCAGATCATCGATGCCAACCGGTTTCAGCACCCTGCGGCGGCGCTGTGGCTTTACGGCGTACTCTTTTTTCTGTATTTTTTTGCCTGCTGGCCGCTTTCGCTGCTGGCGGGGCGGCTGGAACGGAGGTGGAGGTAAAGGATGGAAGAACCGAAAGTGCAGCTGGAGGTGGCGGGCCTTGTCAAACGGTACGGCCCGGACACCGTGTTGAACGGCATCGACCTCGCGGTGCGGCAGGGGGAGGTCGTGGTGGTGCTTGGCCCCTCCGGCTGCGGAAAAAGCACGCTGCTGCGCTGTATGAACGGCCTGGAACCGATCAACGCGGGGACGGTGCGGCTGGACGGCGAGCCGGTTGCGGCGGGCGGCAAAAACATGAGCAGGCTTCGCCAGCGGATCGGGATGGTGTTCCAGAGCTACGAGCTGTTTCCCCACAAGACGGTGCTGGAGAACTGCACGCTGGCCCCCTGCAAGGTGCAGCGCCGCGCCCCGCAGGATGCCCGGCGGGAGGCTGAAGCCTGGCTGAAGCGGGTGGGCCTTTGGGAAAAGCGGGACGCCTATCCGCGCCAGCTTTCGGGCGGGCAGAAGCAGCGGACGGCCATCGTCCGCGCGCTGTGCATGCACCCCGAGGTGCTGCTGTTTGACGAAGTGACCGCCGCGCTGGACCCCGAGATGGTGCGCGAGGTGCTGGATGTGATGCTGGAACTGGCGGACGGCGGCATGACGATGGTGATCGTGACCCACGAGCTTTCGTTTGCGCGGGCCATCGCCGACCGCGTCGTGTTTCTGGACGGCGGCGGCATTGTGGAGCAGGCCGCCCCGGAGCAGTTTTTTACGGCCCCGGCCACCCGACGCGCCAAGGCCTTTTTGCAGACCTTCACCTATGTCCGCCGCGCCACCGAGGAGGACTCGGTGGTGATTTGATCCGCCCTTCAAAGCCGGGCGGCGGTCCGCCGCCCGGGCCTTGCGGCTGTTGCCCTCCCCGCAGGGGGATGTACGATAGAAACCGAAACAGGAGAGAAAAGAGGATGGCTGACAGTCTTTTCTACGGGCATGGTAGCCCAAGGAGGGATTGGTCAGTCGGTTGTCCTCTTATTGTAGCTTAGGAACGAGTTGGGCGAAACCAGGGCTGGCTGCCTTGGCGTAACCCACAAATATATTGTAATAGGAAGGAAAGTACCATGAAAAAACACACGATTCTGCACGCCGCCCCGGCCGTTGCGGCCCTGAGCCTTGCCGCCGCGCTGGCGGGCTGCGCCGCCGCGGCCCCGGCCGCGTCCGCTTCATCGGTTTCGACGGCCTTGGCCGCGTCCACCGCCGATACGGCGGCGACGGGCAGCTTCCGCACGCTGCAGGAAATCAAGGACAGCGGCACCGTCAACATCGGCGTGTTCAGCGATAAGGCGCCCTTCGGCTATGTGGACGCAAACGGCGCGTACCAGGGGTACGACGTATATTTCGGCAACCGCATCGGTCAGGATCTGGGCGTCAAGGTCAACTATCTGCCCGTGGACCCGGCCAGCCGGGTGGCATTTTTGGAGACGGGCAAGGTGGATATCATCCTGGCAAATTTCACCGTCACCCCCGAGCGGGCCGAGAAGGTCGATTTTGCCCTGCCCTACATGAAGGTGGCGCTGGGCGTAGTCTCGCCGGACAGCGCGGTCGTCACCGATGTGAGCCAGCTTAAGGGCAAGACCCTGATCGTGGCCAAGGGCACCACCGCCGAGACGTACTTTGAGGCGAATGCCCCCGACGTCACCCTGCAAAAATACGACCAGTACGCCGATGCCTACAACGCCCTGCTGGACGGGCGCGGGGACGCCTTTTCCACCGACAACACCGAGGTGCTGGCCTGGGCGCTGGCCAACCCCGGCTTCACGGTGGGCATCCAGTCTCTGGGCGATGTGGATACGATTGCCCCGGCCGTGACCAAGGGCAACGCCACCCTGCTGGACTGGATCAACCGGGAAATCAAGACCCTCGGCACGGAAAACTTCTTCCACGCCGATTACGATAAGACGCTGGCCCCGGTGTACGGCACCGCCGCCAGCCCGGACGAGCTGGTGGTGGAGGGCGGCGCGGTATAGCCTGGCCCCCGCCCCGCAGGCAGACAGAACGCGGCCCCCGGCGGCCGGAACGGAAGTTCCGGCCGCCGGGGGCCGCGCTGTATTGTTTTTGGGCGGGAGGACAAGCCTTATCCCAGCGCCACGTCCAGCACCATCATCAGGGCAAAACCCAGCGCCGAGCCCAGCGTGCCTACATTCGTGTGGGGCTCGCGCTGGGCTTCGGGGATCAGCTCCTCCACCACGACGTAGAGCATGGCGCCCGCCGCAAAGGAGAGAACGCCGGGCAGGATGGGGGTGATCAGCCCGGTCAGCAGCAGGGTCAGCACGGCGCCCACGGGCTCCACCACGCCGGATAAAAACCCGTAGCGGAAGGCTTTGCCGCGGGAAAGCCCGGTGCCCACCAGCGGCAGGGAGATGATGGCCCCCTCCGGGAAGTTCTGGATGGCGATGCCGATGGCCAGCGCAAAAGCGCCGGCGGTCGTGATGGCGCCGCCCTGCAGCATACCGGCCAGCACCACGCCCACGGCCATCCCCTCGGGGATGTTGTGCAGGGTGACGGCCAGCACCAGCATCAGGGATTTGCCCAGGCGGGAGGGCGGGCCCTCGGGACGGTCGCTGTCCAGGTGCAGGTGGGGGATGACCGTGTCCAGCACCAGCAAAAAGGCGATGCCGGCCAAAAATCCCGCCAGGGCGGGCGGCCAGCCCAGCCCCCCGGCGCTGCGGTCCATCCCGATGGCCGGAATCAGCAGCGACCAGACCGACGCGGCGATCATCACCCCGGCGGCAAAACCAAGCAGGCCCTTCTGCAGGTTGGGACGCAGCGCCCCGCGCAGAAAAAAGACCATGGCGGCACCCAGCGTGGTGCCCAGAAAGGGGATGGCGATCCCCACGGCGGCAGCGGCGGTTCCGTTCATAAAAATCAACCGATCTTGACGAACGCCGACTTGGGCTGCTTGCAGATCGGGCATTTGAAGTCGTCCGGCAGCTGCTCAAACGGGGTGTCGCCGTCGTAGATGTAACCGCAGACGCTGCACTTCCAAACAGGCTTGTCGGACGCGGCGGCGGGGGCCTGCGGCGGCAGGTAGGTGGGGGCGTTCTTGGGGCTGGAACCGCGGATGACCTCATGGTAGTAGGCGTAGGTCATGGCGCGGCCGCTGTTGCAGCCCGCGTCGGTCACCCTGGCCAGAAAAACCGTGTGGGTGGGGGTTTCCAGCTTGTCGATGACCTCGCAGGTCAGCCAGGCCACGCCGCCGTCTGGCACGGGCAGGCCGTTGTGCATGGTGTGGGCAAGGCCGTCGTACTTGTTGGCGGTTTTGCCGGACTGAAAGCCGAACCGGCCGATCAGCGAGGGATCGCACGCCTCGCCCAGAATGCCCACCGAGAACTTGCCGGTTTTGGCCACGCACCCGTTTGTAAAGTTGTCGTGGTTCAGGCTCAGGGCCACCGTGGCCGGGCTGGACGTGATCTGCATGATGCTGTTGGCGATGCAGCCGGTGGGACGGCTGCCGTCCATTGCGCTGACGATGTACACACCGTACGAGAGATGCCGAAATGCGTTGCTGTCCATAGAAAAAGACCTCCTTCTATTTTTGACAGATGTCGTCGGCCGAAGGGCGCAAGGCCCCGCGGCGGGAAAACGATACACTTTGTACAGTATACCAGAAAAAGGGCGCCGCTGCCTGTTGCGCGGGCAACAAAATGCGGCTCAGGCCAGGCGGCCGGCCATCCAGGCTTCCATATGGGCGCGCAGCGCGGCCATCTGGGCCGCCGTCTGCGGGTTGTCGGAGGCAAATTGCAGCAGCCGGGCCAGGTAGCCCTGCTCCTGCACGGCGCGCAGGCTTTCGGGGTAGACCAGCTCGTACACCAGCGAGATCAGCCCCGCCACGTTGTCCGCGGCCGTCCTTTTGAGGGGACGGAGGATGGCCGTGTTCCGGTAAAAATTTTCCAGCACGGCGGGGGTGAAGGCCGCGCCGCGCAGCTCGGCCGTGGTGACGTTGTAGATGTCCTCCATCGGCACCTCCACGTTGACCTTCAGGATGTCCACCTTGTCGGCGTCCCGCAAAATCCGGCACAGGCGCAGGGTGCGGGGGTCCAGGCCGTCCGGCAGCCGGTAGACGTTGTGCAGCGCCACGGCCCGGCGCAGCAGCGCGTCCTCGGCGTCGTCGGGCAGGTAAGCGCGGATGCGCCCCTCGTCAAACAGCACCGAGACGCTGCACGCCGCATGGTCGATCGAGAGGGCGTCGTTGAAGGTGCCGTACCGGCGCAGCTGCTCAAACCGGCCCACATCGTGCAGAAGGCCGCTCAGCCAGGCAAGATCGGTCTCGTCGGGGGGCAGCGCCAGCGACCGGGCGATCCGCTCGCAGAGGGCGGCCACCCGGTAGGTGTGTTCGATCTTCAGCCGAACCTTGGGGTCGCGGCTGTTGTAGGGCCGCACATAGGCGGCGAAGGCGGTTGTGGCGCGGCGACGGTCGATTTTCACGGGGCAAGGCTCCTTTGCGCGTTTTTTGGGCGGAACTGCCCGTCAAAAGCCGGTTGCCGTACCGGCGCAAGCCGGAACGGCGAGGCGTTGGGCATAAGGCGTATAAGAATCGCGTATGCGATTCATAAGGCGTATAAGAATCGCGTATGCGATTATTATACCACAGGGGCGGGGCGGCGGGGACAAAAAGCGCAAAAAATGTTGCGCAAAAAGAAGCGGGACGGCGCCCCGGCCCGCCCAAAAAGCCCCGCCCGGCCGGAAAAACCGGCGCGCGGCGGGGCAAAAAAATCCGGCGGAAAAAGCGGCGGGCGCCCTTACACCCGGCGGGTAAACAGCCCGTGCCGGTTGCAGTAGGCCGCCAGCAGGCCGTGGCGGCGGGCAGGGAACCGCGCGGCGGCCTCGCCCTCCGGGTACAGCTTGGCAATCTGCACCCCGTCCACCCCCACAAAGGCAAAAAAGCTCAGGTAATGGTCCTTGGTCATCGGGTGGTCCATCGTCACATACCACTCGTCCTCCACCGGCTCCGCGTTCAGGGCGTGGGCGGGGTCGGGCTCCTCGGCCTCCAGCGGGGGCAGAGTGATGCCGCAGCAGCTGTAGGCGCCCTCGCCCAGCGCAAACAAAAAATTGCCGCAGACGGGGCAGACGTAAAAATGCCCCCGCTGCATATTGCCGCTGCGGTTGCGGTTGACGGCGCAATCGCCCGAGAGCAGCCCTGCCACCGACACCGAGAGCGCCCGGGCCAGCGGTTCCAGCAGGGTGATGTCGGGCAGGCCGCGGCCCGTCTCCCACTTGGATACGGTTTTATCGCTCACGCTGAGCTGGTCGGCCAGCTGCTTCTGGGTGCAGCCTTTTTTTTCGCGCAGCGCACGGATGGCGGCGCCTGTCACATAATGTTCCATAAATTCTGCGGTTTCCTTTCCAAAATCCTCCAAAATCCAGATCGGACGGTCGGCGGGGCGGGCGGCCGGTTTGGGGGCCGGCCGCCCCGCTTAGGTTCAGCATACCCGTCCGGCGGCCAAAGCGCAACCTGCGCTGCGTAGAGGCGGCCAAAAATCACGGTTTTGCTTTTATCCGGGATGTGCTATAATCAGAGCATTGTTCCATTTGATTTTTATCGCCCGGTACGCTACAATAAAACCGTATGGCAAAAAGCGCCGGGTCGGTTTGCCTTTTTGCGCGAAAGGAGTTTTCCATGACCAAGCTCAGTGCGTCGATCCTGGCCGCCGATTTTGCCCACCTTGCCCGCGACTGCGGGGCCGTGCTGGACGCGGGCGCCTCCATGCTGCATTTTGATGTGATGGACGGCCATTTTGTGCCCAACATCAGCTTTGGCGCGCCGGTGCTGCGCAGTCTGCACGCCGCGCTGCCCGGCGCCTTTTACGATGTACACCTGATGATTTCCGATCCGGCCCGCTACGCGGCCGATTTTGCCGGGGCCGGGGCCGGCTGCATCACCTTCCACCCCGAGGCGGTGGCCGACCCGGCCGCCGTGCTGGCGGCCATACGGGCCGCGGGCTGCCGCGCCGGGATGAGCGTAAAGCCCGCCACCCCCGCCGAGGCGCTGTTCCCTTACCTGGATCAGCTTTCCATCGCGTTGGTGATGAGCGTGGAGCCGGGCTTCGGCGGCCAGAAATTCATGCCGCAGGCCCTTGACAAGATCGCCGCGCTGCGCGCCGAATGCCGCCGCCGCGGCCTTTCCGCCGAGATCGAGGTGGACGGCGGCATCGACCCCGAAACGGGCGCGCGGTGCGCGGCGGCGGGGGCCGGCCTGCTGGTGGCGGGCAGCGCCGTGTTCGGCGCGCCCGACAAGGCGGCGGCCGTGCGCGCCCTGACGGCCCTGTGAGGGAAGGAGAAACCATGCCAAAAAACGCCAAGACGGCAAAGTTGGAGCGAAGCCCCAATTACGATTTTTACGTCAACGTCATGGGCTGCTGCGTGCCGCTGCTGGCCATGAGCTGCTTTTATTTCGGCGCGCGGCCCGCGCTCTCGGCGCTGCTGGGGATGGCCGTGGCCTATCTGTGCGATTGCATCGTCACCCCGCTGCACAGCGCGGGCTACCGCGCCCACGAACCCTCCAGCGAGTGCTTTGCCCTGCTGACCGTGCTGATGCTGCCGGCCTCGGTGCGGTACTCGGTGATCGTGACGGCGGTCATTGCGGCGGTGGTCGCCAAGAAAGCCTTCGGCGGCGAGGGGCACTATCCCTTCAACCCCACCGCGGTGGGGCTGGTGGTGGTGGGCGTGTCCTGGCCCAAGGAGGTTTTTCGCTACCCGGAGCCGGGCACCATGCTGCCGCTCTGGAATACGGACGGCGTCGCCCTCAGCGAGAGCATGGGCGCTACCCTTACGGGCGGCGGCCTGCCCACCGGCAGCACCCTGAACCTGCTGATCGGCAATGTGGCCGGGCCGATGGGGGCCGTATGCACGCTGGTCATCGCGGCCTGCGGGGTGTACCTGCTGGCGCGCGGGCAGCTGCACCTGTCCACGGTGCTTCCGTTTCTGCTGCTGGTGGTGCTGGTGCCCTGGCTGTTTCCCCGCCTCAACGAGCTGCCCTCCTTCAGCCTTCCCTGGACCTACATCCGCCAGCGGCTGTACCTGGAAAAATACATGCTTTTGTCGGGCGGGGTGCTGTTCGGCGGCATCTTTCTGGCCAGCGAGCCGGTCACCCAGCCCAACCGCACCTCCAGCCGGGTCATCTACGGCGTGGCGCTGGGCATCCTGACCGTGGTGTTCCGCTATTACAGCATCTATGAAACGGGCATCTGCTTTGCCCTGCTGATGGTAAACGCCTTCCCGGAGTGGCTGGACCGCATCGGCCGCCGCGCCGAGCGCACACGCTTTATGAGGAAGGAGGAACAGCGGATTGCAAAACAACGCAAACCGGAATCACGGTAAAGAGACGGCTGCCGAACATTCGCAGACCATCATCATCCCCAAAATCTCGCCCGAAATGCTGGAAAAGGCGCGCCGGGAGGCCATGAACCTGCCGCCCGAGCCGCCCGCCCCCGCCGAGCCGCCGGCCCCCCGGCCTGCCGCGCAGGACGCCGCCGATACCCGCGCCCTGCGCGCCGAAAAGCCCGCCCGCGCCGAAAAACCGGCCCGCGCTGCCCGCGCGGAGGCGCCGCGCAGCCAGGCGGAGGCGCTGGACCGGCTGGGCCAAAGCATCCACGACAATCACATCTGGCTCAACAACCCCGTCATCATGCGGGGGCTGGGCATGGCGCCCGTGGTGGTGGCCGCCTACAGCGGCCAGACCGCGCTGATGCTTTGCGCGGCGGCCATCCTGCTGCTTACCGTAACCCGCGTGCTGGCCGTGGCCCTCTGCCATCTGACGGGCAACCGCTTCCGCCCGGTCATCTACTGCTACGCGGCGGCGCTTGTCTACATCCCGGCGTACATTCTGCTGTATTCGCTGTTCGGCAGCGATCTTTCGCTGCTGGGCATCTACCTGCCGGTGCTGGTGGTGGAACCCGTCATCATCAAGCGGATGGAAAGCGATACCCTGGAATCGGTGGGCGAAGCGTTTTTGCGCGGCGTCAACAATACGCTGGGCTTTTGCGTGTCCATCCTGCTGGTGGGCTGCCTGCGGGAACTGATGGCGGCGGGCACGGTGTTCGGCACCGCGGTGTTCCATGTGGCGCTGCTGCCGGTGGCCGCCCAGCCTGCGGGCGGGTTTGTGCTGGTGGGCGTCATCGCCGCCGTGTGGACGGCCATCGCCAATAGCTATGTGTATTACAAACAGCAGGAGGTGAAGCGCCAGTATGGCAATCGGCACCGTTGAAGGCTCGGTCGTGCAGGCCGTGCTGCAATTCTTTCTCTATGCGCTGACCGCCGTTTTTGCGGAGAACGTCATCTTCTCCCGCGCGCTGGGCATGTCCAGCCTGCTGCGGCTGGTCAACGATCCTTCCATCAAAACCTGGCAATATTGCGGGCCCGTCATTTTTGTCCAGCTGGGCAGCGCGCCGCTGGGCTGGGCCGCCCACAACCTGCTTTTTCCCTGGCTGAAAACCGTTCTGCCGGGCTGGCTGCCCGCCGCGGCGCTGCGCCCGCTGGTCTACCTGAGCTGCAGCACCGCCGTGATGGCGGTCGTCTGGCTGGTGCTGGGCTTTTGGCCCGCCGCGTCCCGCAAAATTTACCGTGACCAGCTGCCCGGCGCCACCTACAACTGCTGCGTTCTGGGCACGGTTCTGATCTGCGCCAACCAGAACTTTACCCTGCTGCAAAC
The DNA here is from genome assembly GCA_964458285.1 of uncultured Subdoligranulum sp. Taxonomy (GTDB): domain Bacteria; phylum Bacillota; class Clostridia; order Oscillospirales; family Ruminococcaceae; genus Gemmiger. The sequence continues at coordinate 19,302 of CAYWID010000014.1, read as the reverse complement.
CCTCGGCTTCGGCCTGGGCAGCGGCATCGGGTATCTGGTGGCCGTGCTGGTGGTGGACGAGGGCCGCCGCCGTCTGATGAGCAAGGACGTGCCCGCCATTTTTAAGGGGCTGCCCGCCGCGCTGATCTATGTGGGCATTCTGTCGCTGGCGCTGTATGGCCTGCTGGGCCATGCCGTCACCGCGTAAGCGCGGACAAGCGCGGCGCCGCGCCCGTTTTTTGAGACGATCGACCGATCGATAGAGGTTTTGGATAGAGGAAAGGACGTATTAGGCTATGGCGGAATGTTTTGTACCCGCAAAGATCCTGCTGCCGGCCCCCGGCACCCCGTTGGACCCCTGGGCCACCATTGCGGTGGATCAGTTCACCTCCCAGCCCGAATACTGGCAGAAGGCCGAGCAGGCCGCCGAGGGCAAGCCCAGCACCCTGCACATCGTTCTGCCGGAGGCTTACCTGGGCACCCCGCAGGAGGAAGCCCGCCTGGCAGGCATCCGCGCCGCCATGGAGGATTACCGCGCCAATCTGCTTACCCGCTGCGTCAACGGGTTCGTCTACCTGGAGCGCACCCAGCAGGACGGCACCGTCCGGCAGGGGCTGGTGGGGGCCGTGGATCTGGAAGCGTACAGCTACGACCCCGGCGCCCGCCTGGCCATCCGCCCCAGCGAAAGCACGGTGGTCAGCCGCATTCCGCCCCGGCTCAAGGTGCGGCGGGGCGCCGCGCTGGAAACGCCCCATGTGATGATGCTGGCCGACGACCCCGCCGGGACGCTGATCGAGCCGGTCGGCGAGCGCAAGGCCGGCCTGCCCCGCCTGTACGACGGCGAGCTGATGCTGGGCGGCGGCCACCTGGCCGGCTGGGCCGTGGAGGATCCCGCGCTGGTGGCATCCATCCGCGGGGCGCTCCGCGCGCTGGGCGATGCCGCAGCCTTCGGCGCGCGGTATCCGGCCGCGGCGGGCCAGCCCCCCATGACGCTGGCCGTGGGCGACGGCAACCACTCGCTGGCAACCGCCAAAGCCTACTGGGAGGAGCTGAAGCCCACCCTGACCCCCGCGCAGCGGGAAACCCACCCGGCCCGCTGGTGCCTGGCCGAGGTTTGCAACGTCCACTCGCCCGCCATCGAGATCGAGCCGATCCACCGTGTGCTGTTCCACACCTCGACGGCGTCGGTGCTGATGCGGCTGGCAGAGTTTGCGGCCGAGCAGGGGATCACCCTCTGCTCCGGCTGCGACGGCCAGCAGAATTTCAAGCTGGTATCCAACCAGGGCACCGTCCATATGGGGATGAGCGGCAGGCTTGAACCGCTGACCGTCGGCACCGTCGAAAAATTTGTGGCCTACTTCCTGGCCGACCACGGCGAATGCGGGGTCGATTACATCCACGGCGAGGCCGCCGTGCGCCAGATGGCCGCCCAGGGGGCGGTCGGCCTGCTGCTGCCGGGCCTGGCGAAGGACGATCTCTTTAAAGGCGTGGTGCTGGGCGGCGTGCTGCCCCGCAAGACCTTCAGCATGGGTCATGCCGAGGAAAAACGCTACTACAACGAATGCCGCAGCCTTGTTGAAAACTGACAGAAAAAGAAGGGTTCACATGCAGAGCAACGAAAAGACCGAAGCCGCCCGCCCCGCCGCCCCCGCCAACAGCGCCGCCCCCGGCGGCGCCGCCGGGCAGGGGGTCAGCGCAAGCGCCCGCCGCCGTCGCCGCCGCCGCGGCGGCAGCGGCAAGGCCCCGGGCGAGGGGCAGCCGGGTCAGAACGCCGGGCAGCCGTCCGGCGCTTCGCAGGGCAGCGCCCCTGCGCCCCGTCCCAACCAGGCCCGCCGCCCAGAGGGGGAGGCGCCGCGCGCCAACCCGCCGCGCGGCGGCCAGAACCGGCCCAACCCGCCGCGCGGGCGGCAAAACCCCGGCCAGCCGCAGGAGAACCGCGGCGGCCAGAACCGCCCCCAGCCCGCGAACGGGCAGGGCGGCGGCAGACCCGGCCGCGGCCCCCGCCCCGCCCCGCAGGAGGACGCCCCGCGCCCCGCGGCCCGCGCCCCGCAGCCCCCGCGCCGTCCCCAGCCCGCGCCCCCGGCGCGGGAGGAGGACCCCGGCCTGCTGCTGATCAGCCGCCGTCCGCCCAAGCAGAAGTATGCGAATTTTGCCGCCTACATGGCCGCCCACGGCGAGCCGATGGAGGAGGAAGCGGCGGGCACGCCCGCCGCTTCGCCTGCCGCCCTGCCGCCCGTGCAGGCGCAGCCCGCCGCCCCGGCAGAGGACGCGGAGGAATGACCCCGGCCTCGCTTTCCGGGCTGCGGTGCCCGCTTTGCGCGGGGGCGCTGGCGCTTTCGGGCGGCGCGCTCCGCTGCCCGGCGGGCCACAGCTTTGACCTTGCGCGGGAGGGCTATGTAAACCTGCTGGCCCTTCAAAAAAAGCACGCCGCCGACCCCGGCGACAGCCGGGAGATGGTTCGTGCCCGCCGCGCCTTTTTACAGGGGGATTGGTACGCGCCCTTCCGGGAGGCGCTGGCCGGGCTTTGCCTGCGCTACGCGCCGCCGGGCCGCCCGGCCCGCCTTGTGGATGCGGGCTGCGGCGAGGGCAGCTACGACGCGGCCGTCTACCGCGCGCTGGCCGCCGCCGGGGCCGCGCCCGCGCTGGTAGGGTTCGACCTTTCGCGGGAGGCCGTGCGCCTGGCCGCCAAAACCCTGCCCGAGGGCGCGTTCTGCGTGGGCGGCAGCTTTGCGGCCCCCGTGCGGGACGGCTGGGCCGATCTGCTGCTCAACATCTTTTCCCCCTTTGCCCAGGCCGAGTTTGCGCGGATGCTGGCGCCGGGCGGGGCGCTGCTGTACGCGGTGCCTACGGCGCGGCATCTGTTTGGGCTGAAGGAGGTGCTGTACCGCACCCCCTACGAGAACGAGGTGCGCGACATCGCCTACCCCGGCTTTGCCTTTGCGGAGGCCGCCGAGGTGACCGGCGCCGTGACGGTGCCCGGCAGCCAGCTGCAAAACCTGTTTGCCATGACCCCCTATTTCTGGAACACCCCCGCCGACGGCGCGGCCCGGCTGGCCGGGCTGGAAAGCCTTACCACCGAGATCGGCTTCCGCTTTCTTGTCTACCGGCGGGAAAACGCCTGAAGTTCAAAAGCACCGGCCCTCCCGCGCGCTGCGGCGGGAGGGCCGGTGCTTTATGCCGTTTAAACGCGGAAAAACGCCGTCAGGGAAAGGCGTGCAGGCACGCTCAAAGGTCGTCCTGATCCTGGGTGGGCAGCTCGCCGGCGTCGGCGGTGCCGATGTCGGGCACGCCGGTCCAGCTGCCAAGCGGATCCTGCGGGCTGGCCTGGCTGTCCGGGTCGGCGATCTCGCCGGCAGCGTCGGGGTCAAGGTCGGGGACGGGCAGCACGCCGGGCAGCGCGTCGGCGCCCTCGGCCAGGCCGGTCCAGAAATCGCGGCGCTCGTCCTCGGCGCCGCGCGGTCCGTGTTGAGAATACTCCATTGTTCCACTCTCCTTTGTTTGCCATGGGCGGTTTAGCTTTGGCGTTTGCCGTCAAAACTCGTAAGCAGACCGCAAAAGAACGGGACGGCGGCGCCGCCCGCGCTTTTGCGGCTGCTCTGAGGTCAGTATGGCAACAAAGGGGGGCTTTTTATGCGCAGCCGCGCAAGTCTTTTTTGGAAAAGTTTGTTTTTGACCCTGCTTTTGCTGGTTCCGCTGGGGGCGGCGGTGGGGTACTGGGGCATGCAGCGCCAGCAGCAGGCGGCCCGCGCCGCCGATGCCGCCGCCGGGGGGCTGGCCGTCGCGCCGGGGGCGCAAAGCACCTTCCGGCTGCTGGTGGCCGTGCAGGCCGAGGAACCCGCCTTTTTGCTGGTGCGGGTGGACGGCCCGGCCCGCACCGTCACCCTGTGCGGGCTGCCGGGCGGCACCGCGGTGGCGGCGCCCACCGGCGAAACGACCCTTGCGGCCTGCTACCTGGCGGCGGGCCCGGCCCGGGCCGCCCAACTGCTGGGCGATACCCTGGGCTACAGGCCGGACGCTTATTTTGCGGCCACGGCGGACGGCTTTGCGGCGCTTGCCGGGGAGGACGCCGCCGCCCGGCTGGATCTTTCGGCCCTGCTGGACGCCGGGCAGCGCAGGGCGCTTGGCTGCGGCAGCGACCCGGTGGCCGCCCTGACGGCCCAAACCGCCGAGCCTTTTGTGCAAAGCGCCGCGCGGGCCGGGCTTTCGGATGCAGCGCTGGCCGAGCTAAGGGCCGCCGCGTGGGCCGCGTTTTTGCGCCAGAACCCGGCGCTGCTCTCCTCCCTGCCGGGGGCGGCGCGGCGGCTTTCGGGCCGGACGCTGACCGATCTCGACGCAAAAAGGCTGCTCAAGCTTGAAAATACGATGACCTATCTGGCCGGCCAGACAGCCACCGCCGTGGAATACACCGGCATGCCCGGCACCGGCGGCCCTGCCACCGCGGAGTATGCGCTGGGGGCCCAAAGCAGGGATGCGATCCGGGCGCTGTTGGGGTAAAGCCGAAAAAACCGGGCAATGTTTTTGCCGCGTAGGCGTCAAAAAGTCCAGGCACGGGCCAGCGCGTCCGCCACGGCGGGGATATCGGCGTCCCGCAGCGCGGCATAGCCCGCCACCACGGTGTTGGGCGGGCAGAGGTCGGGCCGCGCCATGTAATACTCGCTCAGGCCGCGCACCCGCACCCCGGCCAGCGCGGCGTTCGCCGTCAGGATATGCTCGCCGGGGGCGCGGGGCAGGGTAAGCAGCAGATGCAGCCCGGTGTGCCGGCCGCGCAGGGTCAGCCCCTGCCCGCCCAGCCGCGCCGTAAGCGCCGCCGCAAACCGCTCCATCCGTTTTTTGTAGGCAAGCCGCATCCGGGCCAGATGGCGGGTAAAGTAGCCCTCGGCCATAAAGCGGCGCAGGGTCTGCTGTTCAAACCGGGTGACCGTGTTGGCGTAGACCGAAAAATCCTGCCGGTACCGGCCCAGCAGGCTTTGGGGCAGCACCATGCAGGCGATGCGGATGCCCGGCGCCAGGCTTTTGGAGAAGGTGGTCAGGTAGACCACCGGCCCGTTTGGCCCGGCCATCCCCTGCAGGCTGGGCAAAGGGCGGGTATCGAAGCGAAACTCGGAGTCGTAGTCGTCCTCAAGCAGATAGCGGCCCGGCGCGGCGGCGGCCCAGCGCAGCAGCCCGGCCCGGCGGGGCGCGGGCATCGTGACGCCGGTAGGAAAATGGTGGCTGGGCGTGATGTAGCACAGGTTGGCGCCGCTGGCGGCCAGCCCCTCGGGCGGAAGGCCGTTGCGGTCGATGTCCACCAGGCGGCAGGGGATGCCGTTGTTTTCCAGCACGGCGCGGGTGCGGCGGTAGCCGGGGTTTTCCACGGCGGCCGTGCCGCCCGCAAACAGGTGGGCCAGGCAGCCCAGCAGATACTCGATGCCCGCGCCCACCACGATCTGCTCCGGCGTGCAGGCAACGCCCCGGTACTCGGCCAGATACAGGGCGATCGTCTGGCGCAGGTCGGCGTCGCCCTGCATCTCGCCCCGCTCAAGCAGGCTGGGGCTGGTGTAAAGCAGCTCCTTCTGGATGCGCCCCCAGGTGCGGGCCGGGAACAGCACGGTGTCCACCCCGCCGGTGGAAAGGTCAAACGCCGGGGCCGGCTCCCGCAAAACGGCCGCGGGCGGGGCCGGGGCGGGGACGGGCGGCCTGCTGCAAAGCAGGCCGCCCGTCTCCTGCACCACAAAGCCGCTGCGGGGGCGGCTTTCGGCCAGGCCCTCGGCGGCCAGCATCTGGTAGGCGGCGTCCACGGTGTTCACGCTCACGCCCAGCCGGGCCGCCATGCTGCGCCGCCCCGGCAGGCTGCGCCCCGGCGCCAGCGCCCCCGCGCGGATATCCCCCGCCAATGCCAGGTAGAGCTGCTCATACAGCGGCGTTTTGCTTTCGGGATGCAGCGAAATCATAAACTGGCCCCCTTAAAAAGTTGTATTCTGGCTATTAACAAGGTGCCAGAATCCGCTATAATGAGGATATACGGCGGGGGAAGAAAAGTCAAGCGGCCCTGCCTAGAGAGAGGGGAATCTTTTATGAAAAACGAGAACAAAGCCATCCGCAAAATCGCCGTCGTGGGCCTGCTGGCCGCGCTGAGCTATGTCTGCTTTACATTTTTGCAGTTCAAGATCAGCCTGCCCGGCGGGGACGCCACCTCCATCCACCTGGGCAACATGGTGCCGGTGCTGGGCGCGCTGCTGTTCGGCGGGCTGGCGGGCGGCCTGGGCGGCGCCATCGGCATGACGCTGGGCGATCTGTTTGACCCCATCTATGTGGTGTACGCGCCCAAAACCTTTCTGCTCAAATTTTTTATCGGCCTGATCGCGGGCACGGTGGCCGATAAGGTGTTCCACATCCAAAAGCTGCCCGCGGGCAAAAAGCGGATGGGCGCCTCCATCGCGGCGGCGGCCTCGGGCCTTGCCTTCAACGCGGTGTTTGACCCGCTGATCGGCTACTGGTACAAGCTGCTGATTCTGGGCAAGCCCGCCGCCGATATCACGCTGGCCTGGAACATCGGCGCCACCGCCTTCAATGCGGTCGTTTCCTGCGCGGCGGCGGTCGCGCTGTACGCGGTGCTGCGTCCGGCCATGGAAAAGGCCCGCCTGCTGCCCGCGGCCCCGGCCATCGAAAAGCAGGCAGGCTGACGCTTTTTGCGCCGCCGCCGTTCCTGAGCGTTCCCCCCGTAAAAAGGAGGAACGCTCCTTTTTTTGTCCCAAATCCATGAAATAACAGGAAACCACTGGCACGAAGAGCCGAAATGGTGTACAATAAAAAAGTTATGATGAGAGGGCTGTACCGGCGCCCCGGCTTCTGCCGTGCGCCGGCGGGAGGGCCTTTTTCGGAAAACGACGGATGTCGGGCCGCGGGCCTGCACAGGGAAAGGAACGATTATGGCAAACAAACATGCCGCAGACAATGCCGGTTTTTGGGCGCGGATGAACGCCCAAAGCAGGATGTTTTTCGTTTTGGCCATCTGCGCCGCGGTGCTGCTGGGCTCGGTGGTCGCCGCGCTGGCGATTTCCGGCGGGCTGAAGGGCAAACAGGCGGCAACGCCGGAATCCGCCGCCGGAGATTCCGCGGTGGACGAGGGCTCCATGGTGACCGAGAGCGGCTACAACAAAGACCAGAACAACATCGACGCCGCCCAGTATTCCACGACGATCCTGGAACAGAGCGACGACGCGGGCCAGACCTACCTGGACGAAACCCTGTTCGTAGGCGATTCCAACACGGCCCGGATGTACCGGGGCGGGCTTTCGGGCAGCTACTGCACCTACGACAACGCGATCGGCTCGGTGGGGATGACGGCAAGCTCGCTGGCAAGCTACGCCTGCATCAAATTTCAGGGCTATACCGGCTACAAAACCATGCCGGAGGCCGTGGCCCTGATGCAGCCCAGGCGGGTGCTGCTTACCTTCGGCACCAACGATCTCAGCCCCAGCCGGTCGGCGGAGACCTTTATCGAGGGGTATCGGCAGGGGATTGAAGCCATCGTCAAGGCGTACCCCAGCGTGGATGTCATCGTCAATTCCATCCCGCCGCTTGGGCAGGAGCATTCCAACACCAGCCTGACCCAGAGCCAGGTGGACGAGTACAACAAGGCCATCGTTCAGATGTGCAAGGACAACGGCTGGAAATATCTGAACAGCGCCGAGGCGCTCAAGGACAGCGCCACCGGCTATGCCAAGGCCGGGTATGTGATCTCCTCGGACGGCATCCATTTTTCCGACGAGGGGATGACGGCCCTGTTCAACTATGTGCGCACCCACAGCTACATCACGGAGGACGACCGCCCCGCGCTGACCGCGGTGCCCCAGCATATCGACGACAAGGATGTGGTGACCTACACGGCGCCCATCGTATCCTCCAGCAAGGCATCGCACGCCAGTTCCTCGGAGGAAGTGGTGGAGGAAGCGGAGCCCACGCCCGAGCCGACCGAGGCCCCCACCGCCACGCCGGAGCCCACGGCCACGGCCATCGCGTACACCTACTGGCCCGAGGTCATCCAGCCCACCGCCACCACGCAGGGCTACACAATCTACCATTGCAACGAGGATCGCTCCAAGGATTACATCGACCAGAACAGCTACACGCCGGCCACGCCAGAGCCTACGGCCGCCTCCGAAAGCACGGTGGCCTCCGAGAACACCGTCTCCGAAAGCACGGCGGCCGCAGAACCGGCGGCTTCCGCCGATGCCGCCGCCTCCGCGGGCTGAAGAATTTTCAAGTCAGCTTTGACAAACCGGGCGTTGGTATGGTAAGATGCACCCATCGCACAACCTACTGACAGGCATGGCTCTGCCATGATGCCGGGTTACACAGGTAACAGCGGATCGCCAGCGCGCCTCCGCGGGACAGTCGTTCAACAACGCTGCCCCGCCGGGGCGCGTTTTTTTAGAGCATGACGCAGAAATAACGCAGCAAAAAAACCGCGGCGGAACCGCCGTGTTTTTCTGTGGACTGCTCCGGGTCAAGGAGGCGCTTTTTATGCTCGACGCTCTGCTTCATCGCTTGGTTCCCAACGCGGACGATACCCAGTCCGGCGCGGTGCGCGCCGCCACCGGCAAGTTTGCCAGCGCCGTGGGCATCGGCTGCAATCTGGCGCTGTTTGCGGCCAAGCTGGCCATCGGCTGGCTTTCCGGGTCGCTGTCCATCGCGGCGGACGCCGTCAACAACCTGTCGGACGCCTCGTCCAGCATCATCAGCCTGCTGGGCTTTAAGATGGGCGCCAAGCCCGCCGACCGCGAGCATCCCTACGGCCATGGCCGATACGAGTACCTGGCCGGGCTGATGGTGGCCGTGCTGATCCTGGTCATCGGGGTGGAGCTGCTCAAAAGCAGCGTGCGCAAAATACTGGCGCCCACGCCGGTCACCTTCAGCGCGTGGGTGGCCGTGGTGCTGGTGCTTTCAATCCTGCTCAAGGGCTGGATGATGCGGTTCAACCGCGCCATGGGCGAGCGCATCCACTCCGAAACGCTGATCGCCACCGCGGCGGACAGCCGCAACGATGTGCTTACCACCGCCGCCGTGCTGGCGGCCGCCGTCGCCGCCCGGCTTACCGGCATTACGCTGGACGGCTGGATGGGCCTTGCCGTGGCGCTGTTTATTCTGTACAGCGGCTTTGGGCTGGTGCAGGACACCCTGGACCCGCTGCTGGGCCGCGCCCCCGAGGAGGCCGAGGTGGAGGCCATCCGCGAAAAGATTCTGTCCTACCCCGGCGTCATCGGCACCCATGACCTGCTGATCCACGATTACGGCCCCGGCCGCCAGTTTGCCACGGCCCATGTCGAGATGTCCGCCGACCTGCTTCCGTTGCGCGCCCACGCCGTCGTGGACAGCATCGAGCGGGATTTTCTGAACGAGCGGGGGCTGAACCTGGTCGTCCATATGGACCCCGTCGCGGATGTGGATTCGGCGCTGGGCAAGCTGACCGAGTGGGTCGGCGAGCAGGTGCGCCGGGTGGACCCCGCCCTGACCATCCACGATTTCTGCGTGATCCCGGCGGGGCCGCAGGGCGGCACCCGGCTTGTGTTCGACTGCGTGGCCCCGCGCGCGCTGCCCCTGGCGGACGCCGAGCTGAAGGAAAAAATTTCCCGGCTGGTGCGGGTCAGGTACCCGGACTGCCGCTGCGAGATCACGATCGACCGCGACTATGCGGCCCTGCCCCACAAGGAAAACGAGGCCCCCCGCTGACCGCTGCGCATGGCGGCGCGGCGGAAAAAAGCACGGCAGCCGCGCAGCCCCCCAAAGGGCTGCGCGGCTGCCGTTGGTTTGCAGGCAGGCGCCCGGCGCCGCGGCCTCAGCGGCGGGAATAGTCCCGCGCGCCGTAGATGGCCGTGCCGATCCGCACAAGGGTGGCGCCCTCCCGGATGGCGGCCAGGTAGTCGCCGCTCATCCCCATCGAAAGGATATCCATCGGGGCGTTGGGGCAGCGGCGCGCCTGCGCCTTGGCCAGCAGCTCCCGCATGGCGGCAAAAAAGGCGCGGGTCTCGGCCTCGCCCGCCGCGGCGGGGGGAATCGCCATCAGCCCGCGCACCTGCAGGTGGGGCCGGGCCGCCGCATCGTCCAGCAGGGGCCAGAGCAGCGCGGGCGATACGCCGCTTTTGCTCTGTTCCCCGCCGATGTTGATCTCCAGCAAAACGTCCTGCACCAGCCCGGCGGCTTCGGCGGCCGCGTCGATGCGGGCCAGCAGACGGGTGCTGTCCACGCTTTGGATCAGCGCGGCGCGGCCCACCACCTTGTTGACCTTGTTCGTCTGCAAATGGCCGATAAAATGCCCCGGCTTGCCCAGGTACGCCCCGGCGTCGGTCTTTTCCACCAGCTCCTGCACATGGTTTTCGCCAAACAGGTCGATGGGCAGCCGGGCGCTGGCCCGCACCTCGGCCACCGTGCGGGTCTTGCAGGCCGCGCAGAGCAGGATGTCGGCGGGGCGGCGGCCGGCCTCGGCGGCGGCTTTGTCCATCGCGGCCCGGATGCCGGCCACCGCGTCCGCCAGCTCGGCCAGCCTGGCCGGGGAAAGGGGCGCTTCGCCGCGGGCGGGTTCCGTCAAAAGGTCTGCCATCGTCACATCTCCTTGTACACGGCGCGCGCGCCGCCGATATAGGGGGGCCGGGTGCGGGCGCACAGCAGCAGCGCGCTGCCGATGCGGTCAAGGCTGAGCCGGACCGGCACCGCCACCCGCCGCAGGTGCATCCCGATCAGGGTGCCGCCGATGTCCAGCCCCGCCGCGGCCCGCACCTCCTCCACCAGCACGGGGTCGGCAAACCGGCTCCAGCAGACGGTGGCCCAACTGCCGCCCGCGTGGGGCTGGGGCAGGGCGTTGACCTCGGTGCAGCCGCAGCGCTCGGCCACCCGGCGCTCCACCACCAGCGCGCGGTTCAGATGCTCGCAGCACTGGGCCGCCAGCTCCACCCCCTGCGCCTGCAAAACCGGCTGCAAGCCGCGGTACACGGCTTCGGCGGCTTCCATGCTGCTCTCGCGGCCGATCCGCCCGCCCACGATCTCGCTGCTGGAACAGCCCACCACCAGCAGCTCGCCGGGCCGCAGATGCGCCGCGGCCAGCAATTCCTGCGCCGCCGTGCGGGCCTGCGCCTCGATCTCGGCCGCGTGGGGCGCGGCCGCGCTTCCCCGAACGTCATCCATCCAAAAACACCTCGCTTCAAACTTTCTGCCTTTACCATACCACAAAACGCGCCGTTTGTTAAGCGGGGCGGGCTGTGCTATACTGAAAACCATACGCATCATGCCGGCCCGGCGGCCCGGCGAGGGACCCGCCGCGTTTTTTTGCATCATGCGCCGGCAAGGATAGGAAAGGAGCGCACGTCATGAAACTTTTTCATCTGTCCGACCTGCACCTGGGCAAGCGGGTCAACGGGTTTTCGATGCTGGACGACCAGCGGGAAATTCTGCGCCAGATTTTGGCCCACGCCGACGCCGAGCGCCCGGATGCCGTGCTGATTGCCGGGGATGTTTACGACCGCCCGCTTCCCCCCGCCGAGGCCGTGGCGCTGCTGGACGATTTTCTGGCCGGGCTGGCCCGGGACGGGCGGCAGATCCTGCTGATCAGCGGCAACCACGATTCGCCCGAGCGTCTTGCCTTCGGCGGCCGGCTGATGGATGCCGCCGGCGTGCATCTGGCCCCGGTGTTTGACGGCGCCATGGCCAGGGTGACGCTGCGGGACGAGTACGGCCCCCTGTACTGCTACCTGCTTCCGTTTCTAAAACCGTCGCAGGTGCGTCCGTTTTACCCGGACGCCGCCATCGGAAGCTACACCGACGCCGTGCGCACGGTGCTGGCGGCCCAGCCCTTGGATTCTGCCGCCCGCAACCTGCTCGTCACCCACCAGTTCGTCACCGGCGCAGCCCGCTGCGAATCGGAGGAGCTGTCGGTGGGCGGAACCGACAATGTGGACGCCGCCGTTTTTGACGGGTTCGATTATGTGGCGCTGGGCCACCTCCACGGGCCGCAGCAGGTGGGCCGCCCCACCCTGCGCTACTGCGGCACGCCGCTCAAATATTCGTTCTCGGAGGCGGGGCAGACCAAAAGCGTGACGGTGGCGGAGTTCGGCCCCAAGGGGACGGTCGCCGTGCGCACGCTGCCCCTGGCGCCGCTGCACGACCTGCGCGAGCTGCGCGGAACCTACGAAGCGCTTGTCTCCCGCGCGTTCTACGCCGGCACCGCCTTGCAGGAGGATTACCTCCACATCACCCTGACCGACGAGGAGGACGTTCCTGACGCCATGCGGCGGCTGGGCAGCGTCTACCACGGGCTGATGAAGCTGGATTACGACAACCGCCGCACCCGCGCCGGGGCCGGAGCCGCCGCTGCCCCCGCGGACGCGCGCGCCCTGCCGCCGATCGAACTGTTCGCGGACTTTTTTGCCCGCCAGAACGGCAGGCCCATGACCGACGCCCAGCGGGCGCTGGCCGGGCGGCTGATCGAGGGCATCTGGGAGAAGGAGGAATGACCGATGCGGCCCACCAAACTGACGATCTCGGCCTTTGGCCCCTACGCGGGCGAGCAGGAGCTGGCGCTGGACGCGCTGGGCACCAAGGGGCTTTATCTGATCACCGGGGACACCGGCGCGGGCAAAACCACCCTGTTTGACGCCATCGCCTACGCCCTGTACGGGGAGGCCAGCGGCAGCAGCCGCGACCCCGCCATGTTCCGCAGCAAATACGCCGACCCGGCCACCCCCACCTTTGTGGCGCTGGAATTCGTGTACGGCGGCAAAACCTATAAGATCCGCCGCAACCCGGCCTACGAGCGCCCGGCCCGGCGGGGCGGCGGCATCGCCACCGAGAAGGCCGACGCCGAGCTTTTGATGCCCGACGGACGGCGGATCACCCGGCTGTCGGAGGTGGATCGGGAGGTGCGCACCCTGATGGGGGTGGACCGGGCGCAGTTCTCCCAGATCGTGATGATTGCGCAGGGGGATTTTCTCAAGCTGCTGCTGGCCGATACCCGCACAAGGATTGGGATTTTTCAGCAGTTGTTTCGCACCGAAAACTACGCCGCGCTCCAGGCGGCCCTTAAAAAGGAGGCCGACGACCGCACCAAAAAGCGGCTGACCCTGCGCGACGGCATCCGGCAATACCTGGGGGATATCGAATGCCCGCCCGGCGTCCCGCTGCCGGAAGCCCTGGCCGGGGACGAGGCGCGGGACCCGGCCCTTCTGCCTTCCTGGCAGAGCTGGCTGGGGGCGCAGCTGGAAGCCGATGCCGCCGCCCGCGGCCGGGCGGAACAGGCGGCGGCGGCGGTGGCCGGGCGGCAGGCGGCGCTGGAGGCGCGGTGGCAGAAGGCCGGGGAGGATGCCCGGCTGCGGGCCGACCGCGCCCAAACCGCCGCCGCGCTGGAAACGCGCGCCGCCGAACTGGCCGCGGCCCAAACGGAGAGGGACGCGCTGGCCGCCCAAACGCCCGAGGAACAGCGGCTGCGGGCCGAGGCCGCCGCGCTGGAACGGCAGCTGCCCGCCTACGACCGGTGGGAGGATACCCGCCGCAGGCTGGCCAAAAACCACGCGGAGGCCGCCGCGCAGGCCGACCGCCGCGCCGGGGCCGAGGCCGCCCGGGCGGCGGCCCGGCAGCAGGCGGAGCGCTGGCAGGCCGAGCAGGACGCCTGCCGCGAGGCCCCCGCCGAGGCCGCCGTGCTGGACGCCCGGCGGCGGGAGACCGAGCGGCAGCGGGACAACTGGGCCGAGCTGCGCGGCCTGTTCGACGGCTGCCTGACCCTCAAAAAAGCCGCGGACGCGGCCCAAAGCGAAGCCGCCGCCGCCGCCCTGGCCCACGATGCGGCGCTGACCCGCTACGCTGCCGCCAACCACGCCTTTTTGAGCGGGCAGGCGGGGGTGCTGGCGCAAAGCCTGACCGACGGCGCGCCCTGCCCGGTCTGCGGCGCCGTCCGCCATCCCGGCCCGGCGCCGCTGGCCGCCTCGGTGCCCACCGAGCGGCAGGTCGATACCGCCCGCGCCGCCGAGCAGCAGGCCGCCCGCCGCCAGGCGGAGCAGGCGGGCCTGGCCCGCGGCCTGGCCGGACAGCTTGCCGCCAAAAAGGAGGAGCTGACCCGCCGCGCCGCCGCGCTTCTGCCTGCGTGGGAGCTTCGCACGCTGGACAAGCAGATCGAAGCCGGCCAGCGGGAGACGCAGACCGCGCTGGCCGGGCTGGACAAAGCGGAGGCGGAGGTCCGCGGCCGCGCCGCGCGGCTGGCCAGGGCCGCGGCGGCGCTGCCCCAGGCCCGCGCGGCCGCCGAGGCGGCCGACGCCGCGCTGGCGGACGCCGCCACGCGGTGCGCGGCGCTGGAAGCCGAGGGCAAGGCGCTGGCCGAGGCGGCCGCCGCCCAGGCGGCGGCGCTGCCCTGCCCCACCCGCGCCGCCGCCGAACAGAAACGAACCGAGTGCCGCCGCGCGGCGGACCGGCTGGCCGAGGCCCTGCGCCAGGCCGGGGAACGGTGTACCGCGCTGGCGCTGGCGCAGGAGGGCGGCAAGGCCCGCCTTGCCGAGCTGGACAGGCGGCTGGACGGCATCCCCCCCGTGGATACCGCGGCCCTTGGGGCCGAGCGGGAGGCCCTTGGGGCCGAGCAGGACGCGCTGGAGCGCGAAAAGAACGCGCTGGTGGCCCGGCTGGCCCGCAACGGCGATATCCGGGACAAGCTGACCGATCTTGGCGCCGGCTTTGCCGCCGTCGAGGCCGAGGAACGCTGGGTGCGGGCGCTGTCGGACACGGCCAACGGCCAGCTGGGCGGCCGGGAGCGCGTGATGCTGGAAACCTATGTGCAGACGCAGTACTTTGACCGGATCATCCGCCGGGCCAACACCCGGTTCATGGTGATGTCGGGCGGGCAGTACGAGCTGGCCCGCTGCCGCGCCGCCGAAAATCTTCGCGCCCAGAGCGGGCTGGATCTGGATGTGATCGACCACTACAACGGCTCCCGCCGCAGCGTCAAATCGCTCTCGGGCGGGGAATCGTTTTTGGCGTCCCTCTCGCTGGCGCTGGGCCTCTCGGATGAGGTGCAAAGCGGCGCGGGCGGCGTCCGGCTGGACACCCTGTTTGTGGACGAGGGCTTCGGCACGTTGGACGAGGACGCGCTGCGCCAGGCCGTGCAGGCCCTGACCGAGCTGACCCAGGGCGACCGGCTGGTGGGCATCATCTCCCATGTGGCCGAATTGAAGGACCGCATCGAGCGGCAGATCGTCGTGACCAAGCAGCGGGAGGGCGGCAGCCGCGCCACGCTCGTTCTTCCGTAAAGGCGGCAAAAAAACACCCGCCGGAACGGACAAATACACAAAAAGTTTACAATTTGTACAGAAATGGCGCGGGGGTTCCGTGGTATGATAAATACCGTCAAACAGTTCACAAACGAACGATTGGGAGCGCGCCATGAGCCACACCTTTGATTTTCTGCTGGCGGGGCAGCAGGCCAAAAAGCTGCTGGAACGCCTTTGCGAGGAGCAACTGCCCGGCTGCGGCCTGCGCCAGGTGGAGCTGGAAATCCTGTATTTTCTTTGCGAGGCCGGGGCGGGGGATACCGCCAGCGAAATTTTGCGGGCCTGGCATCTTTCCAAGGCGCACATCTCCAAATCGGTGGATAATCTGCGGCGGGGCGGCTACATTCTTCTGTGTGAGGACGCCGGGGATCACCGGCTGGTGCATCTGCGTCCCACGCCGTCCGCCCGCGCGCTGGCAGGCCGCTATGCGGCGGTGCGCGCGGCGGCGCTGGAACGGATCTTTGCGGGCGTCACGCCCGAGGAGCGGGCCGCGGTGCGCCGTGCGGCTGAAAAAATCCACCGCAATCTTTGTGCGGAGCTGGACGATCACCCGCTGTAAAGGGCAGCGGAGGGGACGAATGGGAAACCGACGTGTGTGAAAGGAGACAAACCTATGGCAGAGTACGGCAGCATCCGCAGCGACGCCGAACGCCTGGAACGGCTTTGCGAGGCCAACAACCAGATCCCGCCCGAGCTGTTTGCGCAGTACCACATCAAGCGCGGCCTGCGCGACAAGGACGGCAACGGCGTGCTGGCCGGCATCACCAACATCTCCCGCATCGAATCCTTCAAGCTGGAGGACGGCAGGCAGGTCCCCTGCGAGGGCCGCCTGTGGTACCGCGGCTACGATGTCTACGATCTGATCGGGGGCCTTGCCCCCCACAAGCGCTTTGGCTTTGAGGAGGCCGCCTATCTGCTTTTGCTGGGCGAGCTGCCCAACCCCGCCCAGCTGGCCGAGTTCAGCGAGGTGCTGTCCCGCTGCCGCTGCCTGCCCACCAACTTTACCCGCGACGTCATCATGAAAGCCCCCAGCCGCGACCTGATGAACTCGCTGACCCGCAGCGTACTCACCCTTGCCTCCTACGACGACAGCCTGGGCGAGCAGGACCTGCAAACCCAGCTGGAACAGTGCATCAAGCTGATCAGCGTTTTCCCCATGCTGGCCGTCTACGGCTACCATGCCTACAATTACTATCTGCGGGACGAGAGCATGTACATCCACCGCCCCGACCCGCAGCTTTCCACCGCCGAAAACATCCTGCAGATGCTTCGCCCGGACCGCAGCTACACCCCGCTGGAGGCCCATGTGCTGGACGTTGCCCTGCTGCTGCACATGGAGCACGGCGGCGGCAACAATTCCACCTTCACCACCCGGGTGGTCACCTCGGCCGGGTCGGACACCTACTCGGTCATGGCGGCGGCGCTGTCCTCCCTCAAGGGGCCCAAGCACGGCGGCGCCAACATCAAGGTGGTGGAGATGATGAACCACCTGCGCAGCACCGTCTCCGACGTGACCGATGAGGACGCCGTCCGCGCCTACCTCAACCGGCTGCTCTGCAAGGATACCTTTGACCGCAAGGGGCTGATCTACGGCATGGGCCACGCGGTCTACTCCCTGTCCGACCCGCGCGCCTGCATCTTCAAAAGCTATGTGGGCCAGCTGGCCAAGGCCAAGCGGCGGGACGACGATTTTGCCCTTTACAGCATGGTGGAGCGCCTTGCGCCCGAGGTCATTGCCGAAAAGCGCCATATCTACAAGGGCGTAAGCGCCAACGTGGACTTCTACAGCGGCTTTGTCTACAATATGCTGGACATCCCGCTGGAGCTGTACACCCCCATCTTTGCCATCGCCCGCATCGTAGGCTGGAGCGCCCACCGGATGGAGGAGCTTGTCAACGCCGACAAGATCATCCGCCCGGCCTACAAGAGCATCATGCCGGTGCGCAGCTACGTCCCGATGGAGAACCGGCTGTAACGCGCCGCCCGATCCCCCCAAAAAAAACAGCCCCGCGCCCCGGCGGTATCAGGCCGCAAGGGGCGCGGGGCGTTTTTTTGCTTTTGCCGCGGGCGGGGAAGGCCCCTACCGCTTGAGCAGCGTTTCCTGCAGGCTGCACAGCTTATCGGCCAGGCAGACCACCGCGGCCTCGCGGCAGCGGGGCAGCTTGGTCAGGGTCAAAGGCCACATATGGCTGGCGATGATGTTTGCCTCCTTTGCGGTCAGCGGGTAGGCCGCCGCGGCGTTGGCCAGCGCCCGCGCCGGGTGTTCAAACCCGTGCAGGCCGGGCAGGTCGGCACAGTGGTGCCAGTCATACAGGTAAAAATCGTGCAGAAAAGCCCCCCGCACCAGGCACCTCGTCGCAGTGGAAGGGCAGGCGCCGGTTGAGCCAAAAGCTGACCAGCGCCACCCGCACGCAGTGGTCGTAGGTGGTGACGCGGCCGTGCTGGATGTACTGCCGCATCTGCAGGGCCTGATCCCGGTCCGACCAGCCGCGCAGAATTTCCCCGAACGCAAGGCGTTCCGGCATGGTAAAGTGCATAAGCGAGTTGCCTCCCGCCCGCCGATGGCGGGCCAAAACAGGTTCAGTCGGTTCCCACGCGGGTGACGAGGGTGCGCAGGTCGCCGCTGACCGCGTACGCGCCGCTGCCCGCCGTCACAAACAGGCTGTCGCCCTTTTGCAGGGGCATCGTCTCGCCGCCGCAGCGCAGGCTGCCCGCGCCGTCCACCACCAGCAGGGAGGTGAAGGAGGCGTCGTCGCAGGTATCTTCAAAGGCGCCGTCCCGCAAATCGGCGGTAAAGGAATCGCACCGGGCAAGGTGGGGGCCAAAGTCGAAATCCGTGCGGGGCAAGCGGCACTCGGTCACGGCCAGCGCCTGCGGAATGTGCAGCGCGCGCGGCTTGCCGTCGGCTCCCAGCCGCCCGTAATCGTACACGCGGTAGGTTACGTTGGAGTTTTGCTGCACCTCGGCCAGCACGATCCCCCTGCAGATGGCGTGCAGGGTGCCCGCAGGGATAAAGAACACATCCCCCTTGTGTACCGGCACGGCGTTCAGCACCTCCAGCAGGGTGTTGTCCCGGATGCGGCGCGCAAATTCCTCCGTGGAAATCTCGCGGCGGAAGCCGTAGTACAAAAAGGCGCCCGGCTCGCAATCCAGAATATACCACATCTCGGTCTTGCCGTACTGGCCCTCGTTGGCAAGCGCGTACTCGTTGGAGGGATGCACCTGGATCGAAAGGTCGCTTTTGGCGTCGATGAACTTGATAAGAATCGGAAAATCCGCAAACCCTTCGCAGTTTTTGCCCAGCACCGACCGGCCGTGCCGCGCAATGTAATCGGCCAGGGTGCTGCCGGCGTCGGGGCCGCCGGCCACCGTGCAGGGGCCGGCCGTGTGGCAGGAAAGCACCCAGGCTTCGGCCAGAGGGTGCTTGTCGGACCGAATATGGTATTCTCCGCGCAGGCGGTCACCGCCCCAAAGGTAATCGGTGCAGGAGGGGATCAATTTTAAAACAGGCATAGGGCGCGCTCCTTTTTCCTAAACAGACGGCACAAAAATCAGTGGATATTTTTTTAGTATGGCAGCAAATTGTGAAAAAATCAATCCTGCTTCCGGTAAAAAAATACGGTTTTGCGGGCTGCCTGGAGCGGGCGGACGACGGATAAGCGGAAAATGTATCAGAAATTATGAATTTTTTATTGACATCCCGGCGCCGGGTACTATAATGGCGGTATCAATACCTGGATCGGCAGGGATGCGGGGCCGGACGGGTCGGCGCCGCAGGCGGCCACTTGCAGAAGAAAGAGGATGTCTGTTATGAAACTGAAGAAGATTCTGGCGGCGGCGCTGTCTCTGGCGGCGGCCTGCGTGTTCGCCGCCTCTGCTTTTGCCGCTACCACGGCGGAAAAAGAGGCCAAGATCCGCGCCTATGCCGCCAGCAACGGCGTGGATATTTCCGGCGTTACCCTGACCGAGGCGCAGATCAACGCGATCGCCGCCAACTGGCAGAGCCTGGAGGCGCAGGCCGACAGCCTGCTGGCCCAGGCCA
>CAYWID010000013.1:0-52020 GCA_964458285.1 uncultured Subdoligranulum sp. | reverse complement strand
ATTGTTCAATTTTCAAGGTCCTGCGGGCGCTGCCCTTTCGGACAGCTTGTTTATTCTACCTCATCCGTTTCCTTTTGTCAAGAACTTTTTTGAGGTCTTTCGGAAGCCTTTCAGCGCCCCGCTGTCGTTCGGGACAGCTTAACGATTATATCCCATGAAGTTTCTTTTGTCAAGAGCTTTTTGGAATTTTCTCGTCTGAAGCAAACTGCTTCGTGCCGTTTTCTGCGGACAGCTTTGACAGTATAACGCAGCCGCGGGGTCTTTGTCAAGCAAAAATCCCGGAATGCCGCCAAATTTATTTCCACCTCCGCACGGAAGCCGGTGAGTTTATAGTAGCACCCCACATTTTCCGCGTCAATACGTTTTTTCTGTTTTTTCACCCAAAAACGCACTTTTAGCATTTTGCCGGGAACCAGGCCGCCTTTTCAGGGCATACTGCCGGACAAGACGCCCACATTTTCCCTGTTTGCCTCTTGGATCTGTGTTCTGTTTGCCCTGTGATGAAAAGTGCGGCATCATTCCCCGTTCAGTTCTGCCCGCATCCGCTGCAGAATTTTCCGTTCCCGGCGCGAAACCTGCACCTGCGTGGTATGCAGCACCTTTGCCGTTTCGCTCTGGGTTCGCCCGTGGTAGAACCGAAGCCGGATCAGCAGACGGTCGGCGGGGGGCAGCTTCTCCATGACCTCCCGCAGGCTGATTTGTTCGGAGAGCGCCTCCTCGGGCGATTCGACCGCGATATCCCACTCGCCCTGGCCGTCGTCATCCTCGGCAGGCGTCAGGGAGAGGGTGGGCAGCCCGGCCCGGATGGCCATGGCGATTTGCTCGGGGGATTCCCCCAGAAGCTCGGCCAGCCTGGCCACGCCCGGCTCGGCGCCATGCTCCTTGCAATAGCGTTCCCGCGCCGCGTTGACCTTCATCCCAAGTTCTTTTAAGGAGCGGCTGACCTTGACCGTGCCGCCGTCCCGAAACAGCTTTTTGATTTCTCCCAGAATGACCGGCACGGCGTAGGTGGAAAAGCACAGCCCCCGCCCCGCGTCAAATCCGTCGCACGCCTTGACAAGGCCCAGGCAGCCCGCCGCGTAGAGTTCCTCATACTCAATGCCGCGCCCGCGGAATCGGCCCGCGCAGGCATGGACAAGACCAAGATTCTGCTGGATAAAGGCCGCGCGCGCCGCCCCCGCCGCAGTCTTGGCCGCCGGGCGGTCTGCGATATCTGCCGTCAATGGCGTTCCCTCCTTTGTGGCTATGTAGGAAGGTCATACGCGGGGTTCCAGCTGCTTGGTCATGGTGACGCGGGTGCCGCGCCCCGGCGCCGATACCACCCGCACACGGTCCATAAAGCTTTGCATGACGGCGAACCCCAGCCCTGCCCTCTCGTCCGGGTTGCCGGTGGTGAACAGCGGCTCCATGGCCTTGGCGACATCCGGGATGCCGACCCCCTTATCCGCGATCGTGATTTTGATTTTTCCGTCCTCATACAGAACCGCCGTCATGTTGACCAGCCCGATGCCTGCCGGATAGGCGTGAACGGTGCAGTTTGTCACGGCCTCCGAGACGGCCGTCTTGATATCGGCCAGCTGCGGCACGGTGGGATCGGCCTGCGCCAGAAAGGCGGCCAGCGCGGCACGGGCAAAGCCCTCGTTGACGCTGCGGCTGTAGAACGTGATTTTGACCTGATTGATCGGTTTCATGGTGCGGCCCCCTTTTATAAGTAGGAGATGCGGGCAAGATCGAGCATTTTGCGGATCTGCGCGGGCGGATTTTGCACGGTCAGCCGCCCGCCCGTCAGCTGCATGCGGCGGCCGCGGCCCAGAATAAGCCCCACGCCTGAGGAATCCATAAAGCTTACGCCTGAAAAATCCATCGTGAGCAGCTCCGGCATCCGCGCGTCAAGCTGGGCATCGATCTCGATGCGCAGCATCTGCGCCGCGTGGTGATCGATCTCGCCGGATAGATAGACGGCCAACGTGCCGCTGGCCGGAATAAAACGGATCTTTGCCATGCTGTCTGCCAACACCTTTCGCCAACACATTGCAAGCAGGGTGAAAAACACGCAAAAAAGAACCCCGCCTACCGGATGCTCTCCAGTATACGGGGTTCCTGCGTTTGATTTTGCCGCATCGTGTCGGCAGCGGATCATTTTTCCGCTTCCTTCAGCAAAAGCGGGCGGGCCTCGGCGGCCAGATACAGGCTGCCGCAGATTACCGCGCCGGCCAGATTGTGTTCGTCTGCGTAATCGACCGCGTTGCGTATGGCCGCCGCCACCGAGGGCGAGGCCTCGGCTTCAAAATGGAAGCGGGCCTGCTGCTGCAGTTCCGCTGCCGACATGGCACGCGGGCAGGCGGGCGTGACCGTGTAGACTTTTTCAAACAGCGGTTCCAGCGCCAGCAGCATTTCCTCATAGTTTTTATCCGCCAAAACGCCCAGCACGGCCACAAGGTTGCCCTCGTACCCGGCATCGGCCAGCGTCTCGGTCAGCGCGCGGGCTCCGTCCGGGTTGTGGCAGCCGTCCAGCAGAAGAAGCGGATGGCGGCGCAGCACCTCGATGCGGGCCGGCATTCTGGCTGCCTCCAGCCCCTTGAGGATCGCCTCGTCGGGGATATCGTAGCCGTAGTCCCGCCAGAGGATAAGTGCGATCTCGACGGCCATGGCGGCATGGTTGGCCTGGTGCCTGCCGGGAAAGGGCAGCATCACCGTATAGCCGCCGTAATCGATGCTGTTTTCCAGCGGGCGGCACTTGCGGCGGGTCAGATCGTCAAGGTCGGGCGTCACCAGCACCGCATGATGCTCGGCGGCGGCCGAAAGGATCGGCCCCATAGCCTCCTCCGGTTGCTCCGGGTAACAGACGATCCTGCAGTTTTCCTTGATGATCCCGGCCTTTTCGGCGGCAATCTTTTCAACCGTATCCCCCAGCAGTTCGGTGTGATCCAGGCCGATCCGGGTGATGGCCGCCACCAGCGTGTTGGGTACGACGTTGGTTGCATCGTACCGGCCGCCGAGGCCCGTTTCCAGCACTGCCAGATCGCATTTTTCCTGCGCGAACCACAGGAGGGCGATGGCTGTGACCGCCTCAAATTCGGCAGGGCCCTCCCCGCCTGCGGCTTCCACCGCGGCGGCGGCATCCAGCACCTTTTTGGCCAGCGCCGCCAGGGTGCGGGGCGGGATCATGCCCCCGTTGATCTGGAACCGCTCCCGGAAGTCCAGCACATAGGGGCTGATGGTCAGGCCGGTTTTAAGCCCGGCCTGGGTCAAAATGGACGAGGTGAGCGTCGCCAGCGTTCCCTTGCCGTTGGTGCCCGCAATGTGGATGCACTTCAAGGTTTTTTCCGGGTTGCCCAGCTGCGCCATCAGCGCCTGCATCCGGGCCAGCGTGGCGCCGCCGGGGCGGGTGCGGGGCAGCTGATGCAAAGCCTCCATAGCCTGTTGCTGCGTCATAAAATATCTTCCCTCCTGGCGGGTCGTTCCCCGCTCTGTTCCGCCGCGCGCTCCTCGTAAGCGGCGTCGCGCTCATAGCGGCTGGCTTTTTCCCGGTAGGCGTCCCGCTCGGCGCGCAGGCGCCGGTTTTCTTTTCCGGCGGCCCACTGTCTTTCAAAACCGCGCAAAATCAGCAGCAGCACCAGCGCCACGCAAAGCCCGGCGCCGACGCCCGCAAAATCGATCCACACGTCCCTTACCGAGGACGAGCGCCCCTGCACAAACATCTGGATCGTCTCGTCCGACAGCGCCGTGAGCAGCCCGCCCAGCAGCGGCCAGCTGACGTGCCGCACAAAGCGGGCTGTATAGACCCGCAGGCAGAGGGTGAGCAGAAAGCCCTCCAGGCAATACTCGCAGAAGTGCGCCAGCTTGCGCACAACATGCTCGGTGAGCGAACCAAGCTGCAGCCTGCCAAGCGCCGCGTTGAGCAGCCGCATGACTTCCTGGCTGCGCGCCGAGGAGACCGCGGCGTTTTCCATCGAGTTATGAAAGATGAACAGGATGCACCAGCCCACCGCGACGGTAAAAATCACCCGAAACGCAAGCAGCCAGGGAGATGTTCTGTGTTGTTGTTCCATTGCTTTCCTCCGAACCGCCGCAATGCAGTTCTTTCCCCTCACGCAGAGCCGCCGGGGCTCTGCACATCATTATACCACCCGGACGCCGCCGCGGCAAGACAAAGCGGGCGGCCCGCGCCCCGCCCCATGGCAAAAGCGCGAACCGCCCGCAAAAGCAGCCTTACAGAACCTTGGACAAAAACACCTTGAGCCGCTCGTTTTCCGGGTTGGAGAAAAATTCCTGCGGCGGCTTGTCCACCTTGATTTTTCCCTGATCGATAAAAAGCACCCGGTTGGCGACCTCGCGGGCAAACCCCATCTCGTGGGTGACGACCACCATCGTCATGCCGCCGCGGGCCAGTTCCTTCATCAGTTCCAGCACCTCGCCCACCATCTCGGGATCCAGCGCGGAGGTCGGCTCGTCGAACAGCAGCACGTCCGGGTTCATGGCCAGCGCCCGCACGATGGCGATGCGCTGCTTTTGCCCGCCCGAAAGCATATTGGGGTAGGTATCGGCCTTGTCCTCCAGCCCGATGCGGCGCAGCAGCTCGATGGCGCGGGCGTCGGCCTCCTCCGGCTTCAGCAGGCCCAGCTTGACCGGGGCCAGCGTGATGTTAGCCTTGACCGTGAGATGCGGGAACAGATTGAAATGCTGGAACACCATCCCCATCTTCTGCCGAAGATGGTTGATCTCGGTGTCCGGGCCGTTGACCAGCTTGTCCTCAAACCAGATCTCGCCGCCGTCCGGCACTTCCAGAAGGTTGAGGCAGCGCAGAAAGGTGGATTTTCCACAGCCGGAGGGCCCCACGATGACGACCTTATCCCCCTTGTTGATGGTAAGGTCCACGCCGTCCAGCACCTTGAGCGCACCGTAATGCTTTTGCAGATTTTTAACCTCGATCACCCTGCGCCAGCCTCCTTTCCAACAGATTGACAAGTTTTGTAAGCAGCAGCACAATGCAGAGATAAATTGCCGCGATGGCCAGCAGCGGCGGGAAATAATCGTATGTCTGGCTGGAAATCTGCATGGCGCCGCGGGTCAGATCGCCCAGGCCGATGTAGCCGGCGATGCTGGTTTCCTTGAGCAGCGCGATGCCCTCGTTGCACAAGGCGGGCAGCACGTTCTTGATGGCCTGGGGCAGGATGATGTCGGTCATCGTTTCGCGGTAGCCAAGGCCCAGGCTGCGCCCGGCCTCCATCTGGCCGGGATCGATCGAGTTGATGCCGCCGCGGATGATCTCGGCCACATAGGCCGCCGAGTTGAGGCCGAACGCAATGATGGCCACCGGCACCTTGCCGGGATCCCAGGCAACGAAGATGACAAAATATGCGATGAGCATCTGCACCATCATGGGGGTGCCGCGCACAACCGCCAGATAGATCCGGGCCAGCCTGTCCAGCACCCGGATAACCGTGCTGGGGCGATCGGCCTTGTCATGGGTAACGCGGACGATGGCGATGAGCGCGCCCAGCACGACGCCCAGCAGCAGGGCAAACACCGTGATGAGCATGGTGTTGCCCAAACCGTTGAGCAGATAATGCCAGCGATCCTCCTCAATAAAATTGAGGGCGATGTGGTTTTGCCAAAATGCAGACATACGATTCCTCCAAACGGGCGGCGGCCCCGCTTGGAGAACCGCCGCAAAAAAATCACCCGGCACACAAGCAACGGGGCCGCAGGAGAAACCGCGCAGCCCCGTTGTTTTCAGAACAAGGCGCAAAAAGAAGGAAGCGGCCCCTGCGTTTGCCCTGCAAGGCGGAGAGAGCCGGACTGCCCGTTCCTTTTGGGATTGTTCCAGTTTACCATGAAATTTACTTCTTTACAATAACGCTCTGGATGCCGGTGGCGTAGCTGTCGGTAAAATCGACGCTCTGCTTGCGCTCGTCGGTCACCGTCATGCCCGCAGCGCCAAAGTTGGCCTTGCCGCTGTTGACGGCCGGGATGATGGCGTCAAACTCCATATCCTCGATCTTCAGCTCGTAGCCCAGCTTATCGCAGATGGCCTTGGCAAACTCGGCGTCAATGCCCACAATGTTCTCGCCGTCGTAGTACTCATACGGGGGGAAGTACGCGTTGGTGGCCATGGTCAGAGTGCCGTTGGGGTAGGCGGTGCCGTCCGGCGTGACATAGCCCTTGGCGCCCTCGGTCTTGTTGATGTACTTGGCCAGGATGGCATCCAGGGTGCCGTCCGCCTTGAGTTCCGCGATGGCGGTGTCAAACTTGGCGGTCAGGTCGCTGCCCTTGGCAAGGCACATCGCATAATCTTCCTGGGTGTAGGGGGTGTCCAGCAGGGCCAGCTCGCTGTTCTGGGCCACAAAAACCTTGGCGGGCTCGTTGTCGATGATGACGGCGTCCACCTTGCCGGTCTTGAGGGCCTGCACCGCGTCGGCGCCCTTGTTGTACTCCTCGACGTTCTCCTCGCCGAAATCATCGGTAGCGTAGATGTCACCGGTGGTGCCAAGCTGAACGCCGATCTTTTTGCCCTTCAAATCGTCCAGGCTGGCAATGGCGCCGCCCGCCGTGGCAGCAGCGGCATCCTCCGGGGAGGAAACCGCGGCGGCCTTGGACGAGGAAGCCGCGGAGGAGGCGTTGTCCGCAGCCGCGGACGAGGAGGCGACGGCGGTGCTGCCGCAGGCCGCCAGGCCGGCGGCCATCAGACCGGCCAGCAGAACAGAAACAAATTTTTTCATGGTACTTCTCCCTTTTCATCTTTCCATGTTCCCATGGCATTGTTCCATGGCAAATCGTATTTCCGCGCGCCGCCGCCGGCACACAAGCCGGAGGCAGGCTTCCGACAGCCTCCCCCCTGCCGTGTCCCTCAACCCGGCGGGGCGCGGCCCGCGGTGCGGCGCGGGGAATATCCCTAGTATAATTTCATAAATATTCATTGTCAATGTATATTTATTAAATTCGTCGTTTTGGCGTACACGCCGCCGGGCAAGGGGCCGTTTTTGTGTATTTTTACATTGTGGAGCGCAAGGTTCCCCACCCGCCGTCCTCCCTGTGCCGCGGCGCCGCCCTCCCCCCTGCGCCGCCGCGGCGGGATTGTATATTTATTGCGTATTTTTGCAAATATATTCATATTCTATACATTCTTCGTCTGCCTGCCAAAAACGTCCGGCCGCCCGCCTTGACAGCCTTGGTTAGTTATGGTAAACTCATGGCATATTCCACAAAGACAGAGCGGCGGCAGGCACCGCCGGAACGCGGGAGCGCGGGTAAGGAGAGCGAAAGGCATGACATTGGCAGAGCTTGCAGTAGGCAAGGACGCGATCATACGGGCCGTGGGGGGCGAGGGGGAACTTCGGCGGCACTTTTTGGATATGGGCCTGACCCCCGGCACCGAGGTGACGCTGCGCAAGGTGGCCCCGATGGGCGACCCCATTGAGCTGGAGTTGCGCGGCTACGAGCTGACCTTACGCCTGGACGACGCGCGGCGGATCGCCGTGGACGGCATCCACGACACCAACCGTGAGGCGCCTGAGGAAAGCCGCCATCCCGCCACCCCCCACCCCGGGCGCGGGGAGATCGGCAAGGCGCCCAGCTACCGGGAGCGCAAAAGCGGCGACGTGATCCCCAAGGGCGCGCCTTTGACCTTTGCGCTGGCGGGCAACCAGAACTGCGGCAAAACCACCCTGTTCAACCAGCTTACCGGCTCCAACCAGCACGTCGGCAACTTTCCGGGCGTGACCGTGGACCGCAAGGACGGCCAGATCCGCGGCCATCTGGAAGCCACCGTCACCGACCTGCCCGGCATCTACTCCCTCTCCCCGTATTCGAGCGAGGAGATCGTCACGCGGGATTTCCTGCTGAACAGCAAGCCGACCGGCATCATCAACATTGTGGACGCCACCAACATCGAGCGGAACCTGTACCTGACCATGCAGCTGATGGAGCTGGGCATCCCGATGGTGCTGGCCCTCAACATGATGGACGAGGTGCGGGCAAACGGCGGCACCGTGCTGGTCAACCGGCTGGAGGAACTGCTGGGCATCCCGGTCGTGCCTATCTCGGCGGCCAAGAACGAGGGCATCGACGAGCTGATCCAGCACGCGCTCCATGTGGCCCGCTACCGGGAAGCGCCGGGCCGGATCGATTTCTGCAACCCCGGCGACGAACAGAACCCCAACGACCCGCAGGGCGCCGTTCACCGCTGCATCCACGCCATCGTCCATCTGATCGACGACCACGCCCGCAGGGCGGGGCTGCCGCCGCGCTTTGCGGCCACCAAGCTGGTGGAGGGCGACGCCCCGATCCTGGAGGCGCTGCGCCTTGACCAAAACGAAAAAGAACTGCTGGAGCACACGATCACCGAGCTGGAAAACGAATCCGGCACCGACCGCGAGGCCGCACTGGCCGATATGCGGTTCACCTTTATTGAAAAGCTATGCGCCGACACGGTCGTTCGCCCAAGCGAAAGCATCGAGCATAAGCGAAGCGTGGCCATCGACCGCTTTTTGACCGGCAAATATACCGCCATTCCCTGTTTTATCGGCATCATGGGGCTGGTGTTCTGGCTGACCTTCGGCGTCATCGGCGCGGGGCTTTCGGCGCTGCTCTCGATGGGCATCGACGCCGTGACCGGCCTGACCGATCAGGCGCTGACCGCCTACGCCATCAACCCGGTGGTTCACTCGCTGGTCATTGACGGCGTGTTTGCGGGCGTGGGCAGCGTGCTGAGCTTTTTGCCCACCATCGTCACCCTGTTTTTCTTCCTCTCGATCCTGGAGGATACCGGCTACATGGCCCGCGTGGCCTTTGTGATGGACAAGATGCTGCGCCGCATCGGGCTTTCGGGCCGCAGCTTCGTTCCCATGCTGATCGGCTTCGGCTGCTCGGTGCCGGCCATCATGGCCACCCGCACCCTATCCTCCGACCGTGACCGCAAAATGACGATTTTGCTGACGCCTTTTATGAGCTGCAGCGCCAAGCTGCCCATCTACGCCCTGTTCACAATGGCCTTTTTCCAGCGGGGCCGGGCGCTGGTGATGATTACCCTCTATCTGCTGGGCATCGTCTGCGGCATTTTGTACGCGCTGCTGCTCAAGCACAGCCTGTTTACCGGCGAGCCGGTCCCCTTTGTGATGGAGCTGCCCAACTACCGCCTGCCCAGCCCCCGCAGCGTGGGCCAGCTGATCTGGGAAAAAGCCCGCGACTTTATGCAGAAGGCTTTCACCATCATCTTTGTGGCCTCGGTCATCATCTGGTTTTTGCAGACCTTCGACACCAGGCTCAACGTGGTTTCCTCGCCGGATGCCAGCCTGCTGGCCATGATCGGCAGCCTGATCTCGCCGGTGTTTGCGCCGCTCGGCTTTGCCGACTGGCGGGTTTCCACGGCCCTGATCACCGGCTTTACGGCCAAGGAGAGCGTTGTATCCACCCTGACGGTTCTGCTGGGGGGCGATACCGCCGCCCTTCATACCCTGTTCACCCCCTTCACGGCCTTTGTGTTTTTGGTGTTCACCCTGCTGTACACCCCCTGCGTGGCGGCCATCGCGGCGGCCAAGCGGGAGCTTGGCTCCCGCCGGGCGGCGGCCGGCGTCGTGGTCATGCAGTGCGTGACCGCCTGGGTGGCGGCGTTCCTCATCCACAGCCTGGGGCTGCTGATCGGGCTGGCGTAAACAGCCCCCCTTAAAGAAAGGATTGTTGGTATGACCCTGCAAAGTTTTTTGGTTCTGTTCGGTCTGATTGTGCTGCTCTCGGTGGCCGTTGCCCTGATTGCCCGGGGCGGCGGCTGGAACGGCGGCGGCTGCCATGGCTGCGGCGGCTGCGCGGGCCACTGCGACAGCTGCGGGGAAAGCTGCCCGGAGCATCCGGCCGCCCCGCCCGACCCCAAAAAGTGACCGGCCGCGGGCCGGGCCGACGCGGCCCGGCCCGCTTTTGTTTGCCGCGCGGCCCGACAGGCGCCGCGGCGCCTTTTGGCACTTTTTGCCCGGGGCATCTTGGCAAGCGACGGCAAAAAGGGTATACTGTGTATATTTGCAGCCGGGCGACCGGAAAAAGCTTCCGGCGCCCCGGTTCACTTCAAAACAACGGGGAGGTTTTTGGTATGAAAGCGGATGCGTATCGTTTTGACGGCAGCAAATCCTGCAAGGTGGAGGATCTGCCCACCGACGGCAAAAAAGAAAACCTGAACAAGGATGAAATTCTGGCCAAAACCGAAAAGAACCTGACCGAGATGGCCGCTTTGCAGGACGCGCTGTATGCGGACGGGCGGGAGGGCGTCGTGTTTATTTTGCAGGCGCTGGACGCCGCCGGCAAGGACAGCACCGTCAAGCATGTGATGAGCGGCATGAACCCCCAGGGCGTGGTGGTTCACAGCTTCAAGCAGCCCAGCGCCGTGGAGCTGGCGCACGACTACCTCTGGCGGGTCAACAACTGCCTGCCCGAGCGGGGCAAGATCGCCATCTTCAACCGCAGCTACTACGAGGATGTTCTGGTGGTCCAGGTTCACGACCTGCAAAAGAATTACAAGATGCCCGAGCATTGCCTCAACGACGGCAAGGAGGAGTTTTTCAAAAAGCGGTATCGCCAGATCCGCAGCTTTGAGGAATATCTCTACGAGAACGGCTACCGCGTGGTCAAAATTTTCCTGCATGTATCCAAGGGCGAGCAGAAAAAGCGGTTTTTGGAGCGGATCGACGACCCCAACAAAAACTGGAAGTTTTCTTCGTCCGATCTCAAGGAGCGGGCGCTGTTTGACCAGTACTGCAAAACCTTCGACGAGGTCATCGACGCCACCGCCACCGAACACAGCCCCTGGTACGCCCTTCCGGCCGACCAGAAATGGTACACCCGGTATCTTGTATCCGAGATTGTGGTGGACACGCTGAAAAAATGCAAGCCCGCCTACCCGCATCTCTCGCCGGACGCAGAAAAAGCGCTGGCGGACTGCCGCACCCAGCTGGAAAGCGAAAAATAATGGGGCCGACATGCCCCAAAAGGCGGGCGCGCGCATTTGCGTCACAGCGCATAGACTGACATTGGAAAGAAGGGTTGCCCGATGGCGCCGATCCGCGTTTTGCAGGTAATGCCGGCTATGGATGCCGGCGGCATGGAAACGTTTGTGATGAACGTTTACCGCACGATCGATAAAAACAAGGTACAGTTTGACTTTTTGTACCATTACGACAAGCCCTGTTTTTACGACTATGAAATTCAGGCCCTGGGCGGGCAGATCACCAAGCTGACGGTGCGGCAGGACAACAACCTGCCCCGCTATCTTCGCCAGCTCGACCGTTTTTTTGAGGAGCATCCCTCCTACCGCATCCTTCACGGCCACTACAGCGGGTTTGGGCAGTTCTACAACCGCAAGGCGCGCCAGCACGGGGTGCCGGTGCGGGTGGGGCACAGCCACAACACCGCCTATGAGCCGAACCTTGTGGGGCGGCTGGATTCGCTGATGAGCCGTCATTTCGTCCGGGATCTGACCGATTGCTTTGCGTGCAGCCAAAAGGCCGGGGAGCTTCTGTTCGGCAGCCGCCCCTTTACCGTACTGCCCAACGGCGTGGATACCGAACGGTTTGCGCACGGCGACGCCGAGCACAGGCGGGCGCTGCGCGGCCATCTGAACGTGGCGCCCGATGAAATCCTGCTGGGCCATGTGGGACGGTTTTCGACCCAGAAGAACCACGCCGGGCTGCTGCAAATTTTTTCCGCGCTGCTGCCCAAGATGCCAAAGGCCCGGCTTTTGCTGCTGGGCACCGGCCCCTTGGAGGAGGACGTTCACCGGCAGGCCGCCGAGCTGGGCATTGCCGACCGGGTGATTTTTGCCGGCGTGCGCACCTCGGTGGCGGATTTTTACAACGCGATGGACGCCTTTTTGCTGCCCAGCCTGTTTGAGGGGCTGCCCGTCGTGCTGGTGGAGGCCCAGACCGCCGGGCTTCCCTGTTTTGTTTCGGATACGGTGGACAGGGGCGCGGCCTTTGCCGATAACCTGCAGTTTTTGCCGCTGAACGCCCCTGAGGTCTGGGCCGACGCCATCGCCGGGGCTTCGCTGACCCGCAACCCCAACGCGCAGGCCCAGGCCGTCGCAGCCGGGTTCGACATCCACACGGCCGCCGAGACCCTGCAGGAATTTTACCTGCGCCGCTACGCGGAGGCCGCCCGATGACCCCCCTTGCCGCCCCTGCGGTGGGCGTGGTGATGCCCGTGTACAACGCCGCCGCCTTTTTGCCCCAAAGCCTGGCCGCACTTGCCGCGCAAAGCCACCGGGCTTTTCTTTGTTTTTTGGTGGACGACGGCTCCTCCGACGGCTCCGCCGCGCTCTGCCGCCGCTTTGCCGCCAGGGACCCCCGGTTTCGGGTGCTGACCCAACCGCAAAGCGGGGTCAGCGCGGCACGGGCGGCCGGGCTGGCCGCCGCCCGGCAGGCCGGGGCCGCCTACATCAGCTTTGCGGATGCCGACGATCTCTGTCATCCGCGCTTTTTGGAGGTGCTGCTGGCGGCGGCGCAAACCACCGGCTGCGGCGCCGCCTGCTGCCGGTTTGTTCCCTTTGCGGGGGCGCCGCCGCTCTACGACGCTTTGCCCGAAACGCCGCCTCCGCCCCGGGTGCTGGCCGCGCCCGCCCACCGGGACGCCCTTCTGCACGACCGCCGGGTGGATTTTTCGCTTTGCAACAAGCTCTACCGGGCCGATCTGCTCTCCCCGGCCCTGCTGGACAACGGCTACCGCTACAACGAGGATCTTTGGGCCAACTGGCAGATTTTTTCCGTGCTGCCCGGCCTGGCGTTCTGCGATTTTGTGGGTTACCTGTATCGGCAGCACCCGGATTCCGCCAGCCATCGCCCGCTGCTTGCGCAAAGCCTTTCCCAGCAGCGGGAGATCGCGGCGCGCATCCGGGCGTCGGCTGCCGGCACGCCGCTGGCCGATGCCGCCGACCGCTTTTATTATGAAAAACTGACCTACCTGGCCAGCATGATTTTGCGCCGCCGCAATGCCGCCGATTACGCCGGCGAGCTGGCCGATCTGACCGTCGCGCTGCGCGCGGGCCTGCGCGACCCGGCCCTTGGGGCCAACCCGCGGCTGGGGGCCGCCGTGCGGCTGGCCGCCTTTGCCACCGTGCGGTGCCGGGGCGTGTACGCGGCGGTATGCCGCGCGTTTTTGCGGGACAGGCAATAAGCAGCGGAATACCGCATGATTTTTTGGGGCATCGCCAGGCCGTTCGGCGGGAAAGGCGCGGTGTTGCCCCAAACGGCAAGCGGCCGGCAATCCCGGCCGGGGTGACTGGAATGAGATTTTTGTTTGTGCTGGACAGCGTGGAGGCGCCGCAGGCCGTCAACCCTCAGCTGGGGCGGCGGTTGGCCGCGGAGCTGGCCCGGTTTGGCCATGAAGTGCATCTGCTGGAGTTGTGGGACGGCCAGACCCCGCCCCCGCGGCCCGCGGATTCGCGGCTGGTGGTGACCTCGCTCGCTTTCAGCGATGAGCGCCTGATGAATCGGGCGCTGGAAAACGGCGCCAGAAAGGGCAGCCCCGTACCGTTGCGGCTGGCCCGGCTGGCAGCCCATCCTACGGCGGTTTCGGCGGCGTTTCGGCAGCTGGTGCTGCACAAACCGCGCCGCCAGGCGGATGCCCAGCGGGAGATTGAGCGGCTGGACGGGCTGTACCACTACGACGTAATCACGGCGGTATGCGCCCCCTACCGCGCGGCTTTTGCGCTGGAAGCCGCCGCCGTGCCCGCCAAAAAAGCCCTGTGGCAGCTGGATCCCTACGCCGCCAACCGGGAGTATGCAGCCCCCGGCGGCGCCGCGCGGGAGGCCGAGCTGCTGCGCGCCATGGCTGCCGCCTTCGTCACCCGCCAGGCCCTGCCCGACTACGAGAGCGGGCCGCTGGCCGCCTGCAAGGAAAAAATCCACCCGCTGGAATTTCCCAGCCTGATCCCGCCCACCCTGCGCACCGGTCGGATGGTTACGGCGGCCCGTCACGCCGGGGTTCGCTGCGTATTTTGCGGCAGCCTGTACCCGGACATCCGCACGCCGGATTTTGCCCTGCGGCTGTTTGCCGCCCTCAACCTGCCCGAGGTCACGCTGGTCATGGCGGGCGGCGGCTGGGAGCCCTTTGCCAGGCAAGCCGCCGAGGCCCGCCGTGCGCTGGGTGACCGCCTGGTTCTGCCGGGCGTGGTGCCGGCCGCGCAGGCCCGCACCCTGCTGGAAAACGCCGATGTGCTGCTAAGCCTGGGCAACACCGTGGACAACCAGATGCCCAGCAAAATTTTTGAGTATTTTGGGCTGGGCAAGCCGATCCTGCACCTGGCCGTCTCGGAGCAGGACCCGGTGCTGCCCTATCTGCAGCGTTATCCGCTGGGCACTGCGCTGCGGGCTGCGGACGGCGTGAGCGAGCTGACCGTTGCGGCGCTGCTTACCTGGCTGAAAGCCACCGTGGGGCGCAGCCTGCCCTTTGCCGATGTGGTGCGGCTGTACCCCTCCCACACGCCCGCAGCCGTGGCGGACGCTTTTTTGGACGTTTTTGTGTAATTTTTTATAGTTCAGGAAGGAGGGAACGCCATGCCGGACACGCCGCGCGTTCTCTGGCTGGTCAGCGTCACCCTGCCCGCCGCTGCGGCCGCCTGCGGGTTGGGCCGCGCCGTGGATGTCAGCGGCGGCTGGCTGGACGGTCAGCTCCGCGCTCTGTCGCCCCGCATACCGCTGACGGTTTGCAGCCTGGATGCCCGCGTCACCGCCCCGCGCGAGGGCGCGCGGGGCGGTGTGCGTTACCGGCTGCTGCCCGCCGTGCCGCCGCCGGACTTCGATGCCCTGCTGGCCGCCGAAACGCCCGCGCTCGTCCACATCTGGGGCACCGAGTACCCGGCCGCCGCCGCGCTTCACCGCGCCGCGCGCACGCGCGGCATCCCCGCGTTGGTGAGCATCCAGGGCGTGATGCGGGACTGCGCCGTCCACTATGCGGACGGCGTGCCGGACGCTTTGCGCCGCTCCTGCCTGCTGCAGCGTGCCGTCGACCGCCTTGTTCCGGGCGCGCTGCTTGACCGGGAGCAGGCAAGGTTCAACGCGCTGGCCGCAGGGGAGGCCGCCCTGCTGGCCGAGGCCCGCTATGTGACGGGCCGCACGGGATTTGACCGCGCGGCGGCCGCCGCGCTGGCCCCCCGCGCCCGCTACTTTTTTTGCGGCGAGACGCTCCGGGCGGGCTTTTACGGCGCGCCGCTCTGGCAGCCGCACGCCTTTGGCGATGCGCCGGTCCTGCTGATGACGCAGGGCAACTACCCGCTCAAAAATCTGCACACGGCTCTGCGCGCCCTGCCCGCCGTTTTGCGCCGCTGGCCGAACGCCGAGCTGCGGGTGGCGGGCTGGCCCCCGCTGGACAAGGGGCCGCTGCTCCGGCCCGTTATCGACTGGATGTTCCCCTACGCGGCCTGGTGCCGCCGCCTGGTCAAAGAGCTGGGCCTTGCCGGGCGCCTGCGCTTCACCGGCCCGCTGGACGCGGCGGCCATGCGCGCCGCCTATCTGGACGCCGATGTTTTTTTGCTGCCCTCCTACTGCGAAAACAGCCCCAACAGCCTGGGAGAAGCAATGCTGCTGGGGATGCCCTGCGCGGCCGCCGCGGTGGGCGGCATCCCGGATCTGGCGCAGGACGGGCGGGAAGCACGCCTTTATGCCCCCGCCGGGGATGCCGGCGCGCTGGCCCAGGCCCTGACCGGGCTTTTGGCCGATGCGCCCCTCGCCGCCGCGCTGGGGCAGGCCGCCCGCCGCCGCGCCCTTGCCGCCCACGACCCCGCCGCCAACGCCGATGCAATGGCCGCCATCTATCAACAGATTTTGGCGGAAAACAGCAGCGGCCGGACGGGAGGTGCGCGCCCATGACGGTTTTGCCCCGCATCAGCGTCATCATCCCCTGCTACCGCGCTGAAAAGACCCTGCGCGGCTGCGTGGCAAGCGTTTTGCAGGGCGCGCCCGCCGCGCTGGAGGTGCTTTTGGTCGAGGACGGCAGCCCGGACGGCACCGGTGCGCTGTGCGACGAGCTGGCCGCAACGGATGCCCGCGTACGGGCGCTGCACCGCCCCAACGGGGGGGCGGCGGCAGCCCGCAACACCGGGCTGGACGCCGCCTCCGGGCAATGGCTGACCTTTGTGGATGCCGACGATACCCTTCTGCCCGGCTTTTGGGACGCCCTGGCTCCGGCACTGGCCCCCGCTCCAGCGCCGGGGCTTGTACTGTTCGGCCTGACGCGCGCCAGCGGCCCGGCCCCCTGCCCGGCCGCGCCCGGCTTGTACGCCGATCCGGCTGCGCTTGGCCCGGCGCTGGACCCGCTGCTGTTTGAAAGCGGCTACCTGGCCGCCCCCTATGCCAAGCTGTTTCGCGCCGACCTCTGCGCCCGCCTTCGCTTCTCGCCCGCGCTGGCCGTCAACGAGGATGTGTTATTCAACATACAATTTTTACAATTCTGCTCTCCCATTTATTGTCTTCCGGGTGTATACTATTATCAAAATGACTTTTTACAGGGTTCGCTTTCCCGCCGGCTGCGGGGAGACCTGCTGGACGCCGAGGCCGTGACCCGGCCCGCGCTGGCCGGTCTTTGCCGGGCGCTGGAGCTGCCGGCGGCGCAAACCGCCGCGATGCTGCAAAAAAGCCGCACCCGCGCCTGCCTGAACCAGTACGGCCTGCTGACCGGGCGGCGTGGCGCGCTGCCGTTTGGCCGCCGCCGCGCCCTGTTTGCCGCGATCCTGGCCTATCCACCGGCCCGCGCCGCGCTGCTGGCGCAGCTGGCGCAGGACCCGAACCGGCTTTTTGCTCTGCCCTACCGGCTGGGCGTACAGTTTGGCTGGCCCGGCTGGCTGGCCGCCTATACGGCGGCAAAGGCGCATTTTTTGCCCTGAATTTTGCTTTTATTGCCCGCACAAAGGAGGTTCCGCATGGCGCAAACGCCGAAAATCAGCATTATTACCTCGGTGTACGACGCGCGGGACTACCTGCCCAAAACTGTGGACAGCATTCTGGCCCAGACCTTCCCCGATTTTGAACTGCTGCTGGTCGAGGACGGCAGCCCCAACGGCTGCGGCGCCCTGTGCGACGAGCTTGCCAAGGCCGACCCGCGCATCCGGGTCTTTCACAAGCCCAACGGCGGCCCCGCCTCGGCGGCCAACGTAGGGCTGGACAACGCCCGCGGCGCGTACATCGGCTTTGTGGATTCCGACGATTTGGTGGAGCCCCGCTTTTACGAGACGCTGTACAACGCCCTTCAGGCTGGCGGCGGGCGGATGGCCGCCTGCGCCGCGGACGCCATCGACGAGGCGGGGCAGCAGATCCCGGGGCGGGAGGTCGTATGCGCCTGCTGCGCGCAGGGCGCCTGCACCATCGACGCGATGACGCTTTTTCTGGACGCCTTCCAAACAGGCGGGTTCTACGGCCCGCTCTCCTGGAACAAGCTGTTTGACCGCCGTCTGTTCCGGGACAAAGGCATCCGCTACGATGAAACGATGTTTTTTGGGGACGACGCCAGCGTTCTGCACCGTGTTTTTGAAGGGGAACGGATCACCTGCCTGCCGGATAAGCTCTACCATTACCGGATGCGGCAGGGCCAGATGACCGGCGCCGTGTTCGATCCCCGCAAAATGGACGACCTGCGGATGTACTGGGACTGGCTGTGCTACTTTGCGGCCCGCCCCCGCTCCGGCGAACTGTACGCCTGGGCGGTGGTGCGGTATTGGCAGCTCAGCTACCTGTTCTGGTGCCTGGCCGGGGCGGCGGGAAACCAAAAGGAACTTGCGCCCGCCTTCCGGGCCGAGAAAAAGCACCTGAACGCCATCCTGCCCGACCTGCTCAAAAGCCCGCATCTGCCCACATCCGAGAAGCTGCGGGCCATCAGTTATGCCATCAGCCCGTCGCTGACCTATACGCTGGCCAGCGCCAAGGGTAAAATTTTTGGTTCCGAGAGGGGTTAATTTTCAAATGGAACATATCCGTGTGAGCGTGATCGTGCCCATCTACAACACCCGCGCCTGGCTGCGGGAATGCGTGAACAGCATTCTTCACCAGGACTTTTCCGAGCCGTATGAGGTCATTCTTGTGGATGACGGCGCCACCGACGGCTCCGCCGGCCTGTGCGACGAGCTGGCCCGGGCGGACGCGCGGGTGCGGGTCATTCACCAGGAGAACCAGGGGCTTTCGGCGGCCCGCAACACCGGCATGGACGCCGCCGACGGGCAATATTACGCTTTTGTCGATTCCGACGACGTTCTGCGCCCCGGCTATCTGCGCAGCCTGTTTGACGCCTGCGAGAGCAACGATGCCTATATGGCCGTCTGCGCGGTGGAGGATATCAACGAGGACGGCACCAGCGCCGTTCCTCCCTCCTACACGATGCCCAACGCCACCGGCACCCACCGCGGGCAGGATCTGCTCAACTGCTTTTACGGGCCGAACGGCACCTACTACACGGTGGCCTGGAACAAGCTCTACCGCGCCGATATCTGGAAGCTGCTCCATTACCCGGAGGGCCGCCTGCACGAGGATGATTTTGTGGCGCACCGCCTTTTTTGGCGGTGCGACCGGGTGGTTTGCCTGGACGAGCCGCTTTACTGCTACCGGCTGCGCAGCGGCAGCATCTGCCGCACCGCCCTAAAACCCGCCGCCTTCGACGCCGTGGACGGCCTGGCCGACCGCTACCGCTTTTATGTGGAAAACAGCGCCGACCGCACCGTGATCGACAGCGCCTACGCTGCCTGCTGGCACCGCTACCTGTACCTGTGCGCCAAGGTTCGCCTTGCCCCCACGCCCGAGATGGTCAAGGCCATTTCCAAGGAACAGTTTTTGATGCAAAGCCTGATCAGCTACCTGCCCAACTGCAAGCAGCTTAAAATGACCGAAAAACTCTCGGCGGCGCGCTGGGCCATGATGCCCGCGGAAAGCCTTTGCCCGATCAAAAAATAAATGACACAAAACAACCGAACCGCCCCAAGCCGCCCCATCGTGACCGGCCGCCCCATCGCCCAGCTGGCCCAGCTTGCGCAAAGCGGCAAAAAGCGCGGCGCCGAACCGCCCGCCCCGGATAAGGAAAAACGCCTGAAGGTGCTGCTGATCCCCCCGCCCGAGCTGCCCGTTCCCGCCGTGCGGGGCGGCGCGGTGGAAACGCTGCTGACCCATCTGCTGGCGGAGAACGAGCGGCAGGGCAAGCTGGAGCTTACCTGCGTCAGCATCCCAGACCCCGCGGCGCAGGAGCAGGCGCAAGCCTACCGCCATGCCAAAATTTTGTATGTGCCCCGGCCTCACGGCCATCGCCGCTACTGGCCCATGGTGTTTGTGGAACGGTGCTGCGGCATCGACGCCCCCTACGACCCCTGGTATCAGAAGGTGCAGCTGGCTCTGGCGCTTGAACGCCTGATCCCCGACCGCGTGATCGCCGAGGGGGGCACCCTGACCCAATGCAGCGCCATCAGCCGGATGTTTGGGCAGCGCAAATGCCTGGCGCATCTGCACGGCCAGACCGCGGGCAGCCGGGAGATGGACGCCATCTACGGCGGCGTGCTGGCCCTGAGCGCCTTTATCCGGGACGATTACCTGAAAACCAGCGAGCTGGACCGCCGGCGCGCTTTTATCCTGCACAACTGCGTGGATACGGCCCGCTTTTGCCCCGGCCCCGCCGATGCCGCGCTGCGGGCTTCGCTTGGCTTTGCGCCGGAGGATTTTGTGGTGCTGTTCTGCGGCCGCATCGAGCCGGACAAGGGCATCCACAAGCTGCTGGAGGCCGTCGCCGCCTGCCGCCGGCAGATCAGGCTGCTGATCGTGGGCAGCCCGTTTTTTGGACGCAGCCAGACCAGCCCTTTTCTCAAGCGGCTGGAAGCCCAGGCCCGCGCGCTGGGCAGCCGGGTAAAATTTACCGGCTTTATCCAAAACGATTCCCTGCCCGCCTATTACCGGCTGGCCGATCTTGTCTGCGTGCCTACGCTGGTGGAGGAGGCCGCCGGGCTGGTGGCTGTGGAGGCCATGGCCTGCGGGCGGCCCATCCTTGCCACCCGCAGCGGCGGCATGCCGGAGTATCTGGCCGGCAGCCAAGCGGTTTTGGTGGATCGAAGCAAAAACGTGACCGAACAGCTGACCTGGGCCATGGATATGCTGCAGGAGCATCCCGAGCTGCGCGCCGAGATGGGCCGCGCCGGCGCCGTGGCCGCACAGAAATTCTCCGTCGCCGCTTTCTATGCGGATTTTGTCCGCATCCTGACCGAATTTGGAGCCGAGCCATGACCTCTGCCGCGGTTTGCGTCGTCGTACCCGTCTATAATGCCAGGGCCACGCTGGCCCGCTGCGTGGACAGTATTTTGTCCCAGCGGGTGGAGGGCGGCCTTTGTTGCGTGCTGGCGGAGGACGGCAGCACCGACGGCAAGACCCCCGCTTTGTGCGATGGCTACGCCGCGCGGGACGCCCGCGTGCGGGTGGTGCATCTGCCCAACGGCGGGCCAAGCCGGGCGCGCAATGCCGGGATGGCGCTGGCCGAGGCCCCTTATCTCGTCTTTCTGGACGCCGACGACGCCCTGCTGCCGGGCGCGCTGCAGGCCGCGCTGACTGCGCAGGCCGCCGCGCCCGACGCCTTTGTGCTGTGGCGGTACACGACCGACCCCGCGGTTCCGGCCGCAGCAAACGGCGCCGCGCCCGACCCGGCGGCAGCGCGCCTGCCCGCCGCCGCGCTGGCCCGGCTGCATCTGGACTGCCTGCTGGCCATGCCCTGGAACAAGCTCTACCGCACCGCGCTGGCCCGCACGCTGGCGTTTGACCCCCGCTACACGCTGGGGGAAGACCTGGAATTCGTTCTTGATTACCGGGCAGTGCTGGACAAGGAAAGCCCCGCCGCCCCTTACGCCCTGGTGGAGGCCCCCCTTACCTACTACGATTGCACGCGGGAGGGCGGCACCCTCTCGACCCGGTATCTGCCGGATGCCTTTTCGGTCTGGGCCGCCCACTTTGCCCGGCTGAATGCGGCGGCGGACGCCGCCGCGGTGCCTGAGGCCGACCGGCGCGCTCTGTACCGCGCCGAGCTGACCGTGCTGGCCGAAAGCCTTGCCGCGCTTTTGCGGCAGGATCCCGCGCCGCTTGGCATCCGGCACGACAAAGCCGCCGCCGCGCTGCGCGATCCCCGGCTGCGGGAACTGCTGGGCGCTTTTCGGCGCATGGCCCTGTACTCGCCCTACTATCTGCCCTTGCTCTGGCGCAACCAGCGGCTGTTGTACACCGTGGCCGAACTCAAACGGCAGGGCAGCCCGCTGTTCGGCAAGCTGGACTGGCTGGGGTTTTACCTGCTGCTGGGCCGCCGGCGCCGAACCTGACGCGGCGCCGCGCCAGATTCCCTTTTTTCTTTTTCCCCGCTTGGGCCGCGTTTTGCGCGGCCCATTTGTATTTTGGGGCCAAACATGGTAGAATAAAGGATATTTATGATTTTATACCGTAAAGGAGCAGCTATGGCTCGACCGAACGATCCCAGCACCGACTGGACCACCGTCATCCGCCCCAAAACCGGCTGGTTTGACATTGACTTGCAGGAGCTTTGGCAGTACCGCGACCTTGTGGGGATGTTTGTCAAGCGGAATTTTACCGTTTTGTACAAGCAGACTATTTTGGGCCCGGCCTGGATTTTGCTCAACCCGCTCATCACCACGGTCATCTTCAACGTGGTGTTCGGCAACATCGCCCACATCAGCACGGACGGCGTGCCGCAATTTTTGTTTTACATGGCCGGCAACACGGTCTGGACCTTTTTTGCGGCCTGCATCAACAACACCGCCAACACCTTCGTGGCCAACTCTCAGGTGTTTGGCAAGGTGTATTTTCCCCGCCTGACCATGCCGCTGAGCCAGGTGTTGACCAGCTTTCTGAACTTTGCCATCCAGTGCGCCATGTATCTGGTTTTCTGGCTCTATTTTGCCCTTACGGGGGCGGGCGTGCGCTTTACGCCGTGGGTGCTGTACCTGCCGGTGCTGGTTTTGCAGACCATGCTGCTGGGCCTTGGCGTCGGCATCATCGTGTCCAGCCTGACCACCAAATACCGTGACCTGGCCATCGCGGTCGGATTCGGCGTCCAGCTTTGGATGTACGCCACGCCGGTCGTCTATCCCCTGTCCAGCCTGGGCGGCCAGCCGGTGCTGCGCACCGTCGTCTCCCTCAACCCGATGACCGCCCCCGTGGAGGTGTTTCGTCTGGCCACGCTGGGCACCGGCACCGTATCGGCGGGGGGCATTGCGTACAGCCTGCTGTTTACGCTTGTATCGCTGGTGCTGGGTGTGATCCTGTTCAGCCGGGTCGAAAAAACCTTTATGGATACCGTGTAAGGGGGCGGCACAATGCAGGAAGAAAAACATACCCCCGCGCGGCAGCCGGTCATTGAGATCACCGGCCTGAAAAAGCAATACAAATTGGGCCAGATCGGCGGCGGCACCCTCACCCACGACCTGCAAAGCTGGTGGGCGCGGGTGCGCGGCCGCGAGGACCCCAACACGATCGTCGGCACCGACACCCGCCTGTTCGGCCAGACCTTTATGGCGCTCAACGGCGTTGATCTGACCGTTTGCAAGGGCGAGGCGCTGGGCATCATCGGGCGCAACGGCGCGGGCAAATCCACCCTTCTCAAAATTTTGTCCCGCATCACGGCACCCACCGAGGGCGAGATCCGCATCCGCGGCCGGGTGGCCTCGATGCTGGAGGTGGGCACCGGCTTCAACAACGAGATGACCGGGCGCGAAAACATCTATATGAACGGCGCCATCCTGGGCATGACCCGCGCGGAGGTCGATTCCAAGCTGGCGCAGATCATCGAATTTTCCGAGTGCGGCGATTTTATCGATACCCCGGTCAAACGGTATTCCAGCGGAATGTTCGTCAAGCTGGCCTTTGCCGTGGCCGCCCATCTGGACAGCGAGATCATGGTGATGGACGAGGTGCTGGCCGTGGGCGACATGAAGTTCCAGCAGAAGTGCCTGGGCAAGATGAGCGATGTGGCCAGCCAGGACGGCCGCACCGTTTTGTATGTGAGCCACAACATGAGTACGATCCGCCAGCTTTGCAACCGCTGCGTGGTGCTGGACAAGGGCCGCGTTCTCTACGACGGCGACGTGGAGCAGGCCATCGCCGTGTATATGGACACCACCGACGTCAACGTGGTGCATTACGATCTGGAAAACGTATCCCGCATGAACCAGAGCGCGGGCAAGCGGTTCCGGCTGGAAACCCTTGACTTTGTGGACAAGGAATCCAGCGTTTTTGCCGACAACGAGAAGGTGCATGTGCGGATTGCCTGGCGGGTATCCGAGCCGTTTGCGGGCATCCATATGAAGCTGAACCTTCATTTCCGGGATTCCACCCCGGTGGGCATCACCCATCCGGTCGATCTCGGCGCCGCGGTGCCCGGCCGGCGCTACATTACCGATTTTGTCTTTGACCCCTCCCTTCTGGGCGAGGGCCAGTATTTCTTTTACCTTGATATCTTTGACGGTGCGCTGGCGCAGGCCGTCTGCCTGGACAAGCCGGTGACCGAGTTTGCCTTTGAGGTGACCAGCGGCGACCTCTCGATGCCCGAGTGGGCGTCCGGCTGGGGCCGCATCCATTTCCCGCCCGTGCGGCTGTTGGAGGATTGCCATGGCTAACCAAAAAACCGATCTCTACGTCTGCCACACGGCCTACCAGGTGCTGATTGCCCTGGTGCGGGCGCTGCGGGCAGGCGGCGGGCAAAGCCTTGTGCTTTCAACGGTGTTGCCGAACGCCGAGCCGCTGGCCGACCGCCTGGCCGAAACAGGCGCCTTTGCCGAGGTTCGCCTTGTCAACGAGAGCGCCTGCCCCGGCATTGCCCTCGGCCCTTTTTTGCAGCACACGCGCAACCGCCGCCAGTTTGAGCGGCTGTGCGGGCTGAAGCTGCACCGCGGGCAGTACGCGCATGTGTATATCTGCAACGACTGGAGCGTGCTGGGCCGCTATTTGCAGGATTGTCACCTGCCCTACATCCTGTGCGAGGATACCCTTGGTGGCACGCTGGACCCCGACCAGCATCTTTTGGCCGCCCAGCGGGCCGAAGCCGGTTTTGCAGGGCGGCAGCGCCGCGGCGAGGGCTACCTTTATTGGGGCGACGCCAATTGCGTGGCCGCCGTGGAAAGCGAGGACGCGGCCAAGTGCCGGCTTTTCCCGGCAAAAAAGCTTGTCACCTTCTCCAAGGCGGCGCTGCTCCAAAGCCTGACCGGGGAGGAGAAGGCCGCCGTGCGGGCGGTGTTCATCACCCGGCCCCTGCCTGATGCCGCCGCGGCGGCCGGCGCCACCCTGCTGCTGCCCCGCAGCTTTGTGGAGGACGGCCTGATGACCCAGCCGGAGCAGAACGCGCTGTTCCGGGCCGTTGCCGCGCGGTATGCCCCGGCTGGCACGCCGCTGTTCATCAAGACCCACCCGCGCGACGCCACCGACTACGCCGCGCTTTTTCCCGGCGCCGTGGTGCTGGACCGCGCCATGCCCGGCGAAGTTCTCAACTTTTGCCTGCCGTTCCGGTTCCGGCGGGCCGTGACCGTACAAAGCTGGGTGCTGCGCGGCTTTACCGCCGCCGAGGAGCCCGTTTTTCTCTCGCTGGACGAAGCCCGCGCGCTGGCCGGGCAGGCTGCCCGGCCCGTTTTGTGAAGGGAGACTGCCGCCATGAAAATTTTGGGTGTGATTCCCGCCCGCTACCAGAGTACCCGTATGCCCGGCAAGCCGCTGGCCGACGTGCTGGGCAGGCCGATGATCTGGTGGGTGTACCGGGAGGCAAAAAAGTGCGCCCGGCTGGACGGCTGCCTGATTGCCACCG
The DNA here is from genome assembly GCA_964458285.1 of uncultured Subdoligranulum sp. Taxonomy (GTDB): domain Bacteria; phylum Bacillota; class Clostridia; order Oscillospirales; family Ruminococcaceae; genus Gemmiger. Next base: position 27,234 of record CAYWID010000013.1, on the reverse strand, counting down.
ACGACGAGCGGATTGCCGAGGTCTGCCGCCGCTACGGCATGGACTATTGCCTCACCAGCCCCGATCACGACACCCCGACCGGGCGGATCTGGGAGGTATCGGCCAAGCCGGAATTTGACGCCGACCTCTATTTGCAGATCATGGGCGACGAGCCGCTGATCGATGTGCGGGCGTTCGATCTGATCCTGCCCCCCGCCCTGCCCGCAGACCCGTACTATGTCTCGGTGCTGACGAACGTGTTGACCCACCCGGCCGATGTCGTCGATTTTTCCAACCAGAAGGTCGTGACGAACGCCCGGCGGGAAATCCTGCTGATCTCCCGCAGCCCCATCCCCTACCCCAAGGGAACGCTGGATTTTGAGTACGAAAAGGTGACCGGCATCCAGCTGTACAGCAAGCAGGCGCTGGCCTTTTACCACAGCACCCACAAATCGGTGCTGGAAAAGGCCGAGGAAAACGATATGATGCGCTTTATTGAGAACGGGCACGCGGTTCACGCCATTTTAAGCCCCTACAAAACGGTCAGCGTGGATACGCCCAAGGATCTGGCGCTGGTCAACGAGGTACTAAAGAAGAAGGAGGACACGAATGGGTGATGTAAAACTGCTGGACTGCACCCTGCGCGACGGCGGCTACATCAATGGCTGGCGCTGGGGCTTTGCCCCGGCCCGGGACATTATTGCGGCGCTTACCCGCGCCGGAACCGACATTGTGGAGGTCGGCTTTCTGCGCAACGTAGCGGGGTATGACCCCGATGTTCCCACCTGCAACCGCATTGAGGAGTTGAACCGTCTGCTGCCCGCCAACCCCCGCCGCACGATCTACTCGGGCATGGCCATGCGCTCCAACTACGACATCGCCAAGCTGGCCCCCTACGACGGCAGCGGCATCGAGATGATCCGCATCACCGCGCACGACTACGACATCCGCGAGGGGATGGACTTTGCGCGCGAGGTCAAGGCCCGCGGCTACAAACTGGCCGTCAACCCCATCAACATCATGGGATACTCGGACGCCGACCTGCTCTGGATCCTGGACGAGGTCAACAAGATCCACCCCTACCAGTTTTCGATCGTGGATACCTTCGGCAGCATGCGCCGCCGGGATCTGGAGCGGATCGCGTGCCTGGTCGATCACAACCTGGCCCCCGACATCCGTGTGGGGCTGCACCTGCACGAGAATATGTCCCTGAGCTTTTGCCTGGCCCAGCAGTTTATCGACCTGCATCTGCCGCGGGACATCACGGTGGACGCCAGCCTGATGGGGATGGGCCGCATTCCCGGCAACCTGCCCATCGAGCTGACCGCCGATTACCTGAACGAGGCGGCGGGCGCCCACTACGATATCGATGAGTTGATGGACGCCATCCAGGACCATATCGCCCCGCTCAAGGGGGAGACGCAGTGGGGGTACACGCCCGCGTATTTCCTCTCGGCGCGGTTCAATCTCCACCGGGATTACGCCGAGCATTACCTGGCCAAGGGCGACCTGACCAACCGGGACATCAACCACATTCTCTCGGGCTTTGACCGCGCCAAGGCCACTGCCTACGACCCCGCCTACGCCGACCGCCTCTACCGGGAATACCAGAGCCGCCGGGTGGACGATGCCGATGCCATGGCCCGCCTTTCCGCCGCGTTTGGCGGCAGGCGGGTGCTGGTGCTGGCGCCCGGCGCCAGCCTGGCCGGGGCTGCAGGCCGGCAGGCCGTGGCCGACGCCCGCGCCAACGGGGCCGATGTGACGGTCGCCGCCAACTTTGTGCCGGATTTCGTCCTGCCGGACTTCACCTTTTATACGAACAGCCGCCGTTTTGAGCATACCGAGGCTTTCCCCTGCCCGGTGATCGCCGCCTCCAACCTGCGGGCGGAAAACGCCGCCTTCACAGTCGGGTACGACCGCCTGGCCGGGGCCTTTCCGCTGGGCGCCAACAGCGTGCTGATGCTGCTGCGGCTGCTCAAGGACTGCGGCGCGGCGGAGGTCCTGCTGGCGGGCGCGGACGGTTACCGGCCCGGCGCCCCGGCCTACGCAGATGCCAGCCTGCACACCCACACGGGGCGCGGCGCCGATTACAATGCCGCCATGGCGGACGCCATCCGCGCGGCGGGGGTGCCGGTGCGCTTTTTGACCCCCAGCGAGTACGAAGGCAGGGCCGCCCTATGATCCGCCTGCTGGTGCTGGATGTGGACGGAACCATGACGAACGGCGGCGTTACCTACGACGCCACCGGCAACGAGCTGAAAACCTTTGCCATCAAGGACGGCGCCGGGCTGGTGCTGGCCCGCGCGGCGGGCATCCGGGTGATGCTTTGCACCGGGCGGGAGAGCGAGGCGGTTCGTCGCCGCGCCGCCGACCTGCACCTGGACGAGGTGCGCCAGAATGTGGCCGACAAAGCGGTTTTTCTGGCCGGTTACCTGCAGGAGCAGGGCCTGTCCCGCGCGGAGGTCGCTTACTGCGGGGACGACCTCAACGATCTGGCCGCAATGGCGCTGTGCGGGTTTGTAGCCTGCCCGGCCGACGCCGCGCCCGAGGTTTTGCGCCGCGCCGATTATATCTGCCCGCAAAAGGGCGGCGAGGGCGCGGTGCGGGGGGCTGTGGAGGCTATTTTGCGCGGGGACGGCCGCTGGGCCGACGCCGTGTGGAAGGCATTCGGCGCCCGCGTGTAAGGCCGCAGGTCCGCCGGAAAGCCGCAAGCCGCGTTTTTTCCGCCCCGGCGGGGGCGCGCCCTTTTTTCCCAAAATCCGACCATCTCTGACCATCCGGGAGGCTGCCGATGCCGCAAGCCCGTCACACCCCCAACCCATTATTTCAACATCCGAAGGTTCGCCGCGCGCTGCGCGCCCTGCTGGGCGCGGCGGCGTGCTTTGCCGTCTGCTTTTTCGTCTGGCTCTCGGCGGTGCGCCCGGCCTCCGGCAAAAGCCTGTCCGCCCATCTGTCGGACGATTACACGGTTTACGCCCCGGTTGGGCAGAGCTTTCGCCAGACCTTTACCTACGACGAAGACCTGCTGGCCATAGCGCTGGTCTTCGATATCCCCGGGGAGCAGCCCGCCGGTGAGTTGCAGCTCAGCCTTTCGGATGCCGCCACCGGCGAGGTGCTGGCCGTCTCCACGGGCGAGATGGCCAATATCCTGCCCGGCCAATACACGGGGCTTGGGCTGAGCCAGGCTGTGGGCGGGCAGCAGGGGCGGCAGTATGTTCTGACCGTGACCCCCCATTATACCGGCGCGGGCCGTCTTGCCCTGGGGCGCTCCGCAGTCGCCGTGCAGCCAGGCTGGCAGCTGACCGTGGACGGGCAGGCCGTGGACGGCACCGCCGCCTTGCTGGTGACCTACCAGCAGATCGGCGGGTTTCTCTCCCGCTTTTACTGGTGCGTGGCGCTGGCCGTCGCCGCCGCCGTAGGGCTGGCGCTGTGGCTGGCAGGCGGGGCAAAGCTTTGCCTGCCGCGGGCGGCCTTTGTGCTGGTTCTGCTGTTTGGGCTGCTTTACGCGGCGGTGCTGCCGCCCTATGCCGCGCCCGACGAGCAATACCACATCAACCAGGCCTTCACGCTGGCCTGCCGCTGGGCCAACGCCTTCTCCGACGAGGACTGGCGGATGGGCGATGTTCCGCTGACCACCAGCTATCGCCGCGAACACGACGAGGATTCGCTTTTGCAGGACGAAAAAACCACCGTGTTCACCTGGCGGGAGGCCGCGCGGAACCTTTTTACCACCACCGCAGATGCGTTTGACAGCCATTTGGAGCGGGAGGAAGCCCAGACCGACCGTAACCCGACGCTGTACCTGGCCAGCGCGGCGGCCGTATTTCTCGGCTTTTTGCTGCACCTTGGCTTTGTGCCGGTTTTGTATCTGGGCAGGCTGGCCAACCTGCTTCTGTTTGCGCTGCTGGCCGCGCTGGCCGTCTGGCGCGCGCCGTTCGGCAAGCGGGTTTTTCTGGGCGTTTCCCTTCTGCCCATGACGCTGCATCTGGCGGCCTCCTTCTCCCGCGATGGGCCGCTGATGGGCTTTTGTCTGCTGTTCACGGCTCTTTGCCTGGAAGCCGTCTACGGCGCCGCCGGCAAGGCCGTTGGGGCGATGCCCCCCCTGTGGCTGACCTTGCTGGGGGTATCCGGGCTGGTGCTGGCCCCCGCCAAGCTGGTCTATCTGCCCCTGACCATGCTGGTGCTGGCCATCCCTGCCGCCCGGCTGGGGCTTGGGGGCCGTCATAAGCCGGTTTTGCCCGTCAAGTTCGGCTATCTGGCCCTCTGCCTTGCCTTTTCGCTGCTTCTGAGCGGCAGTTTGCTGGCAGGCGCGGCCTCCGCCGGCACAGCAGCCACGCCGGCCGCCGGCACGGCGCCGACCTCAGACGCCGCACCGGACAGCGCCGCCGGCACGGCGGCCCGGGATGCCGGGCACGCCCAAAACGCACCGCAGAGCAAGGCCGCGCAGGGCGAGGCCGCGGCAGGCGGCGCTTCTGCCTCCGCAGCGGCCCAGCCGGACGCCGCCGCGCTTGACCCCGACGCCGCGGCCCTGCTTTCAGCCAGAACGGCCGAGGGCTTTGTGCGCCGGTTATACTATTATGGGGAAAATCGTCTTGACGAGCCGCAGAGCGAGGTGGATTTCTGGGTGCAGGCCCTGAACGAGCAGGATGTGACGCCCGCACTGCTGGGACAGAGCTTTTTCTTCGGCCCGGACGCCCATTTTGCCGAGGAAGCCCTGATCTCGGCCGCCTCCCAGGTGTTTTTGTGCCGCGACATCCTGCAAACCGATGCCTCCCTGGTCACGCTGGCCCGCGAAAAAGGGGTGGAGCAGGCCTACAAGGCCCTCTATTCCAGCGCGGAGGCCGCCGCCGTGCTGGGGCCGTCGCTGCCGCACGGCAACTACGACCCCGACCGCGTGCCGCTGGATCGCGCCGCGCTTACAAGCGAGGTGGAGGCGGCGCGGGAGGTGCGCAGCCGTCAGAGCGTTGCCACCGGGGCCGACGCCGTCTGCTTTACCCCAGGCTATTGCCTGGCCCACCTGCCGTCCGTCATGCTGCTGCTGGCAAATTCCGCCATCCAGAACGGCGACCACTATCTGCGCACCCTTGTGGGCGGCAGCCTCAGCTACTACAATCTCGATCTTGCCTGGGGCTGGGTGCTGGCCTGCTATCTGCTGCTGGCGCTGGCCATGCTGCCGGACCGGAATGCGGCGCTGCCTGCCGTCACGCGCCGGCAGCGGGCGCTGGGCCTTGCGGCGGCACTGGCCTGCTGCGGGCTGGTGGTGCTGGGCTGCATTACCTGGACCCCCACCTACTACCAGACCATCTACGGTTTGCAGGGCCGGTATTTTCTGCCTGTGCTGCCGCTGATCCTGCTGTTGGCGGCGCCGCGCCGCATCCGCGCGGAGCGGGCAGAACCGCCTCTGCTGGCCGGTTTTGCGTTTGTCAACGCGGGGGTGCTGGTCAACGCCATGTTGGCCGTCATTGCCCGCTGATGCGCGTAAAGCGCAATCCCCCACAACCAAAGGCCGTTTTGCGGCTGCGGCCCCAAGGAGGTGTTTTTTTCCCCCGTGACGATCTGCTTTTTTTCCGCGCAGTACCTGCCCACCGTCGGCGGCGTGGAACGCTATACCTGGAACCTGGCCCGCCGCGCCGTGCAGGCGGGCCACCGCGCGCTGGTCGTGACCAGCGCGCTGCCGGGGCTGCCCGCGCAGGAGACAGACCCCGACGGCATCGTGGTGTATCGCCTGCCGGTCTGGCCGCTGATGGGCGGGCGGTTTCCGGTTCTGCGCCCCGGCGGCGCCATGCGGGCGCTGAGCCGCCGCCTTTGGGCGGAGCCGATCGATTTTTGCGTGGTGCAGACCCGCATGTACGCCGAGAGCGTGTGGGCCGCCAAAAACGCGCGGCGGCGCGGCATACCCGCCATCGTGATCGACCATTCCACCGGGTACATGCCGGTGGGCGGCGGCGCGGTGGGGCTTGCCGGGCGCTTGTACGAGCAGCTGGCCTGCCGGGCCATCCGCCGCACCGGGCCGCGCTTTTACGGGGTATCGGCGGCGGCCTGCCGCTGGCTGGCTGTCTTTGGCATCACCCCCGCCGGGACAATGCCCAACGCCGTGGATCCCGCCGGTCTGGCCGAGCAGTGCCGCCTGGCCCCCGCCAAAAACTGGCGGAAGGCGCTGGGCCTTGCCCCCGACACCCTGCTGGTCGCCTATGTGGGCCGCTTGATCGCCGAGAAGGGCGCCGCCGAGCTGGCGCAGGCAGCGGCGGCGCTGCCCGCCGTAAACGGACGCCCGGTGGCGCTGGCGGTGGCCGGGGACGGCCCGCTGCTGCCGGTTTTGCGGCAAAAGCTTCCCCCCAACGTGTTTTGTCCCGGCGCCCTGCCCTATGCCGAAACCTTGCAGCTTTTGACCCAGGCCGATGTTTACTGCCTGCCCACCCGGTACGCGGAGGGTTTTCCCACCACGCTGCTGGAGGCCGCCGCCTGCCGTTGCGCCATTGTCAGCAGCCGCACGGCAGGCACCGAGGAGCTTTTTCCCGGCGAGGGTTACGGCCTTTTGCTGCGCGACACCGCGCCCGATACGATCCGGCAGGGCCTGCAGACCCTGCTGGCCGACGATGCGCTGCGCCGCCGCTGCGCCGATAACGCCTACCGGAACCTGTGCGATCACTTTACCTGGGACGCCGTGTTTGCCAAGCTGATGGCCCTTGCCCGGGCATGAGGCGGCGCGCACGGCAAAACCATGCCGCGCAAAGGAGTATGTATGCCAAAGTTATTGATCGTGATTCCCGCGCACAACGAGGAAGAAAACATCGTGCGGGTGGTGACCGAGCTGACCACCCGCTATCCCCAGTACGACTATATCGTGGTCAACGACGGCAGCCGGGACAAGACGGCGGCTCTATGCCGGGCGCAGGGGTATCATCTGATTGATCTGCCGGTCAACCTGGGGCTGGCGGGCGCGTTCCAGACCGGGCTGCGCTATGCGGCCGAAAACGGCTACGACTGCGCCATGCAGATGGACGCGGACGGCCAGCACAGGCCGGAATACATTCCCGCCATGCTGGAGGCCCTGGAGGACGGCGCCGACATCGTGATCGGCAGCCGGTTTTTGACCGTCAAAAAACCCAAAAGCCTGCGGATGCTGGGCAGCTACATCATCAGCTGGTCGATCCGGCTGACGACGGGCCGCGCCATCTGCGACCCCACCTCCGGCATGCGGATGTTCAACCGGCATATGCTGGAGGAGTTTGCCCAAAACCTCAACTACGGCCCCGAGCCGGACACCATCAGCTATCTGATCAAAAACGGCGCCGTCGTAAAGGAGTGCCAGGTGCAGATGGGCGAGCGAACCGCCGGGCAAAGCTACCTGAACCTTGCCACCAGCGTGCAGTACATGGTCAAAATGTCGATCTCGATTTTGCTGATCCAGTGGTTCCGCAAGCGGGACACCGAGACGCCTTACCCCGAAAGGAGCCTGTAAAATGAACTACGGTTACAGTTGGGCCATCCGCGTCTGCCTGGTCATCGGCAGCCTGGTGGCGGCGGGCTACATCCTGCGCCGGGTGCGGCAGGCCAAGGTACAGATCGAGGATACGATCTTCTGGCTGGTGTTCTCCCTGATTTTGCTGCTGCTGGCGGTATTCCCCGGCATCGCCTACTGGGCGTCCAGCCTGCTTGGCTTTATCAGCCCCATCAACTTTGTCTACGTCGTCATCATTTTTCTGCTGCTGGCCAAGCAGTTTTTCATGTCCATCCGGCTCAGCCAGCTGGATTCCAAACTGCGCATTTTGACCGAGCAGGTGGCCCTGAACGAAGAAAAGGTCGAGCGCGACAAGCTCGACCTCTGAAGCTCTTTGAACAAGGAAAGCACTGGTTCCATCCGGCAGACAGACCGGGTCGGCGTTTTTCCTGAAAAGTCCCCGCCGCGCTTTTCTGCGCGGCTTTTTATTTTGCCCCGCCCTGCCAGTTATCCAGCACCTCCAAAAAAGCGGCGCCGAACTTTTTCTGTTTGGCTTCGCCCACGCCGGAAATCTCCAAAAGCTGGGCCTGGGTGTGCGGCCTGGCATCGCTCATCTCCCGCAGGGTGCGGTCGTTGAAGATCATGTAGGCGGGCACATGCTGCTGGCGGGCCAGCTCGCCGCGCAGCGTCCGCAGCGCCTCAAACAGACCTTCGTCCCCGGCGGCCGGGGCGGCGCGGTTTGCCCTGCCGGCGCCGCGTCCGGCCTTGGGCGGTGCGGCTTTCACCTTCATGGCAAGCGTTTTGCCCTCAAACAATACCGCCCGGGCCGGCGCGCCCAGCCGCAGGGTCGGGTATTCTTCTCCTGCGCGCACAAGGTACCCCTCCTCCGTCAAAAAGCGAAGCCTTTCCAGCACGTCGGCGCGGGACATTTTGGCCAGCAGGCCGTAGGTGGAAAGGGTGTCGAAGCCCAGCGCCAAAATCCGCTCGGTTTTGGCGCCCCGCAGAATATCGCAGATCAGCGCCCCGCCAAACCGCTGTCCGGTGCGGGAAACACAGCTCAAAATCTTTTGGGCGTCCTCCGTCACATCCACCGCGGCAAAGGTCTGGCGGCAGTTGCCGCAGTTGCCGCAGGGCTCGGCCTGCTCCCCAAAATAGCGCAGCAGATACTGGCGCAGGCAGCCGGTGGTCGTGCAGTAATCGGCCATGCGGTTCAGCCGCTTGAGGTCGCCGGCAATCCGCTCGGCGGCCCCCTCGGGGTCTGCGTCCTCCTCGTTTTTCTTTTCGATCAAAAACTTGTTGGTCATCACATCGCTGCCGCTGTACAGCAGCAGGCAGGCGGCGGGGTCGCCGTCCCGCCCGGCGCGCCCAGCCTCCTGGTAGTAGCTTTCCAGATCCTTGGGCATATTGTAATGCACCACAAACCGCACATCGGCCTTGTCGATGCCCATGCCGAAGGCGTTGGTGGCCACCATCACCCCCAGGCGGCCGTAGGAAAACGCTTCCTGGTTTTCCCGGCGTTCCTCGGCGGAAAGGCCCGCGTGGTAGCGGGTGGCCGGGATGCCCTCGCTTTGGAGCAGCTCGCATACCTGCTCCACGTTGCTGCGGGTGGAGCAGTAGACGACGCCGCTCTCGCCGGGGTGCCGATGCAGAAAGTCCAGCAGCGCGCCCTTTTTATCGCGCGGCGATTCCACCGAGAAAAAAAGGTTGGCCCGGTCAAAGCCCGTCACCTGGGTGAAGGGGTTTTCCAGCCGGAGCTGCAGGGCAATGTCCTCCCGCACCTGGGGGGTGGCCGTGGCCGTGAAGGCACCGATCACGGGGCGGCGGGGCAGCGCGGCCGCAAAATCCGCGATTGCGCGGTAGCTGGGCCGGAAATCCTGCCCCCACTGGGAGATGCAGTGCGCCTCGTCCACGGCCAGCAGCGAGATTTCCGCCTCTTTGGCAAACGACGAAAAGCCCGGCGTATCCAAACGCTCGGGCGCCACATAGATCAGCTTGTACCGGCCCTCCCGCGCGTTTTGCAGCGCCAGCGCAGTCTGCCGCTCCGAGAGCGAGCTGTTGATGAAGGCCGCCGCCACGCCTGCCTGCACCAGCGCGCCGACCTGATCCTTCATCAGAGAGATCAGCGGCGAAACGACCAGCGTAACGCCGGGCAGGCAGAGCGCCGGAATCTGGAAGCAGAGGGATTTGCCCGCGCCGGTGGGCATGACCGATAAAACATCCTGCCCGGCCAGCAGATGCTCGATGACCTGCTGCTGGCCGGGGCGAAAAGCATCATAGCCAAAAACCTGTTTGAGGGTATGCAATGCGTCCTGCATCAAACAAGGTACTCCTTTTACTGTGGAATAAAAGCGGGCGAGCCCGGCAAAACGGCCCCCATCCCGCGCGCCGTCCGCTGCGGCACCTGCTGAAAATGCCCGCCCGGGTTCATCTCCAGCATGGTGGGAACGCCTTCGGCGGCAAACCGGGCGGCTGCGGCCCGGGTACATTGCTCCACGGCGGCCATCCGGGGGCTTTTGGTTTCCTTCTCCCGGTCGCCGAGCGAAAAGTAGGCCGCCGTCAGCGGCCGGGGCAGCGCCCAGCTCGCCATGGCCCCGGCAAAGCCGTCAAACCAGAGCGAGCCCGACATCGAGGCCAGGCGGTCAAACCGGTCGGTGTGGAACACCGCGTACACGGCGAACAGCCCCGCCAGCGAGTATCCGCCGATGCCCCGCCACCGCGGCGAAAAATCCAGCGCGGCCTCGGCGGCGGGCAGAAGCCGGCCGGTCAGCAGCGCCAGCAGCGCATCGGCCTGCCCGCCAAAGTCCTTCCCGCCCCGGAACGCCTTGGCGGCGGGCCAGGGCGAAAGCTCCCTGTCCCAATCCACATCGCAGAGGGCCACCAGCGCGGGCCGCACGGGCGGCAGGGCTTCCCAGAGCGCCGCGGCCTCGGGCGGGGCGGCCACCGTGCAGAGCAGGCCTTCGCTGCCGCCGCGGGGCGGAAACAGCGCGGCCGTATGGCCGTCCTCCCGGCAGAACAATGGTGCGTGCGGCGTCATGGCAGTTTTCCTCCCCGTCCTGCATATTCGTTTTCAGCCAATTTTCTGGCTCTACGGTTTTGGGCTGCCAGGCGCCTCGGGCGTATCGCCCGGGCAGGGCGGCAAAAAACCGGCCAGCGTGCGGTAAAGCGCCGCGGGGTCGATCGGCTTGGCCAAATGCGCGTTCATCCCGGCGGCGGCGGAAGCCTGCGCGTCCTCGGCAAAGGCGTTGGCGGTCATGGCCACGATGGGCACCGCGGCTGCGTCGGGCCGGGGCAGCGCCCGCAGCGCGCGGGCGGCGTCCAGTCCGTTCAGCACCGGCATGCGGATATCCATGATGACCGCAAAATAGGCACCGACCGGCGCGGCGGAAAACCGATCCACCCCCTCCTGCCCGTTGACCGCCACCGTCACCCGGCAGCCCGCTTTTTGCAGCAGCCGCACCGCGATCTCGGCGTTGAGGGCATTGTCCTCGCAGAGCAGGATTTGTCTGCCCGCCAGCCCCGCCTGCACCGTGCGCTGATCCGCCGCCTTTTCCTGCCGCTCCCGCGCGGCCTCGGCATCGTCGGCCTGCTCAAATTCCAGCTCCACCGTAAAGGCGGTGCCTTTGCCCAGCGCGCTCTCGGCACATATGCTGCCGCCCATTTTTTCCACGATATTTTTTGTGATCGACAGTCCCAGCCCGGAACCCGCGTACTGCCCGGAGAAAGCGTTGGTTTCCTGTGCAAACGGTATGTACAGTTCCTTTTGCATAAACGCTTCGCTCATCCCCACGCCGGTATCCCGCACGCTGAAACGTATCCGATGGTTTTTTCCCGAGCAGGAAAGCTGCGAAAGGGCCAGCGTGACCCGGCCCCCGGGCGGGGTAAATTTGACCGCGTTCGACAGCAGGTTGACCAACACCTGCTTGACGCGCACGGGGTCGGTGCGAACGTAAAAACAGAGGGCGTTTTCCGGGTTTTCCACCGCAAAGGCAACGCCCTTTTTCTGTGCGGTGGAACCCACCATCGCCGCCACACTGTCCACCATCTGCCGTCCGTCGACCAGCTGCGGGCTGAACGACACCTTGCCCGCATCAAGCCGCTGCAGATCCAGCGTGTCGTTGATCAGGTGAAGCATATACTCGCCGGATTCCCGTATCTTGCCAAGATCCTGCCGCACCTGCGCGGGATCCGCCTCGGTCAGGGCCAGATCCGCCAGCCCCAGTATCCCGTTCATCGGGGTGCGCATATCATGGCTGACGCGGGAAAAGAAATCGGCCCGGGCGCGGCTCATCTGTTCGGTTTCCTGCACGGCCCGCTCCAGCGAGGCGTTCTGCTCCTGGATTTTCCGGTACAGCGCCGCGCGGCGCTCCTCCTCCAGCGTCATATCGCACAGCAAATACACGATGGCGTAGGAAGCGTTGATGATCAGCCAGCCTGGGCAGGCAAGCTGGATCAGGATTGCCAGATCCGATACAAGAAAAAAGGAAGCCAGCAGAAACGCGTGGCTGCGGGGGCGCATTTTCGCTGCGTTGGCCGCCACCATTGCCAGGCATACCAGGGAGTAACAAAAAATCAGCCCGATCCCAAACGGCAGAAAAAGCGGTCCGCGGCTGTAAACAAGCTCCGGCGAAAGGCGAAAATACAGGCCGGTTACAGGGTTTGTCGCCGCCAAAACCAGATTGAGCGCCATGGGAAGCAGCAAAAAGCGCAGCCTGCGCCAGATCCACGCCCAGCTTTGCGCCGCAAACAAAACCGCCATTGTGTAGCACAGCCAGGCCGCAGCCAGGCAGGGCATCGTCATGCAGTACAGGCTCATGGCGATCTGATAGCCCCACCAAGGCCAGCACTGGTTCATGGCCAGCGAGGCGACGATATCGATCACCGTGCTGGCCAGGCTGGTTGCCAGCACCATCGCAAAAAGTTTTTCCCGGCGGCCGTCGTCGGCCTCCTGGCGCCGATGTTTCACCAGCATCACCAAAATCAGCACGAAAGCCACATAGTCGGTTTCCACATGCCACATTTCCGCTCACCTTTTTTCGGCGCTTGGCGCGTTTCTTTGCCTTGTGGCAATGCCGCAAAATTCTGGCGCAGGCGCACTGGCCGGGGCGGCGATGCCTTTATCTAAGTATACATCCCGGTGCGCTGCCTTGCAAGCAGCCTGGCCGTTTTCTCCGCACGGCCGCGCCGGCCGGCTTGCGTTGGCACTTTAACTTACCGTCTGCTATTGTACTGCTTCGGTCCGTGCTCATTTTTAAGAAAGAATCTCCATCATATTCGCTTATTTGTTATCTTTTTGTGAAGATTAGCACTCTGCTATTTACATTGCTAACTTTTGTGCTATACTAAAATCGTACCAAGAAAGAAAGGCGGCGCTGCAAAGCGCAGCTGCCCTTCCGAAAGGCAAATGAATTTCCGACTTATGCCGGACAGAATTTGGGAGGTATGACCTATGTTACTGCCTGCTGTTTTTGGTGAAAGTTTGTTTGACGATCTGTTCGATTCCGCCTGGCCGGAGTGGGACGACGGTTTTGACCGCGGCGCAGGCCGCGCGCTTGCGACCCGCAGCCCCTTTGGCAAACGTGCGCAAAACCTGATGAAGACCGATGTGAAGGAAAACGGCGCCAACTACGAGATGGCGATCGATCTGCCCGGCTTCAAAAAGGAAGATGTTCATCTGTCGTTGAAGGATGGTTACCTGACCATTCAGGCGGCCCGCACCCACACCAACGAGGAAAAGAACGAGGAAGGCCGGTTTATCCGCCAGGAGCGCTACAGCGGCTCCTGCGCCCGCAGCTTCTATGTGGGCGAAAGCGTTAAGCCGGAGGATATCGGCGCCAAATTTGAGGACGGTATTTTGCGGGTCACGCTGCCCCGCACAGAGGCCCGGCAATTGCCCGCCAACAACGTCCAGCGCATTGAGATTGAATAAAGCCAACGAGCCGCAGCGGCCCCCGGCGCCTGCCCAATCCAGGCGCCGGGGGCCGCTTTTGTGTTGGTTTGGTTTACAGCATATGCAGCTTGTGCAGCACCCAGGCCGACGCGGAACACACCACCAGGATGATGCCGCACACAATGGCAAAGCCGCTCTGCCGGGCTGCAAAGGGCATACCGCTAAGCTCCACATTCATGCCGTACAACCCGGACACGACCGTAGGCACCGCCATCAGCAGGGTGATGGACGTCAGGTATTTCATGGCGCTGTTCAGGCGGTTGTCCAGCACGGCGCTGAACAGCTCCCGCGTGCCTTTTACATCGTCGCGGTAGATACCGGTCATCTCAATGGCCTGCCGCATCTCCACCATCACGTCGTCCAGCAGCTCGGTATCGTCGGGGTACTGTTCCAGCCGTTTGTAGCGGGTCAACCGGTCCAGCACCGTGTTGTCGGCCCGAAGGCTGGTCGCAAAATAGACGAGGGTGGATTCCAGATTGTGCAGTTCGATCAGATCCCTGTCGCGCAGCGTACCGCCCAGGTTCTGTTCGATCTCCACGCGGCGGCGGTCCACCAGCCGAAGCTCCTGCTGGTACATGGTGGCCGCGCGGTATAAAATCTGGTAAACGAACCGCATTTTTTTGCGGGTGCTGAAATCCCGGATCAGGTTGTCGGTAAAAGCGTTCAGCAGCGGCGTATCCACCGAGCAGACCGTGATGACCATCCGCTGGGTCAGCACGATGCCCAGCGGCAGGGTGGTGTAGATGCCGGTGCCCGCGTCCGCCACCTTGCTGGGAATATCGACGAGGATCAGGGTATAGCCGTCCTCCAGCGAGATACGGGCCGATTCCTCGGCGTCCAGCGCGGCGCGCAGGTCGCCCTGCTCCAGGCCAAGCTCGGCGGCCAGATGGTTCGTCTCGGCCACGGTGGGCGCGGTCATCCGGATCCAGACGCCCTCCCCCACCTCGGCAGCTTCGGTCAGCCGATGATCTTCCGTGCGATAGATTTGAACCATGCGTTTCCTCCGTTCCGGCGTTGTCTTTTTCCAGTATACGGGAAAATCGCCGCCCGCGCAACCCACTGCGGCATTTTCTTTTGCGTTTGGCCGCCGCGCCCCGGCTCCAAATCCGGCAGGCGGCGATCGCTTTCTTGCACGCTTTGGCACTCTGTGCTATGATGGAGCATAGAAAAAACGGATGCGGGCGCTGGCCATAGCCGCCCGCCCAAAAGGAGTGTGGGCCATGCTGGCAGGGTTTACCTACTATCAGATCGCCTGGTATTTTGTGGTGTATTCATTCATCGGCTGGTGCGTGGAGGTCGTTTACTGCACCGTGCAAAGCGGCAAGGTGGTCAACCGCGGTTTTTTGAACGGCCCGGTCTGCCCCATCTACGGCTTTGGGATGATGGCCGTGCTGTTTTTGCTGAAAAACTGGAGTGTGGACGACGGCGCAGGCGGCAGCGTGGTGGTGCTGTTTCTGGGCGGCATGGTGCTTTCCACGGCGGTGGAGCTGGTGGGCGGCTGGTTGATGTTCCGGCTGTTCCATGCCCGCTGGTGGGATTACAGCGATAAGCCCTTCAACCTGGGCGGCTACATCTGCCTGGAATTCAGTATTTTCTGGGGGCTGGGCACCGTGCTGGCCGTGCGGGTGGTTCATCCGCTGGTAGCCCGCGCGGCAGGCGCCCAGATCCCCGCCAACATCGGCTGGCCGATCCTGGCCGTGCTGTACGCGGTGTATCTGGTCGATTTTGTGGTCACCGTCTTTACGGTGGCAGGGCTGAACCGCGATTTGAAGGAACTGGACACCGTGAGCGCCTCCATCCGCAAGATCAGCGACGCGCTGAGCGACGGTTTGGGCACCGGCGCCATCGTGACCGACCAAAAACTGGACGAGGGCCGCCTGCAGGTCACGCTGGCCAAGGCCGAGGCGCGGGACGCGCTGGCAGGTGCAAAAACCGCCGCCACCGATGCGCTTACGGATGCAAAGACGGCGGCCGCCGGGGCTGCCAACGCCAGGCTGACCGCGCTGGAAAAGCGCGCCGCCGCCCTGCGCGCCGATGTGGTGGGCAAAAGCCACTTTGGCGGCGGCCGCCTGCTGAAGGCTTTTCCCGATGTCTCCTACCCCGATCACCGGGAGCTTGTCAGGGATCTGCAAAACCGCATCTCCGGCAAAAAGAGCGCCTAAGGCCCCGCGGCGCCGGCCGTGGCCCGCAAGACCCGCCCTTTTGCCTGATTTTGGCACCGGGGCTTGACAAACGCGGGGTTGTGCGCTATATTGAACATAGTTCATTTTGAAAGGAGCCGGACCATGAACACGGTCGTCACCTCCCGGGAGGCAATCCTGCAGGTTTGCCGGGCGCTTGTGTCCGAGCAAGGGCTTTCCGCGCTCAATATGCGGGAAGTGGCGCGGCGCTGCCAGGTGGCGCTGGGCTCGCTGTACAACTATTTTCCCTCCAAAAACGATTTGACGCTGGCGGTGATCGAGAGCGTGTGGCGGGATATTTTTGCCGCCATGCCGCTGAAAAACACCTCCCTCACCCTGCCGGACTACACGGCCGCCCTGTTTGCGGCCGTGCGCGCCGGCATGCAGACTTACCCGCATTTTTTTACGGCCCACTCGGTCAGCGTGGCCAACGACAACAAGGGCCCGGCCCGCGCGCTGATGGGCCGGTATCTGGCCGCCATCCAGGCCGGCATGGCCGAGGCGCTGGCGCAGGACGCCGCCGTAAACCCCGCCGCTTTCGGCCCAAGCTTTACCCGGGACGACTTTCTTGGCTATGTGCGGGAAAGCCTGCTGATGCTGCTGATGCAGCAGCGCCCCGACTGCGCGGTGCTGGTGGAGATGATTCGCCGCGCGATTTACTGACCGCCCCGGTACCCGCCCCGGGTTTGCGCGGGTTTCTTTTTGTGCAAAAATGAACATTGTTCATTTTTATTTACGCTCGCTCCCACGCATTGCATTGCCTCCGGGCAGGAAAGGACTTTTGTATGCAAGCCATCATGGAAACTCTGTTCGACATCGTCTATCTGACCACGGTCATCACGCTGGGGGTGCGGATGCTGCAAACCTGCGGCGGCCGCCGCCAGTACCGGCTGTTCGGCATTATGGCGGTCACGCTGGGCTGCGGCGACGCCTTTCACCTGGTGCCGCGCGCGCTGGCCCTGTGTACCACCGGTCTCGAGAACTGGACGGCTGCGCTGGGCGTCGGCAAGCTTGTCACCTCGATCACAATGACCGTTTTCTACCTGCTTCTCTATTACGTCTGGCGGGAGCGGTACGCCGTGCGCGGCAAAACGGAACTGACCGCCGCGGTTTGGGTGCTGGCCGCCGTCCGCATCGCGCTCTGTCTGATGCCCCAAAACCGCTGGACCAGCCCCGACGCCCCCCTTTCCTGGGGGATCTGGCGCAATATTCCCTTCGCGCTTCTGGGGCTGCTGATCATCGTGCTGTTCTACCGCAGCGCCCGGACCGCCGGGGATGCCGCCTTCCGCTGGCTGTGGCTGACCATCGTGCTGAGTTTTGGTTTCTACCTGCCTGTGGTGCTGTTTGCCGACGCCATCCCGCCCGTAGGGATGCTGATGATCCCCAAAACCTGCGCCTACGTCTGGACAGTTGCCATCGGCTACCGTGCGCTCAAGGCCGACCTGGCAAAGTAACGGATTTTCTCCTCTTTTCCCGGCAAAAGGGCAGATTTTTTCCCGTTTGTTGTTTTTGCAACAAACTTTTGGCAGTTTTTGCGGTATACTAAGGGCACCGAAGCAGAGAAAAGCAGCGCGGCAAAAGGCCGCGCACCGGCTTCGGCCGCACAAGCACAGCAAAGGAGGCTGCGATTTTTATGAACGCTCCCACCATCAATCCCCGCAAAGTTGCCATTATCGGCTGCGGTTTTGTGGGCGCCACCTGCGCCTACACCCTGATGCAGCACGGGCTGTTTTCCGAGATGGTCCTTCTGGATGCCGACCACGACCGCGCCGAGGGCGAGGCCATGGACATCCGCCACGGACTGTTGTTTGCCAAGCCCATGAATATTTACGCCGGCACCTACGACGATGTGGCCGATGCCGCCATCGTCATCATAACGGCGGGCGCCAACCAGAAGCCCGGCGAGACCCGGCTTGATCTTGTCAAAAAGAACACCGCCATTTTCCGTTCTATTTTGCCCGAGCTGAAAAGCCGGCAGTTCGGGGGCATCCTGCTGGTGGTAGCCAACCCCGTGGACATCCTGACCCGGGTGGCGCAGCAGCTTTCCGGCCTGCCGGAGAACCGCGTGTTTGGTTCCGGCACCGTGCTGGACACCGCGCGGCTCAAGTATCTGCTGGGCCAGCACCTTTCGGTGGACAGCCGCAGCATCCACGCCTTTATCATCGGCGAGCATGGCGACAGCGAGATCCCCGTCTGGAGCAGCGCCAACGTATCGGGTGTGCCCATCCACAATTTCTGTGAGCTGCGCGGCTTTTTTGACCATGACAAGGCCATGCAGGAGATTGGGGAATCGGTCAAAAACAGCGCCTACGAGATCATCCGCCGCAAAAAGGCCACCTACTACGGCATCGGCATGTCGGTGGAACGCATCTGCGAGGCTGTTCTGCGGGATGAAAAGTCCATTTTGCCCGTCTCCACGGCTCTGCACGGGGAGTTCGGCATCGAGGGCGTCACCCTGAGCGTGCCCGCCATCGTGGGCGCTGAGGGCGTGGAGCGCACCGTGCCCATCACCCTGGACGAGAGCGAGGCCCAGCGCCTGCGCGATTCCGCCGCCGTGCTGCGATCCACCTGCGCCGATCTGAATATCTGATTTTTGCCCCTGTAAGCCTTGGAAGGAGGTTTTGCGCCATGACCTACCGTGTAAACGAAAACTGCATCGGCTGCGGGCTTTGCTGCGAGCTTTGCCCCGCCGTCTTTTCCATGACCGCCGCCGGCGTATCGGCGGCGGCGCCCGGCCCCGTCGATGCCGGGGAGGAGGACGCCGCCGTGGCCGCCATGGAGGGCTGCCCTGTCGGCGCCATTGAGCAGAACGCGTAATTTCCGCTTTTTCTGACCGTTCCAAACGGGCGGCGCCCTTCCCTGCGGGGATGGGCGCCGCCCGCCTTTGTTTTGCCTTCATTTGCCTTTCATTTTGTGCGCGGCTTTACAGGCAGCCGCCGTTGGTGCGGATGACCTCCGCATACCAGGCAAACGAATCCTTGGGTATGCGCTGCTGGGTTTTGTAATCGACATAGACAAGGCCGAACCGCTTGTCGTACCCTTCGGCCCACTCGTAGTTATCCAGAATCGACCAGTAGGTGTAGCCAAGCAGCGGGTAGCCCTCGGCCACGGCCCGCTTTGCCGCGCGCAGATAGCGGTGAACGTAATCGATCCGCTGGGGGTCGTGCACCTTGCCGTCCAGCATGACGAAATCGTTGTTGGCCATCCCGTTCTCGGTAATCAGGATGGGCAGGCTGTACCGCTCGTGCAGAAAGCGGATGGCCCAGTAGAGAGCGTCCGGCGTGATGGGCCAGCCCATCGCGGTGCGGGGGCTGCCCTGCCAGGCGTTGACCGGGTAGCCGGTGGCGGGGTCTTCTCCCGCGGCAGACTGGTACAGGTTGAAGCCAAGAAAATCCAGCGGCTGGCAAACGCCGCGCAGTTCCTCCGCCGTAAAGAGCGGGCCGCCGATCGTTTTTTCCAGGTACGGCGGCACGGTGCCAAGCAGGATCGGATCGCACCACCAGCCGATCGAGAAGGTGCCGCCCTCGCCCCCAAACGTCTCGGCGCGGGCGGCCTCGATGGCCTCGGGCGTGCCGGCGCGCGGCTCAAACAGCGAGCCCGTGGGCGCATAGCCGATTTGGGGCGGCAGCTTGGCCTCCGCCCGCAAAATTTTGACGGCCTCCGCGTGGGCCAGCAGCACATGGCGGGTCACGCCGCGCAGGCTTTCCGGCTCCTTCAAAAAAGGCGCGTGGGCGCCGTACGCATAGCCCAGCCCCGCAAAGCACTGGGGCTCGTTGAAGGTGAACCAGTACCGCACCCGGTCGGAGAGCGTATCGACCGCCGCGCGGGTGTAGGCCGCAAACCAGGCCACGCTCTCGGGGTTTTGCCAGCCGCCGCGCAGGTGCAGCGCGTAGGGCAGGTCCCAGTGGTAGAGGGTGACCATCGGCTCGATGCCCGCGGCCCGCAGTTCCCCCGCCAGCGCCCGGTAGAACGCAGCGCCCGCCGGGTTGACGGCGCCGGTGCCCTGGGGCAGAAGGCGGGACCAGCTGACCGAAAAGCGGTAGCTTTTTACCCCAAGCTTTTTCAGCAGGGCAACATCCTCCCGGAAGCGGTGGTAGTGGTCACAGGCGACAAGGTCGCTCTCGTTGTGGGCCACATGGCCCTTGTACAGAACATCCCAGATGCTGGGGCCGCGCCCGTCCTCGTCCCAGCCGCCCTCAATCTGCGCCGCCGCCGAGGCTGCGCCCCACAAAAAGTTTTGGGGAAAATCCATCGTTCGCTTTCCTTTCCGCCGCGCTGCGCGGCACGGCGCATCCGCCGGCTTTCTTACCATTTGGTGGAGCGCACCGGCTCCTTGACGGGCGTTTCCTTGAGCAGCCCCGACCGGTACGCCTGCAAAAGCTGCTGCAGATCGGTGATTTTGCGGGCCAGCTCGGCGCCTGTATCGGTGCCGCCCACCATCACCCGGCGGGATTCCTCCTCAAACACATTGGTGTCCGACTGGATGTCGGCGTTCTCGTCCAACGCCTTCTCCACCGATTCAAAGGGGCGGTGGGCCTTGATTTTCATGCAGTGGGAGTTGAAGATCAGGGTGTACCCGGCCACGCCTGTGGTGGGCTGATAGGCCTTGCAGAAGCCGCCGTCGATGACGATCAGCTTGCCCCCCGCCTTGACGGGGCTTTCCCCCCGGGACGCCCGGATGGGGGTGTGGCCGTTGATGATGTGGCTTCGGCTGGAATACAGCCCGAAATCATGCAGGATCATTCCGCACACCCGCTCGCGGTCGCAGACCGTGTAGTAGGGGTTTTGCGGCTCGGCGCAGACCGCCTTATCGACCGAGGGGGCCAGGTAGCTGCGCTCAAAGGTCTTGATGATCCGCCCGCACAGGGGCGACTTTTTGCCCGTCCACAGATACCAGATGCCGTCCAGGCTGTCCCGGTCCCGTTTTTCCCAGGCGCGGCGTGCCAGGCGATCCGCAAAATCCAGGTAGGCCTTGCCCTGGTAGTATTTGCCGCCGCTGCGGATGATGTCGAAATTACCGCTTTCGTCCAGCGGCACGCAGCCGTGGAAGAGCAGATTTTGGTTGAAGCAGCAGTACATGCCGCCCCGCGCGTAGAGAAACCGGATGTGCCGCCCCAGCCGCTCGCTGTTGCGGAAGGCCGCGCAAAGCTGCTCCACGATGTAGGCCTCCTCCCCGGTCAGCTGGTAGGGATCGGCGGGATCCAGCGTGGGGAAATCGACGGTTTTGAGGGGGTACTGCGTCCCCCCGATCGTGACGGCGCCCGCCTTGAGGTCGATTTTGTCCAGCAGCAGCCGGTCGTCCATCTCATACTCGGGATGGCGGCGGATGGCCTGGCCCTCCAGCTTGAACAGAATCACCGTGATGGCCTGCAGCATGGGCGGGATGCCGTCGCTGGCCTTGTAGGTTTTTTCGGCAAACATGGCAAGGGTGCGCAGGCTGATGCCGTAGCCGTTTTCCAGTATTTCAAGATTGTGGTAGCGGATGTTGTTGCGCAGCACCCCCGCCACGCAGGCCTCGCTGCCCGCCGCGGCGCCCATCCACAGGATATCGTGGTTGCCCCACTCGATGTCCAGCGAGTGGTAATTCATCAGGATATCCAGGATTTTGTCGGCGTGCGGGCCGCGGTCGTAGATGTCGCCCACGATGTGCAGGTGATCGACGGCCAGCCGCTTGATGAGGTTGGCCAGCGCCACGATAAAATCTTCCTCGCTGTCGGTATCCAGAATCGAATCAATGATCTTGGCATGGTAGACCTGCTGGTTATCGTCCTCATCGCGCTGGGCGTGAAGCAGCTCGTCGATGATGTAGCTGAACTCCGGCGGCATGGCCTTGCGCACCTTGGAGCGGGAATATTTGGACGACACAAACTTGGCCAGCTCGATCAGACGGTTGAGGGTGACGCGGTACCACTGGGGGCTGTCCTGACGGTTTTTGCGCACCAACGCCAGTTTTTCCTTGGGGTAATAGATCAGCGTGCAAAGATCGGCCCGCTCCCGCGGGGAGATGGAATCGTCGAACAGAAGCTCCACCTTCTCACGTATCACGCCCGAACAGTTGTTCAGGATGTGGCGGAAGGCCTCGTATTCGCCGTGCAGATCGCTCATAAAATGCTCGGTGCCCTTGGGCAGGTTTTCAATCGCCTGCAAGTTGATGATCTCGGTGTAAGCCGACTGCCGGGTGGGGTACTGGACCGCCAGCACCCGCAGGTATTGCATGCGCTCCTCCGAGATTGCCGTTACGACCTCCATTGCGTCCTTTTCCTTTCCGTTTTCTCACCAAACGGTGCTTTTTTTCGTATGGTACCCATTTTATCAGCAACCGCCGTCTTTTACAATGGGCGTTTTACACAGGAAAAGCGCGCCCCGCGGCGGGGCGCGCTTTTGGATGGAACCATTGCAGAGAAAAACGGGCGCGGAACGGGCGCGGCCGGGGGAAGCGGAAGGCCTCGCCTCCGTCAGCCCGCAAAAGCCTGGTGAAGATCGGCCAGGATATCGTCGATGTTTTCCAGGCCGATGGAAAGGCGGATCGTGTTGGGATAGATGCCCTGGTCGGCCAGCTCGGCCTCGTTCAGCTCGGAGTGGGTGGTGCTGGCCGGGTGGATGACCAGGCTTTTGGCGTCCGCCACGTTGGCCAGCAGGCTGAACAGCTGCAGCCTGTCGATGAATGCCTGCGCCTCCCTGGCGCCGCCGCGGATGCGGAAGGTGAAGATGGAGCCCGCGCCCTTGGGAAAATAGGTTTCGTACAGCCGACGCTGCTCGGGATCCTTGCTCAGGGAAGGGTGGCTGATGCTCTCGACCTCGGGCACGGTTTGAAGGTAGGCCAGCACCTTCAGGGTGTTTTCCACATGACGGTCCACCCGCAGGGAGAGGGTTTCCAAACCCTGCAAGAAGATCCAGCTGCTGAACGGGGAGAGGGTTGCGCCGGTATCGCGGAGCAGGATGGCGCGGATGCGGGTGACGAACGCGGCGGGGCCGGCGGCCTGCACAAAGCTGATGCCGTGGTAGCTGGCGTTGGGCTTGGCCAGCTGGGGGTAGCGGTCGGCGTGGGCGGCCCAGTCGAACGTGCCGCCGTCCACAATCACGCCGCCGATCGTGGTGCCGTGGCCGCCGATGAATTTGGTGGCGGATTCCACCACCACATCCGCGCCATGCTCGATAGGGCGGATCAGGTAGGGCGTGCCGAAGGTGTTGTCGATGAGCAGGGGCAGGCCGTGCCGGTGGGCAATGGCCGCAATGCCGTCGATATCGGTCACCTCGCTGTTGGGGTTGCCCAGCGTCTCCACATAGACGGCCTTGGTGTTGGGCCGGATGGCGGCCTCCACCTCGGCCAGGTCAAGCGGGTTGACGAAGGTGGTGGTCACGCCGTAGGCAACGATCGTGTGGGCAAGCAGGTTGTAGGTGCCGCCGTAGATGTTTTTGGCCGCCACGATATGGTCGCCCGCCAGCGCCACGTTCTCGATGGCGTAGGTGACGGCCGCCGCACCGGAGGCGACGGCCAGCGCAGCGACGCCGCCCTCCAGCGAGGCGATGCGCTGCTCAAACACATCCTCGGTGGGATTGGTCAGGCGGCCGTAGATGTTGCCGGGGTCGCGCAGGCCAAAACGGTCGGCCGCATGCTGGCTGTTGCGGAACACGAACGAGGAGGTCTGGTAGATGGGCACCGCGCGGGAATCGGTGGCGTGGTCGTAGTCCTCCTGCCCGACATGGAGCTGACGGGTTTCAAATTTCCAGTTTTTGCGGGTATTCTCGGTAATGCGTGCCATAAGGCAATCCCTCTTTCTCTCTTGCAGATCGTTTTGTATTTCCTTCAATGTCTATCATTATACTAGGTTTTTAGAGAGAGTGTTAATACCGAAAGCCGGGCATTGGTTATCGGTTATTCCGATAGCCAATGCCCGGCTCCAAAACGCCGCACGCCCGGCGCGGGGCGGTTCAGCCGCCCGGCGCCGCCGCGCCGCGCAGCACGTTCACGTTGCATTTTTGCAGCTCCGCAATGTAGGCGGCAGCCAGCGGGCTGACGACGGCCCCCTCCCGCTGCACATAGCCGATGTGCATGACCTTATCGGACTGAAGCGGGATCACCCGGTAGCCGGTGCCGTTGAGTTCCTCGCACAGGATGCCGGAGCAGAGGGTGTAGCCGTTCAGCCCCACCATCAGGTTGAGCAGGGTGGCGCGGTCGCTGGCCTTGATCAGCTGGCGGTAGTGGTAGGTGCTGTAGACCTCCTCGGCCAGGTAGAACGACTGGTTGCTGCCCTGGTCAAACGAAAGGCAGGGGTAAGGGCTGAGTTCCTCCAGCGTAAGGCAAGACCGGCCGGCCAGCGGATGCCCTGCGGCCAGAAACACATAGGTATTGCAGGCAAACAGCTCGGTAAACCGCAGCCCGTTATCGGCCAGAAGCCGGGCCATGATCTCGCGGTTGAAATCGTCGATGTACAAAACGCCCAGCTCGCTTTTGTAGTTGCGCACGTTTTCCAGTATCTCGGCGGTTTTGCACTCGTAGATGCCGAAGGCGTACTGGTCCAGGCTGCACTGCTTTGCCATGGCAATAAAAGCCTTGATGGCGAAGGTGTAATGCTGGGTGGAAACGCTGAACTGCTTTTTGCTTTCCTTTTTTTCGATGTATTTTTCCTCGGCCAGCTTGTATTGCCGCACGATCTGGCGGGCATAAACCAAAAACTCCTCGCCCTCGGGCGTGATGGTCACGCCGCGGTTGGTGCGCCGGAAGATCGAAAGGCCGATCTCCTGTTCAAGATTCTGGATGCTGGCCGAAAGGCTGGACTGGGACAGAAACAACGCCTGCGCGGCGCGGTTCATGGATTCGTGGTCGGCCACCGTGACCGCGTAAAGTAACTGCTGCAACGTCATGGCGCTGCCTCCTTGTGTGTCGCTGCCAGAAAAACGAGCGCCGTTCAACCGAGGAACAGCGGCGCGAAGGAGCCGGAGGGCGAGGGTTCCAGCCCGGCCTGCCAGAGATGCCGCACATCCCCCGCCGCCTGCATCCGCCACTGGACAAGGCCGGGTTCCCGCTCCTCGGCGCCCAGCACCGTGATGCTGGCGGGGGGCAAAAACCACTGGTGCCATACCACCGGCGAAGCCTGGTTGAGCAGGATGGCCAGGCATTCCATCGAGACGGCCATATGGCAGAACAGCACCGCAACAGCATCCCTGCGGGCGTCCGGCGCGGCGGCAAACACGCTGCCGCGCGGGCGGTAGCCGTACCGGGCCAGCAGGGCGTACAGCCCGGCCTTTGTCTCGGCGTGGACGGCGGCGACGTTCGTGTTTTGGTAGAGCGCCGCCTCTGGCCAGCGGACCGGGTCGCGCAGGAGGGGGTCGGCGTCATAGGCTGCGGGCAAAAGATCCCAGCAGATGCGGCCATCCGGCAGGCGGCCCCGAAATTCTTCCAGCCAGGGCAGCGTCTCGGGCGTGACGCCGCTGCCCGCCAGCGCCCGGCGGGCCGTCTCCTGCGCACGGCCCAGCGGCGAAACCGCCGCTTCAAACCCCCGCCAGCCCGCCAACCGGTTGTGGAGGGCGGCGGCCTCGGCCCGGCCGCGCGGGGTCAGGCTGTCGTGTACATAGTCCGGGTCGCCGTGGCGGATAAAGATCAGCTTCATCGTGTTTTCCCCCAACAGGCCGGTTTTGCGGAAAACCGGCCGGATATTCTTTGCGGCGGCGCCGCTTGTTCAGTATACCACCGGCGGCGGCGCGCCGCAACGGCGCGCCGCGCACAAAACGGCGGGGCGGTAAACCGCCGCCCCGCCGTTTTGTGTTTTGGATTTGTGTTTTGGAAGGGAAATCCGTTGGTTGGTAAAAAACGGGCAGAAAATCGGCTTACCGCGCGGCGCAGAAGTCCCTGGCGACCGCCGCGATGTGCGCGCTGCACAAGCCGAACTGCTGAAGCAGCGCGGCGGCAGGCCCCGAGTGGCCGAACTCGTCGTTGACGCCGATGCGCCGCAGCGGGGTGGGGCACTGTTCGCCCAGCACGCCGGCCACCGCTTCGCCCAGTCCGCCCAGGATCGAGTGTTCCTCGCAGGTAATGACCCGGCCGCACGCCCGCGCGGCCTGTACGACCAGCGCCTCGTCCAGCGGTTTGATCGTACACAGGTTGATGACCCGCGCCGCGATCCCCTCGGCTTTGAGCTGTTCGGCGGCCTGCAGGGCCTCGTTCACCATCAGGCCGGTGGCCAGAATCGCGACGTCGTTGCCCTCGGTCAGCTGTTCGCCCTTGCCGATGGCAAAACGGAAGGTTGCTTCGTCATGGAACACCGGCACCGCCAGCCGCCCAAAGCGGAGGTAGACGGGGCCTTGATGCTCATAGGCGGCCTTGACGGCAGCCCGGGCCTCCACATCGTCGGACGGGCTGAGAACCACCATGCCGGGGATCGAGCGCATCAGCGCAAAATCCTCGCAGCACTGGTGGGAGGCGCCGTCCTCCCCCACGCTGATGCCGCCGTGGGTGGCGCCGATCTTGACGTTGAGGTGGGGATAGCCGATCGAGTTGCGCACCTGCTCAAAGGCGCGCCCCGCCGCAAACATCGCAAAGCTGGAGGCGAAGGGTACAAGCCCCATCGCGGCCATGCCGGCGGCGGCGGCCATCATGTTGCCCTCGGCAATGCCGCAGTCGAAGTGGCGGTCGGGGTAGGCCTTTTTAAAAACGCCGGTCTTGGTGGCGGCTGCCAGGTCGGCGTCCAGCACCACAAGGTCGGGGTGGGTCTTGCCCAGCTCAACCAGCGCCGCGCCGTAGCTGTCGCGGGTGGCAATCGGTTTGCGTTCGCTCATCATTTTGCCTCCCATTCCGCCAGCTGCGCCTGCAGTTCCCGCATGGCAACCGCGTATTCCTCATCGTTGGGGGCCTTGCCGTGCCAGCCCACCTGGTTTTCCATGTAGCTGACGCCCTTGCCCTTGGTGGTGTGCATCAAAACCGCCGTCGGCCGGCCCTGGCAGGCGTGGAAGGAATCGAACGCCTGTTCCATCGCGGCAAAATCGTGCCCGTCGATGGAAACGACATTGAACCCGAAATCCCGCAGCTTGGCATCCAGCGGGGCCGTGTTCATCACGTCCCGGGTGGAACCGTCGATCTGCAGCCCGTTGCCATCGACGATCACGCAGAGGTTGTCCAGCTTGTACTGGGCGGCAAACAGAAACGCCTCCCAGCACTCGCCTTCCTCGATTTCTCCGTCGCCCAGCAGGGTGTAAACCCGCACATCGGTCTTGCCCAGATACTTGGCCGCCTTGGCCATCCCGGCTGCCGCCGAGACGCCCTGGCCCAGGCTGCCGGTACTCATATCGACGCCCGGCACCGTGTTCATGTTGGGGTGGCCCTGCAGATAGCTGTCTATATGGCGCAGGGTGGGCAGATCTGCCGCCGGGAAAAAGCCCCGCCCGGCCAGCGCCGCGTACAGCCCCGGCGCCGTATGTCCCTTGGAAAGTACAAACCGATCCCGGTCGTCCCAATGCGGATTTTGGGGATCGACCCGCATCTCCCGGTTGTACAGGTAAGCAAAAAGATCGGCCGCTGAAAGGCTGCCGCCCGGATGGCCCGCCTTGGCGCCGTGGGTGGATTCGATCACACCCATCCGCACCTTGCAGGCCGCAATGCCCAGCGCGCGGTTGGTTTCCTTTGTCATGGCTGCCTCCGCTTATTCGCCGAACACGGCGACGTAATCCGCTTTGAATTTTTCGATGCCCTG
>CAYWID010000012.1:0-57546 GCA_964458285.1 uncultured Subdoligranulum sp. | reverse complement strand
CCTCTTTGTCAACCGTTTTCGACAAAGTTTTTTGATCTTTTTTGGGCATTTATACAGGTGGTAGAGTCGTACTTTTGCGTCCCCAAAATCTGGGGTCGGCACTGCCTAATGCCCGGAAACGCAGCGGGCGTATCGACTCGGTTTTTTCCCCTCTCTTTTCGCGCCACGCGCCGGGGTGATTGCAAAATTGCGTCAACTATTATAGGATAGAAGAAAACCGTGCGGAGGGAAACCACTATGCTTTTGGCTTTGAATATCGGCAACTCCAACATCACGTTCGGCGGCTACGCACCGGACGGCAAGCTGCTTTTTTCCGCCAAGCTGTACGCGGACATTGCGGCCAGCTCGGATGAGCTGACCTATAAAATCATCAATATGCTGGATCTGTACGGCATGTCCCCGCTGGACATTGAGGATGTTATTCTTTCCAGCGTGGTGCCGGCCCTGACACCCCGGCTGCGGGAAGCGCTGGCCAAGATGACCCAGGCCCCCGTGCTGACGGTCGGCCCAGGGCTGAAAAGCGGCGTGCGCATCCGGCTGGACAACCCGGCCCAGCTGGGCGGCGAGCTGCTGTGCGCCGCGGTGGCCGCGCTCAAGCTGCGCCAGCCGCCCCTGATCGTGATGAACCTGGACACCGCCACCACCCTGGTGGCGGTGGACAAGAGCGGCAGCCTGCTGGGCGGCGCCATCCTGCCGGGGCCGCAGCTCTCGCTGGCGGCGCTGGTGCGCAACACGGCCCAGCTGCCCCAGGTGGAGATCGAGGCGGCCCCCAAGGCCCTGCTGGGCGCCAACACCAGCGACTGCCTGCACAGCGGCATTGTGAACGGCACCGCCGCCATGCTGGACGGGATGATTGCCCGCTTCCGCAGGGCGATGGACGCGCCCGAGGCTCCCGTCATCGCAACCGGCACCCTGCCCGCCAGCATACGGGACGCCTGCGGCTGCAGCATTGCGTACCGCGAAACGCTGATCCTGGACGGCCTGTGCGCCATCTGGCAGCGCAACGCCCACCGGCCGCGCGGGTGACCCCCGCGGGGCGCAAATTGTTTTCAACGATTTACAGCGCGCCTTGCCCGTCCGCCGGGACGGCGGGTGCGTCGGCGGCCGTACGGCGAAGCCGGGCCGGGCGGGCGGCATCGGCAAGGCCCAACAGATTTTCGGCCTCGCCGGGGTCAAGCTGCTGCACCTCCTCCAGCTTGCGGCTTATGGCGCGGCTGCGGGTTCCGATCAGCTCCTCCAGGTCGGTGCCGGTCTGGCTTAAATGGCGCTGCATGGCCTGCAGGCCGACGCCGAACTTGTCGAACTCGGTCTTGACGGCGCCCAGCACCGTCCACACCTCGCCCGACCGCTTCTGGATGGCCAGGGTGCGGAACCCCATTTGCAGCGCGTTGAGAAGCGCCGCCATTGTGGAGGGGCCCGCCACGTTGACCTGGTATTCCCGCTGCAGTTTTTCCATCGCGCCGGTGTTGACCACCTCGGCGTACAGTCCTTCAAAGGGCAAAAACAGGATGCCGAAGCTGGTGGTGTAGGGCACCTCGATATACTTTTCGTGGATATCCTTGGCCTCCAGCCGCAGCACCGTCTCAAGCTGGCGGCGTGCGTTGGCTACGGCGGCAGGATCGCCCTGCTGCAGGGCCGCCTGAAGCCGGGCGTAGGTATCGCCGGGGAATTTGGCATCGATGGGCAGGTAGACGTTTCCGCCCTGGCCGGGCAGCTTGACCGCGTACTCGACCCGGTTGGCGCTGCCCGGCACCGTGGCGACGTTCGTCTCGTACTGGGCTGGGGCAAGCACCTCCTGCAAAATGGCGCCCAGCTGCACCTCGCCCAGAATGCCCCGCGTTTTGACGCCGCTCAACACCTGCTTGAGCCCGCCCACATCGTTGGCCAGCGTCTGCATCTCGCCAAGGCCCTTATAGACCTGTTCCAGCTGCCGGCTGACCGACTGGAACGACTCCGCAATCCGTTTTTGCAGGGTATCCTGCAATTTTTCGTCCACGGTGCCCCGTATCTCATCCAGCTTGCGGTTGTTTTCCTTCTGCAGCCGGTCCAGCCCGGTTTCCAGCGTAGCGCGCACCCCTTCCAGACGGTTGGCGTTGCTGTCCTCCAGATTTTTGAGCCGGTTTTCCAGCATGGTCAACTGGGAAAGCAGCGCGTCGTTGGCGGTTTTTTGCCGGGCTGCGCCGTTGCGGTCGATGGCCGCGGCGCTTTGGCGCTGGCCCTCGGCCAGCATGGCGCCCAGATCCCGCACCGAGGATACCGTGTTCCGCCCGATCTCCCCCTGCATGGCGCGGAGCTGCTCAGACAGAAGATCGGTTTCTTCCTGCACGGCAGCCTGCATCTGGGGCAGCAGATCGGCGTCCGCGCCTTTGTCCGGTCCGCGCAATACCCTGACGAGCAGCACGGTCAGCAGCACATCCCCCGCCAGGGCCAGCACCAGCAGAATCCACAACATCCATTCCATCCTGTATTCCCCCCGGCCCATCGGCCCATTGATTTCTTTTTACTATACCACAAAAGGCCCCGCGAAACAACCATAAGTTGTTTCGCGGGGCCTTGCTCTGCGGGGAGCGCCTACGGCTTTGCCGCGCCTGCGTGGATGGGCTGGGCCATGAAGGCCTCAAACGCACCGACCGGCAGCGGTTTGGAATAGAAATAGCCCTGGACCAGATCGCAGCCCAGCGCGCGGATGGCCTGCTGCTGCCCCTGTGTCTCGATGCCCTCGGCTACAACCTCCAGCTTGAGGTTATGCAGCAACCGAATCAGACCGTCCACCATGGCAAAGCGGTGGGCATCCGTGGGGAAGCCGTTGTCAAAAAAGCATTTGTCCATCTTGACGGTATCGAACGCCAGCACGTTGAGGGCGTTCAGATTGGAATAGGAAGTGCCGAAATCATCCATCGAACAGCGTGCGCCCATCGCGTGGATGGAGGCGATCATGGCCTGGATGCCGTCCAGGTGGTTGTACGCCACGCTCTCGGTGATTTCAAATTCCAGATAGCGGGCCGGGATGCCGCTGCGGTGCAGAATCGCCTCGTAGCGGCGGAAGAAATCCGGGCGCAGAAGCGCCGCCTTGGATACGTTGACAGAGACCAACGGCGGCTCCGTCCCGGCGGCCAGCCAGGCTGCGATCTGCTCGCACACCCGTTCAAACATATAGAGATCAAGCTTGTAAAGCACGCCCGCGCGCTCAAACAGCGGCACAAATTTGCCGGGCGGCATCAGCGGCTCGCCGGGCGGCTGCCAGCGCACAAGCGCCTCGGCGCCGCGCAGCACGCCGTCCGCGGGGCTGATTTTAGGCTGAAGATACAATTGAAATTCCCTGTTTTTGAGTGCCTCGTCCAGCCGGTCCTCCAGCCTGCGGTCCTCCAGCAGACGCTCGCTGCAAGCACGGTTATACAGGTAGCAGCGCGGGTCGTTCCAGCAGGCAGCCTGGGGATTGTTGCGCGCCATCAGGGCATGATCCAACATTTGATCAAGCGTCTCGGCCCAATTTGCGGGGCAGGCGCAAAATTCCAGGTTCAGCAGCACGTTATCGTACTTTTCGCGGCGGCACAGATCGACCTGGTGCCGGATTTTAACGCAGCAGCGATGGAGATGCTCGGCATCGCCGCCGCGGATCAGCATAAAAAAGTTGGCGTTGCCCAAATGGCAGAGCAACTCGCCGGGCGCCAGACAGGATGCGATCTCGGCGTATACATCCTTGAGCAGTTCGTTACCGCGCGCCCGGCCCAGGGCTTCGTTGACGACCTTGAAGCCGACAAGGTTCAGGTACAGCAGCCAGTCTCCGGTCTCCTGCTTTTGCCGGCAGGCGGCCAGATCCTCCTCAAACCGCTGGCGCGTGTTGCCGCCCGTGACGGAATCCACATAAGCCAGGTGGCGGTAATGCTCGGCGGCCAGCACATCCTTGAACTGACGCAGGCTTTCCCGCACGGTGGTCAGGCTGAGAACGATCAAAAACAGCAAAAGCGCGCGGCGCACCGGCATGGTATTGTCGTAAGGCGCGGTCGTGTAGTAAAGGTACAGGTTGGCTACGCCGCCGATCATCAGAAACCCGAAAGCCAGGAGCGGGCCGCGGGTTGCTGCGCACCGTTTTGTGCGGTAGGCCTGGACGCAGGCCCCCAGCAGCACAAAAATAATGAACATCATGTAAAGGTGGATCACGCTGACGGAACGGGAGATATGCACAAGATTGGCCGCATACAGCCCCAGCAGCACCGCCGCAAGCGCCGCGTAGCCCAGCAGCACCCGCGTGAGAAGCCGGCGGTACTCCATCACAATTTCCCGGAAAAACAGCACCACAAAGACGGGAACGGATAGGAACGCAAAGTAGGAAAGCTGATAGCGGAAAGAGGCGTCGTCAAAGAAAAACTGGGCCAGCTCCCCGTCCGAGATAAACCAGAGCCCGCAATCGAGCGCCAGCAGGCCCAGATACAAAATGGCATAGCGGTAGGCGGGCACATGATACCGAAACAGCAAAAACGCATAGACGCAAAGCATAAGGGCAATCAGCAGCACCGCGCCGCTCTCGACAATGGCCGCAAAATTGGTGCTTAGGATCGAAAAATCCACCTCGTTGCTGGTGCCCATGGTAACGGAATAAAGGTCAAACCGGCGCGCATCCTGTTCGTCCTTGTTTTGGAGAATCAGGTTGACGGTGTGGCCGCCGTACTGGGTGCCCAGCGGGATCTGGCACCAAACGCGGCCCAGCTCCCTGCCAAAAACAAGCGGCGAGCTGTAGCCCATCTCATAGATCGTGCAATTGCCGACCATGGCCGTAAGGTGAAACCCCGCGTTGCGCAGGCACAGGCAGGTGCCCTGCCCGATGGTGGCGGGCAGGCGGTGGGTAAGCCGCAGCGTCTGCCCGGGCTGCACCAGAATGGCGCGCTCCCTGTAAAACCGGCCGGTATCCGCATCGTACCAGCCGCCCGAATAGTCCAGCGGCCGGGCGAAGCGCACCCGCACGTTCTCTGTAGGGATGAGGCAGCCGACCGCCAGCAGTATCGCCATCAGCGCCGCCAGCGCCAAAAGTGCGGCGCGGCCGGCCTTGCTCTCCTTGTCCATGCTTCGCCTCCGTTTCCATGAATCGTTACATTCTACGTCCGCCGGTTTGGACAGCATGAAAACCACTATCAGAATATACGTTTTTTCTTCCGTTTGCAATAAAAAGCGCAGGCTTTCTTATTTGTTTTCGATGGTTTGGTTTCCCGTTTTTTCGCAAAGAAAAAGCCCCCGCCGGAACAGCGGGGGAGAAACGTTATTTTTGTTCGTTTCGCCGGTATTTGTACAGATTTTGCCAGACGCACCAGGCCCAGCTGAGCGCCGCGGCAACCAGGCCGGGGTATAGCGCCAGGCAAAAAAGCTGGTACCAGCTGGGCGCAAAGTAGGAGGCCGCCGCTGCCGGCCGGTTGAGCCGCAGCTCCTTCACATCGATCGTGACGGTTTTGCCCTCCTCCGGGCTGCAGGGGTCCAGCCGCAGGGAGACGAAATGTTCCCGCGGAAGGGTGTACAGGTAGCTGCCGTCCGCCTGGCGAACCGGAAACACACGGCGATCCTGGCTGTAGTCCTGACCGGGGGCCGTGGTGTAGTACAGGCACATCTCCCGCACGGTGCCGGTGTAGCCGGCGGTCATTTGCAGGCTGCGCACGGTCTGCCCGGAAACATCCTCCAAAATCATCTGGGGGTCGTTGGAGGCGGTGACCAGCTCGGTGTAGGGGACGCCGTCCGCACCGGCGCCCTGCCCGGTCACCGTCAGATCGGCCAACGCAAAATCCGCAACGGTCAGCGTCTGTTCCCGGAGCGTGCCGTTCGCCTTGGCTGCCGCGTCGCCGCCGAACGCCGTCGCCGCGCCGACCAGCCAGCCCAAAACCGCCAGCAGGTAGCACAGCGCCGGAAAAAGGCGCTGGGGACGCAGGCGGGCGAGAGCTTTTTGCCGTTGTTTCATCCCAAAGCCCCCTCTCCCGTTTCCACCGGCGCATAGCCCTGCGGGGTGACCCTGTACAACAGAACCTTGCCCGACTGCGCACCGGCCAGACCGTCGGTGAAAAGCGCCGCGTAGCTTTTTACAAAGATATCGTCCACCTTGTCCACATACAGGTAGGCGCTGCCGCTCTCGGCCACCAGGGCGGCAAACGCCTGCGCGGTGCAGGGGTGGTAGTAGGTGGTGGTATCGCCCGCGTTCTCAGGTTTGAGGGCGGCCAGGCCGAATGTTCCGCCCTCAAACCCGGATCGGTCCACGATGACCGGGTAAAGGTCAAAGCAGGCGCTGAACCAGTTGAGGCCGCCGTCCCCCTGGCAGACGTAAAACACCCGCTGGCCCGGCTCGGCCACCGTCTGCACCTGGGCCGCACGGGCGCGCTGGATCTTGCGGTCGGAAAACTCGCTGTCGGAGAAGCCCAGCACCGAGAGCTGGGGCAGCACCATCTGGTGAAGCCGGAACAGCATAAGCGCCGCCAGGCAGAGCAGCGCGGCGTTGCCCGAAAGCGGCAGCCCGGCATACCGCTTCTGCGGGGCCGCCGGGGCGCCGGGAAGGGCCGCCTGCCGCGCAGGGACAGGCTGCAGGGCCAGCGCCAGCCAGGCCAGCGCCATCAGAAACCAGCCGATGTAAAAGCCGTAGATGTAGCGATTGTAATCCACCAGCGCGGCAGCCTGGTCTGGCTTGAAGATAAAACCGTAGCTGAGCAGCAGCATAAGGTTGTAGCCGAGAAAGCAGGGCAGCGTGAGCAGCGCCATCACGGCGGCGCGCAGCCGCAGCCGGCGGCTGCCGCTGACCAGGCAGGCGCCCGCGTACAGGGCCAGAATCAGCGCCGTCACCCGGCAGCCCTGGCCCACCATGCTCATCCGGCCGTCCCAGCTCCAAAACTGGTGGCCCATCGCTGCGGCGGCCGCATAGAACTGGGCGCGGCGGCCCTCAAAATACGCGCTTACCGGCCGGCCCAGCAGCATTTTGACGCCGTTGACCACCACGGCCCCCAGCGGCGGGGTCGTCTCCCCCATGCCGCCGCCGGCCGCGTTGGCCGCCACCAGCCCCGCGATGTACCGGTTCCACACCAGATACACCGAGAGAGGCGCCGCCAGGCAGAGGGCCGCAAACCCCGTGCGGCGGGCAATATCCTGCCCAAAACGCGCGGGGGCGCCGTCGTCCGGCTCGCCGCCGTCCGGGCTGCCGCGCCAGAACCGGCCTGCGGCCGACGCATCGCCCGGGAAAAGCCAGGCATCGGCGGCCACCAGCCCCGCCGCCACCAGCGAAAGGACGAAGGTGTTCGATTTGACGTTGGCCCCCAGCGCCAGCACCGGCAGCACGGCCCAGCGGGGGCCGCCCGTGCGGCGCAGCGCCAGCCAGAGCGCCGCCGCGCCGCCCAGCACCATCCCGGCGGGGATATCGCCGTAGGCGCTCATGTAGGCGGTGTTCAGATAGATCGTATGGTTGTAGGTGGTAAAAAAGTAGGGTACGCACCACAGCACGGCGGCCAGCGGCACGCTGATCCGATACTGCGCCCAGCGCAGACCGCCCAGCACGGCCCCGAAAACCGCAAAGAACAGTGCGTCGTAGGCAAAATAAATTTTCCAGTCCGCATAGCTGCCAAAAAAGGAGAAAAAGTAGGCCAGCAGCGAAAGGCCGGGGTTTTGGGTGGCCTGCCAGGGCCAGCCAAGCACCGCCGTGGTGTACAGGCGGTTGTTGTACTTGGTCACCTTGACGGCGGTGGCCCAGAGGTTGAGTTCATCCCAGGCCGTGGCCATCGGCTGGCGGATAAAAAAGTAAACCGCACACGCCAGGCACAGCCCCCAGAACAGGGCCGCGCCGGGGGTGAACAGGGCGCGAAAATCGGGCCGGGCGCCGCCCTTGCCTGGCAGCAGCGCCCCCGCGCCCAATACCGCGCACGCCGCCAGCAGCACCCACATGCCGGGCAGCAGCAGGTCGGCCACGCCGCAGAAGGTCAGCCAGGTGACGATCAGCGAAAGCGCGGTCAGGGGGGCCAGCGCGCTGTGCAGCCCGGCCTTGAGGGTGAGAAAGGCGCAGAGCAAAAACAGCGCCGCCATCCCGCCCAGCACACAGAGCAACTCCATCCGGTCGCCCTCCTTCTTGCAGTTTTGTAAAATTACAGCGTTCGGACGCAAAAACAATCCGCTTCGCCGCAGCGGCGCACCCCTTGTCCGGCAATGCCGCGCGCTGCGTTCGGAGCCGTCACGGCTCGGTTCCGGCGCCCAGCAGGGACGCAAGCACGCTCAGCAGGGCCGCAGCCAGCGCGGGGCCGCCCAGCAGCACCGGCCACCAGCCGCCCGTGGGCCAGAACCGCATAAACCAGGGTGCGGTGGGGTTGAGCTGAACCCCGGTAAAGTTGGTGGGCACGCCGCCCGTGCTGTCGGGATCGATCCGCAGCGCCGAGATCATCCGCCCGCCAAGGCGGAAGGTGTACTCGCCTTCGCCGGTGACGGCGGCGTAGATTTTTTGCGCCTCCGAATAGTCGGTCTGGCCCGGAAGCAGGTAGTACAGTACCACGCTGCCCGCGGGCAAGCGATGCACGGCGTGAAGGCGGACGGTTTCCAGATACACGGGGCGGCCGCTGCCGTCCCAGAAAATTTTGCTGTCGTTATCGGTGGAAAGATACCAGTCAGGGTCGTTGTCCGGCGCGGTTTGCCAGGGCAGCTCCCGGTAGCTGACAAAACCTTCAAACCGCAGATCGGCGGCGGTCAGGGTGGTCA
Organism: uncultured Subdoligranulum sp.; assembly: GCA_964458285.1. GTDB lineage: Bacteria > Bacillota > Clostridia > Oscillospirales > Ruminococcaceae > Gemmiger. The sequence goes on along the minus strand of CAYWID010000012.1, from coordinate 48,846 downwards.
TGGGCATCGAGCCTTCGGCCTTGCGGTAGACAAGCACGGCGCTGCCCACCAGCCCGCCGAACAGCCAAAGCACCGCAGCCAGCAGGTAGCAGGCGCCCAGCAGCCGCCCCGGTCCCGGCATACGGAGCGGCCCGCGCGGGGACGCGGCGCGGAAGACGCGGTTCTGCGCGTTCATTGGCTCACCCCGCTTTCCGCAACCGGCACAAAGGCGATCTCGGTGCCGGTATCCACCATCCTGTACAGGGTGGCGGGCATGTCCGGGGTAAGCCCGCCCTCAAATCCGCGGCTGAATTCCTCCTGCAGGTAGTTGTCCGCCCGGTCGATCAGCAGGTAGCCGCAGTTTTTTTCCCGCATATACACTTCCAGGCCGTTCAGGTTGGTGACGGCCTTGTAGCTGTACAGCGTCCAGTTGTCGCTCTCCACAAGGTTCATGAAATCGGAGTCCCAGCGGTGGGAGGAATCCTCTCCCCAAAACAGCCCGCCGAACCCCCGCACGACCGTGGCGGTCAGTTCGTAATTGTAATAGTACCAGCGGGTGGCGTCGTCCCCCTGGCTCAGAACCAGAACGCGGTCGCCCCAGCCCAGCACGGCGTTGGCCTGCGCCGCCCGCGCCTTGACGTCCCGCCGCAGCTCATACAGGCTGTCGGCATTGCTCCAAAAGCCGCTGACCGGGATGCCCCGCCAGCCAACCAGCACCAGCACAGCGGCGCAGACGCCCGCCACCGCCGCCCCGCCCAGGCGCGCGGGCAGCAGACCGTCCGGCGCCGCCGCGGCGGCCGCGTGGCCCAGCAGGCAAAGGCTGGCCAGCATCCAGCCCGCGTAGTAGGGGCCGATGTAGCGGGCGTAGTCCTTGAGGGCCAGCGCCTCCACATCGGAAAAATTGTAGCAGTACAAGATCAGGTGGAACAGATAGAAAAAGGCGAAACAGAAGGCCAGCCCGCCCCATACCGCAGCCACCCGGCGCCGCGCCGCGCCCCGGCCCGACAGCAGCCAGGCCGCCGCCGCGACCGCCGCAATCAGCACCAGCGCCGCCGCACCGCTGCCCGCCACGCAGACCTTTTGGCGGAAGAACGCCTGGCCCATCAGGGCCATAAGCCGACTGAATTTTTCGGTGCGGCCTATGCCGGCAAACTGGCGCAGCCCGCCTGCCACAACCTGCCCGTAGCTTAGCCCTGCGCTGCCCACGGCGCCGCCCGCGGCGGCATCCGTGACGGCGGCGTACCGGCTCCAGCTGCCAAACACCGCCAGCACGGGCAGCGCCTCCAGCACGGCGGCCGCCAGCGCGCGGCGGGCCGTTTTGCCCGCCTGCCCGGCGGGCGAACCCGCCAGCTCCGCCAAAAACAGCACGAAAATTGCGATCAGCGCATAGGCAAAGCCCATGTCCTTGGTGGCCGTGAGGAAGGCGGCCGTGAGCGCCACCGCCAAAATTCCCGGCAGCCGCGCGGCAAACCGGGGCGGCTCCTCCGCCCCGGCGGGAAGCCAGCCCCGGTACAGGCAGAACACTCCGCCGAACAGCAGCGCCAGCGGCACATCGGCCATGGCGTTGGCATAGACGGTGCCGGGCGTGCCCGCCGGGACGGGGCCAAAAAAGAAGGGCAGCGCCGCGCCCGCGCCCAGCAGCAGCACGCTCTCGGCCCAGCGCCGGCGGGGCAGCGCCGCACACGCGCCGATGGCCGCCATAAACAGGCTGTCATAGGCGGCAAGGCACTGCCACTCGGTAAAGCGGGGAGAGAACGCCTGGTACAGGTAGGAAAGCAGCGAGAGGGCCGGCAGCCCGGCCCGCGCCTTGAGGTTGCCGGGCGCGTGGGGGTAGAGCATGTTCTGCTCCTTGAGCATCTTGGCCGCGGCGCCCCAGAAGGTGAACTCGTCCCACTGGGTAAACATCGGCTGCAAAGCCTCGAACAGCACCCAAAAGAAAACCGAGGCGCCCACAAAAAACAGAAAGCCGGGGCTGCACAGCGCCCGGTAGAGCGCCCGCCCGCCCGCCCGCACCCCGCCGTAGACGGCGCCGGCCAGCAGCGCCGACAAAACGCACCACAACCCCAGCCGCACCACGCCCAGATACCCGGCGCACAGCAGCGTCAGCGTGCAGCCCGCCAGCACGGGCAGCGGCAGCAGCGCCGCGTCCCACCCCGTCACAGCCGCAGCCGAAAGGCAGAACGCGGCCACCAGCGCCAGCACCAGCAGGCCGCTGCCGTTTGCCAGCAGCGTTTCCACCATCGCCATCCGCACACACCCCTTTCGGAATTTCGGGAATTGTATTTTTTATAGTAATTTATTCAAATTGTATAAATTGGCCCGATCCAGTAATGCTGGAACAGCAGCACGGCCGCCAGGGCCGCAAACCCGCCGAACAGGGCCAGCGCCCGGCGCTCGGCCGGGGCGGCGCCCCCCGCGGGGGCCAGCAGGCGCCCGGCGCGACCGGACAGCGGCAGGGCCAGCAAACCGAACACCGGCAGAAAATACCGGGCCTGCAGCCCGACGATCCGCACCATTGCGACGGGGGTGTAGGTGATATACATGGCCGTCATGGCGCCCGCCGCGTACAGCAGGGCAAAGGCGGCCAGCAGCCGGCCCGTGCGGCGGGCCTCGCGCAGGGGCTCGGCCTCCGGCCCCGCCATCGAGGGGGCCGAGAGGAAAATGCCCGCCGCCAGCAGCGCCGGGCACAGCACGCTGAGCGCGTCGATGGGCATATCCTTCCAGCCAAACAGGCCCAGCTGGCCGATAAAGCCCTGGTTCTCGTACAAGGTGCCCCAAAGCACGGCCAGAAACCGCAGCGGGTTGGAGAGGATGAACCGGAGCTGGGCCAGCTGGTCAACATCCTGCCCGCCCATCCGGGCGATGACCTCGTAGTGGAAGCGAAAGACCCGGCCGTACCACTCGGTCAGCAGCGTGACGGCCGCCGCGCCGCCCAGCATTCCGGCCGTCCAGGCCCAGCGTTTGCCCTTTGCGGCATACCGGGCGCGGGGCAGGCAGAGGGGCAGCAGCGCCCACAGCAGGTTCAGATAGGGCTTGGCGATGTTGACGGCCACGCAGGCCGCCAGATACGCCCAGGCCGCCCGGGTGTCCCACCGGCGGCGGGTCAGCAGAGCGATCATCAGGTAATAGCAGCCCAGCAGGTAGGCGTCGTAGCTCAGGCTGGCCCCCATAAACAGGGAGGTGGGCAGCAGCATGACGCAGAGCAGCGCCGGGCGGCAGCGCCCGGCCATTTGAAGGGCCAGCCAGCACAGCGCCGTGTAGACGGCCAGGTTGGCGATGCGCCCGCCGTACAGGCATCCCAGCGCGGCCAGCCCCAGCAGCCGGGCCGCCGCCATCCCCAGCGCCTGGGGCAAAAAAGGCAGAACCAAAAAGCTGACCGGCTCGGTGACGGTTTGGGTGTTTTGCCCGGCAAAGTAAGCGGCAAAGCTTTCGGCGATGCCTTGCACCGCGCCGTCCTCGCCGTACTGCTTGAGGGCATAGCCGCGGTTGGTGTACGCCTCCTGCCCGCCGCTTTGGGCATTGACCCGCAGCCCCTGAGAGGTGTGCGCGTTGACCCACGCGCCGGGAATCGAATTGTAAAGGGACGCCACATCGTCCGGGTAGGCGCGGGCGGCGTCAAAATCAAAATGCCCTTCGCTGATTGCGTAGGCGCGCAAAAAATACTGGTTTTCGTCGGGAGCCTGCATGGGCGGGTTGGCAAAGACGAACAGAAGCCCGCACAGCGCAATGCACAGCGCACCCTTGCCCGCAATTCCCCGGGCCCGGCGCACCAGCGCCGCCGCGCCCACCGCCCCCACGGCGCCCAGCGCGCAAAGCCCCGTCACCAACAGCGGGCTGACGCGGCTGTCCAGATAATAAAAGACCCGCCAGCAGTAGGCCCAGGCCACGCCCAGCAGCGCAGCGGCAAAACACGCAAAGACCCACCGTGCGGCGGAACGCGGCCCGGTGGGTTTTTGATTTTCAGCGGCAGAATGTTCCATACGACCCCTTTGCAAAGGGCGGACGGCAGACCCGCGCCCGCTTACAGAATATATTGGCCCACCTTGTAGGCGCCAAGGTTGGCGCGCAAAAACGCGATGGTCTCGGCAAGGCCCTGTTCAAACGTAAACTGCGGCGCCCAGCCTGTCATGGCGCGAAGCTTGCCGGCATTGCCGCACAGGCGGTTGACCTCGCTCTTTTCGGGGCGCAGACGCTCGCTCTCGCAGACGATTTTGGCCGCCGGATTGATCTGGGCGATCAGCTCCTCGGCCAGGTCGCCGATCGTATGTTCCACGCCGGTGGCGATGTTCAGCTCCTGCCCGATGGCCGCCTCGCAGTCGGCGATGGCCATAAAGCCGCGGGCGGTATCCTTGACGTAGTTGAAATCCCGCGTGGGGGCCAGGTTGCCGAGCTTGATCTCGGTCTGGCCCGCCAGCAGCTGGGTGATGACGGTGGGGATGATGGCCCGGCCGCTCTGGCGGGGGCCGTAGGTGTTGAAGGGCCGCACAATGGATACCGGCAGCCCAAAGCTGCGGTAAAAGCTCTCGGCCAGGCGGTCGGCGCCGATCTTGGTGGCCGAATAGGGGCTTTGCCCCTGGAAGGGGTGCTTTTCATCGATGGGCACATACTGCGCGGTGCCGTACACCTCGCTGGTGGAGGTGACCATCACCCGGCGGGTATCCAGCTCCCGTGCGGCGTTCAGCACGTTGAGGGTGCCCTTGATGTTGGTATCCACATAGCTGTCCGGGCTGTGGTAGGAGAACGGGATCGCAATCAGGGCGGCCAGGTGAAACACCCGCTCCTGCCCGCGCATGGCGGTGCGCACCCCGTTGGGGTCCCGCACGTCGCCCATAAAAATATCGATCTCTTTTTTGATCTCGGGCGGGAGGGTATCGATCCATCCGCAGGAGCCAAAGCTGTTGTACAGGCAGAAGGCCCGCACCTTTTCGCCGCTTTTTACAAGTTCCTCGGTCAGATGGCTGCCGATAAAGCCGTCCGCGCCGGTCACCAACACGGTATGCGCCATAGTGTTCTCCTTTTAGTTTTTGTGCCTCGCCGCAGCAAACGGCACGTTTTACCCCGCGCCCGCGGCGCCATACAAGGATTCCAGAACAGTATAACCGATTTTGCGGCCGATTTCAACTGCCGCGGCGGGCGGCACAGGCCGCCGCGGCCCCTGCAGCCCCTGTTTTGCCGTGCTTTGGGGGCGTTTTTGGGTCGCCTGCCTTTACAGTTTGGGGCAAAAAAGGTATAATAATACGATTAAACTGTGATCGTATGCCCTTTGGGCACAGAGGAGGCGACCGCCGTGGGGCTGCAAAGCTTTGGATTTCTGGCATTTTTGGCCGCTACGGCCGCCGTATACCTGCACCTGCCCCAGCGCTGGCAGACGCCCTGGCTGCTGGCGGCCAGCTGGGTGTTTTATCTGCTGGCCGCGCCCCGGCTGCTGGCGGTGACGGTGGCGCTGGCCCTGTTCACCTACCTGTGCGGGCGGGGGCTGGCCGGAAAGCACAAAACAGCCTGGTTCCGGCTGGGGCTGTTCGGCAGCCTGGCGATACTGGCGGCGTTCAAATACGGCAACTGGTTCCGGCTGGCCTGGGGGCTGGCGCTGCCCCAGCTGGTGATGCCGCTGGGCATCAGCTTTTACACCTTCGCGGCCCTCTCCTACCTGATCGACGCCCGCCGCGGCGATTGCCCGGTCGAGACGGATTTTTGCCGCTACGCCCTTTTCATCACCTTTTTCGCCACCGTCACCTCGGGGCCGATCTGCCGGGCCGGGCAGCTTTTGCCCCAGTTCCGGGCCGAGCATCGGTTCGACGAAGCCCGCACGGTGGCAGCGCTGCGTCTGTTTGCGCTGGGACTGTTTAAAAAGGTTGCCATCGCGGATGTGCTGGGGCTGTTCGTCAATGAAATTTTTGCCCACTACCCCGATTACGGCGGCCCCGCCCTGGTGCTGGGCGCGCTGGGCTATACCTTTCAGCTCTACTTTGATTTCTGCGGCTACTCGGAGATGGCGCGGGCCTCCGGCCTGTTTTTGGGCCTTGCCCTGCCGGAAAATTTCAAAACGCCTTTTTTTGCCACCAACTTCTCCGGCTTTTGGAGCCGCTGGCACATCTCGCTTTCCAGCTGGCTGCAGGATTACCTGTTTATGCCGCTGGCCTGGGCCGACGTGTCCCGCCTGACGCGCGGGCGGCGCAGCCACCTGCCCACGGCCTTCTGCGTATTCTGCGTGTTTTTCCTCTCGGGCTTCTGGCACGGCAACACCCTGCCCTTTGTGGCGTGGGGACTTTTGCAGGCCCTCTACCGCGTGGGCGAGGAGCTTTGCCACCAAAGGCTGGGCCGCCCCAAAAAGAAGGCCCCCGCCCGGGTGCTGTGGGCCAAGCGGGCCGGCGTTCTGGCGCTTTGGACCGTCAGCATGGTGTTTTTCCGGGTCGGCTCGGGGCCAAACGCCGGAACCGTGACGGATGCGCTGCGCTACCTTGGCGGGTGGCTGCGGGGATGGTCGCCCCTGCGGTTTGGCCGCGAGGTGTACGGCGCGCTCTATGCAGGCTTTTACGCCAACCCCCTGATGGTGGCCGGATATCTGGCGTTTGTGTCCCTCTGCCTGGCGCTGGCCTTCCGGCTGGACGCCCGCCGGGGCCTGCACGCCAAAAACCGCCCCGCCGAGGAGGTGCTGGCCGCCCTGCCCCGCCGCCGCGCGGTCTACTACGCGCTGGCGGTGGCCGTGCTGATCGGCTACATTTTGCAAAACGGCGGGTTCGGGGCCAGCAACTTCAGCCTGTACGCGGGCTTTTGATCGGATTTTAACGCACGAAAGGGCGGTGACGCCGGATGAAGCATATTCTCAGAAAGGCCGCGCCGCTGCTGGCGCCGCTGGTACTCTGGTTCGCGTTTTTTGCCGCCTTTGAGCCGAACAACTATTTTGGCCTCAAGCCCGCGGCCTCCTCCACCCAGCCGGTGGCGCGGGTGCGGGCCTACCAGCAAAACCCCGGCGAAAACCTGATCTTGGGGGATTCCCGGCTGGCCCACCTTGATCTGGCGCTGGCCGACGACGCCTCCGGCCAGACCTGGCAGAACCTTGCATTCGGCGGGGCCTCGCTGCGGGAAACGCTCGATCTTGCCGACTATGTGCTGGACAGCGGCAACACCGTGCGCACCCTGATGGTGGAAGTCTCGTTTTACACCCTCAACCAGAACTACGATACCGACCGCTTTGCCGCGCTTTCGGAAACGCTGCGCAATCCGCTGGCCTACTGCTTTAATCTGGAGTACAACGTCAACGCCCTGACGGTCTTTCTGGACACCGTGCGCGGCACGCCGGACACCGTGGAATCGGGCGACTGGGGCCCCGCCGACTACCTGGGGGCGGACGGCGCCGCTTTGCCCCTGCACAGGATTCTCAGCGATTACCCGGCCGTCATCACGCCCAAATGCCGCAACTGGACGCTGAGCGAGCAATTTTCCGGCATCGAGGCGCTGGCGGCGCGCTGCCGGCAGCAGAACGTCCGGCTGATTTTGGTGCTTCCCCCCATGGCCGACAACATTCTGACCGAAGTCTGCCAGCCGTTTGGCATCGATACGGCCATGACCGATACCGTGCTGCCCACCCTGCGCGCCTGGGCCGGGCAGTACGGCTTTACCCTGCTGGACTACGAGTGGGAGAACCGCCCCGCCCTGGACGACGACACCCAGTTTTACGACGGGTTCCATCTGGACGAGCGGTACGGCCTGCCGGAATGGACAAGGCAGCTGTTTACGGACGCAAAGGGGGCATAAGGCTTGGCGCTCGATTTTTTGATTTTGTACGAGCATACCGTGCGGGAGTACGAGAGCGACCTGCTTTTAAAGCTGGAGCTGGAGCGCCGCGGCTACCGTGTGGAGATACGCCAGCTGCTTGACCGCAAGCTGCTTCGCCTTTTTACCTGGGACAAGCCGCGGGTGCTGGTGGCCAGCTGCATGTACGACAACGAAGCCCTCAACAGCCATGTGTACAACAACATCGGCCGGTGCGACCGGGTCGTGAACCTTCACTGGGAGCAGATGCTCTCGGACACGCAGGAGGAGGGCGCCTGGTTCAACATGGAGGGCAACGCCAAAAAATGCGTGCAGACCTGCTGGGGCAGCCGCACCGCCGCCCGCCTGCAGGCGCACGGGATGGCGCCGAAAAACACCCCCGTGACCGGCGCCGTCATGATGGATTTTCTCCGGCCCGAGTTTGCCGGCTATTTTCAGACAAAGGAGGCGCTCTGCCGCGCCCACGGGCTGGACCCTGCCAAGCGGCTTCACCTGTATATTTCAAGCTTTGGATACGCCAGCATGAGCGAGGCCGAGGTGGCCGAGCTGAGCCGGATGGCCGGCACGGATTTTACGGGCTTTGCCCGCACCAACCGCGTCTCGATGGCCGAAACGCTGCGCTGGTTTGATGCGTATCTGGCCGCCCACCCCGAGGTGGAGCTGGTCTACCGCCGCCACCCCAGCGAGTGGAACAGCCCCGCGCTGGAAGCGCTGGCCCAAAAGCGGCCCAACTTCCATGTGATTTTTGCCGATTCGGTCAAACAATGGATCGTGGCGGCGGACGATATCTCGATCTGGATGAGTACCGCCATCGCGGAGGTGTACATGGCGGGCAAAACCTGCCATATCCTGCGCCCCGTGCCCATCGAGCATGCGTACGACCCCGTCATCTACCGCGGCGCCCGCACGATCACCGACGACACGGCCTTCCGCGCGGCCATGGACGCCCCGCCCCCGCCCTTTCCGATCGCGCGGGAGGTCATCGAGGGGTATTTTGCTCCCGGCGAGACGCCGGCCTACCGCCGCATGGCCGATCTGCTGGAGCAGGTGCATCGGGAGCCGCCCCGCGATCACCCGATGGGCGACGGCTTTGCGCCCCACTTCAACGCCCTTAAATTTTTTGCGCTGTGGGGGGTGCATATCCTCCACTTTTTCCGGCTGGAGCCCCGCCGGGTATTTCGCTGGAACCCCCGCCTGGCCGATTTTGCCCAGCGCATCTACGGCTATGTGGACAAGGCCGCCATCTCCCGCGCCGAGATACGGGCCATGGAGGAGCGCATCCGCCCGTTCGTCCGGTAACACCGCGCGTTTATAAAAAAGGAGGGGAAACCCATGCCCAAGCCGGAATCCGGCCAGCCCGCCGGGGACAGTTTTGTCGGCAGCGTGATGAAATACTCGGTGGCCACCTATCTGGGGTTTGGCATCACCGGGCTGGCCATCGTTTTGCGCGGCGTGCTTGGCCCCGACAAAACCGCCATCCCCTTTTATTTTATGTCCCTGACCGCCACCCTGATGTACATGGGCATTCTGGGTCTGGACCAAAGCCTGCTGCGGTTTTTTCACCAGCCGCCTTCCGGCGCGGACGGGCGGGATCTGTACCGCGCCTGCACCCTGTTTTCCACCGGCTTCATGCTGGCCGCCGGGGTGGTGTGCAGCGTGTTTTTTGCCGGGCCGCTGGCCGCCGCGCTGGGCTTTGAGCGCCGTGTCATGATTCCCCTGCTGTTTTTGAACGCCGCCCTTTATATGACCGTGCGGTTTTTGAACGTGCTGCTGCGCCTGGAAAACGACCTGCGCGCCTACACGGCCGAGACGCTCTGGATGCAGGCCTGCTACAGCCTGATCTACCTGCTGCCGGGGCTGTTTACCTCGGCGGCATGGTGGTTTGCGCTGGCGTCCATCCTTGGCTTTGGCATGGTGGCGGTGGCCTACACGGTCAAAGCGCATCGCCGCCACCCCCATCCCGGCAAGCCGGACTACCCGGCCATCTACCGCACCGTGCTGCCCTACGGCCTGCTGCTGGCCCCCGCCCCCGTGCTGACCTACTTCAACACCACGCTGTCCCAGTCCATGATTCTGGCTTACGCGGGCAAAACCGCGCAGGGGGTGTTCGGCTTTGGGGTCACGCTGGCACAGCTTGTCACCACCGTGCAGGCCGGGTTCGCCACTTACTGGGGGCCGTATGTGTTCAGCCACTACCGCACCGAGCAGGAGCGGATCGCCCGCATCCACGATTTTTTGAATTTTCTGATCTTCGGCTTCTTCTGCGTTCTGGTCATGCTGGAGGATGTCATTTTCTGGGTGTTCCCGGCCTACAAGGCCTGCCTGCCCATCTTTCCGCTGCTGATGCTCAACGCCGTCTTTACGATTTTGTGCGAGGGCACCGTCTACGGCAATTCGATCGCCCGCAAGCCTTTTCATGACACGATCGGCATCGCGCTGGGCGCGGGCGGCAACCTTGTGCTGTGCGGGCTGCTCGCCCCCAAAATGGGGCTGCTGGGCGCCGCGCTGGCGCTGGCCGTGTCCAACGGGGTGATGTTTTTGTACCGCACCCTGACCGGGCAATACTACTACCGCACCATCCCCAGCTACGCCAAAACGATCTCCGGCTTTCTGCTGGCCTTCGCCGTAACCGCCGCCGGCACCCTGCTGGCGGGCAATTTCTGGCTGAAGTTTTTTACGGCGGGCGCCATCCTCTTTGTCTATTGCTCGCTTTACCGCACCGAGCTGCACAAGCTGCTCAAGATGGCCAACGGCTATCTGCTGCGGTTTTTTCACCGGGCCTGAACCGGCCCGCTTTCGACCCCCCCCGGGAGGTGTTTTGTATGAACCATGGCGGAACGATTCCCCTGCTTACGCCGCGGCTGGCGCTGCGCCGCCTTACGCCGGAGGACGCCCAGATGATGTTCGGCAACTGGGCCGCAGACCCCGCCGTAACCCGCTGGCTGCGTTGGCAGCCCCACCGGGACTGGACGGTCAGCGCCGACTTTTTGGCCGAAACCGCCCGGCATTACGGGGAGCCGGACTGGTACCAGTGGGGCATCACCGAGCGTTCCACCGGCATTCTGTTCGGCTCCATCTGCCTGATGCGGGAGGAACCGGACGACGGCTGGACGTTTGACGCGGCCCCGCTGGGGGATGCCTGGGCGCCCGGCTACTGCATCGGCCAAAAGTGGTGGGGCCGCGGCTACACCACGGAGGCTCTCTGCGCGGTGCGGGATTACTGGTTCGGCGCGGTGGGGGGCCGTTGGCTGGCCTGCTGCCATGCCAACGAGAACGTGGCCTCCGGCGCCGTGATGCAGAAGGCCGGTTTTACCTACGACCACGACGCGGCGTACCACCGTTTTGACGGCAGCCCGGTACCCTGCCGGGTCTACAAACTTTTGCGGGAGGATTGGCATGGAACAAACGCCGATTGACGGGCAAAACCTTACGCTGCTTTCCCCCGGCGGAGAATTGCCCGGGGACGGCGGTGGATCCGCGCGGGACATCCCTTTGCCCGGCGGCGCGCAGCCGCCCCTGCGGGTGGTGCTGCTGGCGCTGGATCTGGGCAAATTTGACCCTGAGCGCAGCCTGGCCGAGCTGGCCGCCCTGGCCGAGGCCAACCACATGGAAGCCGCGGCCACCGTCTGCCAGCGCCGCGCCGCGCCCGAGGCGGGCACCATGCTGGGCGAGGGCAAGCTGGCCGAGGCGCGGCTCGTCTGCCAGAACGTGGGGGCGCAGGCCGCCGTTTTTGACGGCGAGCTGACCGGCAGCCAGCTGCGCAACCTGAGCGCGGCCCTGCAGGTGGAAGTGCTGGACCGCACAATGCTGATTTTGGAAATTTTCCGCAGCCGCGCCACCACCAACGAGGGCAAGCTGCAAACCGAGCTTGCCCTGCTGCGCTACCGCCTGCCCCGCCTGCAGGGCCTGGGCGAGAGCATGAGCCGCCAGGGCGGCGGCGGCGCGGGCGGCGGCGGCGCGCGGCGCGGTGCGGGCGAGACCCAGCTGGAGCTGGACCGCCGCCACATTCACCGCCGCATTGAGACGCTGGAGGACCGGCTGGGCGAACTGCAAAAGCGCCGGGAGGAAACCCGCCGGGCCCGCCGCAAGAACGGGGTGCCGGTGGTGGCGCTGGTGGGCTATACCAACGTGGGCAAAAGCAGCCTGATGAACGCGCTTTGCGGCGCGGGCATTTTTGAGGCCGATATGCTGTTTGCCACCCTGGACCCCACGGCCCGCAAACTGGTGCTGCCCAGCGGTTTGACCGTGATTCTGGTGGATACGGTGGGCTTTGTCAGCCGCCTGCCCCATCACCTGGTGGACGCCTTCAAAAGCACGCTGGAGGAAGCCGCCTACGCGGACGTTATTGTAAAGGTGGCCGATGCCAGCGACCCCCAGCGGCTGGAGCAGCTTTCTGTCACCGACGAGGTGCTGGAAAGCCTTGGCTGCGGCGATATCCCCCAGCTGGTGGTCTACAACAAATGCGACGCGGCGGGCGTACTGCCCTTTGACCCCGCCATCCTGCTGACCAGCGCCAAAACCGGCCGCGGCCTGCCTGCGCTGCTGCAAAAGCTGGACGAGATGCTCAGCCACCGCGTGCGCGGCATCGAGGTGCTGCTGCCCTACGGCAGGCTCGCTCTGGCCGACATTCTTCGCAGCCGGGGCAGCGTGCGCACCGAGGAATACCGCGAGAGCGGCGTCTACTATGCAGCCACCGTAAAAATCGACGATCTGCACTATTTTGAGCCGTATCTTTTGGAGGTTTCCACCGGCGGGGCTGTTCCGCCGGAGGCCTAGAGCGATTCACAGACCTGGCGCGGCCCCCTGTGCCGCGGCCCTTCGGGCCATGCTCTGATGGGTTTTCCCCTGCCCGGCCCTCCCGAACCGGTTGAACGCCATCCTGAATTTCAAAAAGCGCGCCCCGGCATTGCCATATGCCGGGGCGCGCTTTTTTACATGCAGGTTTCGGAACGGATTATCCGCGGATGATGCCGTACTGGTTGCACAGCCGGGTAAATTCCAGGCTGCCCACAAAACCGTTGAACACAAAATCGCGGGTCTTGCCGCTGTTCAGCTGGCTCATCCAGTAAGCCTTGCCGGACGCATCCGAGCTGCGGCCGAAGAAGGCCTGGTAAAGATGCTCGATGTAGCTGTCGTTGTCGTAGTTTTTGCCCTTGAACTCGTTGCTGTACACAAAGCCCTCGGCCAGAGTGCGGCCGTTGCGGGCGCCGGAAACCGCCAGGCCGACCCAGTAGTTGAGGCCGCTGGTATCCGGGTCACGGTCAAGGCAGGTCCTGTAAAGGCGGGTCACGAAATCGCCGACGGTCTTGTTGACCTCGCCGCCCACGCTGCAGTTGCCGGTGATTACAAAGGGATCGTTGGTGTAATCCGCGGTGCCGGGGGTGATGCCGTAGGTGTTGCACATGCCGATAAATTCCTGGCTGCCGAAGAAGCCCGTCAACACCTGGCCGCGGCTGTAGTTGCCGCTGTCCAGCTTGCCGACCCAGTCCGCCTCGCCGGCCGCATCGGCCGCGCGGTTGAACAGGCCAAGATACAGGTACTCCACATAGTGGTGGCTGCACATATTGCGGCCCTTGAACTCCGGGCTGAACACAAAGCCGTGCGCAACCTCGGCGCCGGTCATACGGCCGGTGTAAAGCTCGTTGAACCAATTCAGCCGGCCGCTGGCATCCGGGCTGCGGTTGAGGAAATAGGCGTACAGCCGATCCACAAACGCATAGATGCCGCTGATGTTGCCGCTGTGCCAGTGCGCGTACAGGGTAAAGTTGCTGGTATTGTTGATCGTCGTGTCCGACGTGATCACGCTGCCGCCCGTCTTATCGGTATACCAGCCGTCAAACACATAGCCGTTGCGGGTGGGGGTGGGCATACCGCTGATCTTGCCGCCGATCGTCACCGTCTGGGTGGTGGGGGAAACCGTGCCGCTGTTGGGGTCGTAGGTCACGGTGATCTGGCTCTGTTTCCACTCGGCGCTGATCGTATGTTCATAGGGGCGCTTCACGATCGTATTGTTATCGATCGTATTCTGGTCTGCGTCATACCAGCGCACGAAGGTATAGCCGTCGCGGGTGGGGGTAGGCAGGTTGCCGCCCTCGCCATAGGTATAGCCGTAGCGCACATACTTGCCCGTACTGTCGCACTTGCCGCCGTTGGCATTGAACAGGACGTGTACCTGCTGGCCCTTGTTGGCGTCCAGCAGCAGTTCGTCCGCAGTCTCGGCGGTAGCGGGGGCCTCGGTCGCCTTGGGGGCCTCGGCGGCCTTGGGGGCCTCGGTTGCAGCCGTTTCCGGCGTCTGCTCGGCCGCGGCGGCGGGGGATGCGGCGGGCGCCGCGGGCTCCTCCGCGTAAGCGGCGGTCGCCCACACGCCGCACAGCATGGCGCAGGACAGGATTACGCTCAAAAATTTCTTCATTTTGCAAAAGCTCCTCTCGTGCAAGGGTTCCAGAACAGGACACAGGAATACCGCGGCAAGGGAAGCCGCAGCGGCGCGCACCGTGCAAGAACGACAGCGCAGCAGGGTGCGCGCGGCCGCGGCAAAACAACCGCGGTATTCCGGGGGATTGCTCTGGCGATTTCCTTCGGTTCAACAATACTATTATGGTAGCACATTTTATCCACCAGTTCAACACAAAGCTGCGCGCTTAATCCCCAAAAAAACGCCGCATTTTACAGCTTTATGTGCAAAATGCGGCCTGTATTTTGTCTATTTTGGTTGTGTTTACAACCTTTTTACATTGCGTGCGGTTCGGCGCAGACGGCGTCGATGGCTTTCAGCTCGTCGGCGGAGAACCGGGTGTTGGCCACCGCGCGGATATTGTCCAAAATTTGCGCCGGGCGGGATGCGCCGATCAGCACGCTGGTCACCCGGCCGTCCTTAAGGATCCAGGCAAGGGCCATCTCTGCCAGCGTCTGGCCGCGCTGCTGCGCCAGCGCATTGAGGCGGCGGATCTTATCCAGCTTTTCGGGCGTGAGATCGCTCTGTTTTAAAAAGCGGCCGTCGGTCGCCACCCGGCTGTCCGCCGGGATGCCGTTCAGATAGCGATCCGTCAGCGTGCCCTGCGCCAGCGGGCTGAACGCGATGATGCCCTTGCCCGCCTCTGCGGCGGCCTGCTTGAGGCCGTTGTGTTCGATCGTGCGGTCAAAGATGGAGTAGCGGTTCTGGTTGATGACAAAGGGGCAGTGCATCGACGCCAGCAGGTCGGCGGCCTTTTGCATGGTGGGGCCGTCGTAATTGGAGATGCCCGCGTACAGCGCCTTGCCGCTGCGCACAGCCTGGGCCAGCGCGCCCATCGTCTCCTCCAGCGGGGTGTTGGGGTCCATGCGGTGATGGTAGAAGATATCCACATAGTCCAGCCCCAGCCGCTGCAGGCTTTGGTCCAGGCTGGCCAGCAGGTATTTGCGGCTGCCCCAGTCCCCGTAGGGCCCCCGCCACATCTCGTACCCGGCCTTGGTGCTGATGATCAGCTCGTCGCGGTAGGGGGTGAAATCCTCGGCCAAAATCCGGCCCAGGTTGCGCTCGGCGCTGCCGGGCTCGGGGCCGTAGTTGTTGGCAAGGTCAAAGTGGGTGATGCCGTTGTCAAAGGCCGTGCGGCACATGGCGCGCATGGTATCGTAGCAGCCGGTGCTGCCGAAATTGTGCCAGAATCCCAGCGATACGGCGGGCAGCAGCAGCCCGCTGCGGCCGCAGCGGTGGTAGGGCATGGCGTCATAGCGATGCTCGGATGCGAGATACAGCATAAAAAAATCCTCCTGTTTTGGGCAAGATAAGCCGAACTTCCTTTACTTAGGGTAGCACTTCAAGTATACTGGAAGTCAAGCGGCAATCTGCCAAAAACGGAGGATTTTTTATGGCTACTTATACGATACGGCAGCTCTCCCAGCGGTTCCACCTGCCGCCCTCCACCCTGCGCTACTACGAGGACGAGGGCATTTTGACCGGGGTGGCGCGGGACGCCGCCGGGCAGCGGGTGTACGAGGAAAAGCACGTTCACCGGCTGGGGACGATCTGCTGCTTTAAGGGCACCGGAATGACGATTGCCCAGCTTAAGGTGTTTTTTGCCTGCGAGCAGGACGAGCCCGCCCACATAGAGGAGATCCTGGCCCTTTTGGACGGCCAGCAGGCCCATGTAGAGGCGCAGCTGGCGGAGCTTGCGCGGGATTACGCCCACATCCGCCGCAAGCGGCGGTATTACGGCGACATCAAGGCTGCGCTGGACGCCGGGCTGCCGCTGCCCAAGTGGGAGGAATACCGGGATAAGGTGTTTTGAACAGGCTGCACTAATTTGGTGACAAGGTTATATCGTTTGCTATATGATCCTTTTCTGTTTTATTGCAAAATCCATGATACGAATCCGTGCTGTCATAAATATTTTCTATACCGTCTTTGCAGATATATAGATAGCCGTTGTGCATATAGTCTAATTCAACAATATAGCCACTTGTATCTGTTACGATAAATAGCGCATACTTATCTTTAAGATCTTTTGACGCTTCCTTTGCAGTTTTGCCAACGTAATTCGTTTTCTCGTAACAATTATCGTCGTCCAAGTATTGAAGAATATTCTGCGCGATACGCTTGCTGCTTTCATCCGCCATATATTCATTATTCTTAGCCCTCTGAAGTGCATAATTTGTGTAGGCATAATAATAGCCGGATCTGCCATTTATTTTATATTTACCGTTTGTAAAAGCATACCCGCTGCCGTATTCTTCCGCAAAGGCCGCCTGAAACGCCTGGCGAACCGTTCTTGCCTCCGACCGCACAGCCGCTTTTTTCGCCTTATCGATATATCCCGTCAGCGAGGGGATCAGCAGCGCGGCCAAAATGGCAAGGATCACCAGCACAACGATCAGTTCCACCAGCGTAAAGCCGCTTTTTTTGCCGCACTGCTGCTCCTTCCCGCACTGCGCCTTCATGATCCGTCATCTCCTCCTTCGGTTCCTGGGGGCGTATCGCCCCATCCTGTTTATTCCAGTATAACACCGTTTTTTAGACACAACAAGAAGAATTCCATTTTTTTACTAAAATTTCTTCTTTTGGCGCACAAAAGCAGGCCGCCCCGCGGGGCGGCCTGCTTTTGATCCGGCGGATTCGTTTATTTGTCACTTTTCCTCGGCAACGCTGCCGCGCACCAGCGCGCGGCGCAGCCGCGCATCGGCCAGGGCAAGCTCCCGCTTGTCCAGCGCCTGATCGGCAAGCTCGCGCTCGGCGCGGGCTTTGGAGGCGGCCACGCGCGCGCGGTCGATCTCCTCGGCCCACTCCCAGGTGGTGGCCACCAGGGTGGCCTTGCCGCCCATCACGCTCAGCATACCGCCCATGCAGGCCGCGTGGCGGGTCTTGCCGCCCAAAACAATGTGGGCGTCCCCCATGCCAAGGGCCGTGCAGTAGTCACAGTGGCGGGCCAAAATGCCCACATCCCCGGCGATGGTGCGGCAGTAGAGCTGCTCGGCCTCGCCGTCGTAAGGGCAGCCGTCCGGCGTGACGATCTTCAAGGCGAAGGTTTCCAACCCGCGTCCCTCCTTTGCGGTCGTTTTTTCGGCGTATCAGTTCGCGGTTTTCTGCGCCTTGGCCAGCACGTCGTCGATGGTGCCCGCAAACAGGAAGCAGCTCTCGGGGATGGCGTCGCACTCGCCGGAAAGGATCATCTTAAAGCCGCGCAGCGTCTCCTTGAGGGGTACATACTGGCCCGGCATGCCCGTGAACTGCTCGGCCACATGGAAGCTCTGGGACAAAAACCGCTGCACCTTGCGGGCGCGGTTGACAGTCTGCTTGTCCTCCTCGGAAAGCTCGTCCATGCCCATGATCGCAATGATGTCCTGCAGCTCCTTGTAGCGCTGCAGCACCTTCTGGACGGCGCGGGCCACCTCGTAATGTTCCTGCCCCACCACCTCGGGGCTGAGGATGCGGCTGGTGGAATCCAGCGGATCCACGGCCGGGTAAATGCCCTGGCTGGCGATTTCACGGCTCAGCACCGTGGTGGCGTCCAGGTGGGTGAAGGTGGTTGCGGGGGCGGGGTCTGTCAAATCGTCCGCGGGAACGTAGACCGCCTGCACCGAGGTGATGGACCCCTTGCGGGTGGAGGTGATCCGCTCCTGCAAAGCGCCCATCTCGGTGGCCAGCGTGGGCTGGTAGCCTACGGCGGAGGGCATACGGCCAAGCAGCGCCGAAACCTCGGACCCGGCCTGGGTAAAGCGGAAGATGTTATCGATGAACAAAAGCACATCCTGGTTTTTGACATCGCGGAAATACTCTGCCATCGTCAGGCCGGACAGCGCCACCCGCATGCGGGCTCCCGGCGGCTCGTTCATCTGGCCGTAGACCAGCGCCGTCTTGTTGATGACGCCGCTCTCGGACATTTCGCCGTAGAGGTCGTTGCCCTCGCGGGTGCGCTCGCCCACGCCGGTAAACACCGAGTAGCCGTTATGCTCGGTGGCGATGTTGTAGATCAATTCCTGGATCAGCACGGTTTTGCCTACGCCCGCGCCGCCAAACAGGCCGATCTTGCCGCCCTTGGCGTACGGGCAGATCAGATCCACGACCTTGATGCCTGTTTCCAGAATTTCGGCGGTGGACTCCAGTTCCTCATAGGCGGGGGCGGGGCGGTGGATGGGCCAGCGCTCGGGAATCGCGGGCGCGGGCTTGTTGTCCACGGGTTCTCCCAGCAGGTTGAACACCCGGCCCAGGCAGGCTTCGCCCACCGGCACCGTGATCGGCCCGCCGGTGTCCACGGCCTCGGTGCCGCGCACCAGACCGTCCGTGCCGCTCATGGCGATGCAGCGCACCACATTGTCGCCAATGTGCTGCGCAACCTCCACCACCAGCTTTTGGCCGTGGTTGTCGATCTCCACGGCGTTCAGCAGGGCGGGAAGCCTGTCGTCGCCAAACTGGATGTCCAGAACGGGCCCGGTGATCTGTATCACCCTGCCCACGTTTTTCTCGGACATGCACTACACTCCTTTATCAGTGTTATGGGGCGGCCAGGGGCGCCCGGCGCGCCCCGCGCGGGGGTTCAGCGCCCGCCCTCGGCGCCGGCCACGATCTCGGTGATTTCCTGGGTGATGGCCGCCTGACGCGCCCGGTTGTAGTAAAGGTTCAGGCTGTCGATCATATCTCCGGCGTTTTTGGTGGCGCTGTCCATGGCGGTGCGGCGGGCGCCCAGCTCGCTGGCAACGCTCTCGCACAAAGCGCCGTACACCATGCCGGCCAGATATTCCGGGATGATGGCGTCAAAAACTTCCTCGCTGTTGGGCTCGTACAAAATCAGATCCCGGCTGCCCGCGGGCTTTTGGCGGGGGCGCTCAAAGGGAAGCACCTTCAGCACCGTGGCCGTCTGGGTAAGCATGGAGACAAACTGGGTAAACACGATCTTGATCTCGTCAAAATCCCCGGCCAGGTAGCCGGCCGTCACCAGGCGGGCCGCCTCAAAGCTGCTGCCCACCGATACCTCGGCGGCAAGGCCGAACGCCTTGCTCAAAATGGGGGTTCCGTCCCGCTCAAAATGCTCCACGGCCTTTTTGCCGATGGGCAGCACGCAGCAGGGCGCGCCCGCAGCGTCCGCGGCCAGCGCCTTGAACAGGTTGGCGTTGTAGCCGCCCGCCAGACCGCGGTCGCCCGCGATGACGATGTAGCAGGTGCGCCGGACCTCCCGCTGCACAAGATAGCGGCTTTGGAACTCGGTGTTGGAGGCGGCGATCTCAAACAGCGTCTGGTACAGCGTTTCAAAGTAGGGGCGGCTGTGTTCCACCCGCTCCTTGGCGCGGCGCAGCTTGGAGGAGGCCACCAGCTCCATGGCTTTGGTGATCTGCATGGTGCTTTGCACACTTTTGATGCGCAGCTTGATGTCCTTCATAGACCCTGCCATGCGTTTCCTCCTTCCTTGTTATCGTGCCTGCAAAAAGCTCCCGGTAAACTCCGTCAGAACAGCGGTCAGGGCTTTTTCGGTCTCGTCGTCCAGCTTGCCGGCAGTGCGCACCGTCTCCATGACGGCGGCCGCCGCGGCGTTGTCGTCCAGATATTCGTACAGGCTGCGCTCGTACTCGGCAATGTCGGCCACCTCGACTTGCTTGAGGAAGTCGTGGATGGTGGCGTACAGGATGGCCACCTGCTTTTCCACCGGCACCGGGCAGTTGCGGTTCTGCTTGAGAACCTCCACGATGCGGGCGCCCTGCGCCAGGCGGGCCTTGGTATCGGCGTCCAGGTCGGAGCCGAACTGGGCAAAGCTTTGCAGCTCCCGGTACTGGGAATAGATCAGCTTGAGGGTGCCGGCCACCTTTTTCATGGCCTTGATCTGGGCGTTGCCGCCCACGCGGGACACCGAGATGCCGGGGTTGACCGCGGGCATGATGCCGCTGTGGAACAGCTCGGTCTCCAAAAAGATCTGGCCGTCCGTGATGGAAATGACGTTGGTGGGGATATAGGCCGCAACGTCGCCCGCCTGCGTCTCAATGATGGGCAGGGCGGTCAGCGAGCCGCCGCCCAGCTCGTTGGAAAGCTTGGCGGCCCGCTCCAGCAGGCGGGAATGGAGGTAGAACACGTCGCCGGGGTAGGCCTCGCGGCCCGGCGGGCGGCGAATCAGCAGGGAAAGCGCGCGGTAGGCCACGGCGTGCTTGGAAAGATCGTCGTAGATGATCAGCACATGGCGGCCCTTGTACATAAAATACTCGCCCATCGCGCAGCCCGCGTAGGGCGCGATGTATTGCAGCGGCGAAAGCTCGGACGCCGTGGCCGACACCACGATCGTGTACGCCATGGCGCCTGCGTTGGCCAGGTTTTCCACCAGGTTGGCCACCGTGGAACGCTTCTGGCCGATGGCCACATAGATGCACAGAACATCCTTGCCCTTCTGGTTGATGATGGTATCGGTTGCAATGACCGTTTTGCCGGTCTGCCGGTCGCCGATGATCAGCTCGCGCTGGCCGCGGCCGATGGGGATCATCGAATCGATGGCCTTGATGCCGGTTTGAAGCGGCTCCTTGACGGGCTGCCGCTCAATGATGCCGGGCGCGCGGGATTCGATGGGCCGGAACTCGGCCGTCTCGATGGGGCCTTTGCCGTCGATGGGCTGGCCCAGCGCGTTGACCACGCGGCCGATCAGCCCCTCGCCCACCGGCACCGACACGACCTTGCCGGTCCGCTTGACGGCGGAGCCTTCCTTAACGCCCTCGTCGCTGCCCAGCATGACGATGGAAACGGAGTTTTCCTCCAGGCTTTGGGCCATGCCGTACTCGCCGTTGTCAAACTCCACCAGCTCGCCCGCCATGCACTTTTCCAGGCCGCTGGCCCGGGCAATGCCGTCGCCCACCATGATGACGGTGCCGGTCTCGCTCTGCTCGATGACGGTCTCGTAGTGTTTGATCTGGGCGCGGATGATCTTGGAGATCTGTTCAGGATTCAGTTGCACTTCGTTCTTCACCACTCAATTCGTTTTCAGTTGTGCGGGGCGTCAAAGCACGGCCCCTGCGATTTCGCCGCGCAGCGTTTGCAGGCGGCGCTGCACGGTGCCGTCCAGCCGGGTGCCGGCCATATCCACCCGGATGCCGCCCAGCACGGCGGGATCCACGCGGACGGCAAGCGTCACGGTTTTTCCGGTCGCCTCGGCCAGTTTGCGGGTCAGTTTTTCGCGGGCGGCCTCGTCCAGCGGCACCGCGCTGACCGCGGTGGCCTCCACGATGCCGTGATCCTGGTTGTAGCGGTCATGGTACTGCCGCACGCAGCCGCCAAGCTCCCGCAGAAGCCCTTCGTCGCACAGCAGCATCAAAAAATGGACGATATAGGGGTGTGCCTGGTCCCGGAAGGCATCCTTCAGCAGCCCGGCGCGCTCCTTTTTGGGAAGCACCGGCGCGCTTAACAGGCGCAGATACGCGGGGTTTTGCCGCAGCACGGCCGCCGCGCCGTCCAGCTGGGCCAGCAGTTCGCCGTCCAGCCCTTCCTCCCGGGCAAGGTCATACAGGCTGTTGCCGTAGCGCCTGGCCAGTTCGGTCACGATGCGTCACCTACATTTCGGATAAACTCGTCGATCAGTTCGCGGTGGTCGTCCTCGTTGATTTCGCGCTCCACCACCTTGGACGCGATCTCCATGGCCATCCCGCCGATCTCGTTTTTCAGGTCGTTGACGGCCTTCTTCTTTTCCTGGGCAATATCGGCCTCGGCCTTCTGCTTGATCTGGGCGGCCTGCACGCGGGCTTCGCCCAGCAGCTGCTCGCTGCGGGCGGCGGCGGTTTTCTGCGCGCCGGACACGATCTCGTTGGCCTGGGCCTTGGCGGCGGCCATGTTTTGCTCGTACTCGGTCTTCATGGCCTCGGCGTCGGCGCGGGCGGCCTTGGCGGCGGCGATCTCGCCGTCGGCGGCGGCCTTGCGCTCGGCAATCACGGCGCGCACCTTGTCCAGCAGAAACCGCTTGAACAGGTACATCTGAATCAGCAGGTTGCAGATGGTCGCCACGAAGGTCAGCGGATCCAGCGTGATCAGAGATTCATAGACGGACATTCCAAACCCTCCTTTGTTGAAAAATCGGAACCCCGTTTTCTCAGCTCAGGAAGCCCATGAACATGTTGGGGGCCAAAAAGATCAGCAGCAGACCGGTGACGAAGCCATAGATGCCGGTCGTCTCGGCGATGGCGCAGCCAAGGATCATGGTGCTGGTAACGTCGCCCTTGCACTCGGGCTGGCGGCCGATGGCCTCGCAGGCCTTGGCCACGGCGTTGCCCTCGCCGATGCCGGGGCCGATGCCCGCGATCAGCGCACAGCCCGCGCCGATGCCACAGCCCGCCAGTGCGATGCCCTTTGCCAAAACAGTCAAATCCAACATAGTAAAAATCCTCCTAAAAAGTTGTGGTGATCGGTTTGTATGGGGAAACGGCGCGGGCCGGGGTTCAGCCCTCCGCCGCCTGCCGGATATAGATGGTGGTCAGCGTGCAGAAGATGAAGGCCTGGATGCAGCCGCTGAACCAGTCGAAATAGAGGCTGAGAAACGCCGGGATGCCGACGTCGAAGAAGGGGATGGCGCCCAGCACCTGGCCCGCCGCGCCCGGCAGCCAGCCGAACAGCAGGCCGCTCAACCCGGCCAGGGAGGCGTAGATCAAAGTGGAGATGACCATGCCGGACAAAATATTGCCAAAATGACGGCAGGCCATGCTGACCGGGGTGGCAAACTCCGAAATGACGTTGATGGGCGCCATGATAAAGATGGGCTTGAGGTAGCCCAGCAGGTACTGCCCGATGCCGCTGGCCCTGATCTTGTGGTAGGTGATGAGGACAAACACCACGATGGCCCAGCCCGCCTCGGTGGAAAGATCGGCGGTAGGGCTCCAGAAGCCCAGCAGGCTGATGAGGTTGGAGAATACGCTGCAGGCGAACAGCGCCCCCACCAGCGGGATGTAGCGGTCAAAGTCAGGCCCCATGTTGTCGTGGACAAAGCCTTCCAGCTTCGTCACCAGCATCTCGGCCACGGCCTGCCGCCGGGAGACGTTTTCCACCCGGAGGCCATGCCCCAGCCAGATGCACAGCCCCGTGACGATGGCCATGACGATCCAGCTCATCACCAGCGTCTGGGTGATGTGCAGATCCCCCAAAAAGGTGTTGGTGTGCAGCGTCCAAAGAATCTTGGGGCCGTTGAGTTGAATGTTCATCGAAAAAGAATCACCTCTCTTGTTCGTCCGCATCGGCGGCCGGGTCGGTTTTGGCGGCCGCAGCCTCCTGCTTCTGCTTTTTGCGGCCGGTAATCTCCAGATAGTAGATCACCAGGCGGGGAAAGAGCAGCGGCACCATCCCGGCGATGGGCTGAATCCAGGCGGCCGCAAAAGCAACCACGCACCACAGCGCCTGGGCCAGCATCCTAAAATTGTAGGACATCTGGATCCGGGCGCGGCTGCGGGCGGGGTCGCTCTCTCCGGTGGCGGCCTGCACGGTCATGCACATGGCCGCAAAGTTGCCCACGGCCACCACGGCGCCCAGCACCGCCCCCAGCACGACCGTGTAATCAAACCGAAACAGCCCGTTGAGGGCCAGCACCCCAAACACCGCCAGCATGACGACCGTACACAGGCCGGTGCCGACCGCAATATGAAAAATTTCCTTTTTGGCAGCAGGCTGCAATTTCATCGCGGATTCCTCCCCTGCCCGCGCGCGGCGGGCGTTCGGCTGTTTGTGCGCCGGCCGGCGCTACTCGTGCCGGTTAAAATGGACGGGCCGGTTTTTTCCGTCCTTTTTGGCCTTTTGCAGCATCATGCGGGAAAACTGCTGAAAGGACACGGCCCCCGCCCCCAGCCCCAGCGCCAGGCCGGGCAGGTAAACCCAGCCGGGCGCGCCCCAGCGGTTGGTCAGCCACCAGCAGCCTGCCAGGCAGAGCAGCGGCGGCATCAGCATCGAAAGCCCCAGCTGGGTAAGCCACACCAGATTGCACAGTGCCTCGTACCAGCCCTTCACCCGGCAGCACCTCCCCGCTTTATCCATGTGTAATACACTTTGTCCAAACTAATATTTAGTATACCGGATCATTGCCCGCATTTCAATCATTTTTACCGGCGATTTCCAACCGTCGGTACGCTTTTTGGTCATTATTGCGGAATTGCACCGGATTATTTCTCGATGCTGCGAACTTTATTTTTTCCAAACAAACATTTTGTATGCCAGAGATTTTTTCAGTCTTTTTTTGTAGGATGTCACAAAAAATGCCGCCGCAGGCTATTTTCCGGCGGCGGCACGTTCTTTTTTTAGCAAGCGATCACTTGGTCACTTTGATCATATCGTCGCCTGGGTTGACATCGCCGGAGGCCAGCACGCTGACATCGGCAAAATCGTCGGTATTGGTCACGACCGTGATAACGACGGCGGGGTGGCCCGCCTTGGCGATGGCGTCCAGATCCATGGTCAGCAGCTTCTGGCCTTTGGCAACTTTATCGCCCAGCTTCACGAAGGCGTTGAAGCCCTCGCCCTTCATCTCCACGGTGTCCACGCCCACATGGATCAGGATCTCGACGCCGCCGGTACTCATGATGCCCAGCGCGTGCAGGGTATCGGGCGCCTGGGTAATCTCGCCGTCGGCGGGCGCATAGACGACGCCCTCGGCAGGATTGATGCCGCAGCATTTGCCCAGGATGCCCTGTGCAAACACCTCGTCGGGGATCTCCTCCATCGGAACCAGCTTGCCCTTGGCGTCCGCGCCGAGAAGAAACGGGCCGACCGGCGCCGGCGCTTCTTTTTTCTTAAACATGTCAAAAAATCCCATAGCCGATTACTCCTTCTTGATGCCGCGTCAGAGCGCGGCGGTTTGGTTGGGGGGGTCGTGCTTCCGTAAACTTATTATACCCCCGCGGAGCGGGCAAAATCAATGGTTCCGAAAGGGTTTTACGGGGGCAGGCCCAAAAAGAGCGCGGCTTTTTCCGTCGCGTTCTTTCTGCGTACTGTTCTAAGAAACCGGCAGCTGCGCGATCGCGCGGATGGCGTGGATGGCCTGCCAGGTCAAAACAGCCATCTCGCGCGGGTCGGCCTGGTGGCCCTCCTGCAGCCAGCGTTCCACGCTGCCCATGCAGCCGTTGACGGCAAACCCGGCCAGATACCGCTGGCGGGCCGTCTCCTCGCCCTCGGCGGCAAAGTGGCCCACCACCTGCCGCTCGATCGTTTCCTTCAGCCGCTGGGAAAACTGCGGGTCGCCGTGGGGGCCCAGCAGGGCGCTGCACAGGGCCTCGTTCTGGCACAAAAAGTTAAAAAGCGCCTCCAGGGCGGGGGGCGGCTCCGCGCCGTCCAGTCCCGCCAGCACGCCGTCTGTGACGGTGTGCAGCGCCTGAAGCTGCTCGTTTTCCAGCTTTTCCAGCAGATCATAGATATCGCAGTAATGGAAATAGAAGGTTCCGCGGCTGACCCCGGCCATGGCGGTAAGTTCCCGCACGGTGATCTCTCGCGCCGGTTTTTCGGCCAAAAGCGCCACCAGCGCATCGCAAAGGCGCCGTTTTGTCAGCCGCACACTGCGGTTGGCATCCCCTTTTGCATTCATACTCGGCTTGCCTGCCTTTCGCCGCCGCAATCCCCCAAACCGGGCACGCAGCGGTTATACTGTGTTCTGATTACCTTAATAGTAGTAGTCAGCGCACAAAATGTCAAGGCGGTTTCGCGCTTTTTTTGAACACGTTTCACAATTTTTTCGGAAAACCGTAGGATTTGTTGGGGATTTTTTCACCTTTGCTTACTGTCCGTCCGTTTTTTTCTGGCCGTAGTAGGCGTTGGCGCCGTGTTTGCGCAGGTAGTGCTTGTCCAGCAGCTCCTGCTGCATGGGCCCCGCGCCGGGCGCCAGCATCAAGGCATGGAAATCCATAAAAGCCACCTGCTCCAGCACCACGGCGTTGTGGACGGCGTTCTGCGCGTCGGTGCCCCAGGCAAAGGGCCCGTGGCTGTGAACCAGGCAGGCCGGCACGGCGTCCGGGTCTTTGCCGGCAAAGGTTTCCACAATCACCCGGCCCGTCTCGTACTCATAGGCGCCCGCAATCTCCTCCGGGGTCATGGGGCGGGTGCAGGGGATCTCGCCGTAAAAATAATCGCCCTGGGTGGTGCCCATGACCGGAACGCCCCGCCCGGCCTGCGCAAAGCTGGTGGCCCAGCGGCTGTGGGTGTGTACGATGCCGCCGATGTGGGGAAAGGCGTTGTACAGCACCCGGTGCGTCTCGGTATCGCTGGAAGGGTTGAGGTCGCCCTCCACCGCCTTGCCGGTGGCCAGATCGACCACGACCATATCCTCGGCGCGCAGATCTTCATAGGCAACGCCGGAGGGCTTGATGACCAGCACCCCTTTTTCCCGATCCACCGCCGAGACATTGCCCCAGGTGAACACGACCAGGTCGTGCCGGGGCAGCAAAAGATTGGCTTCCAATACCTGTTTTTTCAATTCTTTCAGCATAGCGCTTTTTCCTCCCGATCCGTCAAAGATTGTCCACGGCGGCCCGCTCGGCGCAAAGCGCCGCGCGGTAACGCGCCAGAAACGCCTCGAACCCGGCCGCATCGGCGGGATCGGGCGAGAGCGTATCGGCGGGCATCCCCGCAAACACGCGGCCGTCCAGGTAAGCGTCCAGCCCCTCGGCATCGGCGCTGGTCTGGCAGTAGGCGCGGTAGGCGGCCAGCAGGGCAATGCCCCAGGCGCCGCCCTCCCCCGCCGTGGCCATCACGGTGACGGGCGCCCTGGCGGCGGCGGCCAGATACCGCTGGCCGACCCCCGGCGTCTTGAACAGCCCGCCGTGGCCCATCAGCTTGTCGAGCGCGACCTGCTCGCCGGAAAGGATGTCCAGCCCGATCTTGAGGGTGGCCATGGCCGCGTAGATGTTGGCCCGCATCAGGTTGGCCAGCGAGAAATCGCTCTCCGGCCCGCGCACCAGCAGGGGGCGCCCGGCGTCAAAGTGGGTGACGCCCTCGCCCGAATAGTAGTTGACTGGCACCACGCCGCCGCAGTCGGGCGCGCCCTCCAGCGATTTTTGGAACAGCCTGGTAAACAGGGCGCCCACATCGGTATCGCCGCCGGTCAGCGCGGCCGCCTGACGGAACAGCTCCACCCAGGCGTTGAGGTCGCTGGTGCAGTTGTTGCAGTGAACCATTGCAACCGGGCTGCCCGCCGGGGTGGTGACCATATCGATTTCGGGGTAAACGCGGGAGAGCGGTTTTTCCAGCACCACCATCGCAAAGATCGAGGTTCCGGCGCTGACGTTGCCCGTGCGGGGCGCCACGCTGTCGGTGGCGGCCATCCCGGTGCCGGCGTCGCCCTCTGGCGGGCAGAGGGGAATGCCCGGCTGCAAAACGCCGGTGGGGTCCAGCAGGCGGGCGCCCTCGGCGGTCAGGCGGCCCGCATCCTG
The DNA here is from genome assembly GCA_964458285.1 of uncultured Subdoligranulum sp. Classification (GTDB taxonomy): domain Bacteria; phylum Bacillota; class Clostridia; order Oscillospirales; family Ruminococcaceae; genus Gemmiger. The sequence continues at coordinate 21,264 of CAYWID010000012.1, read as the reverse complement.
CCCGGCCGTGCGGACGGCGGGCAGCAGGGAAAGCAGCGGCTGGCGGAAACCGTGGGCGGCGGCCAGCCGGTCAAACGCGGCGGCCATGGCGGCGTCGTACTCGTTTTTGGCGCTGTCGATCGGAAACATGCCGGCCGCGTCGCCGATGCCCAGCACCTTTTGGCCGGTCAGCTTCCAATGCACATACCCCGCCAGCGTGGCGACGTAGGCGACGGCGGGCAGATGGGCTTCGCCGTTGAGGATGGCCTGATAAAGGTGCGCGATGCTCCACCGCTGGGGGATGTTGAAGCCGAACCGGGCCGTCAGCTCCTCGGCGGCGGGGCCGGTGATTGTGTTGCGCCAGGTGCGGAAGGGCACCAGCAGGTTGCCCGCGGCGTCAAAGGGCATATAGCCGTGCATCATGGCCGAGACGCCCAGCGCCCCCACGGTCTGCAGGGGCTGGGCGTACTCCTTTTGCACGTTCTGCGCCAGGTCCCGGTAGGCGGCCTGCAGCCCCGCCCAGATATCCTCCAGCGAGTAGGTCCAGATGTTGTTTTCCAGCCGGTTCTCCCAGGTGTGGCCCCCCTGCGCAAGGGGCGCGTGGTCGGGGCCGATCAGTACCGCCTTGATCCGGGTGGAACCGAACTCGATGCCCAGGGCGGTGGTTCCCGCCGCGATGGCCTGTGCGTTTTGCCGGCGCTGCTGTTCTGTCATGTTGATCTTCTCCTTTTTGTCGTTTTTGGCAGTGGTCGTCTGTTTGTACGTTCCAATTTTTGTTTTCCGGTCCAACTTGTATGCAACTTGTATTGTTAGTATACGCCCTTTGCGGAACGGATGCAACAAAAAAATCGGGCAACCTTCCTCTGTTGCCCGAAAAATCCGTATTTTATTTTTTTGCGCCGGCGGCGGCCCGGGCGGCCTTCCGGCGCCCGACCCGGCGGCCCGGGCGGGGCGCACGGCGCAGCTCCGGCGCGCGCAGCCGGTAGCTCAGCGCGCAGGAGGCGTGGGCCGGGCTGCGGTAGAACTCGGTTTTCACCCGCTCCAGCGGGCATTCGCCGCTGACCGTGGTGGCCCCGGTAAGCAGCGCCACAAACTGGGTGCCGCTGTATTGAGAAATCACATCGCAGCGGCGCAGCTCGGTACGCAATATTTTTTCCAGCGCCTCCATGGCGCCCGCAATCTCCCCCGGATCCGGGCTGCGATGGGTGCCCACGATCGTAACCAGCGCCAGAAACATAGGGGTGCCGTAGCGGTCCATCATCCGATAGTGCAGCTTGTAAATTTCTTTGAAGATCGCATAATTGCACAGGAAGGCGCCCACCGCGTCGTCCTCCCGCTCAATGCCGTCAAAAATTTTATCCACATCGTTTTCCACGCTGCGGTCCGCCTGCAAAAGGCGGCGGTACGCCGTGTTGATTTCCCGCGCACGGCTGGTATTCAGGTGCAGATACCCCATCTGCCCGGCCAGCATGGAAATTTCCGTTGCTTTTTCCTGCTCTCCCAGCGCGTTGTAGGCCAAAATCGCCTCGATGTACAGCTGCTCGTTGTAGCGGTCGACCTCCATGCCGCGGCGGCACACGCGCACGATATCGGCCTGCCTGTCCGCCTTCTTGTAGATTTCCAGCAGGTGCAGCAGCGTGGCCTGGTACTGGGCGTGCAGCTGCACGCTGCGGCGTTCCACCCAGGTTTCCCCGGCGGAGCCAGGCAGCAGCTTGCCGCCGTACAGCGCCAGCACGCGCTCAAACACGGCGGCTTTCTGCTCGTCGTCCAAGACGGTACGCCCCTGCTCAAGCAGTTTTTGCAGCGCATAGATATCCACATCGCAGTCCAGCGCGCCGTTCCACTGGTAGGAACCGCGGTTGGTGACGATGCAGTTTTGCAGCGCCCTCAGGTTTTCCTGGTCGATCATCCCGCGAAAACGGTGCAGGATGGCGCGCAGCGCCATATCCGGGTTGCCGGTGGATTCGGCGCCCCAAAGCGAATCCGTCAGTTCCTTGTGGGAAATGCGGCGGTCGCGCTCCAGCAGCAGGTATTGCAGCAGCAGCGTCACCTTGCGGGACTGCGCCAGCGCAGCCAGCACCGGCCTGCCGTCCACCTCGATCTGAAACCCGCCCAGCATCGTGATCACAATGTGAGGATTACCCATATGAAAAGCACTCACCTTCCTGCGCCAACGCCGGGCGGCGCCGTTTCCGCCGTTCTGTTCCGCCCATTGCGCCCGACGGCCCTGCGCCCTGCCAAAGCGACGGCATTGTCTGCCTGCATTCGCCGCGGGGGCCGCACAGCGCGGCCGCCGCATTTTCTGTATTAAGTATACCGACCAATTTTGGCCTTGTCCAGTATCTTTCCTGTTTTTTCGGTAAAAGATGTTATTTTCATCTGATTTATCGGTGGGCATTTCCTTCTTTTTATCGTCACAGCCGCTCAAAATTGCAGGCTGAGCGCCATCAGCAGCATCCCAAGATAGTAGGCGATCAGGTTGGCGCGATGCACGCCACGGCCGGAAAAATCCGAAAAATACAAAAACACGATGACCAGGTCGGACGCAAGCAGCCCCAGCGCGCCCGCGCAGAACACCAGCGCCGCCGGGCCGGGAGCAGCCGCCGCCGTGCAGACGCTTTTGGCCCCCACCGCGCAGACGGCCGCGCCGTACACCAGGATGGCAGGCAGAAGTTTGCCGGGGCGCACGCCAGGCAGCCGCAAAACGCCCAGCAGCACGCAGAACAGCGCGGCGGTAAGCAGCATATCCGCCAAACCGGCCGGCTGCCGGCTGTACAGCCAGCCCAGCAGCCAGAGATGTCCCGCCAAAAACAGCGCCATGCCCAGCAAAAGCAGCGGGCGGCGGCGATCCCGGTTGTAAAAGCCCAGCGCCGCGTCCCCGCCGAAAAACAGAACCAGCGCGGGCAGCAGCCGCAGCAGCGCGGACGGATTTTGGGCGCCCGCCGCCACCGCCGCCGCCAAAAAGGCGGCGCTGGCGCCCAGCTTTACATAGGGGTAGCGCGGCGTGCCGCAGGCGCGCAGCAACAGGACCAGCAGCAGGATCTGTGCCGCCGCCGCCAGCATCACCATGGTCGTCGCCTCCTTTTTCCTCAGCCTGCGTCACCGGCGCAGCGCCCGCGCATCGGCCTCCCTGCTCAGCCGGTCAAAAAACGCCCTGTACTTGCGTGTGACCACATCCCAGGCAAAATGCCGCCGGACGTAGGCCTCGCCGTTGGCGCCCAGCGCGTCGGCCAGCGCCGCATCCTGCAAAAGACGCGCCAGCGCGCCGTGAAATTCGCCGTAATCGGTAAAATACAGCCCGCCCCCGCTTTCAACGGCAAAGTTTTTGGTCACGGCGCACCGGCCGCTCACCAGCACCGGACGCCGGGCCATCCAGCTCTCCATGATGACGACCGAAAAGCTCTCGTACAGGCTGGGCTGGCAGAGAAGCTGCGCCGCCGCGTAGGCATCGTATTTATCCTGCCGGCTGACAAACCCCAGATCCAGCACGTCCCGCTTCACCGATTCGGGGATCTCGATCTCCCCGCCGCCGATCAGCACCAGCCGGACACCGGCGGCATCCTGCTTTTTGTACCGCGCAAAATAGCGCAGCAGGGTATCCACGTTTTTGCCCTTTTCCTTGCGGCCTGCGTACAGGATAAAAGGCCCCGGTATTTTATACTTTTGGCGAAACCGCGCGGCGTCTCCGGGCTGGTCGTCCACGCCAAGGCCCAGCACCTCGGTATCGGTGCGGCGCAAATCGTACATCCGGTGGGCCAACAGGCTTTCGGGCGCGGACAGAAAGGCCATCCCGGGCACCTCGGCAAAACGTTCGGCAAAAAGACGCATATGGGCGTAGCTTTCGTCGTGGAAGCAGGGGATCATGGCCGCGCGCGCACCCGCGGCCGCCGTGCCGAAATAGGTAACGCTGAACATATACGGAATGAACACAAACAGCCCGTATGCCTGCCGGTGCTGCCGGATGTAGGCGTACAGGTCGGTGCTGTTGACCATCTCGTTCAAAAACGACAGTTCTTCCTCAGGCGAAACGGACCGGCCGGCCATCAGCTTGCGGTTGACCGCCTCCAGCGCGGGCTCGCAGTGAGCGTCCGCCCGGAAGCGCCGCACCGGCACGCCGTTGACGGTATCCCGCCCCGGCACAAAATAGTTGGTACCCCAGTCGCTGCCGAACTTTTCCACGCAGGTCGTCAAAATTTCCAGCGCCACGCCATCGTCCTGCAGATGGCGGGTCAGATCCCGCAGCGCGATCTCGGCCCCGCCGCTGATATGCTCCGAAAACCAGGGTATCACAAAGGCAATTTTTTTCATTGGCCTGCGGGCGCGGAGGCCAGCCCTTCGATCAGGCCGGACAGCCGCCGCGTCGTCTCCTCCCAGTTATAGTTTTGGCGCACATACGCCGGCCCGTTCGCGCACAGCGCCCGGTACTCCGCCCCCGGGCGGAGCAGGCGATCCACGCAGCAGGCAAACTCCGCGTAATTTTGGTAGTACAGCCCGGCGTTGCTCTTTTGGCAGTGGCCGCGCAGAACCTCGCAGTCGCCGTTCACCAGCACGGGCACGCCCAGCTTCATCGATTCCAGCACCACCAGCGAGAGGCTCTCGAACCGGGAAGGCAGCAGCAGAAAGCGCGCGCCCGCCTCGCCGTCAAATTTATCCTGCTCGGACACAAAGCCCAGCGGCAGGATGTCGTCCCGCGGCGGCACCGGGATGACCGCCTTGCCCATCAGCACCAGCTTGAGGGGGGAGGGACGCAGCGCCTTATACCGTTCCCAATAGCGGAACATCGTATCGCAGCCCTTGCCCTCGTCAATGCGGCCGACATAGAGCAGGTAGTCCCCCGCCAGGCCGTACTTTCGGCGGAAGCGGTCGGGGTCGATCCGCTCGGGCGTGTCGATGCCCACACCGCCCACGGCGGCGGGAATGGCCGCGTTGGCAAAGCGGTGACGCACCAGGCCTTGTTCCTCCTCTGTCAGAAAAAAAAGGCCGCGCGGCTGGTGAAACAACGCTTTGACCGCTTCCAGCGCCAGGTAGGGCTCGTCGTGAGCCATCGGAATCAGAATGGCCCGATCCCGCACCAGCCCGGTGCCCAGCATGGTGGGATAATACAGGTAGGTACACAGCAAAAAAGCATCGTAGGCCGTGCGGTTGGCGGCCAGCCAATCCAGCAGGTCGGGCACATAAGGCCCCTGCTCGCGGTGCCATTCCTCCTGCTGCTTGGCGGTGGTCAGCCGCCCGGTCAGAAAACGGGCGTTGACCCGGTCAAAATCCGCCTGGCTGCGCGGAAAATCGACCATAAAGCGATGCACGGTCACCCCGTTGATCACCGCGGTGCCGGCGGGATACTCGTTGTGCCAGCTTGCATAGTCCACCGCGCAGGTGGTGGCCACGCTGACCTCGTACTGGGGCAGCATCTTTTCGGCCAGCTGGCGGCAGTAGACCTCGGCGCCGCCGTTCACTTCCAGCCCGTACCGCTGAATCACAAAACAGATCCTTTTTTTCTGGGTCATTTCGTCATCTCCACATGGGCCAAAAAGCGCCCGAAGCTCTCACGGAACTGCCCGGCGACCTTCTCGTAGCCAAAATCGTCCAGGCGCCGCTTCTGCGCCGCCAAAATCGCCTCGCGCAGCGGTGCATCGGTCAGCAGCCGGTGGACGGCCGCCGCCGCCGTGCGGGGGTCGTTATCGGTCAGCGGAAGCCCGCCGCCGCCCATCGTCTCCCCCACGGCCGTCGTGACCTTGGCCACGATCGGCTTGCCGAAGCACATGGCCTCTACCAGCGGAACGCAAAAGCCCTCGTGGTCGCTCATGCACAGGAACAGATCGCTGACAGCATAGTAGGCCAGCACCTCTGAAAAACGGATATGCCCCGGAAACAGCACATTGCGAACCTTCAGCCGGGCGATGTACTGGCGCAGGCTGCGGTAGTAGCGGTCCTCCGCATCGAAGCTGCCCAGCAGGAACAGGCGGGCCTCCGGATCGTAGTTTTGCTGGTAGCAGGCAAAGGCGCGGATCACATCCTCCTGCCGTTTGTTGGGCGCCACCCGCCCCACAAACAGCAGGTTGGTGCGGCCGTCCCGGTATTTTTTGGATACGGCCGGGTCGGGCGCGCGGCGGTAGTCCTCAAAGGGGATCAAAATCGGCACCACATCGATGGGGCAGGCATACCCCATCCGGCGCAGCTCGCTCCGGTTGTAGTCGCTGTCCGCGATGCAGTAATCCACTTTATCGGCCAGATAGGCAGCCTGCTCGTACCCGGCGCGGGTCAACGCGGCGGCGCCCGGCGCGTAGGGCTCAAAAAATTCCGCCGGGGTGATGTTGTGGTAGATCATCAGCTTTTTGCCCGGCATGGCGGCAAACCGCAGGTTCAGCGCATCGCCGGTCGAAAAGTGGTAGATCAGCAGATCATCCGGGCAAGTGGCGGGCAGTTCGCGCGTGGAATGCGCCACCGAGCCCTCGAACACGGGGTTCATCCGCTCGGCATAGATGCGGCTGCGGTAGCCCATGCCGGCCAGCAGAATGTTCAGTGCCCGCGTATCGTTGCCCACCGCGTCCCCGTGGGAGAGGGTGGGCAAAATATGATAAACGCTCATTTATTCACCCGCTTTGCCCTGCAGCGCATCCAGGCGGGCTTTCAGGGCCGCATTTTCGGTTTCCACCGCCCGCAGACGCTCGTACAGCTCGCCGTGGGTGAAGGTTTCCTCCTGGTCGATCCGGCGGGAGTTTTCGGTCAGAAGATTTTTTTTCACCGAAACCTGATTTTTCATATAGAGGTGCAGCGCTGCAAAGCCGCGCGCGATCTTTCCGAACACCCTGTGCAGATCGCCCTTGACCCGCCGCCCGATCTTGCGGAGCAGAACCAGCCCGCCGCCCCAGCGAAGATTTTTGTTTTCGTCCTCAAAGGGAGCATCCTCGGCCAGGGCCGGATTCCCGGCCGCCTCAGCCCGAATTTCCTCCATGATTTTCTCAATATCGATCGTTTGGTCCATTTTGGAGCCTCCCCGTGTTTGCATTTTTCGGTGCAATACGCTATAGTGAAACGCAGAAGTTGTACTTTATTATACACGAATCCAGGATAAGGAGCAAGAACCATGCCGGATTATCAGATCAGCGTTATTCTTCCCGTATACAATGCCAAGGCCGTGCTGCCCAGGGCGCTGGAATCGCTGCAGCGCCAGACGCTCGGGTTTGCGCAGCTGGAGGTTTTGTTGGCGGACGATTGCTCCACCGACGGCAGCTGGGAGCTGGTGCAGCAGTATGCGCGGCAGTATCCCAACGTGCGGGCGCTGCAAACGCCGGGCAACTCGGGCAGCGCCTCGGTGCCGCGCAACCTGGCGATGGCACAGGCCGCGGCGCCCTATCTGATGTTTTTGGACAATGACGATACCTTTGCCCCGGACGGCTGCGCGGCCCTGCTGCGGGAGATGCAGGCCTCCGGGGCCGATTTGGTCACCGGCTACTTCCGGGACGTTCTGCCCGACCAAACGCCCATCAACGACCGCAGCCCAAGCTGTGCGGTGACGGAGGCGCGCAAGGTCTACGAGTTCCCGCGGGATTACGCCATCATGCACGAGGTTCGGCAGATTTTTTGGTGCAAGCTGTACAAAACCGCGTTGGTGCGCGCAAGCGGGCTTTCTTTCAAGCCGGGCAGCAACATGGAGGACGTTCTGTTTTTGGCGCGCTATCTGATGGCGTGCCAAACGATGGTTTTCTGCAATGTACCCGTATACAACTACACGGTGTCGCCAGATTCACTGTCTCACCTGTGTGACACGCGCTATCTGCAACACCGTGCGGAAGATATCGAGGAGCTGCGCCGCATTTACACCGAGGCCGGGCACCCCGATTGCTTTGACAGGCAGTGCCCGGCCGATGCGGATCATTATGTTTCCCTGATTTTTACCAGCGACCGCATCGCTGACCCCGCCGACCGGCTGGCGCTGCTGGCGGCCTGGCGGCCGCTTGTGCGCTACACGCTGGCGCACGGCCTGTATGTGGAGAGCGAGGCGGAGCGCGCCCTGTTTGCGCAGCTTGCGCAAGGGGACGCCGCGGCGTTTGCCGCTGCGTTTCCGCTATACCTTCTCCAGCGGGAACATCGGGAATTGACGCATATGCGCAGCGAGGTGGAACGCCTGAACCGCGCCTACCAGGCTGTGGCGGCCGATAACCGGGCCCTGTGCGCCAAGATTGAGCGGATACCGGGGTATAAGCTGATGCAGCGGTGGAAGGGGAAAAGGTGACGGCGGCATAGAGCATTCTCGTTATACCACAGCTATACTTCATACTACTGCTCAACTTGCTTATCCGCATACGACTACTGTTAAAGCCGCACCTTTTTGTTGTCTTTCAGCCGGTGCATACTGTGTTGTCAGCCGAACAATGATGTCTCTTTTCAAGTTTTGCATTGAAGCGAAACCAATCAAATTGGTATCGCTCCTGAGAAAAACCAATGCGATAAACACATTCTCGTCTTGATCTCGACAATCTGTTTCGGCTTTTCCGCTTTTATAAAACTACTTGTATTTGTGCGGAGGACATTTGTTCTCAATTCGCGAATATTTATACGCATAAACACCGAGAATTCTGCATATATGCAGTCGAATGACGCTGTACGCCATCGGCTTTTGGTCAAAATGGCACGGCTTTAACAGTTGTTGTGGGGTTTCGCTTGAAACAGAACAGAGCGTTGAAGCACTGAGGGATAAAGCTTTTACGGATGATAATCCACAAATCGATACAATGACGGGTGAGCAGGCGCTGATTCTGCTACACCGGCGGCAACGGATATACCCTTATATGGTCAACAAGCTGTACCGTGTCGAATTGTTTGACGGTATCGATTTTCCTGAGGGAATCTTCGTAGGGGGGATTACGCAGCCAATGTGCAGCTGATAGCAAAAGCGCGGCAGGTAGTAGAGCTAAAAGCTTCATATTACCATTATATCCGCATGGAACACCAGTCTGCGCGGTTATTCCGATGCGAGCATCCAAGCATTTGAAAGCCACAAAAAGAATGAAGCGCTGTTGGAGCAGAGATTCCCTGAACAAAAGGTGCTTTTTCGGAATTACGCAATCATTGAATAGCTTGCAATACTGGTTGCAATGGCAAGAAACAATGTGTACAATAAAAGGATGCAAAAAGAGATCCAACGCACGGTGCGGAGTGGGCTGCCTGAACTGATGAAAGTGGCGTATGTAGAGAAAAAGTTCAAGGTAAGCGCCGCGGTGGTTGCGTTAAGCAACAACCTGTTCATGCAAGCATACCGTGTGGCAAGCAGGTTTGAATGGATACACGGATGAACCTTACGAACAAATTTGACACATGCCATGATTTTACAGGATCTGACATGCAGGTAGGAGAAAAGCGTGGAGCTATTATACTTGATGAATGTGGACTGGACATGGATTAGGCAGCGCCCACATATTTTGGCAAGGGCGCTGGGTGAATTATATGATGTCAAGGTTCTCTATCCAAGTTATTTAACAAGGCCATGGCGGATGCAAAGAACGCCGAAGGCAAAAAAATCGGTTGCGATACCGCAATTGCCCTTCCACGAGGGCAACGGGTTGCTGAATCGAATACAAAGCCGGATCACAAAACAGTACCTGAAAAACATGGGTAGCTATGATGCGGTGTGGTTTTGTGGTGCTGAATATTTTGATTGGATGCCAAAAGGTTATAAGGGCATTGTTATTTATGATGTGATGGACGACGTTGTTGCCCTGCAAAAAACCGAGCTGATGCGGCATAAAATACAACGGCAGCACAGGGAATTGCTGCGGCGCGCGGATATTTTGTTTGTAACAAGTGAGTACCTTTATAAAAGCCTTTCCGCGGAGGAACAGAAAAAAGCGGTTCTGGTTCGCAACGGTGTTTTGCGGGGGGAAGTCCACCCACCGCATGGATGTAATAAAAAGGACTCGTATAGGCTGGGATATGTAGGGACAATATCAGAATGGCTCGATTACGATCTGCTGCGGGCGGTCGCGCAGGCAATGCCGAATATTAAGCTGGATTTTTACGGGCCTAAAGTCACGCAATATACGGCAATTCCAAACCTAACAGAGCACGGGATTGTGGAACACAACAAGATATACGTAGCGGTTAAAGACTGCGATTGCCTGATGATGCCGTTCGTAATCAATCAAATTACTTTAGCGGTGGATCCGGTTAAACTGTATGAGTATATCAGCTTTGGCAAATGTATCATCAGTGTATTTTACCCGGAAATTGAAAGGTTTGCCCCTTTTGTGTATTTTTATCACACGCAAGAGGAACTGATTGCATTACTTCAAAAACTAGCGGAAAATGGTTTCCCAACAAAGTATAGCCAAACCGAGCAGCTTGAGTTTTTGGATAAGAATACATGGGAGGCTCGGGTAGGACAAGTTGAAAGACAGATAAACAGTAAATTTGAACAAAAAATAAAGAAGGATTAGGAGAGAATGTAAATGAAAGTGATGTGCGTATTTGGAACAAGGCCGGAAGCCATTAAAATGTGCCCACTGGTGAAGGAGCTAAAACAAAGACCGCAGATTGAAACACTGGTCTGCGTGACGGGGCAGCACCGTCAAATGCTAGATCAAGTATTAGAAGCATTTGGGGTGATTCCGGATTATGATTTGTCCATCATGAAGGACAGGCAAACGTTGTTCGATGTGACGATCGGCATTCTTGATAAAATCCGTGGGGTGCTAGAAAAAGAAAAGCCTTGTGTGGTTTTGGTTCACGGAGATACGACGACGACATTTGCCACCGCACTGGCTTGCTTCTATCTACAGATTCCGGTCGGCCATGTAGAGGCAGGGCTACGCACATACAATATTGACTCTCCGTATCCGGAGGAATTTAACCGTCAGGCGGTCAGCATTGTCTCAAAATACAACTTTGCACCAACAGAGATGTCTAAAAACAACCTGCTAAAAGAGGGAAAGGATGTCGCCACAATTTACGTGACGGGCAATACCGCAATTGATGCACTGAAAACAACAGTGCGTGAGGATTACGAAAATCCGGAACTGGAATGGGCGAAGGGAAGCCGCTTGGTGCTTTTGACGGCGCACCGCCGTGAAAACTTGGGAGAGCCGATGCACCATATGTTCCGCGCTATCAAACGAATTGTGGATGAAACGCCGGATGTCAAGGTGATTTACCCCATCCATATGAACCCCGTTGTGCGGCAGGCAGCGGCAGATATCTTTGGGGATGATGACCGTTTCCACATCATTGAACCGCTGGACGTATTGGACTTCCATAACTTTATGGCTCGTTCTTATCTGATTCTGACCGATAGCGGCGGAATTCAGGAAGAAGCCCCCAGTCTTGGCAAGCCGGTTCTGGTCATGCGTGACACAACCGAGCGCCCGGAGGGCATCGCCGCTGGCACGTTAAAGCTAGTGGGAACCAATGAAGAAACGATTTATAATGAGTTTAAGAAGTTGCTTACGGATAAAGAGGCTTACAAAAAGATGAGCACGGCCTCAAATCCGTATGGAGACGGCCACGCGAGCGAACGAATTGCGGATGTGCTGTGCAAATGATAGTGTATAAAGTGGGTAGGGTAAAATGATAAAGCCGTCAAAAACAAGAGGGAAATCACGTATATATTTTGCAGGAGTGTTTTTAACAGCTGTTTGCATTTCCTTGCTTCTGTCGAATTTGCGATGGATAGATCAAAAAATAAAGTCGAGAGAAGAGTTCTATTTCGGCCCGACTTTACCTTACGCAAGTGAAAACGGAATGCTCCGTTATGCCGTGAATGATGTCAGCGAAGAAGTGGGTAATACCGAGATTTTGATATCGTCGGAATCCAATATTGAATCCATGGTCATTCACTATCAGGCGGTAGGGGATGGTACCTTTATCGAAGTAGAGCCGAAGCTGTTTAAAACATATGAACAGACAAAGTTCTATTATTTGCCTGGAACGATGATTGCCCAAAACTGGTATATTGATTTGATGGGGGAGCTAGATGAGACACCCACTGTCTCTTTGCGAAACCACGCAGAACAGTTTAGCGTTACCCCGGAAGGCATTGCAGCAGGGATAATCGTTTTACTTTTTGGGCTGGCAGTATGGAATTTACGCGGTTTTTTTGTAGAAATGTATAATAGCCGCACAATTTTGACAATCCTTACGAAAAACGACCTGAAAGCCCGTTACGCAGGGTCATTCTTTGGAATTGTTTGGTCTTTTGCACAACCTCTTTTTACTATCTTTATTTTTTGGTTTGTGTTTCAACTGGGCTTCAAGAGTCAGCCTGTTGACAATATGCCTTTTATTTTGTGGTTCTTGCCGGCCTATATTCCGTGGCTGTATGTTCAAGATGTTGTTTTAAATGCAACAGGCTGCATGCGGGAATATTCCTATTTGGTCAAAAAGATGAAGTTCCGTGTAACCATATTGCCTGCCATCAAGGTGGCATCTTCCTATGCCATTCATATGTGCTTTGCGGCTATCATGTTTTTTGCTTATGCGGTGTATGGCGTTAAACCCACATGGCTTTATTTGCAACTGATTTACTACAGTGTAGCGATGGTAGTCTTCGTTAGTGGTATTTCGTGGCTGATTGCAGCTTTTGCTGTGTTCGTGAAAGACTTTTCTCAAATCGTAGGGATTATTCTGCAGTTGGGGTATTTTGCGATTCCTGTTTTTTGGTCAGAAGCACAAATGGAACCGGGAATCATCCGCATTTTGAAACTGAACCCAGTTTACTACATTGTACAAGGATATAGAGATAGTATGTGTGGAACGGGTTTCTTTTGGGATAATCCCTGGTATACGATTTATTTTTGGGTATTTGCACTATTTGTATTTTGGGCAGGAATTACACTGTTTGAAAGAGTAAAAAAACACTTTGCGGATTTGTTGTAAAGTGGGTGAGCAGGTGAAAAAAAGTGGATGAGAATGGAATTGAAATACAGGGCGTTAGCAAACTGTACAAATTATATAAAAAACCGATTGATAGACTAAAGGAGTCGTTGCACATTCCGAGCAAAGAGGCTTACGCGCAAGATTTTTATGCACTTAAAAATGTATCGTTTACGGTAAAAAAAGGTGAAACTGTGGGGCTGCTTGGGAAAAACGGCGCAGGCAAGTCCACCCTTTTGAAAATTATAACCGGTGTATTGACCCCAACAGAGGGTGAAGTGAAAACAAAGGGAATTATTTCGGCTCTTTTGGAATTAGGGGCGGGCTTCAACCCTGATTATACAGGTATAGAAAATGTGTATCTCAACGGAACGATGATGGGGATGAGCACGCAACAAATGGATGGGAAACTTGAGCAAATTCTCAAGTTCGCGGATATTGGAGATTTTATTTATCAACCGGTAAAATCGTACTCCAGCGGCATGTTTGCAAGACTGGCGTTTGCGGTAGCTATTAGCGTTGAGCCGGATATCTTGATTGTTGATGAAGCGCTGTCAGTTGGTGATACTCGGTTTCAAATCAAATGTATGGACTACATGAAAAAGATGATGCAGGGCGGGACAACGGTGCTGTTTGTATCCCACGATATCAATGCCATTAGGAGATTCTGCCAGCGTTGCATTTGGATGGATCATGGAGAGGTTGTTTTAGACGGAACTGTAAATAAAGTAGCGGATGCTTATTCGGACTTTTTGAAACGTGATAATGTTCAAGCGATGGAATATAAAAACTTTGCGCCACAGAAGGAAAATTTGGCACAGCTAAGCACAAGTTTGCGGGACGTTCAAAGCAACTGTATTGCCGAGATTGTAGATTTTCGGGTCTATGATAAAGAAGGCTTGATTGGCCCAGAAATTCAGTATGATGAACCTCTTACAGTGGAAGTAAAGTATCAAGTGTATGACGATTCTATAAAAAATGCGGTAATCGGTATTGCAATCAGAAGCGCCGATGATGACTACACTTGTGGATTGAATACATTGCTGGATAAAGTAGAGATACCATGGCATAAAGGCACGAACACAATTAGACTTGGTTTCCCGACGGGAATTAGGGCTGTTGGCGGTGACTACTATTTTGAGGTGGCGATTGAGGATCAAACAGCGACCGTAGGGATGCACTATATCCAACGTATTCAAAAATTCCATATGGTGATGGAGTATCGCTGCGAAGGGCGTTATAATATACCACATATATGGGAGGTTTCACAAGATGAGCAATTATAAGTTCGGCTTGGACATGTATACAGACAATGCGAACGCAGATATTATTAAGCAAATTAAAGAAGGATCTGAAGTTTTGGAGTTTGGTTCTGCATATGGCCGAATGACAAAATATTTGACGGAAGAATTGAACTGTGCCGTTGATATCGTAGAAATTGACGAGGAGTCCGGCAGGCAGGCGGCACATTATGCAAGGAATGTATGTTTAGGGAAAAATGATGGCGATATCAATAAAGGCCTGTGGGAAACGAAACTACAGGGAAATTTGTACGATGCTATAGTATTTACAGATGTGCTCGAGCATTTAATCGATGCAAAGCGCACCTTGCAGGAGAGTACTCTGTTTTTAAAAGAGGGCGGGTGCATCCTTTGCTCTGTTCCCAACATTGCACATGCCTCGGTTTTACTGGGGCTGCTTCACGGTAAGTTTCGGTATACCGGAACTGGTTTGTTGGATAAGACACATATCCATTTTTTTACGGAAGAAAGTTTTAAAGAAATGGCAGCTGAGGCGGGATTGTTTGCGGCATATGAGCACGCAATCGTTGTTCCGGTTGGTACGAATGAAATCCCTTATGATTATTCTATGGTAAGCAAGGATGTTGAAAATGCGCTAAAAAAACGAGCAAACAATGAAGCGTACCAATATATTTTTAAACTGATCAAGGAATCTTCTGTGACCGACAAAAATACGCTGCGTGTAATGCAACCGCCGCAGGGGCGTGTGAGTGTTTGCTATATTAAAGAGAGCACTGATGCTGATTTTTCTGAGGAAAAAGAGTTTATCCAAAATGTACGACCTGATGAGGTTGACGTTTATGTTCCGTTGGATGATTTTCCGGATGCAGTAGCGGTAAGATACCGCTTTTTGGATTCCAATTGCGTTGTTCGGTTACAGGGCATTTGGGCGGTAACAGCTGATGGTGAAGAAGCGCGTGAGGCTTATAATACGGTTGGGGTATCGGTAGGTGAGGGACTGTATATATTCCCGGAAGACGATGCCTCGTTGTATATGTGGTTAGATGCAAAAAAAGCATGCAAAGCGCTCCACTTTAGATATGAAATCTTAGTATATAATTCTGATGTGCTGACAATCCTTGGCAAGGAAGTAGAAACTGATTTGTGCAAACAACGGGAGAAGTGTGCCCTCTTGAACGATAACTTTGAACAAGCACAAACGGCTTGCCAACAGGCAAATCAGCAGTGCAATCTGTTGGAAGAGAAGAATTTATCGTTGCAGCAAAACAGGCAGGAATTGGAAAAAGAAAATGAAGCATTGAAGCAGCAATGCGAGGAAAAAATATTGCTGCGCGATGTAATTGCGCACCGTGATTTGCTGCAACAACAGCTTAATGATAACCTGGAACTACAAAAAAAGAACGAACTGCATCTAGATGATGTAGAGCAAGATAGAATTCGGCTGTACCGTGTAATAGAACAGTTGAACAGCCAAATTGCACAGGATGAAGGTTCGTTATCTTGGAAACTCTGCGCACCGCTGCGTTGGGTGGGCACGGGGATTGGTAAAATATCGGTGCTGTTTGGGAATACGGTGTTTTTCTTGAAGCATTATGGGCTCAAGGCAAGCCTTTACCGAGCATTGCATTATAAAGAGATTAAAGCAACAGAGGCACGGCAGCAAGCCCAAGTGGCAGAAGAAGCGCAGAAATTAAGTGCCTGGGAAGAACTGAGCGCGTGGATAGACACAACACCACATGAGTTTATTGATATTTTCCCGGTTCCTATGGGGTGGAATACCCCACTGTTCCAACGATTCCAACACCTGTCACTTCAGGCGGGAAACGCAGGGGGTATTTCGTTCTATGGGGCGCACCCTGCGGTGGATAAAGATGTTGAAACCTATAAATTTATCACGCCGACACTTTGTATCGTCAACTTGGAGTGCCAAGAGGTGGTGGATAACTTCTGGCGGGTGCTGGATAAAAAGCAGGGGCTTAAATTTTTAAGGATACAATCTATTGATTTAGCAACCTCAATAGAAAAAATTGAAAATTACATGCAGCGCGGGTATCAAATTGTTTATGAATATATTGATGAGCTGACCCCGCAGATTACCGGCAATATCCCCGCATTTGTTTTCGAGAGGCATGAATATTTGCTGCGGAATGAAGAGATTACCGTTGTTGCTACATCGGATAAGCTGTTCAACCAGGTAAAACCGTATCGCGAAAACAACATGGTTATGCTTAATAATGGTGTCGATTACGACCATTGGCACCTGAACCGGGAGGAAGTGGATTGCCCGGAAGATTTAAAGAGCATTGTGGCTCAGGGTAAAATAATTGTAGGCTACCATGGCGCACTGGCGCAGTGGGTGGATTATGAGCTGCTTAAGCGGATTGCGGAGGATGACCGTTTCATCCTTATGCTAATCGGATTTGAGCACGATAATCACCTAAAAGAAAGCAAAATACTTTCCAAAAAGAATGTCTACTTCCTTGGCGCCCGCGGTTACCAACAGTTAAATAGCTATGCCATTTTTTATGACATTGCCATTCTGCCGTTCGTTGTAAATAATATTACGCTTTCTGTTTCCCCGGTAAAAATCTTTGAGTACATGGCGGCAGGTAAGCCGGTGGTATCTTATGCTTTGCCGGAGTGTAAAAAATATAAGAGCTGCCTTTGTGCTGATACACAGGATGAGTTTATCGAACTGGTAAATAAAGCAGTAGAGCTGCGGACAGACACTGAATACTTGAAGCAACTCGATGAGGATGCAAAAGCAAACACATGGGAAACCATTACGAAAAAGATGGTAAGCTATGTGCGTGAAGGTTATCAGCGCACGCTGGAGCAACGCCAAGCCGAAAAACTGCTAAACCCTGAATTGCCGTTGGCTGATAAGGATGCTTACCTTGAAGAAGTTTTGCGTAACCCCAAGTATATCGACAAACAATACTATCGTCCAATTACGGAAAAGCCATATTCGCGTGAAAAAAATGATTGCAAGGTCATCGCATACTATCTGACACAGTTCCACCCGGACCCGCATAACGAGGAATGGTGGGGCCGCGGTACAACCGAGTGGAACAATGTTTGCCGTGCAGTGCCTCAGTATGAGGGCCACTACCAGCCGCGTTTGCCCGGCGAACTCGGTTTCTATGATTTGCGTATTGCAGACAATATGAAACGCCAAATTGAGTTGGCAAAAATGTATGGCGTGTATGGGTTCTCGTTCTACTATTATTGGTTCAATGGGGATCGGTTGCTGGAACAACCGCTGGAAGCATTCCTTGATAACAAAGAGCTTGACTTCCCGTTCTCACTCTGCTGGGCCAACGAAAACTGGACAAAGCGGTTTGACGGCACGAATATGGATATTCTTATAGAACAGCCGAACACGGTGGAAAGCTATAAGAATGTAATTGAGGATATGGCACGCTTTTTGCGCGACAGCCGCTATATCACTGTGAACGGCTGTAAGGTGATAACGGTGTACCGACCCTCTTTGATGCCGGATGCCAAATCCGTTCTGCGCTATTGGCGTGAGTATTGCCGCGAACAAGGGATTGGTGAACTGCACCTTGTGGCGGTAAAAGAGAACCAAATTGACATTAACTGGCTCAAGGGAGGCTATGATGCGGTATCGGAGTTCCACCCCGGTACGCTTTATACAAACTGCCTGAATATTACGAAACAGCTCAAATATCTCCGTAAGGACTTTGCGGGCGAGGTGTTCTCTTACCCGGATATCGTGCGGAACCAAAAGTATTTCCGCTATGATTTGCCCAAGCTTTACCGTGCGGTTATGCCCATGTGGGATAATACCGCGCGCCGGGATAATAAGGGCATGATTTTCCAAGGGGCAACCCCGGCCTTGTACAAGCGTTGGCTGAAAGATGTAATTACAGCGGGGCAGAAACGCGACGACCTGGAGGACAACCTTATCTTTATCAATGCGTGGAATGAGTGGGGCGAGGGCGCTTACCTCGAACCGGACAAGCGCTACGGCTATGCGTATCTAGAGGCAACGAAAGAAGCGGTTGAAGAAGGGAGAGAGAATTGAAAGGGGTAGAAGCATTCATGAATATGCGAAGAAATTTTTTTTTCGATCTTTCTGCGATAGTGTATGTGCTAACTGGATTATATGCTGTGTCTTGTGCTTGGAATTGGCTTGGCGAAGATGGTGGAATGGAGTTTCCATGGGGATTTCCAGCTCGTCAATATGGTGGGCTTCTCCCAATATTGCTATTATTGCTTCTGATTTTGATGGTGATAGCCGCCCAAATTTATCACAAAATAGCAACAAAAAAACAGACCCTGGTGCGAAGCCGTTGGCTCTTGCAGGAGCCAATTATATATGCAGTAGCCTTACTGGTGGGAGCTTGTTTGCGGTTTTGGTACATTGCTTGTGTGCCAATGGAACCACAATCGGATTTTCAAGTGTACTATGAGGTTGCAAATCGCCTTATGGATGGAACGCTAAAAGATAACGGTGGTTTGTGCGGCTACATCGCTATGTTTCCTCATATTATTGGATATCCGACATTTTTATCAATTATTTTTAGGGTATTTGGAAATAGTATATTTGTTGCAAAAAGTACAAATATTCTGCTAAATCTGCTTGCAGCGGTAGAAGGCGCTATGATTGCAAAAGAATTGAAGGGAAGAACGGCAGGTGTTCTTACTTTGATACTATTGGTATTTTGGCCATCACAAATATTATATATTAATATTTTAGGCGCGGAGTATCTCTTTACAGCGATTTGCTTGGGCTGCATACTTATGTTTGTTAAGAAATGCGCTAAACAAGGAAAACCAGAGCAGATTAAGTGGGCTGCCTTTCTCGGAGTGGGTATTGGAATATGCAGTTTTGTTCGCCCAATGGCGCTTCTTCTGCTTATATCCATATTGATTTGCTTTATAAGTAGCACCACAGGGGCTCCAGTGGGGAAAGCGGGTAACAATTTTCTTGGCAAGATGTGCTGGAAATCGTGCATTGCCGTTTTGGTGGCTTATCTCGTCATAGGGCAATTAAGTAATGTATATACTAAAAATGCAATTGGGGAAGCAACGGCATCCGGAAAAGCATCATTTGGTTATAACTTACTTGTAGGAACAAATGTAAGCACATATGGAAGCTATAGCGATGAAGATATGAAAATGCTAGCTGAGTCATTTGCACAAACTGAATCTGCAACCGAGGCTCACGAAACGTGTATGAAAGAAGCAATGAAACGCATCTCTAGCAGCCCATATCAATTTGTCGGCCTTATGGGGACAAAGTTCAATTATCTTTGGGGCAACGACGACTATGGCGCGTGGTGGAATCTTCAATTTGGTGGAAACAATATGACGTCGGAATTGAAAACAGTATTCTACGCGTTAAGAAATGTATCAGATTTTTACTATATCATTGTGTATCTATTGGCGATAGTCGGCGGCCTATTTATTGGTGCCGCAAAACCGGATGGCAGCTATGTTGTTATTCTCATGATTTTGGGTACGATGGCAATGCACTTGGTGGTTGAAAGTCAAAATCGATACCATTTCCACACGATACCGTTAATTGCTATTTTGGCTGCTGTTGGCCTTGTAGATTTGGTTCGCCATAGCAATGCAAAGCAAAGTGATACAGGAGGAGTGCTTGAAAAAAGTGCGGCTAATATAGAAAGGATTTCGTAATGCAACCAGCTCTTTATATCGTTATTCCTTGTTACAATGAACAGGAAGTTCTTCCGATAACGGCACCTGAATTTTTGGCAAAAATCAATCAACTGACGGCAGATGGAAAAATCAGCGATGAAAGCCGCGTGCTTTTCGTCAATGATGGCTCCAAAGACACCACTTGGCAGATCATCTGCGATTTGGCAAAAAGCGACCCACATTATATCGGCATCAGCCAAAGCCGTAACCGTGGCCATCAAAACACTGTTTTGGCCGGCTTGATGGAAGCCAAGGACAAGTGTGATATTACCATCTCAATCGACTGCGATGGTCAGGATGATATCAACGCTATGGATGCGATGGTCGATGCGTATCATGATGGCTGCGAGGTGGTATATGGTGTGCGGAGCAAACGCGATACCGATACATTCTTCAAGCGCTTTACGGCGGAAAGTTTTTATACACTGCTGAATGCAATGGGGGCCGATGTCGTATTTAACCATGCGGATTACCGATTGATGAGCGCCCGCGTATTGAAGGAATTTGCGAACTTTAAAGAGGTAAATCTGTTCTTGCGCGGCATGGTGCCTTTGGTCGGCTTCAAAAGCACCCGCGTAACCTATGAGCGCCACGAGCGCATTGCGGGCGAAAGCCACTATCCGCTGACCAAGATGCTTGGCCTTGCGTTTGATGGAATTACCAGTCTTTCGGTAAAGCCAATCCGTTTTATTACAGGTTTCGGAATGGTGGTCGCGCTGGTCAGCTTTATCGGTGTGATTTGGGCGATTGTTCGTGCAGCTACCGGGGCAACGGTTTCCGGCTGGGCCAGCATGACAAGCATTATCTGCTTTGTTTCCGGTGTGCAGTTGGTATGCCTTGGCGTAATTGGGGAATACATCGGGAAAATCTACATGGAAACAAAGGCCCGCCCGCGGTATATCATCAGTGACAGGACGTGGGATAGATGAAATATGGAATTTCTGTGCAAAATGAATAATGCGGCCTTTCTCAGCCACTAAAACGGTCATAGTTGAGCCACCGTGTCGGTACGAACTGAGCCATCAAAAACGGTGAATATTGAAGCCACTCGCAGAAACCCTCAAGAATGGAATTGGCACGTAAAATGTGACTTTTTTATTTGGAGGTCTTCAATATGACACCCTACCGAGAAATCCTGCGGCTACATAGCCAAGGAACCAGCCAACGCAGTTTTGCTGCCTGCTGCAGTTGTTCGCGCAACACTGTGGCAAGCGTTCTGGTAAAGGCGGAAGAACACCAGCTGAGTTGGCGAAATGACTGACGAGGTGATCCGCAAACAGTTTTTTCCCAAAGTTGTGCAGGAGAGTGGTCGAAAAGTGTGTTCGTCAAGTAAAAATGTTAGCAAAAGGTCCCCGAAAAGGTTAGCACCTTGGAGCACCTAATTTTTTGTTTGCGTGTGTAGCGTCGGGGCCTTTAAGTCAAGCCCGAAATTGTGTGTAAATTCCTTCAGGTAGGAATTAGAGGGATGCCT
>CAYWID010000011.1:0-65509 GCA_964458285.1 uncultured Subdoligranulum sp. | reverse complement strand
AAAAAGCGGCGGCGCCCGCCGGGCCGCCAACCCTCCCAGCGGCCGCGCGCCTACAACCGAAAACGCCCGCCCACCCGTGGCCCGCCCGGAACCGCCCCGGCCAAACCGGCCCGGCGCCACCCCATCCAACCCGGGCCGGCGCCAAACCGGGCCGGCGCCAACCCGGCCAACCCCGGCCCCCGGCCAAAAGCAAAATCACCGGCCAAGAAACCACAGCGCATACCCGGCATACAGCCCCGCGCCATACGCCAGCGCCTCCTCGGCCAGATCAAACTGCCGGGTGTGGATGGCATGGCAGGTTCCGGGCCGGGCCGCGTCCGCCGTGCCCAGATAGGCGTAGGCCCCCGGCGCGTCCTGCAAAAATTCGGAAAAATTGTCCCCGGCCAGCGAAAGGGGCCGCGCGTCCGTCACGGTCAGCCGCCCCCCAAACAACGCACCGGCCATGGCGGCGGCCTCCCCGCAAACGGCGGCGTCATTGTACAGCGGCGCCGCAATCCCCGTGATCTCGCATTCGGCGGCGCCGCCATACCCCGCCGCCGTGCTTTCGGCCAGCGCGGCAATCCATCGCCGCAGATTTTGCCGCGTTTCAACGGCGACGGTGCGGGTGGTGCCCTCCAACACGGCGGAATCCGCCACCGCGTTGTAGGCCGCGCCCGCATGAAGGGTGCCAATGCCCACCAGCGCCGGTTCCGTGGGCGACACCCGCCGGGTGACAAGCGCCTGCAGCGCCACCGTGAGCTGGCTGGCAATATACAGCGCATCCGCCCCCAGCTGCGGCGCCGATACATGGGCCGCTTTGCCCCGCACCGTTACCCGGAACCGGTCCACCCCGGCGTTGTTCAGCCCGGGTTTCAGCCCCACAACGCCCAGGGGAAGATCGGGCGCAACGTGCAGCCCAAACACCCGGTCCACCCCCTGCATGACCCCGGCGGCCAAAAAGTCCGGCGCGCCGCCGCCCGTTTCCTCCCCGGGCTGGAACACAAGCCGCACCTCCCCGCCGAACGCGGGGCGGGCCTTGGCCAGAAGGGCGGCCGCGCCCAGCAGGCAGGCCGTGTGGGCGTCGTGGCCGCAGGCGTGCATGACGCCGGGAACCTCCGACCGGTAGGCGGCCCCGGTCTCCTCCGCAAGGGGCAAAGCGTCGATATCGGCGCGAAGCGCCACCGCGTTCCGGCCGGGGCCCGCCGGGCGTGCGCCCTGCACGACGGCCAGAACGCCGGTGGCGCCCACGCGGCGATGGGGCAGGCGCAAAGCATCCAGCTCCTTTTCAATAAACAGGGCGGTCTGATGCTCGGCCATGCTGCGTTCCGGGCGGCGGTGAAGCGAGCGGCGGGTGGCCTGCAAGGCTGGCTGCATGGCTTGCAGCGCGGCGGCAAGCTCCTGAAAATCCTTGGCGGTGGTTGGCATGACGGCAGACATCCTTTCTTTTTTTGGCTTTTTTCTTTCTAAGTTCGTCTTTTTTAAGTCCCCCGCGGGCCGGGGGCCAGCCTTGCCGTGCGGGCCGGCAGGGCGCGGGCGCCCCCCTTGGGCCTTTGCGCAAAAACGGCGGGGCCGTTCTGCGCAAAGGAATTCTTTGCGGGGCTTTCTTGCAAAAAAGCCCCCGTCCCCTTCCTTTTCCCTGCAACCAGTATAGCCTTGGCGGGGCGGGGACGCAAGGGGCATCCCGCAATTTCCGACTATTTTTATAGGAAATGCGGCGATGCCCTTGACAAGGCCGCCAAAAAGCGGTACAATCCGTTCAACATAGCTTTTCAGTCGGGATTCGGCGGCCCCTTTTCGGCCCCGCCCGGCGCGGCTATCGCGGCGGAAACAGCGTTTTGAGGAAGGGGCAGGCGCATTACTGCGCCTGCCTGTTTTTTGCGCGGAAAGAGGTTTTTGGATGTGAAAAGCCCCCTCAGCTACCAGGTGTCCGAGTACGACTGCGGCCCCACCTCGGTCATGAACGCTTTAAGCTACCTGTTTGACCGGGAAGAAATCTCGCCGGACATCATCAAAAGCGTGACCATGTACTGCCTGGACAACTACAACGACAAGGGCGAAGCCTACAAAAGCGGCACCTCCGATTCCGCCATGTGGTTTTTGGCAAGCTGGCTCAACCACTTTGCCCGCGTTCGCAAATTTCCGCTTTTCTGCGAGATCGTCAGCGGCGAATCCGTCGCCGTAAGCCAAAATTCGCGCCTGATGGCCTGTTTGCAGCAAAAGGGCGCCGTCATCGCCAAGGTGTTCCTTGGCGAAGGCCATTTTGTGCTGCTTACCGGTGCGGACGCCGAGTTCGTTTACCTGTTCGACCCCTACTACCGCCGCCGCCCCTTCACCGTGCCCGGCATCGAGAACGTGGCCGGCGCGCCTTTGACCCACAACCGCCGCGTGGCCTGGCATTATTTCAACGAGGTTTCCCGCTTTTACTATTCCTTCGGCAAACCGGAGCAGCGCGGCGCGCTGCTTTTGTACAACACCCGCACCCGCCAAACCGCCGATTCGCTTGATTACATTATATAGACACGATTCTACAAAGGAGCGCCGCCCATGGCAACCGAGATTCTGCGCCTGCAAGGCATCCGCAAAAGCTTTTCCTCCCGCAGCCAGACCGCCGACGTTTTGCGCGGCATCGATCTTTCGGTGTCCGCCGGGGAGTTCATCACGTTGCTGGGCTCCTCCGGCTGCGGCAAAACCACCACCCTGCGCATCATCGCCGGGCTGGAGGACCCCGACGCGGGCCGCGTTTTTCTGGAGGGACGGGACATTACCCTTCTTCCGCCCGAAAAACGCGACGTCAACACGATCTTCCAGAACTACGCGCTGTTCCCCAACATGACCGTGGCCGACAACGTGGGCTACGCGCTGCGGCTTCGCCGCCGCCCCAGGGACGAGATCCGCCGCCGCGTGACCGAAATGCTGGATCTGATCCAGCTGCCCGGCTACGGGGACAGGCTGCCCGCCGAGCTTTCGGGCGGGCAGCGCCAGCGGGTGGCCATCGCCCGCGCCGTCATCAACGAGCCGCGCGTGCTGCTGCTGGACGAACCGCTGGGCGCGCTGGATCTGAAGCTGCGCCGCCAGATGCAGCTGGAGCTTAAGCGCCTGCAGCAAAAGCTGGGCATCACCTTCATCTACATCACCCACGACCAGGAGGAAGCCATCAATATGTCCGACCGCATCGCCGTCATGCACGACGGCGGGTTTGAACAGATCGGCACCCCCAACGAGATCTACTACCGCCCCCGCACCAGCTATGTGGCCAACTTTGTGGGCAACGCCAACCTGTACCGCGCCGGCGGCAAAACCTACGCCATCCGGCCCGAAAGCCTGCTGTTTGCCCCCGCCGGGTCCCCCCTGCCCCCGGACGGGGCCGGCCCCGCCGCCGCCCTGCCCGCCACCGTGCTGGAACGCTCGTTTGCGGGCGGGCAGCTGCGCATCCTGTTTGCTTTGGCGGACGGCCAGCAGCTTACGGCGGCCCGCTCCGGGCTGGACGCCCCCCTGACCGTGGGCGAGGCCGCCGCGGTGGGCTGGGCCGCCCCCCGCCAGATTGAGGTGACCGACAATGGCGTTTGAACCGTCCCCCGCCCCCCAGCCCCCCAGGCGCGCGCCGCGCGGCGCCGCCCAGGCCCGCCGCCGCACGCCCGTGTGGCCCCTGCTGCTGCCCCTGTACGGCTTTACCCTGCTGTTTGTGTTTTTGCCCATTTTGTACATGTTCTACCTTAGCTTTACCACCCGCGCCGAGGTCTGGGGCTTTGTAAACGCCTTTACGCTGGAAAACTACGCCCGCATCACCCAGCCGCTGTACGCGGCGACCTTTTTTGCCTCGCTGCGGCTGGCGCTGCTTTCCACCGGCATTCTGCTGCTGGCCGGGTATCCCTTTGGGTACATGATGGCCCGGCTTTCGCCCGCGTGGAAAAAGCGGGTGATGCTGCTGGTGATGGTTCCCTTCTGGACAAGCAGCCTGATCCGCCTGAACGGCTGGGTGATCGTGCTGCGGGCCAACGGCATTTTGGATAAGCTTGCCATGGGCCTTGGCCTGACAAGCGCCCCCCTGAAGCTGCTGTACACCTACCCCGCCGTCGTGTTCGGCATGGTGTACGAGCTGCTTCCCTTTATGATCCTGGCCGTGTACACCAGCGCCGAAAAGATGGACTGGACGCTGGTGGAGGCCGCCCGCGACCTGGGCGCAAGCCGCTGGCAGGCGTTTTGGACCGTCACCCTGCCCATGACCATGCCGGGCGTGCTTTCGGGCATTATCCTGACCTTTATCCCCTCGATGGGCCTGTTCTACATTGCGGACGTGCTGGGCGGCAACAAGATCGTGCTGGTGGGCAGCATTATCCAGGAGCAGCTGACCAAGGGCCGCAACCTGCCCTTTGCGGCGGCCATGTCGGTGATTTTGATGCTGCTTACCTCGCTGCTGCTGGCGCTTTACCGCCGCCTGACCAAATCCGGGGAGGTGGAGGGCATTCTATGAAAAACGCTTCCGCCAAAAAAACCGCCCCCGCCCGCCGCGCGGGCAGCCCCTTTGTGGGGGCGTATCTTGGGTTCTGGCTGGCCGGCATGTACGTCCCCATCGTGCTGACCGTGCTGTATTCCTTCAACGTGTCCAAGATCACCTCGGTGTGGGGCGGCTGGACGCTGGACTGGTACGCCCAGCTGCTGGGGGACGGCGCCATCTGGGAGGCTTTGCGCAACAGCATTGTGCTGGGGCTTTCGTGCAGCGCGCTGGCCGTAGGCATCGGCACGGCGGGCGCGCTGGGCCTGCGCGACCGCCACACCCCCTTGAGCGGCGCCATCACCTACCTTTCCACCCTGCCCATCATGATCCCCGAAATTATTCTGGGCATGGTGTTCCTGGGGGTATTTTCTTTCATGGCGCTGCCCTTTGGAATGCTGACCCTGATTTTGGGCCACACCTCCTTCTGCGTGCCCTACGTCCTGATGATGGTGCGCGCCCGGCTGGCCGGGATGGACCGCGCCACCGAGGAGGCCGCCCGCGACCTGGGCGCCGGGCCGCTGCGCACCTTTTGGGACGTGACCCTGCCCGCCATTCTGCCGGGCATTTTGTCCGGCGCGCTGCTGTCCTTTGCCATGTCGTTTGACGATGTGGTCATCAGCATCTTTGTGACGGGCGCCACCACCAACACCCTGGCCGTCAAAATCTACACCAAGGTCAAGACCGGCGTCACCCCCGAAATCAACGCCCTGGCCACCCTTTTGCTGCTGGCCACCGTGGCGATTGTGGCGGGCGTTGCGCTGATCCGCGCAAAGCGCGAGCGCCGCACCGCGCCCCGCGGCGAGCCCCGGCGATAGCCCGGCGGGTTTGCCGCAGGCCTTTGCGGCGGGTTTGCCGCGGTTTTGCCGCGCCGCCATAAGCGCGGCGGCCCCGGCCGCGCCGCGCCTCTGTTTTTCCCGGAAAAAAGGGGGCTCGCCCCTTTTTGATACGCCCTGTGTTTTTCCCCGCGGATTTTCCGCAAACTGCCCGCAAGGCATCCGCCTGACCCCGCTTGCGTAAAGGAGAGAAAGTAAAGTATGAAAAAGCAACTGTTGTGCGCCGCCCTGGCTCTGGGCGCGGCGGTCGTCCCCCTGGGCTTGACCGGCTGCGCCAAGCAGGCCCAGACCCTTAACCTGTACACCTGGGAGGGGATGTTCCCCCAGGAGGTGCTGGACGGATTTTCCAAACAGTACAACGTAAAAATTAACTACACGAACTTTGACTACGACGAGGATATGCTGGCCAAGCTGGAGGAAACCAAGGGCGGCGATTACGACGTGGTGATTGCGGACGATTACATCCTGGAGCTTGCCATCCAGGAGGGGCTGGCCCAAAAGCTGGACACCGGCAAAATTTCAAGCTACGGCAACATCAACCCGCTGTACCAGGGCTATTTCTACGACCCCGACAACGAGTACACGGTGCCCTACGGCGCAGGCATCCCGCTGATCGTTTACAACCCTGCCATGGTCAGCAAGCCGATCACCTCCTACGCCGATCTGTGGGACGAATCGCTGAAAAACAACCTGGCCATTCTGGGCAACTACCGCGTGATCGACGGCATCACCCTGATGTCGATGGGCAAATCCATGAACGACCCCGATTTGGCCACCATCAAGGAGGCCGGCTACCGGCTGCTGGGCCTGGCGCCCAACATCCGCATCATCAGCGATACCAACGCGCAGGACTATCTTGTCAGCGGCGAGGTGGCCGCGGGCTTTTTGTACACCAGCCAGGTGGTGGCGGCCCTGCAGGCCAACCCCGACCTGAAGGTTGTGTACCCCACGGAGGGGCTGGGCTTTGGCATTATGGCGGCCTTTATCCCCAGCAAGGCGCCCAACGCCAGCGTGGCCTACGAGTTTTTGGACTACATCAACCAGCCGGAGAACGCCGCCAAGTGCTATGAGTACATCGGCTACTACTGCACCAACAAGGCCGCCGAGCCCTACATCTCGGACGCCATGAAGCAGTTTTTGATCGTGCCGGACAGCGTGACCAAGGGCGAGATCGTCCAGAACCTGCCCCAGGAGGCCGAGGACCAGCACAGCGCCAACTGGGACGCCTTCCGCCAGGCCTGCGGCCAGTAAACCGCGCGCCCGCCCGGAAAACGCGCCGTTTTTCCGTTTTCGTTTTCTGGCTTTTTGTTTTCTGTTCCGGCGTTTTTGTTTTGGCGCGCCCCCGGCCCGCCGCCGCAACGCCGGGCCATACCGCCCGCAAGCCCGCAAGCCGGGCGGGAAGGTTTTTCTTCCCGCCCGGCTTGCGGGCTGTTTTGCCCCGGCACAACGGTTTGCCGGGGCCTTTTTGTTTGCCGCGGTTTTGCCCGCGGACCGGCTGCGGGTCATCTGCGGGTTTTTTGTTCGCTCTGCGTCCCGAAATAGAACGCCACCACCATGGTGACGACGCCCATCACGGTTTCGCTGCCAAGCGCGCCGCGCAGCGCCAGCACCGCAAACACCGCAATGACCGCCAGCGTGACGATCGTTTTGACCTTGACCAGCGCGGCCAGGTTTTTCCACAGTTCCTTCATTTTGCGCCGCCTTTCTCCAAGTCCTCAAGCCGGTGGCTGGCCGCCTTGAGCTGTTCCTCCAGCACGGGCACCCGCTGGGCGAAGTTGTTGTGAAGCCGCACCTCCCGCGTAAGCTCGTCAAGCTTGGTTTCGGTTACGGCCTGGGACAGCTGCAGCCGCGCGTCCATCCTGCGGGCGCCGGCC
Source organism: uncultured Subdoligranulum sp. (assembly GCA_964458285.1). Taxonomy (GTDB): domain Bacteria; phylum Bacillota; class Clostridia; order Oscillospirales; family Ruminococcaceae; genus Gemmiger. The sequence continues at coordinate 58,328 of CAYWID010000011.1, read as the reverse complement.
AGATTGGTCAGGATGACCCCCGCCAGCGAGAGCGCGCCCGTGATGACGGCCACCAGAATCGCCTCCAACCGCATCACCCCTTTGCCGCAGCGCCGTACACGCCCACGGCGTTTGCCGCGCCCGCGTAGGCCGTGGGGTTCAGGCCCCGGCCCGCGGCCGTGGCCCGCACCTCCAGATGGCAGTGCGCGTAGGGCGGGTCTGCCAGCGCCGCGTTGCCGGTGTTGCCCATCACGGCCAGCGCGTCCCCCGTTTTTACCCGCTGGCCTGTGTGCGCCAGCAGCCTTTCGCAGTGGCAAAAGTACAGGTAATTGACGGGGTCGGGCGTTTGGGCGGCGTCCAGCCTGACGCAGACGTACCAGCCCCAGGTCCAGGTGCGGTCGCGGCGGTTCAGCACGCGCCGCGCCCGCGTTACGGTGCCTGCAATCGCTTTGCCGTTGTAGCCGGGCATGCGGATGGTGGCGTCGTCCAGGCCCTCCAGGTCAATCCCGCCGTGCCATACCCTGCCCCCGCCCCGCGTATACCCCCACCGCGCGTAGGGGTAGCGCACGCGGGTGCGTCCTTCAAAAATCATACGCTTACGCCTCCTGCAAAAGGTAGGTCACCTTCATCGTCTTATCGGCGGTTTTGGTGACGGGGGTGGCCAGATTGTTGATGGTGGCCAGGTAATTGCGCGGGCTGCTCAGTATAAAATACGGGCCGCCCGCGTTCAGGCGAAAACCGCGCAGCGGGTTATCCAAAAAAGGGAGAAAACGATTGGTGTTCCCGCTTGCGTTCAGGTCCAGCACCGGGTAGCAATAGACGCCGCCCAGCTCGGTGTTTTCCAGCGTGTTTTTGACGGGGTTTACCAGGTATTGCCGGTCCGGGTACGAGGTGCTGTACGAGAGGGCATACAGGACGCGCTCCCCCGCCATGCGGGCCGGGTAGATCGTCGTTGTGGGGCCGGCGATCTCGGTAACGTCCGTGGGGGCGTCCACCCTGATCTTGAAAAGCGAGTAGCCGGGGTAGTCGGCCTGCACCAGCGCGTAGCCGCCGGTTACGCAAAAATAGGGCGTCAGCGTTTTGCCGGTGTTGTTGGTCAGGGGGTAATCGGTCACCGCGGGGTTGGCGGGGTCCGCCAGCGAAACCGCCAGCAGGTGCCAGGACTCCCCCGCCGCCACCCTGTCGATGGTCGTGGAAAGCCAGAGCGTTTTGGTGGCCGCTTCCATCCAGCACGGCGCATAGCTGGCGGAGGGCAGCGCGGCGGGCAGGGCGACATCGCGGCTGTCCAGCAGGGCCTCCCGGGCAAAGAGCGCATCGCTGTGCTGCGCATCGACCGAAAGCCCCGGCACCGCGCGCGCATAGCCGCGGTAGCGCCGGATGCTGAGGGTGGTCGTGCTGGCGGGCACCGCCGCGTAAAAGCAATCGTTGGCGGAATCGAACGCGATCATCGCTTTTTGGACGGGGCAGCCGCCATGCAGGTAGGTGTAGGGCAGCGTGGAATCCATCACCCGGCTGTAGCTGGTTGCGCCGTCCAGGGGGATGCTGGGGTCGCCCCAGCCGGAAAAGCCGCCCATCTTGTGGGTAAGGCAGGCGGCCGCGATGGTGCCGTTGGCCTGCGCGGTGGTAAAATCGTAGACGTAGGTCATGCGGTGGTTAACGCCGTCCCACGCGCTCTCGTTGGCGTTGAAGCTGCCGCGGCGCAGGTAGCCGGTGCCGTTGGTCTCGCCGTAGGCGCCGTACCCCACCGCCTGGGCCGAGGCGGGCGGAAAAAAGCGGTCCGCGGCTTCCGGGATGGCGGTATCGAACAGCACCAGCCCGCCGAACAGCGTTTGGGCGTAGGGCATCTGGTCGAACAGCAGGGTTTTCATGTCCGCCCAGGGGCCAAGCGGCTGCAAAAGGGTGCGCACGGCGTCGGTAACCATGTTGTCGCTCTCGAACGTTTCGCGGCGGCCGGATTTTTGGTCGAACAGCTCGATTTTGGTGTGGCCCTTGAGCCGCGGAAAGGGCTGCGGGTCGGTTTGCACCGCGATGGAGCGCAGTTGATCGGTATACAAAATACGATACACCTCCGTTTGTTGTCAGGGCGCAGGGGGCAAAAAGGCAAGGCCGGGGCCGGGCGGCGCTTTCTTTTTGCAGGCGGCGCCCAAGGGTGGGCGCGGGGCGCGCATGGCGCCGTTCCCGCGTCAGTTGCGCAGGGAGAATTGCAGGCGGGCAAGCGCGCCGCCCGCGTACAGAATCAGGCGCAGCAGCAGCCGCCTGTCGGCCCCCAGCGAGGCCCAGAGCGCGGCGGGGTCGCGCGTAAGAAAGGCGGCAAGGGTGGTTTCCTCGCTCCAGCTGGCGCCCCCGTCCACCGAGCAGCACACCCCCACGTCCCCGCTGTAGGCCCCGGCCAGCGACGCGATGCCCCGGATGGAGGCATGCGCCAGCGCGCAGGCGGTTTGCACGGTTTGGGGCGGCGGAACGGCCGTTATGGCGGCCGTGACCGGGGCGATGGCGGCGCCGTCGCTCCACTTGTAAACCGTGGGGCAGGGCAGGGCCGCCAGCCCCGCCGCAGGGGGAGGCTCGGCGCTTCCCGTACCCAAAAACTGGCTTGCCGTCGGAACCGAAACCCCGGCCAGCCCGTCCGCTTTTGTCAATGCCGCATTTCCGTCGGTTTTTGTCACGGTATACCAGTCGTTTCCGGATTTTACCAGCCAGCGCAGGGCGTCAAAGCTTGGCACGCTGTACGCCGCGGCCCAGCCGGTGCCCGCCGCCGCATCCGCGGGGGTCAGGGTGACGGCCACCGGGCAATCCGCCGCCGGCCCGACCGTGAGCGGCAGCGTGACGCCGCCGCACACAAGCGCGGTGACGGCATCGGCGCGGGCGGCGGCGGGCGTCTGCAGAACGTAAAGCAACAGCTGCCCCGTATCGAACAGGAACACCTCGTACCGCAGCGCGTCGGCGGCGGCCGTGGCGCTGTAGGCCACAAAGCCCTCCGCCCGCAGCTTAAAAAACCGCACCGCGCCGTTGGGGCCGCCGTGGATCGTGCCCTCCTGCCGGTAGACGCTGTACACCGCGCCGTCCCGCCGCCAGATTTTGAGCTGCTCGGCGGACGCGCCGAAGCCCAGCCAGTTGTTGCCGCTGACGTACACGCTGGACGCCGCCGCGCCGTCAAAGAAAAACCAGGAAACGCCGGTCACCGTATCGGTGCCGTCGTCGTTTTTGCTGTTTGCGCGGGTGGCGGTCATCCCCTCCGTCGTGTTCAGAAGGGCCGCCACGTTGGGATATTCTGCCATAAAAATGCACCTCGCTTGGTTGAAAAGGGGAAGCGCCGCCCGGGGGGCGGGCCGGATGCCCGGGGGCGGGCCGGATGCTTTCAGGGGCGGTTTTTGGCCGAAGGGCCGTCCCCTTCCGGTTCTTTTGCGTACCCCCTGTTTTCGTTTTAAGCCGTCAGCCCACCGCGATGGCGGTTACGGCGGCAAAGCGGGCGGTGTCCACGGTCACGGCGCAGCAAAGGCCGCTGTCCACCGGAACAAGCACGCTCTGCGCCGTGTAGGCGGTTTGCAGCTGCCAGCTGCCGGACGCCGGCGTGACATAATCGGAGGCATAGGTGGCCTCGGCGTTTGCATCAAACGTCCATGTACGCACCGTCTCGTCCAGGGTGACGGAGCCCGTCACGCCGCCCACGGCGCACGCCGACGCAAGCGCATACGCGCGCGGGGCCGCCTCGGCAAAGGACGCGGGGACGGGCGCGGCCAGCTCCACCGCCGGCAGCGCGCCCGCCACGCCGCCCACCGCCAGCGTGGACGCCAGCGCCAGAAGCGCGGGCAGATTCTCGGTCAGTTCCAGCGTGCCGTCCCAGGGAGCCTGGCCGCCGGTCAGACCGGCGGCCAGCAGGGCCGCCTGGACGTTCTGCGCCGCCGCCGTGCCGCTGCCCGCCGATAAGGTCAAGCGCACGTCAAGCCTTGTCTCGGTGTTGGCCGCAAGGCTGGGCACCAGGTAAAACGCCGTGACCGTGGCCGGAAAAGCCTCCGGCCGGGCGGCCGCGGCCAGCGCCCTTTGCCCGCCGTCCAGCACAAAAACCGGGCGGCAGTCGGCGTCGGCCACGCCGTTGCGGTAAAAGGTCACGGTCAGCCGCACCGGCGCGGCCCCCTGCCAGGTCAGGGCAAGCGCGCCGCCCGCGGCGTCGGTGGCGGCGGCGGTCTGGACGGCGGCGGGCGGCGTGACGGTCAGCCGCGCCGACACCCAGCACAGCGCCGCCGTATCCTTGACCGTGGTGGCCGTCAGCCGCACGGCCTGCTGCTCGGCCCCCGCCGCCAGGGTCAGCGCGCCGGGGTTTGCGGCCGTGCGGATCTCCATGCGGTCGGCGCTAAGCTGCCCCGTAAGCTGGCTGAGCTGGGCCGCCACCGTGCTTTTATTGACAAAACGCGGATTTTTTCCCTTGCTTTCCAGCGTTTGCCGCCCGCGGTAAACCCAGCGGTAGCGGGTGAGCAGGATGTCCACGTCGCTTTTTGCGCCGCCCGGCCCCGGCACATCGGCCAGGCGCAAAAGATCGCCGCAGCAAAGGGCGGGGTCTCCGGTGGCCGTGACGGAGGCCGGGGTGTAGCGGATGCCCGCCAGCGCCCCAAACAGGGCGTCGGCCATGGCCTGATGGCGCGCTTTAAGCCCATAGCGAAACAGCGGGTTGCCCGTCAGCGTAAGCACCAGCCCGTCCGACACGGCGCCCTTGGGGCTGTAAAGCAGCTCCGCGCCGTCGCTGCCCGCCGCCACGGCCAGCCGGGTGTAGAAGGTCTCGGCGTCCTGCACCTCGGTGGTAAACCGGCGCGACGCCGCCAGCGTGGCCGCAGGCCCCCGCGCCGCCGCGGCAAAGGGGGCAAGGCGCAGCCCGCCGCCCCGGTCGGCAGTGGCAAAGCAGCCCAGGATCTCGGCCGCGGCAGCCAGCGCGTCCCGCCAGGTGGACAGGGTGCCAAGGTTGTTGTCCAAATCAAACACGGTGCCGCCGTTGGGCAGCGCGGCGATCTCGGCTTCGGTGTTTGCCAGCGGAACGCCTGCTTTTTCGCACAGGTACGTTATAATGGCAAACGGCGTGCCGCTGACGGCCTTGCCGTCGAACGCGCCGTCAAACCGGGTAAGGCAATCCAGCGCGGTCAGGTCCACCCAGTCCCCGCGGCGCACGGCCTCGGTGACCGTGTAGACGCCGAGGGGGATTTCCTCCCAGCTGCCGTCGGCCAGGCGCAGGGCCCAGCGCAGGGTGATCTGCCCGCCGTACAGGGCGTAGCGGTCGGCGTCGGTGCGCAGCCGCAGGGTCAGCTGGCCCGCATACACGGCCCCAAAGGCCAGCTCCTCGCCGTTCAGGCATTGGTTTTCGATGGCCAGGCTGCCCGCCTGCACCACCGAATCGTCCAGCGCGATCGCCGCGCCGCCGGGGGGCTGCAGGGTGCCGGTCAGCCGCTCGGTGCGGCTGGACGCCGCGATGGCGGCCCGGTAGTTTTCGCTTACGGTAAACAAACGCGCAGTCCCCCCTCAGTATTCGATCAGATCCACATCCATGTCCCAGTAGGTTTCCGCCTTGGCCCCCACGCTTTTCAGCCTGCAGGTACGGTCCCCCGCGTACATGGTCGCGCTGTTTGCGCCGCCAAACCAGTAGATCACGGGAAAACGCTCGGCCGCAATCGCGCCGCAGACGGCGGCCATCTCCCCCTCGGATAGATTTGACCATCCAACGGAAATTTTTGCCACATCGGCCCGCACCCGCTGGCGCTGCATCACGCCTGTCTCGCTGCGGCCGGAATTGTCGGCGTCCAGATCCGCCCTCTCCACCGAGAAGGCCGTGGGCGGCGGCATAGCCGTGCCGTTGATAACCAATAAATCCATCTTTTTCTCCTTCTATGCGCGGCCGCCGCTGCGCAGGGCCACCCGGTTTTTGCTTTGCAGCAGAACCGTGTCCAGCAGCTCGCCGCCCAGATAGATGTTGACGGGGGTATCGGCGGCGCCTGCCGCGCCGCCGCCCAGCATACCGGATATTTCTCTTAGTGCGGATTTTACGCCCGCCGTGACGGCGGCGGCCAGCTTATCCTCCGGCGCCACGATCTCGCCGTGGGCGGGGTTATCGCCGATCATGGCAAGGGTTGGCTGGCCGGCCGCCACATAGCCGCCGGCCGCCAGATGCGGCACGCCGGCCAGCACGCTGACCTTGCGGCGTACAAGCCCGCCCATGCCGTCCCCCACCGCCGAGATCGCCGCCTGCACGGCGGACACCATGCCGTTTACGATCGAAACAATTCCCGCTGCTTCGCCGGAAATAAGGGCCCGAATGCGCGCCCACACGTTGGCGGCGGTTGCCTGCACGGCGCTCCAGGCGGCGCTCCAGCCGCCTGCGAACCAGCCGTTTACAAAATCCAGAACGCCCTGCAGCGCCGCAAACACGACCGAAAAACCGTTGGCTATGTTGACGGCGGCGGCCCCCACCGCGGCGGCGGCCGCGTTGAAGGCTGCCGCGAACACGGGGCCGACGTTGGCGGCAAGCCAGGTCAGCAGCGGCGCCAGCACGGCGTTCCACAGATTGAGCGCCGCCAGGCCGATGCTGGCCAAAAGCGTAAGCACCTGCTGCCACAACGGCTGCAAGGCGGTTGTCCACACGCTGCCCAGCAGCGCGATCAGATTGGTGCCGATGGGCAGCACCACGGTGTTGTACAGGGTGGACAAAAGCGTTTGAAGATTGAAAAATCCATTTTCTACCGCAGCCAGAAGGGGCTGGCCCAGCGCGGCCCACACGTTGGCGATGCCGCTGAAAAGCCCCTGCCAAACGGTAAGCGCCAGCGCCAGCGCGGGCTGGAGCAGATTGGTAACGGCGCTGCCCACCAGCCCCGCCAGCCAGCTGACGGCGCCGCCCAGCACGGTAAGGCCGGTGCGCAGCGCGCCGCTTGCGATGGGTGCAAAGGCCGCCGAAAAGGCATTGGCCACTCCCGGCGCAAAGCTGGCGGAAAGGTAAGCGATCAGCGGCAAAAGCGAATTTTTCCACAGATCGCCCAGCGCGGCCCCCGCGGCGGCGGCGGCCCCGGCGGCGGCGCCGCGTATGCCGGCAAAGGCCCCGCCCCACGCGGCGGCGGCGGGGGCCAGCCCCGCCGTAAAGCCTGCCCACAGGCGGCCCAGCGCCGTCTGCACGGCGGCCATGCCGCGCAAAACCGGCGCAAGGGCCTTGGCCCCCGCGCCCGCCAGCTTTGCCAGCACGGCCAGCGGCGCAGCGTCCGCGGAGGTTTTTCCGCTTCGGGAATTTTTACTTTTGGCGGATTTTGTCTCGCCGTCGCTTTTGCCTCCGCCCGTGGCCGAAGCGGCGGCGGCGGCAGGCAGCAGGTGCAGCTCGTCAAAATCGGCCAGGGCGCGGCGGGCGGTTTTTTGGGCCGCCGCGGTCGAATCCGCGTAGGCGTCGGTGGCATCGGTCAGCGTGCCGAGCGCCGCGGCGGCCGCCTGCGCGGTATCGGTCTGGCCGGTGAGGGCCTCCGTGGCGGCCATCACGCCCGAAAGCTGTGCCGAAAGCCCCAGCGCGGCGGGGTCAAGCGCGCCTGCCAGGCTGGCGGCGGCGGTTTGCGCCGCGCCCGAAAGCCCGTTGAGCCGGGACATGGCCGAGGCCGCCAGCGCGTTGGCGGCGTGCAGAGCGCCGCCCACCCGCGCCGCCGCCGTTTGCAGCAAATTGGCTCCGCGCGCCGCGGCGCGGTAGCCGGCAGGCAAGGACGAAAGAGCGGTTGTTTCTTTTTTAGCTGATATTGCGCCTGGGAGCGCCGCGCGGCCCGCACCGCCAGTGCGGCGGGCGCTCTGTCCATCGGAATCCGGTTTTGCCATGGGTTCTCCTTTCTTTTACAGGGACATAACGCGGGAAAAAGCGGCGGCAAGGGCGGCCGCGGCGAAATTTCCGCTTTTTGGCTTTATAAAGGCCACGCCGAACCGCGGGGACGCGCGCCCGGGCCATGTGCGGGGCCGGCAAAGTCCCGGCCCGCGCATAGCCCGGGAAATCGCAGCCCCCAAAACGCGCCCCCGCGCAACGGGCAAGGCACAGGCACGCCGCCGGGCATGGCGGGCGGGCGCGGTTGTGCGGCGGGGAGGCACGGTGGGGAGGCGCGGTGGAGCAGCGTCATGGCGGGCGGGCGCGGCGGTGTGGCGGGGAGGCACGAAGGGAGGCGCGCAGGGAGAGGCGCGCAGGCTCGCCGCCGGGCCGAGGCCGCCGGGCGCGGCGGGAGGCGCGGCAGCGCGGCGTCATGGCGGGCGGGCGCGGCAGTGTGGCGGGGAGGCGCGCAGGAAGGCGCAGCGGCGCGGCAAACCGGTGCAGCGTCATGCGGCGGCAGTGTGGCGGTGGCGCGGCAAAGCGACGGGCAGCGCGCAGGGAGGCGCGGCAGCGCGGCGTGATGGCGGGCGGGCGCGACAGCGCGGCAGGCAGCGCGATGGCGCAGCGGGGCCATCGCGACGTTTTCTTGGGTTGCTCTAGCCAAACATGCGCTCCATGGCCTTTTCCAGCCCCTGCATGGCCCGGCGTTGCTGCGCGGACGCATCGGAGCCCGCGCTGTCAGGGGTTATGCCGGTCTTTTGCGCCGCGCAAAAATCCATCCAGCGGCGGCGCTCGGATCTCTGCCAGGGGGTTTGGCGCGCCAGCGCCGCAGGGTCATGCTCGGCACGGGCGGCAACGGTCAGGCCAAGCGGCGTATCGGGCAGCAGACCGCTGACCAGCAGGCACCACTCGGCCCAGGGAAGTTCCGCCTGCGCGCCCGGCAGAACGCCGTACTGCGCCGCTACGCTTTGCGCGATAACCGCCGCATCCAGCGCAAGGTCATACAAGGCATCCGCAGGCGGCTGTTTCCGAAGGGTCGCCGCCCCCGCGCCCGCCTTGTTGCCGGCGCGGAGGGAACGACCGCACGCCCCGGCGGCGGCTTCCCCGCGCGGGATCGTTTTTGTCTTGCACGCTTGACCGCCGTGCGGCTTTTGATCGATTTGGATTCCTTGCGGTGGGGAGGCCCCGGGCGGGGCGGCATTGCGCAGAAAAACTTTGGACAGGGAGACGCCCGACAAAGCCGCTTCAGGCAGTCCCGCGCCGGGCAAAATGCCCTTGGGCGGGCAGGCTCCTGCCGGGGCAACCCCAGCGGATTCCGTCGTGCTGTTTCGCTTAGCGGCAACGGATTGCGCAGGCGGCGGGGCATTGCCCGCGCGGCATGCCGGGTCTGGCACGGCAGCCCCGGTGAAAAGGCCCCCGCAGGTCTTGCTTTGCGCCGCGCCCTGCGCGGTCGCACCCACGGACGCACGCGCTTTTTTGCCGCCGCACGCCACGCTTTCAGCGGATTTTTCTTCGCTATTTTGTCTTACTTCGCCGTCCTCCGCTTGTACCCTGTCCCGCACGGCGCGCCTTCCGTCATACCGGACCGGGCACGCCGTCCAGGGGTCGCCCCCCGTCCGGCTCCACCCCCGTGGCTGCCGCCACCACAAGGGAAAACAACTGCTGCCAGGCCGCAAAGGGCAAATCCCGCGCCAGCAGTTCCCGATAGGCGTCGTCGCCTAAAGCGAGTTTCATTGCTTCGTCCATTGCTTCTGCCGGGGGCAGGCCGCTGTCCGGGTCGGCCAGGACCATCATCTGCCGCACGGTTTTCTGGCGGCAATCCACCGGGTAGCAGCGGTCGCCCACCCGCACCTCCGGCCGCGCGCCCAACAGCGCGTTATCCAATGTGTACAGCTTTGCATTCGTCATTGTTTTCTCCTTTTTGTGCGCCGCCGCCTTTTGCGCGCGGCACTGTTCCGGCAAAAATCCGTTTGGGCGCGCCGGTCATAAGAAAGTTTTTCGTTTTGGCGTTTTCTTTCTATTTCCAGCGTTATTGCTCTTTTTACTCTGCCGTGTTTTTTTTAATTCGTCTTTTTCTTTTCTGTTTTCGCCTTATTCTTGCGCGTTCGCTCGCTTACACGGCAGGCGCGGCGGTAAACACAGGCTTGCCGCTGCTCTGCACCTCAAATTCCAGTACATCCATGCTGCGGCTGTCGCCGCCGCCCGGCGCCGTCACATTCAATACGCAGTCAAACGCCAGCGTTGCGCCGCTGGGCATCGTCCACAAAAACTTGGTGTCGCAGCCCAGACCTGTGTTCCAGGCGTTGTTCGCCACAAAATCGTTGCCTGCATCCCCCACGCAGCGTTTCCCTTTCAGCGTAATCGTCAGGGCCTTGCCCGTCACCATCCGCTTGAGCCAGCCCGCAGCCTCCATGGGGCTCCACTCCTCAATGTTGCCGTCGATTGCCACGGCAAAGCTTTCCATCTCGGCAATGGGCACCATCTGCCCGGTGGTGCTGGCGCGGCCCGCCGTGCCGATCGAAAAGCTGTTGCTGAACACCGGATACACACCTGTAAATGCCATACTTCTGCACTCCTTTTTACGCTTGCTGCTTCATTTCGTTTTTATTGCTTTCATTTTTGCTTATTTCTTCGCTTTACTGCCGTTAGCCGGCAGGGCGGCCGCTTAGGCCGCGCCCCACAGGGTAAGGCGCACCGCATACTCGCAGATGCCGCGCCCGTCCCGGTCCCGCGGCAGGGGCGCGGTGCCCGGCTGCGCCAGGTACACCGGCGCCTGCCCCAGCCAGGCATCGGTAAGCCCGGCAAACAGCGCCCAGATCTCCCAGGCTTTTTCCTCGGCCGCTGCGGCATCGCGGCCCCAGTGAATCAAAATTTCCGCGTACAGCGGTCGTGTTTTTGTCATGGCCGCACCGCCAAGGCAAATGTGCGCGCCCATGCCGCGGTCGTCCGGGTCCCGCGCGTAGATGCCGATGCACCGCTCCCGGTTGGCATCAATGCCGCCCAGCGTAACCGCCTCGCCGCAATCGGTTTTCGTTTTCAGCCAATTTTTGAGATCGATCAGCCTTACATTGTTGCTCATGCTTGTCCTTTCCCGGCAGTCAGCCCGCGCTGTCTGCCGCACGCGCGGGCAGCCTCCCTGCCTTGCCCCGCGGCGCCGTCCCTTGCGCGGCATGCCGGCCGGCCGCCGCCGTTTTTGTGCGCCTGCCACTGTCTTCTGTCCCGTGCGTTTGGCGCTTGGGCCGGTTCGCGGCCGTACCCGTAAGCCAAAATTTCGCTGTTTTATCGCTTTTGCTCCCGCATCGGCCTGCCTTTTCTTTGTGTGTGCGGCTCTGCCGCCCCTTTGGGGCGCAGGCGTCAAAGCCAGAAATTCCGCAGCCGTGGCGTCGCGGCAGCGCAAGCATTGCCGCGCGGCCCTATTCGCCTTGGCGCCGCAAGCGGCATCGTGCGCCTTGTACCGTGCGCTGCCGCAGTTTTGCCGGTCAATTTCTGTGCCGTGCCCAGGAGCCGCTTTTTCCACCGCCGTCTACGCGGCGCGCGTGGGCAAAGGCCGTTGCGGGCAGCCGAATTTTAGTACAGCGTCAGGACCGTATAGTTGACGCGCCCATCCGGGTCGCGGAATTTTTGCCCCGCCGCAATTTTCCAGGTGCGGCCAAACAACGTGGCCGTGCCGTGCAAAAGTTCGATGCCGGGGGCAATGTCCCCGCAGACAAAGGCGGTGGCCGCCATCGCAACCAACTGGCGGCGGCCGCTGCTGCCCCCCGCCTGGCCATGCCGCACCTCGCCCTCGCATTTCGCATTTTTCAGCCGAAGCCGGCAGTCGAACCGCCCCTCGGCGGCCAGGGTGGGTGCGCCGTTTTCATCGGGCGGGCCGTCCAGCCTGAGCCAGATCGGCTGGGTGCAAAGGGCGGGGGGAACCAGCCGCGGCCAGCTCATTCCAGCCTCCGCAGCGCCAGGCCAGTCTGCCGCAGCTGCGCGGTTACTTCGCAGCTGGTGGTAACGCCGCCCAGCGTTTCCAGCATGGCGCGGTCAAAGCGAATCTTCGCTTCTCCGAGTGCGTAGCTGTCCAGCGGGCTGTGCAGGGCCTCTCCATAGGTTGCCAAAAAGGCGGCATGCAGGCAGGCTGCGCGGCGGATCTTTTCCTGCTGAAAGGACGTAAGCGCCCCAAAGCCATCCCGGCGCACCCGCCCGTAGCACAGCGCATCGATATCGTCGCTGGCAAGGGAAAGCTGCCGTTCGATCTCCGCATCGGTAAGCTCCGCCGCGGCCGCAGGGCAAAGGGCCCGGTACTCCGCGGCGCTGGCGTAAGGCGCGGTCATCATACCGTCACCGCGGCGGTATCGGCATCGGCATACACGCTGTCGATCTTGTTGTCCTTGCCGTTCGGAAAAACAAAAACATCCGACAGAGCGCGATTTTGATACAGATAACCGTCGCCGGCCGTGTGCGCGCCGGGGTTGAAATAGTAGATGCTGGAAATTTTGGGCACCACCTTGACGGTGAGGGGGCTTGCCACCACCGCGTTGAGTTTGTGCGCGCCGGCAGCCGGTTCAAAACCGCCCGCAGCCGCGGCAAAGTTGAAAGCGTCGTAGAAGGTCTCGTCGTCGATGACCTCCATCACGGGCACGCCGTCGATATCGGTGACGCGGGTCTCGATGCCCTCGCCGCCGTCCGCGATGCGGGTCACATCGATGCTGCGGGTAAAATCGGTGCTTTGCTCCAGCAGATCCATCAGCTCGCTGGCCAGGTAGACGACCAGCGCCCCCTTTGCCTTGTAGCGGCGAAGCTTTCCGGCGGAAATCATCGCTTTCAGCTTGGAATAGACGTTTGCGCGGGTATAGTCCGCGCGGGCGGTGGCGCTGTGGTACCCTGCCTGGGCGTTGGCGGCGGCCGCCACCTTGCTGAAGAAAAGCGCGTCCATCTCAGGCGAAGCCTGGGTCTGGGTAAAGGTGCGGCTGATGTTGCGTATAGACGCTGCAGCGTTGGATTCATCGACATCGGCCTTGTCCACAAGGAATTCGATGTCGCGGTCATGCGCGACGGTGAAGGGAACATCGACCTGGCTGAAGGAACCGCGGTTCCAGCCGCCCTGGCGGTCGTGGTTTTTGTAGCCGCCGACGTTCATCTGGGTAAAGTGGAAGGTTTTGGCATCCAGCCAGCGGACGCTGCCGGTGATGAAGGGGGTGCAGAGGGTGTTTTGGCGGATGACCTCCAAAAGCTCCGGCTGCCAGACCTCTGCGTAATTGACCGTGTTTGCCATAACAATTCTCCTGTTCCGACGTTTGTACGTCCTATATTTCGGTTGTATTCGGTTTCTTCGGTGGCGTGAGCGGGGCGGTTTTCCCCGCCATGCCGCCGCAAAGCCGCCTGTGCGCCTGGTGGGTTCGGCAGCTGCCGGCGGCAGGCAGCCGTATCGTTTGCCGGGAAGCCGGTGCAAGCCGGATGCGCCGTGTTCAAAGGGATTTTTGCGCGCCTGCCCCGCCGATGATGGCCTGGCGGGCCGTGTCGTTCGTATTAAACGATGCAAAGCGAAGCACGGGGGCATTGCAGGCAAAAATGTACCGTTCGTATGCACGCAAAGGGCGTGAACCCGCTGCGGCGGTGCCTTCTTGCGGGCGCGGCTGCCCGGTTAAACAGCGTATCAGCCGTTAAAGCGGTTCCATCGCCTGCCGGTATTGCGGGGCGAGCGGGACGCCTCCGGCGGGTGGGGCAGCGCGTCGGCGTCAAACCCCACCACAAACCCGGCGCGCCCGGATCTCAGCTCCGCAAGGCTCTGTTTTACGGCATCCAGATCAGCCGAAAGCGATTCATAACGGTAGCGCCAATCGGCCACCTGGCGGGAAAGATCCGCCACAACGGCTTGATCGGCCGCTTCCTGGAGCGTGGGGGCGTCCGCGTCGGAGTCGACCGGGTCGGGGGCGGCCTCGTCGGAGGCGTCGCGACCGGAGGCATCATGGCCAAAGGCTTCACGGTCGGAGGCGTCGCGGCCGGAGGGATCCGGGCCGGAGGCGGCCGGGCCAACGCTGTCCGGGTCGGGTCCATCCTCGCAGGTTCCATCCGGCAAAGGTTCCCTTGCAACCGGCGCATCCGGGGGAACGGCGGGGCTGCTGGCGGCTTTCCGGGGAACGGTTTTCTTTACGGATGTGCGCGGCGCGGTTTTCTCAAGGGCGGTTCCGCCTTGTCCCCGGCTGTCGGCGGCAGCATTTTCATCCCCCGTGCGGCCCGCAAGGTTGGTTTTTTGACCGACGGCGCCAAAAACTGGATTTTGCGGGGCGGCGGCATCCAAGCCGGAAGCCCGCCCCTGCGTATGTACGGCAAACCGACCGTTTTCCGAGTGTTCGGGATTCTCGGGGCGGGCGGTACGTTCCGCAGAATCATTGCGTGCTGCGTTTTGGGAACGCGCAGGCGTTTCAGGGTATTTATAGAAGGGGGGCTGCTTGGAAGCATTGGTGTTTTCAGGGCCGGACGCGCGCTGCTCCCTGCCTTCCGCGCTGGCCCCTGCAGTGATTTTCTGTTTGCCGGAATCATGCCTTAAAGCGAAACTCTCGGCGTAATCCACCGCGTGGGTCGGCGTGGCGGCAGCCGCCGTGCCGCCCGCCCCGCGTGTTTTGCGGTTCGCATCGGCCGTGCGCTCCGCCGTGAATGCGCTTGCGGCTTCGGCAGCCGAGGCGTTTGCCGCGCCGGCCGGGTGCGCCGCATCGGCAAGCCGGGCAGCGCGCGCCTTGTTTTCTGCCCGTTCGCTTTTGGCGGCAGCGGATGCATCGGCCGCAACGGCGGCGCCGGCCGTAACAGACGCGCCGTTGCTTTCGACGCCCGCCGCCCGCTGCACCGGCCCGTCCGCCGTATCGTAGCGCTCTGGCTTTGTGTTTTTTTCTTCTTTCAGCTTTTCCCTGTTGCAAATACGCATGGTTTTCACCTTTCTGTTCGTTTTATTCTGTTTTTATGCGCTGGCACATCCCGCGTTCCGCACGGCTTGCGCGCCGTCCGGCATTGGGCTGCGCCGCACCGTTCCCGCCGTTCGACCCCGTGGCGTTTCTTCAGCCCGGGGGATTTCCGCTGGCCGGGGCATTCCGCTGCCCGGGGGATTTCCGCTGGCCGGGGGGTTCTGCTGCCCGGGGCGTTTCCGCTGCCCGGGCGGATGCAACGCGGTTTCTTGAAAAAGCGCGAAAGCGTTTGCCGCGGCGGCCCGCGCGTTCTTTCCTGCGGCTTTTTGTGTTTCCGCACTTTCGCAATTTCGTTTCATGAAATTTACGTTTTGCGTATTTTTTTGCCAGCCGTAACCGCCCAAGTCCGGCCGCGGCTCAGGCGTGCGTCCGCACGGCTTGCAAGGCATCCTCCTGTTCCAGCGCAGCCAGCTCGCCCGCCTGCTGTGCGGGCGTTTTTCCGGCGCCCCAAAGCTCGGCCACGGCTGCTTTGCGGCTGATCAGCCCCGCCTTGCGGGCAACCGCCAGGGTGTTGACCCGCGTTTCAAAATCAGGGGCGGCATACTCCCCAAAGCGAACAGAGGGAAACGGGTAGCTTCCGGCCGCGCGCCCCTGCATTAAATCGTCAGCGCGCAAAAGCGAAACTGCAAGCCGGGGCAGCGCCTGCTCCAGCGCATCCACGATGGCCCCGCGGGTAAAGCCTGTGGCGTCCTTGCGCTCCCGCTGGTTTTCGGCGGAGGCCATCCGGCCCACGTTGATGCCCAGCGTGGCCGGGCTCAGTATTCCTTGCAGGCAGAGATCCAACATGGCCGCATAGGAGGACGAAAACGCCTGATAGCGAATATCTGCCTGCTGCATCTCGATGCGGTCGCGGGCGTCCTCCCGGCTGGAATGACCGGTGATGACAAAGTTGGATGCAAAATAGCCGGGGTTTTGCAGCGCGCCCGTCTCGGGGCTGCGGGGTACCAGGTCGTCCGGGATATAGCGCAGCACGCGGCCGGCGCGCACGGCATCGATCCACTGGCTGAACACCTCGTCCAGGGCGTCAAAGGCATCGGTCTTACTGTCGTAGATGCTTCGTCCGCGGCCCGGGAATCTGCTTGAAGCGAAAAATTGAAGCGGCACCGCCAGCGTGAACCCGCCCGCAAACCGCGCGGGACGCAGCCCGGCCAGCGCCTGCCAGCCGCCCGCCGTTGCATCCGCCGCGGCATCGTCCGCGGCGGTGCAATCGGCGGAAACGGCGGTATCCGGCGCCTCTCCACAAACACTATTTGATGTTTTATCGCTATATTTTGTATAAATCGCTTCACCGGTCGCTTCCTTGGCTCGCCCGCCTTTGGGGCTTTCCGCCAAGGGAAGCCCGCAGGGATTTCCCGCGCTGTCCAGCAGCCGGTAATCGACGCAGCCCTCGGCATAAACTTCGCTTAACATGTACTCCTGCCCGGTCGGACTTTCCAGGGGCGTCAAAAATTCCACAGCCTCCACACGGCCGCGGCGACGGCGGTAGCGCACACGGTCGGCAGCACGGAACTCCACCATCGGATGGGGGGACGCCGCCGGGTCCACCGAGATTTTGAAGGCCCCGTCCCCGGTGACAAGCGTCTCGGTCACGGCATGGCCGATCAGGGCATACAGCCCGGCGCTCTGCGCCAAAGCGGCAAAGCGCGCATCAAGCGCGGCATCGCCGAATGCGAATGGCCCGCAATCGGCCTTGACCAGCGCGCCGAGGGTATCGGCCATAACGGCGGGCAGGCCGGTGTGCGCCTTGCGGATCTGCCCAAAGGCGGGCGCCTGCGCCCAAAAGCGGGTGGCGGCGGTATCGTCGGCGCCGCTGGCGCTCAGTTGTTTTGCCAATTGCGAAAGTTCCGATGGATCGCCGCGGTACCACACGCGGTTTCGGGCCACGTTGGCGCCAAAATCGACGCTCTCCAAAAGCTGAACGCTCTGGCGCGGCGCAGGGGTCAAATGCAGAAAGCCCAAGATCACTTCCCGCAAACGTTGGGAAAACGGCATTGTTTTTCTCCTTTTTGATGGCATCCGCTTGCGGAAGGCATCGGCACGGACCGGCGGACGAACCGTTTTTCTCCGCGGGCCGCCCAAAAGCGAACGCCGGTTTGTCGGCCCCGGCCATCGCTTCGCGGCCTTTTTTCGCCCCGGAGCGACCCGCAGGCCCGGCTAGACCGTTCAGCCGCGGCAACACGTTTTTTGCAGCGGTGTCGTTTCTGGCGGGCATCGGCCTGGGGCATGATCTTCCTTGCAAAGCGCGACGCACCTTTTTTGGCGTCCTTCCTGCGTCATGCCCTTGCCGGGCGATCGTTCCGGCGCGGTACGCGCTGCGCCGGCAGCGCGGCAGGCCGCTTGATTCCGCCGCAAGATGTTTCATTTTTCTTTTTATGCGTATTTTTCTTTGATTTTTTCAGCTCGTGGTTCGCAGGGCGTATCTGTGTTCCGGCGCCTTTCCCGCCCGCGGCCGGAGGCCGGACGCAGCGGACAAACGCGGCTGGCCGGACGGGTCAGGCCGGACGCGCGGCACAGACAGTGCCAGCCTTAGCAGGCCGGACGCGCGGTGCGGGCGGAAAAAACGGCGTTCCGGAAAGGCAGGCTGTCTGTGCAAAAATCTTTCTCCAAAGGCGGGTGCGGCGCAAATCACGGCGGGCAGGCGGGCGGCGCGGCGCTGGGCGGGCGGCCGATCTGGGCAAGCAGCGGCATCCAGGCGTACTGTGCGGCGTTGATGGTGTGATCGTGGCCATCCTCGGGGCGGGTGCGGTCGTCCTGCCAGCTGTAGCTGTTCAGCTCATGCAGATGCTCGGCGCACCAGTCCCCGGTCAGGTAGACGCCATGGGCCATCCAGCCCTGCTGCAATTCGATGCGGCTTAACACCGAAAGTCGTTTCCAGGATGGCGCAAAGTCATACAGGCAGCCGTGGCCAATGCGAAATTTTTCGCATTCCGCCAGCGTACCGGCATCGGCACAATCGATAAAGGCGGCGGGGGCAAAGCCCCAGCGGGCGCGGCAAAGATCCAAAAAGGCGGCCAGCATGGGCGGCACATCGCTGGGGGTGACGGGGGTGCGGCGGGCCTTGTTGTTGACGACGTACTCCTCCAGCACGGCCAGCTGGCCGCGGGCGGTAAGCCCCACAAACACAAAGCAAAGGGTATCCGGCGTGCGGCGGGAAAAAGCGGTGTCCACGCCGCAGCTAAAGCGAACAAAGCGAAGCTGCCTGGCCTGCGCGGGCGTAAGCACGTTGGCGGGCGCCACGCGGAACACCAGCCCGGTGCTGCGGCCGCGCAGGCCCATCACCTTGTTTTGCCATACCTTGGTGCCGGGCGGCACGTTTTGCAAAATGCTGCACAGCTTTTGGGCGGGCAGCCCGGCGTTATCGCTGAAAGTAAAAAACCAATGTACCCAGCCGGGCTTGGCGGGGGCGGTTTCCAGCGCTGCCAAAATGGCGGGCGGGGTATCGGCGGCCCAAAGCGGCAGCGGGCGGCTGTGGTTGATGAACTCGGCATAAACGGGCAGATCGGGGTCGTCCGGGTTTAGGGTGGCCAGCAGGGTATCGCACCGAAGCGCGGCCTCGCGCACATAATCCATATCGGCGATGTTGATTTCGTCAATATACAGGCATCCGTACTGGCCGCCAAGCGCCTTTTTCCAGCGCGCCCGGTTATCGTACCCAAGCACAAAGATTATTTTTTGTCCATGCGGCGTATCAAACTCAATGTGCGGCAGGCCAATGCCGCCGTGGGCGCGGGGATAATAGCGGGCCAGCGCACCAAAATCCTGCAAAATGCCAAGATCCTTGGCAATGATGTTTTTTTCGATGGTGCCAAGATCCAGGCCGGACAAAATATGGATCGGTTTTTCGCTTTCGGCAACAAGCAGCATAAACTTGAGCAGACCCACGGTGGTTTTGCCCGCGGCGGTGGTGCCCTCCAAAAATTCTACGGGCGCACGGCAGCGCAAAAACGCGCGGTATTTGGGCGATAAAAGAAGCTCAGACATCGTAGCCGTCCTCCTCCCCGCCGTACCCGCCGTCTTCCCCGCAGCCGTCATACAGGGCGTCGCCGTCGTCCGGGAAATCGCTTTCCGTGAAGAAGGACCGTGCATCAAAGCGATCTGCGGCAAAAAAGCGCGCGCCTGGATATCCGCCGCCTGCAAGACCCGTCAAGGGGTCGGCCGCCGCCGCAACATCCGCCCCCAAGCCCGGCGCAAGGCCCGGCGGCAGGGCGGGGCGTTCCCGGCGCGCGGCAGGGCCGCCGTCCATGGCAATGTCCGCCGCAGAGCCCGCCGCCAGGCTTCCCGTGCAACCCGCCCCCAAGCCCGGCGCAAGGCCCGGCGGCGGGGCGGGCGCGGGTTCGGGGTATGCCAATGCGCCTGCCGGTGGGCCGGGCGCGTCCTGCGCACCTGCGGCGGCTCCGTTCGGCGCCGCGCAAGCGCTGCCGCAAGCTGCATCCGCGCGCGGTGCCGTTTGCGCGGCCTGCCGCAGCAGCGCGCGGGCGGCGTCCGGGTCGGGGCCGAGGCGGGCGGGTTCGGTGCCGTCCAACTGGGCCAGAATGCGCGCCAAATGGCCGGTATCGGGGCCGGTGGGCGCGGTGCGGTCGCCAAACATCCCCAGATGGCGGCCAAGCAGCTCCAGCACCCGCAGCGCCGCGCGGCTGTCGAACCGATAGACGCCCGGCTCCCCCCGCACCGGCTTTGCGCCAAGGCATCTCCGGTAGACCTCCAGCAAAGACAAAACCACAAAATCTTCCGTTACGGCGCTGTTTTTTACGGCATCGGCCTGGGCACGGCGGATCGCGCGGCGCACCTCCGGTTGGCGCAGCAGCCGCGCTCCCGCCCGCTCTGCCAGCGGCGGCGCGTACCCGGCGCGCTCGGCAGCGGCGGCGGCGTTGTAGTCCTGCAAAAATTCGCGGCAGAACGCTTCCTGCCGCCGGTTCAGATTTTCCACAACATCCTTCCCTTCTGTTGAAAGCGCAATCGTTTTCCGCGTCGTGCCGCCGGGCCTGGCCCGCCAAGCCTGTCCGGCCCGGCCCGGCGGCGAAAAATTGCACCCGACGGTGAAAAATTGCGCACCCGTCCGTTTGCGCTTTGGCCCGGCGCAGGCTGACGCCGTTACCGCCGCCCGTTGGCCCGGCGCAAACGTGTTTTGCGGTTGTTTCGCCGCAAGCAAACCGTTCAATCCTCGTCAAAAACGGCGTTCCAGTCCTGATGGAAGGGGTCGGGCTTGTTTGTGCCGGGCTTGCAGCCCAAAAGCACGTTGCGGTCGGGCGCGGAAAACGGAACAAACGACGTTTGACGGTATGAATTCAGCTCCCAGGCGCGCAGCGCGGCGCGCCAGTCCCGAATCGGCTGCCGCCCCAGCCGCCATCCGGTGGCCGCGTAGTAGTTGACAAACCGTGCCGGATTCACGGTGCTTTTTCGCTCCAGGCAGTAGGCCTGCACCTCCTCCAGGGTAGGCGGGCCGCCGTGGCCGGCAGGGTCCATGCCGCCCCCCGGGGCGGTTGGCGCGGGCGGAAGGCCGTCCGGGCTGTTTGCGGGCCGGGCGGCGGCGTTCGATGCGTCCGCCAAAGCGCCGCCCGCCCGCGTCGGTTTTTCCGTTTTGCCTGCCCCGCCATGTTTGTTTTTCGCCGGTTCGCCCGCCGCCGCGCGCTGTCCGCCCGCCTTGCCTGCCGGTTCGCCTGCCGCCTCGCGCTGCATAACCGCCCTGCCTGCCGGTTCGCCCGCCGCCTCGCAGCCCGTCAGACTGCCCGCGTCCTGCGCCGCCCCGGCCCCCGTTTCAGGTTTCAAGGCATTCCCCTGTGTGGGCGTGGGCGCGCCAGCGCCGGGGGCAGACGGAACGTCTGCCACACTCTCCTTTTTCTTCTCCTTCTCCTTCTCCTTTTCCTTCTCTTTTACGCCGTCACGGCGCAAACCCGCAGTACGATCCTGTTTTTTGGCTTTTCGCGCGCGATTGTTTTCGCGCAGCGCATTGCAGCGGTTTTCGTAATTGCGCAGGTCGCGGTCGATCTGGGCGCGGATGGAATCAAAGACGAAAAGCTCGTTTCCGGCCAGCTCGTCCACCGTGCCGGCGTCGATGTAGCGGAGGCAGGCGCGAAACAGGCGGCCGGTTTCCGCGTCGGTCAAGTGCTGTACCGACTTCAGGTAGCTGGTGTAAGCGGCAAAATAGGCATGCGTCATGCGGTTTTTCCTTTCCTTTGCCGCCTGGGCGGGCGGCCGTTCCGTGTTGGTGCGCAGCGGGCGGGCGGTTTGCGGCGTTTGGCGCTGCGCGGCGGCGGGTTCCGCCCTGCCCGCAAAAGCGAAAACCCGGTGCGCGGCGGTTTTTGCCCTCCTCAGCCGTCAAACCAGGCGGGGAACCAGTCGCCCGCGGTGCCGGGCCGCAGGCAGCCTTGGCAGCCGATGGCCCGGCCCTGGCCGTCCAGAAAGATTTCGCTTTCCGGGCTTAGCTCGGCGCCGCAGGTGGGGCAGCGGGGCAGCGGCCGCAAAAAAGGCGGCCAGGGGTTTTGCCGGGCGGGGTTGCCGCGCGGCAGGGGAACGCAGCCGTTCAAGGGGAAGATCGCCTCCTGCAAAAATTTTGTGTTCCGTGCCTCATCGTCCAAATTATGGGATGGGCTTTGTGGTAGGATAAAGGTAAAGCGGCGCCAACGCAGCCGGAAAGCGCCCGCGTGGCCGGTGCAGCCGTTTCAGGATGGGTTCAAAGGGCGCTTGCCCCGCCTTGCGCGCGACGCCCCCCCCGAAAGCATGGCCGAGGTTTTTTTGCGGCAAGGGCGGCGGCGCTTTGTGCGGGGGGGGGCAGCCGCGCGGCGCGCGCCCCGGTTCCGGGCGGCGGCGTCTCTGCTTTTGCCTCGCCGTTCTCAAACATATTAACTACAATAGGTTGTATTTATTCTGATAAAAATACTATATCCAAAATAAAGGCTTTAGAATTTGCTCTTGATGAATCAACATCTCTATTATAACAACTATTTGTAGTATGTCAATAGGTTTTTTCGCTTTTACAAAATTTATTTTTAGCGTGTCTTGCTTTCGTTATTATGCCTTATTTTACGCTTCTGCATTTGTGCTGTTTGCACAATAAGAGAGGCAAACGCCGCAGCATCGCGGATTCTGCGGGTTTTTATCGGTTTTTAGCGAAAAATCTTGCGAAAATTGCTTGCTTCTGGGGCACAGGCGGGTTATACTAAACTTATAAAGGAATGCTAATTTCACCGAACCAGAAGGAGTTGATACCATGCGCGATAATCCCGAGACTGCCAAGGAAATTTTGGCGTCGAACATACGGCGTTACCTGAAAATGTCCTCCCACAGCCAGCAGGAGTTGGCCCAGTATATGGAGGTCAGCAATTCCACGGTGTCTGACTGGTGTTCCGGGCGCAAGTATCCGCGTGTCAATAAAATCGAAAAGATCGCAAAATATTTTGACGTGCCCATGACCACCCTGACCGCGTCCGATTCTTTGCACGATGTGGATCTGGCTTTTTACGGGGACTACCGTGAGCTGGACGACCGGGACAAGCTGGTTTTGCGGGACATGGTTGTGCTGATGCGCTCGCGCCAGGCGCAGCGGAAGGAACCGCCCAAGGAATAAGGGCGCTGTTTGCGCGGGCTTTTTTGCCGCGCGCCAGGCTGTTGCCGCGCGCCAGGCTGTTGCCGCGTGGCGGGCCGGCGTGCGGCTGTGGGCCGCGGGATGCCGTGCGCGCGGCGCGCCGCCGCAGGGGCAGGAGCGCCTTGTTTCGGGCTGTCCGCATAAAGCGGACGGCCTTTTTTTGTTGCCGTCGCGGAGCCTGTTTGCGAAGTCTGTTTACAAATCAGCTGTAGACCCCTGCCTCAAAGCTTGTTCACGAAGTCTTTCGCAAATCCAGCGTGGAGCCTGCCGCAAAAAACGTCGTGGAGCCTGTTTGCGAAGTCTGTTTACAAATCAGCTGTAACACCTGTTCGCGAAGCCTGCCTCAACGCCTGTTCGCAAAGCCGTCGCAAAGCCAATTCACACTTTCGCCGTGGAACACGCCGCCCTTCCCATCGCTTATCCCGTTTTTTCTCCACCGTCCCAACCTTCCACCCGGCGTATCTCCCAAATATCCCCGGCATTCTCCGCCGTACCGCCCGCCGCCTCGCCCGCCGTCCCGCCGTCCCGCCCGCCGTACCTCCCTCTCGCCCGCCGTCCTTCCCCGACAACTCTCCCGCCATGCCTCCCACACGTCCCGCCACGGCGTAGATTCCCTCTCGCATCCGCCCGTGCTTGCCGCCTTCTTCCCCCACTCGCCGCAAAAAGCGCCGCGCGGTGCGTCCCACAAAAGGGGCGCACCGCGCGGCGCAATCATTTCCGCTTATTTATTTCCGCGTATCTCTTTCCGCGTATCACTTTACAAGCCTCGAGTTCAGCCTGTCGTTGTCTGGTTTTTCCGGCGCATCGTCCCGGGCCATGTCCAGCCACGCCCCGCCGGAAACGCGCCCGGCCGCGCCGCCGGTTTCCCGCACACGCGCGCCGCCGGTTCCCCGCTCACACGCGGGCGGACCAGTAGGCCAGCATATCGGCCACCGTCTGCTCCAGCGGAATTTCCGCCTGCCAGCCCGCGTCGGCGCGGATCTTGGCGGTATCGGCCTCAAACACCGGCGTATCGATGGGCCGGATGCGGTCGGCGCGGGCCTCCACGGCGGCCTCTATGCCGGTCTGCGCGCGCAGGATCTCCAAAATGCGGGCGATGGGCACGGCGGCCCCGCGCCCCGCGTTGTAAATTTCGCCGGGACGGCCCTTGTCGGCCAGCAGGGCAAAGGCGCGCACCAGGTCGCGCACGTCGGTAAAATCGCGGCGGATGTTCAGGTTGCCCACCTGCATCACGGGATGCTCGGGCAAGGCGCCCTCGGCCTTCCGCTTTACAAACTCCGCGTACTGGCGGCAAAAATCCGATACCACAAACCGGCTGCTCTGGCCGGGGCCCGTCTCGTTGAAGGTGCGCACCAAAAGCAGCTTCATGCCGTAGGCGCGGCAGTAGATGCGGGCCATCATGGTCTGGCAGACCTTGCTGGCGGCGAAAATATTGCCCGGGTTTGGCTGCAATTCTTCGCTTTGCGGCATCCGGGAGAAGGGCATCCGCCCGTACTCCTCGCCGGAGGCGGCCAGCAGCACGGTGGGGGCGTAGTCCAGCTGGCGCACGGCGTCCAGCAAGTTCAGCGCGCCGATCACGTTCACATCCACGGTGGCGCCGGGGTTGCGCCAGGCGTAGCTCACGCTGTTCTGCACGGCAAAGTTGTAGATGACGGCGGGCCGCACGGTTTTCAGCACGGCCACGATCGAAAGCGGATCCAGCAGATCGGCGTCGTACCACGCCACGCGGGGGTCGGGGGGATATTTCTGGTCGGCGCGCTCGGTGGGCAGCTTGGTGGCGGCCACCCGCTGGCCCTTTTGCACCAGCAGCGCCGAAAGATACTGCCCGAACAGGCTGGTTCCGCCCACGATCAGACAGCAGGGCGCGCCGGCATTTTCGCAGGGGGCAGGCCCCGGGCCGGGTTGCCCGTTTTGGGTAAGATCGCGGGCTGTTTTTTCCATTTCACGCATACAAACGCCCCTCCTTCACAGCCGGGCGCGCCAGTTGGCCAGCGTATCCGCAATGGTTTGCTCCATCGGGATGGCGGGCTTCCAGCCTGTCGCGTCGTAAATTTTGCGGGTGTCGGCCTCAATGATGGGCACATCCACGGGCCGCAGCCGGGCGGGATCGGTTTCCACGGTAATTTTGGCTTCGCTCTGGGCCAAAATCATCCGCAGAATTTCGTCAATGGCCACCGCGCGGCCGCTGCCCACGTTGTAGGTCTCGCCGGGCACGCCAAACTGGATCAGCCCGGTGTAGGCATGCACAACGTCGCGCACATCGGTAAAATCGCGCTTGGCCGCCAAATTTCCAACCCGGATCACCGGTTCCTGCAAGCCCTTCTCAATTTTTACCACCTGCTTGCAGAAATCGGCCACCACAAACAGATCCGCCTGGTTGGGGCCTACATGGTTGAAGGCCCGCACCATCACCAGCTGCAGGCCGTAGGCCTGGGCGTAGATGGTGGCCATCATGTTCTGGCAGGCCTTGGTGGCGGCGTAGATGTTGCCGGGGTCCAAAAATTCGCTTTCAGCGATAGGCACATGGCCGGGGCGGATGTGGCCGTACTCCTCGCCGGAGCCGATCATCAGCACGCGGGGGCTGTAATCCAGCTGGCGGATCGCGTTCAGCAGGTTCAGGCTGCCCTTTACGTTTACGTCCACGGTCAGACCGGGGTTTTTCCAGCTGTAAGACACCGAGCTTTGGGCTGCCAGGTGGAAGATGTAATCCGGGTGCTGCTCTTTCAGCAGCGCAAGGATCGCAATAGGGTTAAGGATATCCAGGTTTTGCACCTCGGCGCCGGGTATGTCCAGGTTCTCGTGGGGGAGCTTGGTCACGATCAGCGCGCAGCGCAGGTCCTGCCGGATGGCGTCGGCCAGGTATGCGCCCACAAACCCGGCCGCGCCTACGATCATTGCCTTCATCACAA
Organism: uncultured Subdoligranulum sp.; assembly: GCA_964458285.1. Taxonomy (GTDB): domain Bacteria; phylum Bacillota; class Clostridia; order Oscillospirales; family Ruminococcaceae; genus Gemmiger. Next base: position 33,119 of record CAYWID010000011.1, on the reverse strand, counting down.
AACACCGCCTTTGTTGCTTTTTCACTGCAAGACCCCGCATAAAGCCGCTGGCCCGGCACACGGGGCAACCGTGCCGGGCCATGGATTTTTGATGCTTACGCCTCGCCGGCGCGCATGGCGGCCTCGTAGGCGTCGCAAACCTCGGCGCTGGGGCCGTCGGCGCGCAGATGGCCGTGGTCCAGCCAGACGGCCCGCTTGCACAGCTGCTTGACCTGCTCCGAGCTGTGGCTGACGAACAGCAGCGTCGTTCCGCCCGAGAGCATCCGGGCCAGCCGCTCGTGGCATTTCTGCTGGAACAGAAAATCGCCCACGGACAAGATCTCGTCCACCAGCAGCACGGGGGCGCGCACCTCGGTGGCGATGGAGAAGCCCAGCCGGGCGATCATGCCGGAGCTGAAATTTTTAACCGGCACATCCACAAAATCCCACAGCTCGGCAAAATCCATGATCGATTGAAAATGTTCGTTCATGTACGCGCGGTCAAAGCCCAGGACGGCGCCGTTCAGGTAGATGTTTTCGCGCGCGGTCAGATCCATGTCGAACCCGGCGCCCAGCTCAATCAGGGGCGCGATGTCCCCGCGCACCCTTACGGTGCCCGCGGAAGGGTACATCACGCCCGCAATCAGCTTGAGCATGGTGCTTTTGCCGCTGCCGTTGCGGCCGATCAGGGCCACGCTCTCGCCGGGCTTCACGCCGAAGCTGACGTCCTTCAGGGCGTAAAACTCGTTGAACATCAGCCGGTGCTGCAGCAGCTTGACGACGTATTCTTTCAGCGTCTCGGTTTTTTCCTGCGCCAGGTTAAAGCGCATGGAGGCATGTTGAACGTCGATGATTGATTCGTTACCCATCTTAAAAATCGTGCCTCCCTGTTTAAATGTACAAAATAAAGTTGCGCTGCAGCTTGCGGAAGGCGGCCAGGCCCAGCACCATCATCACGGCGGCGCTGGCGATGCAGGCCAGCCAGGTGTTGGGGCCGGGGATGGTGCCGTACATGACCAGGCAGCGGAACATATTGACATAGTGGTACATGGGGTTGAACTTCATCAGCCGCTGCATAAAGGGGGGCAGCAGGGAAATGGGGTAGAACAGGGGGGTGGCGTACATCCAGCCCAGGGTCAAAATGCTGTACAAATGTTGCATATCGCGGAAGTAGACCGTCAGTGCCGAGAGCAGGATCGCCATGCCGCAGCTGAACAGAAACAGAAACAGCAGCGGCACCCAGCAAAGCAGGATGGTCCAGTAGAGGGCGGCGCGGGTGAACACCATGACCAGCAGGATGGCGGCCAGGCTGAACCACATGGTGACAAAGCTGGACACGACGCGGCTTACCGGGAAGATGAATTTGGGAATATAGACCTTTTTGATCAGCGGCGCGTTGTAGATGATGGAGGTAAGGCCCATGTTGGTGGCCTCGTTAAAAAAGGTGAACAGGGTGTTGCCGCAGATCAGATAGAGGGGAAAATTGGGGATGTCGTTGCGAAACATGAAGGAGAAGATCAAACTTTGCAGCAGCATCATCAGCAGCGGGTTGAGGATGCTCCACACATACCCCAAAAAGCTGCGGCGATACTTGACCTTGAGATCGCGGGAGACAAGCTCGCGGATCAGCGGTTTGTACTTTTTAAAATGTGCCCAGGCCAGCGAAAGCGAGCCCTGCTGCGTATCCTGCATCAGAAAAATCCTCCCTGTATTGGGTGTGTGGGGGTTGGCGGGCGGCGCGCGGCGCGCGCGGCCATACTGGGATAGTATACCGCATTGCGGCGCAAATTACCAGCCCCCGCCGGGCAAAAACCGGGGCAAAACCGGGCAAAGCCGCACAGCGCGGCGCCGGCGTTTTACCGCGCAATGCCGTAGGTTTTGCACAAAGCGTCAAACTCCGTGCTGCCGGCAAAGCCCGCAAACACGCGGGCGCGGTCGGCGGTGCCGGCGTTCAGCTGGCCGGCCCAGTCGGCCAGGCCGGCGGCGTCGGGTTCGCGGCCCAGAACGGCGCGGTAGAGGCGGGTTACGAAAACGGTGTTGTCGGCGGCGGCGGCCGAAAATTCGGGGCTGAACACAAACCCGTAGGCCACGCCGGTGCCGGTGGCCGTGTGGTTCCACAGGCGGGCGGTCCAGTCGGCCAGGCCGGCGGCGTCCGGGGTGCGCTCCAGGCAAACGCCGTACAGGCGGGTCACAAAGGAGGTAACGCCGTCGGTTTTGCCGTCCACGCTGCAGGGGCCGTGGGGCACGGTGCCGTAGGCCGGCACGGCGATGCCGTCGCCGCGGGTGATGCCGTAATCGGCGCAAAGGGCCGTAAACTCGGTGCTGAGGGCAAAGCCGTTGAACACTTCCTCCCGCTTGGCGCCGGTTTCCAGGCGGTTTACCCAGTAGGCCAGGCCGGGGGCGTCGTACTCGCGGCCCATAAAGGCGCGGTACAGCTGCTTGACAAAATCCTCGTTGCAGTAGTTGCGGCTGCCGAACTCAGGGCTGAACGCAAAGCCGTAGGCCACCTGCACGCCGGTGGACGTGCGGGCCGACAGGGCGTTGACCCAGTTGGCCAGCCCGGCGGCGTCGGGGTCGCGGTTCAGGCAGACGGTGTACAGCCGGGTCACAAAGGCGGTGGCCTTTGCGGGGTCCACAGGGCTGGCGGCCCCGAACACGGGCCAGATCTCGTCGCGGGCCAGCTCCGCGCGGGAGGTCCAGTACCGGCTGGCGCCCCGCTCAAAGTAGCGGGCCCAGTTGTACCCGGCCGTGTAGGCGCCGTCGGCGTTGTTGGGGATGTTCTGCATATAGCTCCAGGCGCGCTTTTCGGTGCTGCCCACCTCGTATTGCAGGTAGCGCAGCTGCCCGGCCACGGTGGTGTAGTCGTAGCCGTTGGCGGCGCACCAGCTGCGCAAGGCGTCGTAGCGGGGGCCGTTCCACTGGCAAAGGCCGTAGCTGGTAAGCCCGTTGGAATCCGCCGGGATGATGGCCGCGGGGTCAAAGCGGCTTTCGGTGTACATGCTGGCCAAAATGCCGCTGGCCTGGGCCGCGTTCAGCCCCATCTGGCTGGTCAAAAAGTTGTAGCAGAGCTGGGCGTTCTGGGTGTTGTAGCTGTCCAGCGCGTCAAACAAAGCCAGCGCGGCGTCCTCGGCGGCGGCGCTATCGGCGGCGCTTTCCCCGGTCGCGGCGCTATCGGCGGCGTCCCCGGCGGCGCTATCGGCGGCGTCCCCGGCGGCAAAGCGGGCATAGACGGCGGCATCGGCGGGGCCCACATGGCTGTAGGCGGCTTCCTCGTCCGTAAGGGGGGCGGGGTCAAACCCGGCGGGCGCGGCGGGGGCCGCGGCGGCGGGCAGCGCCAGGCAAAGCGCCAGCGCGGCGGTCAAAAACAAAGCGATCGGTCTTTTTGCCATCTGCATGCTTCCAAGTTCCTTCCTTTATCAGCGGCGCGTTCGTCCCCCGCAAAGGCGGATGCGCGGGTGCGCCCTATCCATTATACCAACCGCCGCCCCAAAAATCGACTGGCAAATTGACGGTTTCCCGGCAAAACCGTGCAATTCCGGCGCGGCGGGGCGCCGCGGCGCGGGCATCCGTGCGGCGCCGCGCCTGCACAGGGGCCGCGCGCCAACGGCACAGGGGCCGCGCAAAAAAGGCGCCCCCGAAGGGGCGCCCGGGCCGGAGCGCCGCGGCCGGGGAAGGCGCAGACCATCCCCCGGCCGCGCGGCGCAAAGCGCGGAGCCTGTCAGTCTCGCGTGATGCCGTAGCTCTGGCAGATGCTGGTAAATTCTCGGCTGCCCGCAAAGCCGTTGAACACATCCTCGCGCCCGGCGCCGTTTTTCAGGCGGTCTACCCAGTAGGCCAGGCCGGGGGCGTCGTACTCGCGGCCCATAAAGGCGCGGTACAACTGCTGGACGTAGGCGGTATCGCTGTAGTTTTTGCCCCGGAACTCGCTGGAAAAGATAAACCCGTAGGCCGTCTGGCTGCCGCTGGCGGTGTGGGCCCAAAGCCGGTTTGTCCAGTCGGCCAGGCCGGCGGCGTCGGGGGCGCGGCCAAGGCAGACCGTGTACAGGCGGGTCACAAAGGCGGTCACGCCGTCGGTTTTGCCGTCGGCGCTGCAGGGGCCGGTGGGCACGGTGCCGTAGGCAGGCACCGCGATGCCGCCGCCCCGGGCGATGCCGTAACCGGCGCAAAGGGCCGTAAACTCGCTGCTCAGGGCAAAGCCGTTGAACACTTCCTCCCGCTTGGCGCCGGTTTCCAGGCGGCTCACCCAGTCGGCCAGGCCGGCGGCGTCGGGCTGGCGGCCCATCATGGCCAGGTACAGCCGCTTTACAAAGTCCTCGTTGCAGTAGTTTTTGGCCTTGAACTCCTGGGAAAACACAAACCCGTAGGCGGCCTGCGCGCCGGTGCTTTTGCCGTCCTGCAGGCGGCTGATCCAGTCGGCCTTGCCCGCGGCCTCCGGCTGGCGGTCCAGGCAAACCTGGTACAGCCGGGTCACAAACCCGGCCACGCCGGTGCCGGGGTCGGGCGTGGGGGTGGGGGTAGGCGCAGGCGTGGCGGTAGGCGCGGCGGTGGGCGTGGGCGTTGGCGTGGCGGTGGGCGCGGCGGTGGGCGCGGCGCCGCCGTTGGCCAGCAGCCAGGCGTAGGTGTACAGGGTGCCGGTGGCCGTGGGCAGAAGCAGGTTGGTGCCGGCCATGGTGCGGCCGGTGTTTTTGTGGGCCGCGGTCATCTGGGCGGTGGTCAGGTCGTAGTAGCTGTGGCTGCCGGCGTCGCCGTCGTCGTCCCAGGTTACGTCTGTCTCGTACCAGTCCGCGCCAAGGGATACAATGCTCCATGCGTGCAGAAGCGCGGTGCTTGTCACCACGGACGCGGTGATGCCGCAGCGGTTCAGCAGGTATTCGTAGGCTTTGGCGTAGCCGTCGCACACGGCGCGGCCGTCCACCAGCGCGCCGTAGGCCGTGTGGGGCAGGTAGGCGCCGGTGGACGCGGCGGTGGTATCGTAGGTAACATGGGCGGCCAGGGCGTCGTGGACGCGCAGGGCCACCACGGCGGGGGTGCCGGCGGTATCCACCCCGGCCAGCAGGGCATCCGCCGCGGCATCGTAGGCCTTTTGCATGGCGGCCAGCTCGGCGGCGGAGCGGGTCAGCACCCAGTTCCCGGAAAGCCCCACCGAGGTTACGACGTTGGCGCCGTATTTGGTGTAGCCGCCGCCCACCCAAAACACCTCGGGGTGGTCGTTGAGGTAGGCGGTAACGGCCACGCCAAGCTGGGCGGAGGTCAGGCCCAGGCTGGCATCGATGGCGGCCTGCGGCAGATCGACCACATTGGCAAAGGCGGTATCGCAGGCCAGATAGGCGGCCTTCTCGGCGTCGCTCAAGCCGTTGTACAGGTAGCCTGCGGCGGAGGATGCCTGCCAGAACTGCGCCAGCAGCCCGGCCGGGGAATCGTCCGCGGCGGGCAGGGTTTCGTCGGCGGGCGCGGGCAGCGTCTCAGCCTGCAGGGGCAGCAGCCCGCCCACGGGCAGCCCGGCGGCCAGGGCGGCGTCCATGGCGGCCGTCTCGGCGGATGCGCCGGCCGTGCCAGTCGATGCGTCGGCCGTATCGCCGGCCGTATCGCCGGATGCGCCGGCCGTCTCGGCGGTGGCGGCGGCATCAGGCGCGGCATCGGCGGCCAGGGCGCGCACCGGCAGGCTGCCCAGCAGGGACAGGCCCATCGCGGCGGCGGTCAGCCAGGCGGCCAGGCGGCGGGAAAGATTGTTCAGCTTCATACGCGGTTCCTTTTATATACTTTTCTATGCTTCTCTGTGTTTATGCTTCTCCGGCTTTCGCTGTTTCGCCGTGTTTCGCCGGGTCCGGGCCGGGCGCTTATCCGCGCTCGATGCCGTAAGCGTCGCAAAGCCTGCCAAACTCCGCGCTGTGGGCAAAGCCGTAGAACACGCTCTCGCGGGTGGCGCCCCCGTCCAGGCGGCTCACCCAGTAGGCCAGGCCGGCGGCGTCGGCCTCGCGGCCCATAAACGCGCGGTACAGCTGTTTGGCAAACGCGGCGTTGGTCGTTTTTTTGGCGGCAAACTCATCGCTGAACACAAACCCGTAGGCCACGCCCGTGCCGGTGGCCGTGCGGCTCCAAAGGCGGTTGGCCCAGTCCGTCAGGCCGGCGGCGTCGGGGGCGCGGCCCAGGCATACATCGTACAGCCGGGTCACAAAGGCGGTCGTGCCGTCGCACTGGATGCCGTAGCTGGTGCAGAGATCGTTAAACTCGGCGCTGTGGGCAAAGCCGTAGAACACGCTCTCGCGGGTGGCGCCCCCGTCCAGGCGGCTCACCCAGTAGGCCAGGCCGGCGGCGTCGGCCTCGCGGCCCATAAACGCGCGGTACAGCTGTTTGGCAAACTCGGCGTTGGTCGTTTTTTTGGCGGTAAACTCGTCGCTGAACACAAACCCGCGCGCGGCCTCGGTGCCGGTGATGGCGCCGCCGGCCAGCTTGCCCGCCCAGTCGGCCAGGCCAGCGGAATCCGGCGCGCGGGACAGGCAAACGCTGTACAGCCGGGTCACAAACCGTTTGACCTGCTCGTACTTTGCGGCGTCGGGGGCAGCCGTTGGGGCGGCGGTCGGGGCGGCGGTTGGCGCGGCGGTCGGCGCGGCGGTCGGGGCAGCCGTGGCCGCAGCCGTCGGGGCGGCGGTCGGGGCAGCCGGCGGCGCGGCGGTCGGGGCAGCCGTCGGCGTGGCCGTCGGGGCAGCCGTCGGCGTGGCCGTCGGGGCAGCCGTCGGCGTGGCCGTCGGCGTGGCCGTCGGCAGCGGCACGGCCTGCAGATCGCCGGTCAGGGTGGCGGTGGCGCCGTTGTCGTAGGTAACGGCCACCTCCAGGGTGCTGTCGGTTCCGGCGGGGGCGGGGGCGCGGCCCAGCGCCAGCCAGGGCGCGGCGGCGGCCCACCCGGCGGTCAGGACAAGGCGGGTGTTGCCGGTCAGAACGGCGGCGGCGGTATACACGATGCCGCCCAGATCGGTGCCGTCCTCCGCGGCCACGGTCACCTTCCAGCCGGCGGCGGAGGGCGCGGCAAAAAGCGTATCGGCCAGGGCGGTGCCGGTGTACAGGGCCAGCGCGGCGGGCTGGGTGCCGGTCTGGGCGGGGGCGGTGTTTTCCGCCAGCGGCGCGGCGGCCGAAAGATAGGCGTAGGTCAGGTGGGTGCCCGCGGCCGGGGGCAGCAGCGTGTTGGTGCCGGTGGCGTCGCGCAGCGCGTCCTTGCCGGCGCCCTTGGCGTTGTGGGCGGCGCGCATGGCGTCGGTGGTCAGATCAAAGTAGCCGTGGCCGCCCGCGTTGCCGCTGTCGTTCCAGGTAACGTCGGTCTCGTACCAGGCGCCGCCCAGCCGCACCAGGTTCCAGGCGTGGTTGAAGGGCGTGCTGACCACCACGCTGGCCGTGATGCCGCAGCGGCCAAGCAGGTAGGCATAGGCCTTGGCGTAGCCGTCGCACACGGCCTTGCCGTTGACAAGGGCGCCGTAGGCCGTGTGGGGAAGGTAGTCTTTGTTGGTAAGGGCCGGGTAGTCGTAGGTAACGCGTTGGGCCAAAGCGTCCTGCACCTGCAGCGCCACCACGGCGGGGGGCGCCGCGGCGTCCACCTTGGCCAGCACGGCGTCGGCGGCGGCTGTAAAGGCGGCAAGCTGGGCGTCTTTTGCCTGGTTGTCGGCGGCGCTCACGGTTTTTTTGTTAAGCTGGATGCCGACCACGATGCCGGTGTCGAGGTAGGCCCAGGGCGTATAGCCGCCGCCCAGCCAGAACACCTCGGGGTAGTCGTACAGATAGGCCGTCACGGGCAGAAGCAGATCGTCCTTGCGCAGGCCGTAGCTCTCGTCGATGGCGGCGATGGGCAGCTTGCCGTCCCCGTCAGGCTGAAGATTGTTAAAAGCGCTGTCGCAGGCCCTATAAACGGCCTTTTGGGCTTCGGTCAGGCCGTCGTAAAGGAAGCCTGTCTCCATCGGCGCGGCAAACAGCTGCAGCAGGCCCTGGGCGGCATCCTCCGCGGGCATGGCGGAGGCGTCCTGCACCTCGCCCGGCTGCAGCTCCCACAGCCCGCCCAGCGGCGCTTCGCCCGCCAGGACGGCTGCGGCGGCGGCCGCGGCGTCCCCGGCCTCCGGCGCGTCGGCCCCGGCGGCGGGCGCGGCCTCCGGCACAGCTGCGGCGGCCTCCCCGGCGGCGGGCGCGGCGGTTTCCGCGGTAGCGGCGGCCCCGGCGGCCAGCGGCGCGGCGGCCTCGGCGGCCAGGGCGCGGCTGGGCGCGGCGCCCAGCAAGGCAAGCGACATTGCAACGGCGGCCAGCCAGGCGGCGGCGCGGCGTGCGGTGCAATTTTCTTTCACGGCAAACATCCCCTCTCCGTCCGCAAGCCGAACGGTGCCCCGGCCCCGCGGCCGGGCGTGCAAAGTTTTTTTGGGCCGCCCCGGCACGTTGACGGCGGCGCGCGGCGGCATTTTTGTTTATACACATACAGTATAACAAAACCGCACCCCAAAAATCGAGTGGTATTTTGCCGAAAATCCCCGCCTTTTACCGATTTTTACGCCGCGTTTACAAAACTTTCGTCAAAAGGCGTCGGCGGCGCGCTTTGCAAGCCGCACCGGGCGGTGTATACTAAAGGGCATACCACAAAAAAGCGCGGCAACGGCGGCCGCGGCGGCGCGCCTTGTGCGGGGCGGCCCCGCGTGCGGCCCCGCGCGGAAGGAGCGTATCGATATGGAAGCTTCCGACGTTCTTGCGCCGCGGCAGCTTGCGCTTGTCACGGCGCTGCGGGCGGCGCTGCACGCCTGCCCGGAGCCCGCCGGGCAGGAGCGGCGCACCAAGGCGCTTTTGATGGATTTTTTGCGCGCCAACACCAGCCTGACGCTGGTGGACAGGGGCAGCTGGTTTTACGCGGCCCACCGGGAAACGCAAAATCGCGCGCCCGGCCCCCATGCCGGCTGCCAGCCCGTCCAGCCCGGCCAACCCGGCGTCCAGCCCGGCCAGCCCGGCGGCATCGCGCTGCGGGCGGATTTTGACGCGCTGCCCACGCCCGGGGGCGCGGCGCATCTTTGCGGGCACGACGGCCACGCGGCGGCGCTGTGCGGCACGGCGCTTCTGCTGGAGGGGCGCACCGTAGGGCGGGATGTATTTTTGTTGTTTCAGCCGGCGGAGGAGACCGGCCAGGGCGCCAAAGGCTGCCTGCCGCTGCTTGCCGAGGAACCCGTTGCCGAGATTTACGGCGCGCACAATCTGCCGGGGCTGCCGCTGGGGCTTGTCACCACGCGGGCGGGCACGTTTGCCTGCGGGTCGCACGGGGTCACGCTGCGGTTTGCGGGCACCCCGGCGCACGCGGCCTCCCCGGCCGAGGGCCGCAGCCCGGCCCCGGCGCTGGGGGCGCTGCTGTACGGCCTGCCGGAGCTTACCGCGCCCGAGCGGTTTGCGGGGTTCACGCTGTGTACGGCGGTGGGCTGCCGGATGGGGCAAAAGGCGTTTGGCAGCGCGGCGGCGGACGCGGAGCTGTGGCTTACCCTCCGCGCCGACACGGACGATGGCCTGTCGGCGCTGCACACGGCCATTTTGCGGCGTGCGCGCAGCCTGGCGGCGGCGCAAAAGCTGTCGTTTTCGGCCACTGTGCAGGACGATTTTCCGGCCACGGTCAACGATGCGGCGGCGGCGGCGCGGGTGCTTGCGCTGTGCGGGGGCCAGCCGCTGGCGGCGCCCATGCGCTGGAGCGAGGATTTCGGCTGGTATCTGCGGCAATGCCGCGGGGCGTTTTTCGGCATCGGCGCGGGCGAGCATTGCCCCGCGCTGCACACGGCGGCCTACCAGTACCCGGACGCGCTGCTGGCCCCCACCGCCGCGGCCTTCCGGCGGCTGATCGGCGGGTAAGCGCGGCGCGCGCGTTTTGGCGGGCTTATTTTCCGCGTCTTATTGCCGCCTTTTTGCCCGCCTTTTTTGCGTCATACCGATAAAAACAAAAAAGCCCCGCCTGCTCGGCGGGGCAATTCTGGGAACCTCTGCATCCATCGCGGCGGGCGCTCTTGTGCGTCTGCCGTTGCACGGGCCGCACCGCAGCCATCGCAAAACGGGGGCGGCATCGGCGGTTCCCTGCGGCAATCCCCGAAAAGAACGCGGCAGCCTTTGCCGCGTTCTTTTCGCGTCATGCTCCCATCAAAAGTGGGCCATCCAGGACTTGAACCCGGGACCAAGCGGTTATGAGCCGCCGGCTCTGACCAACTGAGCTAATGGCCCAACTCAGCAACCTGTAGTATAGCAGATTTTTTCTTGCTTGCCAACCGTTTTTTCATTTTTTCGGGCGCGCCCGCATATTTTTTTGCGGAGGTGTTGCCCATGTTTCCGCGTTTTGGGGGCCGCAGGCGCGCGCTGGCGGGCTTCCTGGCCCTGTTTTGTGCGGTTTTGTCCGCCTGCGCCCCGGCGGCCCGGGCCAGCCTTGCCGGGGCCGGGGGCCAAACCTCCGGCGGCGGCTGGGGCGGTTCCTTCGCCCCGGCCGTCCCCGCCGCATCCGTTTCGCTTTCAGCCGCACAGCCCGCCGCCCCAACCGCTTCCGCCGCACCGTCCGCACAGCCCGCCGCCCCGGCCTGCGCTTCCCCGGCCCCAACCTTCTCTCCGGCCTGCGCCGCCCCGCCGGACGCCCTCGCCCCAACCGCCTCCCCGGCCCCGGCTGCCTCCCCTTCCCCGTCCGCGGCGCTTGCCTGCCGGGCCGTCTGGTTTTCCTACCTGGACTGGCGGCCGGGCGATTTCGCTTCGGCGGCCGCCTTTTCCGCGCGGGCGGCGGCGGTGTGCGGCGCGGCGGCGGGGCTGGGCGCCAACACGCTGCTTTTGCAGGTGCGCCCTTTTTGCGACGCCCTCTACCCCAGCCGCCTTTTTCCGTTCAGCCATCTTTGCACGGGCGCGCAAGGGGTTGACCCCGGGTTTGACCCGCTCGGCCTGTTTGTGGCGGCGGCGCACGCGGCGGGGCTGCGGCTGGTGGCGTGGGTCAACCCGTACCGCGTATCGTCGGGCCAAACGCCCGCCGCCCTGGCCGGCTCCAGCCCCGCCGTGCAGCACCCGGACTGGGTAAAAACCACGTCGGAGGGCCGTTATCTGGACCCGGCCTCCCCGGCGGTGCGGGCCTACATTGCGCAGGGGCTGGACGAGCTTTGCGGCGCCTACGCGGTGGACGGCGTCCAGTTCGACGATTATTTTTACCCCGATCCCTCCCCCGGCTTTGACGCCGCCCAGTACGCGGCCTACGCGGCGGCCGCCGCGGCGCCGCTGTCGCTGGCCGGGTGGCGGCGGCAGAACGTCAGCGCGCTGGTTTCGCTTTGTTGGCAAACGGTGCATCGGCATCCGGGGGTAAGCTTCACGGTTTCGCCGCAGGGCGATCCGGACGCCGGCCTGGCCACCCAGTACGCGGACGCAGCCGGCTGGCTGGCCGCGCCCGGCTATGTGGACGGCCTTGTGCCCCAGCTATACTGGGGCCTTGGCTGGCGGCAAAAGGGGTCGGACAGGCTGGCGGCGGGGACGCTGGCGCGGCGCTGGCTGGCGCTGCCGCGGGCGGCGGGGGTCACGCTCTGCTTTGGGCTGGCGGCCAGCCGGATCGGCGGCGCGGACGGCCGGGACGCCACCAGCCCCGCCCCGGCCGAGTGGCGCAGCGGCCGCGCGCTGGCGGATGCAGCCGCGCTGCTGGCGGGCCTTGGGGCGGACGGCGTGGCAATTTACCGGTACGGCTCGCTGTTTGAAAACCCGGATTTTCCGGCGCTGGCGGGGCAGGAAGAAAATAATCTTGCCCAAAAGTGGAGCGCCGCGCAATTTTGACTTGTAGGCGGGCGCGGAATCGTATATAATAAATGCGTATCTGCGGCCAGGCCCCGGTTCGGGCGGGGGGCGCCGCGCCAAGACCCGGAGGTAAAAACATGAAACAAAGGACCCGCGCGCTTGCCGCGCTGTTGGCGGTCGTGCTGGCGTTTTCGCTGGCGGGCTGCAATTTTCGTGAAAGCGCCACCAACCTGCTTGTCAAGGTGCTTGGCGTGGACGAAACCACCGACGAGGAGGATTCCACCACCGATGTTTACGCCACGCAGGGCGGCACGGTAGCGTTCCCGGACGGTTTTGATACGGCCTCTCGTTTTTCCACCCAGGTGCAGGACGGCAGCCTGTATGTGGCGTTCAACAACATCGCCAACCGCAGCACGGGGTATTTTACGCCGTCGGGCGCAAGCGTCACGCTTACCAGCTACGCCTCCACGGATTCCCCCGGCCTGCACGAATACAAGGCCGCCCTGTGGGCGCTTTCGGCGGACGGCACGACCACCTCCTACGTCAGCGGGTCCACGGTGTATTTTACCACCAGCACGGACAAAAGCTGCTACACCTACACGGTCAGCGGTCTGGATCCGGCCACCCGTTACAAAATCACGGTAAGCTTTGATTCGGGCACTTACTACATCACAGGCGGGCTGGTTGCGCAGGGCATTTCGGGCGATGCGCTACAGGATGTTGCGGGCAGCAGCAGCAGCAGCAGCACCGCCCAGTAACGCGCGGGGGTTGCGCGCGGCGGGGCAAAGGCGCCCGGCGCGCGTTCCGTGCGCGGTTTTCCGGCATTTCGGCATAGGGAATACGCCGATGGTTTCCCCGGCGCCCAAGGACGGACGCCGGGGATTTTTGTGCGGATGCGCCGTGCTGCGGGGCGGTCCGCCCGCCGCAAAGGAGGTCTGTTTTGGCCCATACAAACGGTGCGCAGGTGCGCAATACGCTGCTTCTCACGCTGGGGGCGTTTATTTGGGGCGTCGCGTTTGTGGCGCAAAGCGTGGGCAGCGGGTACGTTGGCCCCTACACGTTTTTGGCCAGCCGAAGCTGGCTGGCCTGCCTGTTTTTGCTGGGGGTGCTGGCGGTGCAGCGGCGGGTGCGCGCGGCGGAGCGCGCGCGGCCCACGGTGGCGCAAAATCCGCGCGCGCTGCTGGTGGGGGGCGGGCTGTGCGGCGCGATGCTGTTTGCGGCCAGCGCGGCGCAGCAGATCGGCATAGCGGGCACCACGGCGGCGGAGGCCAGTTTTATCACGGCGCTGTATGTGGTGCTGGTGCCGGTGCTGGGCATCGCGGCGGGGCGGCGGCCGGGGTTGCGGCTGTGGCTGTGCGTAGCGGCCAGCGTGGCGGGGCTGTACCTGCTGTGCCTGGCGGGCAAGGGCAGCCTGCGCTTTACCGGCAGCGAGTGGATGCTGCTGCTGTGCGCGCTGCTGTTCACGTTTCAGATCTTGCTGGTGGGGCATTACAGCGCGCGGCTGGACGGCCTGCTGCTCAGCCTGATGGAATTTTTTGCCACGGCGGTGCTGGCCACCGTCTGTATGCTGCTGTGGGAGCATCCCACCCTGGCGCAGCTGCAAAGCGCGGCGGTGGCGATTGTGTACTGCGGCATTTTGTCCAGCGGGGTGGGCTACACCCTGCAAATTGTGGGCCAGCGAAACCTGGACCCGGCCATCGCCAGCCTGGCCATGTGCCTGGAAAGCGTGTTCGGCGCCCTTGCGGGCTGGCTGCTGCTTGGCCAGACGCTTTCCCCCGTGGAGCTGCTTGGCTGCGCGCTGATGTTTGCCGCCATCGTGGCGGCCCAGCTGCCCGGCAAGGCGTAGGCTTTTGGGGGCTTTCCTGCAGGAAAGCCCCCAAAACATTCCAAGCGCAAGGCGGCCCCTCCGTTTTGCACAGGCAAGCAAGAAAAAGGCAGCCCAACGCCGTTTGGCTGCGGCACACAAAAACGCGCGGGCGAGGTTACTTCTCGCCCGCGCGTTTTTGTCTTTTCCGCCCCGCCGCCCGTACCCCGCCGGGCAGCAAAACAAGCCCAGCCCCCCGCCCCCGCTTCGCCCAACGGGCGACAGGGGGCAGCAGCAAGCCAGCAACCGCCGCCCGTACCCTACCGCGCAACAAAACAAGCCCAGCCCCCCGCCCCCGCTTCGCCCAACGGGCGACAGGGGCCAGCAGCAAGCCACAACCGCCGCCCGTACCCTACCCAGCCAGCCAAACAACCAAGCCCCCCGCCCCCGCCTCGCCCAACGGGCGACAGGGGCCAGCAGCAGCCCACAACAACCTCCCGTACCTTACCGGGCCAGCCCAGCAGCCAAGCCTGCCCGCCAGGCCCCGGGGTGGGCTTGGGAGGGGGCCGCAGCCCCCGCCCATTCAGCGCAAGGAGGCGTTAAAAAATCCGCGCCTGCGGGGCCCGAGCCATGTACAGCCGGAAGTCCTGCCCGCTTGGCCGGATTTTAGCCGACTGACAGCTTTTGGGCGGGGTCCGCTGCGTCGCAGTGAGGGCGTTAAGAAAATTTTGATTTCTGTTTGGCTTTGGAAATCAAAATTTTTAGCCCGAACGGGTCAGCGGCGCTTTTTCTGCCGCTTTTTGGCGCGCAAAAAGCGGCGGCGCCCGCCGGGCCGCCAACCCTCCCAGCGGCCGCGCGCCTACAACCGAAAACGCCCGCCCACCCGTGGCCCGCCCAGGCCGCCCCCGCCCGCCCGGAACCGCCCATCCAACCCGGGCCGCCCCGGGCCAAATCCAGCCAAACCAGCCCCCGGCCAGAAGCCCGCCCGGAACCGCCCATCCAACCCGGGCCAACGCCGGCCCGGCGCCAACTCCCGGCCCTTTTTCTCAAACCCGTTTCTTCCGCAGAACCCTTCCAAACAACAGCTGCGCCATGTTGACGATGGGCTTGCGGTTGAACACGATCACCAAAACCGTCAGCACCAAATTGGGCAGATTGGCGGCCCGCCCCAGCCGGAACAAAATCCCGATCTGCCCCAGCACCAGCGCCAGGCTGATGGCCAGCCGCCCCAGGTGGAAATCGATCTCCAGCAGCCCGCGGGTGGAATACGCCCGCAGCGCAAACACCAAAAGCAGCGAAAGGAAGCTGGCGGGGGTAACGCCGTTGGGCCCCATCCGCAAAATAAAAAAGTAGTTGAGGATGATGTTCAGCACGGCCCCGGCCAGCATGGTGTACAGCGAGCTTGTGCTGCGCTTAAACACAACATACACGCTGTTCAGGAACAGGTTCATGCAGGTGCAAAGGGAGGCCAGGGTCAAAAACGGCACAAACTGCCAGGCGTCGAAGTAGCTGGCCTTAAAGATGTGCAGCAACGGCTGGCAAAGCAGCACAATGCCCGAGGCGCAGCAGAACATAACGCCGCTGTACACCTCAAACACGCGGGAGAAAAACGCCGCGCGGTCGGTTTCCTCGGTCACGGCGGAAAGCTGCCATGCCTCGTAAAACACGGAGCCCAGCGTGCTGACGATGGAGGGCAGAAAGTAGCCGATGGAAAGCAGCCCGGCCCACTCGTTGCCGGTGCGCCCGCCGTAGCCGCCGCACATGCCCTGCACAAAAAACAGGTCGGAGGCGTTGATGACCCAAAAGCTGATGGATGCCGGGATCATGGGCACGCAGTAGCGCAGCATTTCCTTCCACAGCGGCAGGCTGAACTTGCGAAAATCCAGATACCGCCAGCATTTGCCCGCAATCATCACAAAAACGGTGGAGATTGCGTCGCTGGTCAGCATGGCCAGCAGATAGCCGGTAGCGCCCAGGTCAAATACGTTCAGGTACAAAATGTAGCCGCCGAACAGGGTGGCGCTGGTCATAATGCCGTCCACGGCCACCAGCCGGTTCAGCATCCGGGAGCGGATGAACTGGGTGCCCAGCGTCCGCAGGCAGCTCATCAGCACGCAAAGGTAAAGCAGCACCAGATACTCGGCCGCGTTGGGGATCATCCGCACCAGCGGCCAGCCCAAAATCAGCAGAAAAAACCCCAGCCCGATGGTGGCCAGCCCGTTTGTAAAAACGGACGATTTATCGGTATTTTTGTCCAGGCCAAAGCGGATGATGGCAAAGCTTACCCCCAGGCTTACCACCGGGATCAGCAGGTTTCCCACGTTTTGGATCAGATTGCTGACGCCCATCACGCCGGGGTCGCGCAGCGCGTAGCTCAGGTAGGGCTTTGCAATGACGCTTAAAAGCTTGGAGCTGAAATTGGAGATGGCAAACAGGATCGTGTTGCTCATCAGGGTATTGTAGCGTTTGTTTTCGGCCACAGGGTCCATCCTCCTTGCGGGCCGCGCGCGGGCGGCGGTTTAGGGCGGGGCGCAAAAGCCGCGGCGCCAGGCTCAGGCGGCGGCGCGGCGCAGCAGGGCGCGGCGGGCCGCGTAGTCCGGCATATGCCGGGCCACCACGGCCCAAAACGCCGCCGAATGGTTGGGCTGGGCAAAATGGCAGAACTCATGCACCACCACATACTCCTGCGCGGCGGGGGGCATGGCGCACAGCCGCAGGCTGAAGGTCAGCGTGTTGGTTTTCAGGTTGCATACCCCCCAGCGGGTGGTCATGTCCCGCACCTTTACGGCGGGCATCCCGCCCGGGCACAGGTACGCAAACTCCGGCCAGTAGCGGCGGCACAGGGCCTCCATTTGGCGCAGGGCCTCGTCGTGCGGGGGCAGGGCGCGGGCCGCATCGGCGGCGGCGCGTGCGGCCATCCGGCGCTGGGCGTCCCGCACCCAGCCGCTGCGGGCGGCCACAAAGGCATCCACGGCGGCGGCGCTCACCCGCGGCGCGGCGCTTGCCGCCACCGTGCCGTCCGCCCGCACCCGCAGATTGATGTTTTTTACCCGGCGCCGCACCAGCGTGTAGCGCACGCCCCCGGCCTCCCGGTTCTCCTCGCCTGCTGGCATTTCGCGTCCTCCCTGTTCCAGAATATTCCCTATTGTACACGCTTTTCGGATAAAAAACAACAAGCGGCGGCGCGGCCCGGGCGGCAGCGCCGCGCCAGGGGCCGCGCCGCCGCGCGCCGCGTTCTGGGCCGGGGCAAACGTCCGCCCCGCGTTATCCGTTTTGTACAAAACGGTCTTTAAAATACAATTTCCCGCATTTTTTCACCCGCGCGTACCCTCGGCGGCCGCGTCGGTGCTGTAGCCCTGCAGCTCGGTCGGGTTCAAATCGCCCGCCCAGCGTCCGTCGGCCTGGGCGGCGTCCCACTCGGCCTGGGCGGCGTCGCTGCGGATGGCCGTGCCGCACAAAAAGGCGTCGTCCCAGGGGTTGGCGGGGTCGGGGTCGGTGGGGTCCCAGCCGCGTTTTTCGGTGTCGGCGGGGTCGGTGTAAATGCTGCCCGGCTTGCCCATGGGGCCGGGGTCGGCGGGGTCGTCGTAGATCACGGTCGTGGTGCCCACGGGGCAGTTGTCGTAGATCCATTTGACGTCCGCCACGGCCAGCCGCACGCACCCCAGCGAGGCCGATTGCCCCAGCAGGTTGAACTGGGTATACTCCACATCGTCCTTATGCTGGCTGTAGTAGGGCACGCTGTGGAACAGATAGCTGCCGTGGATGCGGGTGGCGTACTGGCCGTAGCTTGGCCCGGCCAGCAGCCGCCAGCCGTAGCTGACCGGCGTATCGTAGTAGCCCAGCGGCGTTTCCCTGTCGTTGGCGCTGCACAGCATGGCCATGTAGGGGCGGGTGTAGCGCCCCTCGTCGTCGGCCGCCAGCGCCGTCACCACAGAGCCCGAGCGGTTGACCAGCAGCAGGTACGGGAACCCGTCCCGCACCGTGATGTCCAGGCCCTTGTAGTCGGGCTGGGCCTGCAGGCCGGCCAGCAGGGCTTTGGCGTTGTCCTGCCAGGCGGCGGCGTCCTTGCGCCGGGCGGGTTCCCGGGTCGCGTTCCGGTCGGCGGCCGCCTGCCCGGCGCCGGGCGCGTCCGCCTGCTCCGCCGCGCTGACGGAGGCCGCCGCGGTCTGGGCAGCGGCGTCGCCGTCCGGGGCCTCCTGGCTCGGCGCGGCGTCGCTCTGCGGCGCATCGGCCAGGCTCGGCGCGGCGGCGGCCGGGCCGCCGCTTTCCGCGCCGCCCTGCGCGGCCTTTGCCCCGGCGGAGCGGAACAGCCACACGGCGCCGCCCGCCGCGGCGGCCAGCAGCGCCACGCACAGCACCCCCGTCACCAGGGCGCTGCGGTGCCGGGCCGCACGGCGGGCGGCGCGGGCGCGGCGGGCCGCCCGCGGGTCTTGCTCCGGCGGGCGGTTGCGGGGTTCGGGGTACGGGCGGTTGGGGGTCTGCGGCATGGTTTTCTCCTTTACTGCGGCGGGCGCGGCGGGCCTTGCCGCGCTGTATCTCGGTATGCTATAGTATGCACCAAAACACGCAATTTCGTCAAGCCGCCCCCAAAAAGGGCCGGCCCCGCCGTGCGCTGTGCGCGGCGGGGCCGGCCTGTTCGTCTTTTGCGGGGGCAAAGCCTGCCCAAATCATTTGCCCAGCATGTTGATCAAAATGCCGGCGGCCACGGCGCTGCCGATAACGCCTGCCACGTTGGGGCCCATGGCGTGCATCAGCAGGTAGTTGCGGGGGTTGTACTCCTGGCCCACCTTCTGGGAAACGCGGGCGGCCATCGGCACCGCGGACACGCCCGCCGAGCCGATCAGCGGGTTGATCTTGCCGTGGGTGGCCCAGCACATCAGCTTGCCGAACAGCACGCCCCCGGCGGTGCCGAAGCTGAAGGCCAGCAGGCCCAGCACAATGATCTCCACGGTCTGCAAATTCAGGAAGGTGGCGGCATTGGTGGTGCAGCCGACAGAGAAGCCCAAAAAGATCGTGATAATGTTCATCAGTTCGTTGCCGGCGGTTTTGCGGATGCGCTCCACCACGCCGCATTCCTTCATCAGGTTGCCCAGCATCAGCATGCCCACCAGGATGGCGGCGTCGGGCAGGGCCAGGCTCACGATGATGGTTACGATGATCGGGAACAGGATCTTCTCGGTCTTGGACACCTTGCGGGGCGCGTCCATGATGATGTTGCGCTCCTTGGGGGTGGTCAGCGCCCGCATGATGGGCGGCTGGATCACGGGCACCAGGGCCATGTAGCTGTAGGCGGCCACCGCAATGGAGCCCAGCAGCTCCGGGGCAAGGCGGGTGGTCACAAAGATGGCGGTGGGGCCGTCCGCGCCGCCGATGATGCCGATGGCGCCGGCCTGCTTGCCGGTAAAGCCCAGCGCGCGGGCGCCCAGGTAGGTGGTAAAGATGCCCAGCTGGGCGGCGGCGCCCAGCAGCAGGCTGGACGGCCGGGCAATCAGCGGCTCAAAGTCGGTCATGGTGCCGATGCCCAAAAAGATCAGCGGCGGGTAGATGCCCAGCTTGACGCCCAGGTAGATGTAATCGGCCAGGCCGCCGCTGGTGCCCAGGGCGGCCCAGTCTATGTGCTGGGATTCGTTGATGAAGATGTTCATGTGGATGATGTTGTCCATGGGCAGGTTGGCCATCAGCATGCCAAACGCGATGGGCAGCAGCAGCAGCGGCTCAAACTCGCGCACAATGGCCAGATACAGCAGCACGCAGGCGATGACGATCATCACCAGATACCGCCAGTCCTGCGCAAGGACGGCGTAGCCGGAATCGGCAAAAATTTCCTGGATATTGGTCAGTATGGAACCCATAGCTGGTTACCTCCTTGCATCACACAAACGGGCGGGTGGCCTGCAGCACGCCCGCGTCGCCCCAAACGCCGCGGCGGCCTGCGGCACCCGGCGCGCGGCGGATGCTGCGCACGGTCGCGTTTTCGCCCTCACAGCAGGCGACGGCGGCGGCGATGGCCGCCACCGCCTCGGCGGGTATGCCGGTTTCCGGGGCCGGGGCAGGCGCGGGGGCCGGGGCGCGGGCGGGCGCGGGGGCCGGGGCGCGGGCGGGCGCGGGGGTCTGGGTATTGTTGGCGGCGGCCTCCAGCGCGGCGGCCTTTTTGCGGGCATCGCGCGCGTCAAAAATTTTGCCTTCCAGCACGATGATCAGGTTCAGCAGCACCAGCATGGAAAACACCAGGGTCAGGCTGGTCGCCACCACAGAGCCATCGTATGCGTCGATGGCAAGCAGGGCCAGAGTATTCATGGTTCATCCTCCTTGTTTATCGTGAACGTGCCCGCAGGCGGCACGTTTTTTACAAAAAGCGCCGAATTGGCCAAATCCGCCAAAAAACGGCGCGGCCGCAAACGCCTTTTGGCCCAATTCCCAATTATTATAACACGTTGTTCGATTTTTGTGTAGCGATTTTTCAAAAAAGACGGTACCCTTTTTGGCTGCGCGGCGCAAAAACGCGCGCCGTTCTTTCCCGGGCGGGGAAAGCGCGGCGCGCGGCTCTGCCTTGCGGCGGCACAGCGGGGGTGCGGTTCAGTTTTCGGCGTCCATCCGTTGCTCCTCGGCATCGCGGATAAACTGCCACAGTTCGCCCACTGTTTCCAGTTTTTCGAGTTCTTCCTCGTTCACTTCCAGGTCGGATGCCTCGCTGATCTGCCAGGCCAGCTCGGTCAGGTCAAGTTCGTCGGCGCCCAGATCGTCGGCCAGCAAGGTTTCCTCGGTGATGCCCTGCGTATCGCAGCTGAATTCTTCCGCCAAAATTTCCAGCAATTCCTCAAACGTCACGGTTTCCACCCCCCATCCGTGTCACGATTGGCCGCCGCCCGCCGGCGCGGCCGCCTTTTGCGCGAGCCGGGGCGCGGCGTTCAGAATCTCCATAAACTCCTCGCCCGTGATCGTTTCTTTATCATACAGATAGGCGGCAATCTCGTCAAGCTTTTCGCGGTGTTCCCGCAAGATTTTTTTGGCTTTTTCATGCTCCTGCTTCACAATGGCCACCACGCGGCCGTCCACGTCGGCGGCGGTGCGCTCGCTGCAGGCCAGGCTGGCGTCCCCGCCCAGGTAGGCGTTGTTCAGCGTTTCCAGGGCCACCATGTCAAAATCGTCGGTCATGCCGTAGCGCGTCACCATGGCGCGGGCCATTTTGGTGGCCTGCTCAATATCGTTGGAGGCGCCTGTCGTCACGCTGCCGAACACGACCTCCTCAGCGGCCCGCCCGCCCGTAAAGGTGGCGATCTTGTTCAGCAGCTCGTCGCGGGTCATCAGGGTATGGTCGCCGTCCTCAGCCTGCATGGTAAAGCCCAGCGCGCCCGAGGTGCGCGGCACGATCGTGATCTTCTGCACGGGGGCCGAGTGGCTTTGCAGGGCGGCCACCATCGCGTGGCCCACCTCATGGTAGCTCACGATCCGCTTTTCGTGGTCGTTCAGGATCTTGTTTTTCTTCTGGGCGCCGGCCAAAATGGTATCCACGGCCTCCTGCAGGTCGGCCTGGGTGACGGCGCGGCGGTTGTTGCGCACGGCCGAAAGCGCGCCCTCGTTGATGATGTTGGCCAGCTCTGCGCCCGAGGCGCCGGGGGTCATCCGCGCCACGGCGCGGAAATCGCAGTCGGGGCCGATCTTGACCTTGACGGCGTGCAGCTTCAAAATTTCCTCGCGGCCCTTAAGGTCGGGCAGCTCCACGGCCACGCGGCGGTCAAACCGCCCGGGGCGCAGCAGGGCCGGGTCCAGCGAATCGGGCCGGTTGGTGGCGGCCAGGATGATCACGCCCTTGGCGGCGTCAAAGCCGTCCATCTCGGTCAAAAGCTGGTTCAGGGTCTGTTCGCGCTCGTCGTTGCCGCCCATCGCGTTGCCGGAATCCCGCTTTTTGCCGATCGTGTCGATCTCGTCGATAAACACGATGCAGGGGGCCTTCTCGGTCGCCTGCTTAAACAGGTCGCGCACCTTGGAGGCGCCCATGCCCACAAACATTT
Organism: uncultured Subdoligranulum sp.; assembly: GCA_964458285.1. Classification (GTDB taxonomy): domain Bacteria; phylum Bacillota; class Clostridia; order Oscillospirales; family Ruminococcaceae; genus Gemmiger. Next base: position 11,585 of record CAYWID010000011.1, on the reverse strand, counting down.
CCACAAACTCGCTGCCCGCAATGCTGAAAAACGGCACGCCGGCCTCCCCGGCAACGGCGCGGGCCAGCAGGGTCTTGCCGGTGCCCGGGGGGCCAACCAGCAGCACGCCCTTGGGCATTTTGGCGCCCACGTCCTCATATTTTTGCGGGTTGTGCAAAAAATCCACAATCTCCTGCAGGCTCTCCTTGGCCTCGTCCTCCCCGGCCACGTCGCCGAAGCGGATGCCCGCCTTGTCGTCCACCACATACTGCTTTGCGCCGGATCCCTGCCCCGCGCCGAACAGCATGGCGTTGGGGTTGATGCCCCCGGCGGCCCCGCCCATCTTTTTGACCATCTGGCGGCTCAGCCAGGTGCCCAGCAGCAGCAGGGGGATAAAGGGCAGCACCCACTCCATCAAAATGGTGGTAAGCAGGTTGGGTTTTTCGTACACCTGCCCAAAGGTGACCCCGGCGGTGTTCAGCCTGTCGGCCAGCTCGGTGTTGGAAAAGGTGTTGGTCTGGTACTTGGCGCCGTCCTTATCGGTAAAATAGATCGTGTCGCCGTCCACCTGCACGGTGTCCAGCTTTTGGCCGTCCAGCATGGTCAAAAAGGCATTGTAGCCCACGGTCTGCACGTCGCGGTTGAGCAGCGCCGGGAACAAAAAGGCGTTGAGCGCCAGCAGCACCAAAAGCATGATCAGGTAGGACACCACAAACGGCTTTTTGGGTTGCTGGGGCGTCTGGGTTTCTTTCATCGATACATCCCCTCCTTGGTTTGCCTTCATCATGCCGAAAGAATATGAACGGAATATGAACGAATGGTGAACATCCGTCAAATTCTGGCATTTTTGGGCAAAAATTTGGTTTTGGCCGGCCGCGGCGCGGTTTTTTGGCGGTTCGGCTTGCAACGCGGGGCAAAATACGGTATTCTAAATGGGTAGCTTTTGGGCCGCCCGGCGGCCCGCAAGGCCAAAAAAACGCGGCGGCGGGAGGTGCCCGGATGGGTAAAAAGACATCCTACCTGAAACGGAACTGGCCCGCGCTGGCGTTGGTGGCGGGGGTTTTGGCGGTCACGGTGGCGCTGGTGGTGGAAACCTTCACCCTGCTGCTGCCGGGGCTGTGGAGCGTGTTTGCCTCCGGGGACGAGCGCGCCATGAGCGTCTACCTCAACAGCCAGGGCCGGATGCGCAGCTTTTTAACGCTGTGGTTTTTATCGTTTGTGCAGGTGTTGGCCATCGTCATCCCGGCCATGCCGGTGCAGCTGGCGGCGGGGCTGGCCTACGGCCCCTGGAAGGGCTTTTTAAGCAGCTTCAGCGCCTCGGTGCTGGCAAACCTGCTGGTGTTTCTGCTGGCGCGGCGCCTGCTGCCCCTCATCAACCGGCTCACGGCGGACAGCCCCAAAATCCAAAAAATGCTGACCAGCGTGCGCAGCAGCCGGGATCCCTGGTTTTACACGATCCTTGCCTTTATGACGCCGGGGCTGCCCAACGGGGTCATCCCCTACGCCGCCGCCGAGGCCGGCATGACGCCCCGCCGGTTTTTGGGGGCCGTTTTTCTCAGCCTGCCCCTGCCCACGCTGGCCACCTGCGCGGCGGGCAGCCTGATCCTCTCGGGGGACTGGACGTTCAGCGTGCTGATCGGCGTAACGCTGTACGCCTGCGTGGGCACCCTGTTTTATAAGCGGGAGGCCGTGCTTGGCTGGGCCCACCGCGTCTGGAACGAGCATAAAAAACCGTAGGCCCGCCCGCGCCGCGGGCCTTTTCCACGTACTGTGAGGGATTTCCCAACACCGTGCGCAAACGGCCCTGCGGGGCCTTTTTTATTCTGAGCAAGTTCCCAACATCCGTCGCCGCAAGCCTGTCGGAACCGCAATCGGCGGGGCCGGGCGCAAAAACTGCGCCCGGCCCCGCCTTTGGTATAGGAAAATAAGAGAATGGCTGTCAAACCGCGGGCGCGGCGCCCAAAACGGCGCCCGCCGCGGGGAAGGGCGCGGCCCTCACACGATCTTCTGGCTTTTGTGGACGCCGGTTTTCAAAAACTCCACCCACTCGGCCACGTTGACCGCGTGGTCGCCCAGCCGTTCCAGGTATTTGGCGATCATAAACAGATCCAGCGCGGCCTCGGCGTCCCGGGCGTTCTTTTCAATGTAGGCGGCGATCTCGCGGCTGATCTGCACAAACAGCGCGTCCACGGCGTCGTCTGCGCGCATCACCCGGCCGGCGGTGTCCAGATCCACCTGCACATAGGCGCCGATGGCGTCCTTGACCATGGCCAGGGCCAGATCGCCCATTTTGTACAGATCGGTCAGCACCCCCACGGCCTGCGCCCGGTCCAGGTGCAGGTGCAGCACGATCTCGGCAATGTCGGACGCCTGGTCGGCGATCCGCTCTATGTCGGTCACCATCTTCAGCGCGGTCGAAACCTTGCGCAGGTCGCTGGCCACGGGCTGCTGGCGCAGAATCAGCGAAAGGCAGCGGTGTTCCACCTCCCGCTCGGCGTCGTCGATCTCGTTGTCCCGCGCCACCACGGTGCGGGCCAGGGCAAGGTCGCCCTCGCGCAGCGCGGTCATCGCGTTGTGGATGGCGGCGCCCGCCGCGTGGCCCATCCGGGCCAGCATGGTATCCAGTTCCAAAAGCTCGGCGTCATAGCTGCGCCGGCCGCTTGTCGTTGGCAAAAGCATCGCAAAACCTCCCCTGTCGTTGGCCTTCGGCATCAGCCGAACCGGCCCGAGATGTAGTTCTCGGTCCGCTTGTCCACCGGCGTGGCAAACACCCGCTCGGTGGGGCCCATCTCGATCAGCTCGCCCAGCAAAAAGAACGCCGTCTTGTCCGAGATGCGGGCCGCCTGCTGCATGTTGTGCGTCACAATCACGATCGTGTACCGGTCCTTCAGCGCCATGGCCAGCTCCTCGATGCAGGAGGTGGAGATGGGGTCCAGCGCGCTGGTGGGTTCGTCCATCAGCAGCACCTCGGGCTCCACGGCCAGCGCGCGGGCAATGCACAGCCGCTGCTGCTGCCCGCCCGACAGCCCCAGCGCCGATTTTTTCAGCCGGTCCTTGACCTCGTTCCAGATGGCGGCGCCGCGCAGGCTCGTCTCCACAATCTCGTCCAGCTCGGCCTTGCCGCGTATGCCGTGGGTGCGGGGGCCGTAGGCGATGTTGTCGTAAATGCTCATCGGGAAAGGGTTGGGCTTCTGGAACACCATCCCCACCCGGCGGCGCAGCACGTTTACGTCCATTTTGCTTTTGTAGATGTCGTCGCCGTCCAGCAGCACGTCGCCGGTGATGCGGCAGCCCTCCACCAGGTCGTTCATGCGGTTCAGCGTTTTTAAAAAGGTCGATTTGCCGCAGCCGGAAGGCCCGATGAAGGCCGTGATCTCCTTCTCGGGGATCTCCATCCCTACGTTTTTCAGGGCTTGAAAGGCCCCGTAGTATAAATTCAGGTTTTGTACGGTAAACTTATTCATCCGCCGTCTGTCCTTTCGCCAGCCTGCCCGCAATCCATCCCGAGAGGGCGTTGATGCCCAGCACCAGCACCAGCAGCACCACCGCCGTGCCAAACGCCTCGTTGACGTGCAGCCCCTCGGTGGAAAGCAGGTACATATGCACCGACAGGGTGCGGGTGGAATCGAACAGGAAATCCGCGCCGGAGGCCGCCGCGGCGACCGTCCCGGCCGTGTACATCAGGGCCGCCGTCTCGCCCACGATGCGGCCGGTGCCCAGGATCACGCCCGATAAAATGCCCGGCATGGCGCTGGGCAGCACGACCGAGAACACCGTGCGCAGCTTGCCCGCGCCCAGCCCAAAGCTGCCCTCGCGGTAGGCGTCCGGCACCGAGAGAAGGGATTCCTCGGTGGTGCGCATGATCAGGGGCAGAATCATGATGGCCAGCGTGCAGCCGCCCGAAAGCAGAGACAGCCCCCAGCCCAGCCTTGTCACAAAAAACAGCATCCCGAACAGGCCGTACACGATGGAGGGGATGCCCTGCAGCGTCTCGGTGGTCACCCGCACCAGCCTGACAAGGCGGCTGCCGCGGGGCGCGTACTCCACCAGCCACACCGCCGCAAAAATGCCCAGCGGGGTGGCCAGCAGCAGGCTTAGCGCGGTCATCAGCAGGGTGTTGAGGGCCGCCGGCACAAGGGACACGTTGCCGGAGTTGTAGGTCCATGCAAACAGGGAGGGGCGCAGGTTGGGCACGCCCTTTACAAGGATGTACCCCACCAGAAACACCAGCACGGCCGCCGTAAGCGCGGCGCCCAGCCGCACCAGAAACCGCAGCAGCGCGGCCTCCAGGCGGGCGGCGGCGCGGTTTTCGCCGCCGGCGCGGGCCGGGGCGGGGCGGCCGAGGGCGCCCTTTCCGGCCTGCAGCGCCCCGGCCCCGCCGGGCCGTGCGGCCAGCGCGGAAAAATCAGCCATTTCGCCGTCCCCCTTTCAGGATGCTGAAGCAGAGATTGATCAGCAGGATAAACACGAACAGCACCACGCCGGTGGCGATCAGCGCCTCCCGGTGAAGGTCGGCCGCGTAGCCCATCTCGATGACGATGTTGCTGGTCATGGTGCGCAGGCCGTAGAACAGGCCCTTGGGCATCCGGGGCTGGTTGCCCGCCACCATGATGACGGCCATCGTCTCGCCGATGGCGCGGCCCACGCCCAGCACCACGGCGGCCAGCACGCCGGACCTGGCGGCGGGCAGCACGGCCATAAAAACGCTGCGCTCATGGGTGGCGCCCAGCGCCAGGCTGCCCTCGTAGTAGCTTTGGGGCACCGCGTCCAGCGCGGTCTTGCTCACCGTGATGACGGTGGGCAGGATCATGATGCCCAGCAGCAGGCTGGCCGTAAACAGGCTTTGCCCCTTGCCGCCGAACTGCCGCGCAAACGGCTCGATGGCCGGCACCAGCACCATCATGCCGAAAAAGCCGTACACCACCGAGGGGATGCCCGCCAGCAACTGGACGGCGGGCATCAGCAGCTTTTGCATCCGGGCCGTGGCAAACCGCGAAAGATAGAGCGCGGTCAGCAGCCCCACCGGCACCCCCACGGCCAGCGCGCCGGCCGTGACGTAAACGCTGCCCAGGATCATCGGCAGAATGCCGTACCAGCCGTTGCCGGGCTGCCAGCGGGTGCCCAGCAGAAACGACAGCGGGCCGATCTCAAAGATGGCGGGCAGGCCGTTGGCAAACAAAAACACGCAGATCAGCGCCACCGCCAGAATGGACAGGCAGGCGCAGGCGGTAAACACCGCGCGCATGACCTTTTCCTGAACATGGGGCAGGGCGCGGGCGGGGGGCGCCTTGGCGGCGCCGTTCGCGGTAGTCATGGGCATTCACCTCGTGGGCGGCGGCAGGCCGCCGGATCGTTTGCGTTTTCCCGGGAAACCCCCGGCAAGGCCGGGGCCTGTCACTGCACGTCGGCCCAGCTTGCCGTCGCGCCGGTGTAGATGTCCCTGATCTGGGCGGCCGTCAGGCCGGTCAGGGGGTTTGCGTTGTTCACAATCATCGCAATGCCGTCCATGGCGATGGCGGTGGCCGTCACCCCCTGGGACGTCTCGCTGTCCTTGAGGTCGCGGGAGGCCATGCCGATGTCGCAGCTGCCCTCGATGGCGGCGTTGACGCCGGTTGTGGAATCGGAGGTCTGCACCTCGATCTCGGCGCCGGGGTTGACGGCCTTGTAGGCCTCCGCCAGCTTTTCCATCACGGGGCTGACCGAGGAGGAGCCCGCCACCACGATCTTGCCCGCGGGCTTGCCGCCCGCGTAGGCGGCGGCCTTGTCGTTGCCGATGTAGCCGCTGTCGTCCACGACCTTCTGCCCCTCGGCGGACTGGATAAAGTCGATGAAATCCTGGGCGGCGGCGCTGATGGCGCTCTTGGTCACGATGTTGAACGGGCGGGAAAGCTTGTAGGTGCCGTCCTTGACGGTGGCGGCGCTGGGGGCGGCGCCGTCCACGGTCAGCGCCTTGACCGAATCGTTGAGGGACCCCAGCGAGATGTACCCGATGGCCGTGGAATCGGCGGCCACGGTCTGCATCACGTTGTTGGTGGAGTTGGCGATGGTGGCGTCCACGGTGGTGTTGTCCACCTTTTTGCCGTCGGCGGTCTTTTCCTCCACGCCGGTCAGCTCAATAAAGGCGCCGCGGGTGCCGGAGCCGTCCTCGCGGGATACCACGGTGATGGGGGCCGCGGCGTCAAAGCCGCTTTGGGCGGCATCCGCCGCGCCGGAGGCCGCCCCCGCGCCGCAGCCCGCCAGGCCAAGCGCCATCATGCCGGCGCACAAAATGCTCAAAACACGTTTGTTCATGTTGTATACCCTCTCTTTTCCACCTTTTCGCCCGCCCCGGCGGGGCGGGCTTCTGTCGTACGGCGTTCCGGGCAAAGCGCGCCGCCGTCGGCGGGGCCTTGCCTTGGGAACACCCTGATTGTACCGCGCCCCGCCCCCCGCTATCGACCATGCGGCGGGAAAATCCGTGTAAAATCGGGGTAAGAAAAGCGTCCCTTTTGTGAAGTGCGCGTAAAATGCCCCGCGCGGGCCGTCATCCCCCTGCAAAAACGCCATAAATTGCCTGCAAAGGCATTTTTTTCCATTTCACTTTACACGGATTTTACAAAAGCTTTACCAAATTCTGGTTTAGCAGCCGCGCCCGGCCCGGTATAATAAGGTATGGCAGCGCGCCCATTGCGGGGCGCCCGCGCCGGGGCAAAGCGCCGGGCGGGCCACGGTATAGGAAAATAGAAGAATGGAAGTGTACCCAAGGCATGAGCATTTTTAATGTTTTCACCCTGATGGGCGGCATCGCGATGTTCCTCTACGGCATGGACGTCATGGGCAAAGCGTTGGAGCAGACGGCCGGCACCAAGCTGCAGGGCATCCTCAGCAAGATGACGGCCAGCCCTTTGCGCGGGCTGTTTCTGGGCCTGGCCGTCACGGCGGTCATCCAAAGCAGCGGCGCCACCACGGTCATGGCGGTGGGCTTTGTCAACAGCGGGCTGATGGAGCTGCACCAGGCAATCGGCGTCATCATGGGCGCCAACATCGGCACCACGGTCACGGCCTGGCTGCTCTCTCTCTCGGGCCTGCAGGGCGACAGCTTCGTTGTCAAAATGCTCAACCCCAACGCCTGGAGCCCGATTTTGGGCTTTATCGGCATTGCGCTGTACACCTTCGGCAAGGACCGCAAGCGGGGCGTGGGCAAGGTCATGCTGGGCTTTGCGGTGCTGATGGCCGGCATGAACATCATGTCCGGCGCCATGACCCCCCTGGCCGACGAGCCCTGGTTCATGGCCATGTTCCTCAAGTTTTCAAACCCCATTCTTGGCGTTGTGGTGGGCGCGGTTCTCACGGCCGTCATCCAGTCCAGCTCGGCGTCGGTGGGCATTTTGCAGGCGCTCACCTCCACGGGGGCGGTCACCTACGGCGCGGCCATGCCCATCATCATGGGGCAGAACACCGGCACCTGCGTCACGGCCCTGATCTCCTCGATGGGCGCCAACAAAAACGCCCGCCGCACGGCCTTTGTCCACCTGTACTTCAACGTCATCGGCACCGTCATCTTTTTGACGGGCTTTTACCTGGCCCACGCCCTGTTCCACTTCACCTTTTTCGGGGATACGGCCAACACCTTCGGCATCGCCATCGTCCACACGGCCTTTAACGTCATCACCACGGCCATTCTGCTGCCCTTCAACCGCGTGCTGGAAAAGCTTGCCATCCTGACGGTGCCGGACGGCAAGGAGCAAAAGCCCGAGGAACACTCCATTCTGGACGAGCGGCTTCTCTCCACCCCGTCGGTGGCCGTCAACCGCGCCGCGCTTACCGGCGGCGATATGGCCGAGATCTGCCGCACGGCGCTGCTGCAATCCATGTCCTGCACCCGCAAATGGGACAAGGCCCTCTGCGACGAGGTGCTTAAGGAGGAGGACGCCGTCGATCATTACGAGGACGTTCTCGGCACCTACCTGGTCAAGCTGTCGGCCAAAAACCTTTCGCGGGAGGATCACCGCACGGTCAACACCCTTCTCCACACGATCGGCGATTTTGAGCGCATCTCCGACCACGCGGTCAACCTGATCCGCACCGCGCAGGAGATCGAGGAGAAAAGCGTCCGGTTCAGCGCCGAGGCGCTGGACGATCTCACCGTGCTGGAAGCCGCCGTGCAGGACATCGTCAACCGCACGGTGGACGCCTTCCAAAAGTCCGACGTACACGCCGCCACCAAGATCGAGCCGCTGGAGCAGGTGGTGGACGGCCTTGTGCGGGAGGTCAAAACCCGGCACATCGCGCGCCTGCAGGCGGGCGTATGCACCATTGAGTACGGCTTTGTTCTGGATGATCTTCTCACCAACTACGAGCGCATCGCGGACCATTGCTCCAACATTGCGGTGGCCCTGATCGAGGTGGCCGAGGATAAGTTTGATACCCATGAGTATCTGAACTACGTCAAGAGCGGCGCCAGCGTCAATTTTGAGCAGCGGTACGAAAAATACCGCGACCGCTACGCCTTCCCGCAGGAGGAGCAGGCCCCTGCGCAGCTGACGGCGTCCGGAAAAGAATAAGCAAACTGCCGCCGCGCAAAATGCCGATGCACCGGCATTTTGCGCATTTTGCGTTGTGCGGCTTTTTGCGCAGGGAGGTTTTTGCGTGATTTACATTGTGGAGGATGACACCAGCATCCGGGAGCTGGAACAGTACGCGCTTTCCACCAAGGAGTACGCGGCGCAGGGCTTTGCGGACGGGCGCAGCTTCTGGCAGGCCGTGGACGCGGCCCTGCCCGAGCTTGTGCTGCTGGACGTGATGCTGCCGGACGAGGACGGCTACCATATTTTAAAAACGCTGCGCCAGCGCGCGGCCACGCGGACCGTGCCGGTGATCATGGTGACGGCCAAAACCAGCGAGATCGATGTGGTGAAGGGGCTGGACTACGGCGCGGACGATTACATCAGCAAGCCGTTCGGCGTCATGGAGCTGCTCAGCCGGGTGCGGGCGGTGCTGCGCCGCAGCGGAGAGCGCCCCGCCGCCGCGGACACGCTGGCCTTTGCCGATATCGTGATGGACAATCCCCGCCACCAGGTCACGGCGGGGGGCGCGCCCGTCGAGCTTACTTTCAAAGAATATGCGCTGCTTCGCTTCTTTTTGCAGCACCCGGAGGAGGTTCTTGCGCGGGAGCGGATCATGAAGGAGGTGTGGGACACCGACGATCTGCTTGAGTCCCGCACGATCGATATGCACGTTCGCACGCTGCGCCAGAAGCTTGGCGGCGCGGGCGAGGTTTTGCGCACGGTGCGCAAGGTGGGGTACAAGCTTTCCACCCGGCAGACGGCGGAGGGCGGCGATGAAACCTGAAAGCATGGCGGCCACCATCCAGCGGCGTCTGGCGCTGGTGGGCATTGTCAGCGTGGTGCTGACGGCGCTGGGCGCGGTGTTTTTGTTTTACAGGGCGTTTGCCAACCAGGTGGATACCGGCCTGCTGCGCACGGCGCAGGCCGTGGCGGCGGGGTATGACGCGGCGCTTTCCCCGCAAGGCGGCGCGGCGGCGGACGCGGCGGGGGTGCAGGTTTTGCGGGACTGCGCGCTGGCGGCGGCCCGCCGGGGCGATACGCTGCGCCTTACGCTGGTTGCGCCGGACGGCGCCGTGCTGTACGACAGCACCGGCCGCACCGATCTGCCCAACCATGCCGCCCGGCCCGAGATTGCGGCGGCGCTGGCGGGCGGCACGGGCTTTGCCACCCGGCGCAGCGCCACCCTTGGGTACGAAACGCATTACTGCGCCCTGCGCTTGTCGGACGGGCGGGTGGTGCGGCTGGCGGACGATACGGCGGATATTTGGTCGGCCTACAACCGGGTGCTGCCGCTCCTGGTGCTGGGGTGCCTGCTGGTGCTGGGGCTGGCGCTGTGGCTGGCCTGGCGGCTCACGCAGTCGCTGGTGCGGCCCATCACGGCCATGGCCGACCATCTGGACGAGCTGGAATCGGCGGTGCCCTACACCGAGCTGGAGCCGCTGGCCCGCACGGTGCAAAGCGACCGCAAGATGCGCCAGGACAACGAGGCCATGCGGCGGGAGTTTACGGCCAACGTAAGCCATGAGTTGAAAACGCCGCTGACCAGCATTTCCGGCTACGCGGAGTTGATTGAAAACGGCATGGCCAAGCCGGCGGACATTCCGGCGTTTGCGGGGCGCATCCGCAAGGAGGCGGCGCGGATGATCGCGCTGGTGTCGGATATTTTGCAGCTGTCGGAGCTGGACGGCATCGACCCCGGCCGCGCGCGGGAGCCCGCGGAGCCGGTGCCGGTGGATCTGGCGGCCCTTGTGCGGGAGCTTGCGGGCCAGATGACGATGAACGCCCGCAAGGCGTACGTCACCCTGCAATACCAGGCTGAGCCGGCCACCGTGCGGGGCAGCAGGGACCTGCTGACCGAGCTTGCCACCAACCTGTGCGACAACGCGATACGCTACAACCGCCCCGGCGGCCATGTGCTGATGGAATGCGGCACCAACCCGGACGGCACGGCCTGGCTCTCGGTGCAGGATACCGGCATCGGCATCCCGCAGGAGGCGCAGAGCCGCGTGTTTGAGCGGTTTTACCGCGTGGATAAAAGCCGCAGCAAGGCCACGGGCGGAACCGGGCTGGGCCTGGCCATCGTCAAGCATATCGCCATGCTGCACAACGCCCGGATCGATCTGAAAAGCCAGGTCGGCACCGGCACCACGGTGCGCGTCACCTTTCCCCGGTAGGCTGCCCGGTAGGCGGCCGCGGGGGGAGGCGCCCGCTTTCTTGCAAGAAAGCGGGGCAAAGAACGCCGATCCAAAAACGGCGCCGCCGTTTTTGCGTTTTTCGTTTTTGCGTTTTAGAAGGAAAGCAGGGGGCAAACCGTGGGGATCGGGCAGGCTATTTGAAAGAACGCTCGTCCCCCCGATGCCCCCCTTCCGGCCGCCGCGGCCGTTTTTTTTATTCGGTTCATCTCCTTTTTGTTAGACAATTGTTGTCATTCGGCTGCTATATTAAAAACAAGAAAAGAATCCCGGGAAACAGCGCACAAAGCGCACGGTTCCTGCTTTTCCCATTCCCCCGCGTTTCGCGGCAAGGCGCGGCAGCATGGCCCGTATTGTTTTTGAATGCCGCTTTCAGGGCAGGCGCAAGCCCCCGGGAAAGGAGTACCGCCATGGTTCGTGAAGATCGTCTGGACGAATTTTGCCGCCTCTTGCTGGACCCCGCGCTGGCTGCGGAGGTTCTTCAGCTTTCCGACCCCGCCGAGGTGCAGGCCTATGCGGCCAGCCACGGCATCGAGCTGTCAATGGAGGATGTGATCGCGCTGGGCGATGCGATCAAGACGTCCCAGCGGCAGGGCGAGCTTTCCGAGGAGGAACTCAGCGGCGTTGCGGGCGGCGTAAAATGCTATCGCAACATGGAGCGTTTCTTTGGCCTGGTAGGTAGCCTGTTCAATACCATTTTTACCTCCCCCTGGTAAGCGCTCTTTTGCGCCTGCGGCCCCGCCCGGCGGCGCAATCTATGCCGCATTTTTGATTGCTCAAAAAGGATTGGAATTTCTGCTCAAAAACAAAAAAGACTAAATGCGTTTTACGGAACGCATTTAGTCGAATGTTGCGTGGCAAGCCACAG
>CAYWID010000010.1:0-77852 GCA_964458285.1 uncultured Subdoligranulum sp. | reverse complement strand
CAGCCGAAAACGCCCGCCCACCCGTGGCCCGCCCAGGCCGCCCCCGCCCGCCCGGAACCGCCCCAGCCAAACCAAGCCCCCGGGCAGAAAAGCAGCAAGCCGCCCGCCTGCAGCATCCCAACGGCAGGCGGGCGGCCAATTTTGCAAAACCGGCGCAAAAAGCGATCAGCTTTCCGCCACGGCAAAAAAGTATTTCAAAATCTGCACCTTGTTCTCCTCGTACAGGCCAAGGCTCTCGTACAGGTCTTTGTAGTAGGCGTACAGCGAAGCGCGGGTGGTCAGCACGTTGAGCGGATTGAGCTTGGTGTGGCAGATGCTCTCGGGATTCTGGTAGTAGTTGTACACGGGGGTTTCCAGCGCGTAGAACCTTCCGGCATAGCGGATGTAGCCAAGGTTGAAGTAGAGATCCTCGCTCCAGTTCAGCTCCTCGCTGCAAAGCACATCGGGGTGGTCATGCACCAGCGCGGCACGGTAGAGCTTGTTCCACATCACGCCGTAATAAAAGGAGGCCGGCTCCTGCATCAGCCCCCGCGCAAAGGCCTCCTTGGTCAAAAAGCCCTCGGGCAAAAAGCCGAAGGTCTTGATCTCGGTGCCGTCGGGCTTCACCTCGGCATCGGCCAGAACCTCCCGCACCTCGCGGGCCTTCCTGGTCAGCCGGGCCAGCTGCTCGGGCGTTTCGGGCGGGGGGGTCACCCGGTTGTAATGCGCAATGACCAGATCGGCGCGGTATTCCTCGGCCTTCTCCACCATCTGCCGGGTGGCGTCCGGCTCCAGCGTATCGTCGGCGTCCACAAATTGCAGGTAGGTGCCGCCCGCGTACCGCAGCCCCAGATTTCGGGTGGCCGCCACGCCGCTGTTGTCCTTATCGATCAGCACGATCCGCCGGTCGATCCCCGCATACATCTGGCACACCTGGTAGCTTACATCCTGGGAGCCGTCGTTCAGCAGCAGTATTTCCAGATTTTCATAGGTCTGCCGCCGTATGCTTTCCAGGCACCGGGCGATATGGTTTTTTGCGTTGTAAATGGGTACAATCACACTGACAAGGGGCTGTGCCATCCTGTTCCTCCTGCAAAAATGCCTTGACGGCGCCGCGCCGTTTCGGCCTGACGGCCAAAGCGGGGCGCCGCTCTTTGGTTTATGATACCGCGCCGCGCCCCAAAACGCAACGGCACATTGGCGGCTTTTACAAAATATGGTATACTGGATACAATTTCGGGGCCGCGCCTGCGCGCCCCCCCACACAAAAAGAAGGTTTGCACCATGAAAGAACAGCTTGCCGCCCTCCGCGCGCTGGAAAAGCAGCACTATGCCTATACCTATGCTCTGAACGTCATTGAATACGACGAAGCGACCGTCTCCCCGCCCGAGAGCGCGGCCGGCCGGGCCGTGGCCGCCGAAGCCCTGAGCGAAGCGCAGTTCCGCCTGCTGGTGAACGACGGCACCGAGGGGCTGCTGGCCGCCGCCGAGGCCGAGGCCGCCGCCGAGCCGGAGCCAGACCGCACCCAGTATCTGGCCGAGGTGCGGGAGCTGCGCCGCGCCTACCGGAACATCTGCCGGATTCCCGCGCAGGAGTACGCGGCCTTTGCCCGGCTGACGCAGGAGACAGCGCCCGTCTGGACAAAGGCCAAGCGCGCGAACGATTTTGCCGCCTTCGCGCCCTGGCTGGAAAAGATCGTGGCGGCCCGCCGCAGCCAGGCCGGCTGCATCGCGCCCGGCAAGGACCCCTACGAGGTCTGGCTGGATCAGTACGAGCGGGGGCTGACCATCGCCCGGTGCGACGAGTTTTTCGGCGCGCTGCGCAAGGTGATCGTGCCGCTGCTGGCCGAGATCCAAAAACGCGGCAAGCCGGTGCGCACCGATTTTCTGGACAACGACTGGCCCCGCAAGGCGCAGCGCTCGCTGTCCAAAAAAATCATGGAGTTGTGGACGATCGATCCCGCCCACTGCGCGCTGGGCGAGACGGAGCATCCCTTCACCAGCAACTTCTGGCGGGGGGACGTGCGCATCACCACCCACTACCAGCCCCGGGATATGACCTCCAGCCTCTACTCGGTCGCGCACGAGGGCGGCCATGCGCTGTACGAGCTGCACGTTGACCCCCGGCTTGACTACACGATCCTGGCGGGCGGCTCCACCATGGGCCTGCACGAAAGCCAGAGCCGCCTGTTTGAAAACTATGTGGGACGCAGCCGGGCGTTCATCGCCTGCCTGTGGCCCAGCCTGAACGCGCTGTTTCCCCAGCAGCTGGCGGGCGTGCGCGAGGAGGAATTCTACCGCGCCGTCAACCGCGCCGAGCCGGGGCTGATCCGCACCGAGGCCGACGAGCTGACCTACAGCCTGCACATTATGGTGCGCTATGAGCTGGAAAAGGCCCTGATGCGCGGCGAGCTGGCCGTGCGCGACCTGCCCGCCGCCTGGAACGCCCGGTATAAAGAATACCTGGGCGTGGACGTGCCCGACGATACCCGCGGCGTTTTGCAGGACATCCACTGGGCAATGGGCGATTTGGGTTACTTTCCCAGCTACGCGCTGGGCGGCGCCTACGGCGCGCAGGCCATGGCCGACCTGCGCCGCACCCTGCCGCTGGACGACCAGCTCCGCCGCGGCGACCTGAAGCCGCTGACGCAGGCGCTTTCCGCGCGGCTGTGGCGGTACGGCTGCGAGAAAGAACCCGCCGCGCTGGTGCAAAGCCTGTGCGGCGGCCCGTTCGACCCCCGCTGGTTCACCGATTATCTGACCGAAAAATACACGGCCCTGTACGAACTGTAAACCGAGCGGCGCAACCCGGCCCCCGCGGCCCTGCGCCCCTGACAACAACGGGTGAAACGATTGGCAACTGCAATCACATGGGAAGAACTGACGGCCCTGCCCGCGGACAGCGTTCTGCTGGCGGACGTGCGGGACGAGGTGGCGTTTGGCCACGGCACCCTGCCGGGGGCCGTACGGGTGGATCTGGCGGACATCACGGCGGGCCGCCACGCGCTGCCGCGGGACCGCACGATCGTCTGCTTTTGCATGCGCGGCGTCCTGAGCGAGGAAGCCGCCGACGCCCTGACCGGCCAGGGCTGGACGGCCCGCAACCTGGCGGGCGGGTACGCCCAATGGCTGCGCGGCCAGATGGCGCGGCAGACCGCCGACCGCGAAAAGCTGGACAGGATCGAGGCCAGCCTGCGCAAAAATTTTCGGCGGGAGCTGTTCACGCCGTTTGCGCAGGCCGTGGCGCGGTACCAGCTGGTGGCGCCGGGGGACAGGATCGCTGTCTGCATCTCGGGCGGCAAGGATTCCATGCTGATGGCCAAGCTGTTCCAGGAATTGAAGCGGCACAACAAATTTCCCTTTACGCTGGTTTTTCTTGTGATGGATCCCGGCTACAACGAGGTCAACCGCGCCGTGATCGAGAGCAACGCCCGGCTGCTGGGCGTGCCGATCGAAATTTTTGAGACGGATATCTTTGAATCGGTCTTTCATGTGGAAAAATCGCCCTGCTACCTCTGCGCCCGGATGCGCCGCGGCTGGCTGTACAAAAAGGCGCGGGAACACGGCTGCAACAAGATCGCGCTGGGCCACCACTACGACGACGTGATCGAAACAAGCCTGATGAGCATGCTGTACGGCGGCGAAATCCGCACCATGATGCCCAAGCTGCACAGCGCCAACTACCCCGGCATGGAGCTGATCCGCCCCATGTACCTGATCCGGGAGGACAGCATCAAACGCTGGCGGGACTATTTTGGGCTGTACTTTATCCAGTGCGCCTGCAGGTTTACCGATACCTGCGCCACCTGCCACACGGACGGCACCACCGGCTCCAAGCGGCTGGAAACCAAAAAACTGATTGCCGCGCTCAAAAAGACCAACCCGCAGATCGAAAGCAACATTTTTCACAGCATGGAAAACGTCAACCTCGATACCGTGACGGGCTACCGCCGCGGCGGCGCCGAACACTTTTTTACCGAATCCTACGATGCGCCCGCGCCAAACGGCACGGAGGCATAAGCGCAAGCGCCCCGGGACCGCCGCCGAAAAACGGCGGGCGTCCCGGGGCGCTTGCGGGTATTTTACCGGGCGTCGTCCCCTGGCAGAGGGGCTGCGTCCGTTGGCCGCGCGGCATCGGCGGACGCCGGGACCGCCTGCGGCCCCGGCGCCTCCGCGGCGCCGGGGCGGAACACGCGGCTGGCCAAAAACGGCAGAAAGATCACGCCGTTGATCAGCGCGGCGGCGCCGATCTCGGCCCAGCCGTACACCTGGTTGCCGATGTCGGCGCTGCCGGACAGCACCGCGATCATATTGTTGTTGAGGTAGTGCAGGATGACCGGCACCCAGATATTGCCGGTTTTAAGGTAGGCAAAGGCAAAAAAGACGCCCAGCGTGATGCAGGTGATCTGATGGGCCGCAATGCTTTGAAGCGAGGTGGCCGGGCTGTAAAAAAACAGATCCAGCGGCAGATGCCACAGCCCCCACGCCACGCCCAGCAGCAGGGTGCCCCGGACGGCGCCGAACCGCCGCTGCAGCAGCGGCTGCAAAAAGTACCGCCAGCCGTACTCCTCCCCAAAAAAGGCCGTGAAGGCAAGGAAAAAGCTGGGAAGCAGGCTGACAAAAATCAGGTAGGGCGCGGCGCCCCCAAAATAGGCCCGGTAGCTGGGCCACTCGCCCGATACGGCCGCCGAAAAGGCAAACCGCCCCAGGTAAAGGGCCAAAAACAGACCGATCATGGCGAACGAACGGCGGGTGACGCCGGGGCTTTTCCAGCCCCAGCAAAGCCCGGCGGCGGCGCGGGTCGGCTTTTTTTCGGTCAGCAGAAAAATCCAGGCCAAAATGCTGCCCGCGATGATGACAAACTGGATCGCCGTGGCCCAGGGCAGGGCGGGCAGCAGGGCGCTGGCCAGCGCGCAGCCCGCCATCACGGCCGCAAGCGCCAGAAAAAACCCGTAAAAGCGGCGGGGCAGCGGCGCGCCGTCCCGCCGGGTGACCAGCAGCGCCAGCATCACGCCCGCCGCCGGGTAGTACATCTGCGCATTGGGAAAAACGTCCACGGGATAGCCGGCCCTCTGCGTGAGGCCCAGCGGCAGGGCCAGCAGGGCGGGCAGCCCAAAAGCGATGAGCGCATACAAAAGCAGCTGCCGCTTTTCCGTCGCCGTAAAGGCAGGCCGGGATGCGGCGGGGGTGTCGGGACGCAGCAACATACAAAAATCCTCCTCGTTGTGTGGGGTGTGCCTACGGTCGGCCGGGGACGGGCGGGCCGGGTTCCGCCGTTCCTTCCGGTTTCTGTGATTGTAGTCTATTTGAAAGGATTTGGCAACCGGCAATTTCGCAAAAACGCGCCGTGCCGTTTTGCGCCGCGGCGGGCGGGAAACGGGGCTTGACAATATCTCTAATTAGAGATATTATAGGGACAGGCCTCCCCGCGGCAGCCGCCGGAGGGGGGATCGGGTCGGCCGGGCCTCCCCGCCTGTGCCCGGCCAAAGCACCAACTACTACCCGCCCGGCAGGCGGAACGCCGGGCGCACAAAGCCTGTTTGGCGGCGCGGCAAAAGCGCCAGGAGAAATACCATGACCTCTGTAGAAAGAACGATTCAAACCACCGTGCAGGGCTATCCCACGCAGGACGGCGCCGGCGTGCATCTGGTGCGGGTGCTGGGCAACGCCACCGTGGCCGAGTACGACCCGATTTTGATGCTGGACTCCTTTGACAGCACCGACCCCGCGCTCTACACGGCCGGCTTTCCGATGCACCCCCACCGGGGCATCGAGACGATCAGCTATGTAGCGAAGGGCGCGATGCAGCACCGGGACAGCCTGGGCAACGCCGACACCATCGCGGACGGCGAGGTACAGTGGATGACCGCAGGCTCCGGCATTCTGCACGAGGAAAACATCCCGGCCGCGCCCCGCCTTTTGGGGGTGCAGCTCTGGCTCAACCTGCCCGCCCGCGACAAAATGACCCCGCCCGCCTACCACAGCGTTCGCCGGGCGGACATTCCCGAGGTGGCACTGCCGGGAGGCCGGCTCCGGGTGCTGGCCGGGAAGTACGGCGACGCCATAGGCTACGCGGCGCCGCATCTGCCGCTGGACTATTACGATATCCGGCTGGACCCCGGCGCCCGGCTGACCCTGGACACCGACCCCGCGCGGGCGGTGATGCTTTTTACGCTGGAAGGCGAAGTTCTGGTGGCGGGGCGGCGCCTGCCGCCCAAAACCGCCGCCCGGCTGACCCCCGGCGGCACCCTTGCCCTGCAGGGCGGCGAGGCGCCCGCCTGCGTGCTGCTGGTAAGCAGCCTTCCGCTTGCGGAGCCGGTATGCTGGGGCGGCCCCATCGTTATGAACACCCGCGAGGAATTGAACGCGGCTTTTCGGGAGCTGAACAACGGCACCTTTTTAAAAAGCGGCGTGCAGTACCGCTAGCGCAGGGCGCAGAAGGAACGCGGCAAGGGAAACCGCGGCGAAACGGTTGCGCTTTTTCTGCGGATTGCTGGCAAGCAAAGCCCGGCCCCCGCAAAGGCGAATGCCTTTGCGGGGGCCGGGCTTTGCCGCACGGTCAGGACGGAAGAATCTCCAGCCAGTAGCCGTCGGGGTCCTGAATAAAGTAGAGGCCCATGGCCTCGTTTTCAAAGCAGATGCAGCCCATCTCGCGGTGCAGCGCGCGGGCGGCGGCATAATCGTCCGCCCGGAAGGCCAGATGGAACTCCTGCTCCCCAAGATCGTAGGGCTGGGGATGCTCCCGCAGCCAGGTAAGCTCCATCTCAAACGAGTTCGCCCCGCCGCCCAGAAAGACGATGACGAAGGAGCCGTCCGGCGCGGTCTTGCGCCGCCGCTCTGTCAGGCCAAGCGCCTTTTGATAAAAGGCCAGCGAACGGTCAAGATCCTGCACGTTGTAGTTTTCGTGAAGCATGGTAAAGGGCATGGTCGGTTCCTTCCTGCCGCGCCGTTTTGTGCGCGGGCGGTTCAATCGGTGTAGACGATCCCCTTGCGCACCCGGTCGGAGGCCGCGCGGCCTTCCAACTGGGCCGCCAGCTCCAGCGCAAAGGGGATGCCGGCGCCCAGCGCCCGGCCGGTGGTCACGTTGCCGTCCACGGTGACGGGTTCCCCGGTGTAATGGGCGCCCGCCGCGGTCAGCACGGCATCCATGCCGGGATAGACGGTGGCGCGGCGGCCCTTCAGCACGCCGAACGCGGCCAGCACGGTCGGCCCGGCGCAGATGGCCGCCACCCGCCTGCCCTCGGCGGCAAACTGCCGGCAGACCGCGCGCACCGTGGCGTCTGCCTTGAGGTTGTCCACCCCCGGTATGCCGCCCGGCAGCACGCAAAGGTCATACCCCGTGTAGTCCAGTTCCCCGGCCAGCGCGTCGGCCGCCACCGAGATCCCCCGCGCCGAGCGGACGATCTTCCCGTCCCCCACGGCGGCGACGGTCACCTCGGCGCCGGCGCGGCGCAGAATATCCACGACCAGCAGCCCCTCGCATTCCTCCAGGCCCGGCGCAAAAAAAACAACAGATTTTGCCATAGGGCATCCTCCTTGCCTGTCGTCGGCGCCTAAAACCGCGCCGTTTTTTTTATTATAATACAGCCGCCCCCGATTGTCCACGGAATGCGCGTGAAATTGCCGGGGCAAATCTTCGCGCCGGCGCCCCTTGCGCAGCGATTGCGCTTATGGTACAATCGTGGCAATGCTTTAGCAGATTAAACAAATGGTGAGGGGGATTTTTGTGGCAGATTGGAAAGCATTTTTCGCGCGGAAGGATGTGGTGCCCTCGGCGCACCGCTACGGCATCGACGCGATGGGGGCCATGGCGCAGGGGCTTTTTGCCAGCCTGCTGATCGGCACCATCCTCAAAACGCTGGGCCAGCAGCTGGGGGTGGGCTTTCTGGTGACGGTGGGCGGCTACGGTGCGGTCGTGGCCGGGCCTGCGATGGCGGCCTCGATCGGGTACGCGCTGCACTGCCCGCCGCTGGTGCTGTTCAGCCTGATCGCGGTGGGCGGCGCCGCCAATGAGCTGGGCGGCGCGGGCGGCCCGCTGGCCGTCTATTTTATCGCAATTCTGGCCGCCGAGGCCGGCAAGCTGGTCAGCCGGGAGACCAAGGTGGATATTCTGGTCACCCCGGCCGTGACCATGCTGGTGGGCGTGGGGGCTGCGCTGGTGCTGGCCCCGCCCATCGGCGCGGCGGCCAGCGCGGTGGGCGGCGTCATCATGTGGGCCACCGAACTGCAGCCCCTGCTGATGGGCGTCATCGTATCGGTGCTGGTGGGCATTGCGCTGACCCTGCCCATCTCCAGCGCGGCCATCTGCGCGGCGCTCAGCCTGACGGGGCTGGCGGGCGGCGCGGCCGTGGCGGGCTGCTGCGCCCAGATGGTGGGCTTTGCGGTGTTGAGCTTTAAGGAGAACGGCGTGGGCGGGCTGGTCAGCCAGGGGCTGGGCACCAGCATGCTGCAAATGCCCAATATCCTGAAGAACGTCCGGGTCTGGATACCGGCCACGCTGGCCTCCGCCATCACGGGGCCGATCGCCACCTGTGTGTTCCGCCTGGAGATGAACGGCCCGGCGGTGTCCTCCGGCATGGGCACCTGCGGCCTGGTGGGGCCCATCGGCGTCTACACGGGCTGGGTGAACGGCCTGGCCGACGGCTCCAAGGCCGCCATCACGGGGATGGACTGGCTGGGCCTGGTGCTGATCTGCTTTGTGCTGCCCGCCCTGCTGACCTACGGCATCGGCGTGTTCTGCCGCCGCCGCGGCTGGATCCGGGAGGGCGACCTCAAGCTGGGCTGAGCAGGCACGCCGGGGGCGGCGCCGCACCCTTTGCGGCGGGCGGCTTTTTCCTTTGTTTTTCAACGGACAGCCGGGCGGAGCGCCGACGATGAAAAGTCGGCGCCCCGCCCGGCTGCTTTTTTGCTGTGGGCGCCGCCGCGCCGCGCTAGATCCGCTTTAAGTACCAGAGGCACGCGGGCATCTCGCCGCGCGCGCCGGGCAAAGGCAGGCCCGCCGCCAGCAGGGCCGCGCCGGGGTAGCGGTTCCCCGCCTCGTCCGCGTAGACCGCGGCCGGGTCCAACCCCTGCAGCCGCAGCCGGGGGGTAAGCCCGCCGTCGCCGTTCAGGGCATCCCCGCTGGCAAAGACGGCGGCCTCGGCGCCGTTTGCCGCCGCCACCATCCAGGCCGCGCCCCGCAGCGCGGGGCCGGGGTTCCGCAGCCGGTACAGCTCGCCGCTGCGCAGCAGGGCGCCGTGGGCGCGGTACCAGCGGATGGAGGGGGCAAGGGCCGCCAGCATCTCGTCGGTGTAGCCGGTCAGATCCAGCTCAAACCCAAAGGTGCCCGAAAGCGCCGCCGCCATCCGGGCTTCCGGGCTGGCCGCGCGGCCCGTGATGTGGTTGGGCACCGTTGAAAAATGCGCGCCCATCGTGCAGGGCGGGTAGAACAGGGTGGTGCCGTACTGGATGGTCAGACGGCTGAGGGCGTCGGTGTTGTCGCTGCACCAGATCTGGGGCGAGAACGCCAGCATTCCGCAGTCGAACCGGGCGCCGCCGCCCGCGCAGTTTTCCAGCAGCAGATCGGGGTAGCGCTCGGTCAGACGGCGCTGAAGATCGTAGACGCCCAGCACATAGCGGTGATAGACCTCCCCCTGGCGGGCGGCGGGCAGGGCCGCGCTGTACACATCGGCCAGGCTGCGGTTCATATCCCACTTGAGATAGCGGATGGGGCAGCTGTCCAGCAGGGCCGTAAGCTGGTTCCAGATGCCGTCCCGCACGTCGGAGCGGGAGAAATCCAGCGTGTACTGGTGCCGGACGGGCAGGGTGGCCCGGCCCGGCATTTCCAGCGCCCAGTCCGGGTGGGCGCGGTAAAGCGCGCTGTCGGGGCTGACGGCCTCCGGCTCCACCCAGATGCCGAACGCCATCCCCAGCGCGTTGATCTTTTGGCACAGGCCGGGGATGCCGCCCGGCAGCTTGCGGTAATCGCACGTCCAGTCGCCCAGGCTGGTGGTATCGTCGTTGCGGCCGCGGAACCAGCCGTCGTCCAGCACGAAAAGATCGATGCCCGCTTTGCGGGCGGCCCCCGCCAGCGAGAGAAGGCGGGCCTCGTCAAAAGCAAAGTAGCAGGCCTCCCAGCTGTTGAGAAGCACCGGGCGGGGGGCCGCGGCGTCCCGCCAGCGCCGGGGCAGCAGATGCCCGCGGATGGCGCGGTGGAAGCGGCGGCTCATCTCGCCAAGGCCCCGGTCCGAAAAGACCATGGCCGCCTCCGGCGCCGTGAAGGTCTCGCCGGGGGCCAGCGTCCAGTGAAAGTGGTAGGGGTGGATGCCCATCGTCAGGCGGGCGCCCGCGGCGCCCGCCTCGGCCCGGGCCAGAAAGTTGCCGCTGTAGACAAGGGCAAAGCCCCAGCAGTCCCCCGCCGTCTCGTCGGCGCCCGGCGCGCAGAGGGCCACCGCGTTGCTGTGGCCGTGGCCGGTGATGCCCTGGGTGCTGCCCACGCTCTGAACGCCCTGCCGCAGCGGCGCGCGCTCAGGCGTGCGCTCGGACGCCCAATCCCCGTTGAGGGTGAGCAGCTCCAGCGGGCGGGCAGGAAAATCCAGGCAGAGGGACAGCGCCGTGTGCAGGGTGAGCGGCGCGGCGCTCTCGTTGGCAAAGACGGCGGTGCGGGTGATCAGGTCGCAGTCGGGCAGAACGCCGTAGAGCAGGGTGACGGCCAGCCCGCCGCCCGCGCGGGCGTCCCGCAGGGTGACGGCCAGCGTTTCGGCGGGCTGGCCCGGCTCCGCCGTGAAGGCGGGCAGTTCCCCCAGCGTGTACTTGCCCGCCCGCTGCTCGGCCCCCGCAAAGCGAAGGTCGGCGGCCTCGGTGCCGTCTGGGTAGGCGGGCAGGACGGCGGGCAGGCGGTGGTCGCCGGTGCCGGGGGCCGCAAATTCCAGCGGCAGCAGGTTGGGCCAGCAGCCCTTGTCCCACGGGTGGACGGGGCGGTCCTCGGCCGCCGATACGCCAAGGGGCAGCCGCGCGCCGTAGTAAAGGTGGCGCAGGATGCCGTCGGCATCGGCCAGCATCTGGTAGGTGGTGTGGGCGGTGTGCAGGGTGATAAGACCTTCCTGAATTTCGATCATGGCGGTTCCTCCGATGTCGGCATTGTTCAAAAAAAAGGGGCGGCGGCCCGCAAGGCCGCCGCCCCCCGCTGTTTTGCAGGGTCAAACCGGAGCATACCGCTACAATCCGACGGCAGCGAACCGCCGCGGTGTTTTGGCGGATCGCCCCGGGGTCATTCGGCGCCGCAGCCGGCCAGAAAAGCCGCGTTGCGGTCGATCAGCGCGCACCGCTGGGCCACGCAGTCGCGGCTGCGCAGCGGGTCGGCGGGGGTGTTGAAGGCGAAGTCCAGCAGCTGCTCCACGGTGGTGGAGGCGACGTGCAGCCGGGTATCGCTGGCTGCATAATAAATATACACCTCGCCGGACGCATTTGCAATCGCGCCGTTTGTGAACACCACGTTGGACACATCGCCCACCCGCTCCCAGCCGCGCGGGGCGATCAGAAAGCCGGACGGCTCCGCGACGACCTTCCACGGCTCCTGCAGATCGGTGACAAAGACGTAGACCACATACCGCAGCCCCGCCGCCGTGTTGCGCACGCCGTGGGCAATGTGCAGCCAGCCTTTTTCGGTTTTGATGGGGGTGGCGCCCTCGCCGTTTTTGGCCTCGGTGATCGTGTGGTAGCGGCGGGGGCTGGTCAAAATTTCCTCGTCGATCTCGGCGTGGGTGATATCGCGGCAAAGGCCAAAGCCGATGCCCCCGCCCGAGCCGGTCTCAATAAAATCGTCCATGGGCCGGGTGAAGAAGGCGTACTGCCCGTTGACAAACTCCGGCAGAAGATCGACGTTGCGCTGCTGGGGGCTGCGCCGGGTGACCAGGTTGGGCAGCCGCTGCCAGGTTTTGAGGTCGTGGGTGCGCACAATGCCCGCGGCGGCCACCGCGGCGCCGAGATCGGGGTTGGTTTTGTCCTTGCTCTCGCTGCAGAACACGCCGTAGATCCAGCCGTCCTCGTGCTTGGTCAGCCGCATATCGTAGACGTTCGTCTCGTTGGCGACGGCCTCGGTGGGGGGGCAGGTATCGGGCAGCTCGATCGGCTTTTCCCAGAAGTGAAAACCGTCCACCGGGGAATCGCTCTCGGCCACCGCAAAAAAGCTTTTGCGGTCGTTGCCCTCCACCCGGGCCACCAGGCAGTACTTGCCGTTCAGCTCAACGGCGCCCGCGTTGAAGGCCGCGTTGACGCCCAGCCGCTCCATAAACCGGGGGTTGGTGGCGGGGTTCAAATCAAACCGCCAGCTCAGGGGGATCATTTCCCGGGTCAGCACCGGGTGCAGCCAGCGGGTGTAAACGCCGTTGTAAAATTCATCGTCGCGGACGTTGGGGCGGGTCAGCAGGGCGTTCAGCCTGGCCTGCCGGCGGTAATATTCGGGATGCAGCTCACACTTCGACATCAGGATTCCTCCTCATCAGTTCCAGGCACAGGCGGCCGTTGTGGTAGGGGCATTTCCACGGCTCCACGATCGGCTTGCGGCTGGCCGGAACGCCGTTTTCGTCCACATCCCAGAACCACTCGCCGCCGGGGCGGCTATCCGCCAGCACCGTGACGCAATAGCGCCACAGATCGGCGGCGGCGGCCCGGTACTCGGTGCGGGCGGGCTGCTTGCGCCAGGCGTTTACAAAGCCGAGAATGCCCTCGGCCTGCACCCACCAGACGCGGGTGGTGTCCACCCGGCCGCGGTCGCACTCGTTGCAGAGCGAGTGGCCGCGGTAGGCGGTTTGGTAGATCTCGGCGGCAAGGTCGCTGTCGATGGCCGCGATCTTTGCCGTGAGGGCGTCGTCCCCCAGCAGGGCCGTGCCCCAGTCGATCAGCCAGCTGGATTCAATATCGTGGCCGTAGCTGTGCAGGTCGATCAGGGGGTGGTAGTCGGCGTCAAAAAACACCTCCTGCCGGTGTTTGGCAGGGTTGTACACCCGGTTGGCGTAAATGTCCAGGATGCGCCGCAGCGCCGCCGCCGCCTGTGGCGGACGGGCAGCCTGGTACAGCCCCGCGTACCCCTCAAAGACATGGAGCAGCGTGTTCATGGTGCGGGCGGCCAGCACGCCGTTCTCGGACAGTTTTTCGTTGCTGGCGGGCTTCCAGTCCACCGTAAAGGCTTCGCGGTAGCCGCCCGCGTCGGCGCAGCGGGTCTCGATCAGCGCAAACAGGCGCTCGGCCTCGGCCAGCGCCTCGGGGCGGCCGGTCAGGCGGTAGTAGGCGGAGAGGGCGTAGATGGCAAACGCCTGGTTGTAGGTGTGCTTGGTGGTGTCCAGCGGGTTGCCCCTGTAATCCACGCTCCAAAAGACCCCGCCGTTGACGCGGTCCAGGCAGTGTGCCGTCAAAAAGCGGTAGGCGTGGTCGGCGGCGGCGGCGTAATCGGCCCGGCCGGTGGCGCGGGCGGCCTCGGCAAAAAACCAGAGGATGCGGCTGTTGAGGATGCAGCCCTTCTCGGCCTGTTTGTTGAGGCGAAGCTCAAAATCCATGAACCCGTAAAACCCGCCGTACTCGTCGTCCCGCAGCCTGAGCCAGAACGGCGCGATGGTGTTTTCCAGCATGGCCTGTGCGGCCTGTGCAATGCGCGGCATAATCGTCTCCCCCTTTTTTTGCGCAGCGTAAACGGCTGTGGATGGTTCAGCGGATGCCAACCTCCCGGTCGGCCTCCTGCGCGGCATCGTGTGCCTTGATGTAACCGACGACTTCATCGGCCGTGGTGAAGGCCAGGCCCACATAGCTGTCGGCGCAGCCGTAGTAAACGGCGATGCGGCCGGTGGCGGCGTCCTGCAGCGTGGCGCAGGGGAAGCAGACGTTGGGCACAAAGCCGCGCTCCTCGTACCAGGTCTCGGGGGTAAGAAGGAAGCTGCCGCAGCGGTACAGCACCCTGCTCGGCTCGTCCCGGTCAAGGATGGCCCCGCCCAGCGAGTAGACAAACCCGTTGCAGGTGCCGGTCACGCCGTGGTAGAACAGCAGCCAGCCCTCGCTTGTCTCGATGGGGGCGGCGCCCGCGCCGACCTTGACGCTCTCCCACCAGTTGCTGCCCTTGAGCAGCGGGAACAGGATGCGGAAGAACACGCCGAAGTAGCTGCACCCATCCAGGATGGCGCTTTCATCCAGGCTGACCGAGAGGTTCTCAAAAAACTGCAGGAAGATATAGACCGAGATGACGTCGGTGCCCATCATCAGGACGATGTAGCCGGGCATCGTGTTGACCAGGTGAAGCGCGACCATGATCTGGTAGACCGTGACCTGGCTGGCAATGCCGGGGATCAGGGTGGCGATCATGAACAGGTTGCGGATCAGACCGTTGCCCGGGAACCGGAACCTGTTGAGAACGTAGGCCAGCATGGCGCTGATCAGCACGCTGCCCACCAGCACGCAGACCAGGATGATAAAGCTGTTGAGGAAGGCATGGCCCATATCGGCCTTGTTCCAGGCGGTGATGAAGTTATCGAAATTGAGCCAGCTTTTGGGCATGACCATCACATTGGTGGAGGCGTACTCGTCGTCGGTTTTAAAGGCCGTCACAATGCAGGAGACGATGGGCACCAGCGAAACGAACGCCGCCAGGCACAGAAGCAGATATTTTGCAATGTTCACCAAAATCCGTTTGGCGCGGATGACAGAATCAGAACGTGCGGTCATGGTCAGATCGTCTCCTTTTCATCGGCTTTTTCCGCCTGCAGTTTGGCGTAGGCTTTGGCGTTTTTGATGCGTTCCCGCTCGCCCTTCCGGAAGTCGCGGTTCGCTTTGCGGGTCTGCTTGTCCATGCCGCCCTCCATCACGCCGGCCGCAGCCTTTTGCAGGTAGGCCACCAGCATGATGATCACCAGCAGCACAACCGCCATAGCCGAGGCAAGGCCGACCTTCTGGCTGGTGTGGGCCAGCTTGTCCATCACGACAAAGTAGGTTGCGGTGCCAAAGCCGCCGTTGGTCGTGACGTAGGGCATTTCAAAGGCGGAAAGCGCGCCCGAGATCGAGATGATAAGGTTCAGCACCACGATGGTGCGGATGGAGGGAAGGATGATGTCCTTGAACTTGTGCCAGGCGTTGGCGCCGTCGATGTCGGCGGCCTCGTACAGGGTGGAATCCACCGAGGCGATGGCGCCGATGAACATGACGATGTTGGTGCCGATGTACTTCCAGACCGAGCAGGCCACCAGCACGATGTTGTTGATGCTTTCGTCCTTAAGCCAGTAGGGCAGGGCGTCCTTGTTGAAGCCGATGAAGCCGAGCAGGCTGTCCAGCACGAAGCCATGCGTCAGAAAAAATTTGAAGATGAAGCCGACCGAGATGCCGCAGATCAGGCAGGGAAAGTAAAGCGCGCCGCGGAAGAACCTGCTGCCCCGCACCTTAAAGCTGAGGATGGTGGCGAACAGCAGGGCCAGCGCCATCTGCACGACCGAGCCGGCCATATAGTACAGGCTGAGCTTCAAAGCGCCGAAGCAGTCATCCCGGGAAAAGACATCGATGTAGTTTTGGATGCCTACCCAGGTGCGCCTGCCGATATACTTCATATCGTAAAAGCTGAACTCCACCATCTTGAAAAACGGCAGATAGGTGAAGGTGAAGAGAAGCAGCAGCGGTACGATCAAAAACGTGACGGTCACGATGGTCTGCTGGCCCTTCATGCTTTTGCACCAGTGCTGGAATCCCCGGCCCGCGCCGGGCCTTGCCGGATTTTTGCCTGTGCCTTCCATGGAAAACTGCCTCCTTTATTACCAAAAACGCGGGCCGGCGCGGCTTGGCGTCGGCCCGCAGCAACGATCAGCCGGAAAAAAACGGGGTTGACTTTTTGCTTTTTCAGGCGCCGTACTTGTCCATGGCAGCATCCCAGCGGGTGTTCCAGTCGGCTACGATGTCGTCCAGTGTTTCGTTGCCGTTGATGGCGGCTTCCACGATCCGCTGCACATGGGTGTTGTCGTTGTTGACGGAAACCTCGGACTCGTTGTTGATGTTGGTCTGCAGGTCGGCCTCGTTGTCCGGGTTGGGGGTATCGAACACCAGCTCCACGCCGTCAAATGCCTTGAGGGTATCCGGGTAAGGCAGGCTCTTGATGGTGGGCACGCCGCCCTGGTCGAAGTAGTAGTTGGAGCTTTCGGTCAGCCACTTGATGTAGAGCATGGAGGCCAGCTTGTTATCGTCCGAAGCGGACTTGTTGACGCCGTAGGCGTAGTCGGCGCCGGCCGTGGCGTATTGCTTGCCGTTGACGGTGATCGGGAAGCTCATGTAGGCAATGTCGCCGGCGTTGGCGCCGGCCGCCTGCATCTGGCTGACGGCCCAGCTGCCCAGAACCAGGCAGCCGATTTTGCCGCTGTTGATCATCGGCTTGCAGCCTTCCCAGTCGGTGGTGGTGGGGTCGTCCTCGGTCAGGCCCTGCTTGACGGCCTGGTACAGAACATTGTACACGGCGTAGGGGCCGCTCTTTTCATCGCCGGTCGGGGTGCCTTTGGCGAACGGGTCGCGGGTGTGGGGCATCTTGACGTTCATCCAATCGGCGTCGCCCGTGGCGGAACCGCTGATGTAGGCGTCCCAGGCGCCCATCGTCCAGCCGGCCGCGTAGTTGGTGTAAAGCGGGATGGCGTCGGTCTTGTCCTTGATGCTTTGCAGGTCGGTCAAAAATTCATCGGGGGTTTTGGGCAGCGCGGTGATGCCGGCCTTTTCAAACACGGCCTTGTTGTACACAACGCCCTGCACGTTGATCATCGAGGGGATGCCGTAGACCTTGCCGCTGTAGGATTTCAGATCGGCCTGGTTGTAGGTGTCCTGGATGGCGGAAAGGTCGCACAGGGGCTCAAAGTAATCGCCCAGCTCGGTTTTCAGGATGTAGGAGGGGATCATGCAGATATCGCCCCAGTCGTTGCTGGTCAGGCGGGTGGTCATATCCTCGCCGTAGTTGGTGATGCCCTCGTAGCTGATGTTGATGTTGGGGTACATCTTCTGGAACTCGGCGACGTACTCCTTGAAGGTGGTGTCCACCAGGTCGGTGCGGTTGGTGATGACCTTGATATCCGCCTTGAGGTCGGTGGCATCTTTGCCGACCGTCAGGCTGTCGTAGGTTTTGCCGCCGGCGGCCGCGGTGTCCGCCGTGCCGGAAACGGTGCTGTCCGCCGCGCCGGAAGCGGACGCCGAGGACGCCGCGCCGGAGGCGCTGCCGCCGCAGGCGGCCAGAGAACCGGCTGCCATTACGGCGGCCATTGCCAATGCCAATGCTTTTTTCATGCTGTTTTCCTCCTTAAATTTCCGTGCTAAATTTACTTTTATTTAGCTTCTTTTCTCTTGCACGTTTAGTATACGTCGTAAGCAGATTAAAGTCAATATGCCTGACGCAAGTTCGGCACTCTGGCGAAAAGGGGCGGTTTTGCTTGGCAAAAACAGCGTATGGAATCGTTATTTTCTTGCGGCAGACAGGCTAAACAAATTATTTAGCTTCTATTAAGCAATCTGTTTAGCATAAGCAGGCCGGCTTTGCGCGGGGGCAAAGCAAAACCGGCGGAAGGGCCGGGGCAAACTGCCCCGGCCCTTCCGCCGGTTTTGTCTTGAGGATGGCTCCGCCTTTTTACGCCTCGTACTGGTTGATTTTTTCCAGCTCGGCGGCGGCGCGGGTCAGCGCGCTTTCGATGACCCTGTCCATATCGTAGTACTTGTACTCGCCCAGGCGGCCGCCGAACACGACGTGCGGCTCGGCGTCGGCCATGGCCTTGTAGCGGGCGTACAGGGTGTTGTTGGCCGCATCGTTGACGGGATAGTAGGGTTCGTCGCCGGGCTTCCACTCGGCGCTGTACTCCCGGCTGATGACCGTTTTGGGCTGGGTACCGAACTCAAAGTGCTTGTGTTCGATCACGCGGGTGTAGGGGGTTTCGGCGTCCGTGTAGTTGACCACCGCGTTGCCCTGGTAGTTTTCAACAGCAAGGGTCTCTGTCTCAAACCGCACGCTGCGGTACTGCAAGGCGCCCAGGCTGTAATCAAAGTAGGCGTCGATGGGCCCGGTGTAGACGACGCGCCCGGCCAGCTTGTCCAGCGAGGCTTTTTCTTTTAAGTAATTGGTGGAAAGCTTTACCTCCGCGCCCGCCAGCATGCGCTCCACCAGCTTGGTGTAGCCGCCGCAGGGAATGCCCTGGTGCAGGGCGTTGAAATAGTTGTTGTCGTAGGTAAAGCGAACCGGCAGCCGCTTGATGATGAAAGCGGGCAGCTCGGTGCAGGGGCGGCCCCACTGTTTTTCGGTGTAGCCCTTGATGAGCTTTTCGTAGATATCGGTGCCGACCAGGTTGATGGCCTGCTCCTCCAGGTTTTTCGGCTCGGGGGTAAAGCGGGCCGCCCGCTGCCGCTCAATGACCGCCGCCGCGTCGGCCGGGGTGATGACCCCCCACATCTTGTTGAAGGTGTTCATGTTGAAGGGCAGGTTGTACATTTCGCCGTGGTAGTTGGCCACCGGGGAGTTGGTATAGCGGTTGAACACCGCAAACCCGTTGACGTAGCGCCACACGGCGTCGTTGTTGGTGTGGAAGATGTGGGCGCCGTAGCGGTGGACCTGGATGCCCTCCACCTCCTGGGTGTAGATGTTGCCCGCAATGTGGTCCCGCTTATCGACCACCAGGCAGGTGCGCCCGGCCTTGACGGCCTCGTTGGCAAACACCGCGCCGTACAGCCCGGCGCCCACGATCAGAAAATCATACTTCATCGCGCATCAAACCTCACTTCATCTGTTCTTGCTTCCAGCGCTGCACCTGCTGGAGCTGAAATTCAAAATCCCGCCTGTCCTTGGCAAGAAGGCTGGACAAAATCACGCCCGAGATAAACAGCAGCAGCGCGCAGACCATGGCGCTGCCGCAGACGATCAGGGTGGGAAAGCGGGGCACCAGCCCGGTGGCAAAGTAGGTGGCCAGCACGGGCAGCATCACCAGCAGGCTCGCAAGGGCCAGCAGCCCGGCCAGCAGCCCAAAAAAGCCGAAGGGGCGGTAGTCCTTGTACAGCCGGAAGATCGTGCGCAGCACCCGCGCGCCGTCCGCGTAGGTGTTCAGCTTGCTCACGCTGCCCGCCGGGCGGTCCCGGTAGGTGACGACGACGTTCTCCACCTGCATATTGCGCTGCACCGCATGGATGGACATTTCGGTTTCGATCTCAAACCCGCGCGAGAGAACCGGATAGGTTTTGACAAAGGCGTAGCTGAACGCGCGGTAGCCCGTCATAATGTCCTTGATCTCGCTGCCAAACAGGCGGTTGATGCAAAAACGCACCAGGCTGTTGCCAAAATTGTGGAAGGGCCGCTTGTTCTCGGTAAAGTATGTGCCGGAAAGCCTGTCCCCCACCACCATGTCGGCCTGGTGCGCCCGCACCAGGTCCACCATCCGGGGCGCGGCCTCGGCGGGGTAGGTATCGTCGCCGTCCACCAGGATGTAGCTTTCGGCGTCGATCTCCCGGAACATCCGGCGCAGCACGTTTCCCTTGCCCTGCTTGTACTCCCGGCGCACGATGGCCCCCGCGGCGGCCGCCAGCGCGGCCGTATCGTCGGTGGAGTTGTTGTCGTACACATAGATGGCGGCGCCGGGCAGCACGGCGGCAAAATCCCCCACCACCTTGGCGATGGTGCGGGCCTCGTTGTAACAGGGAATCAGAACGGCAATGGTATCCATAAGCACCTTTCAGCGCGCGGACGCAGCCTTTGCGTCCGCCGCGGCGTTTGTTTCATGTTGTGTGCCGGGGGCGCGGCGCTGCAATTGAAAGCCGTTGCCGCCCTGCCGCTTGACCGCGTACATGGCTGCATCGGCCTCCGCCAGCAGGCTTTTCAGATCCGGCTCCCCGGCGGGCGAAAGCGCGGCGCCCATGCTGCAGCTGACGGTTAAGCCGCCCGGAAACTGCAATTTCTGCACCGCCTCCACAAAGGCGGTGCAGCGGCGGGTCGCACCCTCGGGGGTGCTGCTGCCCGCGTAGGCCACCACAAACTCATCGCCGCCGAACCGGCCCGCGGCGCAGCCCTCAAAATGGCGGCGCAGCAGCGCCGCGACGGCCTCCAGCACCTCGTCCCCCATCCCGTGGCCGTACCGGTCGTTGACCCGCTTAAAGCGGTCGATATCCAGCATGGCCACGGCCACCGTGGCCGTCCCGGCGCCGCCCGGCGCGGTCAGCTGCTCATACGCCTGCAAAAAAGCGCGGCGGGTCAGCAGCCTGGTCAGCGAATCCACCTTGCCAAGCCGGTCCAGCTCCTTTTGGCGGTCGTTCGCCTCCACCTTGTAGTGGATGATGGTCCAGAGCGATACCACCGCGACCACCAGCGCAATGCCCGTGCTTTGAACGTCCAGCCAAAAGACCTCCGCCGCCTTGTACCGGGCCGCAAGCGCCAAAAAGACCGCGGCGGCGGTACCGTCCTGCAGCAGCACCCACAGGGGGCGCACCGTGTAAAACTGGGTCATCAGGATCAGGCACATGGGCAGCATCCAGCCGGGATGGTCAAGGCTGGCAAAAACGCCCAGCCAGGTGGCCAGCGCCAGGATGGCTGTGCCGAACAGCAGCAGGAGCAGCCCCACCGTCCGCGGCGCGGGGGTGCGGGGCAGCCGCCAGACCGCCGCGGAATAAAGCGCCTGGAACGCAATGGCCGCCAGCAGCGCGCGGGGCGCGGCGGGTTCCTGCGTTTGAAGGGCGGCGCCCCCCGCGTACAAAAGCAGCGTGGCCAGGTAGACCAGCGAAAGCCGCTTGAGCAGATGCCAGTTGCCGCGCGCGATCGGCGCGCGGTTGTCAGAAAAAAAAGCCAGCATCCGCTTTTTTCCCCGCCGGATGTCGGCGCCAAGCAGGGCCAGCCTGTTTTTCATGGCATTCACTCCTTTCCGCACCGGCCCGCCGCGCCGGGTTTCGTTTTATTGCGCCGCGTACGCCCGGAAGCGCCCCAGCCAAAAGCGGGCGGCGGCGTCCCAGCTGTACTTTTGCAGCAGCGCGTCGGGCGGGGCCACCGGCCGGGCCAGCAGCGCGTCCAGATCGACCGTGTAATCGTCCGGGTCAAAGTAAGCGGCGCAGTCGCCGTACAGCTCGGGCAGGCAGCTTGCGTTGGAGAGCAGCACCTTCGCCCCCACGGCCAGCGCCTCCAGCGGGGGAATGCCGAACCCCTCAAACACCGCCGGGTGCAAAAACGCCCGGCAGCGGGCCATCAGGGCTTTGTTCTCGGCGTCCGTCACATAGCCGGGGTAAAGCAGGTTGGGGGTATCCACGGCCTCGCGGTCCTCGCCAAAGCTCTGGATGTTTTTGCCGCCCGCCACCACAAACTGCTTGTCCGGGTTGCGGCGGGCCACCTCCCGCACCCAGCGGTAGTTTTTGTGGGGGGCCATGCTGCCCAGCGCGTAGAAGTAGCCGCCGCTTTGCAGCTGCGGATACCGCGCAAAGATCGTCTCGTCCGCCGCAACGGCCCGGATATGCTCCCACCCGGCGTAGACCACCCCAAGCCTTTGCAGCGGGATGCCCAGCGTCCGGGCAATCAGCTGACGCTGGTTTTCGCTGTCGGTGTAAATTTCCGCCGCCCAGTGGCGGATCGTGTCGCAGTGGACGCGAAACTTGAGGCGGAAGGACGCGCGATCCCCGGGCAGCACCAGCGGGCGGATATCGTGCAGCACGACGCTGCTGGGCCGGGTGACCGTGACATCGCTGGCCAGGCCGCAGTACCAGGCATGTTCCCGCCGCAGGTAGGCCGGCAGCACCAGCAGGTTGTAGCTGTATTTGACGGCCCGGATGGGCACCACCCGGATATTTTGGAGCGGCGGCAGGTGCAGGGGGCGGCCGTCGTCCCGGTAGGCCAGCCGGACATCCAGCCCGGTGCCCGCCAGCAGCCCGTCCAGCCGGGTGACGACCTCATAGACATAGCGCGGGATGCCGGTGATGGAATCGCACAGCACCGTGCCGTTGATCACGATGGGTCTCAATGGTCAAACCTCCGTATCGTCGTCCCAGCGGGAGCAGCGGCGCAGCTCCTGCTGCCAATCGGCCGCGCGGCGGGCCACATAGGCGCGGAACTCGTTTTCAAACCGCTCCTCCGAGAAGCGGCGGCTGTGGGCGCGGATCTCCTCCGGCCCGGCCGAAACGCCGGTCTTTTCAAACTGCGCAATGCACCCGCACAGGCAATCGACGGTCTGCTCGGCAAAAAGCAGACCGGTTTTGCCGTCCGCCACCGTCTCGCAGGCGCCGCCCTTGCCGTAGGCCAGCACCGGGGTGCCGGCGCTCTGGGCCTCCACGGGGGTAATGCCGAAGTCCTCCTCGCCGGGGAACAGGAACGCCCGGGCGCGCAGGTAGTAGCGGCGCACCTCCTCGTCCGGCACGCCGCCCAAAAAGGTGACGGTTGGCCCGGCGATGCCCTTGAGTTTTTTGCCCTCGCCCCCGCTGCCGATCACGACCAGCCGGCGCCCCAGCCGGGTGCAGGCCGCCACGGCCAGATCGATCCGCTTATACCAGGTAAAGCGGCCCACCACCAGATAAAAATCTTCTTTGGGCACAAAGGGTTCCTCGCTGATGTGGACGCAGGGGTAGATGACGTCGCTGTCCCGCCGGTAATACTTTTTGATCCGCTGGGCCACAAAGTGGGAGTTGGCGATAAAATAATCAACCCTGTCGGCGGCGCACTTGTCCCACATCCGCAGCTTGTGCATCTGGCGGGGCATGACGCGGCGCACCAGCCAGTTGGCGTTGTCGCGGTAGGTGTAGTAAAAATCCCACACATAGCGGATGGGGGTGTTGCAGTAGCAGATATGCAGCGCATCGGGCCGGGTGATGACGCCCTTGCTGCAGGACGAGCTGCTGGAGATGACGATATCGTAGGCGGAAAGATCCAGCGCCTCAAAGGCGCCGGGCATCAGGGGCAGCAGGTTTTTGTAGATGCGGGTGGCAAAGGGCAGCTTTTGAATGTAGGTGGTGCGGATATCGTAGTTCTGAAACCACGGCGGCATCGCGCGGGGGTCGTACACCAAGGTGTAAACGACGGCATCGGGAAAAACATGGAGCATCCTGTCCACCACGCGGTCCGCGCCCGCATAGGACACCAGCCAGTCGTGTACAATGGCTATTTTGGGCTTTTGCAATCCCTGGTTCTGCATCTGCCGTACCCTCCGTTGTAAGATCAGTGGAAATTACTGTAATTTTTCATCGTTGACCATCTTGCCGCCGAACACCGTGCGGAAGATGATCTTGGCGTCCAGCGCCACGGTCCAGTTTTCGATGTACCAGATATCGTAGCGGATGCGCTCCGCGATATCGGTATCGCCGCGCAGGCCGTTCACCTGCGCCCAGCCCGTGCAGCCGGGGCGCACCTGCTGGCGCACCAGGTACAGGGGGATCTCTTCCTTGAAATGCTCCACATGGAAGGGAACCTCGGGCCGGGGGCCTACAAGGCTCATGTCCCCCTTGAGGACGTTGAAGAACTGGGGCAGCTCATCCAGGCTGAATTTGCGGATAAAGCTGCCGAAGCGGGTCTTGCGGGGATCGACGTCCCGGCTCCAGCCGGTCTGCTGCTGGGCGTTGACCCGCATACTGCGGAACTTGTACATCATAAAGGGCTTTTTGTTGAGCCCGATCCGCTCCTGCCGGAACAGCACCGGCCCGGGGCTGGACAGCTTGACCCCCAGCGCCACCCCCAGCATGACGGGCCCGGTGAGAAGGATCAGCACCAGGCTGCCAAGGATATCCAGCAGCCGCTTGACGGCCGCGTTGGCCAGGTTGTCGAAGGGGGTTTCCCGGATGTTGACCAGCTTGCAGTCCCCCAGCACGTCGATCGTGGGGTGGGCGGGCAGGTAATCGTTGTAAAAGGGCACCATCGTGACCCGGACGCCGTTTTTATCGCAGGCGGCCAGCACCGGCGGGATGCGGTCGATCTCGGGGGTATCAAGGGCCACCACAACCTCGTCAAGGCCGGGCTCCTCGACGGCGGCGTCCAGCTTCTCGAAGCCGCCCAGCCATTTGGCGGCCAGGGCCGGGTTGGCGGCCCCGGCAATGTAGCCGTCCACATGGAAGCCGTAGTAGGGGTTTTGCGCCAGCGCCGTCAGGTAGCTTTTGGCGATGGCGCCGCCGCCCACCAGCAGCAGATGCTTGATGCCCCGGCCCTGCGCGCGCTGCGCGCGGTCATACCGGCGGACGATTACCCGTTTGACGGCAAGCGCCGCGGTGGAAAGCGGATAGAACAGGATGAGAACCCCGCGGGAAAAATCCGGCAGGCGCTGGGCGTACAGCATGGAGGAAAACACCAGCAGCCCCGCAAAGTTGAGCAGCGCAATGACCCGGCACTGCCACCACAGCCCCTTGATGCGGGCGCGCCCGTACAGCCGCACCGCGTGAAAGACCGCCACCAGCCCCACCGCGTAGAGCGCGCCGCCCCAAAGGGTGCGCTGGTCCCGCGCGATGGCCAGCGCGGGCCCCGGCCCGCCGGGCTGGAAAAAGCGGAAGTAGTTGAACCGCAGATAGTTTGCCAGCAAAAAAGTGAAAAAGATCAGCAGGGCATCCACCATGCCGCTTACGATCTTTTTGTAATGCTCGTTCCGCTCGATCAACGCCCCGCTCTCCTTTCCGTAAAAATCCCCTACGCCGCGTCCGCGGCGGCAAATCCGTCTTCTTAAGATACCACACTCCCCGCCCGGTTGCAAGGCGGCGGCTTATTCGTAGAAATATTCCCAGTCCGTGTAAAGGGCGGTGACCGATGCGTCCTGCACCGTCACGCCGGCCGCGTCCCCGGGCAGGGCCGTCAGCCGCACCACCCCCACGCCGTCGTGGAGGGTGACGGGGATATCGTACGCGCCGCGGTCGGTGGGCAAAAACCAGTCGCAGTTTTCGCTTTCGCGGCCGGCGGCCTCGCAAAGCTGCTTTTCGGTGACGGCCTCGGCCCGCAAAAAGCTGCCCACGCCGCCCCGCAGCCGGTAGCCGGGCGCGGCGGCGAACGTATAGCGCAGCGCCACGTCGGCCACCCCGTCAAAGCCGGGCGCCGCCGTGACGGTCAGGGTGACCGCCGCGCCCGATTCCGCCGTGACCGCGGCGGCGGCCGACGCGTCCAGCGCGCCGTCCGCGCCGGTCTGCCGCCAGAACAGGTGCATGCCGCCGCAGGCAAAGGTGCTACCCACCGGCGCCCAGTAGCGGTACAGCTCCCGGTAAAACCACCAGTTTGCGTTGCGGCTCCACCGCTCAAAGCTGGATACCTTCCAGCTGGGCGTTTCCACAAGGTCGTACCCGCCCGCCTGAAACTGCTGCAGGTAGGCAAGGCGCTGGCGGTCGCCCAGCACATGGATGATGTAATCGGTGCCGGAGGGCTGGAACCGCCCGGTCATGGCCTCCAGCGCGCTGCCGTAGGTACTCCAGACCGTTTTGCCCGCCGCGATCGACTGCTCGGTTTCCAGCGCCTTGGCCTGGTCGCCCAGCCAGCCGCCCAGCGCGGGAACATAGGTATAGTCGGCCCCGCGGCCGGCCTGCCGGGCCGCGATCTGCCCGGCCAGCCCCACGGCCAGCACGGCCGCCGCCAGCACGCCGCAAAGCGGCCCGGCCAGCGGTTTTGCCGCCCGCCCCTGCGCGCCCCGCCGCCCGCGCAGGGCCAGCGCGCCGCGGCAGACCAGCGCGGGCGCCAGCACGACCAGCAGCGCCTGCGCGCCCCCCGCCGGGCCGACCGGCGAGGCCGATAGCAGGCAGTACAGCAGGTTCCACAGCGCCATCCCCAGCGTCAGCACCAGGCAGCCGGCCGCCGAGAGGGCGTCCCGCCGGGACCCGGCCGCAAACAGCCAGACCCCAGCGCCGACGGCCAGCGCCAGGCAAAGCCAGAACGCGGCGTCCAGCCGGAGGCCGCTCAGCCAGGTAAGCTTGGTGGCCTCCGCCGAGCCGTAGTACCACGCCTGGTAGCTTCCGGCGCCCCGCGTCTGGCGCAGCCAGGCCAGCGGGTGTCCCCAGCTGACCAGCGTGACCGAGGCGCCCAGCGCCGCCAGGCTGACCAGCACATACCGGCCTACCTGCCCCGCCAGCTGCAGCCAGTCCGTTTTGTACTGGCGCACCAGCAGCAGCCCAAAGGCCAGCGAGAGGGCCAGATAGAGCGCGGCCCCCATATCGTTGCTCCAGGGCACCAGCGCCCCGGCCAGAACGGGAATCAGCCAGACGGGGGCGGGCCAGCCGGCCTTTTCCGCCCCGCCCGCCGGAGCTTTGCCAAGGCGGGGCGTCCAGCCCGCGTCCGGGCGGCGGGCGTACCAGCGGCGCAGCCCGGCCCCGGCCAGCAGCAGCGCCAGCGGCAGCGACCCCGCGCGGATCATCCGCGCGCTGTTGCCGTTGGCCGCCGCGTAGCCCAGCAGGGTGCTTACGGCCCCGGCGCCAGGCAGGCTGCCCAGCCCGAACAACCCCTGCACCAGCGCAAAGCAGACCGCGCAGACCGCCAGCGTGAGCGCCCGCGCCCGCCGGGCGCTGCCCAGCGCGCAGCAGGCCGCCGCAAAGGCCAGCAGCTCAAAAAAGAACCAGGTCAGGGCGTTGGCGGCCAGCATGCTGCGGCCAAAGCGGTTGCCCAGCACCAGCAGCAGCCCGCCCACGCCGTACAGCTCGCCTGCGCCCAGGTAGACCGTAAAATCGGCGTACGGAACCTGCCCGGCCAGCAGCCGCCGCACCGGGTTGTAGTTCTGGAAATCGCCGTCCATGATCTCATAGCGGTTGACAAAGGCGCGGGTCATCCCGCGGGTAAGGGCAAGCCCGGCCAAAACAGCAAAAAACAGCAGCCAGGGCAGCCATTTTGCCGCCCGCGCCCGCCAGCCGGAGGAAGCAGCCGTCAACGGTACACCTCCTGCAGGGTGTCCAGCGTCCGTTTCATCTCGGCCCGGACATCCGCCGGGGCCACGACCTCCACGCCGCCCGCAAACCCGGCCACCCAGCCAAAGAACTGGGGGCTGACCTGCACCGAAACCCGGATATCGAACTTTTCGCCGTCCGGGCGGGGGACCAGGGCCGGCTCGGTGCCAAAGCGGTCGAGCATGGCGCCGGCCAGGCGGTTTTCGCACCGGAGGGTGACCTCCTTGACGGGGCCGCTGAACATCCCGAACATCTGCTGCATATAGCGGTTGACGTCAAAAGCGTCGTAGGCCTCGGCGCCCTCGCGCGCGGCGTCCGGCAAAAGGTCCACCCGCTGCATCTTGTCCACCCGGTAGTGGCGCAGGCTGCCCTCGGTGAAGGCGATCAGATAATAGTTGCCGCTTTCCCACACCAGCGCCCAGGGGCTTACCCGGTAGAGCGCGCCGCCCCGCCGGGGGGTCATCTTTTTGTCCATCCCCCAGTCGCAATATTTAAAGCTGACCTGGCAGCCCTGGGTGATGGCGCTGTGCAGGGTGTCCACCGTGTACAAGATCTTTTCGTCCTGGCTTTTTACCCGGCCCGACACCAGCACCATGCGGTCAAGCGTTTCCTCCCGGTAGCGGCTGGTAAAGCGGCCCAGCTTTTCGATCAGCAGCTTGCTCTTGCGGGCCGTGATGAACTTGCTGGCATACACGGCGTCCACCAGCAGCTTAAGCTCGGCCAGCTCAAAGGGGCTGTCGATCATATAATAGCCGCCGCCCCGGCCCCGCTGCTGCACGATGTTGCAGGGGTTGCCCGGCAGCTCGTTGAGGGTTTGGATATCGGCGTAAACGCTTTTGCGCTCCGCGTCGATCCCCCGCTCCTGCAGCATTTCCACCAGCCGGGGCACGCTCAGGGGATGTTCCTCGTCGGTATCGCGGATAAAAATATCCAGCAGCACCAGCAGTTTGCGCTTTTGCCCTTCTTTACGCGACATGGCAGTAGCTCCTCTCAGCTTGTTTGTTGTTCTTTTGCATCAAAGGCCGCGCGGCGGCGGCTGGAAAGCCGAAACATCGTCTCCAGCCCCTCGCGGTCGTCGGCGGTAAGCCGCTCCCGCAGCGAGGAGAGCGCCGCCTCGAACATATCGATCTCCCCGATCAGGTTGTCCTTGTTCCACAAAAACAGCTCGGCCCACATTTTGTCGTTGATGCGCGCGATGCGTGTCAAATCGCGGAAGGAATCGCCGGTGTACTCGGCCAGGGCGGAATTGTCGCTGGCGCACATCAGGCTGACCGCGATGGCGTGGCAAAGCTGGCTTACATAGCCGATCATCCGGTCATGCTCGGCCACCGTGAGGGCGGTGATGTGGGAAAAGCCCAGCGTGCGGGCCAGCGCCGCGCACCACGCAATGCCCGCCGGGGTGTTTTGCGGCGTGGGGGTCAGGATAAAGTTGGCGGGGGCAAAGTTGACCTCGGCGCTGTGGGCGATGCCGCTTGTCTCCCGGCCCGCCATCGGGTGGCTGGCGATAAACTCCACCCCCGCCGGCAGCATGGCCTGGATCGGCTCCACCACCCCGCGCTTGACGCCCGATACATCGGTAAAGATGACGCCCGCGCGCAGTTTTTGCGCGTTTTGGCGCATCCAGTCCAGGAACGCGGTGGGGTACAAGCCAAAGATCAGGTGGTCGGCCCCGGCCAGAAGATCGTCAAAATCCGCGGTTTTGCCCTTTTGGATGTAGGCGTGGTCCAGCGCGTAGCGCAGGGTGTCGGGGTCGCGGTCGATCCCCCACACCGTGCAGCCCTTGCCCGAAAGCACCTGCGCGTACTTGCCGCCCAGCAGCCCCAGGCCCACGATCAGGTATACCTTGTTTTTATCCAGCTCCGGCAGCGATGCCGGGGCGGCGTTCTGCGCGCAATCCAACGGTTATTCCTCCTCCAAAAGCACCTTGGCGCCCAGCGTTTTGAGCGTCTCAAAAAAGCCGGGCCAGGATTTGTTGACCGCGCCGGCCCCCAGCACCAGCGCCGGAACCCCGGCGCCGTAGGCGGCCACGGCCAGGCTCATGACGACGCGGTGGTCGTTGTGGCCGCTGAGCGGCTCCCGCGGCGCGTGCAGGGCCACCCCGTGGACGGTCACGTTGTCCTCGTCGCTCTCAACGACCGCGCCGAACTTGCGCAGCTCCTGTTCCATCGCGCTGATGCGGTCGCTCTCCTTAAGGCGGAGGCGGCGGGCGTTGCGGATGACTGTGGTGCCGCGGCAAAAGCAGCCCAGCGTAATCAGCACGGGGCCAAGGTCCGGGCAATCGGCCAGGTCGACCTCGGTGGCCTGCAGCAGGCTGCGGTCAAAGCGGACGGCGTCCCCGTCCACGGTAAATTTGGCGCCGCAGCGGTGCAGAATATCCAGGATCACCTTGTCGCCCTGGTGGGTGTCCTGCGCCAGGCCCCCCACCGTGATGCCCCCCACCAGGCTGCCCAGCACGGCCAGAAAGGCGGCCTGGCTGTAATCGCCTTCCACCCGCCAGTTGGCCGGGGCGTACTGCTGGCCGCCGGAGATCCTGTAGGTGGTCTGCTTGCCCGCGCGCATCTCGGCCCGGATGCCGAAGTGGCGCAGCGCGTCCATCGTCATATCCACATAGCTTTTGCTCTCAAACGGGGGGGATACCCGGATCACGCTGTCGCCCTCCATCAGCGGCGCCGCAAAAAGCAGCCCGCTGATGAACTGGCTGGAAACATCCCCCGGCAGGGTGAACTGGCCGGGGCGAAGCTGGCCGAAAATCGAGATTCCCTCCGGCCCCTGCGCAAAGCCCAGGCCCTGCTTGGAAAAAAGCATCCGGTACACCTCCTGCGGGCGCTCAAACAGGCGCGGCGCGCCCGTGAACCGGACCTTCTGGGCCGTCAGGCTGAAAACCGGGATCAGAAAGCGGAGGGTGCTGCCGCTCTCCTTGCAGTAGACGGGATGGGTGACGGTGGCAAAGCCCCGCCGCCCCTCCACGGTGACGGCGCCGGGCTCCCGCCGGATCTTGGCGCCCAGCTGGGCCATGGCGTCCAGCGTGGCGCAGATATCGTCGCTGTACTCAATGTTTTCGATCCGGCTGGCGCCGGGGGCCAGCCCCGC
Source organism: uncultured Subdoligranulum sp. (assembly GCA_964458285.1). Taxonomy (GTDB): domain Bacteria; phylum Bacillota; class Clostridia; order Oscillospirales; family Ruminococcaceae; genus Gemmiger. The sequence goes on along the minus strand of CAYWID010000010.1, from coordinate 47,972 downwards.
GCAGACCACGGCGCGGTGGGCGGCGCTTTTGCTGGGCGGGGCCTCGGCCGTGCCGGAAAGCCTGCTGACGTACAGTTTTGCGTTCATGCGTTGTTCCAAAACATCCTCCTGTGCGGTGGGCGGGGCCGCGCTGCCCCGGCAAAACGGCGGCGGGGGGGGGCGCCTTACATGGCGCGGCCCACGGCGGCGGCCACCTTTTTGCATTTTGCCACCATCTCGGCAAATTTATCGGGCTTGAGGCACTGGGCGCCGTCGCTCCAGGCATGCTGCGGGTCGTCGTGTACCTCGATCTCCAGCCCGTCGGCCCCGGCGGCCACGGCGGCCAGCGCCATGCTTTCCACCAGCTTCCAGTCTCCGGTGGCGTGGCTGGGATCCACGATCACCGGCAGATGGGTCTTTTCCTTGACGACCGGGATGGCCGACAGATCCAGCGTGTTGCGGGTGTACTTTTCAAAGGTGCGGATGCCCCGCTCGCACAAAATGACCTGCTCGTTGCCGCCCGCCATGATGTACTCGGCGCTCATGATCCATTCCTCGATCGTGTTGGCAAGCCCCCGCTTGAGCAGGATGGGCTTGTGCATTTTGCCCACGGCCTTGAGAAGCTGGAAGTTCTGCATATTGCGCGCGCCGATCTGCACAATGTCCACATACTGCTCAAATTCCTCGATGTGGGCTTCGTCCATCAGCTCGGTCACAATGGGCAGGCCGGTTTTTTCCCGCGCCCTGACCATGTCCAGGATGCCCTCGGTGCCAAGGCCCTGGAAGGAGTAGGGGCTGGTGCGGGGCTTGTAGGCCCCGCCGCGCAAAAACGACGCACCGCCCGCCTTGACCTCGGCGGCCAGGCGGCAGATCTGCTCCTCGCCCTCGATGCTGCACGGCCCGGCCATCACCACAAAGGGCGCTGCTCCGCCGATTTTCACCCCGTTCACATCGATGACGGTATCGGCGGGATGAAACAGGCGGTTGGCGCGCTTGTAGGGGGCCGACACGCGGGTGACGTTTTCCACCCAGGGGTTGGCCAGCACGTCCTTCTCGGCGATCTTGGTGGTGTCGCCCACCAGGCCGAACACGTTGTAATCGGTGCCGCGGATCAGCGTGACCGAGAGGCCCTGCGCCTCAAAGCTCTGGATAATGTTGTCGATTTCCTGCTGGGGCGTGCCTTTTTTGGTGGAGATGATCATGGTGTTCCTCTTTCCCTGCCCTCTTTGACAGTATGTACAAATTTTGTCGGGTTGTTTGTGCTACTTTTGCGGCGGGCCGGCAAACGTCTCGTCGTACACGGCCAGCGCGCGCGCAACGGCCTCCTGCAGGGTGCCGGTGTTGTCCAGCACGGCGTCGGCGGCGGCGCGGTAAAGGGGAACGCGCTCCCCCTCCATGGTGCGCAGGGCGTCCGGCCCCTGGCTGAGCGGGCGGCCATTGGTGGGCAGATACTCGACCGGGCGGCGAATCCACAGCACGGGCCCGTTCTGGTGGAGCATCCGGGCGTTGCCCGGCGTTTTGACGACGCCGCCCCCGCAGGCGATGACCTGCCGGTTCTGCTTGCCGTATCGGGCCACGGCTTCGGCCTCGTACCGGCGGAATACCGGCTCTCCCCACTGGGCAAAGATGTCCGGGATGGGCATGCCGGCGGCTTCCTCGATTTTTTCGTCCAGATCGACGTACCCCTTGCCCAGCCGCTGGGCCAGCGCCCGGCCGATGCTGCTTTTGCCGCATCCCGGCATCCCGATCAGCGAAAGGTTGCTGATCTCCTTTTTGAGCCTGGCGTGCGTATCGGCAATGACGGCGGGCGGGATGGCCCGCCCCGTAAATTTTTCGGCGGCGAACACGGCCTGCGCCACCAGCATTTCAAACCCGCAGTAGGCCGGGATGCCCAGGTCGGCGGCCTGCAGCAGAAGCTCGGTGCGGAAGGGGTTGTACACGACGTCCAGCACGGCCCGCAGGTTGGGGAAGGCCCGCAGATCGATCAGGCACTCGCCGGTGTCCGGGTACATCCCCACCGGCGTGGTGTTGACGATCAGGTCCACCTCGCGGTGGGCAAGGGCCTCCTCATAGGTCAGGCTGCCCCCCCGGCCCGAGCGCCCCGCACTCAGCACGGCGGCGGCGCCGCCGTCCCGGCAGACGGCCTCCACCGTGCGGTGGGTGCCGCCGGTGCCCAAAATCAGGACGGTGCGGCCCGCAAAGCCGATGCCGTGGCGGGCCGCCAGATAGCCAAAGCCCGCGTAGTCGGTGTTGTAGCCGAACAGCCGCCCGCCCCGGTTGACCACGGTGTTCACGGCGCCGATGGCCGCGGCTTTGGGGTCCACCTCGTCGCAGCAGGCGGCGGCCAGCTGCTTGTAGGGGATTGTGACGTTGATGGCCTTGAAGGGACGCGCTTCCAGAAAGGCGCGGGCCTCGGCCTCGGTGGGCAGGGCGTGCAGCTCGTAGGCGTAGCCGCCCACGCTCTCGTGGATAGGCTTGGAATAACTGTGGCCCAGCTTTGCCCCGATCAATCCGTACTCCATATGCGTTCCTCCTTCTCCCATCCATCCAAACAAGTCCGGCGCGGCGGATGGCCCGGTGCGCATCCGGCCGGCTTCCGTCCGGGCTTCCCTCAATTTTGCGGGGGCAGCCCGTGCTTTTGCGCCAGGGTGCCGTACCGAACAGTCAAAAGATCCAGCAGGCCAAAGGCCACCATGCTGTTTTGCACCGCCGCGGCCCGCGCTGCGATGCAGGGGTCGTGGCGGCCCTTGATCTGAAGGGTGGCGGGCGCCATGGCCCGGAGATCAACGGTCTGCTGGGGCTGGTAGATGCTGGCGGTGGGCTTTACGACGGTGCGCACCACAACGGGCATCCCGTTGGTGATGCCGCCGTTAAGGCCGCCGTTGCGGTTGGTGGCGGTGGCCACCCGGCCCTCCCGCAAAACAAAGGCATCGTTGGCCTGGCTGCCGCGCAGCCGCGCGAACCCGAACCCGGCCCCAAACTCCACCCCCTTGACCGCGGGAACCGAAAACAGCAGGTGGGCAAGCTCGCTCTCCACGCTGTCAAAAAAGGGCTCGCCCACCCCGGCCGGCAGGCCGACGGCCACCGTCTCCAAAATGCCGCCCACGCTGTCGCCCTCGGCGGCGGCGGCGCGGATGGCGGCCTGCATGGGGGCCTCGCAGGAAGGATCCAGCAGGGCAAAATGGCCCGGCGCGGGCCAGTCCGCGGTTCCCCCCGGGGCAAACAGGCGCTGGCCCGCCCCGCTGGAGAGGGGGGCGTCGGCCACGCCGGCAATCTCTGCGATGTGGGTGGCCACCTGCACGCCCAGCCCGGCCAGAACAGCCTCGCAGAGGGCGCCCGCGGCCACGACCGCCGCCGTGATCCGGCCCGAAAAATGCCCGCCGCCCCGCGCGTCCTGCCAGCCCTCGTACTTGACCTCCGCCGTATAGTCGGCGTGGCCGGGGCGGAGCAGATCGGCGGTTTTGGCGTAATCGCCGCTGCGGGTGTTGGTGTTGCGCACAACCATGGCGACGGGGGTGCCGGTGGTGTGGCCGTCCGCCACGCCGGACAAAAACTCGATCTTGTCCGGCTCGATGCGGGCCGTGGAAAGCCCGCCCCCCTGCGCGCGGCGGCGTTCCATCCGCCCGGCCAGGAAGGCGGCGTCCACCGGCAGCCCGGCGGCCAGCCCGTCCAGCACGGCCCCCACGGCCGCGCCGTGGCTCTCGCCAAAAATCGTCAGCGTCACCGCGCTGCCAAAGCTGTTTTTCATACGCCGCCCTCCGCGCCCGGGTCCATGCCCAGCAGGGCGGGCAGCTCGGCCAGGGGCAGGGTATCCGCCCGCCAGCAGCCGATGCCCGGCACCCGGATCACCTTGATGGCGTCGCCGGTGCCCTTTTTGTCGTGCCGCATAAAGGCCAGCACCTTTTCGCGGCTGTAGGCCGCGCGGGCGGGCAGGCCCAGCGTGCGGTACACCGCGCGGGTGCGCCGGACAAGGGCCTTGTCCTCGATCATGGGCAGCATCCCCAGGGCCACGCACTCGCCGTGGTACAGCCCGTTTTTGCGCCGGCCCCGCACCCCCTTGACGGCCTCGATGCCGTGGCCGATCGTGTGGCCGAAGTTGAGCGCCGCGCGGGGGCCGTTCTCCCGCTCGTCCTGCTCGACGATGTTCTTTTTGACCAGCAGGCTGCGGTAGATGATCTGCTCGATGTTGTCCTCGGGGCGGGGGGTCTCAAACAGGGCAAAAAGCTGCGGGTCGGCGATCAGCCCGGCCTTGACGGCCTCGGCCAGCCCGTTGACGTACTGGCGGCGGGGCAGGGTGTCCAGCACGTCGGGGTCCACCAGCACCACCTTGGGCTGCCAGAAGGCGCCTACGATGTTTTTCGTTTCGCCCAGATCCACGGCGGTTTTGCCGCCGATTGAGGAATCGATCTGGGCCAGGGTGGTGGTGGGGCAGTTGACGAAATCAATGCCGCGCATGAAGGTGGCGGCGCAAAAGCCCGCCAGATCCCCCACCACGCCGCCGCCCACGGCCACCACCAGGTCCCGCCGGGTCATCCCGAACGCAAGCATGGCGGAAAGCACCTCGCCGTAGACCTTCAGGCTTTTGCTGGCCTCGCCCTCGGGCACGGTGTAAACGGTCGCCTGCTCGCACTGGCCGGCCACGGTTTGGGCGTAGGCCGCGGGCACCCCGGCATCCGTCACCACAAACACCCGGCGGTGCCGCAAATTGGTAAACTGATGCAGGTTGGCAAGGCAGCCCCGCTTCAAGATGATATCGTAGCTGCGTTTATTCAACTGCATGGTCAACTTCATCATAGTTCCTCCCCGGGCAGAGCGTCGCTGCCAAAATCAAACAGGCCCAGCAGCCGCACGGTGCGGCACGCCTCGTCAAGGCTTTGCAGCAGCCGCACGCGGGCGGCCGCCTCCTCCGCGCGGTCCTGCGCGGGGCAGACCAGCTGCACATAGAAGTAATACTCAAACGGAACGTGGGGCAGCGGGCGGCTTTTGATGCTTTCCATGTTGAAGCCCTGCTCCCCGATTTTCTGGATGACCTGCGCCAGCTTGCCCGGCTTGTGATCGACCGTGAACAGCAGCGAAAGCCGCCGCCCCGCCGTGGGGGCTTCCCGGCTGACGACGATGAACCGGGTGGTGTTGTCGCCGTCCTCGTTGACGCCCTCGGCCAGTATTTCCAGCCCGTACAGCCGCGCCGTCTCGGCGGAGGCGATGGCCGCCAGCGTTTTATCGCCCTGCTCGGCCACATGGCGGGCCGCATCGGCCGTGTTGCCCCACACCTCGGTGGCAAGCCCGTGACTTTTTAAAAAGGGGCTGCTCTGGCTGAGCGCCTGCTGGTGGCTGACCACCGTGCGGATATCGGCCAGGCGGGCGCCGGGCAGGCCCAGCAGATCCTGCCGCACCGGCAGGTCGTACAGGCCCGTGATGTACAGCGCCTTGTGGCCGTACAGCAGATCCAGCACCGCCGATACGTCCCCGGCGTTGCTGTTTTCAAAGGGCAGCACCCCCATGGCGGCCCGGCCCGTGTCCACCGCATCGAACACATCGGCCCAGGTGGCGCAGGCCAGCTCGCTGGCAAACGGAAACAGCCGCCGCAGCGCAATCTGCGACCACGCGCCGCTTACCCCCTGGTAGGCCGCCACCCCCCGGCCCAGCGCCTGGCGCTGGTATGCCCGGGAAATTTCCATCGTGCGCAGCACAAAGGCGCGGTAATAGGGCTTAAGCTCCTCCCGGGTTATCCGCGCGGCGTTGCGGGCCACCACGGCCTCCTCCCGCGCGGCGTCAAACACGGGCTTGCCGCTCTCGGCCTTGCAGCGGGCCACCTCGGCCACGGCGTCCATCCGCTCCTCAAACAGGGCGGCCATGCGGGCGTCCACCTCGTCAATGCGGCGCCGCACTTCCTCCAAACGTTCCATACCCTTCCTCCCCTGCTCCATGGTTTTATTTACTATACCATAAAACGGTCTATATGCCAAGCGTTTTGACGGCATTTTCCAAAAAATTCGGCCGTTTTTTGCCGCCCCGGCAGGCAGGCGGGCAGGGGTGCTTCCCGCCTGCCCGCCGCCCGCACACAAAAAGCCCGTCCCCGTCCGCCGGGCGGCGGCACAGGGGCGGGCGCGGAAGGATGCCCCGGTCGTCTTTGCCCGGTCAGCGGCCGTTTTTGGGCAAGCCGGCGGGCGGCGCCTCCGCGGGCGCGGGGGCCGGCGGGGCCGGGATCAGCTCCTCCAGGCGGCGGGGCCGGGTAAAAAAGCGGCGGTAGGGATTTTCCGGCAGGGGCAAAGCGGCGGGCGCGGCGGTCTGCCCGGCGGCGCGGGGCGGCTCCGCCGGCGGGCGGCGGGCGCTCACCGGGTGGCGCCCGGCAGTTTTGCGGCGCCCGCGGTCAGGGCGGCCCAAAGCTCGGGGCCGCCCGCAAAGTTTTTCTTCTGCCCTTCGTCCCAGACGCCGCGGCGGCCGACGTACACATCCTTGAAAAGATCCTGGCTGTTCCCCGTCACGTCGTCGGCCATCGTGTAGCCGGTAAAGGTGCCCAGCGGCAGCCCGGCCAGCACCGGGCAATCCGTCCAGCGGTAGTACAGGTTTTGCCAGTCTGTCACGCCCGCGTCGGTATCGGGCAGGGTGCCGTCCAGGTATTGCAGGGCGCCGGTGCTTTTTTCAAAGCCCTCGGGGTCCTCCACAAAATAGAGATAGCTGCCGGAGCCGGTGGCCAGATCGGCGCTCAGCTTGGTGATGCCCGCCATCTGGGTGTTGGCGTCGGCGGCGGTATCCTCGGAAAAATCCACCGTGAACTGGTTGAGGACAACCACCACCTTGCCGTCGCCGTTCTGATCCTCGCCAAAGGCTTCCAGCGCGGCGGTCAGGGCGCTGGCGGTATCCTCCGGCAGCTCGGCCCTGCCCACCCAGGCCACCTGGTAATCCGGCTTGACCTGCGTAACCACATCATGGATAAACCAGGCGGCCAGGCCCGCGGCCGCCGCCCCGGCCAGAACGGCCCAGCGGTGATAATGCCACCAGTTTTTGGTTTTTTCCTGCTTGGTGTAAACGCGCGCGGGCGTTTGCGGCGTATATTCTTCCTTGCTGTCCTTGGTGACCCAGGCCATGGCTGTTCCCCCTGTTTTTTCTCTGTTCCGACATATACAATGGAATTGTACCACAAAAGCGTGAAGGAAATGTAAAACTTTTGCCACAATTTGCGGCGCGCGCCGCCTTGCAAGGCAGGCGGCAAAACGGTATGATAGAAGAAACAAACACAGCGGGTGTGTTCCCGCAGACCAGAGGAACGATGGCAGATGGAAAACAAACCGTATTTTTTGATTGGCGATACCGAGGCGTTTATGCGCGGCGAGCTGGATAACGTGACGGTGTCCGGCGGGCAGGTGGTGCTGGACATGGTGCAGGGCGCCTATGTGCCCTACGGCTGCTACACCAGCCCGGCCATACCGCTGCCCACCTTTGATACCCTTTACCCCAGCTGGAACGCCGCCTCGCCGCCGGGCACCGCCGTGGAGGTGCAGGCCCGGGTGCTGGTGGACGGCAACTGGACGGGCTGGTTCGGCTTTGGCCGCTGGAGCGCCTTTATCCGGCGGGAAAGCGCCAAGCCCCAGCGCCGCGGCGCGATCGCCCTGCAGGGCGACCGCCTGCTGCTGGATACCAAGCTGGCCACCCAGGCCCAGCTGCGCATCTACCTGTACACGCGGGAGGAGAAGGCCACCCCCGCGGTGCGGCTGCTGGGGGTGGGGGTGCGCCCCGCCAACGCCATCCCGGCCAGCGGGCGGCCCGTAAACGCCGCGCTGCACCTGCCGCCCTACGCCGCCTTCCGGCGGGCGCCCGCGCTGGGCCGCCAGATGGATCTGGCCATCTCGCTGGCCAGCCTGACCAACCGCTGGGGCGCCGATCTTCTGCCCGAGGAGTTTGCCCTTGCCTTGTACGACAAGGCGGCGCCCGACCGCGCCAACCTCTGCTTTGCGGCGGCCGCCGCAGGCTGCTGGGGGTTTCCCGCCTGGGCGGGCTGGGCCGACCTGGCCACCCTGCGCGCCGAGGTGCGGGCAGGGTTCGGGGTGGTGGTCAACCTGGCCACCACCCCCGCCCAGCAGGCGGCGGGCTTTCCCGAAAGCCGCTACACCGCGCTGCGCGGCTTTGCCACCGACCCCGCCACCGGCCGCCAGCGGGTGCTTTTGAACGACCCGCTGGCCGCAGGGGACTTTGAAGCAGAAATTTCGCTGCCCATCGATGATTTTCTTGTAAGCTGGAACAACGTGGCCCTGTTTATGCGCCCTGCCCGCTACGACCGGTCGGCCGGCTGCCCGGCCCGCACCGCCTGCTGCCTGCAGCCCGCCGGCGCCGACCGGCCCGGCGTGTTTTTGCTGAACGTGGGGGGCGCCGTCCGTCCCCTGCCGGATGCTTTTTGCGGCACGCCCGGCGCCCCCGCCGGGGTGCTTGCCTGGACGGGCGGCGGCAGCCGAGCCCACGCCACCACGGCCCACAAAACCTTCCACTTTGTGCAGCCTGCGGGCGGCGGCATCGCCCTGCCCGCCTCCGCCGATACCCCCACCCGCCACACGGTGTACGCCATAGACGCCTCCGGCTCGATGCTTGTGGGCGATATCACGATCTGAGCGGCCGCGTTTTGCGCCAAAAGCGAAAAGGCAGCGCCTTCGGCGCTGCCTTTTCGGTGGAAAACCGGAACACAATAAAAGCGGGACGGCCACTGCCCCGTCCCGCTCTTATTAAAAAGAAGGAGAAAAACAGAGCGTCTCGCCACCAAGCCTGTTGGATAACCGCCCCTCTACAAGCGAAGATCCTGCCGAATACCGGGGCGCTCTGGTTTTATTCTTCTTTTCTACGGCGCCGCGCCGCCGCCCCCTGGGGAGCCGCCCGGCGCTCTTGCTTTCGATGCTTTTATTGTAACCGAATTGAAACGTTTTTGCAAGGGCCATACATGTACAACTTGACTTATTAAAACGTTTCCATTTTGTGCAATTTGCTTATATACAGGATTGTGCTTGCTCAAAACGCCCCCGCCCCGGCCAAAAAAAGCCGGGGCGGGGGCGTTCCAAAGCCTTTGCGGGAAGGGTCAGCCTGTCTTGGCCGCCGTCTGCGCGGCGGCGTTGTCGGCGCAGGTTTTAAGCCACTCGGCCCGGCTGGCCCGGTACCTGACGGCGTCGGCGTCCCAGTCGGCGTAGCCGTCGGTGCCGCGGTGGTCGGGCAGGGCGTAGTTTTCGGCCAGGTAGCGGCCCAGGTCGTCCGATACCTTGACGGCGCCGCTCACATTCAGGTGGGAGCCGCCGTCCGGCGTGTCGGTGTTCCAGTCAAACCCGATGGCGGCGGGGTCCAGGTTGTAATCGATGTAGGGGATGTCATGCTCCGCCGCGTAGGCCGCCACGCCGTTGTGGCGGGGCAGGCTCCAGCTGGTGCCCGCCGGCACCGTGACGAACAGCAGCTGGCTGCCATGCTCGGTGCAGAGATCCACCAGGCGGTTGAGGTAAAACAAGACCAGCAGGTTGATGGGGGCGGTGTCGTTCTCGTACATATAATTTCCGCCGGAATAGGGCGCGATCTCGGTGAGGGGCGTAAACCCCTTGTTGACGTCCCGCCAGGTATAGTCGTGTTCTTCCAGCAGGTTCCGCGCCGAAAGCTGCTTCCAGTTATCGTGGAACCGCACCAGCGGAAACAGCTCGTCCAGAATATCGCCCACGGCGTTCTGGACGTAGGTTTCGTTGCCTTTTTTGCTGTAGAGGATGTCGGTGCCCAAAACAACGACCTTGGGGCTTTGCTCGTCGTACAGCTTGCGCAGCCGGTAATAGGCGCTGTACACCGAAAACCACGCCACGCCGTAGGTGTAGCCGGTGATGCCGCGGCTGCTGTACCACTCCATCGGGGCAATGCCCTGCGCCGCGTTGGAATCCCCCAGCACCAGCACGTCGATGGTGTCGAAGTCCTCCCCCAGAATGCCGCCCGCCGTGTAGCCGGTCAGGTAGCGGTTGGAGTGGGGCATCAGATAGGCGCCCAGCAGCGAGGTGGCCGCCAGCAGCGCCAGCAGAAAGGCGACGGTCCGCACCAGCGGGCCGCGCCAGCTTTTTGCTCCCATGATTTCTTTGGTTCTCCTTGTGTGGGGCCGCCCGGTTTTGCCGCCGCGGCCGGGTTCAGAATTGCGCGTAAATAAAGGCGGCGGGGTCGTAATGGTCGCCGTAGGCGCCAAGGGTCAGCACCAGCAGCACGCCGCCCGCATAGACGGCCCAGCGCAGCGGCAGCGGCTTTTGGGCCACGGCCTGCCGCACCGGCACGCCCCGCTCATGCAGCACATCGGCCAGCAGAATCAGCATGGCGCCCAGCAGCAGCACGGCAAAATCCCGCGCGTCGATCTTGATCAGCAGGCTGCCGCGGTAGGGCACCGCCAGGTGCCGCAGCATATACCATGCGTTCGACACCCCCGCCGAGCGGAACAGCAGCATCCCGATGTTGACCAGCACAAACGTCCTGGCCATCTGGAACAGCTTGTAGGGGCGGGTCTGCCGCCAGGCGGGCAGGCGGGGCAGCAGCCGCAGCCAAAGCGGCTCGGCCGCCTGGCCCAAAATCATCAGCCCGGCGTAATACAAGCCGTACACAAGGTAGATCCATCCCGCGCCGTGCCACAGCCCGATCAGCGCCCAGCTGGCGGCCAGCCCCAGCCAGACCGGCAGGTTCCGCCCGGCGGCGGGGCCGAATGTACGGCGGCACCAACGGCCGAAGCCCGCCATGGGGCGGGACATGATCAGGGGCTGGAACAGATAATCCTTCAGCCAGCCGCCCAGCGTGATGTGCCACCGCCGCCAGAATTCCCCGGCCGAGCGGGAAAAGAAGGGCTGGCGGAAGTTTTCGGCGATCCGCACGCCAAACAGCTCGGCGCTGCCGGCCACGATGTCCATGCAGCCGGAAAATTCGGCGTAAAGCTGCAGGGTGTACAGCAGGGTGCCCAGCACGGTCGCCGCGCCCGAATACCTGGTGTAATCGTCGAACACGGCCTTGACCAGGGCGTTGGCGCGGTCGGCCACCACCACTTTTTTGAACAGCCCCCAGACAATGCGCTGGGCGCCGAAGCTCAGGTTGCGGTAGCTGGGCTTTTGGGATTCCGAGAGCAGGGTGGGCCCCAGCGCGCCGAAGCGGTCGAACGGGCCTTCCACCACATGCGGCCAGAAGCCGAGGTACAGCGCCACCTGCCAGAATCTGGCGGCGGGCAGGGCGACGCCCCGGTAGACATCGGTCAGGTAGCTGACGGCCATCAGGGTGTAAAAGCTGATGCCCAGCGGCAGCACCCACTGGCTGACGGGCAGCGCGGCCATGCCGGGCAGCCGCACCAGCAGCGTGTTGACGCTTCTGGCCAGGAACGGGGTGTATTTGAGCCAGACCAGCATCCCGGCCAACAGCAGGCAGCCCACGGCCAGCGCCCCCTGTTTGAGGGCCGTCACCCGCTTTTTAAGGGCCTTGCGGTCGGCCTTTTCCAGGCGCGGCCCCGTTTCGGCCACAAGCTCGTCAAACTGGCGCAACGCCAGCCCGCACCGCCAGGTAACGACGGCGGCCAGGATGAACCACAGGATATAACGCCCCGAGCTGAGCCAGTAAAACAGCGCGCTGGCGCCCAAAAGCACCAGGGGACGCCGCCGCGCGGGCGCCGCCAGCCACACAAGATAGGTAAGGCTCAAAAACAGGCCAAAGTACAGAAACGAATTGTACGCCATTCTGTTTTCACTCGTTCTCCAACCGCTGTACCAGCGCCAGGATGGCGCCGGCCGTGCGGAAATTGTCTTCCTTCAGATCCAGCGGGGTGATCTCGATGTCCAGTTCCTCGGTCAGCGCCATCACCAGCGCCATCACCTCCACCGAATCCAGCTTGCCGCTGCGGATCAGCTCCTCGTCGGGCGCGGGGGCCAGCCCCGGCTTGACCTCGGCCAAAAGCCGCAAAATCGTATCCATTTCCGTCATCGTTCGATCCCTCTCCCCGGGGCCATGCCCGGCTTTTCCAAAAGGGGCCATGCCCCGGCTTTCAGCTTATCACGTTTCCAGCTGCGCTTGCAGCACTTTCCGGTCGATTTTCCCGTTGGCGTTTTCGGGCATGCGGCGCACCCGGCAATAGAGCGCCGGGCGCATATAGGCGGGCAGGCGCGCCGCCAGCCGCTGCCGCAGCGGCGCTTCCAGGTCGGTTTTGCCCTGGTAAAACAGCACCAGGCGATCCGTGGCGGCATCGTACAGGCAGGCGCAGGCATCCAGCTTTTCCTGCCCGTAGGCGGCCGTTTCCACCTCGCCCGGCTCAATGCGGTAGCCCATGTGTTTGATCTGATGGTCGATCCGCCCGCAGTAAAGCAGCTCGCCGCGCTCGTTCCGCCGCGCCAGATCGCCGGTGCGGTAGATCGTCTCGGGATAGTTGGGCTGCAGGGGGTTCTGCACAAACCGCTCGGCGGTTTGATCCGGCATACCGTAGTAGCCCAGCGCCAGAAAGCTGCCCCGCGCGCAAAGCTCGCCCTCCTCGCCGGGGGCGGCGGCGCGGCCGTCGCGCAGAAGCAGCAGCCCGCAGTTATCGCAGGCGCGGCCGATGGGCAGCGGTTCGTCGTCGGCAAAGGGGCGGTCCACCTCATAGTAGGCGCAGATGTCGGTCGTCTCGGTGGGGCCGTACAGGTTGGCGAACCGCGCGGCCGGGTAATGCGCCCGCCAGTAGTTGAGCCGCGCGGCGGGCATCACCTCGCCCGCAAACAGGATCGTGCGCAGGGGCGGCAGGGCCGTGTAGTCCAGCGCCTTCCAGTTGGCCACGATCCCCATGGCCGAGGGCACCCAGTAGATCGTGTTGACGCCCCGCGCGCGCAGCGCGTCCAGCAGCGGCACCGGAAAGCTGAACAGCCGCCGGGCCAGCACCTCCACCCGCGCGCCGGTGCGCAGCGCCACATAAAAATCCGTGACCGACATCGAAAAGTAGAACGGCGTCTGGCTGCCGAACACGTTTTCGGGGCCGATGCCAAAGGCTTGGGCCGCCCAGGCGCTGTAGGCCAGCACGCTGCGGTGGGGCACCGCCACCCCCTTGGGCTCCCCCGTGGAGCCGGAGGTGAACAGAACGTAGGCAAGGTCGGTGTCCAGCGCGGCGGCCCGTACGGCGGCCAGCGCGGCATCGTCCGCGGGGGTCCGGCAGGCGTCCTCCCACAGCAGCAGGGGCGGCGCGGCATCCTGCCCGGCCAGCACGGCGCGGGCGGCGTCGGCGTGGGCGGCGTCGGTCAGCAGCAGCGCGGGGCGCAGCCGGGCCAAAATCCGCCCCGCCCGCCCGGCGGGCTGGGCGGTGTCCAGCACCGTGTAAAAACCGCCCCCGGCCAGCACGGCCAGCATGGCGGGCAGGCAGCGGGCCTGATGGTCGAAGTAAAGCGCCACCGAACGGCCGCCGGCCCCCCGTGCGGCCAGCGCGGTGCCCGCGCGGCGGGCCGCCTGCAGCGCCTGCGCCCAGGTGAAGGCTTCGTCCTCATCGGCAAACGCTACGGCGTCCGGCCGGGCCGCGGCCGTGCGCTCCAAAAGTTCCAGCAGATTTTTCAATGCTTGCACCCCTCCCGCCCCTTCCGGGGCGTTGTACAACGTTATTTTACCACAAACGCGGGGCCTTGAACAGGCGGGCAGGCCCGCCGTCCTGTAAATTCTTCGCAATACAGACGCTTTTATTGCACAAAAAAACGGCGAAGCCCCCAAAGGCTTCGCCGTGCATCCGTTTTTGCACAAAAGCGACTGCGGAACTTAAAGTTTTTTCTCCACCGGCACGATCCAGCCCTTGGTGTCGGGCAGCTTGCCCCACTGGATGCCGGTCAACGTATCATACAGCTTTTGGGTGACGGGGCCGATCTGCCCGCCGCCGATCAGCGCCTTCTTGTCCTCCCAGTCCAGCTCCTTGACCGGGGATACGACCGCCGCCGTGCCGGTGCCGAACACTTCCTCCAGCTTGCCCTCGTCGGCCGCCTTCATGACGTCCGCGATGGCCAGCTTGCCCTCGACGACCTCATAGCCCCAGTCGCGCAGAAGCTCGATGATGCTGCGGCGGGTGACGCCGGGCAGAACGGTGCCGGTGCAGGCCGCCGTGTACACCTTGCCGTCGATCTTGAACATGATGTTCATGCTGCCGACTTCCTCGACGTACTTTTTCTCCACGCCGTCCAGCCAAAGCACCTGGCTGAAGCCCTTTTCCTCGGCCAGCTCGCCGGCCTTGATGGAGGCCGCGTAGTTGCCGCCGCACTTGGTAAAGCCCGTCAGGCCGGGGGCCGCGCGGATGAACGAATCCTCCACATAAATTTTGACGGGGTCAAGGCCCTCGGCATAGTAGGCGCCCGAGGGGGCGCAGATCACGACGAACAGATAATGCCTGGAAGCGTGGACGCCAAGGCCCACGTCGGTGGCAAACACAAACGGACGGATGTACAGGGAGGCGCCGTCGCTGTGGGGCACCCAGTCCCGCTCAAGATCCACCAGGGTGGACACGGCCTGCACAAAATCCTCCACGGGGATCTTGGGGATGCACAGCCGCTCGGCGGAATCCTGAAAGCGGCCGGCGTTGCAGCCGGGCCGGAAAAGCTGGATGACGTCGTCCGCGGTGCGGTAGGCCTTCATCCCCTCAAAAATTTCCTGGGCGTAGTGGAACACCACGCAGGCCGGGTCCAGCGGCAGCGGCGCGTAGGGTACAATGCGGGCGTCATGCCAGCCCTGGCCCTCGGTGTAATCCATCAGGAACATATGGTCGGTAAAAATTTTGCCGAACCCCAGCTTGGTTTCGTCGGTGGGTTTCGCCTTGGGGGCGGCGGTTTTTGTGATCTGGATATTCAACATTCTCAGTCTCTCCTTACCCGTAAAATTGCCAAAGACAGCGCCCGGGCGCACATCCCTCCGCCTGCCTTTTGTCCATTATAGCGCCCTAAAGCAGTGAATACAAGACCGCCGCCAAACTTTGTGGAACCGCGCCGCCCTTGCCACGCGGCGGCAAATCGGGTACAATAGAGCAAAACGATTGTGAAGGGGGCCCTTTGGGATGGCACAGGGAACGGTACAGGGCGTTATTTTTGATATGGACGGGCTGATGTTCGACACCGAGCGGCTCTGGACGCCGCTTTGGGCGCCCGCCTGCCTGTCGCTGGGGCTGGCGGCCCCCACCGAGGCGTTCATCGCGGGGGCGCGCGGCCTGGCGGGCGACAATATGCTTGCCCACATTGCGGCGTATTACCCGGGTTATGACCCGCGCAAAATTCTGGACACGGTTTTTGCGCTGGGCAACGAGCTTTTTGAGAAGGGCGTGCCCGTCAAGCCGGGCCTGCGGGAGCTGCTGGTCTACCTGGAGCAGGTGGGGATGCCCCGCATCGTGGCCAGCTCCAGCCCGCGCAGCATGGTGGCCCACAACCTGCAAACCACCGGCACCGCGCGGTATTTTCACGATATCGTCTGCGGGCCCGAGGTGGCGCACTCCAAGCCGGCGCCCGATATTTTTCTGGAAGCGGCGGCCCGCCTGCGGCTGCCGCCCCGGCGCTGCCTGGTGCTGGAGGACAGCTTCAACGGCATCCGGGCCGGGCGGGCCGCCGGCTGCGTGACCGTGATGGTGCCCGACCTGACCCAGCCCACCCCCGAGATCGCGGCCCTGTACGACGCCTGCTGCCCCACCCTTCTGGAGGTGCGGGACCTGCTGGCCGCCGGCAGGCTGTAAGGCCCCCGGTCCTGCTTTTGGCGCGCGCAAAACCGCTGAAAAAATCCCGCCCGCATCCAAACGATGCGGGCGGGATTTTTAAGCGGTTTTATGCGGCAGGCCGCCGCGGCAAAGGGCAGAACTTACGCCAGGTAGGCGTACATCAGATACCAGTAGCCGTAGGCGCTGTGCCAGCTGCCCTGCAGGGACGGGCTCTGCAGCCAGAAGTCGTTGTAGTAAGCGACCGGGATGATGGCGGCATCGGCCATGGCGATGTCCTCGGCCTTGTGCAGCTGCGCGATATGCTCCGCGGGGTCTGCGGTCTGGGAGGCATCGATGGCGGCGTCATACGCGGCGCTCTTGTACTTGCCGTCGTTGTTGCCGTTGGTGGAGTAGAGCAGGGTCAGCATGTTGGAAGCGTCGCTGTAGTCGAACAGCCAGCCGTTGCGGGCCATCTGGTAATCGCCGGCGCGGCGCTGGGCGGTAAAGCTGGACCACTCGACCTTATCGATGTTCATGGTGATGCCCAGCTCTTTGTAGACGCTCTGCAGGTACTCGGCCACGGCCACATGGTAGCCGGAATCATTGGTGGAGTAGGTGATGGTCGGGAAGCCCTGGCCATCGGGATAGCCGGCATCGGCCAAAAGCTTTTTGGCCTCGGCCATGTTGGCGTCGTGATCCTTGCCGATGTAGGGCTGGCCGTTGTTGGCCTTGTCCATAAAGCTGGCGCCGTCCGCCTCGGTGATGCCGGGGCCGACGAAGTTGTAGGCGGGGGTGTAGGTGCCCTGCATGATCGTGTTGGCCACATACTCACGGTCGATGGCCAGGCTCAGCGCCTTGCGGACGTTCACATCGGTAAACGGCGCAACGGAATCGTTCATGCTCAGGTAGTAGGTGCCCATGTCGGGGGAAACATAGAAGTCGCCGCCGTCGGTGGACTTGGTCAGGCTGGGGATCTCCTCGGTGGGAACATCCTTGATCAGCTGGGCCTCGCCGCTGTTGTAGGCGGCATAGGCGGCGGAGGAATCCTCCAGAAGCAGGAACTTGATGTTCTCGGTCACAATGCGGGCCGAATCCCAGCCGCCCTTGTAGTTGGGGTTCTTGGTCAGGGTGATGCTCTCGCTGGGAACCCAGTCGGAGATCATGTAGGGGCCGTTGCAGACGTAGGTGGCGGGGTCGGTGGCCCAGGCGTCGCCGTTTGCTTCCACGGTGGCCTTCTGAACGGGGCTCATGGTGGCAAAGGCAACGATCTTGTCAAAGTAGGAGCAGGGGTAGGCAAGCTTGATGGTCAGGGTCTTGCCGTCGTCGCTGGCCTTGACGTTCAGCTTTTCGGGGTCGGGCGTGGTGGTGGTGTTGCCGTCGTCGCCGGGGTTGCCGATGGCGTCCTTGTAGCCGTCGATCATCCCGATGACCGTCTCGGCATAGGGCGCGGCCAGGTTGGTGTCCGCCAGGCGCTTAAAGGTATACTCGTAGTCCTTGGCGTTCAGCTCGGAGCCGTCGCTCCACTTCAGGCCGTCCCGCATCGTGAAGGTCCAGGTAAGGCCGTCGTCGCTGGTGGTGTAGCTCTCGGCCTGGCCGGGCTGGATGGAACCGTCCTCGCTGGTGATGAGCAGGGGCTCAAACAGCATGATCAGCATATTGCCGCCGTCCACCGCGCTGTTCAGCGCGGGATCCAGCGTCTCGGGGTTGGGGCCGATCTGTACGGTGAGGTCGCCGCCCGCCTTGGCGGTGGTGGCGGTGGCATCCGCGCCCTCGCTGGTGGCGGTGGTGGCGGCGGTGTCGCTGCCGGCGGTGCTGCCGGCGGACGCGGTGGCGCCGCAGCCTGCCAGCGCGGCGGCCATGCAGCCGGCCATTGCCAGCGCGACAAATTTTGTCATCTTCATGGATTTCTTCCCTCCGTAAATTATTTTGCGGCGGCAGCGGCCCGTCAAACACGGCCCGGGCCCGCCGCATACCCGGCGCAGGCAATGCAGCCCGCGCAGAATACCAACATTATAAGGCGCTTTACCTGCGTAAAGCAATACCTTTGCGCCAATTGTAATTCTTTTGATGCCACTGCCCGGCGCCCGGAGCATGGCGCAGAAAAAGCGCGGCAAAAGGGGGCCGCGGCGGCGTTGCCGCACCCCCGCCGGGGCTTGGCGCCGGGGCGCGCAGGCCGGCAGGCCGCGCCGGATTTTTGCCGTTTACTTTACCTTGTCCAGATGGTGGCAGGCAGCCCAGTGGCCGCTGCCGACCTCCTTGAACGCCGGAACCTCCTGCGCGCAGCGCTCGTCCGCATAGGGGCAGCGGGTGCGGAAGCGGCAGCCGGACGGCGGGTTGAGGGGGCTGGGCACATCGCCCTGCAGCACGATGCGGCGGGCGGCGCGGGCCGTGACGGGATCGGCCACCGGGATGGCCGAGATCAGGCTGCGGGTGTAGGGGTGGACGCTGTGGCCGATCAGCTCAAAGCTGTCCGCCAGCTCGACCAGCTTGCCCAGATACATGACGCCGATCCGGTTGGAAATATGCTTGACGACCGAGAGGTCGTGCGCGATGAACAGGTAGGTCAGCCCCATCTCCCGCTGCAGATCCTCAAACATATTGACGACCTGCGCCTGGATGGATACGTCCAGCGCCGAGACGGGCTCGTCGCAGACGATGAACTCGGGGTCGACGGCCAGGGCGCGGGCAATGCCGACGCGCTGGCGCTGCCCGCCCGAAAACTCGTGCGGGTAGCGGTTGGCGTGTTCGCTGTTCAGGCCCACCCGGCTCAGCAGCGAGATGATCTTGTCGTGGCGTTCCCTGTCGCTGGCGGCCAGATGGTGGATATCGATGGCCTCGCCCACGATATCGCCGATCGTCATGCGGGGGTCAAGGCTGGCGTAGGGGTCCTGAAAGACGATCTGCATCCGGCGGCGGTAGGGCAGCATATCGACGGCGGTCTTTTTGCCGTATTGGGGCCTGCCCGCGGCGTCCAACGCCGGGGTGCCGTCCGCGTTCTGCAGGGGCAGGGCGCCGGAATCGTAGATGATTTTGCCGTCGTAGAAAATGCGGCCGTCGGTCGGCTCGTACAGGCGCAGCAGGGTGCGGCCGGTCGTGGTTTTGCCGCAGCCGGACTCGCCCACCAGGCCCAGCGTCTCGCCCTTGCGGATGGCAAAGGAGACATCGTCCACGGCCTGAACGTACCGCTTGTTTTTGCCGTGCCCGCCTGCCGGAAAATACTGCTGCAGGTGCTGCACTTCCACCAGTGTTTTTGCCTCGCTCATTCCGCGTCGCCTCCTTTTTGGAACTGCGCCTTCTGGTGCAGCCAGCAGTGGGTGTAGTGGGTATCGCTGAGGTCGGTGCGGGGCGGCATGGCGCGCAGGCAGACCTTCATGCAGCTGGCGCAGCGGGGCGCAAAGGGGCAGCCCGCGGGCGGGTTGAGCAGATCGACCGGGCTGCCCTCGATGGGCACCAGCCGCTCCTTCTCCATCGAGTTCAGCTTGGGGATGCTGTTGATCAGGCCCTTGGTGTACTCGTGGCCGGGCTTGTAGAAGATCTCGTCGGTGGCGCCGTACTCCACGATGTGGCCCGCGTACATGACGGCGATTTTTTCGCACATGCTGGCCACCACGCCCAGGTCGTGGGTGATCATGATGATGCTCATGCCAAGCTTTTTGCGCAGCTCCTGCATCAGCTCCAGGATCTGGGCCTGGATCGTGACGTCCAGCGCGGTGGTGGGCTCGTCGGCAATCAGCAGCTTGGGCTCGCAGGCCAGGGCGATGGCGATCATCACGCGCTGGCGCATGCCGCCGGAAAGCTCGTGCGGGTACTGCCGGAGGCGGCGCTCCGGCTCGTTGATGCCCACCAGCTCCAGCAGCTCCTTGGCGCGGGCCGTGGCCTCGGCGTGGGTTTTCTGGGTGTGCAGCAGGATGACTTCCTCGATCTGGTTGCCGATGGTGTACACGGGGTTCAGGCTGGTCATGGGGTCCTGGAAGATGATCGAAACCTCGTTGCCCCGCATCTTGCGGAGCTCCTTCTCGGTCATCTTTTCGACCTCGTGGCCGTTGAACCGGATCGTGCCGCCGATCAGCCTGCCGGGGTAGGCCGTCAGCCCCATGACCGAGTAGGCGGTGACGGATTTGCCCGAGCCGCTCTCGCCCACGATGCCCAGCACCTCCCCCTGCTTCAGGGAGAAGGAAACGTCGTTCAGCGCCTTGACCTCGCCCGCGGGGGTAAAAAAGGAAAGGCGCTCGTTCCGGATGTCCAGCAATTGTTCGCTCATAAAATTCAGGCCTCTCCTTTCCTCAGTTTTTCAGTTTCGGGTCAAAGGCGTCGCGCAGGCCGTCGCCGAACAGGTTGAACACCAGGATGATGATGCTGATAAGGATGGCCGGCAAAATCAGCAGATGGGGGTAGGTGTTCATGCCCTTGACGGCGTCGGTGGCCAGCGAGCCCAGCGAGGGCATGGGCGCCGCAACGCCAAGGCCCAAAAAGCTCAGGTAGCTCTCGGTAAAAATGGCCGAGGGGATCTGCAGGGTGGTGGTGACGATCAGGGTGCCGATGCAGTTGGTCAGCAGGTGGTTTTTGATGATCCGCCCGCCCGAGGCGCCCAGCGCGCGGGCCGCCGTGACGTACTCGGCCTCCTTGAGGGTTAGCACCTGGCTGCGGACGATGCGGGCCATGCCCACCCAGTAGAGCAGCGCAAACACGATGAAGATGCTGACAAGGTTGGGCCCCAGCGTTTGCAGCCAGCCGAAGCCCGGCTTGGCGGCCAGATCCTCCAGCGGCTGCTTGAAGGCGAAGGCCAGCAGGATGATCAGCAGGATATCGGGGATGGTGTACAGAATATCGGTGATGCGCATCATGATGATGTCGGTCCAGCCGCCGATAAAGCCGGACACGGCGCCGTACACCGAGCCGATCAGCAGCACCAGCACGCTGCACATCAGGCCGACGGTCAAGCTGACGCGGGCGCCCATCATCAGGCGCACCGCAAAATCGCGGCCCATCTTGTCGGTGCCGCAGATGTGGGGAAAAATCTTTTCCCCGGCGTCGATCCGGGCCTGCTCCTGCGCCGAGAAGGTGAAGGGCGCCAGGTTTTCGCTGCCGCGGATCTGCTCGGCGTAGGTGTAGGGGTAGAACGAGGGCACCACATAGGCCAGCAGCATGACCAGCACGATCAGCACCAGGCTGACCATCGCAATCTTGTTTTTGCCCAGGCGGCGCAGGCCGTCCTTCCAGAAGCTCACGCTCTCCCGCATCACGACCAGGCTCTTTTTTTCCTCGCTGGAAGCGGGGGCGAAATCGTCGGCGTTAAGCTGAAGGCTGAGCGGATTCTTTTTTACGTTTTCCATCTTTTCCGTTCCTCCTTATTTCAGCTTGATGCGCGGGTCGATGACCTTGTACAGGATGTCCACCACCACATTGGCGATGATGACCAGGGTTGCCAGAATGATCGTGGTGCCCATGATCATCGTGTAATCGCGGTTGGTGATGGAGGAGACGAACTCGCGGCCGAGGCCGGGGATGGAAAAGATTTTTTCCACCACGAAGGAGCCTGTCATCAGCGCGGCCAGCATGGGGCCGACGTAGGTGATGACGGGCAGCACGGCGTTGCGCAGCGCGTGCTTGAACAGGATCTTGAAGCTGGAAACGCCCTTGGCGCGGGCCGTGCGCATATAATCCTGCCCCATGACATCCAGCAGCGAGGAGCGCATGAGCCGTGTGATGTAGGCCGAGGGGTAAAGGGCCAGCGCCGTGATCGGCATGATATAGGCCTTGGCCTCGTTCAGGCCGACCGTGGGCAGCACCTTGAGGTTCATGCCGAAGCTGTACAGCAGCAGCACGCTGATGATGAAGCTTGGTATGGCGATGCCGCAGGTGGCGAACACGATGATCACGTTGTCCGCCCACTTGCCGCGGTTGTAGGCCGCCACGCAGCCCAGCGGAACGCCCACGGCCAGCGCCACCAGCACGGCCAGCCCCGCCAGACGGGCGGACACCGGGAACTTGGAAAAGATGATGTCGCTGACCTGACGGCCGCGCTGACGCAGGCTGGGGCCCATATCGCCGTGCAGCAGATCGTTCATATAGGTGGTGTATTGCTCAAAAATCGGCTTGTCCAGGCCGTATTTTTCGGCCAGCGCCTGCTGCGCGGCCTTGCTCATGGATTTTTCCGCCACGAACGGGCCGCCCGGCACGAGGTTCATCAGGAAAAACGTGAGCGTTGCCACAATAAGAACACTGAGCAGCCCCATCCCGATGCGCTTGACGGTGTACTTGACCATCTTTCGTTCCACTCCTTAACATTCAGGTAACTGTCGGTTCCGCGTTCCGGCTCCCTGCCGCGGCGGCGCGGCGGCGCCCGGGGCGTTTTTCCGGCTTTTTGCCCGGCCGCGCGCGGCATTGCCGCAAGCACGTTTGTTTGCACAGCGCGGACAACCTGCCGAAAAAAAGAGCGATGGCGCGGTTTGCGTACAAACGCCATCGTTTGAACTGCGGAATCTTTATTAGGTTACAATATTTTCACTGTTTTGTCAATCTTTGCAGACAATTTCACCACTGACAAATTTTGCGTAACAGGGGCAATTTGTGCCGGCGGCGGGGCGCCGCGCGCTTTCCCGGCAGGGCCCCGGCGCAGGAGGGCGGGGGCGGCGGGGCGCGGCGGAACGGCCGCGCTGCAAGCTTTTTGAAAAAAACGCGGTTTTTTTCGGTTTTTTCCTTGACACTTTGCGCCCGGTATGCTACAATTATATTCGCTTCACGAGAAGCGGTACAGATGCGTTGGTAGCTCAGCTGGATAGAGTGTCTGGCTACGAACCAGAAGGCCGGGGGTTCGAGTCCCTTCCATCGCACTTGTAACAAAACCGATGCCGCGGCAACGCGGCATCGGTTTTTTGTTTGCGCCCCGCAAACGGGCTTTGCTGCGGAGCCGTTTCCGCGGGGAGGGGGGGTCACACCTGCACCGCACCCGCCAGCACCAGCTTGTAGTCCTCGTAGTTTTTGGCCAGCAGCGCCGGGGTGTCCAGCCCGTAGGGGCATTTGCTCCGGCAGCGGCCGCAGTCAAGGCAACCCTCGATCTTTTTCATCTTGGCCTGCCATTCCTCGGTCAGCCAGGCATTGGAGGGCGCGCGCCGCAGCATCAGGGACATCCGGGCGCAGTTGTTGATCTCGATGCCGGCCGGGCAGGGCATACAGTAGCCGCAGCCGCGGCAGAAATCGCCGCAAAGCTCGGCGCGGTCGCGGTCGATGACGGCCTGCAGCGCGGGCGTCATCACGGGCGGCTCCCGCAGGTAGCCCAAAAATTCGTCCAGCTCGCTCTCCCGCTGGATGCCCCAGATGGGCAGCACCTGCGGGAACTGCGCCTCAAACGCATAGGCGGCGCGGCTGTCGGTGATCAGCCCGCCCGAGAGAGCCTTCATGGCGATAAACCCCATCCCGCGGCTTGCGCAGAGCGCGGCCAGCGCAAGATCCGGCGGCGCGGCCAGATAGCAGAAGGGAAACTGCAGCGTCTCGTACAGGCCCGATTCAACAGCCTCCCGCGCCACGGCCAGCCGGTGGTTGGTAATGCCGATGTGGCGAACCTTGCCCGCGGCCCTGGCGGCCAGCATGGCCTCGTACAGGCCGGTGCCGTCCCCGGGGCGGGGGCAGAAGGCCGGGTTGTGGAACTGGTAAAGATCCACATGGTCGGTGCGCAGCAGCCGCAGCGAGGTTTCCAGATCCTTCTGCAGCGCCTCGCCGGTGGCGGCGCCGGTTTTGGTGGCGATGTACACCCGGTCCCGCTGCCCCTCCAGCGCAAGGCCCAGCTTTTCCTCGCTGTCGGAGTACCAGCGCGCGGTGTCAAAAAACTGCATCCCGCCCGCCACGGCGCGGCGGATCAGCCGCACGGCGTCCTGGGTCGCCACCCGCTGGACGGGCAGCGCCCCAAAGCCGTTTTTGTTGACGGTGATGCCGGTATTTCCCAGGGTAACGGTTTCCATAGCGGTTCCTCCTTACAGGTGATGGTCGGCGGCGCCGGGCAAAACCGCGTACAGCGGGCAGCCCATCAGCGCCTCAAAGTGCTTTTTGATGGCCAGCACGGCCCGCCAGCGGTCCGCCAGGCCGGGCAGGGTGCCGTAGCGGAGCGCCACATCCACAAACCGGGTCTCCAGCAGGCAGAAGCCGGTGGGCAGGGCCAGCGCATCGCAAAGCTGCACCAGGCGGTCGTAGTCGTCGTAGACGGCGGTTTTCAGAAAAGCGTCCACCTCGGCGTAATCGGCGGGGGTGTAGTCGGCGTTGTCCAGCCCCGTCGCAATGTCCTGCGCCATGTAGCCGTGGCTGATGCAGATCTGGGCGGCCTTGTCCCACCCCTGCGCGCGGCAGTAGCGGTAGCCCTCGGCCATGTGGCGGTCCCGGCAGCGCCCCACCCGGCGGCCTACGTCGTGGAGCAGGCCAAGGCTGTAGGCGATGTCGGCGTCAAGGCCCGGGCAGCGGGCGGCGATGGCGCGGCAGGCCGCCGCCGCATACCGCGAATGGTCGGCCCAGGCGCCGGGGTTGCGGGCCTCGGCCTCCCGCAGGGCGGCCTGGGCCTGTTGGACGGTGGGCATCATGGGCAATCCTTCCCTTCGTTTGTTCGGCGCCTTCCCCGGAAAGCGCGCGGTTCCGCCGCGGCTTTCCTTGCCGCGTTTTTGCCGCGCCATGCTCCGGCGCGCGTTGCGCCGCAACCATTATAGCACAAACCCCGGCAAAGTACAGCGGGTTTGCCCCGCGCAAAAGGCGCAGCACGCCCGGCCCCCGCCGGGGGCCGGGCGTGCTGCGCCTTGCCGCGTGCCGCCGTCAACCGGTTTTTCGGCCGGGCTGGCGCAAAAAGTAGAGCATGCCGCCGGCCAGCGCCAGCAGCAGCCCCGCCGGCCAGTAGACCAGCACCAGGGGCGCCGCGGAACCGTAAATTTCAAACACGCCGGTCAGCAGGCTGCCCACCGTGAGGGTGGCGATGCCCGAGCGGTAGAGGCTGCGGGCCAGCGGCAGGGGCGGCCACGCCCAGGGAAAAAGCAGCAGCGCCATCAGCACGCCCGCGCCGCCCAAAAGCGGAAAGACGAACGCCCCCACCATGAACAGGGAGCTGACACCGTGGCTGAACCGCTCGTACACAAAGCCCAGCCCGGCGCAGAGGGCCGCGGCCAGCAGGTAGCCGGCGATGGCGTTCCAGACCTTGCGCTTATCCGATGTAGACAATGTCGCTCACGCTCCTCTCGGAAATTTTGTTGCCGTTGGTGGTGGGCTTGTTGACGACGGCGCCGTTGAACACCATCGTGGAGGAACCGCCGCCGTCCAGGTTGTAGGCCGTGACGGCGCCAAGCCCCTGCAGGAAGGTGGCGAACTCATAGAGGGAAAGCCCGCTGCTCTCGCCGGTGCGGCCGTCGGCCACCACCATCAGGTAGTGGCCCTCCCCCACCTGCGCGATGGCCGTGCGGGGGTTGCTGGCCATCGCCTTGCCCACCTCCTCGTCGGCGGTCACGCTGACCTCGCCGTTTTCCACCAGCGCGGGGCCGAACGAAAGCACCTGCTGCGCCCCCTGCGCCAGAAGCGCCTCGGCGGTCGTATCGCCCTCGGTGACGATTGAAAAATTGCCGGCGGCGTCGATGACCAGATCCTCCTGCCCGGCGTCGGCGGAGGTGCTGCGGTACAGCACGCCGTTGCGGATGACATAGCCGCTGCGGGCGCTGTAATAGTCGCCGTTGACGGCCAGGATCGCGTTGTTGGCCGCCGCGATGGCCGAGGTCTTGGCCGTGATGTTCTTGCCGTAGGTATCGTCGGCAAAAGCGGTCGCCAGCAGGCCGGGGTCGGTCAGGGTGATGTCGGCCACATAGATCGTGGTGTCGTACTCCCGGTAGGTGGTCAGGGTGATGTCGGCCGCATCGCTCGTGTAGCTGGTGGCCGTGACGGTCGCCGTGGCCGCGGCGCCGGTCTCGGCGGCGGACGCGGCGCTCTGGTCGGCCGCGGCGGCGGAGGCTCCGCCCGTCTCCTGCCCGGCCGCGGCCGAGGAGGCCGCCGGGGCGGACGCGCTTGCCGCGGAAACGTAGCTGCGCGGGATGACGAAGGCATCCAGCAGAACATAGGCGGTGTAGCCGGTCAAAACCAGACCGTAGACGGGGCCCCACCACCGGGCCGGGCCCCTTTTTTTCGGTGTATTGCTGCGCATGAACCTTTTACCCCTCTCGCACGGCGGGAAACGCCGCGGCCTCGGTCCGGCTTGCCAGCCGGGGCGCGCGGCGGGCGGTCTGCGCCGCCCCGTTTTCCGCTTTTTCGTTTTTGTCGGCGCCGCCGAAGATCCAGAACCGCTGGGCGATCCAGCTGATCGTAAAGAAGGTCAGCTCGGTGACGAGCTTGGCCAGGTATCTGTCGGCCCCCAGCGTGTTGACCATCCAGTTGAGCAGCACCGTGTTGCCCGCCAGAATGCAGACGGCCAGCCCGAAATACTGCGCGCCGGTGCGCAGGGCGCTGGCGTCGCTTTTGAACACCAGCCGCCTGTTGATGGCAAAGTTGGCGCTTGCGCTGACCACGCGGGCCGCCACGTTGGAGAGCGGCACGGCCGCGGCGGCCGAAAGCCCGGCGGCGGGCAGCAGCGAAACCAGAAGCCCGTACAGGCTGTAATCAATTGCAAAGCCGGTCAGCGAGGAGCCTGCAAATTTGAACAGGTTGCCCAGCACGCGGGCGGTGTCCCGCACCGTGTGGAAGTGGGAGCTTTTGTTGCCGTTCAGGTAGATCGTGGCGATGGGCACCTCCCCGATGGGGATGCGGCGGCGGGCGCATTCCATCAGCACGTTCATCTCGTACTCGTACCGGCTGCCGCCGATCGAGAGCATCAGGGGCAGCAGGCCGCCGCCAAAGGCCCGCAGCCCGGTCTGGGTATCGCTGACCCACACGCCGGACAGCGCCTTGTAGGCCGCGCAGGCCGAGGCGTTGCCCATCCGGCTGCGCAGCGGCGTGCCCTTGCCGAACCGCCGCACCCCCAGCGTGAGGGAATCCGGCTTTTCCGCGGCGGCATCGGCCACGCGGACGGCGTCCTCCACCGTATGCTGGCCGTCGCAGTCCAGCGTGACGATGACGCAGTCGGCGTCGTAAAACGCGCGCAGATAGCGCAGGCCGTATTTCAAGGCGTCGCCCTTGCCGAGATTTTCCGAGTAGGAAAGCACCGTAGCAAAGGGCTTGGCCATATCGAAGCAGGCGTGATATTCCCGGCCGCTGCCGTCGTCCACGATGACGACCTCAAAGCCGCTTCCGGAAAGCCGCTCGGCCAGCTCCGACAATGCGGACGTCGGCTGATAGGCGGGGATCAAGGCAATGCGTGTTTTCATAGGACGTTCACCTCCGTTGGTGTTGTTCCTGTTTGCTCTTACAAACACAGGATACCGCCCGATGCTGAAAACAATCTGAAAAAACGGCCGCAGGCTTGTGTAGATTCGGTGAAAGCGGCCGTCCCCTGCCTTTGTGTTTTTTGCGGCGCCCGGGCGCCGCAAAAAGCGCCCGCCCCCGCCGGGCGGCGGGTGCGGGCGCTTTTTCGGTCAAGCAGCGGGGGCAAAAAGGGGTGCGGGGCTTACTCCCGCTTGAGGTCGCGGCCCATCAGGGCGGCCAGCGCGTTTTTGGCCTCCAGCTTTCCGGCCAGGATGCCGTCCACGGCGTCCACGATGGGCATTTCCACGCCGTAGGTTTTTTCCAGCCGTTTGGCGGCGGGCAGGGCGTTGATGCCCTCCACCACCTGGCCCACCTCGGCCCTGGCCTCGGCTGCTGATCGGCCATGGCCGATCAGCATGCCGGCGTGAAGGTTGCGGCTGTGCATGCTGGTGCAGGTCACGATCAGGTCGCCCATGCCCGAAAGCCCGGCGAACGTCTCGGGCCGGCAGCCCATCGCCGCGCCCAGGCGGCCCATCTCGGCGTTGCCCCGGGTGATCAGGGCGGCCTTGGCGTTATCGCCGTAGCCCAGCCCCAGCGCGATGCCCACGGCCAGCGCGATCACGTTTTTGATGGCGCCGCCCAGCTCCACCCCCCGCTTGTCCGGATTGGTGTAGACCCGGAAGGTGGGGTTGGTAAAGATGGCCTGCACCGTTTTGGCGGCGGCCTCGTCCTCGCAGCTGGCCACGATGGCGGTGGGCATGTCCTGGGCCACCTCCTCGGCGTGGGTGGGGCCCGAAAGCGCCGCGACCCGGCAGTTTTTGTGGCCGGGCGCCTTGGCCAGCTCGTCCTCGATGACGGCCGAAAGGGTCAGCAGGGTGGGTTCCTCCATCCCCTTGGCCACATCCACGATCAGCTGGCCGTCCCGGATGTGGGGGGCCGCCTTTTTGGCCGTGCCGCGCACGAACACCGAAGGCACCGCGAACAGCAGCAGGTCCCGCCCGGTGCAGACCTCGGCGATATCCGCCGTGTAATGCATCGCGGCGGGCAGCTGCATCCCCGGCAGGTTGGGGTGCCGCCCGGTGGTGCGCAGATTTTTCAGTTCCTCCGGCAGGGCGCTCCATACCGTCACGTCGTGGCCGTTCACGGCCAGCATCCTTGCCAGCGCGATCCCCCAGGTGCCTGCTCCCAATACGCCGATTGTTGCCATGCTATGCTCTCCCTTTCCCGCCTTGCGGCGGCTGTGCGTTTGCCGTTTTCGTTCGTCGGGCGTTTTTGCCCGTCACCCGTTTCCGCCCGCCTCAAACACCCCCAGAAAGCGCAGCAGCCGGGTGCCCCGCCGCGCGGGGGCCGCAGGCGCCGCGCGGTCGGGCACCTCAAACACAAACCGCTCGCAGGCGTTGATGATGCGGGTGTCCCCGTACCGCTGTTCCCGGGGAATGTTGGGGCCGTAGGTCAGATGGATGTGGCCGTGAACCATCACGGCGGGCTTGTACTCGTCCAGCAGCTCCCGGAAGGCGCCGAAGCCGCGGTGGGGCAGATCGCTGAAATCGCCGTAGCCGTGGAGCGGCGCGTGGGTCACCAGCACGTCAAAGCCCCCGGCGCGGTCGATGGCGCCGCGCAGGCGGCGGATGCGTTTTTTCATTTCGGCCTCGGTGTACTGCCAAAGGCCCTGCCGGTACCGCAGGCAGCCCCCCAGCCCCACAAACCGCACTCCGCGGTAGGTGTACAGCTCGTCGTCGATGCTGATGGCGCCGGTGGGCGGGCGGCGGTCGTAGTATTCGTCGTGGTTGCCGTGGATGTACAGCACCGGCACATGGGCCATCGTGGCCAGAAAATTGACATATTCGCTGTTCAGATCGCCGCAGCCCACAATCAGGTCGATGTCCTTAAGTTTTTCGGGCCGGAAATAATCCCACAGGTACTTGGATTCCTCATCCGCCACGGCAAGGATCTTCATACGGGTTCCTCTTTCTCAGGGGGCACCCGGTCGCGGTGTATCCCCTGCATCCTGTACATCGGTTTGGCAACGTCGTTGAGCTGCTCGTAGGCGGGAACGATGCCGTCCACCGCGTCGCACAGCCAGTCCATGTGCATGATCTGGGCGGGGGTGAACCCGGCCAGCCCCTCGTTTTTCAGCCCGCCGTCCTGCCCGGTGATGTGGCAGGCGAAGGGGTCGATGGTGCCCGCCATAATGCCCGCGCGCAAAATGGCGGCCAGGTGGCGCACATCGTGGGGAAGCTCGCGGCTGAACAGCACGTCGATGACGCCGCTGCTCATCCCCCACCAGTAGTTGAGGGCGCGGGAGGTGCCGGATTTTTCGCCGTCGTAGCTGCCGTCCAGCACGCTGCGCACCACGTTCTCGTAGAACTGGCCCCAATGCCAGAACGGGGAGGCAAGATCCTGCAAAATGCCGCCGGGCCGTATCTGAAAGATGCCGAACTCCCGCTGGGGGCGGCCCGGCACCGGGGTGTCCCGGCCCGATACGACCGTGATCCCCTTCTGCGCAAAGGCGGCAAGCGGCTCGCCGGGCAGGCAGGTCCACTCCAGATCTACCCGCACGCGGGGGTTGACCATCCGCGCGCCCAGCGCGAAGGCGTTGATGTTGGCGGGCTCGCCGAAGATCGGGTAGTTGGCCACATAGCCCACGCCGTCGCCGCTGGCCATGGCCCCGGCGATGGCGCCCGTGATGAACTTGGCCTCGTACATCCGGCTGTAGTAGGTGCGGATGCTGGCGTAGGGCATGTCCATCGAGCAGTTGAGGATTTTGACCTCGGGGTGAAGCACCGCGGCCCGCAGGCTGGCCCCCACCAGCTGGGGCGAGGTGGTGAACACCAGCCCTGCCCCCTCCGCAATGGCCTTTTCCAGCAGGGCGTCGTCGTTTATGCCCGGCTCGGCGCCGTGGTAGGCCACGGTTTCCACCCTGCCCGCAAACACCTGGTCAAGCTGGGTGCGGCCAAACTCGTGGGCGTTGGTCCATGTGCTGGTCTCGGGCGTGCGGACGTTGACAAAGGCCACCCTGAGGTGGCTGGGCGTCCGCTTGACCGGCAGGATCCGTTCCAGCAGGGTGGCCTGCGCGGGCTCGGCGGGCTTGGTGCGCACCGAGACGGGGCGCGGGTTGTTCAAAACCAGCACGTCGTCCCACACGGAATCCAGGCTTTGGGCCAGGTCGGCGGGCTTTTGGGCGGCCAGCGCGGCAAACGGATAGACCTGCAGCAGCACCAGCAGGGCGTCCCCCACCGTGGTGTGCAGCTCGTCCCCGCCGTGGGCCAGGTAGGCTTTTTTGACGCCGTTGAACAGCGAAATCACGTTGGCGCGGTCGTCGTCGGTCCAGGCCTGGTTGAGCTTTTTGCCCAGCGCGGCCTGCAGGCGGGCGTAGCTGCCCTCCTGCGTAAAGGTCAGGTAGCAGATGCCGGTCTGGCGGTAAAACTCCATATACTCGTAGTAAATGCGGGTGGCGGGGTCGTCCGCGTAGGGCGGCACCATGCGGATCACGTTGGCCGTGATGCTGTCGGCCCCAAAATACTTGAGGACGCTTACCCGCTTGTTGCCCTCCTGCACATAAAACTTATTGCGGTATTCAAAGCAGCGCACGGGGTCGCGGATGCCCTCGTCCACATGGGCGATGCACAGGGCCACCCACTTGCCCGCGAACTCGGTTTCCACGTTCAGCAGCGGCATAAAGTTGGCCGCAAAGGCCGCCGTGCGCCCGGCCGTCTTGGTGCCCACCAGCATGTCCAGCGGCACCTCGGTCAGGCCGATGTTCTGCTGGGCATCGACGTCGGCGCCCTCCAGCAGCTCGTCCAGCACCGGCAGGTAGGGCGAGGCGCCGTGCGCCGTAGCCTCCCGGTAACACTTCTGGCCCAGCTTTTGGGCGTGCGCGTATTCATCCAGTGCTTCGCTTCGCGTCATACAATGCTCCCTCCGCGTCCGCCCGCCGGGGCGGCCGCCTTTTTCTTGCGCAGTACCAGTATACCATATTTGGCGGAAATACAAAACAAAACCCCGGGCCGTTTGGCCCGGGGCTGCAAAAAATCCGAACGGGGGCTCAGCCGCCCACCTTATCCTTGAGGCGGCCGCTGGCCTTAAAGCCGGGGATTGCGGTGGGCTCCAGCTTGCTGGCCACCTTGGTTTTGGGGTTGGTGAAGTTTTTGGTGCTGCGCTGGCGCATTTCAAAGCGGCCAAACCCGGCCACCGTCACTTTTTCGCCCTTTTTCAGCTCATCGCCGATCGTATCGAAAATGCCGTCCATCACCCGCTCCACCTCAATGGCGGAAAGGCCCGTGTCGCCTGCGACTTTGGTAATCAACTGTGATCTGGTCATCTTTCTCTGCTCCCCATACTTTTCAGCGGACGGCGGGCGCCGATATAGCGCCCGCCCGTTCGGTCTGTATTCTTGTCGTGTGACTTATTATAGGGAAAAATGCGCGTGGAAACAAGCGTTTTTTTGAAAAATCCACAATGTTTTGCAAAAATCGTCATTTCCGATAAAATCACGCAACATGGGGGCCTCTTTTTCGGAATTTGTGCAGTTCTCTTACTTTTTTTTGCGATGCAGCGTACTGATATCGATCAGCTCCATCCTGCCGATGTCGTGCCCGGTGCGCAGGGCGTCCACCAGCACCCGGGCCGTATCCATGGCCGTCAGGCAGGGGATGGAAAGCTCGGTCGCCTTGCGGCGGAACACGACGGAATCCCGCCGGGGGTCGCGCCCGTGGGCGCTGGTGGAGAGGATGTAATCCACAAGGCCGCTTTCCAGCAGGTCCTGCATATTGGGGCGGGCGCCGCTCATCTGGCGCACCACGCTGCAGGGGATCATCTGGGCGTTGAAGTACCGGGCCGTGCCCGCGGTGCCGTAAATTTTGTAGCCGTAATCGTGCAGCTTCCAGGCAAGGTCGGCGGCCTCGGCCTTGTCGGCGTCCCGCACCGAGAAGATCACGCAGCTGCCCGGGCCGGGAATTTTAAACTGGAAGCCCGCGCCCACCAGGCCCTTGATCATGGCCTCGTGGAAGGAGGATGCAATGCCCAGCACCTCGCCGGTGGACTTCATCTCGGGGCCGAGCATGGTGTCCACGCCGTGAAGCTTTTCAAAGCTGAACACCGGCACCTTGACAGCCGTGTAGGGGGAGGCGCCGTCCCGCCAGAGGCCGGTGCCGTAGCCCATGTCCCGCAGCTTTTCGCCCAGCGTGCAGCGCACGGCCAGATCGACCATCGGCACGCCGGTCACCTTGCTGGTGTAGGGCACCGTGCGGCTGGAGCGGGGGTTGACCTCGATGACGTAGACCTTGCCGTTCTGCACCGCGTACTGGACGTTGACCAGCCCCACAACGTGCAGCTCCCGCGCAAAGCGGCCCGTGTAATCGACCAGGGTGTCGATGACCTCCCGGCTGAAGTTGTAGGGCGGGTAAACGCTGATCGAATCGCCCGAGTGGATGCCCGTGCGCTCGATATGCTCCATCACGCCGGGGATCAGGTAGTCGGCGCCGTCGCAGATGGCGTCCACCTCGCACTCGGTGCCAAGGATGTACTTGTCCATCAGGATGGGGTGGCTCATGTCCACATGGGCCGTGATGACCCCCATATACTCCACCACGTCGGCGCTGTTGTAGGCCACGATCATGTTCTGGCCGCCCAGCACATAGCTGGGGCGCATCAGCACCGGGTAGCCCACCTCGGACGCGGCGGCCAGCGCCTCGGCCAGCGTAAAGACCGTGCGGCCAGCGGGCCGGGGGATTTTGCAGCGCTCCAGCAGCTCGTCGAACCGCTCGCGGTCCTCGGCCTCGTCGATGGCGTCCGCCGGGGTGCCCAGGATGGGCAGGCCGATCTCGTCCATATGGTTGGCCAGCTTGATGGCCGTCTGGCCGCCGAACTGCACCACGCAGGCGTCCGGCTTCTCGGTGGCCACGATGTTGTCGATGCTCTCGGGGTTGAGGGGGTCGAAGTAGAGGCGGTCGCCGGTGTCGAAATCGGTGGAGACCGTCTCGGGGTTGTTGTTGACAAGGATTGCCTCGCAGCCGTGCTGCTTGAGGGTCCACACCGCATGAACCGAGCAGTAGTCGAACTCGATGCCCTGCCCGATGCGGATAGGCCCCGAGCCGAACACCAGCACCTTCTTTTTGGCGGGGTCGCTCCGCTCGGCAATAAACTCGGCGGCCTCGTTGTCCTCGTCGCAGGTAGAGTAGAAGTAGGGCGTTTTGGCCGAGAACTCGGCCGCGCAGGTGTCCACCATCTTGAAGGACGCGCGGAAGCCGGGCACGGGCAGCGTTTCCACCCCGGCCAGGCGGCGGATGGTTTTGTCCAGAAAGCCGTATTTTTTGGCCTCGCGGTAGGCGGCCTCGGTCAGGGGGCGGGTTTTCAACCCCTGCTCCAGGTCGGCCAGGTGCTGCAGCTTATCCAAAAACCACCAGTCGATTTTGGTGATATCGTAAATCACCTTGTGCGGGATCCCCCGCTTGAGGGCCTCGTAGACGCAGAAGGCCCGCTCGGAATCCTGCACCGGCAGATGGGCCGCGACCTCCTCGTCGGTCAGCTTTTCAAAGGCGGGCAGGGTCAGGGTGTCCATCCCCAGCTCGATGCTGGAAACCGCCTTCATCATCGCGTGTTCAAAGTTGTTGCCGATGGCCATGACCTCGCCGGTGGCCATCATCTGGGTGCCAAGCGATTTATCGGCGTAGACGAACTTGTCGAACGGCCATTTGGGGTACTTGACCACCACATAGTCCAGCGCGGGCTCAAAGCAGGCGCAGCTTTCGCCGGTAACGTCGTTGGTGATCTCGTCCAGCGTGTAGCCCAGGGCGATCTTGGTGGCCACCTTGGCGATGGGGTAGCCGGTGGCCTTGGAGGCCAGCGCCGAAGAGCGGGACACGCGGGGGTTGACCTCGATGACCGCGTAGTCAAAGCTGTCCGGCTTGAGGGCGAACTGGCAGTTGCAGCCGCCCTCGATGCCAAGCTCGGTGATGATGTCCAGCGCGGCGGTGCGCAGCATCTGGTATTCCTTGTCCGAGAGGGTCTGGCTGGGCGCCACAACGATGGAATCGCCGGTATGCACGCCGACGGGGTCAAGGTTTTCCATGTTGCAGACCGTGATTACGTTGCCCTTGTGGTCGCGCATGACCTCGTACTCGATCTCCTTCCAGCCGGAGATGCACTTTTCCACCAGAATCTGGTGGATGGGGGAAAGCCGCAGGCCGTTGGTGGCGATCTCGCGGAGTTTTTCGCGGGTGGGGCAGATGCCGCCGCCGGTGCCGCCCATTGTGAAGGCGGGCCGGACGATGACCGGGTAGCCGATGACCTCGGCAAAGGCCATGGCGTCGGTCAGGTTTTCCACCACCTTGCTGGGGATGACCGGCTGGTGCAGCTTTTCCATCGTGTCCTTGAACAGCTGGCGGTCCTCGGCGCGGTCGATCGTATCGGGGCGGCAGGCCAGCAGGCGGACGCCGCTGCGGTCCAGGTAGCCGCTGCGGGCCAGCTCCATCGAAAGGTTCAGCCCCATCTGGCCGCCCAGGTTGGGCAGGATGGCGTCGGGCTTTTCCTTGCTGATGATCCGCTCGATGACGGCGGCCGTCAGCGGTTCGATGTACACATGGTCGGCGATGTCGGGGTCGGTCATGATGGTGGCGGGGTTCGAGTTGACAAGCACCGTCTCGATCCCCTCCGCCTGGAGGGCGCGGCAGGCCTGGGTGCCCGAGTAATCAAACTCGGCGGCCTGCCCGATGATGATGGGCCCCGAGCCGATCACCAGCACCTTGCGGATGGATGGATCCTTCGGCATCTCAGCGGCCTCCTTTCGCCTGGCGGATGTGTTCGATAAAGCGGTCAAACAGGAACTCGGTGTCGCGCGGGCCGCCGCTGGCCTCGGGGTGGAACTGGACGGTGAAGCAGTTCCAGCGGGTGTAGCGGATGCCCTCGCAGGAGCCGTCGTTCGCGTTGACATGGCTGACCGCGCCCGCCCCGGCGGGCAGCGTTTCGCCCTTGACGGCGTAGCCGTGGTTCTGGCTGGTGATGAAGGTGCGGCCGGTGGCCAGCTCGGTCACGGGCTGGTTGGCGCCGCGGTGGCCGTACTTCATCTTGCGGGTGGCCGCGCCCGCGGCCAGCGCCGTGAGCTGGTGGCCCAGGCAGATGCCGAAGGCGGGGATGCCGGTGTCCAGCATGGCGGCGATGTTGGCGATGATGCGGGTGTTCTCGGCGGGATCGCCGGGGCCGTTGGAAAGCATCAGGCCGTCGGGCGCCAGGGCGGCCAGCGCCGCGGGCGCGGTATCGCCGGGCAGCACGGTCACGCGGCAGCCCCGCCTGCACAGGCACCGCACAATGTTGTTTTTGCAGCCAAGATCCAGCAGCGCCACATGGAGGGGCGCCTCGTCCCCGCGCCCGGGCGCCGGGGCCGTGGGCGCAAACGTTTGGGGGGCCTTGCAGCTGACCGCGGCCACCGCCTCGGTAACGGCGTAGTCCGAAAGCACGCTCAGCAGCTCGGCCAGCTTTTCCGGCCGGGCGGCGGGGTCGAACGCGGTGGTGATGGCGCCGTTCATCACGCCATGCTCCCGCAGCGTGCGGGTCAGGCGGCGGGTATCGATGCCCTCGATGCCCACGATGCCGTTCTGCTTTAAAAAGGCGTCCAGCGTCATTTCGCAGCGGAAGTTGCTGGGGGTTTTGCAGGCCTCCCGCACAATATAGCCCCGCGCCCAGATCTTGCCGCTCTCCTTATCCTGCGCGTTCATCCCGTAGTTGCCGATGAGCGGATAGGTCTGGGTAATGATCTGCCCGTAATAGCTGGGGTCGGTCAGGGTCTCCTCAAAACCGACCATGGCGGTGGCAAAAACCACCTCGCCCACCGTGGTGCCGGGGCAACCCACGCTTTGGCCGGCCAGTACCGTGCCGTTTGCCAAAATCAGATAGGCCTGCATATGCACTCTCCTTTTTTCCCTTCCCAATTTCCCGAAGTTCCCGATTTTTTCCGCGCGGGCCGGCCCGCGTCCCCCGTACGGGCGCTTTTTGCGGCGCCGGTTACAGGTTTTTGGCTTCCTGCTGCATTTTGCGGCTGCCCAGGTGAACCAGCGGCAGCTTGCCCTCCCGGCAGAGCGGGCAGTCGTCCGGCTCGTAGTTGGGCAGCTCCAGCTTGAGGGCGCTGGCCACGATGGGGATGGGCGAGGGCGCCGACGCCAGCGTGCGGTCCACCACGCAGGCGATGCCCACGCAGACGCCGCCGTGCGCCTCGATGATGGCCTTGGTCTCCAGGCTGGAAACGCCGGTCGTCACAACGTCCTCGGCGATCAGGCAGCGCTCGCCGGGGCGGATTTCAAAGCCGCGGCGCAGGCTCATCACATTGTCCACCCGCTCGGTAAAAATGGCCCGCCTGCCCAGCTGGCGGCCAAGCTCGTAGGCGTAGACGATGCCGCCCATGGCCGGGCCCACCACCACATCGATGTTCAGGGGGCGCAGGGTCTGCGCCACGGCGGCCATGACGGCGGCGCACTGGTCGGGGTACTGCTGCAATTTTGCCATCTGGCAGTACGCGCCCGAATGCCGGCCCGAGGAAAGCAGAAAGTGCCCCTCCAAAAACGCGCCGCAGTCCTTCAAAATCTGTTTGTTATCCTGTGCCATGGTCAACCTCCGTTTTGTGGGGCGCCGGGCCGCGCGCACACGGCGGGGCCGGCTACCTGTCAGTGTAGCATGATCTGCATAAATTTGCAAGTTTATTGTATAAATATCCAGCTTTTGTTTTGTGCGCCGGGGCGCGGGGCGCTCAGCGGGCGCAGCCGCGCACCTCGTCCAGCGTTTTTACGCCGTGGCGGTCCATCCAGTCCCCGATTTCCCGGGTGATCCGCACGCAGGCGGCGGGGTCGGTGAAGTTGGCGGTGCCCACCTGGACGGCGGCGGCCCCGGCCATCAGAAATTGCAGCGCGTCGGCCCCGGTGGCGATGCCGCCCAGCCCCACCACGGGGATGCTTACGGCGCCCACGGCCTGCCAGACCATCCGCAGCGCGATGGGCCGCACGGCCGGGCCCGAAAGCCCGGCAAAAACGTTGTCGAACACGGGGCGGCGGCGCTCGATGTCCACCGCGCAGGCCTGAAAGGTGTTGCACAGGCTGATGGCGTCGGCCCCGGCCTGCTCCACGGCGCGGCACATGGCGGGCAGGTTTTCAGCCTGGGGGCTCAGCTTGACCACCAGCGGCCTGGTGCATACCTTGCGCACCGCGCCCACCACCCCGGCGGCGTCCTGGCAGCGCACGCCGTAGGCCAGGCCGCCCTGTTTGACGTTGGGGCAGCTGATGTTCAGCTCCACCACATCGACCTCGCCGGCGCTCAAAAGCGCCGCGCCGGTGCAGTAATCCTCCACGCTGTGGCCGCCCAGGTTGGCCCAGACCGTGGTGCCCAGCGCCCGCATGGCGGGCAGCTCGCAGGCCAGAAAATGGCGCACGCCGGGGTTTTGCAGCCCGATCGAGTTCATCAGGCCGGAGGGGGTTTCCAGCAGGCGCTCGCCCTCGTTGCCAGGCTGGCCGTCCAGCGTCAGCCCCTTGCCCGAGATGCCGCCCAGCACCGTCAGATCCTCGATGCCCGCGTACTCGGGGCCGAAGCCGAAGGTGCCGGAGGCCGCCACGACGGGGCCTGCCATACGCAGGCCCAGAAAATCCACATGCAGATCGCTCATTCGGCAAACACCTCCCCGGCCTCAAACACCGGCCCGTCCCTGCATACCGTGCGGGGCCCCGCCGCCGTGCGGCAGGTGCAGCCCAGGCAGGCGCCCAGCCCGCAGGCCATCTTGCGCTCCAGGCTGACCAGGCAGCGCACCCCGCTTGGACGGCAGAGCGCAAAAACGCCCCGCATCATCACGGTGGGGCCGCAGGCAAGCACCAGGTCGTACCGGTCGGGCCGCAAAAGCTCCGTCACCAGCCCGTGGTAGCCCGCCCGGCCCGAATCGGTGGCCAGGCGGATGGTGCCGCAGCAGGCCGCAAAGGCTTCCAGCCCGTAGGGCTCGTCCCGAAAGCCGGCGTACAGGTCGGGCCGGGCGCCCGCGGCGGCCAACTCCCGGCAGAGCAGCAGCAGCGGCGCCGTGCCGATGCCGCCGCCCACCACCGCAATGCGGGCCGCGCCGTTTTGGGCCAGCGCGGCGGCGTCAAAGCCGTTGCCGCAGGGGCCGGTCAGGCGCAGGGAATCGCCGGGGGCCAGCCCGGCCAGCTTTTGGGTGCCCCCGCCCTTGATCTGGTACAAAAAGGTCAGCGCCCCGGCCGCGGCGTCCCAGTCGTGGACGCTGATGGGGCGGGAGAGCAGGGGCGCCTCGTCCTGCGCCCAGGCGCGCAGCATAAAAAACTGTCCGGCGCGGGGGGCGCGGGCGGCGTCCGGCCAGCGGACGGTCAGGCGGCGGATATCCGGCGCCACGGCGGTCTGGCCCAGCACGGGGCAGTCACAGCTTGCCGCATTCATCCTCAATATCCCTCCGCATCCGCACGCATTCGTTGTAGGCGGCCTCGTCAAAGGCCGTGCCGGGCTGCTTGCGGTAGGCAAGCAGAATGCCCCGGCTGGAATTGACGACCCCGCCGTTGCCCCGCCCGTTTTCCACCCGCAGATAGCGGGCGATGTCGGCGGCCTTGCCGCCCTGCGCGCCGTAGCCGGGGATCAGAAAGAAGGTGGCCGGGTATTTGGCGCGGATGGCCGCGGCCTCCTCGGTGTGGGTGCCGCCGATGACCAGCCCTACCGACGAATAGCCCCGCGCGCCCATGCAGGCGCCGCCCGCCTCGGTCACGCGGTCGCCCACCAGGTCGTAGACGTGGCGGCCGTCGGCCAGCAGCGGATACTCAAAGTCGCGCGCGCCGGGGTTGGAGGTGCGGCAAAGCACGAACACCCCCTTGCCGGATTTTTCGCAGTAGGGCAGGTAGGGCGAGATCGAATCCAGCCCCATATAGGGGGCCAGCGTGATCAGATCGGCCTCAAAATCGCCGGTAAAGTGCGCCTTGGCGTACATTTCGGCGGTTTTGGCGATGTCGCCCCGCTTGATGTCGGCAATGACCGGCAGCCCGGCGGCCCGCACGGCGCGCAGCGTTTCGGCGTAGGCGCGCAGCCCGTCCAGCCCCAGCGATTCGTAGTAGGCGATCTGCACCTTGTAGCAGCCCGCCACCGCCCGGGTGGCCGCAATCACGGCCCTGTTGAAGGCGATCAGGTTCTCGCCCGCGGTTTTGGCCGTGTCCACGGCGCTCCCGGGCAGGTAGGAAAACTCGGTGTCCAGCCCCACGCAGACGGGGCCGTTTTGGGCAACGCTGTCGTACAGCCGATCCATGCTGGTCATAGCGAAATATCCTCCTTGTATGTTCCGAAAGGGCAAGCCTTAAAAAGCAGCGCGGCGGTCGCGCCGCGGCACGCATCCCGGCGGGCCGGGGCGGCGCTTCCCCTATTTTTCCGCGCGGTAGGTCATTTTGCCCTGCTTGAAGGTGTAGCATACCCTGCCGTACAGGCTGAGCCCGTCGTAGGGGCAGTTTTTGGATTTGGAGTGGAGCGCGGCGGCCCGCACCGTAAACAGATGCTCGGTATCCACCAGCGCCATGTCGGCGTCGTAGCCGGGGGCCAGCAGCCCCTTGCGGTCCCCCAGGCCCAGGATTTCGGCCGGGTTGGCGCTCATCAGGGCCGAGAGCTGCTCCAGCGGCAGCCCCTCCATCCGGCAAAGCTTGGTGTAGCAGACCGCGAAGGCCGTCTCCAGCCCCACCATCCCGGCGGCGCCCCCGGCCTTGTCCTCGGGCGTGTGGGGGGCATGGTCGGTGGCGATGGCGTCCACATAGCCGCCCCGGATGCCCAGCACCAGCGCGGCCACATCGTCCCGCCGGCGGATGGGCGGGTTGACCTTATAGGAAAGCGCGGCATCGTCGAACCACAGATGGTGGGGCGTCACCTCGCAGGTGACGGGCGCGCCGTGGTCCTTGGCCTCCGCAACGGCGGCCAGCGCCTCCTTGGTGGAAACATGGCACATATGCAGCCGGGTGTGGTAGTACTGGGCCAGGTGAAGGTTGCGCACCGTCTCGATGTTTTCGGCAAGGCGGTAGTCCCAGGGGCTGATCTCGCGGTCCTCGGCGTGGGAAAAAACGGTCAGACCCCGCTCGGACGCGATGGCGAACGCCTTGGCCATGACGGCGTTGTTCATCACGCCGTTGCCGTCCTCCGAGATGCCGCGCAGATCGTCGGGCAGGCGCAGCAGATGGTCAAGGGTCTTGCCGTCGAAGTTCCGGGTGATCGAAACCGTCTGGCGGGCGTCGCACAGGCCGATGCGTGCGGCCTCGGCCATGACGGCGCGGGCAATGCCCGCGTCCGAGCAGACGGGCTTTGTGTTGGGCATCAGGTTGACAAGGGTGTAGCCCCCCGCCGCGGCCGCCGCGCTGCCGGTGGCGATGTCCTCCTTATACTCATAGCCGGGGGTGCGCCAGTGGCAGTGGGTATCGATAAAGGCGGGCAGGGCGGTCAGCCCGGCGGCGTCCAGGGTCTCTTCCCCGTCGGGCACCGGCAGCCCGGTGCCGATGGCCGCGATCTTTCCGTCCCGCAGCCAGAAGTCGTACACACGGCCCGCGCTGTCGCGCGCATTTTGGATCAGCATGGCGTTCGCTCTCCTTACCTGTTTGGTCGTATCCGGCGCCGCAATCCGCCCCAGGCGGGCGGATTTGGGCAAAAAAAAACTTTTCCCCGAAAGGAAAAGTCAAAACAAAACCCCCATGGCGGCGCAGGCAAGAAACGCTGCACCGTACAAATTTCCGCTGCGTGGCTGCCAAACCGGCGACCGGCCAAACATCCCCATACTGTGCTGCGCCCCCTTCCCCGTCCGGCGGTTCCCAACGCCGGGCCGTACTTTCTGTTTAGTTTACCACAGGGCCGGGGGCACTGTCAACCAAAAGCCCCGCGCCGCCGGGAAGGATTTGCCCGGTTTTGCCCGTGGGTTTTGGGCAGTTCGGCAAAAGGTCGTACTAAAGCGCCCCCGCGGCACATGCCGCGGGGGCGGGCGGCTTTTCAGCTTTTTTTCGCCAGCAGCCGGGCCAGCGTCCGGGCCAGAACGTCGGCGTTGACGGGCTTGGCCACATGGCCGTCCATGCCGGCCGCAAGGCAGGCGGCCACGTTCTCGGGGTAGGCGTCCGCCGATACCGCCAAAATGGGCACGGCGGCGGCGTCCGGGCGGGCCAGCGCCCGGATGGCGCGGGCCGCCGTCATGCCGTCCATCACCGGCATACGCAGATCCAGCAAAACCGCGTCGAACCAGCCGGGCCGGCTGGCCGCAAAGGCATCCAGGCCCTTTTGGCCGTTCTCGGCGCCGGTCACCTGCATCCCCTGCCGCTCCAAAATCGCGCGGAGGATTTCAAGGTTGAGCGCGTTGTCCTCGCACACAAGCACCCGCTTGCCGGCCAGAAGCCCTGCGTCCGGGGCCGCGGCGGGGGCGGCGGGGGCGGCGGGCAGCGGCGCGTCCGGCAAGAACAGGCGCACCGTAAAGCTGGTGCCGCAGCCCGGCTCGCTGACCGCCGCGATGGTGCCGCCCATCGCGTCCACAATGCTTTTTACGATCGAAAGCCCCATCCCGCTGCCCGAGGTATCGGCGTTGGCAGGGCTTTCCTGTGCAAACGGCTCAAACACATGGGGCAAAAACCGGCGGGAGATGCCCCGCCCCGTGTCCGAGATCGTGAATACATCGGCGGGATGGGCGGCATCAGCGGCATCGCGGGCGCAGTGAAGGGTGACGGTGCCGCCCGCCGGGGTGAACTTGACCGCGTTGGACAAAAGGTTGAGAAAAATCTTTTGCAGGCTGAGCCGGTCCACCAGCACGCCGCGCGGCGGCAGGGCGCCGGCGTCCTCCACAAAGCGGACGCCCCGCTCCCCGGCCATCATGCGGATGGGCTGCACCACCTCGCTCAGCAGCGCGGCCAAATCGCACGGGGCGGGCTTGAGAACGTACTGGCCGTTTTCCAGCCGGGACATCACGAGGGTATCGTTGACAAGGTTGTTTAAAATGGTGCCGGAGGTTCGTATCTTGGCCAGGTAGCCCTTTACCTGGGCCGGATCGTCCGATTGCAGGGCCAGATCGGTAAAGCCCAAAATGCCGTTGAGGGGGGTGCGCATATCGTGGCTGACCGCGCCAAAAAAGGTATGGCGGGCCTTGTTGGCCTCCTCGGCGGCGGCCAGGGCGGTCTGGCGGGCGGCCAGCCGCTTTTCCGCGTCGCGCCGGTGAAGCAGGATGACCAGCACGGACACCGCCAGCGCCAGCAGCACCACCAGCACCAGGGCCGCCGTGGCCAGCACCGAAACGGGCAGCCTGTCGAACACGCCGGCCAGATCCGCCGAATCCTCCAGCGTGTCGGAGGTGACAAGCTGGTTGGTGTAGCCTGCGTCCACGGC
Source organism: uncultured Subdoligranulum sp. (assembly GCA_964458285.1). Classification (GTDB taxonomy): domain Bacteria; phylum Bacillota; class Clostridia; order Oscillospirales; family Ruminococcaceae; genus Gemmiger. The sequence goes on along the minus strand of CAYWID010000010.1, from coordinate 5,659 downwards.
GATCGTTTTGTTGAGGATGGCGCGCAGAAGGTTGCCGTCCGCGCCGCCGGCGGTTGCGCAGCAGCTGTTCCAGGTTTTTGCGCCGAACGACGTCACCACATAATCGGACGCGCGGTTGCGGTTGAGCAGCCAGGTGGCGGCGGGCTGGGTGCAGATGACCGCGTCCACCCCGCCGGATTTGAGGGCGCAAAGCTCTTTTCTCCGTTGAGAAACCCCTGCGCCGCCATGGCGGAGCCGCCGTCGGCCAGTTCCCCGGTCACCTGCACCAGGTTGCAGGCGGGCACGGCCGCGCGGGCCACGCTGTTGGTGCCCGCGCGGGTGATCTGCACAAGGTTCATCCGCAGGTAGGGCACCGTAAGCAGCAGGCCGCGGTCGTTCGCGTCAAAAATATCCTGCTCAAATTTGCCCACGGCGTCCACCTCCCCGGCGTCCAGCGCGGCGCAGGCCGCGGTTTTGTCCGGGTAGGGCAGGCAGGAGAAGGTGGAGCCCACCACCTGGGACAGATGGGCAAAGTAATCGGGCAGGATGCCCGTCACGGCGCCGTTCGCCGCCACGCTGCTGAAGGGGGCGTCGTTTTCCAGCACGGCCACCCGGATGGTGGGGTGGGCCGCGATAAACGCCTTTTCCGGCGAGGCAAAGGAGGGCGCCGTATTGCGGGAAGCGGGAAAATACCGGGCGTACAGCTCGGTGCTGTAGGTGGGATCCTGCAGGTTTTGCAGGCTCATGGCGCGGTCCAGCTGGGCCTTGAGGGCCGTTTTGTCCCGGTTGAGCATAAAGTAGAGATCCAGCGAGGGGAACTCCGCCACACGCTGCGCGCCCGCGATCGTGGAGCCGCCCGCGATGGCGTCCACCTCCCCGCGCATCAGGGCGGCGTTGCGCGCATCCAGGCTGTTGTATTCCACAACATGCGGGACAAGGCCGTTGGCCGCGCACCAGTCCGTGTACAGCGTCACGACGTTGGAGCCCTTCAAAATGCCGCAGGTCATCTCCTGCATGGTGGAGGCGTCGCCGGGGGTAAAGCGGTCGTCGTCCGCGCGGGTCTGCACCCCGATGCGGGAGGCGCACATTTTTTGCTCCGAGATCAGGTAGTCCTGCTCCCGCTCCTGGGTTTTGGAAAGCCCGCTCATCATGTCGATCCGGCCGTTTTTCATGGCGGCCAGGGCCTCGCGCAGGCTGCCGAATTCCACAAACCGGATATTCCAGCCCGCGTACCCGGCCAGGGTATAGTAGTATTCCACATCGTACCCGGCGTAGGTGCCGTCGGCTTCCTTGTGCATAAAATCGCCGTTGTCAAAGTAGCCGACCCGCACCGTTGTGGCGGCGCCGGTTTGCGCCCGGGCCGCCGTAGGCCCCCAAACCAGCGCCAGCGTCCACGCCAGCGCCCACAGAAAAACCGCCAGGCGGCCCAGCGGTCGGTCCCTGCGGCGCGCGGCCTTCTTCTCCGCACACACGATGCGTGCCTCCCCTCTGACTTGACCAAAGAACTTCTCGCAGTTTTGCCTCATTTTGCCCAAAATCAAGTAAATCTACTGCTATCATACACCCTTGGCGGGCATTTGTCAGCAGAAATTCCGGGGGACGTCGCGTTTTTTGCGGAAAATTCCGCGGCGAAAAAGCCGCGCCGCAGTCTTTTTGCGCCAGCCCTTGCCCCGCGCCCCGCAAACCGTTATAATAAGACAAACGCAAAATTCGTCAGACGGTTTTAAGAAAGTAGGAGTGTAACGCCATGGGCCTTTGGGAGGACGCCAAAAACATCCGGGACAAGGACCCCGCAGCCCGCAACGTGGCCGAGGTCATCTTGCTGTATCCGGGGTTTCATATCTTGGTTTTTCACGCAGTATCGCATTTTTTATACAACCACAAGTGTTTTTTCCTGGCGCGGCTCAACAGCCAGCTGGCCCGGCATTTTACCGGCATTGAGATCCACCCCGGCGCGCGGATCGGGCGGCGGCTGTTCATCGACCACGGCATGGGCATCGTTTTCGGCGAAACGACCGAGATCGGGGACAACTGCACGATCTACCACGGCGTAACGCTGGGCGGCACCGGCAAGGACAGCGGCAAGCGCCACCCCACGCTGGGCAACAACGTGCTGATCGGCGCGGGGGCCAAGGTGCTGGGGCCGGTTTACATCGGGGACAACGTGCGGATCGGCGCGGGCAGCGTGGTGCTGTCCAACCTGCCCGCCAACGCCACGGCGGTGGGCGTTCCCGCCGAGGTGGTGCGCATCAACAACAAGCGGATCTGCCCGGCGGACGATCTGGACCAGCAGGATCTGCCGGACGTCATCAAGCAGCGCATCTGCCGGCTGGAGGTGCGGCTGAGCAAGCTGGAGGCTCTGCGCCAGGGCGAATACCCGCCCGACCGCGCGCCCGGCGCCGTCCCCGGCGACCCCGGCGACCCAGGCGACAGCGAGGCCGAATGACCGCCTCTTTGCCGCGGACGTTTTTTAAGCCCGCCGCCTCAAACCGCAAAAAGGCCCTGCGCCCGGAGCAAGCCGCTTCCGGGCGCAGGGCCTTTTTTCAACCGTTACGGGGCGCGCAGGGCCTTACGCCTTGTCCGCCATGGCGATGGAAAGCTCCTTAAGCTGCTTTTCGTCCACCAGCTCGGGGGCGCCGCTCATCAGCTCGCTGGCGTTTTGCACCTTGGGGAAGGCGATGACGTCGCGGATGGAATCCTTTTTGAGCATCAGCATCACCATGCGGTCCAGGCCGTAGGCCATGCCGCCGTGCGGCGGCGCGCCGTAGCGGTAGGCGTCCATCAAAAAGCCGAAGCTTTCCCGCGCGCGCTCCTCGGTAAAGCCCAGCACCTTGAACATTCTGTCCTGCAGGGCGGGATCGTTGATGCGCATGGAGCCGCCGCCCATCTCGACGCCGTTCAGCACGATATCGTAGGCGATGGCATGGCAGGCGCCGGGGTCGGTTTCCATCTTGTCGATATCCTCGGCGCGGGGCAGGGTAAAGGGGTGGTGCATGGCCATCCAGCGGCCCTCCTGCTCGCTGTACTCAAACAGCGGGAAATCCACCACCCACAGGAAATTGAACTTGTCGGGGTCGATCAGGCCGTGCTTGCGGCCGATCTCCAGCCGAACCTGGCCCAGCGCGTTGCAGGCGCGCACCCAATCGGTATCGCTGACAAGCAGCAGCACGTCGCCGGTTTTGGCGCCAAGCGCCGCGTACAGCGCGGCTTTCTCCGCATCGGACAGGAACTTTTCAAAGCTGGAGCTGACGCCCTCGGCGGTCAGGCGGCTGTAGGCAAGGCCCTTGGCGCCGTAGGTTTTGGCAACGTCGCCCAGCTTGTCGATGGTCTTGCGGCTGAGGCGGTCGGCCATGCCGGCCGCGTTGATGGCCCGGATGGTGCCGCCTGCGGCCAGCGCGGCCCGGAAGGGCGCAAACGCGGTGGACGCAAACACGCCGCTGACGTCGGTGATTTCCAGCCCAAAGCGGGTGTCCGGCTTATCGGAGCCAAAACGGCCGATGGCCTCGTTCCAGGGCATACGGACGAACGGCGCGGCAACCTCCACGCCCAGCACTTCCTTCCAAAGAACCCGGATCAGCCCCTCGTTGACGGTCATGATGTCGTCCTCGGACACAAACGACATCTCCTCGTCCACCTGGGTGAACTCGGGCTGGCGGTCGGCGCGCAGATCCTCGTCGCGGAAGCAGCGGGCGATCTGGAAGTAGCGGTCAAAGCCGGAGAGCATCAGGATCTGCTTGTACTGCTGGGGGCTTTGGGGCAGGGCGTAAAAATGCCCCGGCTGCACCCGGCTGGGCACCAGGTAGTCGCGCGCGCCCTCGGGCGTGGACTTGATGAGCATGGGGGTCTCGATCTCGCAGAAATGGTTGGCGCAGAAATAATTGCGGATGATCTGGCATATCCTGGAGCGAAGGACGATCGGCTCGTGCATGGAGGGGCGGCGCAGATCCAGGTAGCGGTATTTCAGCCGCAGCTCGTCGTTGACGCTTACCTCGTCGCGCAGCTCGAACGGGGTGGTCTCTGCGGCCGAAAGGATGCGCAGCTCGGCCACATACAGCTCCACGTCGCCGGTGGCGATCTTATCGGTTTTGGCGGCGCGCTCGCGCAGCCGGCCGCGCGCCACCGCCACATACTCGCTGCGAAGGCTCTCCGCCTTGGCAAACACGTCGCGCGGGGTGTCCTCGTCAAACACCAGCTGCAAGATGCCGGTGGTATCCCGCAGGTCGGCAAAAATGATGCCGCCCTTGTCCCGGCTGCGGGCGATGGAACCGCAGACGGTCATCTCCAGGCCGGCATCCGCCATGCTCACCTCGCCGCAATAGCGGGTGCGGCGCAGATTGCCCATTGTCTCCATAGTAAACTGGCTCCTTTTTCCTGGCGCAAAAGGCGGGAACCGCGCGGCGCGGCCCGTCACTTTGCACAATATTTTACATTTTTTCATTATACCCCGCCGCAAGGCGTTTGGCAAGGGCGAACCGCGGCCGCCGGTGCAGGACGCGGAAATATGCGGCAGAAAAGCCGCGGCGGCGCCTGCGCCGCAAGGCGGGGCCTGCACGGGCCGGCGCCTGCCGGGGACGGCGGCGCGGGGGAACAGCCGCGGCCCTTGCGGGGCTTGCTCCAAAGCTGAATATCACCGCGTTTTTACAAAGCAGCCCTTGTCAGGGCGGAGCGATTCCTGTATAATAGCAGTCATGTTCTGTTTGGCGAACCGCCTTTTTGCAACAAAGTGAGGTATGCAATGCTTTCCAAATATCTGGCCGTCTTTTTCATCTCCATGGTGCCCCTGATCGAGCTGCGCGGCGCCATCCCCTACGGCGTGGCGTTCGGCCTGCCGCTGTGGAGTACCTATATCGTCGCCATTCTGGGCAACATGGTGCCGGTGCCGTTCATCTACCTGTTTGCCCGCAAGATTCTTGTATGGGGGCAGGACAAGCCGGTGGTGGGCAGGTTTTTCACCTTCTGCCTCAAAAAGGGCGAAAAAGGCGGCAAGGCCCTGCAGGCCAAGGCGGGGCGCGGGTTGTTTGTGGCCCTGCTGCTGTTTGTGGGCATTCCGCTGCCCGGCACCGGCGCCTGGACGGGCGCCCTGGCCGCCAGCCTGCTGGACATGGACTTTAAGGACAGCGTGCTGGCCTGCATGGGCGGCGTGCTGCTGGCCGGCATCATCATGGGGGTGCTGAGCGTGCTGGGCGTAACGGCCTTTGGCGCGATCGCGGCGTAACCCGCCGCGCGCCCCCGCCCATGCGGCGGGTTTGGCGCACGGCGCAAATTCCCCGGGAAATTTGCAGGATTTGCGCCCGCACCCCTTGACAACCCAAACATATGGCGCTATAATAACTAAGCTGTCTGGTTCAGACAGCTGTTGATGCCCTTTAGCTCAGTTGGTTAGAGCATCTGACTGTTAATCAGAGGGTCGTCCGTTCAAGTCGGACAAGGGCAGCCAAAAATGCGGCAGATCGGTAACGGTCTGCCGCATTTTTGTTTATTCGCAGGCTTTTTCTGAAACACAGCGCATTTGGTCATCCTCTTTTTCAATCAATAGATCCGCAAAGTAGCAAGGCCGGAGATGCGGCGGCCGTTTTCAATGACCCAATGGAAACGAATAAAGCCCTGAAAGCACAAGGCTTTCAAGGCTTTTTGTGTCATTAGGTCAAAATAGATGCACCCTGTTTTGGGCTTAAATCAA
>CAYWID010000009.1:0-113428 GCA_964458285.1 uncultured Subdoligranulum sp. | reverse complement strand
TGCGGTATCCACGGTGGTCGGCAAATTTTATGCGTTCGGCTTTCTGGTGGCCGCGGTGCTGTTCCACGTTCTGGCGGGGCAGCTGCGGGCGCTGAGCGAGCCGGAGGCCGCCGGGGAAACCGCGCCATCTGCGGCCGAATAGCGGAGGGGCTGCCCCTTTGGGGCTGCGTACCCGGGCCACGAACACACACAAACACATAAGAGAACAAAAACACACCGGGCGGGTGAAGCCGCTCGGTGTGTTTTGGCGTATCTGGGTTTTCGTCCGGCCGGAAAGTGCGCTTTACTGCGCCTTTTTCCGACGGCACTCGGGGCAAAGATAATGCACGGTCAGATGGTAGGAGCGAACCTCGGTGCCGATGGCGCCTTCCAGTTCGCGCATCAGGCCGATGACCGGAATATCGATCATAGCACCACAGCCGTCACAGTACAGATGGCCGTGCGGCGTTGAGGTTTTGTCAAAGCGGTCGGGACCTTCCGGCATTTCCAGCCTGGCAATTTCCCGGTCTGCCTCCATCAATTTCAGGTTGCGGTACACGGTGCCCCGCGCAATGCTGGGCATCCGCAGCTTGGCAAGGGCAAAAATCTCGTCCGCCGTGAGATGCCTGGGGTTGGCCTGCATGATATCCCGTATCAGTAGTCTTTGTTTCGTCATGGCTCTTATCCTGTCCTTTCCGCTGCTGTCGTTATGCTGGAGTTGGAAAATAAAAATTAGATTTTGTCCTATTCATAAGATACAATACGGCAGCTGAAATGTCAATAGAAAAAAGGAAGACAAAAAAAGATTCACAAACCCAGCACAGAAAACATCGCAGCAGCCCCCTTGACATTTTCAGGAAAGCTGATATACTAAAAACAAGACGAAATCTTATAAATTTCGCAAATAAATTTTACAGGAGGCAGATATTATGGAACTGAAAGGCAGCAAGACCGAAAAAAATCTGTGGGAAGCGTTTGCCGGCGAGAGCCAGGCCCGCAATAAGTACACCTATTTTGCATCGCAGGCAAAAAAGGATGGCTACGAGCAGATCTCCTCGCTGTTTACCGCCACCGCTGACAACGAGAAAGAACACGCCAAAATCTGGTTTAAACTGCTGATGGAGGGCGGCAAGATCCCCGAGACCCTCACCTGCCTGAAGATGGCCGCCGCGGGCGAGCATGAGGAAAATGTTTCCATGTATCCGCGTATGGCCGCCGAGGCCAAGGCGGAGGGCTTTGACGATATCGCCCGGCTGTTTACCATGGTCGCCGCGATCGAGAAGGAGCATGAGGAACGCTATCAGGCGCTGGCCGCCAACATCGAGAAGGGCAATGTTTTTGCCCGCGAGACGGAACAGGTATGGCAATGCCGCAACTGCGGGTATGTTTACATCGGTCAGCACGCACCTGCCAAGTGCCCCGTCTGCGCACACCCTCAGGCGTACTTTGAGTTGAAGAGCAAGAATTACTAAGGCGGTTTTTCACTGGAGCATGGCACGGAAAGAACGCGAAAAAGGAAGCCGCGGCGGAATTGCCGCGTTTTTCCGGGGATTGCTCTAAGCCTGCCGCATACTTGCGTATACCGATCAAAAAGCCGCCCGGCTCTGTTTAACAGAGCCGGGCGGCTTTTTTGCCGGCGCCGGGGCGCAAGGCGGCAGACCTGGAAACAGCCGGGGCGGGGGATGTCTCACTCGCCGGGCAGCGTTACGCCGTTGGCGGCAAGCATGGCGCGGAAGGCATCCTCGGGCATTTCCACGCAAACCTCTTTTGTCATCGTGATCTCGTGAAAATAGACCAGCCAGGGGCCGTTTTCCTGCTGCACAAACAGCAGACCGCACACATCGCCCAGCGCGGCGATCTCGGGCACGGCCAGCACGGCCGGGGCTACCGTGATAAAATAGTGGTCGACCATCGTACCCTGCACAAAGGCGTGTTCAATAGCCGCGGGCAGCTCGCCCTGTATGCGCTCGTTTTGATATTGGAGGCGCAGGGATAAAAAATCGGAAGACTGCAAAACATCGGACTGCATGGCGGACCGCTCCCTTCAAGAAAAATACAAAATGGATTATATTAAAGAAAAATACAAAATCAAACCCGCAGGGAAGCGCCCTCGCCGTCGTTGTTGCCCTCGTCAAATTCGTAGTCGTTGCCGGGCAGGATGGCGTTGAGCAGAATGCCCATGAAAGCCGCAATGGCCAGGCCGGACAGATTGATGGAAACGCTTGCCACCGTGAAGGTGATGCCGCCCACCGAATTGAAGCCAAGCGCGCTGACCAGGATGATGGCCGCGATGATCAGGTTGCGGCTGTTGGTAAAGTCCACATGGTTTTCCACCACGTTGCGCACGCCGATGGCGGAGATCATGCCGTACAACACAAAGCTGATGCCGCCGATGATGGCCGCGGGAATCGTGTTGATGACGGCCTCGAACTTGGGGCAGAAGCTCAGGATGACCGCAAAGATGGCTGCGATGCGGATGACCATGGGGTCGTAGATTTTGGTCAGGGCCAGCACGCCGGTATTTTCACCGTAGGTGGTGTTGGCGGGGCCGCCCAGCAGGCCGGCCATTGTGGTGGCCAGGCCGTCGCCCATCAGGGTGCGGTTCAGGCCGGGATCGCGGATATAGTTTTTGCCGGTGGTGGCGCTGATGGCCGCAATGTCGCCGATATGCTCCATCATGGTGGCCAGCGCAATGGGGACGATGGTGAACAGGGCGCTGATGAAGGTTGCGCTGCCGTCGATGGCAAACAGACCCATGGCCTGCTTGTGCAGGGGCAGCCCCAGCCAGGCGGCGCTGTTGATGGCTGTGAAATCAATGTTGCCTGTCACCATGGCCAGCAGGTAGGAGATCAACACGCCCAGCAGGATGGGCAGGATTTTGATCATCCCCTTGCCCCAGATGTTGCAGGCGATGACCACGCCCAGGGCTACGAGGGCCAGCAGCCAGTTGGTCTGGCAGTTGGTGACGGCGCTGGGAGCCAAAATCAGGCCGATCGAGATGATGATGGGGCCTGTTACGATGGGCGGGAAAAACCGCATGATCTTGCGGATGCCGAACACCGAGATCAGCAGGCTGACAGCCAGGTACAAAAGGCCCGAAAACGCTACCGCCGCGCAGGCATAGGGCAGGTTTTCGGGGTGGGCGCCGTTCCCGGTGACGATGGCAAAACCGCCGAGATAGGCAAACGAGGAACCCAGAAAGGCCGGCACCTTCCGCTTGGTCAGCAGATGGAACAGCAGGGTGCCAAGCCCCGCACAGAGCAGGGTGGTGGAAACGCTGAGCCCCGTCAGCAGCGGCACCAGCACGGTGGCGCCGAACATGGCGAACATATGCTGCGCGCCCAAAATCAGCACGCGGGGCGCGCCCAGCTGGCGGGCATCAAAAATACCCTTGGAATAGTCTACTTTCTCACGCATAAAACATCCTCCTCATTCTTACCAAAAAAGAAGCAACACCGTCATCCAAAACGGCGTTGCTTCCTTAGGAATCCTGTTGCCTGTGTGTGCAGCGTCCCTTGCAAAAGGGAACAGTAGGCCACGGAATCATCCGCCATCCCGCAAAAGCGAACCATACCGCGCCTCCTTTGCTTTCCGCCCGGCAGCCCGGACACATACTTTGTACAGTATAGCAGAAACCGCCGGCCGCCGCAAGGGTAAAAAGAGACAAACGGCAGGATTTTTTCAGATGGAACGGAAACCCTTGCCGATGATCTCGCTGCTGTTCACGATCGTGATAAAGGCATGGGGGTCGGTTTCCCGCAAAAACAGGCGCAGGCGGGTGGCCTCGCGCCGGGTCAGCACGGTGGTAAGCACCTTCTCCTTGCGGTGGGTGTACGCGCCTACCCCCTCCTCCGCGGTGGCCGAGCGATGGAGCTGGCGCACAATAAAATCCTGCACGGCGTCCGGGTTGGCGCTGATGACCGTGCAAACCTTGCGCAGGTTGATGTTTTCGATCACGCCGTCCACCACAAACGCTTTGGATACCAGGCCCAGAATGCAGTACAGCCCGGTGGCCGGGCCGTAAAGGTATGCGGCCGCCAGAACAATCAGCAAATCCGTCACCATCAGCGCCTTGCCGATCTCCAGGCTGGTATACTTGCTCAGGATCATAGCCAAAATATCGGTTCCGCCCGTGGAGGTGCCGATGTCGAACACAATGGCGCTGCCCACGGCGGGAAGCAGCACCGCAAAGCACAGCTCCAGCAGGGTATCGTGGGTGAGGGGAGCCGTCAGAGGCCAGAGGCGCTCGCACAGGGAGACGAAAGCGGACAGCGCAAACGAGGAGTAGACCGTCCAGCCAATGACCTCCTTGCCCAAAAACAGAAAGCCAAACACCACCAGCGCCGCGTTGACGATCCACATAAAGGTGCCCACGTTCATGCTTGGAAACAGGGTGGACAAAAGGATGGACAGCCCGGAGGTGCCCCCGAACGCAAAATGGTTGGGCGTTTTGAACACAGAGATGCCCACCGCCGTCAAAAACAGACCGGTGTTGAGAAACAGAAAGAAGCGCGCGTCCTTCAGCAGCTTTTGCCGGGACGGCAAGGTGAATCCGGGGCCGATCAAAGCACAGTCCTCCCTTAAGCAAAATCCAAGGGCGGCGCGCAGAAAGCTGCCCGCCCGGCGACCGCCAAGATAGAGCATACCGCGGCCGCCGGGATCTGTCAAGGGAGGGAAAACGGGATGCGGCGGCAGGCCGGCGGGGGCGCGCGCAAAAAAAATCAAAACGCCGGGCAATACGCCTTTGCGCAGACGCTTATTTAGATTATAATGGAGGCAACGAACAAAAAGGCAGGGATGACGGATGGCACAGGCCACAAAAAACAAGGCTGGCTCCGCGGCGGAGGAACGCCCGGGCGGCCCGGCGCAAAAATCCAAACCGAAGCGGTTTCACCCCGGGCGGCGGCTGGTGCTGATGGTGACGACGGCTTTTTTCAGCACGCTGTTTTTTATCGGCGCGCTGAGCCTGCCGCGCGCAAACGGGGTACAGGCCCAGGTGCTGGCTTCCTCGGCCAGCCTGCTGGGCACGACCGCCAATAATCTGACCGGCGCGCTGAACGGCACCACCGAGGCTGTGCAGCTGGACGACCGGCTGTACGCCGAGAAGGCCGCCGCACTGGCCGTTTACCTGGAAGCCCTGCCCGAAGGGCAGGAACCGGAACTGCCTGCCCTGGTCAGCCAGGTGGGCGGGTACGATCTGTACCTGACAGACGGCGTGGGCAAGGTGCTGCGCAGCGCGGGCCATACCCTCCGGCTGACCGATCCAAACGCCAGCCTGCTGGACCTGCTGCGTGGCGGCACGCCCTTTACGGACGGCGATTACCGTTACTATCCCGCCGATTACAAGGGCGGGTATCTGCTGCTGGTCTGCGCCCAGGCCGCCGTAAACGGCGCCGTGGACCCGAACGAGATCGTGCGGGAGGGCGTGGGCGCCACCGCGTTTGACACCGGCACGTTTGTTTTTTGCGTGGATCGGGAAAGCGGCACGCTGCTCTCGCAGCGAAAGGAAGTCGACGGCTTGGCGCTGGACAAGACGGGCCTGGACGTGAGCGAGCTGGAAAGCGGCAAGAAGGATTTTTACGAGGTGGGCAGAGGCTACTATTATTACTGCGTGGGCCAGGATCTGAGCCCCCGGTATTATCTGGTGGCGGCCACCGATATGGCATCCTCGCTCGGGCAGGTGTTGTACGGCGTATCCATGCCGCTGCTGGCCTTTGTGCTGGTGCTGCTGGCCATCCAGATTTTTGCGGGCATCCTGCTCTACGACCGCCGCCTGAACCGGGACGACCGGCTGTACCACCGCTTTTTGCCGGGCGTTTGGATCGACCGTCCCCGGCTGGTCAAGCTGCTGCCCATTGCGCTGGTGGGGCTGCTCTTGCTGGGCGGCGCCTCCTATTACATGCAAACGCTGAACACCCTGGCCAACCAGGGGTACAAATCCATCCAGGATCTGGAGGAATTGACGGCCCAACTGGAGGAGAACGACCAGAAATCCCAAAAGCTGGATACCGATTTTGACCGCGGCTGCGTGGAGCAGGCGCGGCTGGCGGCCTGGATGATCGATGCCAACCCCGCCCTTCTTACCGATGCAGGGATGCAGGCGCTGGCCGCTGCCTTTGGCGCGGAGGAAATTTATGTGTTCAACGGGGTGGGCCGCACCGAGGCCACCAGCACGGCCTACAAAAACTATTCGCTCAGCACCGAGCCGACCGACCCCTCCTACGGCTTCTGGAGCATTTTGAAGGGCGACCGCAACGACCTTGTCAGCCACATCCCGGACGGCGCGCTGGACGGCGCCGCCGCGGCGCAGGACGGGCTGTTTGTTACATGGAACGACAAACGGAGCAGCTGCTTTGCGGGTACCCGCCGGTTGGATACGCCCGGCGTGGTTCGGCTGACCTATTCCACGGCGGATCTGGACGCGGCGATGGACAGGCTGGGCCTGCAGCCGACGCTGGACGCACAGGATCCCGGCGCCAACGGCGGCCTGCTGGTGGCGGACGAGAACGGCCGGGTGGTCTACTGGGACAAGCAGATTCTGGCCCAGCCGATGGACAGCGCCGCCGTGGGGGTGCAGGCATCGGCTTTGCGCAACAATTATCTGGGCAAGCAGGTTGTTTACGACGCCGGTTACTACCTGGTAACCCGCCAGTACGGCGCGCTGTTCCTTAGCTCGGCAACCAAGTACAGTTACCTGATGCAGGGGCGGCTTTCCACGGCCATGCGGGCGGTGCAGGGCGGCTTTTGGACGCTGCTGCTTCAGGTTTTGCTGGCGGTGCTGCACTTCGGCCGCAATCCCATCCCCGATAAACCGCGCGATGAGCCTGCCCGGCCCGCCTCCTCCTGGGAAAACTACCACACCCAGTGGAACCAGAGCGCGGTGCCCTGGCGGGACAAGACCGCCGAGCAGCGGTTTGCCAAAATCCTGTCGATTTTGGGGGCGGCGGGGGTGCTGCTTACCGCCCTGAACGCGCTGGTGTGGAGCAGCTCCCCCGAAAGCCAGGCCCTGCTGAGCATCCTGCGCGGCCAGTGGCTGCGCGGGCTGAACATCTTTTCGGTTTCGGCGGTGCTGCTGATCTTCTCGCTGGTGGTGGTGGTAAGCTGGCTGGCCCGGCTGCTGCTGCTCCAGGTGGGCCGCAGCCTTGGCCCCCGCAGCGAAACGGTCTGCCGCCTGCTGGGCAGCGCCGTCAAGTATCTGGCCATCATCGGCGCGGCCTTTTATTGCCTCAATTACATCGGGATCGAAACCAAAACCCTGCTGGCCTCTGCGGGCGTGCTGACGGTGGTCATCGGCATCGGCGCGCAGAGCATGGTGGGCGACCTGCTGGCCGGCATCTCGATCGTGTTTGAGGGCGAGTACCGGGTGGGCGACGTTATCACGATCGGGGACTGGATGGGCACCGTGCAGGAGATCGGCCTGCGGGCCACAAAGGTCAAGGACCGCAACAACAACATTAAAATCATCAACAATGCCACCATCACCCAGGTGGTGAACATGACGCAGGAGTATTCCTACGCCGAGTGCGACGTCCAGATCGAGTACGGCGAATCGCTGGAGCGGGTGGAGGAGGTGCTTGCGCAGGAATTTCCCGGCATACGGGAGCGGCTGCCCAAGATATTGGCTGGGCCGCTTTACATGGGGGTGCTTTCGCTGGAGGCCTCGGGCGTGGTGCTGGGCATCCAGGCACAGTGCTATGAACAGGACCGCATCCCCCTGGTGCGGATGCTCAACCGGGAGATCAAGCTGGTGTTCGACCGCAACGGAATCAGCATAGCCTTCCCGCAGATGGTGCTGCACACGCCTGCCGGCGACCCGCCGGCCCGCACCGTGACCGAGGAGGAAAGCCGTCAGGCCCGCCGTTTTGTGGAAACCGAAAGCCAGATTTCGGGGCAAATGCTGCGCAACCCCGGCGCCTCGCAGAAAATTTTCCGGGAAGGTATAAGCCGCGCCGCCGCCGAGGCGCGTGCCAAAACCAGGCAGGAGGCCGACCCGCCGCAGGGCGATGCGCCGCAGGCGGCTTCGCCCGCCGCGCCGTTCCCGGGCAGCCCTGCCCCAAAGGAGAAAAATTGAGCGATTTATTGTTTAGCGTGGATGCCACCCTGCCGGTGTTTCTGGTCATGGTGGCGGGCTGGCTGCTGGGGCGACGGGGCTTTTTGCCCCGCAGCTTCTGCGCGGCGGCCGATAAGCTGGTGTTCAAGGTTACGCTGCCGGTCATGCTGTTCCGCGATATGGCAGAGCTTGATCTGCAAAAGGATTTTCAGCCCCGGTATGTGCTGTTCTGCGCCGCCGCCACCGCGGCGGGTATTCTGGCGGTGTGGGGCTTTGCCCGGCTTGCCCTGCCGGACAAGTCGCTGGTGGGGGAATTTGTCCAGTGCAGCTACCGCAGCAGCGCCGCCATTCTGGGCGTGGCCTTCATCCAGAATATGTACGGAACCTCGGGCATGGCGCCCGTGATGATTTTGGGCAGCGTTCCGCTTTTCAACATCTTTGCGGTGGCCGTTCTCACGCTGGAAAACCCGCGCCGCGCGCCGGGCGGCCTGCGCGGCAGCGCCGCCGCCGTGGCGCGGGGCATCGTCACCAACCCCATCATCCTGGGCATTGCGGCCGGCACGCTGTACAGCGCACTGCCCTTTGGGCTGCCGGTTCTGGCGGATAAAACGCTTTCCACGCTGGGCAGCCTGACCACGCCGCTGGCCCTTCTCAGCATCGGGGCGGGCTTTGAGGGCGCCAAGGCCATCCGCAAGCTGGTTCCCACCCTGCTGGCCGCCGCCTGCAAGCTGGTGGTGCTGGCGGCGGTCTTTCTGCCCGTCGCAGTCCGGCTTGGCTTTCGGAATCAGGAATTGATCGCCCTGCTGATCATGCTGGGCAGCCCCACCACCCCCACCAGCTATGTGATGGCGAAGGCCATGGGGCACGAGGGGGTGCTTTCGGCAAGCTGTGTGGCAGCCACCACGCTGCTCTCGGCCTTCACGCTGACGGGATGGATCTTTCTGCTGAAAACCGCCGGTTGGATTGTTTGAAGCCTGCAAGGCGCATAAAACCCAAAGCCCGCCCCGCGGCAACACCGCGGGGCGGGCTTTGGGCGGCGGGGCGGGCAGCCATCAGCCGTAGGGGGCCTCCTGCCGCCATCGCACCAGGCGCTCCACGGTCTCGTCGTCCTCCACAATGCCCTCGGTAGGGCTTACCTGCGCATCGGGCGCAAGGCGCTGCTGGGCGCCCGCCGCCTCCCCGGCCAGGCAGGCCCGGGCAAACCGCTGGCGGCTTGGCAGGGTGCGGTGAAGCCACGCGGTGTCCGGGCAGGGCGCTGCCTGCGCCGGGCTGGCGGGCGGGATCGGGCGGGCGTCCTGCCCGCCATGCCAGAGCGCCCGCGCTGCGCCATCGGCAGGTTTGGCCTTTTTTGCCATACGGAACCCCTCCTTTGCAAACGGCGTTCTGCCACAGTATATGCGGGCGAGAGCAAATTATCCGTGCCGCGCCTTTGCCCGGCGGGCGCAAACTGTGCTATAATAAGCATCTGCACCATAACAAGGGGGAAGCGATACCATGGAATGCAAAATCAACCAGGTCATCTATCATATTCTCGATACCGGCGCGTCCGCGCCGCTGCTGTCCGACCGGCCCATGGAGCTGGACGCCGATCTGTTCACCTACTTTGACACCTGCCTCCAGAAGGCCTTTGCCGCCGACGAGGCCCGCAACTGCACTTTTTTGCAGGATTCCCCGTTCCGGCAGGAACTGGATGCCAACCACGATTTCATCGACCTCTCCCGCCGGATCGCAGGGGTGCTGTTTGAGCAGATGCTGCAGTACCCGTCCATCCCCGCGGGGGATGTAGCCGTGGCGGATTTTACGGTGGCGGGGGTGCCTTGGCTGGGAATCCTCAAGCTCAGCTACAGGCCGGGCTATACCCACCAGACCAACACGCTGGGCAATGCACGGTACAGCTGCATGGTGCCCCAGCGCACCCTTCTGCCCGGCTCCGCCAAGGCCGACGAGGCCGTTCTGATCGACTGCGCCAACCGGACGGTGCGTCTGGTGGAAAAAAAGTTTGATCTGGACGGCAAAAAGGAGGGCTATCTGTCCACGCGGGTGTTTGGCTGCACCCAGGCGCTGCCCGAGCGCGAAAAGCTGAAGGCTGTCTGTAAAACCGCCGTCGAGGCTGTGCAGCAGGCGTACCCGGACGCTGCCGGGCTGGAGGACGTTCCGCCGTTTGAGGGCGGCACCGAGACGGCGGTCGCCCTGCTGGTTGGCAACCAGGCTGTGGAGAACACGATCGCTGTGGAGGACGTGCGCACCCGTATGCGGGAGCAGTACCCTAAGGCCGCCCCTGCTTTTGACCAGGCGCTGGAGGAGGCGGGCGTTGCGCCCGACGCCCAGGTGACGGTATCCCCGGCGCGGATCAAAAAGCTGGCCAGCCGCAGCTTCCGCACCGAGAGCGGCATCGAGATCAAAATTCCCGCCGAGCTTTGCAGCAGCGACGAAGCCGTGGAGTTCATCCACAACGCCGCGGGCGGGCTTTCGCTGCTGATCAAGGGCGTGCTGCTGTAAGGCGCCGCCCCGCTACGCGCGCCAAAAAGCGGGCCGCCTCCCGACAGGGAAGGCGGCCCGCTTTGTTATGGCTGTGCCGTGGTTACAGCAGCCGCTGGTCGGCTGTGAGGGATTGCTCGGCGTCCTCGTCCAGGACGGAATCCTCGGCGCTGACCTTGACCAGCAGGGAGCCGACGCAGGAGTTGCCGTCGGCGTCCATTGCCGTGATGTTGATCAGGAACGAGTTGATGCCCAACTGTACCGAGGCGGCATCGATGTGGCAGGTGAAGGTATCGCCGCTGCGGGCGCCGACCATCCCCTGCTTGAACTGGTTGCCGTCCGCCCAGGCGGAGAACAGCACCGTCGAGATGGCGGAACCGCTGGTCTTGTAGGCGTCGGTTTCAATATCGAAGCCGGTCTCGGTCAGGTTGACCGCGTTGATGTTGGACAGGCGCGGCACGCTGCCGGAGTAAGTGCCGGTCACGCTGGCGGCGTTTGTTACCAGCATCGGCTTGCGCAGGCAGATATGGCCGCCCAGGTCGTCGTCCGCCGTCAGATAGTAGGTGTAGGTGCCGCTGGCCAGCGTGTTGAAGGGGATGGCGCCCGCCAGGCTTGCCAGGTCATAGCTGGCCGCATTGGGGGCGGCGCTGGCGGTTTGCACCACCGTGCCCGCATTGTTTAAAATGTACAGGTTCACGCTCTTGATGGTGCCCGGCGTGGTCAGGGTGCCGGCGGGGGTGAAATCGCTGCCGGTCTTGAGTTTGGTGGGGAAGGCGGCGTCGGAGGCCGTCAGCGAGCCGTCTGCGTTCAGGGCGCGGTTGGTGTCTTCCGAGACATACCAGTAAAAACTGGCGCCCGTGATCGAGATGGAGGCGCTGGACAGCGGGATCCGCCCGCCGGCCGCCGCCGAGGAAGGATCGGCGCAATAAAAGGTATCGCCGGTCATATCGGTGACCAGAATGGCATGGGGAACGCTCTTGTTGTACACAACGATCCCTTCCGGGTGATCTTTCAGCAAGGCGGAAAGCTGGCTTTCCACGCTGCTGCCGGCGGCAAACGAGGCGTGCAGCACCGTGATGCCGTTCATCGAAAAATCATGGGAAAGACCGACGTAGCTCCAGGCCACGCGGCGCAGGCTGCCCTCGCTGATCTCGTTCCAGGTATCCAAACCGTCCAGCCAGGCCCGGCGCCGCATCATCATGGCGGCCGAGGCCAGCGTACAGGTGGAGGAGGTCTGCTGTTTCAGGTAAAAATCCCCTACCGTGCGGATGTCGTCCGCCGCCAGCGCGGCGGGTGCCAGCGTAAAAACCATGCAGAGGGTAAGCAGCAGGGCAAGAAGCCTTTTGGGCAGTTGCATGGGCATGGGCGGCAAACCTTCTTTCGGATCGATTGAATGGGCAAATTGGGATCGTGCCGGAAACGGCGCAGGAAAAAACAAAACCCTGGGGGCGCCGGCAAGCCGGTACCCGCCCCGCCGTGCCGGCGGGGCGCAGAGGGCGCCGGCCGGCACAGCTCGACAACGGTTACAATTCTACAACAAAACCGCCGCCAAGTCAACGCGGAGGCCTGTTACACCGCGCACCGAACGGCGGTTTTACCGCGGTGCGCGGCGCTTTTTGGCGGAGGATGAAAATTCTGTAAACAGAACGTGAACACCGGAGGCCGCCCGCCAAACAAAACCCCGCCCGCCGCGCCAAGGCAAACGCCTGGGGCGGCGGGCGGGAAAAGGACAGATAAAAGCGCCGTTTACTGGTACAGCGGGAAGCGGGCGGTCAAATCGGCCACGCGGGCGGCCACTTCGTCCTTCTTGCCCGCAAAATCAAACACGCAGTCGGCAATGCAGTCGGCGATGATCTTCATCTCGGCGGGGCCCATGCCGCGGGTGGTGACGGCCGGGGTGCCGATGCGCACGCCGCTTGTCACAAACGGGCTGCGCTTCTCGCCGGGCACGGTGTTCTTGTTGGCGGTGATATGCACCTCGTCCAGGTTATGCTCCAGCTCCTTGCCGGTGATGGCCTCGTCCGAAAGGTCGATCAGCATCAGGTGGTTGTCGGTGCCGCCGCTCACCAGCTTGACGCCGCGGGCGGTCAGTTCGGCGGCCAGCGCCTGCGCGTTTTCCACGATGTTTTTGGCATAGACGGCAAAGGAGGGGGCCAGCGCCTCGCCAAAGCAGACGGCCTTGGCCGCAATCACATGTTCCAGCGGGCCGCCCTGGGTGCCGGGGAAGATGGCGGAGTTGATCCGCTTGATCAGGTACTCGTTGTTGGTCAGGATCAGGCCGCCGCGGGGGCCGCGCAGGGTCTTGTGGGTGGTGGTGGTCACCACGTCGGCGTAAGGCACCGGGTTCATATGCCGGCCGCCCGCCACCAGGCCCGCGATATGGGCCATATCCACCATCAGCATGGCGCCGTAGCCATGGGCGATGGCCGCCAGCTTTTCAAAGTCAAGCGCGCGCGGGTAGGCGGAAGCGCCTGCCACCAGCAGCCGGGGACGAACCTTGGCCACCTGCTTGGCCAACGCATCGTAATCCACATAGCCGTCCTCGTTGACGCCGTAGGAAACAAAGTGGTAGTTTTTGCCGCTCATGTTGACGGGGGAACCGTGGGTCAGGTGGCCGCCCTGGGAAAGATCCATCCCCATCACGGTATCGCCCAGATCCAGCAGCGCAAAGTAAACGGCCAGATTGGCCTGTGCGCCCGAGTGGGGCTGCACGTTCGCATACCGGGCGCCAAACAGCCTGCAGGCGCGGTCAATCGCGATCTGCTCCACCTCGTCCACAAACTGGCAGCCGCCGTAATAGCGGTGCCCGGGGTAGCCCTCCGCGTACTTGTTGGTCAGTACGCTGCCCATGGCCGCCATCACGGCGGGGGAGACGATGTTCTCGCTGGCAATCAGTTCAATGTTGCGGTGCTGGCGGTCCAGCTCCCGGTTCATGGCCGCGCCCAGCTCAGGGTCGGCCCTCTCCACAAAACCGATGGTATCCATCATATCCTGGTACATACTTGCACAAACTCCTCTCGATTCTTCACGCCTTTATACACAAAGGGGGCCCTGCCCCCGGACAACAAAAGCTCCGTCACAGGTTGCCCTTGGTGGAAAGCACCCCCACGATGCGGGCATCGGGCCGGGTGGCGGCGTCCAGCGCCTTGGCAAACGCCTTGAACAGCGCCTCCAGCTTGTGGTGGTCGTTTTCACCGTACAGCACCTTGAGATGCAGGTTCATCGCGGCCGCGTAGCTGACCGCGTAAAAAAACTCCCGCGCCATCTGGGTATCCATGCCGCCGCAGCGCGCCCCCGCAAAAGCTGCGTCGTACACAAAGTAGGGCCGCCCGCCCAGATCGACCGCGCACAGCGCCAGCGTCTCGTCCATGGGAAGCATGGCGCTGCCGTACCGCACAATGCCGGCTTTATCGCCCAGCGCCTGCCGGATGGCGGTGCCCAGCACGATGCCCACATCCTCGATCGTGTGGTGGCAGTCAACGTCCAGATCTCCCTTGCAGTCGACGGAGAGATCAAACAGGCCGTGGCGGGCAAAGCCGTCCAGCATATGGTCAAAAAAGCCGATGCCGGTATGCAGGTCGGCCTTGCCGGAGCCGTCCAGGTTCAAGGTCAGGGTGATCTGCGTCTCCCGCGTTTTGCGGGTGACGACGGCGGTGCGCGCGGTTTCAGGCATAAGGCAGCTTCCTTTCCGGTACGGGCCAGAGCGGCGGAATGTTTTTGAAAATGTCATACTTATTTATAAATATCCATTTTATACACAGTTAACACTATACCATCCCCCGGCGCCCCCGTCAACCGATTTGCGCGCACGGTTATGCCGAAAAAACGCTGCCCGCCATAATTTTTTCGCACAGCATTTACAAAAACGCAACACATTCTCCGCGGCAAAGCGGTACAATAAAGCCACGGTGAGGCAAAAGCACGCGCGCCCCCGCCGCAGGAAAGGACAAACAGGCATGAGCAAGATCATTGGGATCGACCTTGGCACCACCAACAGCTGTGTGGCCGTGGTCGAGGGGGGCAAGCCCGTGGTCATTCCCAACGCGGAAGGCCAGCGGACGACCCCCAGCATCGTGGCATTTACAAAAGAGGGCGATTGCCTGGTGGGCGACCCCGCCAAGCGGCAGGCCGTGACCAACGCGGCCCGCACCATCGCCAGCATCAAGCGCCGCATGGGCAGCGAGGATCGCATCCCGGTCGATGGTCGGCAGCGCACCCCGCAGGAGATCAGCGCCCTGATTTTGCAAAAACTGAAAAAAGACGCCGAGGCCTACCTTGGCGAACCCGTGACCGAGGCCGTTATTACGGTTCCGGCCTACTTTAACGATGCCCAGCGTCAGGCGACCAAGGACGCGGGGCGCATCGCGGGGCTGAACGTCCGCCGCATCGTCAACGAGCCGACCGCCGCCGCGCTGGCCTACGGGCTGGACAACGGCAAAACCCAGAAGGTGATGGTCTACGACCTGGGCGGCGGCACGTTTGACGTATCGCTGATCCAGATCGGGGACGGCATCGTGCAGGTGCTGGCCACCTGCGGCGACAACCATCTGGGGGGCGACGATTTCGACGCCCGCGTGGCCGATTGGCTGGCGCAGCAGTTCGCGGCGGCGCACGGCATCCCGCTGGGCAGCGATCCGGTGGCGGCCCAGCGCATCCGCGAGGAGGCCGAGCGGGCCAAAATGGAGCTTTCCAGCGCCGCCCAGGTGGAGATTCATCTGCCCTTTATCGCCACGGGGCCGCAGGGGCCGCTTCACCTGGAAGCCACCCTGACCCGCGCCGCCTTTGACGAGATGACCGCCGACCTTGTGGAGCGCACGGCCCTGCCGGTGCGCAATGCCCTGCGGGACGCAGGGCTTGCCGCCAACGACCTTGACCAGATCCTGCTGGTGGGCGGCTCCACCCGCATCCCGGCCGTGCAGGCCAAGGTGATGCGCATGATCGACCTGGAACCCTCCAAATCGCTCAACCCGGACGAGTGCGTGGCGCTGGGCGCCGCGGTGCAGGGCGGGCGGCTGGGCGGCGACCTGCTGACCGGAAACGGCGAGGGGCTGCTGCTGATGGACGTTACGCCGCTGACCCTCTCCATTGAGACGGTGGGGGGCGTGGCCACCCATCTGATTGACCGCAACGCGACCATCCCCACCCGGTTTTCCAAGGTGTTTACGACGGCGGCGCCCTTCCAAAGCACGGTCGAGATCAAGGTGCTGCAGGGCGAGCGGGAGTTTGCCAAGGACAACAAACGCATCGGCAACTTTACGCTGCGGGGCATCAAGCGGGCCTGGGCCGGGGTGCCCCAGATCGAGGTAACTTTTGACATCGACGCCAACGGCATCGTCAAGGTGTCGGCGCGGGATCTGGATACCGGCAAGCAGCAGAGCATCACGATCTCCGGCTCCTCCAATCTGAGCGAGGAGGAGATTCAGCGGGCCATGCGGGACGCTGCGCTTTACGCCAGCCAGGACGAAGCCCGCAAAAAGGCCGCCGGCGCTTTGAACGCCGCCGAGGGCGCGCTGTACCAGGTCAACACGGCGCTGGGCTCCAAGGCGGGCAAGGCGACCGACCGCGAGACAAAATCCCGCATAAAGGAAGAAGAAAAGGCGCTGGAACGCGCGGTTCGCCGCAAAAAGGCAGAGAGCCTGACCCCCGCCGAGGCCGATGCGATCAACGCCGCGCGGGAGCGGCTGGAGGCCGCCGCCGCCGACCTTTTGGCGCGCTGGCAAACCGAGACGGCCGCCGATGCCCGCGCCCGGGCGTGACGCCGGCCTCGCCCGCCGGAACCGCCGGGATGCGCGCCAAGGCGTCAGCCGCGGTTGATTCAGAGGTTCCTCCGGAAATGCTTTACAAAAAAACGACCCCTGCGCTGCCAAACACAACGCGGGGGTCGCTCTTTTCGGGGTCCGGATCGGCTCAGCTGCGGTCGGTCAGGCTGACGTAGGAGATCGGGCTGCCCAGATATTTGTAGGCGGGGCGGATGATGCGGTTGGCAAACTCCACCTCCTCGGCGCGGTGGGCGCACCAGCCCGGCACACGCGCGATGGCAAACAGCGGGGTGTACAGATCCTCGCTGATGCCCAGCATCCGGTAGATCAGGCCGCTGAACAGGTCAACGTTGGCGCAGACCCGCTTGGCGCCCTTTTCCTCGGCAAAAACCTGCGGGGCCAGCCGCTCGATCGAGCAAAGCATCTCATACTCCTCGTCGTAGCCCTTGTCGTAGGCCAGGCGGCGGGCGTGGGTTTTCAGGATCTGGGCGCGGGGGTCGCTCAGGGTGTACACCGCGTGGCCGATGCCGTAGATCAGGCCGCTGCCGTCCCCCGCCTCCTTGCGGATGATCTTGCGCAAAAATGCCCGCACCTCGCCGTCGTCGGCGGGATTTTCAACGTTTTCCAGAATGTAATCCAGCTGGTGCATGACCTTGAGGTTGGCGCCGCCGTGCTTGGGGCCCTTCAAAGCGCCGATAGCCGCCGAGATCGAGGCGTAGATATCGGTGCCCGAGCTGGAAAGCACCCGGCAGGTGAAGGTGGAGCAGTTGCCGCCGCCGTGGTCGGCGTGAACCAGCAGGCACAGATCAAGCAGCCGCGCTTCCTCGTGGGTGTACTTTTGGTCGGGCCGGTAGGTGGAAAGGATATGCTCGGCCGTGCTTTGCCCCTCGGTGGGAAGGTGGAAGTACATGCTCTCCCGGTCGTACACCCGCCGCTTGATCTGGTAGGCGTTCACCATCATGGTGGGCAGCTCGGCAATCAGGTTGATGCTCTGGCGCAGAATATTCTGAAGCGAATTGTCCTCGCAATGCTCGTCATAGCTGTACATGGCCAGCACGCTGCGGGACATTTTGTTCATGATGTTGGGGGAGGGGGAGTTCATGATCATGTCGTCCGCAAAGCCGCGGGGCAGTTCCCGGTGGGATTCCAGTAGCTTGCAGAACCGGCTGAGCATATTTTTGTTGGGCAGGCTGCCGAACAGCAGCAGCCAAACGACCTCCTCAAACATAAAGCGGTCGTGGGCGTCGGCCTCGGCCACCAGCGTTTCAATGTCGATGCCGCGGTAGACAAGCCGCCCCGGCACGGGGATCACGCTGCCGTCCGCCCCGCGGTCGTAGCCGATGACGTTGCAGACGTTGGTCAGCCCGGCCAGCACGCCGGTGCCGTCCGCGTTGCGCAGCCCGCGCTTTACGCCCAGCTGTTCGCTGATTTCGGGGTCGATAAAGTTGTTGCGAAGATACTCGTCGCACAGCAGCTTCAAGTCCTCAGGGTCCAGGGCCGGTACATCGGGATAGTACATGGGGGAAGCCTCCTCTCGCCGGGCGCACCCGGTTTCCTGCTTTTCCTCGTTAAGTGTAACAAGTTAGATTTTATCGGATACTGCGCCGTCCGTCAAGACCAATTCTTTAAATTCCGTTATTTATGAGGAAAACACGCTTTATTTTTTTAAGTTTTTTTGTGCCATACTGCGTCTCACATTAAATTGTTTCGTTGACAAGGCCTTGTAAAATGGCTATACTTTATGCAGGTATCCCAAAATTTGTAAAGATTTGTAAAAAAAGCCGAAAACACGCTTTTTTGGGCGAAGACGGGTGTATTCCTGCCCCAAAAGGGCTACAATAACGTGCAGAGGAAGGTATATTTATGCAGGCAGTACTCATTCCCGGCGATGGGATCGGGCGGGAGATCGCCCAGAGCGTGGCGCGCGTTTCCGCCGCGCTGGCAACCGATATCCGTTGGCAGACCTGCGAGGCGGGCGCCGAGTATGCCGCCGCTCACGGCGAGCTGCTGGCCCCCGGCACCCTGGATGCCATCGAAACCTGCCGCTGGGCGCTCAAGGGCCCCACGGCAACCCCCATCGGCAAGGGCTTTCGCAGCATCAACGTTCAGCTTCGGCAAAGGTTCAGCACCTACGCCAACCTGCGCCCCGTGCGCACCCTGGCCGGGGTGCCCTGCCGGTTCGACAAGGTGGATCTTGTGATCGTGCGGGAAAACACGGAGGATCTGTACAAGGGCATTGAGTATATGCTCGATGAGAACACGGCCAACGGCGTCAAGCTGATCACCCGGCCGGCCAGCGAGCGGATCTGCCGCTTTGCGTTTGACTACGCCCGCCGCAACGGCCGCAAAAAAGTGACCGCGGTGCATAAAGCCAACATTATGAAGCTGACCGACGGCCTGTTTCTGGAGTGCTTCCGCAAGGTGGCCGCCGAATACCCGGACATTGCGGCGGACGATGTCATCATTGATGCGCTGTGCATGAAGCTGGTGCAGGCGCCCGAACGGTTCGATATGCTGGTGGCGCCCAACCTTTACGGCGACATCATCAGCGATCTGTGCGCGGGGCTGGTGGGCGGCCTGGGCTTTGCGCCCTCGGCCAACATCGGCGATACCGTCCGCATCTACGAGGCCGTCCACGGCTCGGCGCCCGATATCGCGGGCCAGAACAAGGCCAACCCCTCGGCCATCCTGATGGCTTTTGGGATGATGCTGCGCGATCTGGGCCAGGCCGAAAAGGCCGACCGCCTTCAAAAAGCCATCCTGGACACGGTGGCCGAGGGCAAGACCGTCACGGCGGACATCGGCGGCAGCGCCACCACCACCCGGTTTACCGATGCCGTCATCGCCCGGCTGGGCTGACGGTTCACAGCATGATAGGGAGGAACAGCAGATGAAACTGCACAACCAGGGCGTCTATCTGGTGGACGGCCGCCTGGCCGAAACCGCCCCCGCGGGCGTGACCGAGGCCGAGGCACGCCGGGGCACCATCGCCTACGGCATCCTCAAGGCGCACAACACCGCCGCCGATATGAAGGATCTGCGGCTGAAATTTGATTCGATGACCAGCCACGACATCACCTATGTGGGCATTATCCAAACGGCGCGGGCCTCCGGCATGGAGCGGTTTCCGCTGCCCTATGTGATGACGAACTGCCACAACAGCCTGTGCGCGGTGGGCGGCACGATCAACGAGGACGACCACCAGTTTGCGCTGTCCGCGGCGCACAAATACGGCGGCATCTATGTGCCGCCGAACATGGCCGTCATCCACAGCTACAACCGCGAGATGATGAGCGGCTGCGGCCGGATGATTCTTGGCTCGGACAGCCACACCCGCTACGGCGCGCTGGGCACGATGGCCGTGGGCGAGGGCGGCGGCGAGCTGGCCAAGCAGCTGGTGGGCCGCACCTATGATATGGCCATGCCCGGCGTGGTGGCCGTCTACCTGACCGGCAAACCCCGCCCCGGCGTCGGCCCGCAGGACGTGGCGCTGGCGCTGGTGGGCGCCACCTACGCGAACGGCTATGTCAAGAACAAGGTCATGGAGTTTGTCGGCCCCGGCGTGGCGGGACTCTCGGCCGATTACCGCAACGGCATCGACGTTATGACGACCGAGACGACCTGCTGGTCGAGCATCTGGGTCACCGATGCCGTCACCGAGGAATACTTTGCCCTCCACGGCCGCCCGGAGGCCTACCGGCCGCTAAGCCCCGCGCCAAAGGCGTACTACGACGGCTGCATCGAGCTGGATCTGTCGGCCGTAGAGTGCATGATCGCGCTGCCGATGCACCCCAGCTACGCTTACCCGATCCGCGAGCTGCTGGCCGACCCCGAAAAGATCTTGGGCGACGCCGAGGCGCAGGCAAACCGCCAGCTTGGCGGCAAGGTGACGATGGATCTGGTGGGCAAGATCGGGCCGGACGGCAAGATCCGGGTCGATCAGGGCATTGTGGCCGGCTGCAGCGGCGGCACCTATGAAAATCTGTGCGCGGCGGCCGCCATCCTGCGCGGCCAGAGCTGCGGCAACGGCGAGTTCAAGTTCAGCGCCTACCCGGACAGCATGCCCACCTACCTGGCGCTGGTGCAAAACGGCGCGGTGGCCGCCATCGTTTCGGCGGGCGGCATCTTCCGGGAGTGCTTCTGCGGCCCCTGCTTCGGCGCGGGCGACACCCCGGCCAACGGAGAGTTCAGCATCCGGCACACCACCCGGAACTTCCCCAACCGGGAGGGCTCCAAGCCCGGCGAGGGCCAGATCTGCGGCGTGGCCCTGATGGATGCCCGCAGCATTGCGGCCACGGCGGCCAACGGCGGCGTGCTGACGCCGGCCACCGATGTGGTCGCCGGGGAGCTGCCCATCCCGCCCGCCACCTTTGACAAGGGCGTGTACGACAAGCGCGTGTACAACGGCTGGGGCCGCCCCGAGCCAGACCATCCGCTGAGATTTGGCCCCAACATCAAGGACTGGCCTGTGCAGCCTGCGCTTTCGGACGATCTGCTGCTGAAAATCGTAAGCTACATCACGGACCCCGTCACCACCACCGACGAGCTGATCCCCTCCGGGGAGACATCGTCCTTCCGCTCCAACCCCCTGCGCCTGGCCGAGTTCACCCTCTCCCGCAAGGATCCCGCCTATGTGCCGAACGCCAAGGCCGTCCGCGCGCTGGACGAGGCCCGGCGGGGCGGCGCGCTGCCCGCCGAGGTGGCCGCCGTCTATGCCGCGCTGGCCAAAGCGGGCCAGACGCCCGATGCCGCGGCCGTCAACATCGGCTCGGCCATCTTTGCCAACAAGCCGGGCGACGGATCCGCGCGGGAGCAGGCCGCCAGCTGCCAGCGGGTGCTGGGCGGCGCCGCCAACTTTGCCGTGGAGTACGCCACCAAGCGGTATCGCTCCAACTGCATCAACTGGGGCATGCTGCCGTTCTTGGTCACCGATCCCGCCGTGCTGCAAAACGGCAGCTGGGTGTTTGTGCCGGGCGCCCGCCGCGCTCTGCTGGAAAAGCAAGCCGAATGGCCCGCCTTTGCGGTGGATGCCGCCGGAAACGTGACGCCCTTCACCGTGGCGGTAGGCGCTATGACCGACGATGAGCGCCGGATTTTGGCCGACGGCTGCCTTATCAATTACTACCGGCAGCACTGATTTTTGGCATGGCTGCAAAAACCGCCCGCCCGGCCGCGGCGCCATGGCGCGCGGCCGGGCGGGCGGTTTTATGCTGCCGCTTTTCTTAACAAAGGAACAGGAGAGGATGGTGGCCCGATGGAGGGCAGTCAAAAGGAAAACGTAAAAAACAGCGTGGGAAGGCTGTTTGTTGTGGGCGTCAGCCTGCTTTTGCAGCTGTTGTTGCTGTTCTGGCTGTTCTGGAAGCTCAACGCCTGGTCGGGTTATATTTCGATGGCAAGCAGCCTGCTGGCCTTTCTGGTGACGCTGCGGGTGTACGGCACCCATGAGGACGCCGCCTTCAAAATCAGCTGGATCATGCTGATGCTGGTGTTTCCGATCTTTGGGCTTTGCCTGTATTTTCTGTTCGGCCGTGCGGGGGCTGTGGGGGGCATACGGCGCCGTTTTGACGCCGTGCTGGCCCGCAGCGCCGGGCTGCTGCCCCAGTCGGACCCCGACCGCGCCGCGCTGGAAGCCGCCGACGCCGCCGCGGCCAACCAGGCCCGCTACCTGGGGGCGGCGGCAGGGTATCCGGTTTACCGGGGCACCGCCGTCCAATACTACCCCTGGGCGCAGGACGCGCTGGCCGACCAGAAGGCCGCGCTGCGCCGCGCCGAGAAATTTATCTTTATGGAATACCACGCCATCGAGGATTCGCAGTCCTTCCGCGGCATTGAGGAAATTCTTGTGGAGCGCGCAAAGGCCGGGGTGGAGGTGCGGCTGTTTTACGACGATGTAGGCAGCATCGGGTTCGTCAACAATGCCTTTGCCAGACGGCTGCGGGCCGAGGGCATCCAGTGCCGGGTGTTCAACCCGGTCATCCCCATTCTGAGCATCTTCATGAACAACCGCGACCATCGCAAGATGACGGTCATCGACGGCAAGGTGGGCTTTACGGGCGGGTACAACCTGGCCGACGAGTATTTCAATCTTACCCACCCGTTCGGCGTTTGGAAGGACACCGGCCTCCGGCTGACGGGCCGCGCCGTGCGCAGCCTGACCGTGCTGTTTTTGGAGATGTGGAACGCGATGCAGCCCTCGGACGAGAGCTACGCGTCCTATCTGCCGGAGCTGGCGGCGGACGATGTTCCGCCCGACGACGGGTTTGTGCTGCCCTACGCGGATTCGCCGCTGGACGACGAACAGGTGGGGGAGAACGTCTACAAAAATCTGGTCAAAAACGCCAGGAGGACGCTGTATATCAGCACGCCCTACCTGATTTTGGACGACGGCATGGCGGACGAGCTGGTGCTGGCGGCCAAGCGCGGGGTGGATGTGCGGGTGATGACGCCCGGCATCCCGGACAAAAAGCTGATTTATCAGGTCACGAGATCCTACTACGCGGGTCTGGCGCGGGGCGGGGTGCGGGTGTTTGAGTACGCGCCCGGTTTTAACCACGCCAAAATGATGCTTTGCGACGACGAATTTGCCGCCGTGGGCACCATCAACCTGGACTACCGCAGCCTGTATCTCCATTTTGAGAACGGCTGCTGGCTGTATGGCTGCCGGGCGGTGGGGGCTGTCCGGCAGGACTTTGACGCGCTCTGGCCCCAGTGCCGCGAGGTGACCGGGGCATACCGCGCCCGCCGCGCCGCACCCTTGCGGGCCGGTCAGTGCCTGCTGCGGCTGTTTGCGCCGCTGATGTGAGCGGGTTTTCCACCGGCCGCGGCCCGTCTGTGGAAAACCGGGCTACTTCGCGCCCAGCAGACGGGCAAAATTCGTCTCGTTATAAACGGGAATGCCGTTTTCGGCCAGCAGGGCGGCGGTCACGCCGCTGCCCTCGGTCAGGCGGCCGCAGAACCGGCCGTCGTACACGGCGCCGTACCCGCAGGAGGGGCTGTTCGCCTTGAGGATGGCCGCCGTGCAGCCGGCCTGCCGGGCCAGGTGCAGCGCCGCCTCTGCGCCGCGCCGAAAGGCAGGGGTCACGTCGGCGCCGTTCGCCGTCACCACCCGGCCGCCCCGCCGCTCGGCGGGGGCGCGGGGGGTGGGCAGCCCGCCGTACACCTCGGGGCAAACCGGCACCCAGCGGTGTCCCCCCGCCTGCAGGGCCGCCAGCAGGGCGGGACAGTCGTTGCTGCCGCCCGAATATTTGCACGCCACCCCCAGCAGACAGGCGCTCACCAAGATGGTCATGGTTTTTTACCTCCGCCGCGGCGCGCCGCGCGGCGGCCGCATGATTTTATGGGCTTATGGGTTCAGTATAGCACAGAAATTCGACTTTGCCCGCCCGTTTGCCCAATCACCCAATAAAGACAGGAGAATCGGATGAAAAAATGGCTCGACCGCCAGCCCGGCAGCATCGGGGACTGGCTTTTTCTCATCGTTGTGGGGGCGGCGGCTTTTACGGCGCTGCAAAACCTTGACGTTCTGTTGGGCGGCGGCGCCCGGCTGCTGGGCATCCTGGCCCCCTTTGCCGGGGCGCTGGTGCTGGCTTACCTGCTGGATCTGCTGGTACGCCCGCTGGCTGCCAGGCTTTTCCATGGCAGGCGCGGCCCGGCGATCGCCCTGGCCTACGGCATCTTTTTTCTGGTCATTGTACTGCTTGTCAGCCTGGTGGTGCCCCAGCTTACGGCCAGCGCCGCTCTTTTTGGAGAAAATCTGCCCGCCTACATGAGCAACCTGGACACACTGCTCAAAACCCTGCAAAGCCGGTTTGGGGTGGATCTTTCGGCGGCCAGCAGCCTTTTGGAAAATTCCGGTCAGCTCTTTCAAAAGCTCGGCAATCTGGTGGCGCAAAGCCTGCCCCAGCTGGCCGATATGGCCTCGGGCGCGGCGGGCAACGTGATCTCGGTGTTCACGGCGCTGGCGGGCAGCATCTATATGCTTTCGGGCAAGGAAAAGCTGCTGCGCAACCTGCGCCGGTTTGCCCGCGCCGTGCTGCCCCGTCCCGCCGCCGAGGGCGTGTTCACCGTGTTTGGAATGGCCAACAACACCTTCAGCCGCTACATTGCGGGCCAGATGATGGACGCGCTGCTGGTGGGCATCGAAACCTTTGTGCTGATGCTGGTGCTGGGCCTGAAATTTGCGCCGTTGATCGCGGTGCTGGTGGGCGCCACCAACATCATCCCGATCTTTGGCCCCTTCATCGGCGCGGTGCCCGGCGCCCTGATCCTGCTTTTTGCCGACCCGATCCAGGCGCTGGAATTTCTGGTGCTGATCCTCGTGGTGCAGCAGATCGACGGCAACTTCATCGCGCCCCGCATCGTGGGGGACGCCATCGGCATTTCCGGGCTGTGGGTGCTGGTGGCCATCATTACTGGCGGCGATCTGTTCGGGCTGCCCGGCATGGTGGTGGGGGTGCCGGTGTTTGCGGTGTTCTATGCGCTGCTCAGCCGCTGGGTGCGCCGCCGCCTGGCCGGACTGGGGCAGGAGGAACCCCTGCCCGCCGCGGCGCCGCCCGCCGCAGCGGAAAATATTTCCAAAAAAACTTGAACTGGTGTGCAAACCGCCTTACAATAGAAGTAGCGGGCGGCATTTGCCGCCGGGCGCAAGCAGGGCGGCAGATACCGCCCAACCGGGCGGGGGATGGAAAATACGATGGGCAGCAGCAAGGTTTGGCTTAACAAAAAACCGGAGTCGTCGCTGGATTGGCTCCTGATTATTTTTTGCAGCATCGCGTTTTATTTGGTTGTGGGCCACCTCAACGTGTTTTGGGGCGGCGCCGCCAAAATTTTGAACGTGCTGTCCCCCTTTGCGGGGGGGATCGTGCTGGCGTATATTTTGGATTTTATCGTCCGCTGGTTCTCCAAGGTGGTGCTGAAAAACAACCCCAAGCTGCGCTGGCTGTCCATCCTGGCGGCCTATGTTGTGTTTGTGGCGATTCTGGTGGTGCTGGGCGCGCTGGTCATCCCGCAGGTGGTATCCAGCATCACCATGCTGTTCAACAATATGCCCACCTATATGGAAAACGTGCAGAAATGGCTGCAATTTCTGCAGGAGCGCACCGGGGCCGATCTTTCCCGCGTGACGGAGGCCCTCAACAATTACCAGAAGATCATCACGAATTTTTCGGGCACGGCCAGCGATATGGTGCCCCAGATCGTAAGCTATCTCAGCAGCATTGCCACCAACGTGGTATCGGTGTTTACGGCGGTGGCGGGCAGCATTTATATGCTGGCCGAGAAGGAGAAGCTGCTGCGCCAGCTTCGCACGATGACCCATGCCTTTTTGCCGGAGAATGTCGCCAACAACACCCTGCGCATCTGCGCCATCGCCAACGAGAATTTCTCAGGCTTTTTCTCAGGCAAGATCATCGATTCCGCCATTATCGGGGTTATCACCTTTGTGGCCATGCAGGTTTTGGGCATGAGCTTTGTGCCCCTGATCAGCGTGGTGGTGGGCGTGACCAACATCATCCCGGTATTCGGTCCTTTCATCGGCGCCATCCCCGGTCTGCTGATCCTGCTGATCGTCGATCCGCTGCAGGCGCTGGAATTTCTGGTGCTGATTATCTGCATCCAGCAGTTGGACGGCAACTTTATCGGCCCCAAGATCCTTGGCCATTCGATCGGCATCTCGGCGCTGTGGGTGCTGTTCTCGATCGTTCTGGGCGGCGATCTGTTCGGGCTGGTCGGCATGGTGCTGGGCGTGCCGGTATTTGCCACCGTGTACGGCATTTTGCGGGAGATCGTTCAATGGTGCCTGGATCGCCGCGGCATCGATGCCGACGGTGTCCGTCTGGTCCCCCGGGACGGAGATTTCTCGGCGCTGCACACCGACCCCGAGCCTGTGCCGGAGCCGGCCGCGGCCCCCGCCGGCCCGGACGCCGCCGAAAACGGGGAAACGGCGGCCCCCGCGCCCTGACGCGCCGCTTTGCGGCACAGCAAAAACACAAAAAGTCCGGCGCCCTGCAGAAAACCTGCGCGGGCGCCGGATTTTTTTTCAGGGGCAAAACGCCGCGATCACTTCAAAAATCCGTTGATGATCTGCTCCTCGGCTTCCTTCTCGGTCAAACCCAGGGTCATCAGCTTGACCAGCTGTTCGCCCGCGATCTTGCCGATGGCGGCCTCGTGAATCAGGCTGGCATCCACGTTGTTGGCGGTCAGCTGGGGGCTGGCCAGCACGCTGGCGTGATCCATGATGATGGCGTCGCACTCGGTGTGGCCCGCACAGGCGCAGTTGCCGTTGATCCGGCTGATAAAGTGCTGGCGGCTGTTGTCCTTGGCCACGCTGCGGGAGATGACGTTGGCGCTGGATCCGTCCCCGTTCAGATCCACCGAGAAATCGGTGGTGGCATCCTGCACGCCGGTGGTCATGATCTTCTCATGGATGACAAGGCTGGCGCCCTCGGCCAGGTCGCCGCTGGTCTTGCGCAAGGTATCGTCAATGCCGGAGATCTGGGTGGTTTCCATCTCCATGTGGGCGTTGGCTGCGAGATGCACGACCGTGGTGGGGTTCATCAGCCGCTTGCCGCGTCCGTCGCCCTCGCCGTAATGCTTTTCCACATACCGCACTTTGGCGTTTTTGCCCAGGTAAAAGGTGTGGATGCCGTCGTGCTGGGAATCGCCGCCTCCGCAGTTGTGGATGCCGCACCCCGCAATGATCGTCACATCGCAGTCGTCGCCCACAAAGAAGTCGTTGTAGACCATGTCCTTGAGGCCGGTCTCGCTCAGAACGACCGGGATGTGGACGCTCTCGTTTTTGGTGCCGGGCTTGATGCGGATATCGATGCCGGGCTTGTCGGTCTTGGTGGCGATATCGATGTTGGCCGTCGTGTTGCGGCCGCCCAGCTTGCCGTTGGCCCGGATATTGTAGGCGCCCACGGGCAGCGAATCAAGATCCGCTACCTCCCTGAGCAAACTTTTCTGAATGGCGTCGATCATCCCCGCACCCCTTCCACTTTTTCGGCCAACACGCTGCAGGCTCCGCCCGCGTCGGCACTGCCCAGCAGGGCGGGCAGAATTTCGGCGCGGGGGCCCTGCTTTTCCACCCGGCCGCCCTTGATGACCACGATCGTATCGGCAATGTTCAAAATGCGCTCCTGATGGCTGATGATCAGGATGCTGCCGCGGGTCTGCTCGTACATTTTTTCAAACACGCGGATCAGGTTCTGGAAGCTCCACAGATCAATGCCTGCCTCCGGCTCGTCAAAAATGGAAAGCCTGGTGCCCCGCGCCAGCACCATGGCGATCTCAATGCGCTTGAGCTCGCCGCCCGAAAGGCTGGCGTTGATCTCGCGGTCGATATAGTCGCGCGCGCAAAGGCCCACCTCGCTCAGGTAGCCGCAGGCCTCGTCGATCGTGGTGTTTTTGCCTGCCGCCAGGCTGAGCAGATCGCGCACGCGCAGGCCCTTGAACCGCACCGGCTGCTGAAAGGCGTAGCTGATGCCCAGGTTGGCCCGCTCGGTGATGGTTTTTTGGGTGATGTCCACGCCGTCCAGCAAAATCTGGCCCGAGGTGGGGGTGTAAATGCCTGCCACCACCTTGGCCAGGGTGGATTTGCCGCCGCCGTTGGGGCCGGTGATGGCCACAAAACGGTCGTTGACGGTCAGGCTGACATCGTGCAGAATTTCTTTATTGCCGTCGGTTTCAAAACCGACATGCCTGAGTTCCAGCATAGTGTTCCTCCGTTATTTCTTTCCGTCGGCCGCCGCGCGGCGGTACATATTTACTATACCACAACCCATCGCCAAAGTACAATACCCCGGCATAACGGCAAGGATACAGGGAATGCCCGCCGCCGCGCCAAAAGAACCGCCCTGCCGCGCCGCAAAAACGATTGCAAGCGGCCCGCGGATGGGCTATAATACTATGGTAAATATCTTTTATTTATTACGGACACGCCAACAGAAGGGATGCGCCGCCATGAGCAAATGGGTCGAAATCAAAAAGAGACCGGTGCTGCCGCTGTACGCGGCGGCGCTGGTGTGGCCGCTCTGCGCGCTGGCGCTGCCTTTGTACAGCCTGTGGGCCATTGTGCTGACGGCGGTGCTGAGCGCCGCCGCCTATCTGGCGGCCGCGCGCTTTTGCCCGACCCGCGTTGTGCGCAGGGAGGCGCCCTACGCCACCGGCGCCGCCGATACCGACGCCATGCTGGAGCAGATCGGCCGGGACCTGGATGCGCTCCATGCCCTGAACGACGCCATCCCGGACGCCGCTTTGTCCGATTCTCTGGCGCGGATGGAGAGGGCCGGGCGGGGAATCCAGACGGCGGTGGAAAAAACGCCTGCCAAGGCGAGCCAGGTTTCCCGCTTCGCCCGCTATTATCTGCCGGAGGTCGTAAAGATCATGACCTCCTACGTTCAGATGGAGGCCGGCGGCATCAAGGGGGAGAACGCGGCCCAGATCCTGCAGGATGTACAGAAAAACGCAGGCACCATGGCCGCCGCGTTTGAAAACCAGCTCGACGCCCTGTACAGCGCCGAGGCGATGGACATCAGTACCGACATCGAGGTGCTGGACGGCATTTTGAAGGGCCAGAATCTGACAAAATGACCGGCGGCATTTTGCCGCTAAAACCGCCGGGCAAACCCCCGGCTAAATAAGGAAAGGACGAACGCAGTATGGCTGACCAGAACGCAAATGTTGAAATGGATTTGAACAATATCCCCGCCGCGCCCAGTCTCTCGCTGGATGCAGCGCCCACCGCCCCCAGCCTGACGCTGGATCCCGCCGCCGATGAAGCCGTCAAGGCGGAGGTGGCCAAGGCCGAGCCCATCAAGGTGGAGGATACGCCTCTTTCGCCGGAGGAGCAGAAGATGGTGGCTGATTTCGCCCAGAAGATCGACATCACCAACAGCCAGATGGTGCTGCAATACGGCGCCGCCAGCCAGAAAAAGCTCAGCGATTTTTCCGATACGGCCCTCTCCCGCGTCAAGACCAAGGACATGGGCGAGACGGGCGAGCTGATCACCAACCTGATCGGCGAACTGCGCGGGTTTGACGCCAGCAAGGAGGAGAGCAGCGGCATTTTCGGGTTCTTCAAAAAGGCGGGCAACAACATCGAGAACATGAAGGTCAAGTACGAGAAGGCCGACGCCAACGTGGAGCAGATCAAGGCGAAGCTGGAGGATCACCAGGTCACCCTGCTCAAGGACATCGCCATGCTGGACAAGATGTACCAGCTCAACCTTGTCTACTTTAAGGAGCTGACCATGTATATCCTGGCCGGCCGCAAAAAACTGGAGGCCGTGCGCGCCACCGAACTGAAGGCCGCGCAGGAGAAGGCCCAGCGTTCCCAGCTGCCCGAGGATGCACAGGCCGCGCGCGATCTGGCCGACCAGTGCGACCGGTTTGAGAAAAAGCTGTACGACCTGGAGCTGACCCGCAACATCAGCATCCAGATGGGCCCGCAGATCCGGCTGATCCAGTCCAACGACACGATGATGGCGGAAAAAATCCAGACCACCATCGTCAACACGATCCCGCTGTGGAAAAACCAGATGGTGCTGGCGCTGGGCATGCAGCACAGCCAGGAGGCCATGGCCGCCGAACGCGCCGTGACCGACGCCACCAACGAGCTGCTGCGCAAGAACGCCGCCACCCTCAAGCAGGGTACGCTCGATATCGCGCGGGAATCCGAGCGGGGCGTGGTGGACATCGAGACGCTCAAGCAGACCAACCAGGAGCTGATCAGCACGCTGGACGAGCTGAACAAAATCCGCGCCGACGGCAAGGCCAAGCGCACCGAAGCGGAGAAGGAGCTTGGCCGCATTGAAGGGGAACTCCGCGCCAAACTGATGGAGCAGTCAAAATAAATGCAGTTGCAGGAACAGGAAAGCTTTACCATTGCGGGGCCGCAGCTGGAAGTGCTGGGCGAGGTCGAGACAAAACTGCCCAAACCGCTCAAAAAGCGGTCGGGTGCGGCGCTGGTTTTGGCGGCGCTGGCGCTCGTATCGGTGGTGGGCATCGGCGGTGCCAAGCTGAAGGGCCGGTACAACGCGGTGCAGGCCATCTATACGACCACCAACGCGGCGGGGCAGAGCATGGCGAACGATCTTTCCGCCCGGCTGGATGCCGCGGCCAACCTGATACGGATGTGCGGCAACATCCTTGGCGCCGACGATGCCGAGGTAACGGCCGCCCAAAAGGCGCTGGATGCGATGGGAGACACCGGCAAAAGCTACTCGCCCGCGGCCAACAACGCCCTGGGCGCGGCGGTGGACGCGATGTACCAGACCGCCCGGAACAAGGCGGGCAGCAAGGCGGGCGCGCTTTCCACCCAATACAATGAGTTTTTGTCCCGGCAGGATCTATTGCAGCGGGAGGTGGCGGCGGACTATACGCCGCAGGCCGAGCGGTACAACCGCGCGGTGCAAAGCTTTCCGGCAAACCTGCTGGGCGTACTGTGGCGGGCAGGGGAGGTGCCTACACTCGGATGAAAAAAACGACGATGTTCCGCCGCGTGGCGGCTGGGCTGACCCTGCTGGCGCTGGTGTGCGGGCTTTCGGCCCCGGCGCTGGCCGTCGCCCCTGTCGTGGACACAGGCAGCTATGTGAGCGACAACGCCAATGTGCTGTCGGACAAAACCGAGACGATGGTGACGAACATCAGCCAGGCGCTTTCAAGCGCCTGCGGGGCCGAGATCGGGGTCTACACGGTCAACAACGTGGGCAACGCCACAACCGAGGCCTACAGCTACGAGGTGTTCAACCGCTGGGGCCTGGGCGATGACGACAAGGACAACGGCGTGCTGCTGCTTCTTGTGCCGGATGACGACGACTACTGGCTGCAGCAGGGCGAAGGTCTGGAGACCCGGCTTCCCACCACGACGCTCAAAAGCATCCTGAACGAGAACATGGAACCCAACTGGGTCAGGCAGGACTACGATGCCGGCACCCAGCAGACCGTGAAGGCGCTGGCCAAACAGCTGTCCTCCATCTACAATTTGAATTTGGACATTGACGCCATCGCTTCGGGCAGCGCATCCGCTGCCCAAAGCGGCAGCAGCGGTGAAAGCGGCGGAGGAGGCGCGTTGATCGTGACGATTTTGATTCTCGTGCTGGTCGTGGCCGTGGTGCTTATGCTCACGGCGGGAAGCGGCAGACGCCGCCGGGGCGGCGCCTACTTTGTGCCTTTCTTTTTCGGCCCCTGCGGGCCGCGGCCCCCGCGCGGGCCAAGACCGCCGCGCGGGCCTTACGGCGGCGGACCCCGGCCGCCCTTTAGCGGCGGCTACGGCGGCTTTGGCCCGGGCCCCGGCGGCATGGGCGGTTTCGGCGGCATGGGCGGCTTTGGCGGTTCCGGCCATGGCGGCGGCATGGGCGGCTTTGGCGGCGGCATGGGCGGCGGCGGAATCCACACGGGCGGCGGCAGCACCCGCGGCGGCGGCGCCGGGCGGCACTGAGCGTGTCCTTGCCCCGCGCCGGCAGGCCCGCCGGACGGCGCAAAAGCTTTGCCGGCAAAGTACAATAAGGCAAAACAAAACAAAAAATGCGGCTCCCCTTCCTCCGGCTTGCCGGCAGGGCGGGGAGCCGCTTGCCGTACACGGCGGGCGGGACGCTTACGGGTCGATTACGGTCTTGGTTTTGCCGATGCCGCAGGCGGCGCCGGTCAGCTTTTTCCAGCTTGCGCACCCGCAGATGCCGTCCGCCGTCAGCCCAAACGCCTGCTGGGCGGCTTTGAGGGCATTCTCGGTCCGGGAACCGAACGAACCGTCCAGCGTGCCGGTCGTGTAGCCCAGCGCGTTCAGGCAATCCTGCAAAACAAGCACATAGGTGCTGCGGGCGCCCGCGCGGCAGGCGGGGTAGCCCGCCGTGCTGCCTGCGCAGGCGGGGGTGCCGTAGCGGCGGTCAAAATGCACCCAGGTGGGCGTCATCGAGAGGGGTTCCACATACCCCCAGGCGCCGCTGTCCACGGCGGTCCGGTATATTTTGCTGCGGGCCGTCTGGCCTGCGCTCTGCCCCACATCAAACGATACCCCCGCGTAGTGCTGGCTGGCCGTGCCGTGGCCGCCCTCCCAGATCCGCTTGAAGGCATATCCTACCGGGATGCCCGCGCCGTAGGCCCGGCGGGTCAGGTTCCAGGCCTCCATGGCCTGCACGGTCGTCCACAGCACTGTGGCGCCCGAGGAGCCCCGGAATTCCCGCACAGAGAGCGTGCTGCCGTAGCTGTACGGCATCGGCGCGCTTTCGGTCAGCGTGTAGCGGTACATTTTGTCGGTATAGCGGTCGTACACAAAAACTTTTGCCATCGACGGTTCCTCCTTTTGAAACGCGGAGCAGTAAGAACAAAGCGGCATGCGGGGTGACGCGGCGGCCCGGCCGCGCTCTTTCCGCGGGGCTTGCTGCGGGGCTTTAATGGCGGGCCACGCACGCGCCCGCCGGGCGGCAGGCGTCCGCGGCCTGCGCCGCGTTTTGCAGGGCCAGCCAGGTACCGTTGTCCACCACCCCCGCGGGGGTCAGCCTCGCCGCAGCCTGAAACAGCAGCAGCGCGTTGGCCGTGCGGGTGTCCAGGCGGCCGCTCTCGGGCACAAAGGGCTGGGCGCTGTTCACCGCGGCCAGCCGGTTCAGCCGGCGCTGCAAAGCGGCCACGGCGGGCCCGGCGCTTCCTTCGGTCAGCATCGCGGAGGGCCACACGCCCTCGGGCTGGGGCATCGGCGCATCGGGCGTTACCGTGTACAGGGTCGTGGCCGCGTTTTCCAGCGCCTGCATCTGCCCGGCGGTCAGGCTGCCGGTGACCTCCTGCCCCCAAAGGGCTTGCAAAGCCGCCACCGCCTGCGCCATCGCCGTGCCGTACGGCTGCGCCTGCGCTGCGGGCGCCGCCGCGGGTGCGGGGATCGGCAGCCAGCAGGCCAAAAACCGCAGCAGCCGGGCGGCGGCGTTCACCCGCATCCCCGTACTGCCGGGGCCAAGCGCCGCGGGGGCGGGCAGGGCGCGCAGCGTCGCCAGAGGGCCGCTGCCCAGCAATACCGCCGCGTTCTGGTAGATGCTCTCCCAACTTACCTGCCCCACCACGCCGTCCACGGTCAGGCTCATCCGCCGCTGCCAGGCTTTGACGGCGGCCGATGTGCCGCTGCCAAAGCTGCCGTCCACGGTCACATCCGGCTGGCCGCCGTAGCAGGCCGCCAGCAGTTGCAGATTGTATTGCAGCGCCCGCACCGGGATGCCGCTGCTGCCCTGCCGCAGGGTGCCGGGGAACGCGCCCGGCAAAACGTCCGGCTCCACCAGGCGGTTTGCCACGGCAAGGCCTGTCTCGTTCAGCCGGGCCCAGCTTGCCGCGCCCACGGCGCCGTCCGCCGTCAGGCCAAACAACGACTGAAAGCCTGCCACGGCGTTTTTGGTCCCTGCGCCGAACTGCCCGTCCACAGTCACGGGGGAGAGGGCCGTGTAGTTGTCGGCGGCAAGGCGCAGCCAGAACTGTACCAAACGCACATGGTTGCCGCGATCCCCCTGCCGCAGCACCACGCCCGGCCAGGCGGTGCCGCCGGTATCGCTTTGGGCGTCCGTAAAAGCTGCGTACAGGGCTTCCCAGCTGGCCCGGCCCACCACGCCGTCGGCCTGCAGCCCCTCCGCCCGCTGAAAGGCCAGGACGGCCGCTTCGGTTCCGGCGCCAAACCGGCCGTCCACGGTGGGGGCGGGCAGGTCGGCCCGATACTGCGCCAGGCAAAGCAGCCAAAACTGCACCTGCTCCACCGCGCTGCCCGCCGAACCCCGCCGCAGCACCGAGCCGGGCCAGGCCCCGGCGCTTGCCGCGGCCTCCAGCTGCTCGCCCTCGCTGGTAAGCTCGGCCAGATCCTTGACGCTGACGTAGATATAGGAAAGCTTGTTCCAGCTGGCCCGGCCCACCACGCCGTCCGCGGCAAGCGAAAACTGCGTCTGAAACGCCTTTACGCTGCGCTCGGTTGCGGCGTCAAAGCTGCCGGTCACCTCGGGGCGGCCAAAGCTCGGATAGTCCCTGGCAATGCGGGAAAGCTGCTTTTGGACGACCGATACGCCGGTTCCCATGCTGCCAAGCCGCAGCGGGCTGCCGGGGTAGCTGGCCGCGATGCCCCGCACCGGCGCGAAGGCCAGCGCGACCCGGCTGCCGTAGTAGTACCGCAGGATGGCCAGCGCGTTCATCCCTTCGTTGGCGCGGTCCACGGTGCCCCACTGCTTCATCCCGGCGCAGGTTACGGTTTTGCCGTCGCAATACTCGGTAAAATACGGCTCGGAATCGCCGCTGCGCCGAACGTAGCTGCCCAGCAACTCGGCGGTCAGCCGT
This sequence comes from uncultured Subdoligranulum sp., assembly GCA_964458285.1. Taxonomy (GTDB): domain Bacteria; phylum Bacillota; class Clostridia; order Oscillospirales; family Ruminococcaceae; genus Gemmiger. The sequence continues at coordinate 78,871 of CAYWID010000009.1, read as the reverse complement.
TCCATCACGGCAAACACGGTGCGGCCCCAGACGTAGGCCTGGTCGTACCCCGGCGAACTTGAAATATCGAACGCATACCCCCGGCAGGGGTACCACTCGGTGAACACGCGGTTCATGGCCAGGCTGATCTGGGCCAGAATGTTCGCCTTCAGGGCCTCCTCCGGCCAGGTGGGGTAGACCTCGCTGGAGGCCACGTTGGCGATATAATCGGCAAAGGGCACCGTCACGTTGCGGGCTTCGGCCGAGGGCGCGCCCAGATGCACCGTGATGGTTTTGGGTACGATCACCTCCTGCAACACGCGGGCGGCGGGGCCGGCCTGGGGCGCGGGGGCCGCCGCCCCGCCCGCAAACAGCGGATGGGGCGGGATGACGATGCTTCCGGCTGCGGCAGCCCCCAGCGCCCGGGCGGCCGGCAGCATGGCAAGCCGCGCCACGGTGGTCTGCCCGTCAAAAACCTGCACCCCCGCCAGCAAAACCGTCTGCCAGCCCGGCAATATGGCCTGCAGGCCGTATGCCGCATAGGGGCAGGTGGCGCCGGGCTGTAAGCTTAGGGCGCGGTCGGGCGCGGGCAGGGGCAGGGGCGGTGCGGCGCCGTTGGCGTCGGTGGTCAGCGCAGCCAGCGTTTCGCCGCCCGGCCCCGCCACCGTGATGCGAACCCCCGGCAGGGGCGCGCTTTGACCGGCCAGCGATGTGTAGATCTGCAAAATTCCGTTGGGCATGGCAAGACACCTCCTGCCCACAGACTATGCGGCAGAAAAACACTTTGACACAGCCCCGCTTTGCGGTATACTGGAAGCAACAAAAAACAGGAGGCTGTACAATATGGAACAAACGCGTTTTACGATTGAAAACGAGGAACTTCGCCTGACGGTGGCCGCCAAGGGCGCCGAGGCCGTGAGCGTCGTCGATAAAAAAACCGGAGCCGAGATGCTCTGGCAGGGGGATCCCGCCATCTGGCCGCGTCAGGCGCCGATTCTGTTCCCCTACACGGGCAAACTGACCGGGGGCAGGATGATCGCCAAGGGGGCCGAGTACGCGGGCGGCCAGCACGGCTTTGCGCGGGATTTTTGCCACAGCCTTGTCTCCCGGACGGCCGATACCCTCACGCTGGAGCTGCGCGCCGACGCCGAGACCAAAAAGCTTTGGCCCTACGATTTTCTTTTGCGCAGCCGGTATGCTCTGGTGGGCCGCACGGTGCGCCACACCCTGAGCGTGGAAAACCCGTCCGAGCCGATGCTGCGGTTTGGCATCGGCTACCATCCGGGCTTTGCCTTTCCCTTTGACGACCGCCACACCACCGAGGACTACGAGCTGCGCTTTGCCGAGCTGGAATCCCCTCTCTGCGTCAGCGCGCGGCCCAACGGCCTGCTGAGCGGCCAAAGCTACTACCTGGCCCGCAACACCAAGACCATCCCCCTGACCGATGATTTCTTTGACAACGACAGCCATTGCATGGTCAACCTGAAAAGCAGCACGCTGGCGCTGGTTGAGAAGGATACCGGGCGGCAGATCGTCTGCGATATCGAGGGCTACCCCTATGTGCTGGTGTGGTCGGCAGCCAAAAAGCCGCTGCATTTTGTGTGCATCGAGCCCTGGCACAGCCTGCCCGGCGAGGAGGGCGGCCCGCTCAACTGGGAGGAGCGCCCCTGCGCCGCCAGCCTGGCCCCGGGCGAGCAATGGAGTACCACGATGGCAACCACTTTCGCGCGCTAAAGCTAAAAATTGTTCAAAATCCCGCAATCCTGGTCAGCACCTTGCTGATATGCGGAAAAATCCGACCGCAATGCGGAAAAATCCGTCTTTTTAGTTGACGTTGACGGCAAAAGATGGTAGGATAAAAGCGATAAAACTGGCGGTCTGCACAAAGCCCGCCGCTATGGGAGGCAGTTGTTTATGAAAGAATTCCATTATACGATCAAAGAGCCGGTTGGCATCCACGCCCGTCCGGCAGGGCTTCTTGTCAAGGAAGTGAAAAAGTATGCCAGCACCGTCACGATTTTGAGCGGCGGCAAGTCCGTGAACGCGGTCAAGCTGATGGCGCTCATGGGCATGGGCATCAAATGCGGGGATGAGGTGGACGTCCAGATCGAAGGCCCGGATGAGGAATCCGCCGCCGCCGCGCTGGAAGCTTTCTTCCAGGCAAACCTGTAATCTGCCATCCTCCCGCGCTGCGGCGCGGCATCCAGCGGCCGCCGCAACAGGCAGCCGCTGGCCTTTTTTCGGGCGGCAGCCAACAACACCGTAACAGACAAGGAGAAACGCTATGATTACCATTCAGGGCAAAGGCGTATCCGTGGGCGTAGGCATCGGCCCGCTCTACTTTTACCATCGCGCGGATTCTACCGTCACCCGGCAGAAGATTGAGGATGCCGAGGCCGAGTGGAGCCGCTTCAAGGGCGCCCAGACCAAGGCCGTGGAGCAGCTGGGCGAGCTGGCCGAAAAGGCCCGCGCCGAGGCCGGCGACGATGCCGCCATGCTGTTTGAGACACACCAGATGATGGCGGAGGATCTGGATTACGAGGAAGCCATCGAGGCCAAGATCAAGGAAGAAAAGCTTAACGCCGAGGCGTCCGTGCAGGATGTGTGCGAGCAGTTCGCCGCCATGTTTGAGGCGATGGACGATCCCTATATGCAGGCCCGCAGCGCCGATGTCAAGGATGTTTCCACCCGCATCATCGGCATTTTGACGGGCGCCGTGCAGGGCGGCATCGATTCCGATGTGCCGGTTCTGCTGGCCGCCGACGATCTGGCCCCCAGCGAGACGGTTCAGCTGGACAAAACCAAGATCCTTGGCTTTATCACGGCGGGAGGCTCGGGCTCCAGCCACACGGCCATTCTGGCCCGCACCATGGGCATCCCGGCCATTGTGGGGGTGGGCACGGCCCTCAAGGAGGACTACGAGGGCCGCCCGGTCATCGTGGACGGCGGCACCGGCGTCGTGGTCATCGACCCCGATGATATGACCCGCGACCAGATGCTTAAAAAGCGGGAGGAGCAGCGCCGCTTGCAGCGGCTGCTGGAAACCCTCAAGGGCCAGGCCAACGTCACCAAGGACGGCAAGACCATCCGCATCTACTGCAACATCGGCTCGCCGGAGGATGTTCATGCCGTGCAGGTCAACGACGGCGGCGGCATCGGCCTGTTCCGAAGCGAGTTCCTCTACCTGAACAGCAAGGACTATCCCACCGAGGACGAGCAGTTCAATGCCTACCGCAAGGTTCTTTCCGACATGGACGGCAAGGAAGTCATCATCCGCACGCTGGACATCGGCGCGGACAAGCAGATCGGCTACTTTAACCTTCCGCATGAGGAAAACCCCGCCATGGGCCTGCGCGCGTTGCGCATCTGCCTGAACCGGCCCGAGATTTTCCACACCCAGCTGCGCGCGCTGTTCCGCGCCTCCGCCTACGGCAAGCTGGGCATCATGTTCCCGATGGTGACCAGCGTCTGGGAGGTGCGGGAGGCCAAGCGGATGTGCGGCGAGGTCAAGAAGGAACTCAAGCACGAGGGCATCCCCTACGACGAGCATGTGCAGTTGGGCATTATGATCGAGACGCCCGCCGCCGCCGTCATGAGCGACCGCCTTGCCAAGGAAGTGGATTTCTTCAGCTGCGGCACCAACGATCTGACCCAGTATACCCTGGCCTGCGACCGCCAGAACAACGACCTGGGCCGCTTTTATGACCCGCACCACCCGGCTGTGCTTCGCCTCATCAAGATGGCCGCCGACAATGCCCATAAAAACGGCATCTGGATCGGCATCTGCGGCGAGTTGGGCGCCGACCTGACCTTGACCGAGACGTTTTTGGCCATGGGCATCGACGAGCTTTCCGTCTCGCCGCGCGCGGTGCTGCCGCTGCGCAACGCCGTGCGCATGTCCGACACGCGGGAGAGCGCCGAGCGGCTGATGAAGAATTTGTCCGACGAGTACTCCGCCACCTGATCCCCCCGCGATCCAGGAAAACACAGAAAATGCTGAAATTCGCGCCGCCGGCGGGCTTGCCCGCCGGCGGCGCGTTTGGCTTTTCTTTTGGGGGCGGCTGTGCTACAATGGGGCAAACAGACCGCCGCCGCACAAGAAGGGAGAACGCCATGACAGAAGCCGAAATCGCCCGCCTGCTGGAGAACCAGCGCGCTTATTTTGCCGCCGGCAAAACCCTGCCGCCGGCTGCCCGTTTGGCCGCGCTGGACAAGCTGGACGAGGCCCTCACCCGGTACGAGGGCGCGCTGCACCGGGCGCTGTACGCCGATCTGGGAAAAAGCGATACCGAGAGCAAGCTGTGCGAGACGGGCCTTACCCGCGGCGAGCTGCATTGGATGCGCCGCCATCTGCCCGGCCTTGCGCGGGAGCGCAGCGTGCCCACGCCACTGGCCCAATGGGCGGCCCGCAGCTTTACCAGCCCCTCGCCCTACGGCACCGTGCTGATCATGAGTCCCTGGAATTATCCGGCGCTGCTCACGCTGGAACCCCTGATCGACGCACTGGCCGCAGGCAACACGGCCCTTGTCAAGCCCAGCGCCTACGCCCCGGCCACCGCCGCCGTGCTGGCGGAGCTGCTGCAAACCACCTTCCCGCCCGAACTGGTGGCCGTGGTTACGGGCGGCCGGGCCGAGAACCAGGCGCTTTTGAACCAGCGGTTCGATAAGATTTTCTTTACGGGCGGCAAAACCGTTGGGCGGGAGGTGCTGCGCCGCGCCGCCGAAACGCTGACCCCGGTCACGCTGGAGCTGGGCGGCAAAAGCCCCTGCCTGGTGGACGCCACGGCCAATCTCCGGCTGGCTGCGCGGCGGATCGTGTTCGGCAAATTTCTCAATTGCGGCCAGACCTGTGTGGCGCCCGACTATATTTACTGCGACGCCGCCGTCAAGGCGCCCCTGCTGGCCGCGCTGAAGCGGGAAATCCTGGCCCAGTACGGCGCCGACCCGCTCCAAAATCCCCAGTACGGCAAAATCATCAACGAACGGCACTTTGCCCGGCTCTCGGGGCTGCTGGCGGGCGCGGCCAAGCAGGTGGTGTGCGGCGGCAAAACCGACGCGGCGGCCTTGAAAATCGCGCCCACCGTGCTGGACAACGTCACCTTTGACGACCCTCTTATGCAGGAGGAGCTGTTCGGCCCCCTGCTGCCGGTGCTTACCTACGCCTCCCTGCCCGAGGCCGTCGCCAAGATCGAATCGCTGCCCCACCCGCTGGCCCTCTATCTGTTCAGCGAGGATCGGGCCAACCGCCGCCGGGTGCTGGACCATTGCCGGTTCGGCGGCGGCTGCCTTAACGATACGGTCATCCACCTGGCCACCAGCGCCATGGGCTTTGGCGGTGTGGGGGAGAGCGGCATGGGCCAGTACCACGGCGCGGCGGGCTTTGCCGAGTTCAGCCACATCCGCAGCATCGTCGAAAAAAAAACCTGGGTGGATCTTCCTGTACGCTATGCGCCCTATACAAAGGCCGGGCGGTGCCTGGCAGACCTGTTTATGAAATAACAAGCGGCGTGCGTACTGAAAAATGGCGCCAAAATTTGTGCAAATTTGACGGTATTTTTATAGTACTATGGGCAAAAGAAGGAGTTTTCTCCAAAAAACAGGGATTTTTGCGCCAAAAAGCTGCAAATATTTATTGACAAATGCCCGCAGGGCTTGTAAAATAAGGACAATCGTAATGCCGGGAGGGCTTGGCGGTGCAGCAAATTGATCCGGCTCTGCTTGCCAAAGCAAAGGCAGGGGACGAAGCCGCCACCGCCGCCGTCATCGCCAGAATGATGCCGCTGATCCGCAAGGGCGCGGCCGCGTGCAAAACGCCGGGGCTGGACTTTGAGGACGCTGTGCAGGAGGGCCTGATCGGACTTTTTCAGGCGCTGCGCCATTACGATCAAGCCGCTTACCGGGATATTCCTTTTGAGGGGTACGCGGCGTCCTGCATTGCAAACGCCCAGCGGGATGCCTACCGCACGGCCAGCCGGAAAAAGCACGCGCCTCTCAACAACAGCGTGCCGCTGCCCGGCGATGCCGATCTGCCCCTGGCGGCCGTACACAGCGCCGCCGACCCCGAGAGCATCACGATCGCGGGCGAACAGTATGCCGAGCTGCTTCTGCGGATGCAGAGCGATCTTTCCGACCGTGAGCGCCGCGCGCTGCTTTGTTCCTTGGCGGGCTGTTCCGCGGCCGAGACAGCACGGCGCCTTGGCTGTGCGCAAAAGGCTGCCGAAAACGCCTTGGCGCGGGCGCGCCGCAAGCTTAAAACCATTTTATAGCGCATTTGAGCCGTCTGGCTTGAATATATATGCCCCCAGTAGCTTAACATTCAGAGCGTTGGTCCTTTCACCAAAGGTGTCGGTTAAAATCCTTCCGCGGGCAAAATACTAAAATAAAGAGGAGATACCCAACTATGTTCGAAGACAAAACTTTAGTATGCAAAGACTGCGGCAAGGAGTTCATCTGGACTGCCGGTGAGCAGGAGTTCTACGCCAGCCGTGGCTTCGAGAACGAGCCCCAGCGCTGCAAGCCCTGCCGCGATGCCCGCAAGAATTCTACCCGCGGCGAGCGTCAGATGTACGATGCCGTTTGCGCCAGCTGCGGCAAGGCCTGCAAAGTGCCTTTCCAGCCGCGCGAGGATCGTCCGGTCTATTGCAGCGAGTGCTTCGCCAAAATGAAGCAGAACTGAGTTACCCCCTTTAGGGCGACAAGGTAAACAGACGGGCGGCACAGCCGAAAGGCGGTGCCGCCCGTTTTTATGCTGCCCCGGCTGCCGGGGCAGCGGTTGCGCTTTTGGGCACGGTGGTGTATACTGAAACCCACAACGCATATGGACGGGGGAGCGCGGCGGATGGCGGAAAAACGGGAAGCATTTTGGCAGCGGCATCGCCGCGCGGCGGCCTTGCTGGGGGTTCTGCTGGCGGCGGCGCTGGTTGCGGCCTGGGCCGGGTACGACCTGGGCCGGCGGGTGGATAACCGGCCCGTTTACGCCATCGTCAACGATACCTACAGCCGCACCGTCCCCATTCCGGCCGGGGAGCCGGGGCTGACCCAAAGCCTGCCGCTGGAAGCCGGGCAAAGGCTGTACGGCGTTCGGCTGGATTTCGCCACCTTTGACCACGCCTTTGCGGGCGGCGAGCTTCATGCCGAGCTGTGCAGCGCGGCGGGCGAGGTGCTGGCCACCGGTACGTTGCCCCTGCTGGGCCTCAAGGACAACACCTTCGCCGCGCTGCTTTTTGACGCCCCCTGCACGGCGGCAGCGGCCCAGACCCTCTCGCTGCGGCTTTGGTACACACCCCCGGCGGGGGATGCTGCGCCGCTTGGCCTTTGGGCCAGCGAGGGCGCGGTATCCGCCATGCCCCTGGCGGACGGCAGCGGCGCCCTGAACGCCACCGCCGCCGTTCAGTATATCACCGATTACTCGGGCCGCTGGTCGGCCAGGCTGTCGCTGGCGCTGGGGCTGTTGACAGGCGGCGCGGCGGTTCTCGGCTTTGGGCTGCTGTTTGTCAAAAAAAAGCCCGCGCCGCTGGCCGCTGTATTTGCCGCCGAGGCTTTGCTGCTGGGTACGGCTTTCGCCCTTGTCACGCCGCCGCTCGTCGCTCCTGATGAATACACCCATCTGGCCGCCGGCTATCGCCAGTCCAGCACGTTGCTTGGGCAACAGACAGCGGCCGGGAAAGACGGTACGCTGTATCTCACGGTACGCCCCTGCGACGCACCGTATTTCAGCGATAAAACCGGACAGATCGGTATTTTTGCCTACAAGCGGATGCTGGAGCATCTGGGCGATTCCGGGGCCGACCCGGCCTGCACCGCCGTCACCGATATCCCTGCCGATGCGGGCGGCGGCTACCGGCTGTATGTGGGCCAGGTGGCGGGCATCAGCCTGGCGCGGATGCTGGGGCTGGGCTTTTTTGGGATGCTGCTGCTGGGGCGGCTGGGCAATCTGCTGGTCTACACGGCTTTTGCCGCTCTCGGCGTGGCGCTGGCGCCCCGGCGTCTGCGCGGTCTGTTTGCCTGCGTGGGGCTGTTGCCCATGGCCACCCAGCTGGCGGGCAGCCTTTCGGGAGACGGCATTGTGCTGGGGCTGCTGTTTGCGTACACGGCGCTCTGCATGGCGCTGCGGGAGCGCCCTGCCACCCGGCGGGACGCCGTGCTGCTGGTGGCGGGCGCGCTGCTGATCGGCCCGCTCAAGGCCATCTATCTGCCGGCCGTGCTGTTGGTGCTGCTGGTGCCAAACGACCATCTTGCTTTGCGCGCCGCCCCGGCGGCGCTGCCCGGCCCCGGCGCAAAACGGCGCTGCCCGCCCGGCGTATTGCTGAAAGCGGCCGCCCTTTTGGCGGCAGCGGCCTTCTGGCTGCGCACCAACCTGACCGCGCTGCTGTATGCCACCCGCGATGTCGATAACGTAGGCCTGACCCGCGCCGCCGCTGTGCTGGCGGCGGCGGCGGTGGCGCTGGCCCTTGTATACCGCCGGGCCGCCCGCACCGACCGGGGCAAAAAAGCGTTCCGGGCCGTGCTGCTTGCCGCCGTGCTGGCGGCGCTTCCGGTCGGGCTTTATAAGCTGACCCATATGTGGGGCGGGCTCAAGCCCGAGGATCTTGTCGACAGCATCCAGCCCAACGGCGATTCAGTCTATGTCTATTCGGTCGGCTACATCTGCCGCAACCTGCCCGGCACCGCCAAGCTGCTGCTGCGCAGCGCGTCCAGCCAGGGCGCGCTCTGGCTGCAGGGGGTGCTGGGCACCGCGCTGGGGGAGCCGATCGTCTACCCCGTCATGGTCAGCTGGGTGCTGGGGGTGGGGCTGGTGCTGATGCTGCTGGCCGCCGCGCTGCCCGCCGCCGGGGAACCGCCGCGGCTGGGCCGCAGGGCCAGGCTGGGGGCGGGGCTGGTGCTGGCGCTGGTCGTCGGCCTGTCCGTGCTGGCGGCTTTGACCTGGACGCCCATCAACTACACGGTGATTTTTGGGGTGCAGGGGCGTTACTGGCTGCCCGTTCTGCCGCTGGCGCTGCTGCTGGCGGGGGAACAGCTTCCGTTCCGGGCCACCAAACCGACCGCTTGCGCCGCGCTGTTTGCCGCCGTTTGCCTTAACGGCCTTGTTTTGCTGCAAGGGTATGGCATTTATGCCGCCTTTGGGTTATAATACAAACACACTTTTATTTGGAGAAAGGAACTTTACCATGACTGTTCAAAAAGATACCATCATTGCCGAAATCCTCAACAACGACCCCGCGCAGGGTTGCGTGCCCATCTTCCTGGCCACCGGGATGCATTGCCTGGGCTGCATGGCCGCCCATGGCGAGACGGTGGAGGAGGCCTGCGCCGTCCACGGCGTTGACCCGGATGCGCTGGTCGCCCAGCTCAACGACTATTTTGCCAAACCGCAGTGATCCCTGCGTCCCGGTGCTGGATGCCCGGCTTTCGGCAGCGGCCGCCTTTGTGCGGCCCGGCCGTACCGCGGCGGACATCGGGTGCGACCACGGCAAACTGAGTGCTTATCTCGCGGGCAGCGCACGCTGCCCGCGTATTCTTGCTTGTGACCTTCGCCCCGGCCCGTTGGCCAAGGCCCGCGCCAACGGCGCGCCCTGGGCGGACAGGATCGATTTCCGGCTGGGCAGCGGCCTTTCGGTCGTGGCCCCCGGCGAGGCCGAGGACATCATCATCGCCGGGATGGGCGCCGAGACGATCGAACAGATCCTGGCGGCGGCGCCCTGGGTGCGGGACCCGCGCTACAATTTGGTGCTGGTTCCTGCCACCAAGCACAGTCTGCTGCGCCGCTGGCTGGCCCGCAACGGGTTCGCGCTCTGCGCCGAGACCCTCTGCGAGGCTGCCGGGCGGCTGTACGCGGTGATGAACGCCCGGTACGCCGGCCGGGCGCGGGAGCCGGACGGGCTGTACTGCCTGTGCGGTAAAACGCAGGGCCAGCCGCTGGCCGCGCGCTACCGCGCCCAGCAGACAGGCAAGCTGGTCAAATATCGCCGCGGCCTGCCGCCCGGCCCTGAGGCCGATGGGGTGGACGCGCTGCTGCGGCAGTTGGAGGATGGACAATGGCCCTGACCGTACAGGAAGTTTTGCGGGCAATGGAGGCGTTTGCCCCGCCCGCACTGGCCGAAAAATGGGACAACGTGGGGCTGCTGGTGGATGCCGGCCGCCCTGTGACAGCTGTGCTGACCACCTTGGACATCACCCCCGCGGTGATCCGGGAGGCCGCCGCGCAGGGGTGCGAGCTGATCGTCTCCCACCACCCGGTCATTTTTGCGCCGCTCAAGACGCTTGCGGCGGACGATCTGCCCGGGCTGCTGCTTCAAAACGGCATCTCGGCCATCTGCATGCACACGAACCTGGACGCGGCGGACGGCGGCGTCAACGATACGCTGGCCGCGCTGCTGGAAATGCGGGACGCCGTTCCTTTTGCCGAGGGCTGCGGGCGGATCGGCACCGTGGCGCCCACCACGGCGGCGGCGCTGGCCGGGCTGTGCCGCCAAAGGCTGGGCGCCCATGTCAAGCTGGCCGACGCCGGCCGGCCCATCACGCGCCTGGCAGAGGTAAGCGGTGCGGGCGGCAGTTTCTGGGAGGAGGCGCGGGCGCTGGGCGCCGATTGCCTTGTCACCGGCGAGGCCAACCACCACGCGGGCTGTGATGCCCTGCGCCGGGGGATGAGCCTGATCGTGGCCGGGCACTGGGCTACCGAGCGCCCCATCGCGGCGGTGCTGGCAGCGCGGCTGGCAGCGGCGCTGCCGGGGCTGCGCACGGCGGTATCGGCCGCCGACGCCGACCCCTACACCTATTTATAAAAGGAGAATCTCATGGCTTTGGATGCCGCAACGCTGGCCCTTGTGACCGCGGAACTGAATACCGCCCTGCTGGACGCTAAGATCGACAAGATTTTTGAGCCCACCCGGGATGAAGTGCTGATGACGCTGCGCACCCGCACCGAAACCTACAAGCTGCTTCTCTCGGCGCGCAGCGGGTCCGCCCGCATCTGCCTGACCGGGGAAAGCTTTGAAAATCCGCTCACGCCGCCGGGGTTCTGCATGCTGCTGCGCAAACACCTGACGGGCGGGCGGCTGATCGGGCTGCACATGGAGCCGGGGGACCGCATCGTCTTTCTGGATTTCCGCTGCACCAACGAGATGGGCGATCTTGTCACCAACACGCTGGCCGCCGAGCTGATGGGCCGCTATTCCAACCTGGTGCTGATCCAGGACGGCAAAATCATCGATGCCCTCAAACGGGTCGATTACGAGGACAGCGAGATTCGCCAGCTGCTGCCGGGCCTTGGCTACACCCTGCCCCCCAAGCCGGGCAAGCCGGATTTTCTGGCCGTGACGCCTGCCGCCATGGTGGAAGCTGCCTGCCGGAAGGAGCTGCCGGTGGCGGATGCCCTCGGCAAGGCCGTGGGCGGAGTGGGGCCCGTCGTCATGCGGGAGGCCGCGTTCCGCGCTTTCGGCGGGGATACGCCCCTGCTGGCCGGCGAGCTGGATCAGACGCAGCGCGGGGCGCTGACCGACGCGCTGGCCGCTCTTCGGGCCGAACACGCGGCGGGCGGCACCCCCACGGCGGTTCGACTGGCCGACGGCAAGCCGGTCGAGTACAGCTTTTTTGTCCCCGCGCAGTACGGCGCCGGGGCGGTGCTGACCCAATACCCCGGCTACAGCGAACTGCTGGAGGACTACTACGCCACCAAGGACCGCGCCGAGCGGCTGCGCCAGAAGAGCAAGGAGTTGTACAAGGCCGTCCACAATATGCACGAGCGCGCGGTGCGCAAGCAGGCGGCCCGCCGGGAGGAGCTTGCCCAAAGCAGCCGCGCCGAAACCCTCCGGCTGTACGGGGAGCTTCTGCAGGCCAACCAGTGGGCCGTCCATAAGGGCGACCGCAAGGTAAGCGTGGAAAACTACTACACCGGGCAGCCGGTCACCATTCCGCTCGATCCCCGGCTTGGCCCCAACGAGAACGCGCAGAAGTATTTTCGGGATTACAAAAAAAAGCAGACGGCGGGGGAGATGCTCCAAAAACTGCTGGCCGAGGGCGAGCAGGAGATCGAGTATCTGGCCACGGTTCTGTATGAGGTCGAAGCGGCCCCCGGCGAGCAGGCGCTTGGCGAAATACGCGCCGAGCTGAAGGCGCAGGGCTATCTCAAGTACTACAAGCAGCGGGACCGCAAGCAAAAGCCCGCCGATTTTCTCCGCTACCGCTCCACCGATGGGTTTGAAATTCTGGTGGGCCGCAACAATCTTCAGAACGACAAGCTGACGCTCCACACGGCGCGGGGCCGCGACCTCTGGTTCCATGTGCAGAAGGCGCCCGGCAGCCATGCCGTCGTGCTGGGCCACGGACAGGCCATCCCGGACGCCACACGGCAGGAAGCCGCCGAGCTGGCCGTACTGCATTCCAGCCGGTATGTGCGGGGCGGCGGCGTCAAGGTGCCGGTGGATACCACCGAGGTCAAAAACATCTGGAAAGCCAACGGCGCCAAGCCCGGAATGGTGCTGTACGAGGTGTACACCACCGTCTATGTCACCCCGCGCGAGGGGCTGGCCGAGCGGCTGCGCTCCCGATAAGCCGCCGGGGACGCTGTAAAGTTGTAAAAATCCGGGCCGCCCGCCTTTTCGGCTGGGCATGGCCCGGATTTTGTGGTATGCTGAAAACATCGGGGCACCGCCCGCGGGCGGGCCGGCCGCTGCCCTGCCAAAGTGCGTCATCTGCACGGCCGCCCGCCGCGAAAGGAGAAAATCATGCGCAAACCGAACCGCACCCTTGTCATGGCCGCCGCCCTGCTGGCGGCTGCCGCTCTGGCCGCCTGCGCGGCCTCGCCCGCCGCTTCGTCCCGGCAGGAGAGCGCCGCGTCGCCTGCGGCCACGGAAGCCCCGCCCCCCTCGCCCGCGCCCGCCGCCACAGCGGACCCGACTGCCGCCCCGGCGCCCGTGCTGCCCGACCCCGCCGCCGATTACGCGCTGGCTGCCGCCGACGAGAAAGCGGCGCGGGGCGGGGAAGTGCCGGCTGCGGGGGTCACGCTGTTTTACAGCGGCCTGGGCGCAACGCTCGCGCAGGCCGCCGAGGATACCGGCATCCCCGCGGATACGCTCCGCGCCCTCAACCCGGATTTCGTCGAGGGAACCGATTCCTACAGCAGCGGCACAACCGACCTCCTGCTGCAGCAGGAACTCTACCAACTGCCGGATGTCCCCGTGCGCAGCGTCACGGTGCCCGACCCCGGAGAGGAACCAAAAGTCTACATCGTCCCCGCATCGCTGGACGATCAGGCATCCATCGTGATGGCCGAGGCGTGGGATGCGCTGACGCACCGGGATCTTTCGATGGGGTACGCCCCCTCGGAGGTGATCGATGCCGGAACCAGCCTTTACCGCACGGTACAGGGCGCGCGGTTCACGACGTTTTCGGGGTACAAGACCTATCTGACGCGCATCTTTTCGGCAGAGATGGTCACGCCGTTCGTCTCCGGCGCCAAAAGTGCTAACGGCTGGTACGAGGGCGGGTATCTGGAAGGGGACGGCGACGCACTCTGCTACGGCGAGGCCGCCCGCGGCGCGAACATTTACTATAACGGCATCGCCTACACCGAACCCAAGACCCAGGCCGACGGGACGCTTCGGTTTGGAATGCTGGCCCTTCTGAGCGACGACGGCGGGGAGCCGGGCGGCCCCACCACCCGTGCCGAGTATCTCGCCGTCGTTCTGGCGCCCACGGCGGACGGCTGGCGGGTATCCCGCATGAGCCTGCCCTACTGACTGCGGCGCGGGTCGGCGGTTTGGGCTGAACAGGCCGCCGTCCGCGCGGTTTTTCAAAAAATCTTGTAGGGTTGAACAAACTTTTCAAAATATTTTTTACAAACCCCTTGCAACGCCCGGCATGGTGTGGTATTATCATATACGGCTGCGAACGGCTTGTGCAGAACATCCGTTCTACATGGGCCACGATATGCGTTGATGCGGGAGGTTGCCGCGCCGGGATACCGGCACGGGTTTTTCCGCGGAGTATGTCCGATCTTAGAACCGGGCGAAAGAATTACGGATGCAAAGGGATATGTACGGTGCTGCCGTTTGCGGCGCCGGACCAATGTCCGCTGTCTTTGTGATGATTCTTTCCGGCTGAACTGCGGGTGCGCGGTTCACCGGATTTTCTCGTACAAAACAGTTGAACACCCGGAAGCGTGTGTGATTTATCGGCTCGCCTAAGGCAACAAATTTTTATAGGAGGCGAAAGCAATGGCAGTCAAGGAAAAAATCAGAATTCGGTTGAAGAGCTATGACGCATCCCTCATCGATGCGGCAGCGGAGAAGATCGTGGAGACCGCAAAGCGCACAGGCGCCCGCGTGTCCGGCCCCATCCCCCTGCCCACCGACCGGGAAGTGGTCACCATCCTGCGCGCGGTACACAAGTATAAGGACAGCCGCGAACAGTTTGAGAGCCGCACCCATAAGCGTCTGATCGACATTCTGAAGCCGTCCAACAAGACGGTGGAGGCTCTTATGAGCCTTCAGCTCCCCGCCGGCGTCGATATCGAAATCAAGCTGTGACCCTTGCGAAAGAACTGAGCAGAAAGCGTCGGCCCGAGCGGCCGTGTTCCGCTTACCGCCGACAGTACGCACAGTAAAACAAGGCTTCAGCCCATCTCCGTAAAAAACGCCACGGAGAGGTCATGTTGATGGGAAACCACCAACCAATAACCTTTACAGGAGGATTTAACAATGCAAAAAGGTATCATCGGCAAGAAGCTGGGCATGACCCAGCTGTTCGACGAGAACGGCAAAGTCGTTCCCGTCACCGTCATTGAGGCCGGCCCCTGCACCGTCGTGCAGAAAAAGACCGCCGAGAGCGATGGCTACGAGGCCGTGCAGCTCGGTTTTGGCGAAGTTTCCGCCAAAAAGGTCAACAAGGCCGCCAAGGGCCACTTTGACAAAGCGGACGTCGCTCCGAAGCGCACCCTTCGCGAGTTCCGTCTGGACGACATCGCCGGCATGAATCTCGGCGATATCCTGAAGGCGGATGTCTTTGCCGCGGGCGACCACGTTGATGTCGTCGGCATCAGCAAGGGCAAAGGCTACCAGGGCGTTATCAAACGCTACGGCCAGCACCGCCTCCGTGAGAGCCACGGCACCGGCCCGGTGGCCCGCCACGCAGGTTCCAACGGTTCCACTTCCAGCCCGTCCCGCGTGTACCCCGGCAAGCGTTTGCCCGGCCACATGGGCGCTGTGCGGGTGACCGTGCAGAACCTGACCATCGTCAAGGTGGATGCAGAAAATAATCTGATCGCGATCAAGGGTGCGATCCCGGGGCCCAAGGGCGCCGTGGTCACCATCCACGACAGCGTGAAAGCGTAAAGGAGGAAAACACAATGGCTACATTTGATGTCGTTGATATGAGCGGCAAGAAGGTTTCCACCGTTGAGCTTTCCGACGCCGTGTTCGGGGTTACCCCGAACGAGAGGGCTGTCCACGAGGCAGTCGTCAACTTCCTGGCCAACCAGCGCCAGGGCACCCAGAACACCAAGATCCGGATGGAAGTTTCCGGCGGCGGCAAAAAGCCCTGGCGCCAAAAAGGCACCGGCCACGCCCGCCAGGGTTCCACCCGCGCGCCCCAGTGGACACACGGCGGCGTTGCTCTGGGCCCCAAGCCGCGCGATTACAGCTACCGCATCAACAAGAAGGTTAAGCGTCTGGCTATCCTCAGCGCGCTGTCCGACAAGGCGGCCGCTGGCAATATGATCGTTGTGGACAAGATGGCTGCTGACGACTACAAGACCAAAACGGTTGTCGCCATGCTCACCGCGGTGGGTGCGGGCAAAAAGAACCTGGTTGTGAACGAAGCCGTTGACGCCATGTTCGTTAAAAGCGCCGCCAACATCCCGGGTGTCAAAACCACCGTTGCCTCCAGCGTGAACACTTACGACGTTGTCAACGCCGATAAGATGATCATCAGCCTGGAAGCCGTTAAGAAACTTGAGGAGGTACTGGGCTGATGAAATTCGCACAGGATATCGTTCTCGCCCCCGTCATCACCGAGAACTCCATGGCTGGCGTTGCCGCCAAGAAGTACACCTTCAAGGTTGCCACCGATGCCACCAAGATCGAGATCGCAAAGGCTGTCGAGGAGCTGTTTGGCGTGAAAGTCGCCAAGGTCAACACCATCAGCGTGCGCGGTCGGTATCGCCGCCAGGGCGCCACCGCGGGCTAC
The DNA here is from genome assembly GCA_964458285.1 of uncultured Subdoligranulum sp. GTDB lineage: Bacteria > Bacillota > Clostridia > Oscillospirales > Ruminococcaceae > Gemmiger. The sequence continues at coordinate 62,710 of CAYWID010000009.1, read as the reverse complement.
ACCGCAGCCGCCAAAAAGGCGATCGTCACGCTGAAGGCCGACTCCAAGGAGATCGAGTTCTTTAACAGCATGACCTAAGGGCCTGCCGAAGGCTCGCATATGGGGATATGACCCCGATAACAATTCATAAGATAACAAAAGGAGAAACACCATGGCTATCAAGAAGTACAAGCCGACTACCCCGGGCCGCCGCGGCATGACTGTCACCGATTACAGCGTGCTGTCCAAGGTTGAGCCCGAGCGCAGCCTGCTTGAACCCATGAAGAAAAATGCCGGCCGCAACAACACCGGCAAGATCACCGTCCGCCACCAGGGCGGCGGCAACCGCACCAAGTACCGCGTGATCGATTTCAAGCGCAGCAAGTTCGGCGCGCCGGCGGATGTAAAGACCATCGAGTATGATCCCAACCGCTCCGCCTTCATCGCCCTTGTCGAGTACGAGGACGGCGTCAAGAGCTACATCCTCGCGCCGGACGGCCTTAAGGTCGGCGATAAGGTCATGGCCGGCCCCACCGCGGATATCAAACCGGGCAACGCCCTTCCGTTTGAGAACATCCCGGTCGGCACCATGATCCACAACATCGAGCTTTACCCCGGCAAGGGCGGCCAGCTGGTTCGCTCCGCGGGCGTGATGGCCCAGCTGATGGCCAAGGAGAACGGCTACGCGCTGGTTCGCCTGCCCTCCGGCGAGATGCGCAACATCCCGCTGAACTGCATTGCCACCATCGGCGTTGTTTCCAACATCGACCACGAGAACGTCAACCTTGGCAAGGCCGGCCGCAAACGGCACATGGGCGTTCGCCCGGGCAGCCGCGGCGCCGTCATGAACCCCTGCGATCACCCGCACGGCGGCGGCGAGGGCCGCGCCCCGGTTGGCCACGCCGGTCCTATGACCCCGTGGGGCAAGCCTGCAATGGGCCTCAAGACCCGCAAACACCACGCTCGCTCCAATAAGTTCATTGTGAAGCGCGCCAACGGCTAAGGGAGGAGTTTGAAACATGTCTAGAAGCACAAAAAAGGGCCCTTATGTTCTGCCTTCCCTGCTGAAAAAGGTCGAGGCAATGAATGAGAGCGGCAAGAAGAGCGTTGTAAAAACCTGGAGCCGTTCTTCCACCATCTTCCCGGATTTCGTCGGCCACACCTTTGCGGTGCATGACGGCCGCAAGCATGTTCCCGTGTATGTCACGGAGGACATGGTCGGCCACAAGCTGGGCGAGTTTGCGCCTACCCGCAAGTTCACCGGCCATGGCAGCGGCAAAACCACGGCCCCTGCCGCGAAATAAGTAAGGAGGAACAACAATGGAAGCTCGGGCAATTCTTCGTTACGCCCGCATCAGTCCCCGCAAGGTTTCGATCGTGATGGATCTCATCCGTAACAAACCCCTGGACGAAGCGCTGGCGATCCTGCAGTACACCCCGAAGGCCGCTTGTGAGCCCCTTCTGAAACTGGTGAACTCCGCAGCCGCGAATGCTGAAAACAATTTCAACATGGATCGCGCAAACCTTTACGTCGCAGAATGCTATGTCTGCCCCGGCCCCACGCTCAAGCGCATCATGCCGCGCGCCCAGGGCCGTGCGTTCCGCATCCTCAAAAGGACCAGCCACATGACGGTCGTTTTGAAAGAGAAAGAGTAAGGAGGTAAACAAATGGGCCAGAAAGTCAATCCCCACGGCATGCGCGTGGGTGTTATCAAGGATTGGGACAGCCGCTGGTTTACCTCTAAGCAGGAATTCGGCGACACCCTCGTGGAAGATTACAAGATCCGCAAATTGCTGAAGAAGCAGCTGTATGCTGCCGGCGTGCCCAAGATCGAGATCGAGCGCACCGTGGACAGCCAGTCCGGCGCCGCGCGCGTCAAGGTCAACGTATACTGCTCCAAGCCGGGCATCGTCATCGGCAAGGGCGGCGCCGAGAGCGCCAAAATCGAGGCCGATCTCGCAAAGCTGACCGGCAAAAGCGTCAACCTGAACATTGTGGAAGTCAAGAACATTTCCACGAATGCCCAGCTGGTCGCCGAGGACATCGCCAGCCAGCTTGAGCGCCGCATCGCGTTCCGCCGCGCCATGAAGCAGGCGATCCGCAACGCCATGCAGCCCCGCGGCGGCGTACCTGCCAAGGGTATCAAATGCACGCTGGCGGGCCGTCTTGCCGGCGCGGACATTGCCCGCGTAGAAAGCTACCATGAGGGAACCATCCCCCTGCAGACCCTGCGCGCGGACATTGATTACGGCTTTGCTGAAGCCGATACCACCTATGGCAAGGTCGGCGTGAAGGTCTGGATCTACAAAGGCGAGATCCTCAAGGGTGCCAAGAACGCCGCTAAGCCTGCTCCCAAGAAGGAAGGAGGCAAACAGTAATGTTACTGCCGAAACGTGTTAAATACCGCCGCGTACAGCGCGGCCGCATGACCGGCAAGGCCATGCGCGGCAATGTCGTCAACCAGGGTGATTACGGCCTGGTTGCACTGGAGCCGGCGTGGATTACTTCCAACCAGATCGAGGCGGCCCGTGTCGCCATGACCCGTTACATCAAGCGTGGCGGCAAGGTCTGGATCAAGATCTTCCCCGATAAGCCGGTTACCGAAAAGCCGGCCGGCACCCGCATGGGTTCCGGCAAGGGCAGCCCGGAGTACTGGGTGGCCGTGGTCAAGCCCGGCCGTGTGCTGTTTGAGCTGGCCGACGTGGACGAGGCTACCGCCCGCGAGTCTCTGCGCCTTGCCTCCAACAAACTGCCGATCCGCTGCAAATTTGTCAAGCGCGAAGGCCTTGACGCTGTGAAGGAGGATGACGCTGAATGAAAGCCACCGAACTGCGCGATATGACCGAAATCGAGCTGAACAAAAAGCTCAAGGATCTGAAAGCCGAACTGTTCAACCTGCGCTTTCAGCACGCCATCAACCAGCTGGATAACCCCATTCGCATTGACGCCGTGAAAAAGGACATCGCCCGCGTGATGACCGTCATGGCTGAAAACAATGCGAAAAAATCTTAAGAGGGAGGTTAAACGATGGAAGAGCGTAATTTGAGAAAGACCCGTATTGGCACTGTCGTCTCCGACAAGATGGACAAGACCATCGTCGTTGCTGTCAAGGACAGCGTCCAGCACCCCCTCTACAAGAAGATCCTGAAGCGGACCGTGAAGTTCAAGGCCCACGACGAGAACAACGAGGCCGGCATCGGCGACCGCGTAGAGATCATGGAGACCCGCAAGCTCTCCAAGGACGTCAACTGGCGCCTGGTCAAGATTCTTGAGAAGGCAAAATAAGCCTGGTACTTTGAAAGGAGGACCTGAAAGATGGTTCAGATGCAAACTTATCTCAAAGTGGCCGACAACACCGGTGCCAAGGAGTTAATGTGCTTCCGTGTACTGGGCGGTACCCGCAAGAGATATGCGAATATTGGTGACATCGTGGTTTGCAGCGTGAAAAAAGCTGCGCCGGGCGGCACCGTGAAGAAGGGCGATGTGGTGAAAGCCGTTATCGTCCGCAGCAAGCAGGGCCTGCGCCGCGACGACGGTTCTTACATCCGTTTTGATGAGAACGCCGCCGTGGTCGTTATGGCCGATAAGAGCCCCAAGGGCACCCGTATCTTTGGACCAGTGGCCCGCGAACTGCGCGACGCCGGTTTTACGAAGATCCTGTCCCTGGCGCCCGAATCGTTGTAAGGAGGTTTTAAACAGAATGAACAATCTTCATGTTAAAACCGGCGACAACGTTGTGATTCTCTCCGGCAAGGACAAGGGCAAGAACGGCAAAGTCTTGCAGACCAGCCCCAAGGAGGGCAAGGTCATCATCGAGGGCCTGAACATGGTCACGAAGCACGTCAAACCCCGCCGTCAGGGCGAGCAGGGCGGCATCGTGAAGGCCGAGGGCGCCATCTATGCCTGCAAGGTGCAGCTTGTCTGCCCCAAGTGCGGCAAAGCCACCCGCGTCGGCTATTCCGTGAAAGACGGCAAACACGTTCGCATTTGCAAAAAGTGCGGCGCGGAACTGTAAGGGAGGAGCAAAGATTATGGCACGTTTGAAAGAACAGTATGTCAACGAGATCGCTCCGGCCCTGAACAAAAAGTTCAACTACAAGAGCCCGATGCAGATCCCGAAGCTGGACAAAGTCATCATCAACGTGGCTGCCGGCGAGGCAAAGGAGAACGTCAAGGTGATTGACGCCATCGTTGCCGACCTTGGTCAGATCACCGGCCAGAAGGCCATTGTTTGCAAGGCCAAAAAGAGCGTTGCAAACTTCAAACTGCGCCAGGGCATGCCCATCGGCGCCAAAGTCACCCTGCGCGGCGAGCGCATGTACGAGTTCGTTGACCGTCTGTTCAACGTGGCGCTGCCCCGTGTCCGCGACTTTCGCGGCATCAACGGCAATGCGTTCGACGGGCGCGGCAACTACGCCTGCGGCTTGAAGGAGCAGATCATCTTCCCGGAAATCGACTTTGATAAGGTCGATGCCATCCGCGGCATGGACATCTGCTTTGTCACCACGGCCAAAACCGACGAGGAAGCCAAGGAGCTGCTGAAGGCTCTGGGCGCCCCGTTCGCGAACTAAGGAGGAACAAAAATGGCAAAAACTTCTATGAAGCTCAAGCAGCAGCGTCCTGCCAAGTTCTCCAGCCGTGCGTACAACCGCTGCAAGATCTGCGGCCGTCCCCACGCTTACCTGCGCAAGTACGGCGTGTGCCGTATCTGCTTCCGTGAGCTGGCCTACAAGGGCGAGATCCCCGGCGTGAAGAAGGCTTCCTGGTAAACCGGGGGCTTAACAACAATCATAAACACAACCTAAGGAGGTTAGTGGCATGCAAATCACCGATCCGATCGCGGACCTGCTTACCCGCATCCGCAATGCCAGCACTGCCAAACACCCTTCCGTGGACGTTCCTGCTTCCAACCTGAAAAAGGCGATCTGCCAGATCCTGGTTGACGAGGGATACATCAAGGGGATGCAAGTGACTGAGGACAACAAACAGGGCGTGATCCGCCTGACCCTCAAGTACCAGGAGAACGGCATGCCGGTCATTGCCGGCATCAAGCGCGTGTCCAAGCCGGGCCTGCGCATTTATTCCAACTGCGAAGATATGCCCAAGGTCATGAAGGGCCTGGGCACCGCAATCATTTCCACCTCGAAAGGCGTCATGACCGACAAAGCCGCCCGCGCGGCCCACGTCGGCGGTGAAGTCCTCGCCTTTGTGTGGTAAGAAAGGGGCATAGACAATGTCGAGAATTGGAAGAAAACCCATCGTCATTCCTGCGGGTGTGGATGTGAACATCGACGAGGCCGAACACACCATCACCGTGAAGGGCCCCAAGGGTACCCTGCATTCCAAATATCACCCCCTGATGACCGTGAAGGCCGAAGGGAACGAGATTTTGGTTACCCGCCCCAATGACGAGAAGGAAGCGCGCAGCCTGCACGGGCTGACCCGCTCCAACATTCACAATATGGTGACGGGCGTGACCGAAGGCTTCAGCAAGGCTTTGGAAATTCAGGGCGTGGGCTACCGCTGCGCCAAGCAGGGCGATACCCTTGTGCTGACCCTCGGCTTCTCCCACCCCGTAAACGTGAAAGAGACTGATACCGTCAAGATCGACGTCAAGGATGCTGTCAACTTCACCATCCGCGGCATCGACAAGCAGGAAGTCGGTCAGTTCGCCGCAGAAGTCCGCTCCAAGCGTCCGCCGGAGCCTTACAAAGGCAAGGGTATCCGCTATAAGGGCGAGTTTGTCATCCGCAAGGAAGGCAAAGCCGGTAAAGGCAAATAATAGGAGAGGAGAAACATTATGGTCAATAAGGCTGATAAGAACGAAGCTCGTTTGCGCCGTCACCGCCGTGTTCGCGGCAAGATCAGCGGCACTGCCGAGCGTCCTCGTCTGGATGTTTTCCGCTCTGCCAAACACATCTATGCACAGGTCATTGATGATGAGGCCGGCAAAACGCTGGTGAGCGCATCCACCCTGGAGAAGGATTTTGAGGGCTTTGGCGGCAACATCGAGGCTGCGAAAAAGGTTGGCGAGGCAATCGCCAAAAAGTGCCTGGAAAAGGGCATTACCGAAGTGGTCTACGACCGCGGCGGTTTCGTATATCACGGCCGTGTACAGGCTCTGGCCGAGGGTGCCCGCGAGGGCGGCCTGAAGCTGTAAGGAGGGAGAAGATATTATGGCCATGCAGAGAAATAGAGAACAAGATGACGGCATGATCACGAAAGTCGTCTCCATCAACCGTGTTTCCAAAACCGTCAAGGGCGGCCGCGTCATGAAGTTTGCCGCGCTCATCGTGGTGGGCGACGGCAAGGGCAACATCGGCTTTGGCATCGGCAAATCCGGCGAAGTGCCGGAGGCCATCCGCAAGGGCGAGGGCGCTGCCAAGAAAAATATGCACAAAATTGCCCTGAAGGGCACCACCATCCCGCATGAGATCGTGGGCGAGTTTGGCGCGGGCCGCGTTCTGATGCGTCCCGCTGCCCCCGGTACCGGCGTGATCGCCGGCGGCCCGGTCCGCGCGGTTCTGGAAGCTGCCGGCATCAAGGATATCCGTACCCGCAGCCTGCGCTCCAGCAACCCCATCAACGTGACCGCCGCCACCTTCAATGGTCTTTGCAACCTGACAAACGCCGAGAGCGTTGCTGCCAAGCGCGGCAAGACGGTTGCCGAGATTCTGGGTTAAGGGGAGGTAGCAACGAATGTCTGAGAACAACGCAAGCCTGAGCATCCGCCTGGCAAAAAGCCTGAGCGGCCGCGGCAAGGAGCAGACCGCTGTTGCACACAGCCTGGGCCTTAATAAGCCCGGCGATGTCACTGCGCAGCCTGACAATGCTGCCACCAACGGCAAGATCGCCAAGATCTCTCACCTGGTCGTCGTGACCAAGCTGTAATGCAAGGAGGTGCAAGCATGAAGCTTCATGAATTGAAAGCGTCCCAGGGCGCAAACAAGGCGCCCACCCGCAAGGGCCGCGGCGCTGGCTCCGGCAACGGCAAGACCGCCGGCTACGGCCACAAAGGTCAGAAAGCCCGTTCCGGCGTGAAGAAAGCCGGATTTGAAGGCGGCCAGATGCCTTTGCAGCGTCGTCTGCCCAAGCGCGGCTTCAACAATATCTTCGCAACCAAGTATGTTACCATCAAGGTGTCCGATCTGGAAAAATTTGAGAACGGCGCCGATGTGGACATCCAGGCCCTGCTGGACAAAGGGATCATTTCCAAGACGCTGGACGGCGTAAAGGTTTTGGGCAACGGCGAGCTGACCAAAGCTGTGAACGTGAAGGTTGCCGCCTATACGGCCTCCGCCAAAGAGAAAATTGAAAAGGCAGGCGGGAAGGCTGAGGTGATCTAAGGTGTTCGAAACGTTTCGCAATGCCTGGAAGATCGACGATCTGCGCAAGCGGCTTTTGTTTACGCTGCTGATCATCGTCCTTTTCCGTTTGGGCAGTGCAATTCCGGTACCTTATATTACCCCTTCGGCACTTTCCAATATGTTCACGACCGGCAGCATGCTGACTTACCTCAACATGATGTCCGGCGGCGCGCTGAGCGATTGTACGCTGTTCGCCCTGGGCGTGCAGCCCTACATCAACGCGACGATCATCGTCCAGCTGCTGACGGTGGCCATCCCTTACCTGGAGAATCTCTCCAAGGAGGGGGAGGAGGGACGCCGCAAGCTGAACCGCATCTCCAACTACGTTGGCGGCGGCATCGGCCTGGCGCTTTCCATCGGCTACTACTTCATCATCCGCAACATGAGCGCCCTGAAGTACACGACCGGCTTCGTCGGAATTTTTTCCGCCGTCGTCATCATCCTCTGCTTCACGGCGGGCGCCCAGCTTCTGACCTGGATGGGCAACCAGATCGACGATAAGGGCATCGGCAACGGCGTTTCGCTGCTGATCTTTGCCGGCATCGTGGCCCGGTGGTCCAGCATCTATACGTCCGCCAAGAACCTGCTGACCCAGGCACAGAGCGGCAAGCCGCAGTATTACATCTACCTGCCCCTGATCATCGTTCTGGCGCTGATCGCCGTGGTGTTCGTCGTGGTACTTACCAACGCCGAGCGCCGCATCCCGGTCCAGTATGCCAAGCGTGTGGTCGGCCGCAAGATGTACGGCGGTCAGAACAGCTACATCCCCATCAAGGTCAACATGACGGGCGTTATGCCCATCATCTTCGCCTCCACGCTGTGCAGCATCCCCGGCATGATCGGGAGCTTTGTCAACGTGAGTGCGGAGGCGCACCCGATCTGGTACAGCTTCTTCCGCACCTTCAACTACAACAGCCCGCTGTACCTGGTCATCTATGTGCTGCTGATTGTTGCGTTCAACTATTTCTATGTGGCCATCCAGTATAACCCGGTGGACATCTCGAACCAGCTGCGCAAGAACAACGGCACCATCCCCGGCATCCGTCCGGGCAAACCGACCAGTGATTTCATCACCAAGACCCTCAACAAGATCACCCTGGTGGGCGCCATCTTCCTGGCATTGGTCGCTGGGCTGCCGATCATCCTCGGCAACGTGACCGGCGTTTCCATTCAGCTGGGCGGTACCAGCCTTCTGATCGTTGTGGGCGTTGCGCTGGACACCGGCCGCTCGCTGGAAGGGTATATGACTGCACGCCATCATAAGGGCTTCCTGGAGTGATCCGGGCAGCGGAAAATGAAAGGGGAAACCAAGTATGAGACTGATTCTGTTGGGCGCCCCCGGCGCCGGCAAAGGCACGCAGGCCGAAATCCTGTGTGACAAACTGAATATCCCCACCATTTCCACCGGCAACATCCTGCGCGCCGCCGTCAAGGAGGGCACCCCGATGGGCCTGAAAGCCAAAAGCTTTATGGACGCGGGCGCGCTTGTTCCCGATGATGTCATTGTCGGCATCATCAAGGAGCGGCTGACCCAGCCGGACTGTGCCAATGGCTTTATTTTGGATGGTATGCCCCGCACAATCGCGCAGGGGGAAGCGCTGGAAACCATGGGCGTCGCGATCGACAAGGTGCTGAACCTGATCGTGGACGACGCGGCCATTGTGGGCCGGATGTCGGGGCGGCGCGTATGCGCGGCCTGCGGCGCCAGCTACCACATCCAGAACAAACCCAGCGCCAAAGAGGGCGTCTGTGACCGCTGCGGCGGAGAGCTTGTCATCCGCAAGGACGACGAACCCGCTACCGTTCAGGATCGCCTGAAAGCCTATCATGAGCAGACCGAGCCGCTGGTAGCCTTCTATCGCAGCCGCGGCAAGCTTGTTGAGATTCCCGATCAGGGCTCCATCGAGGCCACCAACGCCTACATTCTGAAAATGTTGGAGGCCTGACCCCAATGATCCAGATCAAAAACGCCGCCGAGCTTGAAAAGATGCGCCATGCCTGCGCCCTCAGCGCGGCCGCGCTCAAGGCGGGCGGCGAGGCGATCGAGGCGGGGATTTCCACCGCCGAGATCGACAAGATCATCTATGATTTTATCGTGCGCCACGGCGCGCACCCCAATTTCCTGCACTTGTACGGCTTTCCGGCCACAGCCTGCATCAGCGTGAACGACACGGTGATCCACGGCATCCCCAGCCACAAGATCAAGATCCGCCCCGGCGATATCGTTTCGATCGATACCGGCTGCGCGATCGACGGTTTTAACGGCGACAACGCCTGCACCTATGCCTGCGGCAAGGTGGACAGCGAAGCCCAGCGGTTGATGGATGTGACCAAGGAAAGCCTGCACCGCGGCATTGCCGCCGCGCTGGCGGGCAACCGCACCGGCGATGTAGGCCACGCCGTGCAGAGCTATGTGGAGGAAAACGGATTCTCGGTGGTTCGCACCTATGTCGGACACGGCGTGGGCAAGGAATTGCATGAGGATCCCGAGGTGCCCAACTACGGCAACCCGGGCCGCGGCCCGCGGCTGGTGCCGGGGATGACCATTGCCATTGAGCCGATGGTCAACCAGAAGGGCTGCGCGGTAAAATCGCTCTCTGACGGATGGACGGTCAAAACGTGCGACGGCGGGCTGGCTGCTCACTTTGAGCATACGGTGGCCATCACCTCGAACGGACCCGAAATCCTGACCCACGGCTGGGAGGAACCCGGATGGACTTTTTAAAAGGCCGTTTGGTGCGCTCCCTGGCAGGGCGGGACAAAACCCGAACCTTTGCCGTTATGGCCGTGGACGGCCAGATGCTTCTTCTCGCAGACGGAAGTCTGCGCACACTGGCGCGTCCAAAACGCAAAAAGAGGAGGCATGTGGCCCCCACCGCCACCGTTCTGGGAAACAAGCTCCTGCAAAGTGATCAACTTCTCAACGAGGCCATTGCCGCGTTCGACGCGGCCAGCCCTGTGTGATACGCTCAAGGAGGGAAACCAGCTTGTCTAAAGAAGATGTCATCGAAGTAGAAGGCATCGTGCGCGAGGCGATGCCCAACACCGTGTTCCAGGTGGAACTGATCAACGGTGAGGGCAAACCCAATGGGCACACCGTGCTTGCACACATTTCCGGCAAACTGCGGACGAATTTCATCCGCATCCTGCCCGGCGATAAGGTCACCATGGAGATGTCGCCCTACGACCTGACAAAGGCCCGAATCACCTGGCGCTCCAAGTAAGTGCCGCGTGTTTGTTAAAGGAGGTTAACATCATGAAGGTAAAACCTTCCGTGAAACCCATTTGCGAAAAGTGCAAGGTCATTAAGCGCAAAGGCCGCGTAATGATCATTTGCCCCAACCCCAAGCATAAGCAGCGTCAGGGCTGATCGCCACAAAACGCTTGGGGGCCAAGTGCGTAGATTCCCGGCGCAGGCCCCGACACAGGACATGGGATATTTTATGGAGGTGCTTTATGGCACGTATTGCTGGTGTTGATCTGCCTCGTGAGAAGCGGATCGAAGTTGGTCTGACGTATGTATATGGGATCGGTCAGAGCACTGCCGACGAGATTCTCGCCGGTACCGGAATCAACCCTGATATCCGCGTTAAAGATCTTTCCCCCGACGACGAGGCCAAGATCCGCGATTTTATCGACACACACAACATTCTGGTGGAAGGCGACCTCCGCCGCAACGTTGCGCTGGACATTAAGCGTCTGACCGAGATCCAGTGCTACCGTGGTACCCGCCATCGCAAGAGCCTGCCTTGCCGCGGCCAGCGCACCAAGACCAATGCGCGTACCTGCAAAGGTCCCAAGCGCACCGTCGCTAACAAGAAGAAGTAAGGAGGAACTGAAATGGCTACTACGAAAGCTGCTGGTGCGGTTAAAGCGACCCGTACCAAGAAAAAGGAACGCAAGAACATTAATACCGGCGCTGCCCATATCCAGAGCACGTTCAACAACACCATCGTGACCATCACCGATACACAGGGCAACACCATTTCGTGGGCCAGCACGGGAGCCCTCAACTTCCGCGGTTCCCGCAAAAGCACGCCCTATGCTGCCCAAAGCGCTGCCGAGGTTGCCGCCAAGGCTGCTATGGAGCATGGCATGAAGACCGTTGAGGTCTATGTCAAGGGCCCCGGTTCCGGACGTGAAAGCGCCATCCGCGCTTTGCAGTCCACCGGTCTGGAGGTCACCATGATCCGCGACGTGACCCCCATCCCGCACAATGGCTGCCGCCCGCCCAAGCGTCGCCGTATTTAACGAAGGAGGAGTAACAACATGGCAAGATATACAGGCGCAGAATGCCGCCAGTGCCGCCGCGAAGGCGCCAAGCTTTTCCTGAAAGGCGAACGCTGCTATTCCGATAAGTGCGCATTTGCCCGCCGCAGCACGGTTCCCGGCCAGCACGGCCCCAACCAGGCCCGCAAAAAGACTTCTGAGTACGGCGTTCAGCTGCGCGCCAAGCAGAAAACCAAGAAATACTACGGCGTGCTGGAAAGCCAGTTCGCCAAGTACTTTGACATGGCCAACCGCCAGGCCGGCATGACAGGCGAAAACCTGCTCCGCATTTTGGAGTGCCGCATCGATAACATCGTGTATCGCGTCGGCTACGCCATGAGCCGCAAGGAAGCCCGCCAGCTGGTTCTGCACCGTCACTTCACCGTGAACGGCAAAACCGTCAACATTCCCAGCTACCTGGTCAAGCCCGGCGATGTGATCGCCGTGCGCGATACCGACAACGGCAAGCTGAAGGAGAGCGTTGAGAAAAACGCTTCCCGCCCCGTGCCCGTATGGATGACCAAGGATGCCGAGCATATGAGCGTTACCGTGGATCGCTATCCCGAGCGCAGCGAGATCGACCTCGAGGTCGAGGAACACCTGATCGTCGAGTTGTACTCCAAGTAATCCTCTGCTTCCTACACCGATACGATTACGAAAACCGGCAGCTCGCTGCCGGCTGATCAAGGAGGGTTTTTATGATGGAGATTGAACGCCCCAAGATCGAAACGGCAAGCCTCTCGCCGGACGGTCGCTACGGTAAGTTCGTTGTGGAACCGTTGGAGCGCGGCTTTGGTACCACGCTTGGCAACAGTCTGCGGCGTATCCTGCTTTCTTCTTTGCCCGGTGTGGCCGTGACAAGCGTCAAGATCGACGGCGTTGTGCATGAGTTCTCCACCATCGAGGGCGTAAAAGAGGATGTTACCGAGATCGTCCTGAACCTGAAAGGCATTGCCGCCAAGATCTATGGCGACGGACCCAAGACCGTCCGCGTGGAAGCTGTCGGCCCGTGCGAAGTAAACGCCGGCAGCATCAAGCAGGGCGACGATCTGGAGATCCTGAACCCCGAGTGGCACCTGGCTACTTTGGTTGAGGGCGGCAAGATCGTGATGGAGATCACGTTCGACAAAGGGCGCGGCTACGTTCCCGCGGATCGCAACAAGCAGGCGATCGTGGAAAAGAACGATATCAACACCCTGCCTGTGGACAGCATCTACACGCCGGTGCTTAAGGTCAACTACGCGGTGGAAAACACCCGCGTGGGCCAGATCACCGACTACGACAAGCTGACCATGGAGGTTTGGACGGACGGCACCATCACGGCGCAGGAGGCTCTGAGCCTGGCTGCACGTGTGCTGATTGAGCATCTGAACCTTTTCGTCAACCTCTGCGACGAGGCCGCCGAGGCCGAGATCATGGTGGAAAACGATGAGAAGGGGAAGGAAAAGGCGCTGGAAATGACGATTGAGGAGCTGGATCTCTCGGTTCGCTCCTTCAACTGCCTCAAGCGCGCCGGCATCAACACAGTGGGCGATCTCATCAACAAGAGCGAGGACGAAATGATGAAAGTTCGCAACCTCGGCCGTAAGAGCCTGGAAGAAGTCATGGCAAAGCTGGACAGCCTGGGCTTTACGCTTACCCACGACGATGAAAATTAACGAATACGAGCTAAAGGAGTGAAACGGAATGCCCGGTACTAGAAAGCTTGGCCGTACCGCCGACAGCCGCAACGCAATGTTGCGCGCCATGGTGACGTACCTGTTCGAGAACGGCAAGATCGAGACCACCGTTACCCGTGCCAAGGAAGTTCGTTCCATGGCCGAGAAGATGGTTACCCTTGGCAAGAAGGAAGACCTGCACGCAAAGCGCCAGATTTTCTCCTACATCACCAAAGAGGATGTCGCCAAGAAGGTCATCGATGAATATGGCCCCAAGTATGCTGACCGCAACGGCGGCTACACCCGCATCATCAAAACCGGCATGCGCCGCGGCGATGCTGCCGAGATGGCCATCATCGAGTTGGTTTGATCCAACACGGAATCATTTGCTGCATTGCTGCCCCCGCCGGATACGGCGGGGGCAGTTTTTGTGCAGAAGGAAAACAATTTGCGGATTTTTGACCGTTTATGCAAAAAAATAGAAAAGGTTTTGTAAAAAGCAACAGAAAAATGAATTTACGTCCCGCGTGGATGTGCAAGGTGTGGAAAATCTTTTCAGGGCCCAAAAAACGCCCGCGAAGGGCTGATTTTGGCGCCCGGCTGTGCTAAAATAGACTTGTAGAAATGCGGCATAGCCAAAGCCGCACCAAGGAATACGGTCGCTGTAAAGTGAGGAGCTAAAAAATATGGCTGAACAGAATCTGGGCCCGCGCGACTTTTTCGCCAAGGAGGACGCTATTGCAGACCTTGGCCTGATCGCTTGCCCCGGCGCCGAGGAGCTTGCCAACCTGGTGGACGGCCACCTTGTACGCTGGGCCAACGAGGTGGGCATGGATGTAAATAGTTTTATCATCCCTTCGGACTGCCCGCGCTTTCAATCGGGCGATGCCAAGGGGCTGGTAAAGGCCTCCACCCGCGGCGATGACCTTTTCATTTTTGTGGACCCGGGCAACTACAGTGTCACCTACAAACTGTTTGGCTACGACAACCATCTTTCCCCCGACGATCACTTCCAAAATCTGATCCGTCTGATTCAGGCATCCTCCGGCCGGGCGCACCGTATCTCGGTCATTATGCCCAGCCTGTACGGCGGCCGTCAGCACCGCCGCGTTTCCCGCGAAAGCCTGGACTGCGCCTGTGCGCTCCAGCAGCTGCGCGGGATGGGCGTCAAGAACATCATCACCTTTGACGCCCATGACCCCCGCGTGCAAAACGCGGTGCCCCTGATGAGCTTTGACAATGTTATGCCTACCTATCAGGTCATGAAATGCCTGATGCGCCATGTGCCGGACGTTAGCCTGGACAAGGAGCATTTCATGGTCGTATCCCCCGACGAGGGCGCCATGAACCGAAATATGTACTATTCCAGCGTGCTGGGCTGCAATCTGGGGATGTTCTACAAGCGCCGGGACTACAGCCGCATCGTCAACGGCCGCAACCCCATCATTGCGCATGAGTACCTGGGCGAGAGCGTGCAAGGCAAGGACGTTTTTATTGCAGACGACATCATTGCCTCCGGCGAGAGCATGCTGGACATCGCGTATGAGCTGAAGATGCGGGGCGCGCGCCAGATTTTCACCAATGCGACCTTCCCGCTTTTCACGGCCGGGCTGGATAAGTTCGACAAGGCCTATGCGGACGGCGTGGTGGCCGCGGTGCTGGGCACCAACCTGACCTACCGCACCCCCGAGCTGCTGCAGCGGCCCTGGTACTACGACGTGGATGTTTCCAAGTACACGGCCTACTTTATCGCCGCCATCAACCACGACAAATCGGTCAGCAGCATCATCGACCCCATCGCCAAGATCCGCACCCTTCTCAACAGCCAGGGCATGACGCTGGGCGGCTGCTGAGCTTTGCCAGAAACGGCGCCAAGACGGCTTTGTCCGCTGTCTTGGCGCTTTGCAGTCTGCCCCGGCCCGGTGCGGCGGCCTGTTTGCAGGCGGCGCCGCATAGAATACGGAAGGCGGCGGCGCCTGGACGCCGCCGTGCGTCGGAATTTTCAGAATAACAGGTAGGAGATGTGTGTTATGCAGCCAGCAGAACGCTTGCAGGCCCTTGTGCGGGGCAAAAAGGTCGCCTTTATTGGGGCGGGCGTCAGCCATAAGCCCTGCATTGAAATGTTCAGCAGCATGGGCGCCGAGATCACCCTCTGCGACCAGAAGAAAAGCCTGGCGGAGTTCGGCGCCTACGCCGATACCCTAAGCAGGCTGGGCGTCCGCCTGAGCCTGGGCGAACACTATACGGACGGCTTCCGCGGGCAGGATATGATCCTGCGCACCCCCGGCTACGAGTTTTTCAAGCCTGAGCTGCAGGCCGCCATTGCGGCGGGCACCACCGTGACCAGCGAGGTGGAGCTGTTTTTTGAGTACTGCCCCTGCGAGATCGTGGCCGTGACCGGCAGCGACGGAAAGACCACCACCACCACCCTGATCGCCCGGATGTTTGAGGCCGCGGGCCGCCGGGTCTTTTTGGGCGGCAACATCGGCGCAGCGCTGCTGCCCCAGCTGCCGGAGGTCGCGCCCCAGGATGTGGCGGTGGCCGAGCTGTCGAGTTTTCAGCTGATCAGCATGCGCCGCAGTCCCAAGGTGGCGGTCGTGACCAACGTCACCCCCAACCATCTGGATCACCACAAGGATATGCAGGAGTACATTGATGCCAAGCGGAACATTCTGCTCTGGCAGGAACCGCCCTGCCGCGCCGTGCTTGGCTTTGAGAACGACATCAGCCGCGACATGCAGGCCGACTGCAAGGGCGAGCAGGTCTGGTTTACCCGCCTGCACGATACCGACCGCGGCGCGTTCCTGCGCCGGGCGGACGATACCCTCTGTTACGCAGAGAACGGCGTGACGACCCCCGTGCTGCCCCGCGCCGAGATTCAACTGCGCGGCCTGCACAATGTGGAAAACCTGCTGGCCGCCATTGCGGCGGTTTGGGGCCGGGTGCCCGTGGAGGCCATGCGACAGGTGGGCAACACCTTCACGGGCGTTGAGCATCGCATTGAGCCGGTTCGCAGGCTGGACGGCGTGATGTACTACAACGATTCGATCGCTTCCAGCCCCACCCGTGTTATCGCGGGGCTGCGCAGCTTTGACCAGAAGATCCTTTTGATTGCGGGCGGCTACGACAAGAAAATTCCTTACGAGCCGCTGGCGCCCGAGATCCTGGCCCATGTCAAGGTGCTGGTGCTGATGGGCGCCACCGGGCCGCGGATCGAGAAGGCTGTGCGGGAGCATCCCGCTTTTGCGGCCAGCGGCCTGAAGATTCTTCACGCCGGTTCCATGCAGGAGGCGGTGGAGCTGGCCCGCGCCAGCGCGGCGCCGGGGGATATCGTCAGCCTGTCTCCGGCGTCGGCCTCGTTTGACCTTTACCCCAACTTCGAGGTGCGCGGGCAGGACTACAAGCGCATCGTCAACGCACTGGTATGATCGCCGCCGTGGCGACAGCCGCGCAGAGGGCGGAATTTCTACGCCGTCTGGCTGCGCGGCCTTTTTTTGCGGCGACCATGGGCACCCATCTGGCTTTGTTTGGAGAAAAAACCGGCTGCGGCTGGGGTTTTTACCTGCTGCCGGGCGGCGCCGCACTGGCCACGATGGGGACGGCGGCCAGCCTGTGCGGGCTGCTGCCCGGCGCGCAGGACGCCGCCGAGCTGGCCGCGTTTCTGGCCTTTATGGGGGTGGACAAGGTCAGCTGCGAGCGCCCCGTTTTGACCGGCCAGCCCGGCTGGGGCCGCCCGAAGGCGCTGTACCGCCGCACGCTGCCGGGCGGGGCCGCTTTGCCCCTGCCGCCCCGCCCGGCCGTGCTGGACGGGCTGATTCTGGACAGGGCCCCTGCGATGCGCCCCGTCAGTCGGCTGCTGTTCCCGGACCATCCCGGGGAGCAGGATCAGTTTTATTCGGTGGCCTGCACCAGCATCGCGCACGGCATCGGCTGCTGCCGCGCACTGCGGCAGGGCGACGAGGTTGTTTCGACGGTCGGGTGCTATGAGCGCGCCCCGCGCGAGGCATATCTGGCGGAGGGCGTAACGGAAGCCGCCCGCCGTGGGCAGGGGATCGGCGGCTGGCTGATCGCCGAAACGGCCAACGAGCTGGCCGCCGGGGGCGCCGCCGTGACCTTGCTGTGCGAGCAGGAACGCTGCCGTTTTTACGATCGGCTGGGTTTTCCCCGCAGCGGGCTTGTCTGGCAGTACAAACGGAGCGGACAGCAGAATAACCGCAGCGCCCAAGCCCCCGCGCCGAGGAACGGCGTCGGCCGCGGCGCCGCCAAGGAGAACAATACAGAACGATGATCGAACAGTTTTATACGATCCGGCCCGAGGTTTTGGCGCTGGACGCCAAGGCAAAGGCTCTGTGCGCCCCGCAGTTTGCGGCGCTGGAGGAAATACGGGATTACAACCAGCTTAAAATGCTGCGCGCCTTCACCGATTGCGGCGTTGAGGCCCGGCACTTGACAGGCTCCACCGGCTACGGCGTGTGGGACGACAGCCGCAACAAGCTGGAACAGGTGTTTGCACGGGCGCTGGGCGCCGGGGACGCGCTGGTGCGCCCCCAGTTTATGAGCGGCACCCACACGATCGCGGTGGCGCTGTTTGGCCTGCTGCGCACCGGGGATACCCTGCTGGCCGCCACAGGCCGCCCCTACGATACGCTGGAAGGCGTGATCGGAATCGGGGAGGCAGGCAGGGGCTGCGGCACCCTGCGGGAGTACGGCATCCGGTACGACGAGGTGCCACTGACAGACGACTTCCAGCCCGATTACGAGGCCATCCGGGCCCGCGCGGCCTCGGCCGCCGTCGTGCATATCCAGCGCAGCCGGGGCTACACCCAGCGCAACGCTTTCTCGCTGGAAACGATCGGCCGGGTGGTGGAGGCTGTGCGATCCGTCAACCCCGGGGCGGTACTGTTTGTGGATAACTGCTACGGCGAGTTTACCCAGACGAAGGAGCCGCTGGCCGTGGGCGCCGATGTGATGGCGGGCAGTCTGATCAAAAATCCGGGCGGCGGCATCGCCCCCACGGGCGGCTACATTGCGGGCCGCCCCGACTTGGTGGAGAAGATCAGCCATCGCTTTACGGCGCCCGGCATCGGCCGGGATCTGGGCTGCACGCAGGATAATCTGCGTGCGATGTTTTTGGGCTTTTATTACGCGCCCGGCGTCGTCTGCGAAGCGCTCAAGACCGCCGTCTATGCCCAATGCCTTCTGGAGCTGGCTGGGGTGCGCCCGGTGCCGCGCTAT
The DNA here is from genome assembly GCA_964458285.1 of uncultured Subdoligranulum sp. Lineage (GTDB taxonomy): Bacteria > Bacillota > Clostridia > Oscillospirales > Ruminococcaceae > Gemmiger. Next base: position 44,201 of record CAYWID010000009.1, on the reverse strand, counting down.
ACAGACGAACACAACGATATCGTCACCTGCTTTGATTCAGGCAGCGCGGCGGCTCTGCAGGGCTTCTGCGCCGGTATCCAGGCCGGCAGCCCGGTGGACAGCCTGGCCACGCCCGAGCCTGCCGACGAGCCGGGCTACACCGACAAGGTCGTCATGGCGGCGGGCGCCTTTACGGAGGGCAGCACGATCGAGCTGAGCTGCGACGGCCCGCTCCGCCCGCCCTACACCTGCTATTTGCAGGGGGGCGTCAATTTTACCGCTGGGCGGGCCGCCGTTCTGTGTGCGGTGCAAAACGCCTTTTTTCAGACGGATAGCGAAACGGAACATCCCGTCTGAGGCGGTAAGGCACGCCGCGCACCAAAAGAAAACCGCCGCCCGGCTTTTTGAAGCCGGGCGGCGGTTTTTGCGCGTTTGCTCGATCAGCGGGTGCGGACGTAATCCCGCACAAGAGCCTGCAGCAGATCGTCGCGGTCAATGCGGCGTATCATAGCGCGGGCATTTTTGTAGGTGGTGATGTAGGTGGGATCCTCCGAAAGGATGTAGCCGACCAACTGGTTGATCGGGTTATAGCCCTTTTCCTCCAGCGCACTGTACACCTGAAGTACGGTCTGTTTGATTTCCTGATCCTTTTCATCCCGGATCGAGAATATTGCGGTAGGTTCCGACACAGCCATTGGCAATAACCCCCTTATGTGGCAGAATTTGGATAACTTGCACACCCCGGTACATTCACATAACAAATGCTACTTCTCATTATATACGAAAACGCAAAAAGGTGCAAGTGTTCTTGACTGTTTTTTGCACAAAAGTACCGCATTTTTGCGCAGCCTGGGGCTCAGAAGGACAAAACCTTGCCTTTTTGGATAACTTTTTGGATGTGCAGTTCGCTGTCGGTCAAAACCACGTTGCCGTAGCGCCCCGGTGCGATGCTGCCGTAATCGGCGTCGATGCCGATGCTTTTGGCGGGGTTCTCGGTGGCGGCGCGCACGGCGCTTTCCAGCGGCACACCCATATCCACCACCGCGCGGCGCATACAGTCGTACAAACTGGTGGCGCTGCCCGCAATCGTGCCGGGGTCGCTGGTCAAGGTGGCCTTGGGGCCCTTGACGGTCACGGCCTGGCCGCCTAAGCTGTACTCGCCGTCGGGCAAGCCGCAGGCCATCATGCTGTCGGCCACCAAAATCACATGATCGTCGCCAAAAGCGCGGAAGGTGAACCGCACCATGGCCGGATGGATATGCACGCCGTCCGTGATAAGCTCCACCTCGGCGCCGTCCTCCAGCGCGGCGATGATCGGCCCCGGCGCGCGGTGGGTGATGCCCGGCATCGCGTTGTACAGGTGGGTCAGGTGGGAAGCGCCCGCCTTGAACGCGGCCTTGGAGGTATCGTAATCCGCTGTGGTGTGGGCGATGGAGATGCGCACCTCGCTGTGAACCTGCTCAATGTAGGGCATGGCCTCCGGCTCCTCGGGCGCAACGTCCACCAGCTTGATCAGGCCGCGGGCGCGGCTTTGCAGGCGGTGGTACATGCCGCAGCTGCAATGCTGGATGTAGCGCGGGTTCTGCGCGCCGATCTTTTTGGGGCTGATGAAGGGCCCCTCCATATTGATGCCTACAAGGTCGGCGCCGCGCTCGTTTTTGTGGGCGGCGGCGGCATCCATCACGCCGTTCAGAATTTCCTCGCTGAAGGTCATGGTGGCGGGGCAGATGGCCAGAACGCCTTTGCTGGCCTCAAAGTCCGCAATCGCCTGGATGGATTCCTCGGTGGCGTCGCAGAAATCGTGGCCCATCGCGCCGTGAAAATGGATATCCACCAACCCCGGCAGGGCGTACATCCCCGCGGCGTCAAGAACTTCCTCGCCCGGCGCGGGCTGTTCGGGCACCGCAAAGAGAAAGCGGCCGTCCCGGATGGCGATATCCCGCACCGCAAAGGTATGTTCGGGTGTATAGACGGACGCGTTTTTGATAATCATGGCAGGACCTCCCAATCCGTTTTGCGTTTGAATGACGGAACTGCGGGCTTTACACAAGCCGGAGCGATTCCTCGTCGCCCACCAGGATGAAATCGGGGTGCATCTGCAAAATGGAAGCGGGCACCTCGGGCGTGACGGGACCAAAGAAGGCCTGCTTGATGATCTCGGCCTTGGCGGCGCCGTTGGCCACCATCAGAACCTTGCGCGCCTGCATGATGGTTTTGATGCCCATCGTGTAAGCCTGGCGGGGAACATCCTCCTTGTGCGCAAAGAAACGCTTGTTGGCCTCGATGGTGCTTTCGGTCAGATCGACGCAGTGGGTGCCCAGCTCAAAGGCGGCGCCCGGCTCATTGAAGCCGATGTGGCCGTCCGGGCCGATGCCAAGCAGCTGCAGGTCCACGCCGCCCACCTGGCGGATGACCTCATCGTAGTGGGCGCACTCGGCGTCGGCGTCCAGATTGGTGCCGTCCGGCAGATGGATGTTGGCGGGATTGACGTTTACATGGTCGAACAGGTTCTGGTGCATGAAAGACCAGTAGCTCTGCGGATTTTCCCGGGGCAGGCCGCGGTACTCGTCCAGGTTGACGGTGGTGACCTCGGCAAAATCCAGGTCGCCCTTGTTGTACCAGTCGATCAACTGCTTGTAGGTGCCCACGGGGGTGCCGCCGGTGGCCAGGCCCAGCACGCAGTTGGGCTTCATGATGACCTGCGCCGAGATGATGTTGGCGGCCTTGCGGGACATATCGTAGTAATCTTTCGCGCGGATAATTTTCATGGCTTTTCTCCTCGTATAGTAGGTGTACGGGGATTTTTTTGCCGGGTACGGCCTGTATCCCCATAACAGAAGCCGTACCGGGAAGCGAAGCGGATTTTGGAGGGAGGACGCAGCCCAAACGAAGAAATCTTTTCTTGACAGGCGCAGAGGGGGGAATAAGCGACGTTCCTGATGTAAGTATACCACAGGACGGGACGGCGGGGAAAGCCCAGGAGGGCAAAGCGGGATTCCTCCCGATAAAAAAACCCGGTCAGGCGCAAAACCTGACCGAGGCGGAAGAATACGGGAGGAACCAGAACCCCCGCCGTCCATCCGATTGGGGAACCGGAATGCGGTTGTTACAGCATCTTCTTCAGTTCGTCGTAAACAAACTGTACCTTGGGGCCGATGACGACCTGAACGGAAGTCTTGCCCGGACGGATGACGCCGGCAGCGCCGCTCTTTTTGATGGCCTTGTCGTCCACCGTGGTGTAATCCTTGATCTCAAAGCGGAGGCGGGTCGCGCAGTAATCGACGTTGGTGACATTGCCCTTGCCGCCGATGCCGGCCAGAACGCCCTTGGCGATGGCGGTGAAATCGTTGTTGGCAAGCTCGATCTGCGCCTCGGAGGCATCGTCGTCGTCCTCCTCACGGCCGGGGGTCTTGAGGTCCATCTTGATGATGAGGAAGCGGAACAGGAAGAAGTAGATGACGAAGAACACAATGCCGACAGGCAGCATCAGCAGCGGATTCTCTGCCATGGGAGCTTTGAAGGAAAGGATGTAATCGACAAAGCCGGCGGAGAAGTTAAAGCCCAGACGGCAGGGAAGCAGCGCCATGATGGTGCAGGAAATGCCGGTGAGCAGCGCATGCACCAGGTACAGGACAGGCGCCAGGAACATAAAGCTGAATTCCAGAGGCTCGGTAACGCCGGTAAAGATGGAGGACAGCGCAGCAGCTATCAGCAAGCCGGCGGCGGCCTTTTTCTTGGTGTCCTTGGCGGTGGTGTACATGGCCAGCGCGGCGCCGGGCAGACCGAACATCATGATGGGGAAGAAGCCGGTCATATACATGCCGGTGACGCCCTGGGTGCCGGTGCCGGCCCAGAAGTTGCCCAGATCGTTGATGCCGGCAACGTCAAACCAGAACACGCTGTTGAGCGCGTGGTGCATCCCGATGGGGATAAGCAGGCGGTTCAGGAAGCCGTAGATGCCCGCGCCGATGGCGCCGAAGCCGACGACCGCGGTGCCGAACGCAACCAGACCGTTGTAGATGATGGGCCAGACAAAGAACAGGATGATATCAACGCCCAGCGTGACCAGCGTGGTTACGATGGCAACGCTGCGCTTGCCGCTAAAGAATGCCAGCGCATCGGGCAGTTGGGTGTTTTTAAACTTGTTGTAGATGGTGGCACCGATGATGCCGCACAAAATGCCGATAAACTGGTTCTGGATCTTGCCGAACGCAGGGTTGACGGCATCGGCCTCGATGCCCATATACATGGCAACGGCCGCCTTGGAAAGCATGGTGGTGGTGACCAGCCAGGAAACAAGACCCGCCAGCGCCGAGGTGCCGTCATGGTCATCGGACATACCGACAGAGACACCGATGGCAAACAAAATTGCCATATTGTCGATCAGCGAAGACGCCGCCTTGATCATCAGTGCCGCAACCACACTGTTGGCGCCCCAACCGGTAGGGTCGATCCAGTAGCCAAGACCGTACAGGATGCCGGCCGCAGGCAATACCGCAACGGGAAGCATCAGAGATTTGCCAAGCCGCTGTAGATACTTCATCATAATGAGCATTCCTCCTATTGTTGTAATATACCAAAAACGAGCTGTTCCGCCCCCATCTGGCTCACAAGAGCGAAACCATTTGTTAACGTCATCGTAACACAATCGTCACAAAAAAGAAAGATAGTTTTTACAAAATCGGTGGTTTCACCATATTTCACATCAATAAATTGGGCAATTTTTTACCGTTATTGGAAATATATGCCTTTCATGTGAAAATATTGCCCATTTTTAAGAAATCATGAACAAAAGCGTACAAGAAAGGCCGACAAAAAAACCGTGCGGGCGGGCCGCACGGCAACCGGGGGGCGCTGCCGCCCCACGGGAAACAATTTGTTCAAGCCGCCCGGCAGCGGTGCCCCGGCGAAAGAAAGCGTGCGGCGCGGGCTTAAACACCAAAGATTTTGGGGGCAAAACGGCGCAGCAGCAGGCAGACGGTTACCATCAGCAGAATGTTGGGGATCATGTAGGCGCCGTTGTAGGTCAGGCTGTACACCCATACCGGGGTGCCCTCCGGCGCGTAGGCGCCCCACACCAGAATGCCGGACAAAAAGCTGCAGCCGAACCGCAACAGCCCCACCGCGGCAGCCGCCACGCCAACGCCGACAAACGCGTTTTTGAAGGGCGCCGCGATGGCCGGAGCCAGGCCCAGCACGGTGAAGGCCAGCAGATAATCCAGCAGGATGCAGGCCGCCTGGCTGGGCAGATTGGCGCAGTACAGCACGTTTTGAAAGCCCAGCATCATCTGCAGCAGGCCATGCACAAAACCGGTAAAGCAGCCCCACCTGGTGCCGTTGCGCAGGCCCATCACCACCAGCGGAAGCATTTCCAGCGTGATGGAGCCGCCCTGCGGCAGGTTCAGAAACTTGAGGTAGGAGAGTACGGTGGCCAGCGCGATCATCAGGGCGCCCTCCACCAGAACACGGGTGCGGGAGTTTGCGGCGGTCGACATAAAAAATACACCTCGGTCATAATAGTACATAAAAACAAGAAAAGCGCCCGCAGCATGACGATGCGGGCGCAAAAGCGTAAGACGGTATGGTCAAACTTCCTACGCCGGCATTACCCGGATCAGGTTCTAGGCGACCTGAGGCTGCATTTTGCCCCAATCTCAGCCGGGGATACCCCCAGCGCCCCTGTTCTTATGTCCAAGTTCAGTATAGCGTATTTGTATAAAATGTCAAGGGCGACACCGCGCCGCCCCGGCAAAATTCCGCTGTGCGTCATACAAGACGGAACACCGCGCCCTGAAAACCTTTGAGAGACACGGTCGCCCAGCCCTCCGCCGTGGCGGCGTCCCCGGCGGGCGGCCCCGGCAGGGTGGAAAACACCGGCAGCAGCCGCAGCTCCCGGCACAGGCTGCGCAGGCAGACCCGGTAGGCGGGCAGCGGGGCGGGCCCCGTGTTGGCCAGGCACAAAAGCACCTCGCCGCCGCTCATCCGCAGCCAGCCCAAAACGCCGTACCGGGCATCCTGGCGCGCCACCCAGCGAAAACAGCGGTTGTCGTACTCCTGGCCGTACAGCGCCGGGTGGGTGCGGTACAGTGCGCACAGCGCGGCGCGGTAGCGGGCAAAATCCGCGTGGGAGGGATACTGCAGCAGCCCCCAGTCCAACGCCCGAAAAGCATCGAACGAGCGATAATGCCCCAGCTCGCCGCCCATAAAATCCAGCTTTTTGCCGGGCAGAAGCGTCTGAATCAAATAAACCAGCCGCGCCTGGGCAAACTGCTGGTCGTACCCGCCATACATCCGGCCCAGCACGGTGCCGGTGTCCCAGGTGTTTTCATCGTGGCTGAAGGCCGTGATCCAATGCTCGCCCCAAAAGCCGTCCATCCCGGCGGCCAGACCGGAAAACGCCGCGGGGCGGGCGTTGAACGGAAGCGAAAAATAGCTGAGAAGGGCGTGCGCCCAGCCCAGGTTCCATTTGTAGTCAAACCCCAGCCCGCCCTCCCGGGTGGGGCGGGTGGGGTTCAGGCAGCCCGCGCTGTCCTCCGCGATCAGGGTCGCGCCGGGGCAGCGCGCGTGCAGCCCGGCCGTCAGCGTCTTGAAAAACTCGGCGGCCCGCCAGCCGCCGTCCGGGCGGTAAAGGGCATGGCCCACCGCGTCCACCCGCAGCCCGTCGCAGTGGCAGCAGTACAGCCAGAAGGAGGCCGCGCTCAGCAAAAAGCTGCGCACCTCGCCCCGCTCCAGGTCGAATTCCAGGCTGCCCCAGGGGCTGCGCGCCGCATCGCCGGGCGGCTCGTAGAGCGGTTCGCCGTCAAAGCGGGCAAGAAAACCGTCGTCCACCGCAAAGTGGACCGGAACAAAATCCACCAGCACGCCGATGCCCGCCTGATGCAGGGCGTTTACCATCCCGCGAAACTGATCCGGCGTGCCAAAGCGGGCGCTGGGCGCAAAATAGCCCACGCCGTGGTAGCCCCAGCTGCCGTCGAACGGGTATTCGGCGGGCGGCAAAAGCTCCAGATGGGTGTAGCCCTGCTGCGTCATCCAGGGGATCAGCGCCTCGGCCAGCTCGGTCCAGCTGTAATACCGCCCGTCGGGATGGCGGCGCCAGCCGCCCGCATACAGCTCGTAGATCGATACCGGCGCATCGGGGCCGGGGCCGCGCCGCGCCATCCAGGCGTCATCGGTAAAAACAAATTCCGACGCCGTCAACCGGCTGGCCGTGCCGGGCAAAGGCTCGAACGCAAAGGCGTACGGGTCGGCGCGCAGACGCCAAACGCCGTCCGCGCCCAAAATATTGTATTTGTACAGTTGCCCCGCCCGCGCGCGGGGAACCCGCACGCGCCACAACCCATCCCCGCACCGGGTCAGGGCGGCGGCGCGGTAGAGATCCCAGCCGTTCCAGTCGCCCACCACCTGCACCTGCCGGGCGTGGGGCGCAAACACGCAAAAATCCCAGCCGGGGCGCTGCCCGGCAGGGTGCGCGCCCAACACTTCGTAAGCATCAAAGGCGATGCCGCCGTAAAACTCCCGGCTTTCCATGGCGCTCCTTTCGCGGGCAGGGCCTGCCCGGCTGCCCCAAGGGCTTGTGGCCTGATTATACCATGGAACGCAACAAAAAGCGAACAAAACTTGCAGCCATGCGCCCGCGCGGCGTATAATGAAACAGAAACTGCGCGCTGCGTTTGCGCAAACCAGGAGGCAGATGAATTTGAAAAACGATTTTGCCGGGCAATCCCCGGCCTGGCCGCTGGACGGCCAGGATAGGATAACCGTGCGGGAATTTCACGGCGCCATGCCGGAGCCCGTTTTTGAGGCGTTCTACGCGATCATGACCGAGAGCTTCCCCGGGGTGGAACGCCGCACACGGGAGGATCAGCGGGCGCTGCTGCGCAAGCCGGCCTACCGCGTGTGGATGCTGGAGGACGAGGGCCGGGAGATCGGCTTCTTGGCCTTCTGGCGCTTTGCAGACTTCATCTACGGCGAGCATTTCGCTTTTCGCAATGCCTGCCGCGGGAAGGGCGTGGGTACCCGCGTGCTGCGCCGGATGCTGCGGGAAAGCCTGCCGCTGGTGGGGGAGGTGGAACCGCCCGATACCGAGCAGGCCCGCCGCCGGATTGCGCTCTATGCGCGGGAGGGCTTTACGGTCTATCCGGATTATGCGTATTGGCAGCAGCCGCTTCGCCGGGGCGACCCGCCCACGCCGCTGCTGCTGATGTCCAGCCGGGCCGACGAGACGCCCCAAACCCTGGACCGGTACCGGGATGTTCTGTACCGCGAGGTGTACGGCGTTTGCCCCGGCGGGGCGGTGCAGCCATGACCCGCCCGCGGCGTTTCCCGGCGTTGGAACGCGGATGGGGGGCGCGGGCGGCCTGCCCCGGCGGCTGCGCCCCCAGGCGGCGGTGCGCCGCCTTTTTGGGAGCGGCGGGGCTTTGCCTGCTGTTGGGCGGCTGCGGCGGTGCGGCGGCGGGCGGCGGGGCCATGCCGGCCGTTGCCGCCGCGCAGCCGCAGCCGGAGGTTCCCGCGGACGCGGCCGCGCCGCCCGCCCCTGCGGCGACGGAACCCTCCGCCGCGGCCGCCAGCCCCGAGACGGCGCTTTCGCCCGCGGAACAGTATGCGGGGGTGCGCCTGGCCAACCATGTCACGCCCGCGATGCTGCGCCCGGATTTTTGGGCGGCAAACAGGGATACGACGGTTCTGATGACGCCGGCCGAGATCGAAACCTACAATGCAGCCGTGGCGGCACGGCTGGCGCCGCAGGACAGAATGCTGGATATGGCGGCGCTTGGCGCCGACGCGGTGCCCGGCAGCGAGGTGCGCCGGATGCTGGCCAACGACCCGCAGGCCGAGGCCTCCTGGTGGATCAACGGGCAGCCGATGCCGGAAAACTACCGGCAGGCGCTTGCCCAAAACGTCCGTGCGGACAAGGTGCCGGATACGGTCACGCCGCGCTGGGGCGTGACGGCAGGACGGGTGAACGTGCGGATCCAGCCCACGGCGGATTTTGCGGCCCAAAAGCAGAACGAAGCCTTTTTTGACCGGATGCAGCAGGCCGAGCTGTACTGGAACGAGCCGGTTGTGGTGCTGCATGAAAGCGCGGACGGCGCCTGGTACTACATTGCCGCCGACCGGATGGACGGCTGGGTGCAAAAGACCGATGTGGCGCTGTTCGGCAGCCGGCAGGACTGGCTAAACTGGCAGCGGCCCGCGGATTTTCTGGTGGTGACGGCCAACCGCTTCCGGCTGGATTACAGCACGGCGCAGCCGGCTCTTTCGGAAGCGGAGCTTGCGATGGGTACCGTGCTGCCCCTGCTGCCCGACGGGCAGGCGCCCGCCTCGCTGGACGGCCGGGTGCCCTACGGCAATTATCTGGTGCAGCTGCCGGTGCGGGATGCAAGCGGCGGCGTGGTGCTGGCCACGGCGGCGGTGCCGGTCAGTGCGGGGGTAAGCCGGGGGTATCTGCCCTACACCCAGCATCTTCTCCTGCGGCAGATCTACGAGATGCAGGGAACCAATTACGGCTGGGGCGGAACCCAGGACGCCAACGATTGCTCCGGCGTCACCGGGCAGGTATACCGTTGCTTTGGGCTGCATCTGCCCCGCAACTCGCAGTCGCTCTCGCTGCTGCCGGGCCGCCGCGTCGAACTGACCGGCCTGGACGATGCGGCGCGGCGCGCGGCGCTGGCCGGCATGCCTGCGGGCACCATCCTTTGTATGCCGGGGCATATCGTGCTGTATCTGGGCAGCGACGGCGGACAGCCCTATGGAATGAGCGCCGTGGGCGGCCTGACCATGCCCGGCGCGGGCGCGCAGCGTGTTTTGACCATGCTGCTGAGCGACCTTACCCTGGAACGAGGCGGCGGGGTGACCTGGCTGCAAAGCCTGACGGCCGCGGTGTTCCCGCAGGTTACCGCGTAACAAAAAACAGGATGTTGTATCAAATTTTGGAAATGGGCCTTGTTTTACCTGTTTTTCTTGTCAAAACAGATGTTTTGCGGTACAATAGACGCGTTGCCACCATACATTTTTGAATAGGGAGAGACAAGCAATGGGCAGATATTTTGGAACCGACGGATTTCGCGGTCAGGCCGGCAAGGATCTTACCGCCGACCACGCTTACAGGATCGGCCGCTTTTTGGGTTGGTATTACACCGAAAAAAAGACCCGCGAGGTTGCGGAGGGAAGGCTGGTCGGCGATCTGAAAACCAAGATCGTGATCGGCAAGGACACCCGCCGCTCGTCCTATATGTTTGAGTACGCCATCGCGGCGGGGCTGACGGCCTCGGGCGCGGACGCTTACCTGATGCACGTTACCACAACGCCCTCGGTGGCGTACATTGCCGGGATGGATGATTTTGACTGCGGCATCATGATCACCGCCAGCCATAACCCCTACACCGACAACGGCATCAAGCTGATCGATGCCTCCGGCTACAAGATGGACGAGGACACCATCGCCCTGGTGGAGGATTACATCGACGGCAAACTCCACGCCTTTGGCAAGGACTGGCCCGAGCTGCCCTACGCGGTGGACGATGCCGTGGGCGCGGCGGTGGACTATGTGGCGGGCCGCAACCGCTATATGGGCTACCTGATTTCGATGGGAATCTACTCCTTCCGGGGGATGCGGGTCGGGCTGGACTGCGCCAACGGCAGCGCCTGGAACATTGCGCGCAACGTGTTTGAGGCGCTTGGCGCCAAGGTCTACCAGATCAACGCCGAGCCCAACGGCCTCAACTGCAACCGCAGCTGCGGTTCCACCCACATAGAGGGGCTGCAGACGTTTGTGGTGAAAAACCATCTGGACGTAGGCTTTGCCTACGACGGCGACGCCGACCGCTGCCTGTGCGTGGACGAGCAGGGCAACGTGGTGGGCGGCGACCTGATTTTGTATATCTACGCTTCCTACATGAAGGAGCGCGGCAAGCTGCTGACCAACACGGTCGTCACCACGGTGATGTCCAACTTCGGGCTGTACAAGGCGCTGGATAAGGCGGAGATCGGCTATGTGAAAACCGCTGTGGGCGACAAGTATGTCAACGAGTACATGCGGGAGCATGGCGCCCGCATCGGCGGCGAAAACAGCGGCCACATCATCTTCAGAAAATACGCCACCACCGGCGACGGCATTTTGACCAGCATCAAGATGATGCAGGTCATGCTGGCCAAAAAGCAGCCGTTGAGCAAGCTGGCGGCGCCGGTCAGGATTTATCCGCAGGTGCTGGTCAACGTGCGGGTGGCCGACAAGGCCGCCGCCCAGGCCGATCCCGATGTGCAGGCCGCCGTGGCCAAAACCGCCGAGGCGCTTGGCGACACGGGCCGGATCCTGGTGCGGGAAAGCGGCACCGAGCCGGTTATCCGGGTGATGGTGGAGGCCGAAACGACCGAAAAATGCCAGACGTATGTGGACGGCGTGGTGAACGTGATCCGCGAAAAAGGCCACGCCAAGGCGTAAAACCGGGCGCTGCCGGCGCATGGCGCAGAAAGTACGGGACAAAGGAAGCCGCGGCGGAACGGTCGCGCGCTTTCCGGGGATCGCGCTGGAATACCGAACAAAAAAACAGGCGGGACGGCCCCCTAAAGGGGCGCTCCGCCTGCTTTTTCTGTTTTTTCGGAAAGGCGGCCGGACAAAGCCGGCGGCCAAAGCTCAGACTCCGCTGAAGTCCGGGCGAAGGCGGCGCCGATAGGCGGCGCAGCGGTCGGCGGCCTGATCCAGCAAACGCCCCACCCGCCCATAGGATACGCCGATTTTTCGGGCGATCGCCGTCTGGGTAAGCCCGGCCTGGTAGGCCAGAATGGTTTGAATCTCCCGCTCCGAGCATCCGGCGGCGTGCAGGCAGATTCCCTCGTAACTGGCAAGGCGCCGCCGCTTGATCTCCCGGTAGGGGTGGGCGCCATCCGACAGCTGCAAACCTCTGTACACGGCATTCACCTCCCGCACAACAGAACTTTAGACAACTGTTAAACTTCTACTAGGATACCATTTGTGGAAAAAGAAAACAATGCCTTGGAAACAATTTCACGATTATTTCAAAAATATAAGCTGCATCGTCTTAAAATTGAGAAAAATCACCAAAAGAAGGGCGCGGAAATGGTCGTTTTGCGGTTGTAATATCACAAGAGCGCCTTGGTGACATGGTCACGGAAGCGCCGCGCAAAAGCGGTTATACTAAAGGCAAACCAAGGCGGACACCGCACAGTTCTTTTGCGGGACACGCTGGCCGGGATGCGCCGGCCGCCAAGGCATAGGCGCGGAAACTGCCGGACGGTTGGACAAGGCGGACTGCCGGCGCGCGCGCCGGGCCCTTGGTGGAAAGTGCGCGGTGCTACAAAGGACGGAAAGACAGAAACGGAGGCTTTTATGGGTAAAGTTGTGATTGTGGGCGGCGTTGCGGGCGGTGCCAGCTGCGCCGCGCGGCTTCGCCGGCTGGACAGCCAGGCGCAGATTGTTCTGCTGGAACGGGGCGCCTATATTTCGTATGCCAACTGCGGTTTGCCCTACCATGTGGGCGACGTCATCAAATCCAAGCAGGCGCTGCTGCTCCAGACGCCCGAGGCCATGAGGGCGAAATTTGCCGTGGACGTGCGGGTGCAGAACGAGGTCGTATCGATCGACCGGGACAACAAAACCCTGACTGTGCGCAAAACCGAGACGGGCGAAACGTACCCGGAAAGCTACGATACGCTGGTGCTGGCCACAGGCTCTTCGCCGCTGCGCCCCGGCATACCGGGCATTGATTCCCCCCGCATCGAGACGCTGTGGACCGTGCCCGATACCCTGCGCATCCGGGAAATTGTGCGGGAGAAGGGCGTGAAGTCGGCGGCGGTCATCGGCGGCGGCTTTATCGGGCTGGAGATGGCCGAAAACCTTCGCCACGCGGGGCTTTCCGTCGCGCTGGTGGAGATGCTGGATCAGGTGATGGCCCCGCTGGACTTTGAGATGGCCCAGCTTTTGCACGAAAATATGACGGCCAACGGCGTGGAGCTGCATTTGGGCGACGGCGTTTCCTCCTTTGCGGACGACGGCAAGGCGGTAACGATCACCTTGAAAAGCGGCAGAACCGTCACGGCCGAGCTTGTGATTTTGGCCATCGGCGTGCGGCCCAACAGCGAGCTGGCCAAGGCGGCCGGGCTGAACGTGAACGCGCGGGGCGGCGTGGTGGTGGACGACCACCTGCGCACCAGCGATCCCGCCATCTATGCAGTGGGCGATGTGATCGAGGTTGAGGACTTTGTGTTCCGGGACCGCACGATGATCCCGCTGGCCGGGCCCGCCAACAAGCAGGGGCGGATTGCGGCAAACAACATTGCGGGCGGCGACGATGCCTACCGCGGCACCCAGGGTACGGCGGTTGCCAAGGTGTTTGACCTTACGGCGGCCAGCACGGGCGCCAACGAAAAGACCCTGGCCAGGCGCGGGCTGCAGAAGGGCCGCGACTACGAGACGCTGACCATCACCCAGAACTCCCATGCAGGGTATTACCCGGGCGCGGCGCCGCTCAACCTCAAGCTGCTTTTCTCCCTGGACGGCAAAAAGATTTTCGGCGCCCAGATCGTGGGCCGGGACGGCGTGGACAAACGGATCGACACCATCGCGGTCACCCAGCGTCTGGGCGGCGGCGTGGCCGATCTGCAGGAGCTGGAGCTTGCCTACGCGCCGCCCTATTCCTCGGCCAAGGATCCCGTCAACATGGCGGGTTTTGTGGCGGGCAACATCCTGGCGGGCCTCGTCAGGATCGCCCCCTGGGATGTGACCGAGCGGGAGCCGGACGCTCTGCTGCTGGATGTGCGGGAGGACGCCGAGCTGCTGGCCTTTTCGCTGCCGGGCGCTGCGCATATCCCGCTGGGGCAGCTGCGCGGCCGTTGCGGCGAGCTGGATAAAACGCGGCCCGTGGTCGTGTTTTGCGCCATCGGCGTGCGCGCCTACAACGGCGCCCGCATTCTGATGCAGAACGGCTTTGCCGACGTACGCATTTACCCGGGCGGCGTTCGGTTCTATCAGTCCACCCATTACACGCAGTTTGCAGCCCCGGCGGCCGCAGCCCCCGTGGCCGACAGCGGCGCCGTGGAGGCGGCTGCGCCCGCAGCTTCCGCCGCACCTGCGCCCACCGTCTCGGTGCGGGTGGATTGCAGCGGCCTGCAATGCCCCGGCCCCCTGATGAAGGTGTACGAGACGATGCAGGAGATGAAAAACGGCGAGGTGCTGGAGGTTACGGCCTCCGACCCGGGCTTTGCGCGGGACATCGGGGCCTGGTGCCGCCGCACCGGCAACTGCCTGGTCTGCAACACGCAGAAGGGCGGCGAGTATGTGGCGCTGGTGCAGAAGGCCAAGCCGCTTGCCCCGCCGGTGGTTCGCCCCGAGCCGCCCGAGGGCAAAACAATCATCGTGTTTTCGGGCGATCTCGATAAGGTGCTGGCCAGCTTTATCATCGCCAACGGCGCGGCGGCCATGGGGCGGCCCGTCACAATGTTCTTTACCTTCTGGGGATTGACCGTGCTGCGCAAAAGCGAAAAACAGCCGGTGAAGAAAACCTTCATGGAATCCATGTTCGGAGCCATGCTGCCGCGCGGCAGCAAGGCGCTCAGGCTTTCCCGCATGAACATGGGCGGGATGGGCACGGCCATGATGAAAAAGATCATGAACGATAAAAACGTTGACTCGCTGGAAGCGCTGATCCAGAAAGCGATCAAGCAGGGAGTCAAGATCGTGGCCTGCACGATGAGCATGGACGTGATGGGCATCCGCGCCGAGGAACTGATCGACGGCGTGGAACTGGGCGGCGTGGGCGCCTACCTGGGCGACGCCGAGGAATCCAACGTCAATCTGTTTATCTGACCTTTTCCAACAAACTTCTCCTTTTTTTGCCGCGGCGGGCCATGGGTCTGCCGCGGTTTTTTTCGTCCCGGCAAAAACGGCACCCCCCGAAAATCGCTGTATGCGCCCGGCGGGGTGGCAAAATTTTGCCGACTGCGGTATACTGGTAGACGGAATCAAACGACAGAGCGGCGCCCGGCACGGCGCGGGGCCGCCTGGGGGGATGGGATGCAAACAATGGCGGATTTTTCGCAAAAACCCAGGGAATTGCTGACCCACGGCTGGCTGTATCTTGCCACGCTGGCCAAATGGCTGGCTGTGGCCGCGGTAACAGGGGTGCTGTGCGGCGCCCTGGGCACCGCGTTCCATGTGGGGGTGGAGCGGGCCACCGCGCTGCGGGGAGCGCATTCCCGGCTGGTGTTGTGCCTGCCGCTGGCAGGCCTGGCCATTGTGGCGCTTTATAAGGCCACCCGTACCGAGGGGCAGGGGACGGACAACATCATCGAGGCCGTACACAACGGCAAAAATCTGTCCCCCTGGCTGCTGCCGGTGATATTTGCCGCCACCATGCTCACCCACCTATGCGGCGGCAGCGCCGGACGCGAGGGCGCGGCCCTGCAGATGGGCGGGGACATCGGCTGCTATATTGGGCGGCTGTTCCATCTGGATGACCGGGATATGCGCGTAGCCATCCTGTGCGGGATGGCTGCCTTTTTCTCGGCGCTGTTCGGCACGCCGCTGGCCGCGTCGCTTTTTGCGATCGAGGTCATCAGCGTGGGGGTGTTTTACCATGCGGCTTTTATCCCCAGCCTGACCGCCGCGCTGGTAGCCTACGGCATATCGGTCTGGCTGGGGGTGCCCGCCACCCGCTTTACCGTGCAAAGCCCGGCGCTTTCGGCGCCGATGTTTGTGCGGGTGGCCGCGCTGGGCGCCCTTTGCGCCATGCTGTCCATTTTGTTTTGCAACGTTCTGCATCTGGCCGAGAAAGGCCTGCGCCGGGCGCTGCCCAACCCCTGGCTGCGGGTGGCGGCGGGCGGCGCGGCGGTGGCGCTGCTTTCGCTTCTCTGCGGTACGCAGGATTACAACGGCGCGGGGATGACCGTTCTTACAAGCGCCGTGGAGCAGGGAGACGCCCGCCCCTGGGCGTTTGCGCTCAAGCTGCTGTTCACGGCCCTCACGCTGGGCAGCGGGTACAAGGGCGGCGAGGTGGTGCCTTCCTTTTTTGTGGGGGCCACCTTCGGCTGCGTGGCCGGGTCGCTGCTGGGCATCCCGGCGGGTTTTGGCGCTGCGCTGGGGCTGATCGGCGTTTTTTGCGGCGCGGTCAACTGCCCGGTCGCCTCGCTGATCCTCTCGGTGGAGCTGTTCGGCTCGGACGGCATCCTGTATTTTGCGGCGGTCTGCGGGCTGAGTTATATGCTGTCGGGCTACAACGGGCTGTATTCCAGCCAGACGATCCTGTATTCCAAGCTCAAGGCGCAGTACATCAACGTCCACACCAACCATCACCACGCGGGCGAGCCGACCGACGCGATGCCCGACCCGCCTAAGCTGCCCTAGAGCGATCCGCAGAAAGAGCGCGGCCGTCCCGCCGCGTATCTGCTTTATGCGCGAAAGCTGCGTTGCATACGGAACAAGGCCCCCCCGCCGTGCGGCGGGGGGCCTTGTTTGATGAAAAAATTCAGTGTTTGCGCGCGGCGGCGCGCAAAAGCCAGCGGTCGATGGCCGGGTGGTACAGCCAGCTTTTGCGTGCGGCCGCCGATACCCACCGCCGTCCCAGCGCAGCGGGCGCACGGTCGGCCAGCGCCAGATCCTCGTCCGTCATTTGCAGGCAGAGGGCGGCGGCGCAGTCGGGCGGGGCAGGCGGCGGCGCGCCGGGATCCCGGTAAAGCGGCAACAGCTGCAGGGCCGTGGTTTTGCGGGAACCCTCCTCGGTCAGCAGCAGGGCGCAGGGGGCGCCGTCCGCGGCAACGTGCAGCACGCAATTGCGCAAAAGAAGATGGCCGGGCGGCAAAATCGTTTGAAAAAGGGGGCCGGGCGCGGCAGAGAAGGTGCAGTATTCCCGCACGGTGTCCAGGTAGATCGGCTCGCCGGGGCGGGGCGCAAACCGTACATAGCAGCCCGGCAGGGCAAAACGGTCGGCGCCGCGCAGCGCGTCCAGCAGCAGGGTGTAAAACTCGGTCATCGGATGGCGCGGATCCGGCTGAAGGGGGGAAAGATCGGGCCGTGTCAGTTTTCCGCCGCCCATGGATTGCCTCCCTTCTTGCCGCGTCTTGTTTTTGTGGAATGCCGGTGCGGCAAGGCGCCGCGCGGCAGGCGGGGCGCCCGCTCAATCGGCGGCGCCCTGCTCCTTGCTCAGCAGGATGCGGTCGTTGTCCAAAAGATGCCCGGCCCCCCGCGCAAAGCGTTCCAGCAGGTCGTCCACGGTCATCCGGCCCCGCTCGCCCCCGGCAATGTCCAGCACGATGCGGCCGCTGTCCATCATCAGGGTGCGGTTGCCCAGTTCCAGCGCCGCGTGCATGTTGTGGGTGATCATCAGGCAGGTGATCTTGTTTTCGGCCACGATGCTCTTGGTCAGTTCCAGCACCTTCTCGGCGGTGGCAGGGTCAAGCGCGGCGGTGTGTTCGTCCAGCAGCAGCAGCTTGGGCGTCACCAGCGTGGCCATCAGCAGGGTAAGGGCCTGCCGCTGCCCGCCGGACAGCAGCCCCACCGGCTGCTTCATCCGGTTTTCGAGCCCCAGCCCCAGCTGGGCCAGGCGCTCCGCAAACAGGGCGCGGTCGGCCTTGGAAATGCGGGAGAAGGGCGAGGTGTGCCCGGACGCGCGCAGATAGGCCAGCGCCAGATTTTCCTCAATGCTCATGTTGGGGGCTGTGCCCTTCAGCGGATCCTGAAACATCCGGCCCACGGTTTTGGAGCGGCGGTAATCGGGGTCAAAGGTAATGTCCTGCCCGTCCAGCAGGATGGCGCCCTCGTCCGCGATGAACGAACCCGCGATGGCGTTGAACAGCGTCGATTTTCCGGCGCCGTTGCTGCCCACAATGGTGGCAAAATCGCCGCGGTCGAGATGGAGCGAAACGTTGGTCAGCGCCTTTTTCTCGTTGACGGTGCCGGGGTTGAAGGTTTTGCTGATGGATTGCAGATCAAGCATGGCCGTTCCCTCCCTTGCGCCGGGCGGCGCTGCGTTTGCTGTGCTGGAAAGCCATCCCTTTTTTAAGGGCGGGCATGGCGATGGCCAGGGCCACGATGATTGCAGAGATCAGCTTGAGGCATTCCGAGGGGACGTTGGCGCGCAGGGCCAGCGCGATGATAAAGCGGTAGATCACGCTGCCGGCCACGGCGGCCAGCGCCTTGACCCACATCCCGCCCCGGCCGAACAGCGTCTCGCCGATAATCAGGGAGGCCAGCCCGATGACCACCATGCCGGTGCCCAGGTTGATATCGGCGGATTTCTGGTACTGGGCCAGCACCGCGCCCGAGAGGGCCGTCATGGCGTTGGCGATGCACAGCCCCACCGTGACTGTGAAGGCCGTGTTGATCGAGCTTGCGCGGACCATATCGGGGTTATCGCCGGTAGCGCGGATCGAAAGGCCCAGCCGGGTGCCCAAAAAGGCGATCAGCAAAGCGCAGGCCGTCACCGTGACGACGGCCGAAACGATCAGCTTGTAGGGGGAGGCCTGCCCCAGCGCGGCCTGCGCCGCGGTAAAGACCGTGTTGGTTTTGAGCATCGGCACGTTGGAGGAGAACCCCATGATGGCCAGATTGATCGTGTACAGCCCGGTGTTGGTGACGATGCCGGCCAGGATGGAGGGCACGCCCAGCCGCGTTTGCAGCAAGGCGGTGATGTACCCGGCTCCGGCCCCCGCGATCATGGCGGCGGGCAGCGCCAGAAACGGATGCCCGGCCACGGCCACGGTGGCCGAGACGGCGCAGCCCAGGGTGAAAGCGCCGTCGGTGGTCATATCGGCAATGTTGAGGATGCGAAAGCTCAAAAACAGAGCCATCGCCACCAGAGCGTAGATAAAGCCCAGTTCCAGCGCGTTCTGCACAATGGCAACGGTAAACATAGCGGTACTCCTTACCCATAAAAGCAGGGGCGGTATGCCGGATACCGCCCCTGCCGTTTTCAGCGATGGTTACTGCGCGCTGGTTTTGACCGTTTTGACGGTGCCAGCCATTGAGTTGAACACCGAGATATCCAGCCCAAGCGCCGCGGCGGTATCGGAATTGACGGTGATGATGCCCCCGTCCATTACATGATACGCCGGGAAGCTGCCGGTTGCAAGCACATCCAGCGCCATATCGGCGGTGGTGGTGCCGAGATCGGTGTAATTTACGCCGCAGGTGGCAAAGGCGCCTGCCTCCACAAAGCTGTCCGCGCCGGTGTAGAAGGGGATCTTGGCGGCGGTTAGCGCCTCAGACACGGCGGCGGCGCTGGCCATGACAACGTTGTCGGTCGGGGTAAAGACGGCGTCCACCTTGTCGGTCATCGAGGAGACGGCGGCCAGAATTTCGTCGGCAGTGTTGCCGGTTTTTTCCACATAGGCGATCCCTTTGCCGTCCAGGTACTTTTTTGCGTCTGCGATCGGGGTGGTGGAGTTGGCTTCCGAGTTGGAGTAGAGCAGACCTACGGTTTTGACGTTGGGGTTGGCGGCCAGCATCATATCCAGGATAAAGCCGGTGTTCAGCGCATCGGAGGTGCCGGTCACATTGGGCAGATCGGTCAGGCCGGCGGCCGCGGGGTCGGAGATGGCCGCGTAGATGACGGGGGTCTGGCTGTCGGTGGCGGCATTGACCATGCACTGGGCGGCCAGCGTGGCGATGGGGATGATGGCGTCGTACTTGTCGTTGACCACCTGGGTGCCGATCTGGTTCAGGGTGGAGGTATCGTTCTGGCCGTTAAACTCGGTGTATTCCACGGTGATCCCCTGGGCGGCGGCCTTGGCGTCCAGCTCGGCCTCGATGGCCTTGCGGATCTCGTCCAGGGA
Organism: uncultured Subdoligranulum sp.; assembly: GCA_964458285.1. Classification (GTDB taxonomy): domain Bacteria; phylum Bacillota; class Clostridia; order Oscillospirales; family Ruminococcaceae; genus Gemmiger. The sequence continues at coordinate 24,440 of CAYWID010000009.1, read as the reverse complement.
GGCGTGGTCCAACTGCTGAACGATGGCGATGCGGTAGCTCTTGCCCGCGTTGTCCGCCGTGGCGGCGGAGGAGGCGGAATCGGCGGCGGAGGAGGCGGAATCGCCGGAAGCGGCGGTCGAGGAAGCCTCGGACACGGCGGCGGTGGTGCCGCAGGCGGCCAGGCAGGCGGCCATGGTGACGGCGGCGGCAGCGGTAATCAGCTTTTTCATGATAGTTCCCTCTCTTTGTTGCAAAGTGTTGATTTTGTATGGCAAACCCGGCGGCGTCAGGCCGTCTGCGGGCGTTGGCAAAGCGCTTGGCCGGGTCGCCATCGTCTGCCCAGCGATGTGTGTTTCATGGTACATCCCTCCGTGCGGCGCCAAAAGGCAATAAAAAAACTGCCCCCGTACAAATTGCTTTGTACAAGGACAGGTAAAATGAACCTGCGGTGCCACCTTGCTTGCCGTGCCCCTGGGACACGACCCCTTTGCGAGGAACCAACATTCCTCTGCCTGATAACGGAGGCTTCCGTCAGCGGATACTTGACCCCGCGGGGTCTTTGCCCGTTGCCCTCGGCGAACCATTTGTCTGCACCGCTTACGTCCCCTTCTCAGCAGCCGGGGCTCTCTGTGCGTGCGCCTGCAGTTTTACTTTCGCTTCATTGGTCTAAAGACATTTAAGCACAGCCGGAGCCGGATGTCAAGCCCCTTTTGAACCGCGCCGCCGGAAATTTTCAGTTTTCCGGCACCAGATGGCCGGCAAAACCCGCGCTCTCGGCGGTGATCCGGTCGGTTTGCAGCCACATGGCCTCCACGCCGTCCAGGGTGCCGACCAGCGCCTGCCCGTCGGCGACGGGGGTGCAGAACAGCCCGGTGGACAGGGCGTCGGCCCGGCCGCTGTCCTTGCAAAGCACCGCCACGCTGTTGACATAGCGGGCCGGGTAGAGGGTGGCGGGATCGATCAGGTGGCAGTATGGAACGCCGTCCACCGTGTAGTACCGCTCGTAGTCGCCGCTGACCACCAGCGATTCGCCGTCCTGCAGGTAGACCCGCACCACGGCCTGGGAAAGATTGTAGGTGCCGTTCTCGTCGGGCCAGGGGTTTTCCACCCCGGCGATCCAGGCCGAGCCGTCCGGCTTGGCGCCGATGGCGCGCAGGTTGCCCCCTGCGTTGATCAGGGCGGAGGTCAGCCCGCGGGCCTGGGCGGCCTGGGCCACGGCCTCGGTGGACCAGCCCTTGGCGATGCTGCCGACATCGACGGACATGGCAGGATCGGCCAGATAGACGGTTCCGGCGTTTGTATCCAGCACCAGATCGTCGATGCCGCAATGGGCGGCGGCGGCCTTCAGCGCCGCCTCGTCGGGCAGGGCGGCCGTCTCGGGGCTGGCAATGCCGGCGGTGCGGGCATCGTGCCAGAGGGAGAGAACCGCGCCGCCCGCAATGTTGCATTTGCCGTTGGTCACCGTGTACATCTCCTTGCCCAGGGAGAGCAGCGTCATCACGGCGCTGTCCACGGCCACCGGGGCCTTGCCCGCGCCGGCGTTGACCGTGTACAGGTTGTTTACGCCGTCGTAGGCGTTGTAAATGTCGAACAGGCGGTTGTACTTCTGGAAATCGGCGTGGAGGGCGTCCATCTGGGCGTTCCATTCTGTTTCGCTTTCAGCGTAACCTGTCACGGTGACGACGGTGTCGAACACATCCCAAAAGGTGGCCGTGTAGGGGGTGCTGGCGGCTGCCCTGCTCCGGACGAACAGCACCGCCGCCAGCAGCAAGGCGGCGCCCGCGGCGGCAATCAGCCAGGGAACCCCCCTGGCGCGCAGCTTTTTCAAGATTCGCTCACCTCCGGCGCGGGGGCGTTCAGCGCCTCATGCTCGGCGGAAAGCTCGCCCAGCAGGCGGGCCAGCGTCCAGCCTTTGCTGGTGGCGGTCATCATGGCCTTGAGGGGAATATCGGCCCCGGTATCCTTGAGCGCGGTCAAAAAGGCGTTCAGCTCGCCCTGGCGCTGGCCCAGCCCGGACAGGATCATGGCGGGTCGGGCGAGGGCGGCGGGCGCGGGGGCTCCGTCCGGCAGGGCCGTCACGCCCGCCAGCCCGCAGAGCGCGCCCACGGCGGTGTTCAGGTCGCTTTCGGTCAGGCGGCGAAGGGTAAGCTGATACGCGGCGGCCAGCGTTTCGAGCGCGGCGGCGCCGGGGGCGTCGGCGGCAAAACGCCAGAGCAGCAGGGTGCGGGGTTCGGTTGCGATGTGTGCTTTCATATAAAACCTCCCGGTTTACAATTTTAGAGCAGGATACGGAAAGAACGCGGCAAAGGCGGCGGATGCAGGCAGGCCGATGCATGCCAGGGGCGACAGCGCGGCAGAAGGCGTGCCGCCGCGGCCGAACGGCCGCGTTCGTTCCGGAAATTGCTTCAGGCGGTGCAAAACCAAAGCGGCCCCCTCGCGGGGAGGGAGCCGCTGAACAAAAGGCAAAAATCAGGCCAGATCGGGGTGATACTCCTTGCAGGTGCATTTTTTCCACTTCAGCCCGCTGCCGCAGGGGCAGGGATCGTTGCGGCCGATCTTGGTCACGCGGATGGGGGCGCTGCCCTTGGCACCCTCGTGGACGGGCGCGCCCTCGCCGGTGGGCCGGGCGACCTGCTCGCGCTGGGGCTGCAGATCGGGGCGGCGGATCTCGATGGTCAGCAGCATATGGACGGAATCCTCGCGGATGGAGGCGACCATCTCATCGAACATGGCAAAGCCCTCGATGCGGTACTCGACCACGGGGTCCTTCTGGCCGTAGCCGCGCAGACCCATGCCCTGCTTGAGCTGATCCATATTGTCGATATGATCCATCCATTTGGCATCGACGTTTTTCAGCAGGCAGACCCGCTCCAGCTCACGCATCATGGAGCTGCCGTACTTCTTTTCCTTGGCGGTCAGAATGTTCATGCCGCGGTCGTACAGCGTGGCGGCCACTTCGGTCTTTTTTACGTCGTTGAGCTGCTCGGTCGTGTAGGTGAAATCGGTGGGCAGGCAAAGCCAGTTCATATAGTGGCGGCGCAGAGCGCCGAAATCCCAGTCGTCCGCGATATCGCCCGAGAGGAAGGCGTTGCAGGATTCGTCGATGCTTTCCTTCATCATCTCGTGCAGCTTGCCCGAGATATCCTCGCCGTCCAGCACCATCCGGCGCTCCTTGTAAATGATCTCGCGCTGCTGGTTCATGACGTCGTCGTATTGCAGCACCTGCTTGCGGATGGCAAAGTTGCTGGCTTCCAGCTTTTTCTGGGCGCTCTCGATCGTGGAGGTGATCAGCCTGTTCTCGATGGGGGTATCCTCGTCCAAGCCCATGTTGTCCATCAGGGTCTGGACGCGCTCGCCGCCGAAAATGCGCATCAGATCGTCCTCCAGGCTCAGGAAGAACCGGGACATGCCGGGGTCCCCCTGACGGCCGGAGCGGCCGCGCAGCTGGTTGTCGATGCGGCGGGACTCGTGCCGCTCGGTGCCGATGATGAATAGGCCGCCCGCCTCGCGCACGGCCTCGGCTTCCTTTTTGACTTCGGGCTCGTACGCAGCCTCCAGCTCGGCAAAACGGCGGCGCGCGTTCAGCACGTCCTCGTCGTCGGTCTCGGCGTGGCCGTCGGCCTCAATGAGCAAAAAGTCCAGGCGCGTTTCGGCGTCCGTCTCGCCGGGTTTGGGGGGCAGCTCCTGTCCGGCGGCCTTGGCGGCGGCGCGGGCGGCCTTGGCGGCCTCCTTCTCGGCGGCAATGCGCTCGGCCAGCTTGGCGGAAAGCTCCTTTTTCAAAGTGGCCTTGGCCATGTAGGTCACGTTGCCGCCCAGCATGATGTCGGTGCCGCGGCCCGCCATGTTGGTGGCAATGGTCACGGCGCCCTGCTTGCCGGCCTGGGCAACGATCTCGGCCTCGCGCTCGTGCTGCTTGGCGTTCAGTACGTTGTGGGGGATGCCGCGGGTCTTGAGCAGGCGGGAGAGCGCCTCGCTCTTTTCCACGCTGACGGTGCCCACCAGCACCGGCTGGCCCTTGGCGTGGCATTCAGCCACCTGGTCGCAGACGGCCTTGTATTTGCCGTTCACGGTCTTGTACACGCTGTCCGGCAGATCCTTGCGGGCGCGGGTCTTGTTGGTGGGCACGCTGACGATCTGCAAGCCGTAAATCTCGCTGAATTCGTCGGCCTCGGTGGAGGCGGTGCCGGTCATGCCGGAGAGCTTTTTGTACATACGGAAATAGTTCTGGAAGGTGATGGTGGCCAGCGTTTTGCTCTCGGCGGCCACGGTCACGTTCTCCTTTGCCTCAATGGCCTGGTGCAGTCCCTCGTTGTAACGGCGGCCGTACATCAGGCGGCCCGTGAACTCATCAACGATGATGACCTCGCCGTCCTTGACGATGTAGTCGGTGTCGCGGTGCATGACGCCGCGCGCCTTGATGGCCTGGTCAATGTAATGGCGCAGGGTCATGTTTTCGGCGTCGGCCAGGTTGTCCACCTTGAACCAGGCCTCGGCCTTTTTGACGCCGCTCTCGGTCAGGGAGCAGGTTTTGTGCTTTTCATCAACGACGTAATCGCCGTCCACCTGCTCCTCCGTTTCCATCTTGTCTTCCAGTTCCACGATCACGCTTTTTTTGAGGCTTTTGGCAAACTCATCGGCGCGCTTGTACATGATGCTGGAATCCTCGCCCTTGCCCGAGATGATCAGCGGGGTGCGGGCCTCGTCGACAAGGATGGAGTCCACCTCATCGACGATGGCGTAGGCGTGGCCGCGCTGCACCATGTTGTCTTTGTAGACGACCATGTTGTCGCGCAGGTAATCAAAACCGAATTCATTGTTGGTGCCGTAGGTCACATCGGCCGCATAGGACTTCTTGCGCTCCGCGGGGGGAACGTCGTGGACGACCAGGCCGACCTTGAGGCCCAGAAAGCGGTAGACCTTGCCCATCCACTCGCTGTCGCGCTTGGCCAGGTAGTCGTTGACGGTGACGACATGGACGCCCTCGCCGGTCAGGGCGTTGAGGTAGACGGGCATGGTGGCCACCAGCGTTTTGCCCTCGCCGGTCTGCATCTCGGCAATGCAGGCGCGGTGCAGCACAATGCCGCCGATGACCTGCACAGGGTAGGGCTTAAGGCCCAGCACGCGCCAGTCGGCCTCGCGGCAGACGGCGAACGCCTCGGGCAGAAGGTCGTCCAGCGTTTCGCCGTTTTTCAGCCGCTCGCGGAACGCGGGGGTCTTGGCCTGCAGCTCCTCGTCGGTCAGCTTTTGCATCTCGGGTTCCAGCGCCAGGACCTTGTCGGCCAGCGGGCGGATGCGCTTTAATTCTTTGTCGGAAAATGAACCGAACAGCTTTTCCATGAAAGACATATACAACACCTGTTATTTCTGCCGCGCCAACGGCGGCGAATGAAAGGAATCCCTGCCGGAAATACGGGCAGTTACACACTAAACTATAATACACCCGCACAGGGTATGCTGTCAAACCTGTGCGGGTGTATTCCAACGCGGTATTTTGCAAACGGCTCTTTATTCGGGGGCGGAAACCGACGCGGACGGGGCGGCCTGCTCCCGCCGGGCGCCCATGGAGAGCAGCACCAGCATGGCAAAGATGCAGCCGAAGCCCAGCGCGTCCCACACGGTGAAGGGAGAGCCCAGCAGAAAGGTGGCGATCAGCGCGGCGGTGGCGGGTTCGGCAAAGCTGTACAGGCTGCTTTTTTCGGGGCCGATCAGTTTGACGCCCGACATGTAGCAGCTGAACGCCAGCACGTTGCCGATCAGCACGACGGCCGCAATGCCAAGATACCCGGCCGCCGTGGGCACATAGTGGTAGCGCCAGGGCCGGAACACAAGGTGAAACAGCACGCCGCCCATCAAAAAGGCCCAGCCCTGCAGCATGGGGGTGGGGTACTGCCGCTGCAGGTTTTTGGGCCAGACCGAGTAGATCACCACGCAGACGGCGCTTAACACGCCGGTGGCCAGCGCGGCGGGGGAGATGGCCAGCTCGGTCAGGCTGCCGTGGGTTGTCAGCAGAAAAACGCCGCCCAGCGCCAGCGCGATGGAGGCGATCTCGTACAGGCGGGGGCGGCGGTGCCCCTGCAAACAGCCAACGGCCAGGATCATCACGGGGGAAAGATCCTGCAGGATCGTGCCTACCCCGGCGGAGGAAAGCTGGATGGTCAAAAAATACAAAAACTGGCAGCAGCTCACGCCCGCCACGCCGTAGATGACCAGATCGAGGGCGTTGCGCCGTGTTTTCCAGGGCGCGAACAGCTGGCGGGGATTGCGGAGCAGGTAGTAGCCGCAGAGCAGCAGCCCCGCCAGCCCCAGGCGGATGGGCACCAGCCAGGTGGCCTGCATTCCCTGGGTGGAAAACAGGTATTGCCCCACGCAGCCGGACACCCCCCAGCAGGCGCCGCCGAACATGGTGAGAAACGCGCCCAGCACGCGATGGTTTGCGGGCATGGCAAAAGCTCCTTTCCAAAAAACAGGGCGGCGGGCAGGCTACCGCCCCAGCGCGGCCCGGCAGGCCTGCGCCAGCGTAGCGCAGACCGGCGCGCCGGTCCCCGCAAGCAGAGCGGCGCTCTGGTGGCCGCCCGCGTACAGCACGCAGCCTGTCCCCAGCGCCCGGCTGACCTCAAAATCATGCACCGAATCCCCGATCATCACGGTATCGGCGGGGGAAAGACCGGAACGGCGCAAAAAATCCTGCCCCAGCGCGATCTTGCTGGCCGCGTAGATGTCGGACAGGCCCAGAAGTTCCTCAAAGTAGGGGCGGATCTGCCGCTCGGCCACCTGGCGCTCCAGCGTGGGCAGCGGGGAGGCGGAAAGAATCGTTTGCCGCACCCCCGCCCCGCGCAGCAGCGCAAGCGCCTGCAGGGCGCCCGGCATCAGGGGGCAGGCCGCGCTCTCGGGGATGTACATGGCCATATAGCCGGCAGCCAGCGCGTCGAACGGATCGCGGGAAAAATCAAAACCCGCCCGTACATAATAGTCCCGGATCGGAAAACCGAAAATCTCCCGGTAACGGGGGATATCGTACCGCTGCGGATAACCGTGCTGCTGCAAAAGACGGTTGAGCGCGTCCACGCAGAGGTTCACATCATCCAGCAGGGTTCCGTTCCAGTCCCAAAGCACAAAGCGGGTCATTCTGTCTCCTTTGCCCGGCGGGCGGCCGGCGGGGGTTAGGTTTCCACAAGCAGGCGGTGGATGGCGGGGGTCTTTTCGATCACGCGCACCAGGGCAACGCCCAAAATCATGCAGCTGATGATCTCGCCCAGGCCCACGGTGCCCATGTTGAGCAGCGCGGCCGGGACGGTGGCGGGGGCATCGGAGAAAAACAGGGTGATCTCCAGCCCGACGATCACCGCGTTGAACAAAACCGGCGGGACGGCTGCCGGGATGGCAAGCCCGCGGATGCGGTATTTGCGCAGAGCGTAGGTGGCCAGGCAGGCCAGAAAGCTGGCCAGCGTGCCGAACACCACGTCGATGACGGTGGAACCGAACAGATTGGCCAGCAGGCAGCCCAGCGTTACGGCCACGATGTACTCGGGGCCAAAGATGGGCAGCAGGGTCAATACTTCGGCCACGCGGACCTGCACCGCACCGTAGCTGATGGGTTGAAGCGCAAGACACAGCACCACATACACGGCGGAGATCATCGCGCAGCGAACAAGACGATTCGTTTTCATAAGGGCACACTCCGGCGGATAGATTTTGACCGCGGGCAAGACCGCCAGCCTTGCCTGGGTTTGCGTCCCGCCGGATAAACCCCCGGCGGGGCGGAGCCTAAAATCCTAAGTTGCTCAACAGTTTGTCATTATACCAAATTGCACAGCCTGGTGCAATAAAAATCGGCAGAAAAACCAAAAAAGGCGGGGCGGATGCCGAAAGGGAAAGGCCGGGTCACGGCGCGGCGGGCTTGACGATGTTGCGCACCCACAGCCCGCGGCGCACCAGCGCAAAGCCCAGCGCGCACTTGATGACGTCCAGCGCACTGACCGTAAAGTAGATGGGCACGATGGGCAGGGCTGTGAAATGGGTGAGCAAAAAGGCCGCCGGTACGCTGACCGCCCAGGTGAAGCAGCTGTCAAACAGAAAAGTGATGAACACCTTGCCGCCCGAGCGCAGGGTGAAATAGGAAGCGTTGGCAAAACCGAACAGCGGCATGCAGCAGGCCACCACCCGGATCAGGTGGCAGGCCAGCAGCCGGATATCCGGCTCGGTGTTGTAGATATGGGGGATGAAGGGGGAGCAGAGGGCCAGCAACACCCCCATCACCACGCAGCTGAAGGTGCTGAGGCTCATCATCCGCCAGGCCGTGCGGCGGGCGTCGAGGGGGCGGTCGGCGCCAAGCTCCTGCCCGACCAGGATGGCCGTGGCGTTGCCCAGCGAGAGAAAAACCTCGTTGAAGATCTGGGCGATCGTGTTGGAAATGTTGATGGCCGCCACCACCTGGATGCCCCGGACCGAGTAGCACTGCAGCAGGGTGGCCTGGCTGAAGCTCCACAAAAATTCGTTGACCAGCAGCGGCGCGCTCTTGGCCATGACCCGGACAAGCAGCGCGCGCGGGATTGAAAAATGCCGGTAAACGCCCCGCATAAAGGGGTAGCGGTCGCTGCTGCGGTGGGCGCCCGTCACAACGATGGCGCATTCCACAAAGCGGGAAAGCACCGTGGCGATGGCGGCGCCCACCACGCCCAGCCGCGGAAAGCCGAACAGGCCGAAGATCAGCAGGCTGTTGAACACAAAGTTGACCACCATGGCGATCATGCTGGCCTTCATGGGCAGGGTGGTCTGGCCGGATTCCCGCAGGGTGCCGGCATACGCCTGGGTCACGGCAAAGGGAACCAGGCCCGCCAGCATCACCCACAGATAGTTTGCGCCGTAGCGCAGGGTGGCGGCGGCATCGGCGGGGGCGGTGTCCGCCGAGATGTAGGCGCCCACCATGGCGCCCCCGGCGGCGGCAAACAGCCCTGCCGCGCCCAGCGCCAGCAGCAGGGACAGCACCAGCTTGATGCGAAAAGTGTCCCGCACGCCCTCCATGTCGCCGCTGCCGAAAAACTGGGCGCCGAAGATGCCGGCCCCGGCCAGCCCGCCCCAAATGCAGAGATAAAACACGAACAGCAGCTGGTTGACGATGGCGACCGCCGACATGGGCAGGGTGCCCACCTGCCCGACCATCACGTTGTCCAGCAGGCTGACGACGTTGGACAGCGTGTTTTGCACGATGATGGGCAAAACCACCACGGTTACCCGCCGGTAGAAGCCGCGGCTGCCCAAAATACATTCCCGCGGGGATAATTTTACAACGTTTTCCATTTTGTATTTCCTCAATTTTCTTAACGCCGCGCCGCAGGGAGGGCGCGGCACACAAAAAGACTGCCGCGCCCGGCAAGCCGGGTGCGGCAGTCCAAACGAACCCAAGGGGGCAATCAGGGCAGGGGAGGCAGGTAGTCGCCCAGGCGGCGGGGCCGTCCCTCGTAGACAAGGGCGACGGCATCCGGCCCGGTGTTCACGCTCACCACGCCGCCCAGCTGAAAGACGCAGAGCGGCAGGTGCCCAAATTCCTTTTTGCAGAGCTTTAACAGCTCGTCCCGTTTTTCGGTGCTGGAGGTGTAGGCCACCATGTAGGGGGTGTCCCGCAGGTCCGGCACCCGGCTTTTGATCCACTTGAGCATGGCCGGGGGTACGGCGGCATCGCCGCGCACCTTGGCCTCCACATGGGATACGCCGTCGTTCAGACTGATGATGGGGCGCAGGCCCAGCAGCTCGCCCGCAAAGGCGGCGGCCGCCGATACGCGCCCGGATTTTTTCATTTGTTTCAGGCTGTAGGCCGCCAGGCAGATTTCCACCCGCGCAAAGGCGCGCTCCATCTCCAGCACCGCGTCGGCCACGCTGCCGCCGTTCTGCACCCGGCTGGCGCACTGGCACAGATACCAGCCGAACGGCATCGAATAATTGTGGCTGTCCACCACGCGGATCTTCAGAGTGAGATCGGGGTGCTCCTCGGCCAGCATACCGGCGGCGGCCAGGGCGTTGTTGTAGGTGCTGGACCCGGCGCCGTTCAGGGTGACGTGGACAAGGTCGGTATAGCCCTCGGCCGCATAGCGGGCGTAGATTTCGGCAAACTGCAGCGGCGTGATGGCCGCCGTGGTGGGCACGCCCTGCGAATGGCGCATCATGGCGTAAAATTCGTCGTTGGTCATATCGCGGCGCTCAATGTACTCTTTCCCGTCCACATTGATGGGAAAGCCAATGATCTCGATATGGTATTTGCGGGCCAGTTCCGCGGGAATATCACAGGCGGAATCGGTCAAAAAGCCAACCTTGCTCATCGTTCTCTGTTCACTTCCAGTCATATTTTGTCAGCTGCCCCTGCGTTTCCATCCCGTCAAAGCTCCATTGGCGAAGCACCTCGTACACGCCCACGGCGATCGAGTTGGAAAGATTCAGGCAACGTTCCCCTCTGCGCATCGGAATGCGCACGCAGCGATCCGGGTTTTGCGCCAGCAGCTCCTCGGGCAGGCCCGCGTCCTCCCGGCCAAACAGCAGGTAGGCGCCGTCCGGGTAGGCGGGCTCGGTGTGGCGGCGCCGGCCCTTGGAGGTAAAGTAAAAGTACGGACCGCCGTTGCGGGCAAAGAACTCCGCAAGGTCCCTGTAATATGTTATATCAAGCTGGCTCCAATAGTCAAGCCCGGCGCGCTTCAATTTTCGGTCGTCGATGGCAAAGCCCATCGGCCCCACCAGGTGCAGCCGCGCCCCGGTAACCGCGCAGGTACGGGCCACGTTGCCCGCGTTTTGGGGGATGCGCGGCTCCACCATCACAATATTTATTTCTGCCATAGGGTACATCCTTTTTGTGGAAAAACGGTTGACGTCCTTGCTTTTGGGAATTGCCGCCCGTCTTTTTGGAGGAACGGCGAGCCAACGGTCAGGCCTCGTCCTGCCTGCCGGCCAGCAGCAGGGGCAGGGCCGTTTCCAGCCAGACGCCCAGCCGCTCGTCCGCGCCCTCAGGCGTGGCGCGGATGCACTCGGACACAAAGCGGGCGGCGGCCTCGGCGGCGGCCTCGGGCACGTTGCCCCGCATCAGGCGGCCCACCAGCACCGCGCCGAAGATATCGCCGGTGCCGTGGAACGGCCGCGGGATGTAGGGCGTTTTGACCTGAAAATGCCCGCCGTCCCGGTCGGCACCCACGCAGCAAAGATTCCGCCCGGCGGGCACCCCGGTCACAATGACCTGCGGGGCAAGCTGGGTCAGATCGTCGGCAAGCTGCAGCGCGGCCTCGGCGGCGGTCTCCTCGGTGGGAAAGGGGGCCTCCTGCAAAAGGGCGGCCTCGGTCAGGTTGGGAAGAATCAGGTCGGCCCGGCAGCACAGGGTGTACATGGCGCCCACCAGATCGGCCGTGATGCCGGCGTACAGCTTGCCGTGGTCGCCCAGAACAGGGTCCACGACCTTGAGGGCCGTGGGCCAGTATTCCATGGCCTGCTCCACCAGCAAAGCCTGCGCGGGGCCGGCCAGATACCCTGCATAGATGCAGTCGAACGTGACGCCCAGGCGCCGGTAATGCTCCAGCGCGGCGGGGCCGAAGGCCGGGTCGGCCAGCACGGCGGGGGCGCCCAGGCCGCCCGTGTGGGTGGAAAGGACGGCGGTGGGCAGGGCCACCGGCTGCACGCCCATGGCCGCCAGCACGGGGGCGATCACAGACAGGCTGGCCCGCCCAAAGCAGGGAAGGTCGTGGATGCACAAAACGGTTTTGGGGGCGTTCATCATGGATCGTTCGCTCTTTTCCTGTAGTTTTTCGGCCCGGGCGGGCCGGGGCAGCGGATAAAACCGGGCTTCTGTGCCGGTCAGCCAAAATTTTACCATATCCTGCCGCACAAAAAAAGGCAAAACGGGGCGAAAATCGCAAATTCCCCGGAATATGCGGGCGAAACGAGCCGCCGAACGCGGGAACGGTCGGTGAAATTCAAAAAATGCGCGCATAAACGCGCAAAAAGCAGACAAACTATGCGGGAAAGGGGGAAGATGCCATGAGAAGCGAAAGCCTGATGGGGGCGGCGGCCACCGCCGCCGCCGGTGTTCTGGCGGGCGCTGCCGCCGTGTATGTGGCCACGCAGGACCACCGCCAGGTGCGCCGCACGGTCCACAAGCTGTCCCGCAGCGCCGAAAAAACGCTGACCGACCTGGACCGCGCAATCGAGCGTTATACCCGCTGACCCGCCGCGCCAAAGCCGGGATGCCGCCCCAAAACAGGGGCGGCATCCCGGCTTTGCCCTGCGCCGGCCCCGCGCCAAAAAAGCCGCGGGATTCGGGCCCGCGGCTTGACAGAAATTACAGGATGCGAACGCGGATGGCGGCGTCGATGGCGGCCAGCTTGTCGCGCAGGCCGGCATCCACGGCGCCCGTCACGTCCAGCATGGTGTAGGCAATGTCTTTTTTGCTCTTGTTCACCATGTTCTCGATGTTCAGGCCTTCGGCGGTCAGCGCGCCGGTGATGGCCGAGATGGCGCCCGGCTCGTTTTTGTGGATCACGCACACCCGCTTGCCGCCCACGCGGGGCTGCTGTACGTCGGGCAGGTTGACGCTGTGCAGGATGTTGCCGTTTTTCAGGTAATCGCTCAGTTCGGCGGCGGCCATCACGGCGCAGTTCGTCTCGCTCTCAGGGGTGGAGGCGCCCAGGTGCGGGGTGCAGTAGACGCCCTTGACGCCCAGCAGCTCCTCGGCCGGGAAATCGCAGAGGTACTGCGCGGCTTTGCCGCTTTCCAGCGCGGCCAGCATGGCGGCGTTGTCCACCAGCTCGCCGCGGGCAAAGTTCAGCACCCGCACGCCGTCCTTGCAAAGCTCCAGCGTTTGCTCGTTGATCGTATTTTTGGTGGAGGGCAGGTAGGGCACATGGATGGTCAGGTAATCGCAGCGGGGCAGCATATCGCTCAGGCTGACGCAGTGCTTGACGCTGCGGGAAAGGCTCCACGCGGCATCGATGCTGATGTAGGGGTCGTACCCTTCCACCTCCATGCCCAGGGCCACGGCGGCGTTGGCGACCCGCGCGCCGATGGCGCCCAGGCCGATGACGCCCAGCGTTTTGCCGCGAAGCTCGGGGCCGACAAACTGCTTTTTGCCCTTTTCCACATCCTTGGCGATGGTGGCGCTGCCCTTGAGGCCCTGCGTCCAGGCGATGGCGTCGGGCAGATTGCGGCTGCCCGCCACCAGTGCGCCCACCACCAGCTCGGCCACGGCGTTGGCGTTGGCGCCCGGCGTGTTGAACACGACGATGCCCGCCTCGCTGCACTTGTCAATGGGGATGTTGTTGGTGCCTGCGCCCGCGCGGGCGATGGCCAGCAGGGAATCCGGCAGGGGCATCTCGTGCATATCGGCGCTGCGCACCAGAATGCCTGCGGGGGTATCGGTATCGGTATCGACCTCGAACTGGTTGACGGGCAGCTTGGCCAGCCCGGCGGGCGAGATCGCGTTGAGGGTTTTAATTGTATACATGGGCGTAGTCCTCCCTGAAGGTTTGTGGATGTTCGGCGGATTTACTGGTTTTCCTTGCGGAAATTCTCCATAAAGGCAACCAACCTGTCGATGCCCTCGGCGGGCATGGCATTGTAGATGGAGGCGCGCATGCCGCCCACCAGGCGGTGGCCCTTGAGGTTGAGGAACCCGGCCTTGGCGGCGGCCGCGCAGAACGCCTTGTCCAGATCGGCGTTGGGGCTGGTGAAGGTCACGTTCATCATGCTGCGGTACTTGTGTTCCACGGGATTTTTGTAGAAGCCCTGGCTGTCCAGATAGCTGTACAGCACGTTGGCCTTGGCGGTGTTGATCTTCTGCATCTCGGCCAGGCCGCCGATGTCTTTTTCCAGATACGCCATCACCAGGCCGGTCATGTAGATGCACCAGCAGGGCGGGGTGTTGTACATGCTGTCCTGCGCCAGCAGGGTGGTATAGTTCATCATGGTGGGGATTTTGTCCGGCGTGATGCCCGCGGCGCTCTTGCCAAGCAGGTCGTCCCGGATGATGGCGACGGCCATCCCGGCGGGCGCCACGTTCTTCTGGACGCCAAAGTAGATGCAGCCGTATCTGGACACATCGGTCGGCTCGGAGAAAATCATCGAACTCATATCGGCCACCAGCGGCACGCCGTCCACCTGGGGCACTTCGGCATACCTGGTGCCGAAGATCGTGTTGTTCTGGCAGATATGCACATAGCTGGCATCCGGCGTGTAAGCGATGGCCTTTACGTCGGGGATGTAGGTGAAATTTTTGTCCTTGCTGGACGCCACGATGTCGGCGCGGCCGAACTTGGCGGCTTCCTCGGCGGCTTTTTTGCTGAAGTTGCCGGTCACAAGGTAATCCGCGTGGCCGGTCGTCATAAAGTTGAGGGGCACCATGGCAAACTGCTGGGTGGCGCCGCCCTGGAAAAAGCCGATCTTGTAATTGTCCGGCACGCCCAGCACGCGGCGCATGGTGGCCTCGGTATCGGCGATGATCTCCTCAAACCACTTGCTGCGGTGGCTCATCTCCATGACGCTCTGGCCGGAGCCCTTGTAATCCAAAAGATCGGCCTGGGCCGTTTTCAAAACCTTTTCCGGCAGCATCGAGGGGCCGGCGCTGAAATTATAAACTCTCGCCATGGTTTGCGTCCTCCTGTTATCGTTGATCCTCATCCTAAACACCATCGCCCGGGGAACCAGGCCGTTGTCCTTATTATAGAAAAAACGCGGCACGGCTGCAATCGGCAAACCGCATGGCAGAATACCGAAAAAAAAACGCGAAACAGGCGCGGAAACGGCCAAAAGACACAAATGTGCGCAGCAGAGGAACAATATATTTTACAAACATAAAATAAGAACGCAAAAACTGCCCAAAAAACCTGCAAAATCTTGGCGGTATTGCCATCTTGAAAAACATACAGCCACAAATGTAAAATAAAATAGAAAAAACAACCACAAATATAAAAATAAAACGGGAGGAGCCGGCCATGCACACGCTATCCCGGAGCGAAGAACAGGTGATGGCAGCCCTGTGGGACTGCGGCAAACCCGCCGTTCGCCGCCAGATTGCCGAAAAGCTGCCCAAGGACTGCGCCTGGGCCGAAAGCACCCTGCTCAATTTTTTGCTGCGGCTGGAGGCCAAGGGCTTTGTGCGGACGGAAAAGCAGGGCAACCGCAACCTGTACACGCCGCTGGTGCGCCGGGTGACCTACTGCGGGGCCGTCACGGCGGCCCAGCTTGCCACCCTGTACGGAGGCGATATCCGCCGTCTGGTGGAGGCACTGGCCGATACCGGGCGTTTGAGCAACGGCAAGATGGAGCAGCTGGCCCGCTGGCTGGACAACCGCGTGGTGGAACATCCTGAGTACGATTACGACTGATCTTGCGGTATTTTGACGAAAACTGCCTGAAAAGTAGAATTTTACAAAGGAAAATGCGAATAATCCCAAGAAAAATCCTGCGAAAACCGCACGGAGCCTGTGGTATACTGATTTTACCGGCAGGCAAAGCCGCCGAGGCCCGGTGCGCGGCGGCCCAGCCCCCGTCAAGAAATTTGGGAGGTTTTGCATTATGGCAAATCGTATTGTATTGAACACCGTCTCCTACCATGGCCAGGGCGCCATCGGGAACATCGTGCCGGAACTGACGGCGCGCGGCTACAAAAAAGCCTTTGTATGCTCCGACCCGGATCTGGTCAAATTCAACGTTACCAAAAAAGTGACCGATCTGCTGGACGCGGCCGATTTTGCCTACGAGGTCTACAGCGAGATCAAGCCCAACCCCACCATTGAGAACGTCCGGCACGGCGTGGAGGCCTTCCGGGCTTCCGGCGCCGACTGCATGATCGCGATCGGCGGCGGGTCCTCCATGGACACGGCCAAGGCGGTTGGCATCATCATCAACAACCCCGAATTTGCCGACGTGCGCAGCCTGGAGGGCGTAGCCCCCACCAAAAAGCACGCGGTCTTTACAATCGCTGTGCCCACCACCGCCGGGACGGCAGCCGAGGTGACGATCAACTACGTCATCACGGATGTGGAAAAGAAGCGGAAGTTCGTCTGCGTGGACACCAACGATATCCCGGAGATCGCCGTGGTGGATCCCGCCATGATGAGCAGCATGCCCAAGGGGCTGACCGCCGCCACCGGCATGGACGCGCTGACCCACGCCATCGAGGGCCTGATCACCAAGGGCGCCTGGGAGATGACCGACATGTTCCATCTGGAGGCGATCCGCCTGATCTCCCAAAACCTGCGCGCCGCCGTCAGGAACGAGCCGGCTGGCCGCGAGGGGATGGCGCTGGCGCAGTATGTGGCCGGCATGGGCTTCTCGAACGTTGGGCTGGGCATCGTACACAGCATGGCGCACGGCCTGAGCGCCCTGTATGACACCCCGCACGGCGTTGCCTGCGCGATCATCCTGCCCTCCGTGCTGGAATACAACGCCGGCAGCACCGGCGAAAAATACCGCCAGCTGGCCGAGGCGATGGGCGTTTCCACCGCCGGCATGACCCAGGCGGAGTACCGCAAGGCCGCCGTGGGCGCGGTGCGCCAGCTCTCGCTGGATGTGGGCATCCCCCAGAACCTCAGGGGCATCTTAAAGGAGGAGGACGTCGATTTCCTGGCCCAGAGCGCCATGGACGACGCCTGCCGCCCCGGCAACCCCAAGGACCCCACCAAGGAGGACGTCATTGCGCTGTACAAGGCGCTGATGTAAGCCACGCCGACTCCGGCGGAGGGCGGGCCGGCCCCCGTCCTGCGCCGGTATGAAGAAGAAGAAAGAACCCCCGGCGCCCTGCAACAGCAGGGCGCCGGGGGTTCTTTCCGGCTTGAAGCGAATAGCAATCATTGATACAATGCGCCCTCTGCGCTCTCAATGCACCCAATGTTATAAAGGATTTGAGGGCGATTTCGGAGTAAAACATAAGGGACAGAACGGACTAAAGGGACAAAACACAGCCTGTCACTTCTGTCTCTTGTATTATCTGCCGTATTTTCGTCCGCGACTCCTGCTCCGCAAGTAGCGACAGTACCATTGGCATAGACTCGCTTTGGCTGCCCAGCGAATACAAGTGTTCGGCTTCAAAGATTATCCCAACAGACGGGTGCAGTTTGGAAAGCTCCCGTGTAACGGATATAACATCGGTGATGCTGCGTCCGATTCGAGAAATGTTTTTTGTAAGTATATCATCAACTCTGCCGGTTCTGCAATCAGAAAGAAGTCTCTGAAGTTCCGGCAGCTTGGGGGTATCCGTGCCAGAACAGGCAATATCACGATAGACACCGACAATTTGGAATGTAGAGTTACTGGCGGCCACATCGCGCAGATGAGCCTCCTGAACAGCATATGCAGGGACTTCACCCGAAGCCGGCTCCGTGGCAGTCCTAACATAAAGCGCTACACGACGGTTGCCGGTTAGGTTATTCTCCATCAATATCGTCCTCCAGCAGCTTCGGAAATTGCTTCTGCATCTTTGCGATGGATTCGAACAAGTCTCGATTCTTGTCGATGATACGCATGGCGGCGGAATGAGCCTTGTGTTTTAGATTATTTTCTTCCATTTCTCCAAATGTAACCGGACGGAAGTCATTTACATCCACCCCGGCATTGAGCATAAGTTCGGAGCGTTCTATCAGCGGCCAGTAGTCAGCATCGGTGTTGCCGTGTATATGACCGAAAACCATATAACTGCCCTTACCGCTGCACGGCCACGACATCATGGGATAGTGGCAGGCAGTGATATTATGCTTCCCATCGGAAAAGTGCAGCATGGGGTTAACGCTGAGAAAAAACTTGTCTAATGGCACCTGCTTCATCCACTTTCGGTCGTGGTTCCCGGTAATCAGATGTTTCTTTCCCTTAAGGCGGTCGAGATAGCTCTCAGTCGGGGTTTGATTCCGAAACAGCAAATCGCCCAAAATATAGACCGTGTCGCCATTTGTTACACGCTCGTTCCAGTTGGCAATGAGAGTTTCATCCATCTCCTCCACACATGAAAACGGACGCCTGCATAGCTTTATAGCGTTGGCATGTCCGAGGTGCAAATCACTTGTAAAATAAATCATTCCGGCTTCTTATAATTCCTACAGGCTTCTTCGATGGCCTCTCTTTCTCCCGGTGCGTGCAGGCATCCGAAGCGCTGCCAATAATTCGCCCAGCCCATAAGCAGCAGGTCGGGTGTTCCGGCACTACGAATCAGTATCGGGTCACAACCTCTCTCCACTTTTTCGAGGATACTATCAAAAGCAGCGGCAAATTCATCTCTGGTAAAATGGAGCAGGCGTTCAACATCAAGTGCGTCTTTCGGCATTGTGCCCTCCTCCCAGTATTTCGGCTATTTCCTTTTGGGCATCTATATAGCCTTCGGCATGGCCTTTCCTGCGCTCTGCACGGAGCGCCGAAAAGAAGTGCTTCCGTTCAACGACTAACGGCAGTGTGGCATCGGGCGCAATATACTCCGGCATCTCCGCCCAATGGGATATCTCCTTTGGCTTACGGTCGAACCCGTTTGACCACCATGCGCCGGTATCTGCCATATAGCCCTCATGTACTGTAGGCAGCGGGGCTTCCTCCGGCATGTAAACGAGTACGGAAACAAACGGAGTCGGGATCCGCTCCTCGAGCGTATACCAAATCATGCTAATACCTCACCGAACTTCCGCATACAGGCTTCAAGCCAGTCGGATGCCACACCCCAGTTGCTCTGGTTACCACAGAAACGAATGAAAGCCAGCAGCAACTGGTTCACGGTAATGTGTTGCTCGACACACCACAGTTCTGTTGTGTGCAGAAGTTGGTCATCTATTTCAACAGACACATCCACAGCGTCAGCACTGCAGTTATGTTTGTACTGTCCTATTTCCGCATCCCAGTCGATGAAGCCTCGTGGAACATTCCCATAGGGCATGAAATGAAAAATCTGGTATCTGTTTTTCAGCAGTTTAACGCCATACTTATCAAGCGCCGTGTCGTGAAATACGACCATCAGCACCTGCTCGTCCAGCGGGACAAAATTAGTGGGTATAATTGTACTCATCACTTATTCCTCCGTGCCTCTGATGATGTTCATCTGGTCGGCCATATTTCGCAGTGTATTGGCAAGAAAAGAGCATAAGCGTTTGAGTCCTTCCTCGTCCAGCCGTGACATGAATTCGTTTTGTTCCGCTTCGGTCAGGTCGGTATAACAGCGATTGCACCATTTCCCGTCACGTTTGACGCGGTAGTATACGCCGTCCAGATTGCGTTCTTTTGGATATACCTGCTCACTCATAAGAAACCTCCTCGCCGAATTCATCGGCATCTATGGGATAGAAGCTCATCCGAATCTCGCTTAATTTGTAATAAGATAAAGACCTGTATTCTTCCTTGAGGTCATCTACGCTCTCAAAGAGCTCTGCAAAGCCGAGGAGAATATCGTTGTCCGGCAGGACTATCGCCTCGCGGATGAAGCCGTGCTTTGCCATCGTGTCCTCATATAAGGACTCATCTGAAAACTTGCGCTCCAGCTCGTAGGGCGTATAGAATTTTTTGAATACCCAAAAGCGGAATATGCGATTCTCCGTTGCCTTTACAAAATCCGCGAAGCTCTCATAGACGCTTTGGGGAAAGGTTTTATTTTCCATAGTGCTCCTCGTACCACGCTTTCTTTTTCTCTATTTCCTTCATTATCTCCGTAATGTCGTAATCGGAATACTCTGCGGCCGCTTCCACAAAGTCAACTATAAGGCTGCCACTGAGCACATGCTTGTAGCCTGAGTACCATCGAAAGCCGGAATCCGTCGATACGGTCGGCTCTATCGCCTCATCGTATGAAATGAACAGACTGTCATCCTTAAAAAGATGATTGAAGGTGTAATTCGGCACATAGAGTAAATGCTTCACGCCCTTTGCGGACATATAGCCCTGCCGCTTATACATGTACCCATGCACATACCACGGTGGCAGCACAGATGGGAGTATTTTTGTAGGGTACTTCCCATAGGAATACAGGTATCCGTTTGGACTTGGCTCCCCGTCAAAGAAGTGCTTGCTGAGTGGACTTTCCATGTACAGCGTCGCCGTCAGTCGCAGATACTTAGGTGGCTCTCCCGTTTCCCTGAAAGTATAAATGCTGTTTTTTGTCCGTACCACATGCACCATTGTAGATTTATCCAGCGTATGCTCTTTCACGGTTGTGGTATGGATTCGGCTGGTCATCCTGCCGGGATACAGAATCCACATCCGCTCTCCAATATCGACACGAGGAATGACAGCATTAAACCCCGTTATCTTTTCGTACAGCGTCCCTTCAATATCTCTGTCCTGCCCGTAAGTGGTGGTAACGGACTCGATGATGACATACATCACAGCGCCTCCTCGTGAATTCTGTTTTACAGTTTTGAGCTGTTATCTTCATTCTCGCCACTGGGCAGACATTCCATCGAGATGAACAGAAAATGCATGCGGTCGATGCGCTTGTCGATATGCCAGTGACCACAATACCACTGGTCATATGATAGTTTCTCTTCTATGGTACCCAGCCAATCCTCTGTGCTGCGGTCTACCGTGCTCTGGTCAAGTCCGGTCAAGAACGCTTCTGTGGGGATATATCGTCCTGGGCAGGTGTGCGAGAGGACAATATCTATCTGCTGGTTTACAGCGTCCAGCGCCGATTCCACCGACTGCTTTATCTCCGGGGACGGCTGTTCATCGGAAAACCATGGGGCACCGCGCTGCAGACGGTAATATTTATCCACGGAGTACGCACCGCCGATGACGAAGGCCTTCTTACCGTCAAAGTCGAAAATCTCTCCATCCTTCGCAAAGAGCAGGTTCGGATATTCATCTTCAACATATACCGTGCCACCACGCCATGAAGCAGTATGATATCTTTTGAGCGTTGCCGGACGCATTTCATGATTACCGTGAATGCAGAAAACTGTGACGCCCTCCGCATTGAGCCGACTTTTTGTTCGTCTGTCACCTCTGTTATTGCCGAAATAGTTGAGTCCGGCATCGCCCAATATGACGATGACATCATCGGGGCCTATATCAAACCGATGAATGGCATCTATAATACGGCGCACATCGCCGTGAATGTCTCCTGTAAAATAGATCATTTACATTCCTCGCTTCCGTTGTTCGTTTACTATTATTTTCCCCTGTTTGTCAGGCTGAGTCAATAGAATCGGCATTTTCATAACAGCTATGATTTCATATAGCAAGCCACCGTGCTATAAAAACACGATGGCTTGCTTTTGTTATGACTGGAGGTCTACCGTAAGACCTCAGGGTTATCGCCGAATGCCGTAGGGCGTGTTAATATTGGTCACGAGAATCCCTTTCGAGCATCCATCGGTTGTCACGAAGACAGTGCTTCACGAATTTGACAGTTTCATAAATGAAGCGCTTTTCGTAACTGCTGCAGTCGGACATCAGCTCCGTGAGCTCTGTGGCATACTCGGCGGTATCGCCGGTCTGATTGCCGTATAATAGCTGGTCAATCGTGATGCCGAATGCATTGGATATCCGCACCAGCGTTTCCAGACTGGCCTTCTTCAGCGCTGTCTCAATATGGCTTATGTAGGAAACCGACATATCGATTTCTTCAGCAAGCTCCGCTTGAGATATATGCTTCAAGGTACGGATTTCTCTGATTCTCAGTCCGATGTGCGTGTAGTTCAAAGACATGGTATCACCTCCTATCGCGTATATTTTCGCAGATTATATACACGATAATGGAAGCGACCTATTATCGGCTGTTCATCACTTCTCCGATAGAGGGTATTATAAACTATAAGCTATGAAGAAGGAGGGATACGGCGTGAACGGCAGGGCAAAAAAGCTCGGTGCGCGGATACAGGAAGCACGAAGAGCACAGAATATGAGTCAGGTCGATTTTGCGGATAAGCTGAATATCTCCCTTTCCCATATGAGCGATATCGAAACGGGCAAGTCAAACTTCGGTGTGGATATCCTAATGCGGATAACCGAGGTTTTACAGCTCTCTGCAGATAAACTGCTCCGCACGGATATCCCGGAAGTGAACGCGATATACGCTGCCGAGGTCGAATCTATTCTGGACGGCTGCACCCCGGAAGAGGCAGACGCACTGCTAAAAATGCTTCGCGAGATGAAATCAGCCATCGGCAAAACGAGATCGCTTAGAAGAGACGGCGACTAAAGCCGTGGAATAAAACGATTCGACAGTATAACCCATTATACCCAACTTGACAAAATGGTTATAATGGGTTATGCTTTTATCATCGGAGGTGACTCGTTTATGGATAAAGCAGAAATAACTATACGCATCGCAGAACTGGAGGCTCAAATCGCAGAACTTCCCAGAGGCAGCGTCGTATATAAAAGCATTAAGGGCAAGAAATGGCCGTACCTCCAATGGACGGAGGGCGGTAAGTCCAAGTCACAGTTTGTCAAGGAAGAAGAGCTTGCGCTTGTGACCGAACAGGTGGCGCAGCGGAAAGCAATGCAGGCAGAGTTGAAATCGCTGAAAGCTAAAGCGCCGAAGCAAACGCAGGTTACTCTCCCTGCCTTCAAAACAAATGTCATCACCGGCAGCGGGCTTATGGCGATGACCGATGGCATCAAGGGCTGGAAGAAGCGTGATTGCTTTGCGACACTCCAGAAGTACCTGAAGAGCAAAGCGACTGACCGCGTATGCCTCGTTTATGGGCTGCGCCGCACAGGTAAAACAACGATGCTCCGGCAGGCGGTGCTGGAGATGACAGCTACGCAGGCCGCCCACACCGCCTACATTAAAGCTCGCGGCACCGACACGATGGCAGATATCAACCAAGACCTTACCGCATTGGCCGCATTGGGCTACAAGTATATACTGCTGGATGAAGTGACTCTTATGCGAGACTTCATCGACTCGGCGGCGCTGTTCTCTGATGTCTATGCCGCACAGGGCATGAAGATAGTCTTATCCGGCACTGATTCTCTCGGTTTCTGGTTTGCTTTAGACCAAGAGCTGTATGACCGTGCCATCACAATACACACGACATATATCCCGTTCCGTGAGCATAGCCGACTGCTTGGCATCAACAGTATCGACGAGTATATCCGCTACGGCGGTACGCTCCGTGCCGGAGAGCTTGGCTTCGATGATGAGGACGTCAACGCCGAGGACGCTTCCTTCCGCGATGACGAGTCCACACGCAGATATATCGACACTGCCATCTGTAAGAACATCCAACACTCTCTGTCCTGCTGCGAGGCAGGAGGGCATTTCCGGCATCTGCAATCTCTGTACGAAGCCGGAGAGCTGACCAGCGCCATCAATCGTATCATTGAGAACATGAACCATGAGTTCCTTGTACGGGTACTGACGGACGATTTCAAATCCCACGACCTCGGCTCCTCTGCGCAAATCCTGCGTGATAGCAGGAATGCGTCGAGCCGTACAGACATACTCGACCGTGTTGACCGTGAGGCTGTCACGAAACGGCTCATGGAGTTGCTGGACATCCGCAACAAGGAAGACCAGACAATCGGCATCACCCCGGCTCATGTGGCGGAGATAAAAGAATACCTAATGGCGCTCGATTTAATCATTGACTGCCCGATTGAAACAGCAACCGTTGATACCGCGCCGGTGGAGCATATCCTTTTCACACAGCCCGGTATGCGCTATTCGCAGGCACAGGCGCTTGTTCACTCACTGATGAAGGATGCCGTATTCGCCGCCATACCGGAGTTTGAAAAAAATCAAATAACCGAGCGTGTTCTCGAAGAGGTGCGCGGTCGGCTGATGGAGGAAATCGTCCTGCTGGAGACGGTCAAAGCCACCGATAAAAAGCATCGCGTTTTCAAGCTGATGTTTGGCAGAGGAGAGTTCGATATGGTGATATACAACACCGAAACGAACACCTTTGATGCCTTTGAAATCAAGCACAGCAAGGAAGCCGTGCCGGAGCAGTATCGTGTTCTCATGGACGAAGAACGCTGCAGTGCAGCAGAAAAGCGCTTTGGGAAGCTCTCAAAGCGAATCGTTCTCTATCGCGGACCGGCATTCACCGAGAATAATGGTGTCGAATACCGCAATGTCGAGGAATACTTGAGCGACCTGCGCTGACCGTTTTCGACAAAATCCAACTATCACAAAAATAAATGTTAGTTTTCGATAACCACAGGTGCGAGGGTGTACCTGTGGTTATTTTTCTTTTGTAATCCGGCTCAGTATACTTATTATCAGAAAAACCTACAGAGGAGAAAAGCTGATGATAGAAAATGAATCGAGGCTGAACAAACTCCAGCAAAAGGCAAAAATACGCGAACGATATAAAGGCATTGACCCCGGTATGCTGGAGGTCATACCCGGAAAAAAGCAGGCTGATTTCTATGATGACGAGCCACGGCGTGTTGCGGTGTATGTCCGTGTTTCCACGGATGACCCTCGTCAGACCTCCTCCTATGAGTTGCAAAAGAACTATTACGAGGATATGGTCGAGAAGCACCCGGGCTGGACGTTGGTTTCTATATACCCTGA
>CAYWID010000008.1:47933-137971 GCA_964458285.1 uncultured Subdoligranulum sp. | reverse complement strand
GTTCGCCTTGCGGATTTCCTCAACGTTGGCGGTATCGATAAAAAATTTCATGCTCTTACGCTCCTTTTTTGTATAGAAAGCCTCGCCCAGGCGGCGCGGCGACAGCGGACAAAACGGAATGCCGAAAGCGGGTTACCCGCGGCCAAGGGTTCAGGCAAACGGATTCTCGGTCGGGTAGGGCAGGCTCTTGGGCTGGTTGTACGCGATATCGGCAACGCCCAGATACTTGAACACTTCAAACAGGGTGCTGCCGCAGTGGGCAAAGGCCACGGCGCCGTGGTGCGGGTAACGCTTCTGGATCAGCACATGGCGGTAGAAGCGGCCCATCTCGGGGATGGCAAAGATTGCAATGCTGCCAAAGCTGCGGGTGGCAACCGGCAGGATCTCGCCCTCGGCGATGTAAGAACGAAGGTTGCCCTCGCTGTCGCACTGCAGTCGGTAGAAGGTGATGGGGCTGGCTGCGATATCGCCCTCCAGTGTGCCGCGCGTGAAATCGGGGTCGCTGCCCTGGGGCTCCAGCAGGCGGTGCTGAATCAGCTGGTACTTGATGGCGCGGTCGCCGCACATTTTGCAGCTGGGGGTGTTGCCGCAGTGGAAGCCCATAAAGGTATCGGTCAGGCGGTAATCGAACTTGCCTGCGATGTCCTCCTCGTAAATATACTTGGGCACGCTGTTGTTGATGTCCAGCAGGGTGACGGTATCGTCGGACGCACAGATGCCGATGTACTCGGACAAAGCGCCGTAGATATCCACCTCGCACGAGACCGGGATGCCGCGGCTGGCCAGGCGGCTGTTGACGTAGCAGGGCTCAAAGCCGAACTGGCTGGGAAACGCGGGCCAGCATTTATCGGCAAAGGCCACATACTTGCGGCTGCCCTTGTGGTTTTCCGCCCAATCCAGCAGGGTCAGCTCAAACTGGGCCATCCGCTTGCTCATCTCGGGGTAATATTTGCCCTCGCCCATCTCGCCCGCCATATCGGCGCAGACTTCGGGGATGCGGGGATCGTCGGCGTGTTCCTTGTAGGAGACCAGCAGATCCAGCTCGCTGTTCTCCTCCACCTCCACGCCCAGCTCATACAGCCCCTTGATGGGGGCGTTGCAGGCGAAAAAGTCCTGCGGGCGGGGGCCGAAGGTGATGATCTTGAGATCCTTCAGGCCCAGCACCGTGCGGGCGATGGGCACAAACCTTGCCATCATGGCGGCGATATCCTCGGCCGTGCCGACAGGGTACTCGGGGATGTACCCCTTGAGGCGGCGCATCCCAAGGTTGTAGGAGCAGTTGAGCATGCCGCAGTAGGCATCGCCGCGGCCGTTGATCATATCGCCGTCGCCCTCGGCCGCCGATACAAACATGCAGGGGCCGTCAAAATAGCGGGCAATCAGCGTTTCGGGGGTTTCGGGGCCAAAGTTGCCCAGGAACACGGTCAGGGCGTTGCAGCCCGCCGCCTTGACCTCCTCCACGGCTTTCAGCATATCTTTTTCGTTTTCCACCGTGGTCTTTGCCTCGTACACCGGCAGCTTTTTGTCGGCGCAGAGGGCGGCGATGGCGGCGCGGCGCTTCTCGGACAGGGCAATGGGGAAGCAGTCGCGGCTGACGGCGATCAGGCCCAGCTTGACCTCGGGGATATTGGAAGATTTCATAAAAAATGCTCCTTCTTTTTGGTGATGGTGGTTTTGCGGCCCGGCGGCAGACCCCCGGCCCGCACACGGAAAGGGATGGAACTGGCAGAGGAGGCTGTTTTCTTCACTTGTACTTATTTTACCATACAAGTTTAAAAAATCAAGCCCCAATTTGTACGAACAACTTGACTGTTTTTTGTCACAGGTCGGCGGCGATGTCCAGGTTGGCCCCCGTCAGGGCCACCAGCGCCCCGGCCTTGGCTTCGCCCGAATCGGGATGGGCCAGCAGCCACTTGTTGCAGGCCCAAAGCGCGGCGTCGTCCCCGCCCCGCACGGGCAGGTCCGGCCTGGCGGTGTTGGTGCCCTTGGGCAGCGCCACCAGCACCCGGAAGCCCCGGGCGGGGTCTGTGTGGCAGGGCGCGTAGTGCAGGGTGGTGGCGTACACCTCCGCCAGCACGCCCGCCGGGCAGCGGAACGCCTTGACGCGGGCGGTGTCCAGTTTGCCGTTTTTCACCTCGTCCAGTTTGGCCAGCAGAAGGATGAAATCCTCGGTGCCAAGGTTGAACTCGCTGTCCCGGTGGTATTCCAGGCAGTTGAGTTTGGTGTTGTGCCCGTTGCACCAGCCGAACTGGTACGGCATGCCGCCAAACAGGCTGACGCCCAGCGCCCCGGCGGCGGGCAGCGTTTGCAGGGCGGGCTCCTCGGGCACATAGTCGGTGCCTGCGGGCAACGGCGTGCGGGCGGTCAGCGCATCGGTCAGGGCGCGGCACGCGGCCTCGTACCCGGTGACGACGCGGCCATAAGCGGCAAATTCAGCGTCTGCGACAGAATAGATTTTCATAAGCGGTCAGTCCTCCATCTGCTGGTACAGCGGTTTGAGCGCCGGGTAAAGCCGGTGCCACAGCGCATAGCGTTTTTGGTAGCGGGCCGTCAGGGCGGCATCCGGCTTTGTCTCGCCCTGGATTTTTACCAGCGCCGCGGCGCAGGCTTTTACATCGGGGTAGGCGCCGCAGGCCACGGCCGCCAGCATGGCGCCGCCGTAGCCGGGGCCCTGCTCGGTCTGGGGCAGACGGAGCGGAATGCCCAGCACGTTGGTCAGGATCGTGCGCCAAAGCGGGCTTTTGGCGCCGCCGCCGCAAAGGGTGCTGGCCTCGATGACAACGCCCTGCGCCCGCGCAATCTCCACGCAGTCCCGGATTGCAAAGGCGACCCCCTCCAGCACGGCCTGGGTCATATCGGCGCGGGTGGAATCCATCCGCAGGCCGATGAAGGCGCCGCGGGCCGCGGGATCGTTGTGGGGGCTGCGCTCCCCCATCAGATAGGGCAGGTAGTACACCGCGTTGTTGCCCAGCTTATCGGCGGTGATGGGGGCCTGCTCGGCCGCGAAATCGTCGGTACGGAGGATGTCCTCCATCCACCACTTGTTGCAGCTTGCCGCCGAGAGGATGCAGCCCATCAGATGGTAGCCGCCGTCCGCGTGGTCAAAGCTGTGCAGCGCGTTGGCCTTGTCCACCCCAAAGGTATCGCTTGTGATGAACACGGTGCCCGAAGTGCCCAGGCTGATGTTGCACCGCCCGTCGCCCACGGCCCCGCAGCCCACGGCGGCGGCGGCGTTATCGCCCGCACCCGCGCAGACCACCACGCTTTGGGGCAGGCCCAGCGAGGCGGCCACCGGCGCAAGCAGGGTGCCCACGGGGGCCGCGCTCTCGTAAAGCGTCGGCATCTGGGCCTCGGTCACGCCGCAGAGCGAAAGCATCGTCTTACTCCAGCAGCGGTGCCGAACATCCAGCAGCAGCGTCCCCGAGGCATCCGAGTAATCGGTGCTGTGAACGCCGGTCAGCCGGTAATTGATGTAATCCTTGGGCAGCATGATCCGGGCGATTCTGGCAAACAGCGCAGGCTCGTTCTGCCGCATCCAAAGCAGCTTGGGCGCCGTAAAGCCCGCAAACGCGATGTTGGCCGTCTCGCTGCTTAAACGCGCCTTGCCGATCTCCTTGTTAAGGTATTCCACCTGCTTTTGGGTGCGGCCGTCGTTCCAGAGGATGGCCGGGCGGATCACCCTGCCGTCCTTGTCCAGCACCACCAGCCCGTGCATCTGGCCGCCCGCGCCGATGCCCGCCACCTCGGCGGGGTCGCTGCCCGCCAGCAGTTCGGGGATGCCGCTTTGCACGGCGTTCCACCAATCCTCCGGGTTTTGCTGGCTCCAGCCCGGATGCGGAAATTCCAGCGGGTATTCCCGGCTGACGATCTTGCGGATGGCGCCGTTTTGTTCCATCAGCAGCAGCTTGACCGCCGATGTGCCCAGATCGATCCCGATGTACAGCATAAACGATCCTCCTTACTCAAACCGAAAGCAACTTATATAAAGCTTGTTTCTTTATCTATAAAATACTCTTTTCTCCCAGTCTCGTCAACCCCAAAAAAGGAAGATTTTGCGATATATTTTTGATTTTTTGGCCCGCCGGTGGGATTTTTGGTTGACAACGCGGCCATTTCGGTTTTAAATAGGTTTAGTAAACAACATTTGTAAATGTTTGAGGTGTTCTTATGGCAAACGTTTCCTCCTTGGGGGCCGAGCCCGTCGGCGGGCGGCGCAGGGCCACCCGCAACCGCATTTACCGCTATCTGTACGAGGCCGAAACGCCCCGCACCAAGCTGGATATCTCCCGCGATCTTGCCGTCAGTATGCCGACGGTCCACCAGAATCTGACCGAGCTGCTGGAAGCCGGGCTGGTGGAGCACGGCGCAACGCGCAAATCCACAGGCGGCCGTCCCGCCACCGGGCTGACCGCGGCGGCCAACCTCCGCTATGCGGTGGGGGTCGCCCTGAGCGACCATCGCTTTACCTTTATGGCGGTCAACCTCAAGATGGAGGAGATTGCCTACCACCAGACCGGGAACATCCCCCTGGCCGAGCTGACCGGAAGCGGCGCGCGGCTGGCCGCCGAGCTGGCGGCCTTTCTGGCGCGGTTTGGGCTGAACCCCGGCAAGCTGCTGGGGGTGGGCCTTGCGGTGCCGGGCATTCTGGACGCGGCGGGCAGCCAGGTGTTGTTTGCACCCACGATGGGGCTGCGCGGCAAAAGCGTGGACGCCTGGATTGAGCATATCCCCTACCCCACCTTTGTCTGCAACGACGCGACAGCCGGCGGCTACGCCGAGTGGCTGGCCGCCGGAAGCCGGGAGGATATGGCGTATCTCTCGCTGGAAAACGGCGTGGGCGGCGCGGTGTTTTTGAACGGCGCGCCCTACGGCGGGCAAAACGGCCGCAGCGCCGAGTTCGGCCATCTGTGCGTGGTGCCGGGCGGGCGGCCCTGCCAGTGCGGCAAGCGCGGTTGCCTGGAGGCCTACTGCTCGGCCGCGCGGCTCAGCGACGATCTGGGCATCACGCTGGAAGCGTTCTTTGCCGGGCTGGCCGCCCACGACCCCGCCAGGGAGGCCCTATG
This sequence comes from uncultured Subdoligranulum sp., assembly GCA_964458285.1. Taxonomy (GTDB): domain Bacteria; phylum Bacillota; class Clostridia; order Oscillospirales; family Ruminococcaceae; genus Gemmiger. Next base: position 132,908 of record CAYWID010000008.1, on the reverse strand, counting down.
GCAGGAATATCTTGACCACCTGGCCACCGCCATCGGCAACCTGCACATGATTTTGGATTGCCCGCTGCTGCTGGGCGGCGCACTGACCGCGTATCTGCCCCCCTATCTGCCGGCGCTGCGCGCAAGGCTTGCGGCGCAAGGCGGTTTTGATGCCGACGCCGGCTACCTGGCGCTTGGCCGGTATCCCCGCCGGGCCATCCCGCTGGGGGTGGCGCTGCACTTTATCCGGGATTTTATCGACGGAGTATAGCGGCAGGGCAAATTTTCCGTTTGTTGTTTTTCCAACATACGAAAGCCGCCGACCCGGGTATACTGAATGCAGAAACAAAAAAACAGCGGGCATCCCGCCCTGAGCTTTTAGGAGGAAAACGCTATGATCCGCAAAATCATCCATATCGACGAAGAGAAATGCAACGGCTGCGGCGCCTGTGCCAAGGCCTGCCACGAGGGCGCCATCGCCATGGTGGACGGCAAGGCCAGGCTGATGCGGGACGATTACTGCGACGGCCTAGGCGATTGTCTGCCCGGCTGCCCCACGGGGGCCATCACCTTTGAGGAGCGGGAGGCCGCCGCCTACGACCGCGCCGCCGTGGAGGCAAAAAGGACCGCGAACAAGGCCGCCGCGCCGGCAGGCAGCCCTGCGCCCTTCACCTGCCCGGGTTCCCGCGCCCGCGCCTTTGCGCGCCCCGCCGCCCCCGCCGCCGCGCCCCAGGCGGACGGCGCGCGGCCCAGCCAGCTTTCCCAGTGGCCGGTGCAGATCAAGCTGGCGCCGGTCACCGCCCCCTGGTTTGAGGGCGCCAAGCTGCTGATTGCCGCCGATTGCAGCGCCTACGCCTACGCAGGCTTCCATGAAAAGTTTATCCGCGGCCATATCGCCCTGATCGGCTGCCCCAAGCTGGACGCCGTTGATTACGCCGACAAGCTGACCGAGATTTTGCGTCAGAACAACATCCAGAGCGTGACTGTGGTGCGGATGGAGGTTCCCTGCTGCGGCGGGCTGGAACACGCCGCCAGAACGGCCCTGCAGAACAGCGGCAGGTTCATCCCCTGGCAGGTCGTCACCCTTTCCACCGACGGCAAAATTCTTGACGAGACCTGATGCGAAGAACCCCAAAAGCGGGGAAGGCCCCGGACCGGCAAAATTGCCTGTCCGGGGCCTTCCCCTTGTCGGTTATGCGCTTTTTGCGGGCGTCTGTGTCACAGATTCTCCCGCAGGAACTTTTCCAGCTCGGCGGCCATGGCCTCCTCGCCTTCGCCCTCCACGCAGACGCGGATCTCGCCGCCCTGCTTGATGCCCAGCCCCATCAGGGCCATCAGGCGTTTCATGTCGCACTGTTTGTCCCCGGCGTGTACGGTCACGCTGCCGCCAAAACCCTTGACCAGCTTGACCAGCATGCCCGCCGGGCGGGCGTGGATGCCGTTTTCATCGCGGATGGTGTACACAAATTCTTTCATGGTATGCGTATCTCCTCACTTTTGGACCCCGGGCCGGACAAGAGCCCGGCCACCGGGCTTTTTCAGGCTTTTACTTTCAGCAGGGGATCGCCGGGCGCCACGGCATTGCCCGCCAGCGTATCGACGCTCTTGTATTCGTCGGTGTTGCAGACAATGACCGGCGTCGTCACCGGATAGCCCGCCTTGGCGATGGCCGCCAGGTCAAAGGTGATCAACAGCTGGCCCTTGGTCACCTTGTCGCCGTCCTTGACATGGTAGGTATAGTATTGCCCGTTCAGCTTGACGGTATTGATGCCAATGTGCATCAGCACCTCCACGCCGTCGTCGGTGGTCATGCCGATGGCATGGCGGGTCTCAAAGGTGGTGGTGATCACGCCGTCGGCCGGCGCGACCAGTTTTCCCTCGCTGGGCTCGATCGCAACGCCCTGACCCAGCACGCCGCTGGCGAACGCTTCGTCGTCCACATCCTCCATCGCCTTGACGGTGCCTTTCAGGCAGGCGTACAGGGTTGCGTCCTTGAGGGCGGTTTTGGGGGCCGGGGCGGCCTGCGCGGCAGGCCGCGCGGCGGGCGCTTCGCTCTCGGGCAAATCCTCATCGGAGGCCGGGGTGTCCATGTAGTCCTCCAGATGCGCCTTGATGACCGCAACCTGCGGGCCGTACACGACCTGCACGCCGTCCCCGCGGTGGATGACGCCCGAGGCGCCCGACTGCTTGAGAAGCGCGTCGCTGACCTTGCTGCCGTCCTTGACGGTCACGCGGAGGCGGGTGGCGCAGGCGTCCACATCGGAAAGGTTGGCCTTGCCGCCAAGGCCGCGGAGGATCAGGGAGCTGACCGCATCGTTGGGGTTCTGGGCGGCCTGCTGGCCCTCCTTGCGGGCGTTGACGTCGGCGCGGGTGTACAGCTTGACCTCGGCATCGTCACGGCCGGGGGTCTTGTAGTTGAACTTGACGATCATGAACTTAAACACAAAGTAATAAAGGAAGAAATACCCGATGCCCACGATCGGTATCCAGATCCAGTGGCTCTTGGCGTTGCCCTGCAATACGCCGAACAGCACCATATCGATGATGCCGCCCGAGAAGGTCATGCCGACGCCGACGCCCAGAATATGCATCAGCATGTAGGAAAGGCCGGCCAGCACGCAGTGAACCGCGTACATGGGCAGCGCGACGAAGAGGAAGGTGAACTCGATGGGCTCGGTGATGCCGGTCAGCATGGAGGTAAGCGCAGCGGAAAGCAGCAGGCCGCCCACTTCCTTCTGCTTATCCTTGCGGGCGCAGCGGTACATGGCCAGCGCAGCGCCGGGCAGGCCGAAGATCATGAAGGGGAACTTGCCGGACATGAACCGGGTGGCGGAAACCGAGAACACAGTGGTGGACTTGGAGGCCAGCTCGGCAAAGAAGATGTTCTGGGCGCCGGCCACGGTCACGCCGTCGATGATGGCGGTGCCGCCGACCTCGGTCTGCCAGAACGGCATATAGAACACATGGTGCAGGCCAAAGGGGATCAGCGCGCGCTCAATAATGCCGTAGATCAGGGTGCCGACATAGCCGGAGGCCAGCACCAGGTTGCCCAGCGCCGCGATGCCGCCCTGCACGACGGGCCAGAGGTAGAACATCAGGATGCCCACGACCAGGTAGACGACCGCCGAGATGATGGGCACGAAGCGGGTGCCGCCGAAGAAGGCCAGCACCTGAGGAAGTTCGATCTTATAAAAGCGGTTGTGGAGCGCGGCCACGCCCAAACCGACGATGATGCCGCCGAACACGCCCATCTGCAGGGTGGTAATGCCCAGCACCGAGGTGGTGGAGTTGACGGGCATGGCATCCACGCCGCCGCGCGCCTTGATCAGCGCGCTGATCGTGGTGTTCATGATCAGGTAGGCCACGGTGCCGGAAAGCGCCGCAACCGCCTTCTCCTTCTTGGCCATGCCGATGGCCACGCCCATGGCGAACAGCAGGGGCAGGTTGCTGAACACCGCGCTGCCGGTCTGGCTCATGATGTCCAGGATGGTGTAGAGCATATTGCCCTGGTGGATGATGCCGTCCAGGCCGTAGGCCGCCAGCATCGTTTCGTTGGTGAAGGAACTGCCGATGCCCAGCAGCAGGCCGGCGACCGGCAGCAGGGCGATGGGCAGCATAAACGATCTGCCAACGCGCTGCAGCACGCCAAAGATTTTGTCTTTCATGATTCTCTCCTTTTCTCTTTTGGGTTGGTGACGGACGGGGTGGCTGCTTTATCTGTTTTTTGCGCCGCGGTCGGCCGTACCGCCGGGCAAAAAAAGAAACCCTTATCCCGCACAAAAAGGCAGACAGGGCCTTCCCGCGCGGCATAAGGGTTTAGCCCTGTATCAAAAAGCCAGGTAACTATCCCAAAATTCCGTTTTCCGACAGGGTGGAAACGCTGCGTTCAATCCTCGTCCGGGTCGGCGCCGCCGCCGGCCGTTTCCAGATTGATCCGCTTCAGGTGGATCGTCAAAAAAATCAGTTCCTCGTCGTTGAGGGTCTTGCGCCATTGCCCGGCCACATAGGCCGCGATCTGCTCGGCACAGCGGTAGTGGTTCTGGCAGTTGCGGGCCACCAGCGCCCGGAACAGCTCGTCCCGCTCCTGCGGGGATTCCATCTCCTGCGCGTTTTGAAAAATGCGCTGGGCAAAAAAGCGAAGATGCACGGTAAACCGGCTGAACGCGAGGGAATCGCGGTCAAACTTGCGGCCGTAGTATTCCTCCACCTCGGACACGCACCCCTCAATGAAGGCGGTGATGTCGTTCATCACGCTCATGGAGGTGTTCAGCTCGGCGTTGACGATGTGCTGGGCGATAAACCCCGCCTCGTCGTCCGGCAGATCGACCCCGGTGCGCGCCCGTATCTTTTGCAGGCACTCGCGCCCCAGCCGGTACTCCACCGGGTAATATTCCCGCACCGCGCCGATCAGTGGGTTTTGAAAGGTCAGGCCCTTCTGCTTGCGCTCTATGGCAAAGCTGATATGGTCGGCCAGGGTGACAAGAAGGCTCTCGTTAAGCGGGTACGGCACCTGCGCGCGGATGGTTTCCACCATCTCGTCGGTCAGCACCAGATGCTCGTAGGGGATCTCCTCCATCAGTTCGGCCAGCTTTTGCTGGATGCCGGGGCTTGTCATGCGGTACATTTTTTGCACCAGCGCCGCGTCCAGGGTATCGCCGGGCTTGCGGCCGAAGCCAATTCCCCGCCCGGAGACGATCATCTCCCCTTTTGTACCGCCGGTCACACAGAGGATGTTGTTGTTGATGACCTTTTTGACTTCAAAAACCACGCGAACCCCCTGCTCCCGCAAAAAAAATCCAACCCCCTACGGCAAGGCCAGCGCAAAACAACGCGCACCCGCTGTAAAGAGTTGGTTAAGCCCGCCGAACGGTAACATTCCAACCGGTATTTACTTCTTTGACAAGATGAGCATAGCATTTTTAACGCGGCGCTGTCAAGAACATCTGCGAGTAAAAATGAGATTTGGCGGTTTGCCCATTTTCTCAAGGCAAAATTGTGCATTCCATCAAAGTGCAGCCCGAAGCAACCGCTTACCGGGCGGGAGGCTGGGGCATAAAGACGCCAAAGACCACATCGGTTTTTTCGTTTTTGCCCCAGTAGCGCAGCGAGGCGCGCACCGTGGCGCAGTGGCCGTCCGCAAAGCGGAAGGTGTAGGCGCACCCCGCCTCGCCACGGCTGCGGGCCGTCTGCGCAATGGCGTCCAGCAGTTTTTCCTGCCCGCCGTCCGGCCAGTGGTCGTCCGCAAAGCGGGAATCGCCCCCGTTGGCGCGGCCGTAGCCAAACACCCGGTTGAACACGCCGTTGGTACGCAGCATATAAAAAGTTCTGCCGTCGTATTCCAGGATGGCCGCCGGGTGGCGGATGCTCTCAAACAGCAGGGTGACCTCCGGGCTGGCGGGCCAGATCGTGCGGAACATTTCCTGGTGGTTCTGGGACAGCGACGCGGCGGGGATCTGGCGCACGCCGGCCACCAGCTGCTCAAAATCGGCCACCGGCATCGGCCTGGCAAAAAAGTACCCCTGCACATAGCCGCAGCCGATGCTTTTCAGGTACTCCACCTGCTCCGCCGTCTCCACGCCCTCCATGACGACGGGAATTTCCAGCCAGCCGGCCATCCGCACCACCGAGGCCAGAATGCACTCGTTGCGGGCGTCGTCGCCGTTGCCGGACAAAAACTTCATATCGATCTTGAGAACGTCCACCGAAATTTCCTTGAGGGTGTTCAGGGAGGAGTAGCCGCTGCCAAAATCGTCCATCATGATGACGAACCCGGCCCGGCGCAGCGCCAGCACGGTGTTCTCCATCAGGGAGGGGTTGTCCATATAGGCGCTCTCGGTCAGCTCCAGGTTGAGCAGCCGGGGCGGGATCTGATACTTTTCCACCAGCCCCGTAAGCACCGAGACCAGATTGGGATTGTACAGGTTGACGCGGGAAACGTTGACCGAGATGGGGGCCGGGTCCTTGCCCTCGTCCAGCCAGCGGCGCAAAAGCTGGCAGACCTTGTCCTACATATAGTGATCCACCTTGCCGATGAAGCCGTTGCTCTCAAACACCGGGATAAACAGGCCGGGCGGCAGCAGGCCCCGCTCGGGGTGACGCCAGCGGATCAGCGCCTCGGCGCCGTAGGGAGCCATGGTGGTCAGGTTGTACTTGGGTTGCAAAAACACCTCAAACTGGCCGCCGTCCAAAGCCGCCTGCATCTGCCCGATGATCCACTGCTCCTGGCGGGCCTTCTCGCTCATGGCGGGCTCATAGTAGCACAGGCTGACCAGATAGTTTCCCTTGCACTGCAGCGCAGCCAGGGTGGCTTTTTCGTACATGGCCTCGATTTTCTCGGCAGGGTCGGCGATCTCGTACACGCCCAGCGAGGGGATGATCTGGTAGTTGCGGTTGAAATCGGCCATCAGCCTGCGCGCGCGGTTGAGGTAATAGCGGATCTTTGCGTCGTCGTACGGCACGCAGAAGCAGAAGGTATCGGCGTTGATGCGGGCAAAGGTGCAGGGCTGCATCAGCGCGCCGGTTTTGCGCACGCCGTCCGCAATGTAGCGCAAAAAGCGGTTGCCCTCCTCCTCGCCCCAGAAGGAGTTGAGAAGGTGAAACCCGTCGATATCGAACCGGGCGATGGCAAAGCGGATGTCCGGGTGGCTGTCCAGCAGCTTGCGCGTGTGGGAGAAAAACGCCGCGCGGTTGTACAGGTCTGTCAGCGGGTCATGCTCGTAGGCGTACTGCATCTCGTTGACAAGGTAAAACTGGCTGCGGATGATGACGTTTTTCAGCCGGGCCAGCAGGATGCGGGGCTGGTAGGGCTTGGAGATAAAGTCCCAGGCGCCAAGATCCAGCGCCCGCTGCTCGGAAGCCTCGTCCCGGTCGGCCGTGACGGCGATGACGGGCAGCGAGGTATCCCCCGCCTCCCGCACGGCCTGCAGAAAGGCATAGCCGTCCATCACAGGCATCACGATATCCAGCAGCACCGCGGCCACGGCGGCGTGGTTCTCCAAATAGGCCAGTGCCTCGCGCCCGTCGGCAGCCTGCGCCACATCATACTCGTCTTCCAGAATATGGCACAATATCTGCCGGTTGAGCTGCTGATCCTCCACGATAAGAATCGTCTGTTTTTCTCTTTCCATCTTTTTTCTCCGCAGCGCCGCAGCGCCTTGCTCAATCGAGAATCCGGGTTCCCCGCGGCTTCCCCTGCCGCGGCTTTTCCAATCATGCTACGTCATGCTCCGGTTTTGCTGTGCATCGGGGTTCTGCTCGATCACCGCGCAAAGCTCGTCAAAGTGGCGGACGAACACCTCCACCACGGCGGGATCAAACTGTTTGCCGCTGTCCCCCACAATAATAGCATAAACTTTGTCTTTTGGAAATGGGTCTTTGTAGGGCCGGCGGCTCATCAGGGCGTCAAATACATCGGCCACCGCCGTTATGCGGGCTTCCAGGTGGATCTGCTCCCCCTGCAGGCCGCCGCAATAGCCGGTGCCGTCCCACTTTTCATGGTGTTCCAGCGCAATGTTGCGCAAATTCCATGATGGGGCCGGGCGCGTTGTGCAAAAGGGCCTCGCCGTCCGTCACATGGCGCTTGATGACCGCAAACTCGGCGGGCGTAAGCTTGCCGGGCTTTTCAAGAATTTCCGCGGGCACAAACAGCTTGCCCACATCGTGCAGCATGGAGGCGATGGTCACGTATTCCAGCCGGCGTCCCTCGTAGCCCATCTGCGCGGCCAATATCCGCACGCACTGGGATACCCGCGCAACGTGCGCGCCCGTCTGGCCGGATTTGTTTTCCACAATGCTGGCCAGCGCGCCCAGCACCTCGTACTGGCTGCGGGTCACCTCGCCGGTCAGGGCCACCTTCTCGGCGATCAGGTTCTCGATGTTCTGGCTCAGGTCGTTGACGCAGTGGATCAGGGTGCCCAGCTCGTCGGTCGAGCGTTCGGGAATGCGGTAGGTGAAATCGCCGTTGGAAATCCGCTGCAGCCCGTAGGCGACGCGCTGCAGCCGCCGGGTGGTGACCAGCGCCGCCGCCACAAACAGCACCAGCAGCAGCAGAAAACAGCCCACCGCCACCTTTGGCGACCAAAGCGCCAAAAACTGCGCCTGCACGTTATCCACCGTTGTGTACAGGCACAAAAAGCCGGCCGTGCCGCCGTCCTGCGCCGTCACCGGCGCGTAGGCGCAAATTTCCCGGTTGCTGCCCACAACCGCGGTGCCCAGATCCCCGGTGCGGTTTTTCAGCACCTCGTTCAGCAGCTGTGTGCTGCCCAGCGAATCCCCATAGCCGCGGTTGGAGGCCAGAATGCAGAAATCGCCGTCTCCGTTTTGCACCAGCAGCAGCGCCGCGGTGTCAGCCTCGCTTTCATAAAGCGAATAATTGTCGATCAGAATCCTGTTCAGATCGCGGTAGTCCGCGCTTTGCAGGTCGCCGCTGGTTTGGATGGCGAATACCGCGCTTCCGTCCATCAGCTGGGCGGTCAGGCTTGCCTTCTGCCCGAGCGTTTCCCGGTTCTGCACCACATAGCGGCGGTACTGGGCGGACACGCCCTCGTACAGCAGCACCAACAGCCCCAGGCAGACAAACGTTTCCAACAGCAGCAGCTTGCAGGCAATCTTTTTGCCGCACAGCAGAACGTTCCAGCACAGCCAGAGCAGGATATACGCGGCGCACAGCCAGATGGCCGGGACGGCGCACAGCTTGAGCAGCCGGACAAGACCCTCCTGCACGGCCATCCAGACCGGGATGCGCGCCGAGGATTGCAGCGCCTGCACAACGCCGTTTTCTGCGCGCCAGGGGGTGCCGTCCGATATGCCCAGCACGGCGTTTCCCTGCACGGCCATCTCGTACACGCCGGTGTTGTAGTCGAAATCGCTCTGCCAGGCGGGCTCGCCAAGCCGTCCGTCCTTCACCTCGTAGATCCGGGAATGCCAGTAGTCGTAGGTATAGACGTTTCCGCCCGCCCAGCGGATGTAAAAGGGCCGGAAGCCCTGGTTTTTGCGCACGTCAAAGCTGCCTTTATACAGGGGCTCCTCGGCGCCGCCCACCGTTCCTTTGCCCAGCTCCCCGGTTTCCTTGGCGTAGTAGTAGACGCCGTCCCCAATCCCCTGCACGTCGGTGTACAAAAACGGAACATCGCTGTCAAGCGCGGCATAAGCCTCCGCCTTGCCGGTGTCCAGGCGCAGGGAGAGCAGCTCGGTTCTGTACACATGATAGCGGGTAAAATACAGCGTGCCGTCCCGCACATACAGCGGCGAGGTGCGCACCGTGGCGGTATCGCTTTTGGTTTGCTCCGTGTAATCGATCGTGTAGAGAACCGCCGTTTCGGTTCCCCTGGCGTCGAATTTGCAGATCTCGTCCCGCAGCGCGCCGGAGGCATTGCTGACGGTGCGGTACAAATACAGGTTATCGGCCTCGTCCAGCGTGATGCCGGTCAGCTGCCGGTTGTTTCCGGCGTTGATCACATAGCGAAGCTGCCCGTTCGGCGCAATGCAAAGTACGCGCAGGGCCGAATCGTTGATGACCGTGCTGCCGTCCGACATGCGGGCGACCTCCAGCGGGTTATCGCAGGAGAGGGTGCGGGAAGCCGGCGAAAGGCGCGCATCGCTGACTGCGGCACGGTCAGCCAGCACCATGCACAGCAGCAGCACGAGAGCCGTCACCAGCCAGCGCAGGCGAAACGTTTTTTTCGCGGCGGCCAGCGCCTCCTCTTTTTTATGCAGGCTCATACCATTCCTCATGTCCGGCGCGGCCGCCGGTCAGCGCCCGGCATCCTCCCGGGCCTTGGTTTCGATCTGTTTGGCCGCTGCGCGCAGGGCCGCCTTGTTGGCGTACAGCTCCTGGTCTGCTTTGGTAAAAAGGGTCTGCCAGTCAAATGCGCCGGGCAGCTCGCAGCTGGCGGAAAAGCCGAAGGTGATGCTGAACGGCACAAGCGTTGCGGCATCCACATAGCACATCTTGCGCATATGGCGGTAATATTGCAGCACTTCCTTGCGGAATTCCTCCGGCGCGGAGCCGACGGCCAGAATCACAAATTCGTCGCCGCCAAAACGGATCACCAGCCGTTCGCGCCCGTTGGTGCGGGAGTGAAACAGGCTGCGCCAGTAGCCGGCCACATCCCGCAGCAAAACATCGCCGGCCAGATGGCCGTAGGTATCGTTGATCGACTTGAAGTGGTCAAGGTCAAGCACCGCCAGGTTGACGTTGGCCGCGGGATCCTTGTAATTGCGGAGCATGGGCAGAAAGTTCTCGTCCAGAAAGCGGCGGTTATAGGCGCCGGTCAGCGAATCCAGCACCAGCTTGTAGTTGTAGGCGCGGATCAGGTTGCCCACCTCGTCCAGCCTGCTGCTGTCCAGAACCAGGGTATCGGTCACATCCGTCACAAACTCGGCCACCACCTCCCGGCCCTCCACCCGCATATAGCGGGAGGTCACCCAATAGGTGTGCCGCTTGCAGATTTCCAGTTTGTGGGCGCGCCCCCTGGTGTGCAGCGCCTGCAGCGAAGTGCAGTTTTCACACCGGTCGCAGCGGCCCCATATCTGATGGCAGATCTGCTCGCCCGGGTGCGAAAGATCCAGGCCGTCGTACACACGGCGGCTTTCCGGGTCCACCACGCGGGCCACATCGTACTCCTGGCGCATCACCGCAAACAGTTCCTGCGCTTCCTGGCTGGTAAAGTCTATTTTCATGGCGTATCGGGCGCTCCTTTTTTCTGGCTGTGGCGGGGGCGGCAGTCCGCCGCAAGCCTCTTGGGCGGCGCACAATTCCGGTGCGCGGCACGGCGGCCGCTGCACAGGGCAGGCACCGGGCCGAGCGGCGGGAACGGTGCGGTGCCGCCTTCTCATTTTACACAGTTTACCGCATTCCAAAGGCAAAAGTCAACCGCTGCCGTCACTGGATTGACTTCCTTCTTGTGATTTGATACAATTCTTTACAAGGGGGCGGTCTGTTTTGACGGATTGCCCATCACAAAGAGAGCAAACAGGAGGTACGGTCCCTATGGAAATGAAATTTTATATCTGCGAGCATTGCGGCAACATTGTTGCCATGGTCAAAAGTTCCGGTGTTCCGATCATGTGCTGCGGCCAGAAAATGACCGAGCTTGTTCCCAACACCAGCGACGGCGCGCACGAGAAACACGTACCCGTGATGACCCGCGAGGGCAGCAAGGTCACGGTGGCGGTCGGCAGCGTGGCCCACCCGATGATGGAGGCCCATTATATTGAGTGGATCGCCCTGCAAACCAAGGACGGCAACCAGCGCAAGGCCCTCAAGCCGGGCGACGCGCCCCGCGCCGAGTTCTGCGTGCCGGAAGGCGACGAGATTGAGGCCGTATACGCCTACTGCAACCTGCACGGGCTGTGGAAGGCCTAAAGCGATCCACGCCGGGCGGCTGATGCGCCGCCCCGAACCGTATGCCAAGACAGCCGCCGCGGCCAAAGCCGCGGCGGCTGTCTGTTCATGCGGCTGCCCGCGTTGTGCGCTTCAAAAGGCTTACGCCTGATTTTGGGCGGCAGGGGCGGTTTCCAGCACGGCAAACACGCTTTTTTCGTTGTACCGGCTCAGCACCAGCGCGCCCACCGTGCAGATGACGGCAGCCGTAAAGGCGGCAATGCGGTAGCCGGTGCCGCCGCTGCCCAGGGAAGCCAGCGCCGTGAACAGCAGCATGGCGACCGACTGCCCCAGCTTGAACGCAAAGGTGCGGGCCGCGTAGAACATTCCCTCGCGGTTCTCCCCCGTCTTTACGGATTCGCTCTGGGCGATATCGGCCACGATGGCCTGGGGCAAAATGCCGAGGATGGCCATCGGGAAAGCCGCAAGCGCCACGACCGCGATGCCCCACGCCATGCCGCCGATTCCAAAAAGTCCCGACAGCCCCGTGACGACGTACACAAAGCTCAGCCCGCCGAAGCCAAACAGCACCAGCTTCTTTTTGCCAAGCTTGCGGGCCAGCACGTTGACGGGCAGGTAGCAGGCAAAGCTGAGCAGCGTCATGCCCACATACAGCACGCCGGTCATTGTCTCGGGCAGGCCCATCAGGGAGGTGACGAAGAAGGCAAGGCCCGTCTGGAAGATGGTCAGTGCGATCCAGTACAGCACGTCGCTGCCCACAAAGATGCGGAACTGGCGGTTGGCAAAGGTCTTTTTGAGGGATTCAAAGGCGTTGCCGCCCGCCGGCCTGGCGGCGGCGTAGTCGGTTTCCCTGATGGCGAAGGTGGGCACCAGCAGGCAGACCAGCGCCACGGCGGCCATCCCCGCAAAGGTGATGCGCTGGGCGTTGACGCGCCCAAAGGAGGGCTCCAGCGCGCCCCAGATAAAGGGCGCCGCGTAACCGATGGCGCTGCCCAGCAGGAAGGTGACCGAGATAAAGGTGGAGATGTTGATCCGCTCGTCCTGGGTTTTGCCCAGCTCGGGGATCAGGGCGTTGTAGGGGGTGCAGTAGGTGGTGATGCAGAGGTAGTACAGCAGCAGAGTGACCAGCAGCCAGATCGCGTTGAACACCGAAGTTCCGTTGACGGGGCTCCAGAACACCAGCACCGTGACGACGGCAAAGGGCACCGCAATTTTTTGCATGAACGGGATGCGCCGCCCGCGCGGGTTGCGGCTGTTGTCCGACAGATTGGCGATCCACGGGTCGGTGATGGCGTCAAACACGCGGCCCAGCGCCGTAATGCCGCCGATGATGGTGGCCACCCCAAAAATCACAAGGCCCTGCGGCACAAAGATCGTTTGGCCCGCCGCAATGCTGGCGGCATCCGGCTGGTACACATACACCAGCCAGTTGGTGATCAGGGCGGAGAGCAGGCTCCAGCCCAACTGCCCGATGGCAAACAGCCACATGGTTCCGGTCGTCAGTTTTTTCATAACAGTATCCCTCTTTTTATCCTGCGTCAGTTTTTGATATACGCGATCGCCATCTCGATGACGGTGCGCAGCTGCTCCTCGCCGCTTACCGCGCGGTCGGATTCCAGCAGCTCGCCGCTGCACACGAGTTTTTGGGCCAGCGCCATCAGTGCGTGGGTGGCCGAAAAGTAAAACCGTTCAAAGTCCAGCTCCCGGATGCTTCCGTCCGTCCGTCCCTTGCGGTAGGCCGCGCGGGCCAGCTCCCGCAGATCCAGGATGCTGGCCTCGTAGGCGGCCAGATCCGCCGGGGTAAAGGCGCCGCGGGCCGCCATCTGGTCAAACTCGTACAGAAAGCGGACATAGCCGGTGTGGCCCAGATACCCGGCCAAAAAGACCTTGAGCAGATCCCGGCACTGTTCCAGCCCGCTTTTTTGGGCGAACAGCTCGCTGGTGAACACGCCGTCCAGCAGCCGCGCTACCGCGTTCCACAGGTGGATGCCCGCCTGCAGCACCAGCCGGTCCTTGGTGCCGAACCAGCGGTAGAGGGTGGCTACGCCGATATCGACGGCCCCGGCGATATCGGTCATCTTGACTTCCTCCACGCCGCGCGCCAAAAACAGTTCAAACGCCTGTTCCACAATGCGGCGGCGGGTATCGGCCTGCTGCTTTTCCTGCCAGGCCGGGTGGGCGCGGTCGGGTTTTTTCGCGCTGTTCTGTGCTGGGGGCATTGACTTTTTCCTCCTTTTGTGATAGTCTATATATCACTGTGATAGACAGTCTATCACCTTTCGATTTGGATGTCAACCCCGCCGCGCAAAAAAACGCGGCGGGCTGCAAAGCCCGCTGGAGGTAGTAAGATGGAAACCTTGCAAGCAACCGACCGCGCGCTGCCCTTCACCTGCCTGGAGGACGCCGCCTACGCCCGGAACATGGCGGCCCGCGTGGAGCCGTACCTGGCCGCGCGGCGCAAATCCGGCTTTTTTGAGCGGGAGCCGGGCCGCCCTTTGTATTATGAATCGTTTTTGCCGGACGGCGCGCCCCGGGGCACCGTGGTGATCTGCCACGGCCTGAACGAAAACTGCGAAAAGTTCTGTGAGCCGATCTACTATTTTTTGCAGGCAGGCTATGAGGTCTGGATGCCCGAGCATCGGGGCCACGGGCGGTCGTGGCGGGCGGTGGCCGATCCATCGCTGACCCATATCGACCGTTTCGACACCTATGTGCAGGATTTTGCCGGCTTTGTGCAAAACTGTGTGCTGCAAAGCGCCGCCACGGTCCGGCCGCTGTTTTTGTACGCCCACTCGATGGGCGGAGCCATCGGCACGGCGGTGCTGGAGCAGCACCCCGGCCTGTTTGCGCGGGCCGTGCTGAACGCGCCCATGCTGTCCATGCGCAACGGCGCCATGCCCAACTGGCTTTGCTGGCTTATCAGCGCCGTGATGCTGCTGGTTGGCAAAGGGCAGGACTACGCGGCGGGCCAGACCCCGTTTGACCCCCACCGCGGCCTGGACGAGTACGTTTGCGACGAGCCCAACCGTTTTTTGTACTACCAGGCCAAGTGCGCAAAAAACCCGGCGCTGCAGAACCACGGCGTCAGCTACCGCTGGGGCAAGGCCTGCCTGGACGGCAGCCGCCGGGTGCGAAGCGCCAAAAACGAGGCGAAGGTCGCCATCCCCGTGCTGCTGTTCAGCGCCGGGAAGGATCTGTATGTGCGCAACGACGCCCACGCGGCCTTTGCGGCGCGGCGGCCCAACGTGCGGCAGGTGTTTGTGCCGGACGGCCAGCATGAGCTGTACCTGGCCGACCGGAAAGCCCTGACCGCCTACTGGCAGACTTTGCTGGATTTTCTGGCGCAGTAGCCGGCGCCTTCCGCGGCCCGGCTTTTTCTGAGCGGGCGTCAAAACACAAAAGCAGCACGCCGAAGGGTCATCCACCCTCGGCGTGCTGCTTTCGCGTTATTTTGCTGTGGTTTGCGGGCTGCCCAGCCGCTCCGCAAAATCGCGGTAGCCGAAGCGGGTCAGCCGTTGGATGCGGCCATCCGCCCGCAGGCAATAGATGTCCGGCAGGGGCATCCCGTTGAAGGTGTTGTTTTTGCAGGTGGTGTAGATGGCCATATCGCCAAACACCAGCCGCGCGCCCACGGCGGGCGGCGCGGCAAAGCCGTAATCGCCCAGCACGTCCCCGGCCAGGCAGGTCGGCCCGCCCAGCCGGACGCAAACGCCGGTTTTGCCGCCGGTCCCGGCGCCGTACAGGGGCGGCTGGTAGGGCATTTCCAGCACGTCGGGTGCATGGCAGGCCGCCGACATATCCAAAATGGCCAGCGCGGTATCGCCGTTTTGGAGCCGGTCCAGCACCTCGGTCACCAGATACCCGGCGTTGAGCGCCCACGCTTCGCCGGGTTCCAGATAAAGCTGCAGCGCGGGATAGCGGCCTTGCAGCCCCCGCAGGCAGGCCTCCAACGCGGGCAGATCGTAACCGGGGCGGGTGATGTGATGCCCGCCGCCCAAGTTCAGCCACCGCATCCGTGGCAGAAAAGCGCCGAATTTTTCTTCCGCCGCCGCCGCGGTCCGCACCAGCGCATCGGCGTCCTGCTCGCAGAGGGTGTGGAAATGCAGGCCGTCCAGCAGCTCGATCAGCGCGGGGGTCATGGCGGCGTCCCACTGGGCGCGGGTGGTGCCAAGGCGGCTGCCCGGCGCGCAGGGATCGTACAGGGCGTGGCCCTCCTGGGTGGAGCATTCGGGGTTCAGCCTCAGCCCCACGCTTTTGCCCGCCGCCCTGGCCCGCGGCCCGAACCGGGCCAGCTGGGACGGCGAGTTGAACACGATATGGTCGGCATAGCGCAGAAGCTCGGCAAAATCCTGCTCCCGGTAGGCCGCGCAAAAAACGTGGTTTTCCTTATGGGGCAGCATCTCCCGGCCAAGGCGGGCCTCAAACAGGCCGCTGGCCTCGGTGCCCGCCAAGCAGGGTTCCAGCACCGGGTACAGGTCGTAGTTGGCAAAAGCCTTCTGCGCCAGCAGCACCCGGCAGCCGGTGCGCTGCTGCAAGCCCCGCAGCACTTCCCCGTTTTTGCGCAGCTGCGCCTCGTCCAGCACATAGCAGGGGGTGGGCAGCCCGTCCAGCAGGCCCGGCCCGCCGCGCGCCGCCAGCCCCGCAAACGGGGGCCGGGTATCCGGCGCGGCGCGGCGGGCGCAGCTATCCGCCGCCATCAATCCACCAGCGCGGGCGCACGGTTTTCCCGCCGGGGCAGGCCGTAGGCATCCAGCGCCGCCAGGAACGGATCCGGATCAAACTCCTCCACCGTGTAGACGCCGGGCTTTTTCCACTGGCCGGTCAGCAGCATCAGCGCGCCGCACATGGCCGGGACGCCGGTGGTGTAGGAGATGGCCTGGGAGCCTGCCTCGCGGTAGCATTCCTCGTGGTCGCAGACATTATACAGGGCGTAGGTTTTGTCCTTGCCGTCCTTCTTGCCCGTAAAGATGCAGCCGATGTTCGTTTTGCCCTTGGTGCGGGGGCCAAGGCTGGCGGGATCGGGCAAAAGCGCTTTGAGAAACTGGATCGGCACGATCTCCCGGCCCTCGTAAAGGACCGGCGCGGTGGAAAGCATCCCCACATCCTCCAGGCACCGCATATGGTCAAGGTAGCTCTGGCCAAAGGTCATAAAGAAGCGGATGCGCCGCACGCCGGGCAGATTATTGGCCAGCGACTCGATCTCCTCATGGTGGAGCAGATACATATCCTTGGGGCCGACCTCGTCAAAGTTGTAGCCGCGTTTGATGCTCATGGCGGGCACCTCCACCCAGCGCCCGTTCTCCCAGTAGCTGCCGGGCGCCGATACCTCCCGCAGGTTGATCTCGGGGTTGAAGTTGGTGGCGAAGGCATAGCCGTGGTCGCCGCCGTTGCAGTCCAGGATATCGACGGTATCGATGGTGTCGAACTCATGTTTGGCGGCCCAGGCGCAGTAGGCCTGGGTCACGCCCGGATCAAACCCCGAGCCGAGCAGCGCGGTCAGGCCGGCATCCGCAAACTTTTTGCGGTAAGCCCACTGCCAGCTATAGTCAAAGTAGGCGGAAAAGCCCTTCTCCCGGCAGCGTTTTTCGTAGGCGGCACGCCAGGCGGGGTCCTGGGTGTTTTCGGGTTCGTAGTTGGCGGTGTCCATGTAGTTGACGCCGCAGGCCAGGCAGGCGTCCATGATCGCAAGATCCTGGTAAGGCAGCGCAATGTTCATCACCAGCGCGGGCTGCACCCGGCGGATCAGGGCAATCACCTCGTCCGGATTGTCGGCGTTGACCTGCGCGGTGGTCAGTACGGTTTTGGTGTGGGGGGCCAGCTCGGCGGCCAGCTTATCGCACTTTTCCCTGGTGCGGCTGGCGATGCACAGCTCGGTGAACACCTCGCTGACCTGGCAGCATTTGTGGATGGCGACCGAGGCGACGCCGCCGCAGCCAATGACAAGTACCTTGCTCATTTTATACGCTCCTGTGTTGATTTATTTGTTTCGCGGGCGGCGTTCAAGGCCAGCAGCAGTTCCCGCAGAAGCTTGCAGGCCAGGGCGGTCGATATGCCCGAGCTGTCCAGCGTGGGGGCCAGCTCGTTGAGGTCCGCCGCCACGATGTTGGCGCGGCAGGCGGTCCGGACGGCGCGTAGCAGCGCGCCGAAGCTGACGCCGCCCGCCTCGGGGGTGCCGGTGCCGGGGAAGCAGGAAGGGTCAAGGCAGTCCAGATCGACGGTCAGGTAGACCGGCGCGTTGGCCGCGCACAGGGCGGCCACCGTCTCGGCCAGGCCCGAAAAGCCGAAGCGGTGCAGCTCGGTGTGGCGGGCCGCAAAGCGAAATTCGTCCCGCTCCCCGCTGCGGATGCAGAACTGGTGGATCCGCCCGTCCCCCAAAAGGTCGTGGCAGCGGCGCATCACGCAGGCATGGCTCAGGGCGGCGCCCAGATAATCGTCCCGCAGATCGGCATGGGCGTCAAAGTGAAGGATGTGCAGATCGGGCCAGCGGGCGGCCGCGGCCTGCACGGCCCCCAGCGTGACCAGATGCTCCCCGCCCAGCAGCAGCGGCAGCTTGCCGTCGCCCAAAAGCAGGGCGGCCCGCGCCCGGATGGCGTCCAGCGCCTTTTCCGGGCTGCCGAAGCACAGCTCCAGATCGCCGCTGTCAAACACGGAGAGATCGGTCAGGTCGGCGTCCTGGTAGGGGCTGTAAGTCTCGATGCCGTAGCTTTCGTGCCGGATGGCCGATGGGCCGAACCGGGCGCCGGGGCGGTAGCTGGTGGTGGAATCAAACGGCGCGCCGTACAAAACGGTATCCGCCGAGCGGTAGGCGGCGTCGCAGCCGATAAAGGCTTCCACGTTGCGCGGCAGCATCACTCCACCTCCTGCAGCATCTGCTCCAGAAAGGCGGGCAGATAAAACGCCCCCACATGAAGCCGTGTGGTGTAATAGCGGGTGCGCAGATGCTGGGCGTTCCACCGTGCGGCGTCCAGATCATCGATGGGATGATATTTTTTGCTGGCAAACCCAAACAGCCAGTACCCCGCCGCGTAGGTGGGGATGTGCGCCTGGTAGACGCGGCAGATCGGGAAGGTGCCCGCAATCCGCTTGTGGCTGCGCTGCATGGCCTCGGCGTCCTCGGCGTAGAAGGGGCTGCCCTGCTGGTTGACCATGATGCCGTCCTCCCGTAGGGCGGTGTAGCAGTTGCCGTAAAATTCACGGGTGAACAGTCCCTCGGCGGGGCCGAAGGGATCGTTGGAATCGACGATGATCAGGTCGTACTCCTCCTCCTTGCGGCGGATGAATTTGAGGCCGTTCTCATAATAGATATGCACCCGCTCGTCGTCCAGGCGGCAGGCGTTGGCAGGCAGGTACTGGCGGCAGGCTTCCACCACCAGCTCGTCCATCTCCACCAGGTCGATCCGTTCGATCTGCTCGTACCGGGTCAGCTCCTTGACAACGCCGCCGTCCCCCGCGCCGATCACCAGCACTTTTTTGATGCCCGGGTGGACGGCCATCGGCACATGGGTGATCATTTCGTCGTAGATAAACTCGTCCCGCTCGGTCAGCATAATGTTGCCGTCCAGCGCCAGCACCCGGCCGAACTCAGCCGATTCAAAGACGTCGATGCGCTGAAATTCGCTTTCCCGGCTGTAGAGCTGGCGGTCGATGCGCAGGCTGAGCCGCACATCGGGGGTATGATTTTCACTGAACCAAAGTTCCATCCCGGTTCCCTTTCACTTCAACACGTTCAAATGCTCGATCTCGGGGTCGGCGGGGCCGGTCATGCTGCACCCCTTGTCCCGCGCGTAGCGTATGTAGCGCAAAATCTCGGCGGTGATCCGCTCGCCGGGCGCCAAAATCGGGATGCCCGGCGGATAGCACATGACGAACTCGCTGCACACGCGGCCCTCCGTCTCGTCCAGCGGCAGGCTGATCTTCTCGGCGTAAAAAGCGTCCTGCGGGCTGGCCGCCACCTCCGGGTTGATGTATTCCTGGGTCAGCATGCCGGCGGGGTCCCGCTGGTAGCGCCGACGGATCTCGGCCAGGGCGCTGACAAGACGCTCGATCTTCTCCCGGTTGTCCCCGATGGACAGGTAGGCCAGAATGTTGCCGATATCGCCGAACTCGATCTGGATATCGTAGTCGTCGCGCAGCGTGTCGTACACCTCGATGCCCGCCAGGCCGATATCCAGCGTGTGGACGCTGAGCTTGGTGGGGTCAAAGGCGAAGATTGAATCGCCGTTGACCAGCTCTTCGCCAAAGGCGTAGTAGCCGCCGATGGCGTTGATCTCGCTGCGGGTGTAATCGGCCAGTTCCTTGACCTGGGCAAACACCTGCCGCCCCCGCAATGCCAGGTTGCGGCGGCTGATGTCCAGGCTGGACATCAGCAGGTAGCTGCCGGAGGTGGTTTGGGTCAGGTTGATGATCTGCCGCACATACCCCTGGGAGATGGCGGGGCCGATCATCAGAAAGCTGGACTGGGTAAGGCTGCCGCCGCTTTTGTGCATTGAGATGGCGGCCATATCGGCCCCGGCGGCCATGGCCGAAGCAGGAAAGCCCGCGCCAAAGTAAAAGTGGGTGCCGTGGGCCTCATCGGCCAGCACCTTCATCCCGGCGGCGTGGGCCATCCCGGTGATGGCGCGCAGGTCGGAGCAGATGCCGTAGTAGGTGGGGTTGTTGACCAGCACGGCCACCGCGTTGGGGTGGGCGGCAATGGCGGCCCGCACCTGCTCCCGCTTCATCCCCAGCGAGATGCCCAGCCTGTCGTTGACCTCCGGGTTGACGTAGACGGGCACCGCGCCGCACAGCACCAGCGCGTTGATGACGCTGCGGTGGACGTTGCGGGGCAGAATGATCTCGTCCCCCCGCTTGCAGACGGTAAGCACCATGCTTTGGACGGCGCTGGTGGTGCCGCCCACCATCAAAAAGGCGTGGGCCGCGCCGAACGCCTGGGCGGCCAGTTCCTCGGCCTCCCCAATCACCGAGACCGGGTGGCAGAGGTTATCCAGCGGTTTCATGCTGTTGACATCGATGCCCACGCACTGCTGGCCCAAAAAGGCCGTCAGCTCCGGGTTGCCGCGGCCCCGCTTGTGGCCCGGCACATCAAAGGGCACCACCCGCATCTGGCGCAGTTTTTCCAGCGCCTCGTAGATGGGCGCCCTGTTTTGATCCAGCCCTTTTGTTTCCTTTGGCATTTTCTTCCTTTCTCCCCGCCTATCGCCGCACGACAAAAAAGAACGCGGGACCGGCCATTGCGTCTGGCCGCCGTCCTGCGTTCTTCGTGTAACCCTATGCCACAGCCTCGCTTCCCCCGCGGCGCACCGCCGTTTGACCCGCCGCGCCTGTTGCTGCGCGGGGGTGAGGAACCTGTTCTGTTGGGAAGCGGAAGAATGGTTTTCAGAGTCTATATAGCAATTCTACTTTTACTACTCTTATTGACCGTTTCACAAGTCGGCGCGCGGCGCCCTTCGGTTTGTAAGAAACCAACTTATAAAATTTGAGCTTTTAACTCCATCAATAAGGCAACCAAAGTTGCCGATCGGCAGTGGACCCGGCTGTCCGTATGGCCTTAACTCCCGTTGAGTGGTCCAGAGAAAATTGCTTTGGAAGACCCTGTGTGGAACCCCTTCCAAATTTCGTGTCATTATACCATGCACAAAGAGGGGTTGTCAACTATGTTTTTGCCGTGCCGCGCAGCCCGCCCTGCGGCGGCAGGCTTACCTGGCTTTGCCCGCCGCGCTGCGGCAGCTGCCGCAGCCTGCACAGTTGCCGCTGCATCCGCCGCAGCTTCCGCCGCAGCAGCTTTTGCCGGCCTTTTTGTCCCGCACGATCTTGCGCAGGGCCAGAAAAAACGCGCCGCCCACCAGGGCCAGCACCACGATATTGGGCAGATTGCCAAGCAGCCAGGAAATCATTGCTGTATCCTCCAAGTATTGACCCGGAAACGCCCGCCGAAAAGCGCGGTGCGCGCGGCAGGGGTTTCTGCCGGCGGAGGTTAGTTTAAACTAATTCCTACCGTGTCGATAGTGTATCATGCCGCGCGGCTTTTGTCAAGCCTGCGCCGCAAAAACAAAGCGCCCCCGCGCAAACCAACCACAAGGCCTGCGCGGGGGCTGTTTGGAGCTGATAGCAGGAATCGAACCTGTAACCTGCTGATTACAAATCAGCTGCTCTGCCAGTTGAGCTATATCAGCCGAGCCTAATTAGTTTAGCACAAATCAGATTTTCTGTCAATTCTCCGCCCCGGTGCTTTTTTCCGCCGCCGCGGGCATAAGCGGAGCCAGCGCGCGGTGCAAAGCGCAAAAGTCTTCAAGCGTCAGCTGCTCGGGGCGGGCTCGCGCATCCAGCCCGGCGGTCTCCATGGCCGCCAGCACCTGCGCCTTGTCCGCGCCAAGGCCCGAGGATACCGCGTTGGCAGCCGTCTTGCGCCGCTGGGAAAACGCGGCCCGGATCAGCCGGAACAGCCCGGCCTCGTCCCCGTTGGCGGGGGCTACGGCGGGCGTGGGCCGCACCTCCAGCCGGATGACGGCGCTCGTCACCTTGGGGGCCGGGTAAAAGCTGCCCGGCTGCACCGTAAACAGCAGCCTGGGCCGGGCATAGTAGGCCACCGCATAGCTGATGGCCCCGGCCTCCCGGGTGCCGGGGGCTGCGCAAAGCCGCTGGGCGGCCTCCTTTTGCACCATGACGGTAATGTTCTGAACGGGCAGCTTTTCTTCCAGCAGCCGCATCAGGATGGGGCTGGTGATGTAGTAGGGCAGGTTGGCGCAGACGGCCACCGGCCGCGCGCCGAATTCCCGCGCCAGCAGCGTCCTCAGATCCACCTTCAGCACATCGCCCAGCTCCACGCGGACGTTGTCGTACCCGGCCAGCGTTTCGGCCAGCAGGGGCGGCAGCCGCTTGTCCACCTCCACGGCCACCACCCTGTCGGCGCGGCGGGCCAGCTGCTCGGTCAGAACGCCGATGCCGGGGCCGACCTCCAGCACGCCCCAGCCGGGGCCGACGCCCGCTGCCTCCGCAATGCGGGGGCAAACCCCCGGGTTGATGATAAAATTTTGGCCAAACCCCTTGGAGAGCGCAAAATCGTAGCGGCTGCAAAGATCCCGGATGGTGGAAAGGTCTGTCAGTGCCGGCATGGTACCCCCTTGGCGCGGTCTGGCGCGCTGTTTAAAAAAAGAGGCGCCCGGCGCGGCGCGCAAAAAAGGAGCGCGGCCCGGCGGCCTGGGCGTGCGCCCTGCCGCGCTCCTTTTGCGTTATGCGCCAGACAGCGCCTCTTTGTCAAAGCTCGGTTTTGGAACTTGTTTTTGCGCGGGCCGTCACTGCCCCGCCATCGCGGCCGCGCTGCCCACCGCCTTGGCGATCTGCGGGTCAGTCTCGACGGTAAAGGTGTAGTAGGCGTTCTGCTCGTCGGCGGAGAGCGCCGCGTCCACATCCGGCGCCAGGCCGGCGCCGTTCCAGCTCTGGCCCTCGTTGTCCAGCAGCATCCCCACCGTGATCACGATGGCGCTGCCGTCCGAGAGGTTCTGCGGGTCGGAGAGAAGCACCCCCTTGCCGGTGGTGGCCGTGCCGATCAGGGTGGCCTTGCTCATCTTGCGCAGGGCGTTGGCAAACAGCTCGGCGCCCTCTGCGGTGCCGCCGTTGACCAGGCAGACCATCGGCTGCGCGACGGCATGATCGTCCGACACCCGAAGGTCGGTGGGCACGCCGCCCGTCTCGCTCTGGGCAATCAGCCCCGAGGGCACGCAGTAATCCGCCGCAATCAGCGCCGCGTTCAGGTTATCGCCCGCATTGTCGCGCAAATCAAACACATAGCTGGTGGCCCCCTGCGCAGCCAGGGCGTCCATCGCGGTACGGAACTCGGCGCCCGTGTTGGCGCCAAAGCTCTCAATGCGCACATAGCCGCAATTGTTGCCGGTAAGCTGGGTAAACACCGTGGGCACCTGGTAGCCCGCATGGGTGATATCGTAGCTTTGCTCCTGGCGGTCGGGCGTAAGGTACCGGATGCTGACGACGGTGCCCTCCTCCCCCAACAAAGCCGAGGTGACGGCGGCAGCGTCCGCCATGGTGCGGGTGCTGGCATCCCCGATGCCGGTGATGTAGCCGCCCTTTTGCAGGCCCAGCTCGCTGGCCGGCGAGTTGTCGTACACGCGGGTGATGACCGCGTACCCGGACGAGGGATCCCGCGCAACGCTCACGCCGATGCCCAGCAGCTTGCCGGAGGCCACGCCCTGCCGCTCGGTGTACGCCTTGGCCGAGTAGTAGCGCGCGTACTTATCGCTGATGCCCAGCATATAGCCGGAGGCGATGGTATCGTTAAGGGTATCCTCGTTGATGTCAAAATATTCGGCGGCGCGCACATAGCGGTCCACCTCGGCCAGCTTGTTGTACATCCGTTCCTTGCTTTTTACGCTGGACACCGTGTTGTTGAACATGTTGGTGGATACAACCATCGTAACCGAAAAGGTTGCCGCCATGGCGATCATTGTGGCGGTGGCAGCCAGGCTCAGGCTGATTTTTTTACTCATGTGGCAAACTGCTCCTTTTATCAGGCGGTATGGCGGGGGCGCAGCGCGCGGCGCGGCCCGGAACGGGCGATCACACGGCCGCGGCCAGCGTGAACACCACGCCGGAGAACACCGTCAGCATCATCACCACCGCGGTCACCAGGCAAACCACACGGATGAACATTTTACGCTTTTTTTCGGATTTCATCGAAACAGAACCTTTCTATCCAAAGCCGCCCCGCGGGGCCGGTCAGTGCGGCACATAATTGAGGGGGTTGGTGCGCGCGCCGTTCACGCGCATTTCCAGATGCAGATGGTTGCCCGTGGAGTTGCCCGTGGAGCCCACATATCCCAGCACATCCCCCTGGGACACGGTCTGCCCCTCGCTGACGCTGGGCGCGGACACCATATGGGCATACAGGGTGGCGTAGGTGTTGCCCGAATCATCGGTGCCGTGGTAGACCATCACATAGTTGCCGTAGCTGTAATGCCACCCGGCCACCGTGACGACGCCGCTGGCCACCGCGTGGATGGGGTTGCCGCCGGGCGCCGCAAAATCAACGCCCTTGTGGCCGCCCGCGCCGTACTGGCAGGAAATGTACTTGTAGCTGTCCAGCGGGCAGATAAAGTTGAGCGAGCAGCTGATGGGCGCATCCGAATATTTGTTCTGGGTCGCCACGATCAGCGAGCGCAGGTAGCTGTCCAGCTCGTCGGCGGCCTTATCGAAATCGGCCTGCTTCTGGTCGATGACCAGCTGCTGGGCCTCGGCCTCGGCGTCCGCCTGGGAGATCGTGCTGTCCTGCTGCTGCACGCTCGTCACAAACTCCTGCTTTTTGCCGGAGAGCTGGTTGTTCTGGTCTTCCAGGCTGCTCTTGGCCGACTCCAGCTCGGTCTTGGCGTTTTCCAAATCCTGTTTTTCCGTGTTGAGCGCGGCGTACTCCTGCTCCATCTGATCCACGACCTGCTGGTCCTTGTTGGCGATATCCTCCAGCGTCTGGGAAAAGGTGAGCAGCTCGTTCAGGTTGGTGGCCGAGCTGAGCAGCGCGATGCTGCCGCCGTCGTTCATCTCCTGCATGGCGGTCATGCGCTCTTTAAAAGCGCCCCAGCGGGCGTCGATGTCGGTCTGCTTGGCGTTTACCTCGGTCTGCTTCTGTTCGATCTCGCTTTGCTTCTCGTCGATCTTTTTCTGGGTTTCCTCGATCTGGGCGCTGATCGTCTGGATATTGGCGACGATCGTGTTGATCTGGTTTTGCAGTTGGGTTTTCTGGGCCTCGGCGGCCTCCTTCTCCTTCTGCGTCTGGGCCAGATCGTCCTTGGCGGCCTCCAGCTCCTGCTGGGCCTGCTGCTTCTGCTGTTCCAGCGTCTGCTGCTTTTCGTCCGCCCGGGCCGGGCTGGCCGAGGACAGCGCCAGCACGGCAGTCATGGCCAGCGTCAGCACAACGGAGGCCAGCCTTCTGGCGGCGTTTCCTGCGTTATTACGGTACAATGCGGTTCACCTGTCCTTTCGCCAAAGCGTGCCGTCCTTTATACATCCAGATGCTTGCGTATGCTGGTTGCCGTGCCGATGCCGCACAGCACAAAGCCCAGCACCAAAAAGCCCAGCACAATATAGTACCAGACGTTTTGCAGCGCCACCAGCTGCCCCCCGAACAGGCGCGAAATGATGGTGGGGTACTTGACGTACCAATCGTTGACGAGATAATAGCCGCCGCACACGACGCCGGAGGCGATGGCCGCCGATACCAGCCCCGAGGTGACGCCCTCCACAAAGAAGGGAAACCGGATAAAGCCGTTGGTGGCGCCCACCAGCTTCATGATGGCGATCTCCTTGCGGCGGGCAAACACCGTGATGCGGATGGTGTTGTTGACCACCACCATGCTGACCAGCGCCAGCACGGCCACCAGCCCGTAGCTGGCATAGTTGACCACCCGCTGGATCGATACAAAGGTGTTGGAAAGCTCCAGCGGCGCCTTTACCTTGACGACGCCGGGTATCCTGCTGAGTTCATCGGCCACTGCGGCCAGCCGGGATACATCCCTGAGCACCACGCGGTAGTTGGCGCGGAAGGGGTTGTCGTTGGCAAATGCCTCCTGCAGGTTGGCGGAATCGGACAGAAGCGCGCTGTACTGGGCCAGCACGTCCTGCGGGGAAACATAGGTGACCGAGGCCACCTCCGGTATGGCGCGGATGGCGGTGTCCGCCGAGGCGATCTGCTCGTCGGACAGGTTGAAGTCCAGGTAGACGACCGTCTCGTTCTGCTGGCCTATGTAGGAAACCATCGCGTCGATGTTGACGCCCACCAGGTAGGCCACCCCGATCAGCACCATGCAGACCGTAAGCACGCCCATGGAGGCAAAGGTCATCATGCGGTTGGCGCGCAGGCTGTGCAGGCCCTGGCGCACCAGATAGGTAAAACTTGAAAAGTGCATCTTCCGCTCCCCCTTATTCTGCGCCGGCCATGCTGTACTCGGCCTGCAGATCCGGGTTGGCGGTATCCGCCACCACATGGCCGTGGTCGATCGTGACGACCCGCTTGTTGAAGCGGTGTACCAGCCCATGCTCATGGGTGACCACCACCACGGTAACGCCCACGCTGTTGATGGCGGAAAGCAGCTCCATCATCTCGTAGCTCATTTCAGGGTCGATGTTGCCGGTGGGCTCGTCCGCAATGATCAGCTTGGGGCTGTGGGCCAGCGCGCGGGCCAGCGCCACGCGCTGCTGCTCGCCGCCGGAAAGCTCGTCCGGCACGCGGTCCATCTTATCGCCAAGGCCCACCAGGCCCAGCACATAGGGCACCCGCTTTTTGATCTGTTTGGTCGGGATGTTCGTCACCCGCATGGCAAAGGCTACGTTCTCGTACGCCGTCATGGTGGGGATCAGCCGGAAGTCCTGGAACACCACCCCCATCTGACGGCGCAGATAAGGCACCTTGCGGCGCTTGAGCCGGGTGATGTCCTGCCCGTTGATGATTACGCTGCCCTCGGTGCATTTTTCTTCCAGCAGAATCAGCTTGAGAAATGTTGACTTGCCCGCGCCCGAATGGCCCAGCACAAACACGAACTCGCCGTCGTCAATGTGCAGGTTCACATCCTCCAGCGCCACGTTCTCGTCGTTTTTTGTTTCGTATACTTTTGTCACGTGTTCAAAGTCGATCATGCTCTGCTCCTATGCGGCCATGCCGCCCGCCTGTGCCTTTGCGCGCGGAGATTTGCGCCGGCGCGGGTGGCAGAGGTGCTAACGTCCGGTGCGCCCAAAAAGAGCGCGAACCAAGTATTAGATTACCATTGAACCGCGCCGCCGTCAAGTTTGCGCGGCGCCCGCAAAGGGGATTATTGCGCGGTTTGCGCGGCCTTGCGGGGTATTTGTGGAAAGTTTGTAAAATTTGTCAGCAGCGGCAGGCAAGCGGCCCGCCGCCGGGGGGCGCGGGAAGGTCTATTGCTATAGACCTCCTGGGAAAAGTCTACCACAATAGACCGCCCCTGTCAACCGGCGGACGCCGCGCGGCAAAAAAGTCCCCCGCGCCGCCGCCCAAAACGGGCCCGCGGCGCGGGGGATGCAGCCAGACAGCCGGCCCGGCTCAATACTTGGCGGGGTTGGCGGAGAGATACTTTTTAACCATCAGCGCCACCTTGAAGACGATGGCATCGTCAAACTTGCGCAGATCCAGCCCGGTCAGCTTTTTGATTTTTTCCAGCCGGTAAACCAGCGTGTTGCGGTGGACGAACAGCCCGCGGCTCGTCTCCGAGACGTTGAGGTTGTTTTCAAAAAAGCGCTGGATCGTGAACAGCGTCTCGGTGTCCAGGGAATCGATGCTGTCCTGCTTGAACACCTCGCGCAAAAAAGCCTCGCAGAGGGTGGTGGGCAGCTGGTAGATCAGCCGCGCGATGCCCAGATTGTCGTAGGACACGACCTGGCGCTCGGTATCGAACACCTTGCCGACCTCCATGGCGATCTGGGCCTCCTTGAAGCTGGAGGCCAGATCCTTGACGTTGGCGATGGGGGTGCCGATGCCCACCACGGCCTTGATGTAATGCTCTCCCGAGAGGGTGTCCACGATGGAGGCCGCCAGCTTTTCCATATCGTGGGTGTTGTTGTCCAGCTTGATCTCCTTGACCAGCACGGTGTCGGTCTCGCTGATGTTGAACACAAAGTCCTTCTGCTTGTCCGGGAAAAGGCCGCTGACCACATCGTAGGCGGAAATATCGTTGCCGCTGGTCACCCGGATCAGCAGCACCACCCGCTGCACATCGGAGGCAAAGTGCAGCTCCCGCGCCTTGGCGTAGATATCGCCGGGCAGGATGTTGTCCAGCACCACATTCTTGATAAAGTTCGTTTTATCGAACTTTTCATCGTGGTACTGCTTGATGGCCTGCAGGCTGATGGCCAGCATGGAAGCAAACTGTTCGGCCGTGCTGTCGGTTCCCTCCACAAAAACGGCATAGTCGTTGTGCTTGGTGCTGGAGAACTGGTGATAGGCATAGCCATCCTTAAAAAAGACGTCGCCGCCGGTAAGCCGCTGCGCGGCGAAGCCCTCCCGCATCTCCCCGATCATCCCCAGCTCGGAGCAGGAGATCACGGCGCCGGTCTCGTCCACCACGCCGACAATGCGGTCAACGGCGTCTTTCATCTGGTATACCACATTTTGGAATACCCTGTTTGCCATAAGTCTGTTCTCCTTTTTTGTGCAGATTCTACCAAAAGGGGTCGCCCGTTAATTTTCACAAACGCGGGCATCTCTGATGTATATTTTACACAACCGCCTTGACTTTTGCAACATATTTCAACGAAAAAACAAAGATTTTCTTGTATAAGTTTGTGAAACCGCAAAAAAACGGGTTTTAGGGCGGCAAAAACAGCTTTCCCGCGGCGGGGCCGGGCGGAAAATTTCCGTCAAATTGACAGACTGTTCAGCCGCACCGGGGTGGGCGGGCAGGCTTTCAGTCCGTTTTTTTGTTCTTTTCCAACGCGCCGGTGCCGCCCTCCACCACGCCGCGCCGACGGAACACATACCCGATGGAACGGAAAAAAATGGCGGCATCCCCGGCAAAGGTGATGCGTGCGGCATATGCGCCGTCGTAGCGGGCCTTGACATCGATGGGCAGCTCGTCCCGGCCGTTGACCTGGGCCAGCCCGGTCAGCCCCGGGCGCACATCGTTGGCGTGGACGGCGTCCCGCGCGGCAATCAGGTCGTACTGGTTGTAAAGCGCGGGCCGCGGGCCGATGATGCTCATCTGCCCGGCCAGGATGTTATAGATCTGGGGCAGCTCGTCCAGGCTGGTCTTGCGCAGAAACGCGCCGCTTTTGGTGATGTAGCTGTCGGCGTTTTTCAGCAGATGGGTGGGCACGTCGTGGGGGGTATCCCCCCGCATGGTGCGGAATTTGAGGATGTTGAAGTGGTTTTTGTAGCGCCCCACCCGCCGCTGCTTAAAAAACACGGGGCCGGGCGAATCCGCCTTGATCCAGACGGCCAGCAGCCCCATGGGGATGGCCAGCAACAGCACGGCCAGCAGCGAAAGCACAAAATCCAGCAGCCGTTTGACGCCGTTACGATACATTGCCCTTCTCCCCTTCCGTCCGTTCCCCGGCCGCGCGGGCCGTGCGCTTTTCCTCTAGGTGGGCGTTCAGCGCCTCCTCCACCGCTTTCTTTTCAAAAATGGCGGTGTTGCCGGTCAGCGCGCTGACCGTGTGGTCCTTGTTGACCTGCCGGTTGGGATGGTAGCCCGGCACGATCTTTTGCAGCATATGCACCACCGCTTCGTCGTTGTGGGCGGCCGCGGCCTCCAGCGCCTGCAGGTTGGTGTAAAACGCGGCCAGATCGATCTGCATGGGCGGCGCCACAAAGATTTTGTTGTGGGCCGTCTGCTGCATCTTGTTTTGCTCGCTGTCCATCAGCAGTTCCTCATACAGCTTTTCCCCGGGGCGAAGGCCGATAACCTCAATGTCCATGTTGACGCCCGGCTCGTAGCCGTAAAAGCGGATCAGGCGGGTGGCCAGATCCATAATGCGCACCGGCTCGCCCATGTCCAGCACATAGATGCTGCCGCTGCGAGCCAGGCCGCCCGCCTGCAGCACCAGCTGCGAGGCTTCCGGGATGGTCATGAAATACCGCACGATATCGGGGTGGGTGATGGTGACCGGCCCGCCCTGCTTGATCTGCTCCTCAAACAGCGGGATCACGCTGCCGTGGCTGCCCAGCACGTTGCCGAACCGCACGGCCATGCACTTCATGGTCGTGTTGGAGGCGTAGGTCTGGATCAGCATCTCGCAGATGCGTTTGGTGCAGCCCATGACGTTGGTGGGGTTGACCGCCTTGTCGGTGGAAAGCTGCACAAACCGCTCGACGCCGTGTTCCGCCGCCGAGTTGAGCAGGTTTTTGGTGCCGAACACATTGTTTTTGACGGCCTCTGCCGGGCTGATTTCCATCAGCGGCACATGCTTGTGGGCTGCCGCATGGAACACGACGGACGGATGGAAGGTTTCAAAAACTTCGTCCAACCGCCGTTTTTCTCGGATAGAGCCGATCAGCGTCACGATGGGGGCATCCTCGCCATGCTTGGCGCGCAGCTCGCGCTCCAGCTCGTAGGCGCAGTTTTCGTAGATATCGAAGATCAGCAGCTGCCGGGGATGGTAGCGCATGATCTGGCGGCAAAGCTCGCTGCCGATGGAGCCGCCGCCGCCCGTCACCAGCACCACCTTGTCGTGCAGGTACTCGGAAATCTGGGCGCTGTTGAGCTGGATCTCGTCGCGGGACAAAAAATCCGCCGTGTTCAGTTCGCGCAAGCCGGGCATCAGCGGTTTGCCGCTCTCGTCCACGGTCTGCGGGTCGGAGAGCATCCGCACCCGGCAGTGGGTGGAGTTGCAGAGGTTGATGACCTCCCGCAGCCGCTCGCCGTGCAGCGACGGGATGGCGATGACGATCTCCACAATATGGTACTTGCGCACCAGCTCGGGTATATCGGAGATGGTGCCGCGCACCGGCACCCCCTGCACCCGCAGGTTTTTCTTGGTCAGGTCGTCGTCCACCATCACCACCGGGGCGCCGAAGCTCCTGTTTTTGCTGGAGCAGAGGTTGACCGCCCAGGCGCCCGCGTTGCCCGCGCCCACAATCAGCAGCGGGGTGGCCAGGCGGCGGTCGCGCGCGGCCTTTTGCCCCCTTGGGTTTTCCCGGCGGCTGTTGGCCGCCGCGTGGAGAAAGCGCCAGATAAACCGCACGCCGCCCACGGCCGCCATGATCAGCACAATGTTCATCACCAGCACCGAGCGGTACAGCACGACGTTGGTGTTGGCCAGCATGTCCAGCAGCATGATGATGCCGCTGCCGATGCCGGTAAGGCAGGCCAGCCGCGCAAGATCCCGCACGCCGGCGTATTCCCACAAAATCTCATACAGCCCGCCGAACCAGAACACGACCATATAGATGGCCAGCATCCAGGGCAGGTTGTGGTTAAGGTTGTCCATGGCAAGGGGCAGCTTGTAGGCATCCGCGCCGTTCAGGCGGAACAGCAGGCCCAGATAATTGCAGGCCACGATCAGCAGGCAGTCCAGCCCCATCAGTAAAAGACGGCGCGGCAACCCCCGAACAATTTGTTGGTTGGATTGTTTCATCCTGTTTCTCTTTCCGTTTTCTATCGCGATGGCGGCGCAAAGCCGGGGCATGCGGCCATCAAAAGCCCGCGGGGCCGCGCCCGGCAGAAGCGCCGGGGGCCGCAAAAGCGCGGGCTGTCAGCAGAAGCGCGTTTTTCGGCGCCGTGAAGGCCGGCGTCTGGCCCGCCGGGCAAAAGCGTCGGTATCCACAAGTTATTATACACGGTTTTGCTCCGCTTGTCTTGGCCATTCCGGCCGACAGGCGGAGCAAAATCACACAAAATTCAGTTCCGATGTTTGTCTGATATTTCCAAAACGCCAGCGGGTCGCATTTATTCCACGGTCACGCTCTTGGCCAGATTGCGGGGCTTATCCACATCCAGCCCCTTGGCGCAGGAAACATAGTAGGCCAGCAGCTGAAGCGGAATGACCGAAAGGCTGGTGGCAAAGTGCGGATCGGTGCGGGGCACATAGACCGTAAACCCGGCGGTATCCTCGATGCCGTAGTTGCCGTAGGTGGTAAGGCCCATCAGGAAAGCGCCGCGGCTTTTGGCCTCCACCATGTTGGACACCATCTTCTCATACAGATCCGGCTGGGTCAGCACGCCCACCACCAGCATGTTTTTCTCGATCAAAGAGATCGGCCCGTGCTTCATCTCGCCCGCGGCAAACGCCTCCGAATGGATATAGCTGATCTCCTTGAATTTCAGGCTGCCCTCCAGCGCCACGGCGTAATCCACCCCGCGGCCGATAAAGAAAACGTCCTTGGCCGCCGCGTACTTGCTGGCGAACCACTGGATGCGCTCCTTGTCCCCCAGCGTTTTCTCAATTTTTTCGGGCAGCGCCTGCAGCTCGGCCACCAGGTCGTTGTAGCGCGCCTCGTCAAGCTGGCCGCGCGCCTGCGCAAACGCCGTGGCCAGCAGGTAACAGGCCGCCAGCTGGGTGCTGTAGGCCTTGGTGGTGGCCACCGCGATCTCGGGCCCGGCCCAGGTATACAGCACGGCGTCCGCCTCCCGCGCGATGGAGGAGCCCACCACGTTGACGACGCCCAGCGTCTTGAGGCCGTGCTTTTTGGCCTCCCGCAAAGCGGCCAGGCTGTCGGCCGTCTCGCCGCTCTGGCTGATGATGATGGCCAGGGAATCGGCTTCCAGCACAGGGTCGCGGTAGCGGAACTCGCTGGCGACATCCACCTCCACGGGCAGGCGGGCCAGGCTTTCAAACACATACCGCGCCGCCACGCCCACATGGTAGGCGGAGCCGCAGCCGATGATGTACAGCCGGCGGATCGCCCGCATATCGTCCGCGGTCAGGCTGAGTTCCTCCAGGTTGATCTTGCCGTCCTTGATGCGGGGCGAGATGGTATCCCGCACCGCCTTGGGCTGCTCGTGGATTTCCTTCATCATAAAATGCTCGTAGCCGCCCTTTTCGGCAGCCTCTGAGTCCCACTCGATGGTGGCGGCATCCTTCCGGATTTCCTCTTTGTCGATGTTGTAGAAGGTGATCGCGTCCGGGGTGAGCCGGGCGATCTCCATATTGTCGATGTAGTAGACGGTGCGGGTATACTTGAGAAGCGCGGGCACGTCGCTGGCAATGATGTTGCCGTTCTCGGCCTTGCCCACGATCAGGGGGCTGTCCTTGCGCACCGCATAGATGACGCCGGGCCGGTCCTCAAACAGAATGCCAAGCGCGTAGCTGCCCCGCACATGAAGCATCATCCGGGTGATGGCGTCCAGCGGGTCGCCCGCGGATTCGCCGCAGTAATAATAATCCAGCAGCTGCGCCACCACCTCGGTATCCGTCTGGGAAAGGAACCTGTAGCCGCCCGCAACCAGCCGATCCTTGATCTCCTGGTAATTCTCGATGATGCCGTTGTGGACCACCGCAATCTTCTGGTCGCCCGAGCAGTGCGGGTGCGCGTTGACGGTGGAGGGCTCGCCGTGGGTGGCCCAGCGGGTGTGCCCGATGCCGCAGGTGCCTTTTACGGTGTTGCCGTTGTCGGTCATCTCGCCCAAAACGCGCAGGCGGCCCTTGGCCTTGACCGTCTCGATTTTTCCTTTGGCGTTTTCCACCGCGATGCCGGCGGAGTCGTACCCGCGGTATTCCAGCTTGGACAAACCGTCCAGCAAAATCGGCGCCGACTGCGCCGCTCCGGTAAACCCAACAATCCCACACATAAGCAGTTCCTCCATTGTGATGTATGACAACAAACAAGGTGCTGTTCTCAGTATATGCTTTTCAAGGGCATTCGTCTACCCTTTTTGGGGGCGGTCTGCCGACCGTTTTTTCGCAGGGGGGCGCCGCCGCAGGTGCGGAAAAAGCGGGCGGCCGTCAAGGGCAACGGCCGCCCGCCGCGCGCATTCTCCCTTTCCTGATCCTTACACCAAAATCGCTTGAGAAAGATTGCGCAGGTACTAGCATAGCACAGCCGGGCGCCGGTGGCAAGCAAGCGGGGCGGAGACAAAACTTTGCAAGGAAAAGGGCGGTTTTTGCAAAAGAAATCAATGGATTTTCGCAATATTGCCAAAATAATTCTACTGTTTCCGGCACTATGCCGGGGCGTTCAATCCACCTTGCGGGCGCACACCACATAGCGGCCGTTGTCGGAGGAATACTCGCAGGTGGAAAGGGTCAGCAGGGTATCCCCATAGACCGGGGTGATGCCGCTGTCCACATCGCTGCGGCGCTTTACCTCCGAGACAAAGGCGCCGAAGGTTTTTTCGTCCATATCGGTATAGGTATTATAGGCAAAGGAGGTATCCTTGACCACATCGATGGCGAAGGCCGCGTACACCTCGTAGGTGCCGTCCCCGTACAGGGTGTCAAAGGTGATCTGGGGATGGCCGGCGTAATACGCCGCCGTCTTGTAGCCGGTCAGGCAGCCGAAGATCGTACCGGTTTTCATGTTGTGGCCGTAGACGATCAGGTTGTTGCTCTGGGGCCGGCCCGCGGGCGCCAGCGTGCAGGCGCCGTCCAGATAGGGAACGCCGTACACGCTGTACACGCCGCTGAAATTGTGCCGCAAATAGAAATTGGGCGAATCCCGGCGCTGCATGACGGGAAAACTGAGATTGGTGCCGTCGATGGCGATCCAGCCGATAAAATCTTTGTTTTTTTCGTACAAACGTGAAAATTTTTCGCTGTTGTCCTCGGGCGCGGGGGTGGCGCCCGGGGCGGCGGCCTGCGGCTCGATCAGGGTTTCCAAATCGGCGAATTCGTTGGCGGCCTGCTGATCCTTCCAATAACGCTGAACCAGCAAAAAAGCGCAGACCAAAAAAACGCCCGCGCACGCCAGCATGGCCAGCCCATACAAAATGCCGCCGCCCTTTTTGGCGTGCTTTTCCTCCCCGTGTGTTCTTGCCATCGGTTTCCCCTTCCCCCGCGCGGCGCTCCGTTTGGCCTGCCGCTTTCTGCGATTGGTCTATTATAGCGCCGCCGCCCCAAAAATGCAAATCACGCCGCTTCCCTCCGCGCAGCCGGGCCGCGCCAAAAAAATTGCTTCGGAGGCTTGCTTTTTTCAAAAATCCGTGGTATACTAACTCTCGCCGTGGAGGATTAGCTCAGCTGGTTAGAGCATTTGCATCACACGCAAGGGGTCTGGGGTTCGAGTCCCTAATTCTCCACTTAAAGCTATCAATGCTGTTTAGAAATTGCATTGGTAGCTTTTTTTGTTGCCACCAAAAAGAATTGCGCACAATCAGGCGAAAAACCGACGTTTTCCCTGCGGAGGCTCTTTGGCAAAGGGCGCGGGGAAAAAAATATCGGGGCCGGTGACGGAGGGGTGGGTGTGAAAAGCATCTGCTCAAGCGCCGGAAAAAGAAAACAAGGGCGGACTTGCCGCTGCCCTCGCCTGAAAGTGTCCATATTGTTCGCCAAGATTTCCGATTTCATGCCAGATACCACGGGTGCGACGAATCGTCGCACCTGTTCATGTGGCATGAAATTTGCCCGCCGCTCATTCTTCCCGTTTGCTATAATTGGCCATAGCTTATATTGGGGAGGAATGAAAAATGATTTGTATCGCTTGCGGTGCAAAAATCCCGGATGCTCCTTTTTGCAGTCAATGCGGGGCCAGACAACACGATGTTACCCTTGGGGAACTGCATGAGGGATGGAAGAAAATCCACTACCGCAGGATTAAGGAACATGGAATTGTAGACTACGAAAACGCCTGGCGGATATTAAGCGTATTGTCCCAGCGTACAGTTTCGGGCCTGACGCTTGAAGATTACCAGGAGATCATGGATTCAATTGCCGACAAATCCTATTCCTTGCAGCAAAAGCTGCGTCAATTGATCAGCCAGCTGTGCCAGTATGCCGCAATCCGCAAAATAGAAAACGTCAATTACGCACCCTTCCTGATTTTGGATGGGTATCGAAGCGAGAGCCGCGAAATTTTTTCTGACGAAGAAATTGCGCGGCTCTATTTTTATGCCAACAGCGGACAGACCCTCTCGCGCGATGCCGCCATCACCCTGATCTTGATTTTTACCGGCCTGCGTCCCGAGGAACTTTTTGAGATCAAAAAAGAAGATATCAACTTTGAGCATCTGTATTTTGTCGCCAAGGGCAGCAAGACTGCCGCCGGGCGGGATCGGCTGATCCCTATCGTTTCCGTGATTCTGCCCTATATCCGAAATTTTTGGATGCTCAACCGGGATTCGCCTTATCTGATCACCTCCGTGCAGGGATGCCGCATCGATCTTCATAACTGGAGGC
The DNA here is from genome assembly GCA_964458285.1 of uncultured Subdoligranulum sp. GTDB lineage: Bacteria > Bacillota > Clostridia > Oscillospirales > Ruminococcaceae > Gemmiger. The sequence goes on along the minus strand of CAYWID010000008.1, from coordinate 96,805 downwards.
ATCGAAAGTTCTTGCCTCTGATGCAGGAGCTTGGCATCAACAAACCGGACGCGCCGAAGCGGATCGTCCCCTACTGCACCCGGCACACCTACGCCAGCCTGGCCGATCGCGCCGGGGTTGACCATGAAACCCTTGCAAAACTGATCGGTCACACCAGCTACAAACTAACCAAGGAAGTTTACATCCACGAACGGCTCGATCAATTCACGCGCGAGACGGACAAGGTGGCGGCGCTGGTCGCTGCGTTCCTGGCCGGAAGCAAGCCCGCTGCATGACAAAGTATCCCTTTCAGGTGCGACGATTCGTCGCACCTGTTTTTTGACAAACTCCATACAACACAGAAAAAGAAAGTGAGATTCTTGTTGTGGACAGTCTTTTGCGCGCCGAGATGGAGCAAGCCCTGGTAAATCGTTATACAAGATGATGAATTGTACGGCTGGTATTTTGTTGGGCTTGGACGAGCATCTGCGCTTGTCGGGCATCTAAAAGCCGGACAGAAAGGTGGGATTTCTTATGCGTATGCTCATGCTGCGTGACGGTCTTTGGCATCTTGTGAAGTTTCTTGTTTTGGCGCCTATTGCTTCGGTGCTTTGGGTTCTTTCCGCAATTTTCATTATGATCGGCAGCATAAGCGGCGCCCTCCTGTATTTGATTTCCGGCCTTTTTATACTGGCCGGCACCGTTGCTTTTTTTCAGCAGGAGTGGCCCGTTGTTGCCGGGGGCTTTATCTTTGGCTTTCTTTGCAGTCCGTTCGGTTTGCCCGGTCTGGTTATGCTTGCGGGGACGGCCTTGCAGGCCGGCTCCCTTTTCCTGTTTTCTTCTATCTGAAATGGAGGCTTGAATTTCTATGCGATATTCCCGTCAGCGCGACATTATTTTTGATGCCGTCAAAAGCAGCAGTCCCGAACACCTTACCGCCGCGCAGGTGCTGGAACTGATTCTCCCCGAGCATCCTCACATCAGCCAGGGAACCGTATACCGCGATCTTGGCGCGATGGCCGATGTGGGGATGCTGCGCAGGGTCAGCATTCCGGGCGAGGCCGATCGGTACGATGCCGTTTTGACGCCGCACTACCACTTCTTTTGCCGGAGCTGCAAAGCCGTTTTGAACTTCAGCAGCCCAAAACTGGCGGCTTATTTTGAGGATGCCGCCGCGCAGACAACGCTGGGAAAAATCGAATCCCACAATTACATCGTGATTGGTGTATGCGGCAGCTGCCTTCACAGGTGCGACGAATCGTCGCACCTGTTTTCTGTTCTTTGAGGGAGGGCGCTTTTATGGTTTTTCTTTTTTTGGCTGGATTGCTGCTCGTCGCGGCCTCGGCGCTGAATCTTTGCGCGCTGCTGGATGACCGGGATGAAAAGCAGCACCCCGGCGACAGCAGATACCGAAGAAGCTGAATCGGTAACTGCTCGGCAGCAGCGCCCTATAATTTTGCAAATCTTTTGTAAATCCACATTATGGGACAAGACTTGTGCTATCTTAAATTAAGAAAAAGAAAAAGACGAGGAGGATTCAAAATGAAAAAAGGGTTGTGCTTGCTGCTTGCCGCGGCGCTGGCGCTTGGCAGCGCTCCGGCGGCCCTGGCCGCCGACGCCGCGGTTTCCGGCTTTTCCGTGACCGATGCGGCGACCCCTGAAACCGCAAATGTCTATATTTCGGACGGGAATGCCGCCGCGCCTGCCGAACCCACGGCAGCGCCCACGGACGCCACCCCGGCAGCGCCGACCGCTGCCCCCACCGCCGAGCCGACGGCAGCGCCCACGGACGCCCCGGCCCCGGCAACCGAAGAACAGGCTGCACCAAGCGCACCGGCACAGGCATCGGATGCGGCGCTGGAAACCTTTGATGCAGCCGGCTCCGGCCTGGACGGTTTTGTGACCAGGCTGTACCAGGTCTGCCTGGATCGCACCCCGGATGCCGCCGGCAAGGCGGACTGGATGGGGCAGCTGCAAAGCGGCAAAATCACCGGCAGCCAGGCGGCCTACGGCTTTATCTTTTCCAGTGAATTCAAATCCAAAAACTACTGCAACGAGCATTACGTCAAGCAGCTGTACCGCGCGTTTATGGGCCGCGAGTACGATGAAGCCGGCCTGAACGACTGGATCGGGCGGCTGGAAAGCGGCAAAACCCGTGAAGAAATATTCAACGGGTTTGTCGGCAGCCAGGAATTCAGCGGCATCTGCAACAGCTACGGGATCACGCGCGGCGGCGGAACGGCGATTCCCCAGTACGGCACCGTGCCTACCGGCGCCTGCAGCGTGGACGGCAAGGAGGACGGCGTAACGGGCTTTGTAAAGCGGCTGTACCGGGTCTGCCTTGGGCGTGAAGCGGACGCCGGCGGTCTGAGCGACTGGACAAAGCAGCTTTGGAACCATTCAGCCAGCGGCAGCCAGGTTGCCCACGGCTTTATTTTCAGCAAGGAATTCCAGAGCCGCAACTACTCCAACACCGATTACGTCAAGCAGCTGTACCGCGCGTTTATGGGCCGCGAGTACGATGAAGCCGGCCTGAACAACTGGGTAAACAAGCTGAACGGCGGCGCCACAAAGGGCCAGGTATTCGACGGCTTTGTGTATAGCCAGGAATTCCAAAAGATTTGCGCCGGCAGCGGCATCGACGTTGGCACGGGCGATCACAGCAAAGAGAACTTTACGGCCGCCGGCGCAACCCAGACGCCGACCGTCACCCCCGCACCGACCGCCAACTCCAACTATACCAGCATCAAACTCAGCAGTACCGCCATAACCATGACGGCGGGGGACAAAGCGACCCTGACGGCATCAACGGCCCCGATCGACGCCGGCAGCGGCACTGTGTTTGTGAGCAGCAACGAAAAGGTTGTTACAATCGGCTTTGGCACGGTCAAGGCGGTTGGTCCCGGCACGGCCACGATCACCGCGACCTGCGAGGGCCTGACGGCCACCTGCCAGGTCACGGTAAATCCCTGGCTGTGCAGCGATGCGGAAGCCCTGAAAATGAAGTACTTTATCCGTTCGTGCCAAGGTGATCATTGGGACTTCAACAATGGCATTCCGGGCGGCTGGCCGACGCCGTACAGCACGACCGAGGCGGATTTGCTGAACATCGACGAAAGCAAACTGAGCAACGGCTACCCCAACGACTGGTTCTGGCTGCGAACCTGGAGGCTCTGCGATTCCGGCGATTTCAAAACCTATGCGGACTGGGAAAAATACATGGAAGAACTCCTCTGCGCAATTGGGAGAAGCGACGGCGGCTATGTTACCGACTGGGCCAACAATCCCATCTCCCCTTATGGCGGCTACGCCTACATCCATACCGCCACCGGCTACACGTTCTACTTTGTCGAGTGCATCGAGCAGACTTCCGATTCTTGGAAATACGTTGGCCGTGATGGGCAGGGCTGGCCGGTATACGCCCTGCAGGATCGGTTCTTTACCGACGGCTGGGCCAACCACAGCAGAATTTACCAACTCAGCAAAGAATATGTGCAGCATAACTATTGGGGCTATGTGGGCAATAGCTGGAATACCAAGGTGAAAGCAGGAACCTGGCATCCTTTTACCTGGGATTTGTAAACCGAAGACCCCCCTTTCCAGGTGCGACGAATCGTCGCACCTGTTATTTATAGAATTTTCTCAACGCGAAGGAACTGCGACGAATCGTCGCGGCTCCTTTTTTTTGGCAAGCGGAGGAGGCGCTTTTTGAAAAGATGAAAAGATTCGGAATCAAAATTTTGGATAGCAGCTGACGAACGAGCCAACCACAACGAAACGAGGGGAAACCCCAAAAAAGGAGCGTAGTTTCCCGGCTTCCCTCGTGCGGCTTTTTGGCGTAGCATTCTTCCGGACAGATTTTCCAACGGCGGTTGCGTTCTTCCAGAGAATCCACCGGGTTCAGCTTGGCTTCCCGCATAAAGGCATCCACGACCTGGTGGAGCTTTTCCATTTTGCCCTTGCTTTTTCCGCTGCGCGGTTTTGCTTGGACAACCCGAATGCCGCGTTTTCCAAGCGGCGGCTTCAGCTGCCCGGCAATGTACCGGCTGCGGTTGTCGAAGCAGCAGGCCGCCATTTTCCCGAACTGCCGGATAGCCTGTCCAAAGGCGTTCTCCACAATTTTCCCGCGCGGGTTGTCGGCGACCGCTGAAACTGCTGCCGAGGAGAGGGGGCTTTAGGCCCGAGAAAGCGTTCTCTCGGTATCCTTCTTCGTAACGGCAGCGCGAACGAACGGTGATTTTCTTTCGAAGCAAAGCCCTCTTGACGTTATCCGCTTTTGGGATTTTTTACGTTGAAAACTGCGTTGACGGGCGTTTTTGGAAAACGATTGACAAAAAAACGCTGCTGCCAATGTATTTCTCATCGGCAGCAGCGCCTTTTATGAACCGGGTGCGGTATCGCTTTTAACCGCGGACAATCCCGTATTTTTTGCAGAGGCGGTCAAACTCCGTGCTGCCCACAAAGCCGTTGAAAACCGCCTCGCGGGTATACCCCTGCGTGTGCATCCGGTTCAGCCAGTCCGCCTTGCCGGCGGCATCGGAGGCACGGTCGAAGAACGCCTTGTACAGGTATTCCACATACGCCGCATCGCTGAGGTTTTTACCCTGAAACTCTTTGGAAAAAACAAAACCGAACGCCACCTCGCGGCCGCTCCTGGCGTGATTCCACAGTTGTCCCGTCCAGTCGTTCAGACCGGCGGCTTCCGGGGTGCGATCCAGGCAGACCCGGTACAGCCGCGTGACAAATGCGGTTACGCCGTCCTGCCGCCCATCCACCGGGCAGGCGCCCTTGGGCACGGTGCCGTACTGGGGCAGCGCGATAGGCTCGCCAAGGGTGATGCCATAGCCCGCGCACAGGCTGCCGAACTCCTTGCTCATTGCAAAGCCGTTGAACACTTCCTCCCGCGTTGCGCCGCTTTCCAGCTTGCCGATCCAGTAATCCAGGCCGGACTGATCGTAGGGGCGGCCCATAAAGGCCAGATACAGCTGCTTGACGTAATGCTCGTTGCAGTAGTTGCGGTTCTGGAATTCCTTGCTGAAGATAAAGCCGTACGCAGTTGTGGCGCCGGTGGTTTTGCCGCTGCTGAGCCGGTTGATCCAATCCGCCAGGCCCGCCGCATCCGGCGCCCGGTTCAGGCAGACCTGGTACAGCCGGGTCACAAAACCGTTCAGCTTTCCGCCCCGCGTATTGTCCTGCGGCGCTTCCACCTCCACGGCGTTCACGTTCACCCACATGGCGGGCCGATAGCCCACGATCGTATTGGCCCCGGCCATGCCGTCGTCCCGCGGCGAGCCGGTATAGTGGGTGTACATGGCGCTGTAGGAGAACATGCCCGGCGTGCGCAGCCACCAGAACGAGGCGTTGAGCGTTGTGTTGGCCGGGCGGGGGGCGCCCGGATACTGCAGGGCGTACTGCGAAAGGGCGTACGCCGTTGCCGATGCAATGCGGTCGTCATCCGTGGCGAAATACTTTCCCGCCTCCGAGGCGCTGAGTACAAAAATCCGATCCGTCGTATTTGCGCCGCCGGCTACGCCGTAGACCGAATTGCCCTCGTTGGACAGATCGACCGAAGCGATGCCGGCCTTTTCGCTTTCGGTAAACGCCGTGTTCAGAAAACTGCCGTTCAGCTCCCCGCGCAGCTGGCTGTTCGCCCAGCTGATCGGGCTGATCAGGGTGCGATAGTAGCGCGCAAAGCCCAGCACATACTTGCTGATGACCAGCGCGCGATCCCCCTGCACATCCAGCACCGTCCATTCCAGGGCCTCCGCGCCGTCCGCGGTGTTGTCGTCCTGCTCGTACCGGCCCACCTTGACGGTGGCCCCCTTGTACACGCCGGAGGGCGTGACCGGCGCGCTGCCTGCGTCTGAGCCCTCATAGGTGATGCCGGCGCCGGTCAGCGGGTCGTTGCCCGCGCCGATTGCAAGATACTGCCACTGGGAGGCCGAGCCGCCGTAGGTCACCGCGCCCAGCCTGCCGCAGTTTTCAAACGCGCCGGCGCCGATGCGGGTGACGCCGCCGCCGATAAAAACATTGGTCAGGCTGTTGCAGCCCACAAAAGCGCCGCCCCCGATCACCCCCTGCCGCACGGCCGCCGAGGGGATCTTTGTCCAGGCAAACGCATGGTTGCCGACAAACGAGACCGTTGCCGGGATGCCCGTATCCTGCAGCGCGGTGCAGCTTTCAAAGCTGCTGGTCTTGATGGCCGCAAGCCCATCCGGCAGCGCCGCGCGCGCCAGATTGGCGCAGTGGTAAAACGCATAATCGCCGATAAACCGAACGCCCGCCGGAACCGATACGCTGGTCAGTTGGGTGCAGTTGTAAAAGGCGTAATCCGCCACCCCGGTCACGCCGGCGGGGATGACCAGATCGGTCACCTGGCTGCCGTTTACATACAGATTTCTGGCAAATTCCAACGGGTTTGCCTGGTAGCTGCCAAAGTAGATTGAACACCAGGCGCCCACATCGCCGATATACACCGCGTTCAGCGCGGTGCAGTCCTCAAACGCGCTGATGCCGAACGCCGTGACACCGCTGCCGACCGTCACCTTGTTGAGGGCGCTGCAGCGAATAAAAGCGGATTCACCGATCCGTCCCGCGGGCAGCGCAACTTCCCTGAGGGCGGTGCAATCCGCAAAGGCGGCAAAGCCCATCGATTGCAGGCTGGCGGGCGTCGTGACGGCGGTAAGCCCCTTGCAGCCCCAAAAGGCGCAGTTGCCGATGGAGGTGACCCCCTCCTGGATGTTCAGGGTCGTGATGGCCTCCCTGTACGCATACCAGGGCATGCACTGCGGATCTCCGGGGACATCCTCCCGCGGGAAATCGTTCATGGGGCCGCTGCCGCTGATCGTCAGCGTGCCGTTGGCATACTGCCAGTTCAGATTGGCGCCGCAGGACCCCGAAGCCGCGTTGTCCAGTTCCAGGGGCACATCCTCGGGCAGGGCCTGCTCCGCCGTGGCCTGCACGGCAGGCGCGGCCGCACTGTCGCGCACCGAAAGGGCCGGGTCCGGCTGGGGCTGCGCCGCCTGGGCGGCGTCCGGCGCGGGCGCGGCCGTCTCCGCCGTGGCGGCCGCGGGCGCGGCGGCCGCGGGCTGTTCCTCGGCAAAAGCCGTCACGCAGGCGCCCGCCGACGCCGCGGCCATCATCACCGCAAGAAAAACGCTCAGAAACTTTTTGCTCATGACCGGATTCCTCTCTTCCCACGTTTGGGGCATCGCCCCGCAAGCCGCCTGCCCCGCCTGTACAGCGGCGCCGGTGCAGGGACGGCGCCGGAATTTTGCACAAACAGGAACACCTTTTAATGGTATTCCCTATGGATTGCTTTGTCAACCCGCCGGCGCGCCAAAAATGCACCCTGCATTTTCTCCATTGTGCCGGAAGCGTTTTTTGCCACCGGCGGGCGGGGCGCAAGCGCGGCGCGGTCAGCGGTTTGGGCGCAGCACCCGGCAGGGGTTGCCCACCGCGACCGTGTTGGCCGGAACATCCCGCGTGACGACGCTGCCCGCGCCGATCACCGCGTTGTCGCCGACCGTGACGCCCGGCAGCAAAACGGCGCCGCCGCCAATCCACACATGATCGCCGATATGCACGGGCGAGGTGCGCGTTTTGCAGAATGCGAAGCTTCCGTCCGGCTGCGGAGGGCCGAAGCGCTCGGCGGCGCCGGTGGGGTGAAAGGCCGTATAGATCTGCACGTTGGGCGCGATCAGGGCGCCGCGGCCGATCACGATCTCGTTATCATCCAGAAACGTGCAATTCATGTTGACCTCGCAGTTGTCGCCGAAATAGATATTATTCCCGTAGTCAACATAAAACGGCGGGGTGATCCAAAGATTTTTTCCCCTGCCGCCCAGCAGCCGGTCCAGAATCTGCTCCTTTCCGGCCGCATCGGCGGAAGCCAGGCTGTTGTACGCCCGGATCAGGTCTTTGGCTTTGTGCCACTGCGCCAGCAGCGCGGGGTCGCCGCAGTCGTACAGCTGCCCTGCCAGCATTTTTTCGCGTTCCGTCATGGTGGCTTCCTCCTTGTCGGATATATTCTACAGCAATTCCCGGTCCAGCGTTTGCAGGCACAGGCGGGTAAGGCCCGCCTCCTCGCTGTCCTTGCCCGCCAGCACGGTCAGCTGCGGGCAGTGCGCGGGCGGCAGAAGGCGGCACACCAGCGCCCGCAGCGCCGGAAGTTCCCCGGGCGCACAGCGATCGCCCAGAACGGCCACCTGCGCGGGATCCACCAGGCAGGCGATCCAGGCGATCTGGTAAGCCAGCCGCGCCAGCGAGGTTTCGCCCATGACCGGCAGGCAGGAAAGCTCGCCCGCAAAGTTGGTGTGGCCGCGCACGATTTTTCCCTCAACCACCAGGCCCGCGCCCTGCGCGACCTCCCTGCCGGCGGACAGCACCGCCACCGAATCCGCGCGCTCCTCCTGCCCGGCCAGGCCCCAGGCCGTCAGATTCATATCGTTCTCGCACACGGCGGGGATGTGCAGCGTTTTCCGCAGCAGCTCCGCCAGGTTTGCGCCGGTAAGCGCCGCGCAGTCGCAGCTGCCGATCCGCCCGTCCCTGCCGACCACCCCCGGCACGCTTACCCCCACAAGCCCCACCGCGCCGCCGCGGCAGCCGTCCGCGCAAAAGGCGGGCAGCGCCGAAAGAACCTCCCCGGCGGGACACTGTGCGGTGCTTTGGCCAAGCGCCCGGCCGTTCAGATCCCGCCGGATGCCCAAAAGCGTACAGCTTTTGCCCTGCGGCTCAAGCCGCACGCAGAAAAAATGGCGATAGTCCGGATCCAAACGGTACACCAGCGAGGGGCGGCCCGTCTCGCCGGGGCGGGCGTCGCCGGCCGATAGCAGCAGCCCGCGCCGCACCATGGCGTTGATAAGGCTGTTGCAGGTGGAAAAGCTGAGCCCCGTGCGCGCCATAACGTCCTTTTTGGTGGCTGCGCCCGCGCTTTGTATTGCCCGGCGGATCAGCCTTCCGTTCTCCCGCCGAAGCGCCGCCGTATCCTGTGCAGCCATAGGCCGGTTTCCTCCCTTGATTTTCTTTAACTTATTATAAGTCTTGCAATAACAAATTGCAAGCCCCAGCGGGCGCATGGCGCCGAAGCTTTTTCCTCCCGGTGCGCCCTGAACGGCCCGGAAAGGCGGCGAACCGCCCGCCAGGGACGGCGGCGCGGCAAGGGGCATAGCGGCACGCCGGAACCGCCGCGTTTTTCCGGGAGATTGCTCTGTTTGGGCAGATTGCTCCGGGCGGCGTTTTTGCGCGCCCTACAGGGCCGCGGCGGCGGGCGGCACGGACGGGCGGGCGACCGTGAGGCGGTCCGGGTCAATGATGACTACGGAATGGTTCTGATCCATCGCGTAGCGCACCATGTAGGCGGTGCTGCCCTGGCGGGAACCGTTGTAGACAGCCAGCAGATACCCCGCGTGATCCACCAGCCAGCGGTCGCGGCGGCGGGTGCTGCCGCTTGCATAGCATCCAGAAAGGCAGGTCACCTCGCTGCACTGGTTCAGGAGCGCTTCGTATCGCCTGCGCTGGGCCGTGCGCCAGCGATCCGCCTGGTGGGGGTGCGGCAGTACCGCCGTAAGATGCACCGCGGGGTACTGCTTTTGCAGGCGCAGGACGATTTCGGCCCCCCACAGATCGGCCCCCTGCCCCAGGCCGGTCAGGTAATGGGTGACGCCCTGGCGAACCAGGCACTCGACCTGCGCGGTCATCAGAATTTTCAGCTTTACGCAATCGGCGGCATCCTCGTCGCTGCCAAAGGAAAAACTGCCCGGACGTTGCCCGACAAGCGCGCAGGTGCTGATTTCCCTCATGCTTTCTCATCCTTCTCTATAAAAATAAATATTTTAGGTATAAAACTCTACTTAATAGATAGAATACTATACTTTTCATGATGTTACAAGCGGCGCCGATATGCCATAAAATAACAAAGGGGTGAAAAAAATGAGTAGCAACGCAGAAAATAACGAAAATCGTTATATTCAGATCGGGTTGAAGATCGCTTATTACCGCAAGCTGCATGAGTTTTCCCAGGAACAGCTGGCCGATCTGGTTGGCCTGAATCCCAAGTACCTTTCCCGCATCGAAACCCCCTCCTGCGTGCAGCCCATTTCACTCCGAACGCTGTTCGCCTTTGCAGATATCTTTCAAATTGCGCCTTACAAGCTGCTGGATTTCGATGAATAAGCCTTTGCCGCAAACGTGCCGGGGCGGCGCCGCGCTTCCCGCCAGGCGGCCCGGCGCGGCGCCGCCCAACGCCCCAAAAAGCCCGCCCCGGGCGATCCCGATACGCTCCCTTTCCGCTTCCCCGTGCCTGCGGCACGGCTTGCCTGCGAAAGAGAACCTATCCGATCCTGCCCGGGGCGGGCTTTTGCCGGTTTGCCGGCGCGCGCAAAGCGGACGGCGCCTCAGCCGTCCTCGTTTTTGCCCAGTTCCAGGCGGCGAAAGCCCTCGCCGTGTACCTCGTTGGACTGCAGCATGATGATAAAGCTTTCGGGGTCCTGCTGTTTGATGGCCTTTTCCAGCGTGTAAAGCTGCTTGTCCGAGCAGGCGCAAAGCACCACTTCTTTTTGATCCCGGCGGTAGCCGCCGTAGCCCTGCAAAATCGTGGAGCCGCGGTCCACCGTCTGATCGATGACCTCGGCGCAGGCCTTGCCGTTGTCCGTCACGATCAGGGCCAGCATGCTGGAATTGAAGCCGAACATCATTTTGTTGATGACGTAGGCCGCGATCAGGTTGAGGATGAGGCCGTAGATGATGGAATCCACGTCCCGGAATACCAGGCCGTTGGCAAAAATGACCAGCAGCGCCGCGCCGAACGTCAAATTGCCGAACGGCATATGCGGGTGTTTGGACTTGATGGCCATGGTGACGAAATCCATGCCGCCCGTGCTGGAATTCTGCATGTAGATCAGCGCGTCGCCCACGCCGCCCAGCACGCCGCCGCACACGGTGGCCAGCATACGGTCCCCGGTGTAAACGGGCAGCAGGGGCAGCAGGTAATCCGTAAAGACGGCAAACAGAACCATGCAGAACACGCTGCGCGCAAAAAACTTTTTGCCCAGCGTTTTATAGCAGAATACCACGATCGGAATGTTGAGCAGGATGTTGCACAGGCCGATGGGCATGCCGAACAGCCGATAAAAAATGGTGCAGATGCCCGCGATGCCCGTAACCGGAACCCGGGCGGCCACCGCAAAGTTGTACATACTGAAGGCGGACAGAAAGCAGCCCGCCACTTCCAGCAGATAATTCAGCCATTTCTTCTCGGTCATACGGTTATGTTACCTTTCCTGTTTTTCCTGGTTTTCGCGCTGGGCGCGGCGGGCGGCGCGGCGTTCTTCCCGGCGCCGCTTATCGTTTTCCTTCTTTTCGGACAGCTTGCGCCGGGCCAGCACCACCGCCACGATGGCGCCGCACACGGCCAGCACCGCAATGCCCACATACAGGGGCAGCTGGCTGGATTTCTTTTCCGCCTGGGCAATCGCCTCCAGCGCGGCGGGGTCCTGCGTGGGCGCAGGGGTGACGGTGGGCTGCGGCGTGGGGGTGGGCTCCAGCGTAGGCGCCGGGGTGGTGGCCACCTTGCCCGCGGAAGGGTCCTCCACCGCCGCGCCGGCCGCTGCGGTGGCGCGCGGCTTGCCGCCCGCGGCCGGTTTGGCGGTTGCGGCGGGCGCGGACGTTGCGGCGGGCGCCGAGGTGGCCGTGGCCCGCTCCTCCGAGCCGGCCGTACCCGCCGCGCCGGTCGTTGCTTCCGTCTGCGGGGCGGCGGTTGCCGTGGGGGCGGCGGGCGCCGGGGTGGCCAGCGTGCCCTCCACGTTTTCGGTGGGAACGCCGGTAAGGACGACCGCGCTGCCGCCTGCCGTGCCGATGCCGGTGATGTTGCTCAGGTAATAGGGCGCATCCCCTGCCCGGAAGCGCAGGGTGTGAAAGCCGGGGGCCAGGTTGGCCAGGGTAAGCGTACCGGCGGCATCCACGCCGCCCCGCAGCTCCTGCCCGTCCAGCAGCACGCGGATGCTCACGCCCGCATAGGCGCTGCCCACCAGCGGCACCGCGGAATAGCCGGCCGCGGACGCCGGCAAAATCCGCCCCATGCTGCCCTGACGGCCCAGCATGGCGGCGAGGGTGGCGGCATCCACATTTTGCGGCAGGGCAGCCAGCGCCCCGCGCAGGGTAAGGCTCTCGCCCGAAAGCCGGAGGTAATCCCCATACCCGGCGGCGCCGTTCAGGCCGTAGGCATCCAGCAGGGAGGCCGGCAGAACCAGCGCCAGCCTGGCGGAGGAATCGGCGGTATCCAGCTTTTTTTCGCCCGCGGTGTCCGCCAGAACCAGCGCCGCAACCTGCGGGGTGCCGTCCGTGATCTGGTAGGTGTAGCGGATGCCGCTGACCTGCCAGAAATTGCCGTACCCGGCGCCGGCGGCATCCAGCATCCCGTTCAGCCCCGAAGCCAGCACCTCCGCCAGCTTTTTGGGACTTACGACCACCAGCGCAGCGCTTTGGTCGGCCAGCAGCTTTTGGGCGGCGGCGGCATCCAGCACGGCGCCGGGCTGGGCGTTTTCGCCGGTAAGGCTGGCGCCGTTGACCAGCGCCACCAGAGGCAGATTTTCAAGGTCGCTGCCGGTGCGGTAGGCCGTGGTGGACGCCGCCGCGGCGGCCAGCGCATCGGCCGCAAGATCGCCTAGGTTGGTTTCCTCCCGGTTGTTGACCCGCAGCGCCGTGCCGCTGAACAGGCTGACGCTGCCCCACAGGGTGGCGGCCGCAGCCGGGGCGGCGGCCGCCGCATCCCCCGCCGGATACCGGTACCGGGCGGATGCCGCGCCCACCATCCAGCCCGAGGGCCAGATGGGGGTGCCCGTCTGCTTGGCGGCGGGGCTGGCCGCCGGGCTGGCCGCCGGGCTGGCCGCCGGGCTGGCCGCCGGGCTGGCGGCGGGGCTGGCCGCGGGGGCCGGGGCATCGGTCGGCCGGGACGCGGCGGGCGTCGCCGTCGGTTTGGCGGCGGTTTCCCGCGTGGCAGTCTCTTTGGTGGCGGTTTCTTGGGTTGCCGTCTCTTTGGTGGCGGTTTCTTGGGTTGCGGTTTCTTGGGTGGCCGTCTCCCCGGTGGCGGCGGCGCCGTCACCGAGAAACAACCGCAAAAAGCCGCCCAAAATCGGCACATCCAGCAGAGAATCCACCACGGAGGTGTTGTTTGCCTCGGTTTTTGCCGCCGCGGCGGCCGGCGTGGCCAGGCAGACGTTGGCTGCCAGCCCCAGCGACAGAAGCGCGGACAAAACCCGCGCTGCACGGCTTTTTTTGCGTTGTTTCACAGCGTTCCCTCCATTTTTTACAGCATTTGCGCAAGGCGCGGCGCGGCGGCCGCGCAAAAACAGGATGGCCGGGGCGGTGCAATCCGCACTGCTCCGGCCATGGCAGGGTCTTTTATCGGAAGCTTCCGCAAAGGCTCCGTCTGCGATCTCTGCTGTCCGGCCGCTTGCTCAGGAGACGGAATAGCGGATGTTGGCAGCCTTATAGGTGTTCATGGCGCCGACGTTCAGCGCGTGTTCCATCGCGGCGCCCTCCTCGTACAGCATGCTTTCCACCTCGTCCCCCTTCATGGCCGTGACAAGGTCGTTCTGGGAAACAAGATCGTCCAGCGTACTGTTCTGGAAGGGGTCCACCGTGCGGAACACCACGATGCTGGTGCCCAGATCGACCGTGCCCCAGGTGCCGCTTTCCATGGTGGCGGCGGCGTCCTTCAGGGTATTGTTGCCGCTGCCGTCGTCGTAGCCGGAAAGCTGCTTGGCCGTGTACAGCTGCGAGCCGACATAGTAGTAGGCCTGGGTGGCGTCAAAGGTCGTGACGCCCAGCGCCTGGTAGGCCTGCGGCACATAGGCGGTGGCGGCCTCGTACATGGCGTTGTAAACATCCGAGAGGGCGGCCTCCGGGGTGGCGGCCTTGTTCATCGCCTCCGCGCACTGCTGGGCCAGCGCCTGGATGGCGGCCTTCTGGGTATCGTCCGCAAAGACGTAGGTGGTGGAATCAAACAGCGGCAGCACCACGGTATCCAGGTACAGGCAATCGTTCTGGATATAATCGCGGTATTCGGCGTCGGTAATCGGCTGGGTGCCGTCCTTGCCGTAGAGCAGGCCGGTGATCTGCTTGGCCTTCTGCGCGTTGAGCTGGATGTTCAAAAGGCTGGCCTTGCTGATGCCGTTGGCCTCGTAGGTGGCGGATTTGTTCGTCCAGTCCGAATCGACGGTGCTGGCGGCCTCGGCGGTGGCCGCGTCCTCCAGCGTGCCGCCCAGCTCGGCGAACCTGCTCTCGACGGCGGCGTAGTATTCCAGGTTGTGCAGGGTCAGATCGGCCACATACTGCTTGCCGTTCTCGGTCACGTCCTTATCCCCGATCTTGCCGGTTACATCGGCCTTCAGCACGGCCTTGACGTCGCCGGCCGTCTCGCCGGTGGCCAGGGTCGCCTTGCCGGAGGCGTCCGTGTAGGCGTTGTACTGCTCGGCCAGGTAGACGCCCGCCGGGATCTCGATCTCCCCGATCTTGCCCACCGTGGCGGGGGTTTTGATCGTGCAGGCGGTAAAGCCCAGCATCGTGGTAACGGCCAGCCCCAGGCTCAGAAATTTCTTGGTTGTTGTCCCCATCATGCCCATCATTGAGGTACGCTCCTTTATATACTGTTGCGGCCGCCGGGCGGCAGGCCGCCCCTTGACCCTCTGCGCCCCTGGCCCCGGCTTGCGGCGCACAAAAACGCATGATATGGAGCCATTATAACGCTCTGCGCCCTTTTTTGCAAGCCGGCCCAAAAGTTTTCCGGGCGGCCGGATTTTTTTTGCGCCCTCAGGAGGAGCCGGCGGCAGGCGCCGCGCCCGGCAGCAGGGATACGGCGTCCCGCAAAAGCACCAGCGGGTTTTCGCCGCGGCCCAGCCGCAGCGCCACGCAGGGGCGGCCCGTGCGGTCGAACCTGGCCCGGCCCGGCAGCTTTTCGTTGAGGGCGGCCAGCTGGTTCGGCCCCAGCACATCCGAATAAAGCAGCAGGGTATCCCCCCGCTGGCCGATCTCGGCAACGCCGGCCCGCGCCGCCACAACCCGGATCAGCGAGATATCCACCAGCCCCTGCACCGACCTGGGCGGATCGCCGTAGCGGTCGATCAGCTCGTCCAGCACATCGGCGGCGTCCTCGGGCGTCTCGATGGCGGCAATCTTTTTGTACGCCTCGATCCGCCCCGCCGCGCCGGGGATGTACGCCTCGGGCAAAAAGGCGTCCGCCGTGATATCCACCAGGCAGTCGCTTTTATCGGGGGGCGGGGTCTCGCCCCGGGCCGCCGCAATGGCCTGCCCCAGCATTTTTACATAGAGATCGTACCCTACGGCCTCCATATGGCCGTGCTGGCTGTGGCCCAGCAGGTTGCCCGCGCCGCGTATCTGCAGGTCCCGCATGGCGATGCGGAAGCCCGAGCCGAAGGTTGTGAACTCCCGTATGGCCGAAAGCCGCTTGGAGGCGATATCCGTCAGCACCTTGTCCCGCTGGAAGGTAAAGTAGGCGTAGGCCTTGCGGTTGCTGCGCCCCACCCGGCCCCGGATCTGATAAAGCTGGGAAAGCCCCATCCTGTCGGCGTTTTCAATGATCAGCGTGTTGCAGTTGCGCACATCGACGCCGGTTTCGATCAGGGTGGTGCAGACAAGTACGTCGATCTCGCTGTCCAGCAGCTTCTGCCAGACCGTGGAGATCTCCTCCTCGGTCATTTTGCCGTGGGCGATGCCCACCCGGGCGCCCGGCGCCAGCTTGCCCACCCGGGCCGCGCACTCGGCGATCGTTTCCACCCGGTTGTGCAGGTAATAGACCTGCCCGCCCCGGGCCAGCTCCTTTTTGATGGCCTCCGCCACAATCACCTCGTCGTACTCCAGCACATACGTCTCGACGGGCTGGCGCTCAAAGGGGGGCATCTCGATCGTGGACATGTCCCGGATGCCCGAGAGCGCCATATTCAAGGTGCGGGGAATCGGCGTGGCCGACAGGGTAAGCATATCCACCCCGATAAAGTTCTCCTTGAGTTTTTCCTTGTGCCGGACGCCGAACCGCTGCTCCTCGTCAATGACGACAAGGCCCAGATTTTTGAATTTGACATCGCCCGAAAGCAGCCGGTGGGTGCCCACCACCACATCGACGGTGCCGGCCTTCAGCCCCCGCACCGTCTCCTTCTGTTCCTTGGCGCTGCGGTAGCGGCTGAGCAGCCCGATGCGGATGGGGAACGACTCCATCCGGGCGATGGCCGTGTTGAAGTGCTGCCAGGCCAGGATGGTGGTGGGGGCCAGAATGGCGCACTGCCTGCCCCCCATCACGCACTTGAAGGCGGCCCGCAGCGCCACCTCGGTCTTGCCCACCCCGACGTCCCCGCAGAGCAGCCGGTCCATCGGCCAGGGCTGCTCCATGTCCTTTTTGATCTCCAGGGCGCTCGTCAGCTGGTCGGGCGTTTCGTCGTAGGCGAAGCGCTCCTCAAAATCGCCCTGCCAGGTATCGTCGGGCGGAAACGCGAACCCCTGCGCCTGCTTGCGCCGGGCGTACAGCTCGATCAGCTCCTGCGCCATCTGCTCGGTGGCGGCGCGCACCTTTTTGCGGGTCTTGCCCCACTCGGCGCCGCCCAGGCGGCTGAGCCTGACGTTTTCGGCGTCGCCGGGGGCCGTGTAGCGGCTGAGCAGGTCAAGCTGGGTGACGGGGACGTACAAAACATCCTTTTTATCGTACTCTATGCGCAGGTAATCCTTGGTGACGCCCTGCACCTCCATCCGGCGGATGCCCGCGTACCGGCCTATGCCGTGGTTTTGATGCACCACCAGATCGCCCGCCGTGATATCGGTCAGGCTGGCCAGCGCGTCCTTCTGCTTTTTTTGGGCCCGCCTGGCCCCGGCGCCCGCCTCGGCGAAGGAGCGGCCCGTCAGCAGGGCGTAGCGGGCAAACGGGTATTCGCAGCCGGCGGAAAGGCTGCCCGGCAGCACCTGCACCAGCCCCGGCGCGGGCGCGGCGTCCGGCGTCTCGGACGCCGCAAAGCCGCGCTCCCGCAGATCGCGCGCAAGGCCCCTGGCCGCGCGCCCGGTGCCGGCCAGCACCGTGACCGCGTAGCCGGTTTTAACAAGATTGTCCAGCTCGTCGTCCACCAGCGCGGCCACCTCGCCCGCCCAGGGGGGCAGGCTGTGGGCCGGCGCGTTGACGATCTCCCGCAAGGGGATATCCGGCATACTGCGGGCAAAATTTTCGGCGCAGAGGGTGCGGCACCGCCCGGCCTGGGCCAGCAGCCAGCTTGGCGCGGCGTACAGCCCGTCCAGCCCCGCGCAGAGAACGCCGTCCTCCAGCAGGGCGGCAAGCTCCTCGCCGCGGCGGTACTGGGTGGCCTTCTCGGCGTCCCGCAGGGAGGCGGGCTCCTCCAGAACAAGCAGCGGATCGTCAAAATAATCGAGCAGCGTGGCGGGCTCCGGGTAGCGCAGGGCCAGGTATTTGTCCATGGCCACCGGCAGCACGCCGCCGTCCAGCAGGGCCAGATCGGACGCCATGCAGGCGGCCATCGCGGTCTTTTTTTTGCCGCGCAGCCGGGCCAGCCCGGCGCGCAGCGCGGCGGCGGTATCCGCGGGCGAGCCGAACAGCACCTCCCGCGCGGGGCTCAGGTAAAACTTGGGCACGGCCTCGTCCCGGCGCTGGGTGGCAAGGTCAAAGGCGTGCAGGGTATCGATGTCGTCGCCCCAAAACTCCATGCGGACAGGGGTTTTGCGGTCGGGCGCATAGATATCGACGATCTCCCCCCGCACCGAAAACTGGCCCGGCCCGTCCACCCGCTCCCGCCGGGTGTAGCCCGCCGCATACAGGCGGCCGGCCAGCTCCTCGCGCGGCAGGCTGTCGCCGGGGCGAAGGGTCAGCGTGTTGCGGCAGAACTCCGCCCGCGGGGTGGTGTACTGGGTCAGCGCCTCGGCGGAAACGCAGACGGCCGCAAGCCGCCCGCCCACCAGGCTGCCCAGCACGCCCAGGCGGCGGTACTCGTACTCCCGCCCGGTCCCCTCGATGGGGCGCAGCACATAGTCCCGCGCGGGGAACACCTCGGCCGGAACGCCCAGCGCGCAGAGATCCGCCGCAAAGCGGGTGGCCTCGGCCTCGCCGGGGGTCACGATGCAAAGCGGCCTTTGCAGCGCGCGGGACAGCGCCGCGTACACCTGCGCGCGGCCTGCGCCCGGCAGCCCGAACAGCGCCGACGCGCCCGGCCGGGCCAGCGCCCGGATCAGTTTTTTGGATTCTTCCGTCTGTGCAAAAAGTTGGTCAAACATGGTTCACCTGTTCTCCTGGGCGATCGCGCACACTGCTTTGCGGGGCGCGCCGGGACGTCCGGCGGGCGCTGCGCAGGGGTTGCCCTTGTGTTCAAAACCGATTCCTGCTATAATGTAGGAAAAATTGCGTTTGTGGGGGCTGCCGAAATGGAACGATGCAAAGCGCACAGTCTGTCGCTGGATGTGATCCGCGTGCTGGCAACCGCCATGGTGCTGGGCGTCCACGCGGGGCAAAGCGCCGGGCTGGACGCCTTTACCCGGGTGGGCGCCTACGGGGTGCAGCTCTTTTTTATTTTGAGCGGGTATCTGGCGGAGGCCTCCCTGGCCGCCGCCTTTGCCCGCCCCGCCCCGCCGCAGGGCCGTTACCGGGCCTACGCCCGCAGGCGGCTGCTTCGCATTCTGCCGCTTTACTGGCTGATTTTGGCCGTGCGCTGGCTGTACGATCTTGTCTGGTATCTGGCGCAGGGCCAGACGCCCGTGCAGGTTTTGGCCGGGCCGTGCGGCTGGCGGTATCTGCGCTATGTGTTTTTTTTGCAGATGTGGCTGCCCAGCGAGGACTGGTCGCTTTGGAACAACCGCAACGCTTTGTGGACGATGAGCGCGTTCGCCTTTTTTTATCTGATCGCGCCGCTGCTCCACCGGGCGTTCGGCAGCTTTCGGCGCGGGTTTGCGCTGCTGCTGTTCTGCCTGCTGGCCAAGGTTTTTTTGGGCCGCGCCATCGAGGGCGCGCTGGCCGGGTATCCGCCCGCGGCCATGGTCAGCAATTTCAGCGCCCAGACCCCGCTGATGGTTCTTTACTGCTTTTTGTTCGGGTTTGTGCTGTACCACGCCGTGCAGGAGGGGCGCCAGCTGCCGTACGGCGGCTTTTGTCTGCTGCTGCCGGCCCTGTTCGGCTTTGCGCGCTGCGCCTACGAGGGCGCTTACACGGTGCTGGTGCTGCTGGCGGTGCAGTTTTCCGCCGAGGCGCTGCCGCTGTTTGCGGGGCCGCGGGGCGCCGCGCTGGCCGGGGCGGTGCGGTTTTTGAGCGCGGGCAGCTTTTTTGTGTACCTGGCGCACCCGATGGTGCTGGGCCTGCTGCCCGCCGTGCAGGGCGTCCCCGCGCCGCTGGCCGCCGGCTATTTTGCGCTGGCGTTTGTGCTGTGCGCGGCGGTCTGCAACCTGCTGTACGGGCTGCTGATTCGCCGGTTCGAGGCGCATTTTCAGGCGTTGTGAGCCGCGCGGCGCGCTTTGTCAAAACCGGCCCGGTTCGCCCGCATCCGCGGGCGGGCCGGGCCGGTTTTTTCTTTCAGTGGTTGTAGCGGCTTTGCGCGTCCTGCAACCTGCCGTCCATCAGCAGGCGGCAGGCGGCCTCCAGGTCGGGCAGCCGGTCGGCCACCGCCCTGGCGTCCGCCGCCGGAAATTTGCCCAGCACCCAGTCGGCCAGGTCGTACTCGGGCGCGGGCTTGGCGCCCACCCCCACCCGAACCCGGTAAAAACCGTCGGTGCCAAGGCTGGCGATGATGCTTTTCAGCCCGTTGTGCCCCCCTGCGCTGCCCGAGGGCCGGATGCGCAGATGGCCGGGCTGCTGGGCGATGTCGTCGCACAGCACGATGACGCGCGCGGCGGGAATTTTATAAAACGCCGCCGCCGGGGCGATGCTCTGGCCCGAAAGATTCATGTAGGTCAGCGGCTTGAGCAGCACCACCTTGTGGCTGCCCACGTCGGCGGTGCCGTACAGCCCCTGCCATTTGGCCTTCGTCACCGAGGCGTTCCACTGCCCGGCCAGATACTCAAGCGCGACAAAGCCCGTGTTGTGGCGGGTGCCGTCGTATCTGGGCTCCGGGTTGCCCAGCCCCGCGATCAGCCAGTCCGCTCCATTGGAAAACAATCCCATGCTACCCTGTTCCTTTGCTGTGTTTTTGCGCCGCCTGTGCGCGGCGCGCGCGGCCGCGGCGTCTTTTTGCGCCCTGTCCGGCGCGCCCGCCGATGCCGTCCTGCGTTTACTTGCTTTTTTTATCGGCTTCCAGCTTCTGTTTTTTGGCGACGTAGGCTTCCAGCTTCTTTTTGCCCCAGCCGGGGATGCTGGCCTGTTTGGCCCGCTCAATGCCCAGCGCGCCCTCCGGCACGTCCTGGCCGATCGTGGAGCCGGCCGCCGTGTAGGCGCGGCTGCCCACCCTGACCGGCGCCACCAGGTTGGTGTTGCAGCCGATGAAGGCGTAATCCCCGATCGTGGTGCGGTATTTGCCCTCGCCGTCGTAGTTGCAGGTGACGGTGCCGCAGCCGAAGTTGCAGTACTTGCCCACATCGGCATCGCCCAGGTAGGTCAGGTGGCTGACCGTGTTGCCCTCGGCAAAGTTGGCGTTTTTCGTCTCCACATAGGCGCCAAGATGAACGCCCTCGGCCGTGACCGTGCCGGCGCGCACATGGGTGAAGGGGCCGATCCGGTTGTTTTTGCCCAGCGTGCTGTCATAGCACTGGCTGGCGTTGACGGTGCTGCCCTCCCCCACCGCGGTGTTTTCCAGCAGGGTGTCGGGGCCGATCACGCAGCCCGCCCCGATCACGGTTTTGCCGCGCAGAATGCACCCCGGCAGGATCACCGCGCCGGGCGCAATCTCGACCCCGGGGTCGATCCAGACGTTGCGGCTGGTAAATTCCACGCCGTTGTCCAGGTGCTTTTCCAGCGTTTGTGCGTACTGCCGCTCGGCGGCTTCCAGTTTTTCTCTTGCGGTCATATCCAACAGCTTCCCTTCCCATATTGACGGTGTTTGCCCCTGTGCGGCGGCGGCCGGCCGCGTTTGGACACGCCAAAACGGCAGTGCCCGCCCGAAAGCAGGCCCTGCACCCTGAAACCGACCGCGCGCAGAGCAGGAATCGCTTGCAAAAACTTTCCAAATTCCCACCCATTATAAGTTTATCAAATTTTATGCAAAATGCAACAGCTTATCTGGAAAACTTCGGCATTTTTCAGAAGAATACTTGACCATGAATTTAACAATCCTATGGAAATCGGTGTGAAAGTCTGATATAATGGACTGTGCGAAGCATGAAACATTGCCAGAGCAAGTGTGCGCGGCACACTGGAAGAAACCGTAAAAGTTGGAGGTAAGTATGAGCAAGAAATTCCTGTATCTGTTCAAAGAGGGCCACGACGCCTTCGGCGGAGACCAGACCACCATGAAAAACACCCTGGGTGGCAAGGGCTCCGGCCTGGCCGAGATGACCCACGCGGGCATGCCTGTCCCGCAGGGCTTCACCATCACCACCGAAGCCTGCACCCAGTACTACGCGGACGGCCGTGAAATCAACGAGGAGATCAAGGCGGACATCTTCAAGTACATGGGCATTCTGGAAGAGCAGACCGGCAAAAAGTTCGGCGACATCGACAACCCCCTGCTGGTTTCCGTCCGTTCGGGCGCTCGTCAGTCCATGCCCGGCATGATGGACACCATCCTGAACCTGGGCCTGAACGACCAGGCTGTTGAGGGCCTGGCCAAGAAGACCTCGAACCCCCGCTTCGCCTATGACTGCTACCGCCGTTTTGTCCAGATGTTCTCGGACGTCGTCATGGGCGTTTCCAAGAGCCTGTTCGAGGAAGTCATCGACAAGATGAAGGAAGAAAAGGGCGTCAAGAACGACGTCGACCTGACCGCCGACGACCTGAAGGTTCTGGTTGTCAAGTTCAAGAAGATCTACGAGGACAACGAGGGCAAGCCGTTCCCCCAGGACCCCAAGGAGCAGCTGATCGAGGCCGTCAAGGCCGTGTTCCGCAGCTGGGACAACGACCGCGCCAACGTGTACCGCCGCATGAACGAGATCCCCTACGAGTGGGGCACAGCCGTCAACGTGCAGCTGATGGCGTTCGGCAACTCCGGCGACCATTCCGGCACCGGCGTGGCCTTCACCCGCAACCCCGCCACCGGCGAGCGCAAGCTGATGGGCGAATACCTCATCAATGCCCAGGGCGAGGACGTTGTGGCCGGCGTGCGCACGCCGTCCCCGATCAGCCACCTGCAGGATCAGATGCCTGAGGTTTACAACGAGTTTGTGACCCTGGCCACCCACCTGGAGGAATACTACCGCGATATGCAGGATATGGAGTTCACCATCGAGGATGGCCACCTCTTTATGCTGCAGACCCGCAACGGCAAGCGCACCGCGCAGGCCGCCTTGCAGATTGCCTGCGACCTGGTGGACGAGGGCGTTATCACCGAGCGCGAGGCCGTTCTGCGCGTGGAGCCCAAACAGCTTGACACCCTGCTGCATCCCCAGTTTGACGCCGCCGCGCTGAAGGCCGCCGAGGCCATCGGCAAGGGCCTGGCCGCCAGCCCGGGTTCCGCCTGCGGCCGCGTCGTCTTCTCTGCGGAGGACGCCGAGGAGAAGGTGAAGGACGCCGCCTGGAAGAAGGTCGTTCTGGTTCGTCTGGAGACCAGCCCCGAGGATATCGTGGGCATGCAGGTCAGCCAGGGCATTCTGACGGTGCGCGGCGGCATGACCAGCCACGCCGCCGTTGTGGCCCGCGGCATGGGCACCTGCTGTGTTTCCGGCTGCGGCAACGACAACCAGGTTGCCATCGATTACGATGCCAAGACCTTTACCATCAACGGCCACACCTTCCACGAGGGCGACTGGATGTCCATCGACGGTTCCACCGGCAACATCTACGTCGGCCAGATCGCGACCGTCGCCTCCACCGAGAACGCCAACTTCAAGCGCTTTATGGGCTGGGCCGACAACGCCCGCCAGCTGCTTGTCATGACCAACGCCGACAACCCGACCGACGCGCAGAACGCCGTCGATATGGGCGCGCAGGGCATCGGCCTGTGCCGCACCGAGCATATGTTCTTTGCCGAGGACCGCATCAAGGCCGTTCGCGAGATGATCTGCTCCCGCACCGTGGAGGAGCGCGAGAAGGCGCTTGCCAAGGTCGAGCCGTACCAGCAGGGCGACTTTGAGGCCATGTACCGCATCATGGGCGACCGCCCGATGACCATCCGCTACCTGGATCCGCCGCTCCACGAGTTCCTGCCCACCAAGGCCGAGGACATCGCCGAGCTGGCCAGTGACATGGGCATGACCGCGGAAGAGCTGAACAACATCGTCGTCAGCCTGCACGAGTTCAACCCCATGATGGGCCACCGCGGCTGCCGTCTGTGCGTCACCTACCCCGAGATCGCCGTGATGCAGACCAACGCCGTCATCAAGGCTGCCATCAAGGTCAGCAAGGAGACCGGCAAACTGATCACCCCGCACATCATGATTCCTCTGGTGGGCGAAGTGAAGGAGCTGAAGTTCGTCAAGGACTTCGTCGTCAAGACCGCCGACGCCCTGATCGCCGAGAGCGGCCTGCCGATGACCTACCAGGTCGGCACCATGATCGAGATCCCGCGCGCCGCCCTGACGGCCGGCGAGATTGCCAAGGAGGCCGAGTTCTTCAGCTTCGGCACCAACGATCTGACCCAGATGACCTTCGGCTTCAGCCGTGACGACGCCGCCAAGTTCCTGACGGCCTACTACTCCAACAAGATCTACGAGAGCGATCCGTTCCAGCACCTTGACCAGATCGGTGTTGGCAAGCTGATCAAGATGGCTGCCGCCGACGGCCGCGCCACCCGCCCCGAGCTGGGCCTTGGCATCTGCGGCGAGCATGGCGGCGATCCCTCCAGCGTCGAGTTCTGCCACATTGTTGGCCTGGACTACGTCAGCTGCTCTCCGTTCCGCGTGCCCATCGCCCGCCTGGCTGCCGCGCAGGCCGCCATCAAGAATCCGCGCAAGTAATTGCGCCGGTTTTGATGGCACGCTTTATCCGGCAGGATGCCCGGCGTTAGACAAAAACAAGAAGGAGCGCACCGCTTTTTGGAGCGGTGCGCTCCTTGTTTTTGGGTTTGTCCGCAGCAGGGCGCGCGTTGCCGCGGCGGGGCCGCCGCGCTGTTTCCGGGGAATTGCGCCGGGGCTTTCAGAAGACCCCGTAGCGGTCCATCAAGCTGCCCGCCGTGTAGGTGGCCCACAGGTAAGGGGCCATGTACTCGCCGGTAAAGCTGTTGACGGCCACCATATCCCCCGCCAGCGCCATGTAATAGTCGCAGTCGAACGCATCCGTGCGCACCGCCATCGAATCGTACATCTTGACAAGAAGATGCTCGGCGCCGCCTTTTGCCAGCGATTTCATCAGGTCCGCCCGGATGACGGAAATCTGCTTTTGCCGCGAACGGTCATACAGGCCGTCCTCCCACAGAACCGAGGCCATCTCGGCGGCCGTGCAGCCCGCGCCCCGCCGGTCCACCAGGTAGGCCAGCAGTTCCTTGGACTTTGCCCGCAAAAACGGCAGCGGATGCCCATCCACAAACACCTCAAAGCTGCCGAAGCACTGGATGCGTATGCGCTTGGGGGCCTGCGCGCGGGGCGGCGGGTTGCGCAGGTTTTTCAATTCCTCCAGCACCTTCTCACGGGTGGCCGGCTTCATCACATAGCCGCTGGGCCGCTGGGCAATCGCCTCGGCCGCGTAGCTGGAGTAGCCCGTCACAAACACGATGTTGACGCCGGGACAAATCTGCTTGAGCAATTTTGCCAGCTCCAGCCCGGTCATGCCCGGCATCTCGATATCCACAAAGGCCGCGTCCGGGCAGTACCCTTTTTCGGAAAGCTCCCGCACCACCTCGGACGCCATGGTAAAGCAGCGCAGCTCCGCATCGGGAACCGCCTCCCGGATGGCCCGCGCCAGAATGTTCAACGCGGGCTGCTCATTATCCGCCGCCAGCAGCTTCATCCGACCTGATCCCTCCCCGGTATGGTGATTGTTGCAACGGTGCCCTTGTCCGGCACGCTGTAAATCGACAGGCTGCCCCCGCACATGCTGCGCAGCCGCCCCGCCACGTTGGCAATGCCGATGTGGGTGCGGCCGTCCGCCTTGGGCGCCAGCGGGTCAAAGCCCACGCCGTCGTCCTCCACCGTCACGCAATGCGCCCCCGCCGTCTTTTCCACCCGGATCTTCACCGTGCCGCCCGCCTCGCGCTGCATCACGCCGTACCGCACCGCGTTTTCCACAATCGGCTGCAGGGTGAGCGCCGGAATGGAAAAATCCTTGTCCAAAATTTCGTATTGCACTACCAATTTATCGCCAAATCGCGCTTTTTCCAGTGCCAGATAGTTCTGGGTGTGGTGCAGTTCCTTCTCAAACGGGATGGGCGCCGCCGCCCCCAGCGAGTTCATGTTGCCGCGCAGAAACTCTGCAAATTCAATGGTGGCAAGCTCGGCCTCGGGGGCTTTTCCATGGCACATGTCCTGGATGGCCGCCAGCGCGTTGTACAAAAAATGCGGCTGGATCTGGCTTAGCATGATCGCCACGCGGTCCTGCGTCAGGCGGTTTTCCTGCTCGGCCACGCGGCGGCCCTGCTCGGCCTGCAGCAGCAGAAAAACCAGAATGATGGACACGGTATCGGCAAAATTCAGCAGCGCCAGCCCGTAATCGACCATCTGCACCAGCATGGCCAGAAGCGGCAGAACCAGATATCCCCACAGGGCCACCTTTTCCCGGACATCCGTCAGCGCGCGGCGGCAGCGAACCAGAATCCAGGCGCAGAGAACCATGCCCAAAACTCCGTAGCCGTGCGATACCCAAAAAAGCGGCGCGCGATGGTAGACGTTGTTTGCGTCAAAGCTGTAAAACACCGGCACAAACAGGTTGAGAACCAGCATGGCCAGCATGGCCGCGCAGGCGCCGCGCACAATTTGCAGCGGCAGGCGCGGCACGGCGGCGTGCTTGCCCAGGTAGACGGTAATGTACTGCAAAAAGCTGGCCAGCAGCAAAAAATTCATCATGAATCCGCAGAAATTGGCAATGCGGACGCCCCACCAGGAAAGCGTGTCGACGCGGCCGCGAAAAAAAAGCGCCAGCACATCCGCCAGCAACGCCCCCGCGTTGCAGCCAAGAATGCGAAAATACAGCGTGTCTTCCTGGTTGGGTCGGCGCCGCTCCACCAACAGGCACACGGCCACGATGCCGCAGATCACGCAGCCCCACACTTCCATGGAAGCATTGATATAGTTGACGGCTGTCACCCGGCGATTCCCTCTTTCGCGTTTGCCGTTTTGCCTTATTATACCATATCCGGCCTCCGCTTTGGCCGTTTTTCCGCAGGATTTTTGATTTAGCCGCCGCGCGGGCAGCAAAAAGCGGTTCCCCCGCCAACGCAGGGAACCGCCCAGCGCATCGCCGTCCCGCGCCGGGAACCGCCCGCATCACCGGGGCAAAACCAGAAAAAGCACCCCCAGCACCGCCACCGGGATGGCGGCGCCCGCCGCAAACTGCTGCCAGGTGTGCCGTTTGATCCGCACGCTGGCCCAAAGCACCGCCAGCAGCAGAAAAATGCCCGGTCCCCAGGCCGGGATGCCAAAGTATTGCAACAGCGCCAACGGCCCCGCCACGCCGCAGGCATGGCCGCTGGGTTTTTGGTGCAACACCTTGGCGCAAAACAGGATGCACACGCCCGACAGCAGGTATTCCAGGTAGATGGCCCACAGCCCGGCGGAGGCGCGGCGCACCGCGCAGCAAAGGCAGCCCAGCAGATAGCCCGCCACCGCAAACACGATGGCAAGCTCCCGCTGGCCGGAGCGGCCCTTCTCCCGGTAATGCGGGATGACCGGCTGCAGCGGGTAGGCCAACACCGGCAGCACCGTCAAAAACAGCAGCGCCAGGATAAAATCCGCATTGGTGCCCAGCACCGAAAACCGAAAAGCCCGCAGCAAAACAAGCATCACCGCCGCCATGACCGGCGCGATGGTGCAGACCCGTATCCCCTTGGCCAACGAATTTGCCATATACGAACACCCTCCCCGCGTAGAAGCCGCGCGCCGCCGCCCGCTCCGGGAACCGGCGCGCGGCTTTTTTGTTTCCCTTTCAGTTAAACACAGTTCCCGCAAAAAGCAAGCGGATTTGCCGAAAGTGGGACAAAAGCGGAAAATTGCCCGGCTGGAACAGCGTTGTCTTTTAACATTGCCAAGCCGTTTGTTTTGTGCTGCGCTTTTGGCGAATACCGCCGCAGGCCGCGCAAAAATGTGAAAAAAATTCCGGTTTTTGGCGGGTTTGCCGTTGCGGATTTTCTCTAAAAATGCTATAACTAGACCGGGAAACAGAAACGTTTCTTTGTTCCGACCGGGGCGCCGCCCGATGCGGCGCTGCGCACAACGGCAAAATTTCCGGCATGGAGCTGTGCAGGATCTGTTCACAGGAGCATCGAATTATATGCTGGGTAAAAAGAAAAAAGAGAATCCGGCCGCCGCGCCGGCCGCCGTTTTGGTTCCCGCGGCCGGCGCGCGGCTGGCCAATGCGCTGGCCGCGCTGTACACGGCTGCGTTTACCGCGGAGCTTGCCGCCGGATCGTATCAGCTGGAAACCGGCGCGGCCCGTTTTTGGGACGAGGAGCTGCCCCCGTGCGGCGGTTACGACGCCCTGCTGGACGCTTTGAAGCGGCACGTTGTGCCCGAACAGGCGGACGCGCTGCTGACCGTGTTTGACCGCCGCACCCTGCTGGCCCGCTTTTTGGGCGGCGGCACCAGCGTAAGCGGCATCTACTGCTTTGGCGGGCTGCCCAACCCCGCGGCCCCGCCCGAGGCCCAGCCGCGCTGGATGCGGCTGGAGGCCCTGCTGCTGGGCGCCGAGGCGGGCGGCGCGGTGCGCTGCCTGCTGCTGGCGCGGCCCGTAAACGGCGCGGACGACGACGGCCGCACCCTGACCGTTGCCCCCACGCCGGGCAACCTGCCCATTCTGCGCGCCCAAAAGCTGATGGGCGGGCTGCGCACCCATTTTTTTGAGTACGACCCCGCCTGCGACGAGATGACCCTGCATCTGGATCTGGCCGATCCCGCCCGCGACAGGCGGATCGCCCGCTACCTGGGCGGCATCACCCTCCGGCGCGACTGGACGCTTTTTCATGAGGATATCCCCGCCGTGCAAAAGCTGCTGCAAAGCGGCCGGAGCGGCGCGGTGGAAATCCGCTACCGCGCCGCGGGCGATTACCGCGCGCCGTTCCGGTGGCACCGCTTTCAGTGCGCGCCGCTTTCCGCCTTGGGCGGCGGAGACGTCCTTTTGCTGGGCGCCATCACCGATATCGAGAACGAGGTGGCCCTGCGCAATGCCAACCGGGACACCACCCTGCAGATCGGGATGCTGGTGCAGTCCTCCTTCACCCGCATCTATGAGATCGATACGGTGCGCGGCACGCTGGGGCGCATCACCCACGCGGACGGCAACTACACGCGGGACAGCGCCCCCCGCCCCATGGCCGAGCTGATCGAGGCCGAAATTGCCGGCGGCGTCATCCACCCCGATTCCGCGCCCGAATACCGCAACTGGCTGCTGCCCGGCTTTTTGGAGCGCTGCGCCGGCAGCGGCCGCACCTACGCCTTTGAGAGCGGCCTGCGCCTGCCCGGCAACACCGATTACCGCTGGTACGCCGAGAGCATCACCTGCCCGGACCCCGGCACCCCCCACCGCTTTTTGCGGCTTTGCCGCGACATCACCGAGCTGCACCGGCAGCGGGAGCATAACCTGCGCCTGCAGGAGCGCGCCCGCTATGCCGAGTACAGCGAGGCCATGCTGGACGCGCTGGCCGATGTGGTGGAGTTCCGCAGCATGGAAAGCGGCCAGCATATCCGCCGCGTGCGCGAGGTGACCATGATCCTGCTGAACGACCTTGCCAACCGGGAGCCGCGCTACCAGATGACGCCCGCGCAGATCCAGCAGGCGGGCGAGGCCGCCACCATGCACGACGTGGGCAAGATCGCCGTGCCGGACGCGGTGCTGAACAAGCCCGGCAAGCTGACCGACGAGGAATTTGCCATCATGCGCTCCCACACGCTGCGCGGCGCGCAGATCATCGACAGGCTGCACCTGGACCACAACGAGGCGCTGAAGGCCCGCTGCCGGGACGTCGCCCTGCACCACCACGAGCGGTGGGACGGCACGGGCTACCCGGACGGCCTGGCGGGGGACGCCAACTCCATCACCGCGCAGGTGGTGGGCCTGGCCGATGCCTACGACGCGCTGGTGAGCGAGCGCTGTTACAAGCTGGCCCTGAGCCACGAAGAGGCGCTGGCCATGCTGCAAAGCGGGCAGTGCGGGGCCTTCAACCCCAGCCTGCTTGCCTCGCTGCTGGCCTGCGGCACCCAGATCGACCGCAAGTACCACCCCAACGGCGGCTTTGGCGCGCCGGAGCCCTGAACGCAAGGGCTGCGGCAAAAAAGCAAAAAAAGCGGCTCCCGCCTGCAGATGCAGGCGGGAGCCGCTTTGCTTGGTTTGGCGCGGGCTTTACTTGCGGCGCTTTTTGCGCAGCGCAAGCAGCAGGAGAAGCCCGGCGCCCGAAATGCCCGCCAGCGCCATGGGTACGGCGGGGTTGGAGGGATCGCCGGTTTGCGGGATCAGGGCCGCAACCGCTTTTTGGAGCGTGGCGGCGGGGCTGCTGCCGCCGTCGTCCGTGGGAAGCAGCGGATCGGCCTGCTCTACCGCCAGCGCCGTGGTGCGGTTGGCCTCCTCCACCGAGACGCGGATGGGCTTGGTATCAATGGCGTGGCCGGCCGGGGGCATGACCTCCTGGAACCAGTAGCTTCCGTAGGGGATGCCGGCGACGGTGGCGCTGCCGTCGGCGCCCGTGGTGATCCACAGCGCCTTGGCCCGGTCCGCCGTCCAGGCGGCAAGGCCCGCGGCGTCCGTCCCGGTGTAATAGCCGGTGGTGCCGTCCTCGTTATCGCGGGCCAGAATGTAGGAGGCGTTGGCAAGCTTGGCGCCCGCCAGCGTGACCGAGCGCTTGGTGATCGTCAGGCTGGTGGTGGGCATGACCAGCACGTTGGTGAAATCCGCCGTGCCGTTTTGCGCCGCAACGGCGGCCGCCTGCGCCTTGTAGTGGGGCGCCTCGCCCTCCGTCAGGGTGTAGACGGCCGGGGTATCGGTGCCGGGCAGGTACTTGGGCAGGCCTTGCGCGCGGTAGCGCCAGGTATCGCCCTGCTTTTCCCACACAAAGGCGGGCTGGGCGGCCAGCGCGCCGTTTTGGCTGGTCACGGTCAGAACGACGGCCTCCGGGCGGGAACCGTAGCGGTTGGCGTAATCCTGCCAGGTCTTGGTGCCGCCAAGGCTCACGACCTCCAGGGTGTTTACAAAGGACACCGCGCCGTTTTGCACGGCAGCCTCCGCGTGATCGACGGCATAGCCCGCCGGAGCCGTCTCCCGCACCGTGTAGACGGCCGGGGTATCGGTGCCGGGCAGGTACTTGGGCAGGCCCGCCGCCTGGCAGACCCACTGGTCGCCCTCGGCGGAGGTGCGGGTGAAGACGGGCTGGACCGCCAGCGCGCCGTTTTGGTTCAACAGGGTAAGGGTAAGGGAATCCAGGCGGGTGGCATAGCGGTTGGCGGCATCGCGCCACTGCTTGTTGACCTGCACGCCCACGGTTTGCAGGGTGTTGGTGATGGCGGTGTGGCCGTCGGCATCGTTGGCCGTGGCGCTGGTGTAGCCGGGCACGGCGGTAACCTCCACCGCGCGGTACTCGTAAAGCGCGCCCTCGGCGTTGGCGGCCGGAAGGTTTTCCAGCACGGCGGTCTGCCAGGTTTTGGCGGCGGCATCGTAGACAAGGGTGCCCGTAAGCGGCTTGCCGTCCCGCGTTACATCGGCCCAGCCATCCGCGGCGCTGCCGCCGAGCAGGTTGAACAGACGGCCCAGCAGGCCGGTGTTTTGCACCTTGAGGCGGCGCTGCAGCTGCACGGTAAGGCTGTAGGCCGGGCGGGTGCCGTAAAAATCACCGGCATCGGCGGCCCATATCTTATCCACGCGCAGCGCGGTGACGGCCAGGGTGTTGGTAAGAACGGTGGCATAGGCGGCCGGGCTGCCGTCCGTGGCGGGCAGCGCGGCGGAGGCGGCGGCAACGCCGTAGACGCCCGCCGTGCCGGGATCGCCTTCCCCTGCCGGGTACTGTACGGCAACCTTTTTGGCCAGCAGGCCGCTGCCGTAGGTAAGCTGGGTTTCCACCGCGCGGTACCGGTACGCCGCCGTGTTGGCATCGTCCGCGTAGACGGGCAGGTGCGCAAAGGTGGCGGCGGCCCAGTTTTGGGATTTTTGCAGGGTAAGCGGCGCGGGGGTGGGCGCATCGGCCCAGGTTTTTCCGTCCGTGCTGCGCTGCAGCTTGACGGTGATGCTGTCCGGCCGGGTGGCAAAGGCATCGTCCCCGTCCCCAAGCCAGGCCTTTGTCACCTGCAGGCTGGTTTCCGCCAGCGTGTTGGTGACCGTAAGCCCCACGGTGGTGCCGGCCGCCGCGGACTGAACCGTTTGCGGCGCGTAGGACGCCGTGTAGGAGGCCGTGGGCGCTTCCACCACGCGGTAGAGAAGCGCCGCGCTGCCCGTGCCTGCGTTGGCGTTGCGGGGCACCGTCCAAACGGCCTTGGCAGAGAACGCCGGGCCGCTGACGGTTTGCGGGTTCTGCTGGCCCTCGGCCAGCGTGGGGGTCACGCCCGGCGTTACGGCGGCGCTGCCCTTTGCGGGTACCGGCTTCCAGGCGTCGGCGGCGGCGGCGTCGGCAACGGCGGGGTCGCGGTATTGCAGGGTGAAGGACACGCTCTGCGGGCGGATCAGATTGCTGTTGCCGTCGTCTACCCAGGCCTTGGCGGCCTCGACCGTGAAGGTATCCGGGGTGTGGGTGTTGGTGACGGCCACTGCCGCCGTGCTGCCGGCCTGCGGCAGGGTGCTGCCCGCGGCCTTGGCGTTGCCGTCGTACACGGTCGTCACGGCATAGGCCGTGTTGGCAACCGCTACGCCGTTGATTTGCGTTTCCTGCACGGTGTAGACCGAAAGCTCCGTAGCGCTGCCGTTCCGGTAGATGGGCAGCCTGGACCAGGCCGCCGTCCAGGGGGCGGTTTCGGCTTTGTCCGCCGTGCCGTCCAGCGTGATGGTATCGGCCGTCTGAACGCCGTCGCGGTAAAGCACCAGCGTGACCGGCCCTTGCAGGCCGTCGCGGTCGGCATCGTCCTGCCAGGTCTTGGTCACGGTCAGGGACGTTTGGGGCAGGGTGTTGGTGAGGGTTGTGGCATAGGTTTTTGTCGCGGTTGTATAGGTGGTGGCGGAGGCGTAGACATAGCTGCCGACGGTGCCGGACTGGCCGGCGCCGGCCTCCTGCAGGGCGGCGGCGGCAACGGTTTTTTGTTTGCCGTCCACCGTGTAGGTCATGCCGGTTTCCACGGCGCGGTACTCGTAATCGTCCCGCAGGTTGGCGAAGGACGCAAACCAGCTGTTGGCTGCCGTCAGGGCGGCGGTGCCGTTTTCCTGCACGTTGCTCCAGGCCGCGGCGGTGTTCTTGGCGCGGTATTGCAGCTGCACGGCAACGCTGTCCGGCAGGGCGTTGGCCGAAGCCGCCGCCGCATCCCAGCTTTTTTGCACCGTGAGGGCCGCCTTGCCCGCAAGGGTGTTGGTGACCGTGATGGTTTTATCCTCGCCCGCCGAGGTAATGTTCTGTGCCGCCGTGGCGGTATAGCTGGTGCCGGCGCCGGTCTCGGCGATGTTGTATTGCACCGCCAGGCTTTGACCGTTATACCGTACCCGCGTGGGCAGGCCGCTCCAGGCAGCCTGCCACCAGTTTGCCGCGCTGACCGTCTGGGAAATTTCGCTTTCCGTGTAAACGACGGTGCCGGTATCCGTTTGGGCGGCGGGCAGGCTTCCCTTAACGACCGTCAGCCCGTGCGCCTTGCCATTGGCATCCGTTACCTGCGCGGTCAGGGCGAGGGTGACGTTGCCCGGACGCAGACGGTACTGGTCGTTGTCGTCGGCCCAGACTTTGCTCGCGCTGACGGCGAACTTTTTGGGGCTGTAGGTGTTGGTGATGGCCGTGGCGACCGTGCTGTTGGCCGTGAGGGTTTTGCCCGCGTCCACCGCATTGCCGCCATAGACGGTGGCGTAGCCATCCACGGCGGTTTCCACCATCCGATAGCTGGATAGGCTGCCGTCGGCCCGGTACAAGGGCAGGTCGGCCCAGGCGGCCGTCCAGTTGTTGGCGGCCGTCAGGGTTTTGCTGCCGACCTGCGTGCCGGTTTTTTCAATATCCGCGGCGGTGGCGGTCTTGGCGGGGTCGCGGTAGAGCGTGACGGTGACCGAGGCCGGGCGTTTGCCGTCGCGGTCGCTGCCGTCCTGCCAGGTCTTGGTGGCCTGGATTGCGCCGCGCAGCAGGGTGTTGGCGGCGGCGGCCGTCCAGCCGCCGCCCTTATTGGCGGTGGTAACGACATCGGCGGTGTAGCCGACCAGGCTGCCCGTCCAGTGAAGTTCGTTGTCGGCATCCCAGGCGCCGCCGCTTGCCTGCAGCGTCGTGCCGTTATAGACGGCGCTGACCTCCAGGACGCGGTAGGCATAGGGGTCGCCGTTCTTATCGGCCTTGGGCAGACCGGTGAGGGTGGCCGTCCACTGGGCGTCCGCCGTTTTATCCAGCGGCTGCAGGGTGATCGTCCGCGGTTGGCCGTTTTGGAGCAGATCCGCCCAGGCCGACGCTCCATGCCGGTACTGCACCTGGAAAACCACGGCGCTGGGGCGAAGCGAAGCATAGCCGGTATCGTTCCAGGTCTTGTTGACCGTCAGGCTGGCGGTATCCAGCGTGTTCCCGATCGTTGTTCTGTACGTCTTGTCCGCGGCGCCGGTTGCAGCGTCATAGGTGAAGCCGGTCGTGTCCAGCGTCTGGGTGTAGCCGTTGGCGGCGGCGATTGTACCGTTGGCATTGGTTTCCACCACGCGGTAGATGATCTTGGTACGCACGCCGTTTGCCAGATAATAGGCGCGCAGACCGCTCCAGGATGCGGCGTTTTTGGTGGGGCTGGCATCCACCGTCACGTTTTGGGTGACCGCGGAGGCGGTGAGAACCGCATTGCCCGCGGTGTAATCCGTACCCGACGCAACTTTCTGCCAGGCGCCCGCGGCGGTTTTGTATTGCAGGGTCAGGTAGACCGACGCGGGCCGCGTCTGGCCCGACCAGTCGATGCCGTTTTGGGTATCCGCAAACTGCTTGTTGGCCGTGACCGTAAATTTTTGCGCGGTGTAGGTGTTGGTGACGGTGAGCGCAGACGTCCCGTCCAGCGATACGCCGCCGCTGTAGGCGGCCGTATACGCCGACTGCGCGGAGAGGTTTGTGTCTCCCACCTTGGTTTCCACCACCGTGTAGACGGATTTTGCCGTTGCGCTGCCGGACTGATAGACCGGCAGATCGGCCCAGGTGGCCGTCCAGGGCGCGTTGACCGCGACAGGGCTGCCGTAATTGGCGCCATCGCGGACAAGCTGCAGGGTGACCGAGGCCGGGCGTTGGCCGTCGCGGTTGCTCTCATCCTGCCAGACCTTTGTGGCGGTCAGGCTGCCAAGCTCGATCTTGTTGACGATTTTCAGGGTCGTGGTCACGTTCTGGTCTGCTCCCGTATCCGATGAGAGGGTGGAATACTCGGGCGTGATGTTGCTGGGGCTCGCCGCAAGATAGGTAGTGCCATCGAAGGAGATTTCCTCGGTCACCGTGTAGGTGACCGGCTGATCCACCATGTAGGCAGGCAGGCCGCTCCAGCCCGTAGCGCCGCCCGCCCCAAGCAGCGCGGCATCGTTGACGTCGAACACTTTTTTGCCGGCGGACGGCATCACTTCTGCGGCGGCCATGGCAGGGGTCTTGTAGTACAAGGTGAAGCGGAGCTTTTTAGGCAGCGCGCCCGTGCCGTAAAGCGCGGTGAGCTGGGCATTCGTCAGCGTCGTGCCGTCGCTTGTTCTCCAGAGCTTTTGGAGCTTCACCGTGGTGGTTTTAAGGGTGTTGGTAAGGGTCATCTCGGTGCTGTTGGCCGCCAGCGTGCCGCCGGACAGGGTATAGCCAAAGGCGGAGTTGTTTTGCAGCGGCGTGTAGATGCCGTCGGCGGCTTTGGTCATTTCCGCCACGCGGTACTGGATCGGGTGTTTGCCGGTAACGCCACTACCGTTGACAAGGTTCTGGTAGACCGTCCAGGGGGCGGTTTTCCAGGTTGCCCCTTGGGCGGGATGGATCGCGGTATCCGTTTTGGCAAGGCCGCAGGCGGCGTCCGCTGGGCGATAGTCCGCCTCGGTTTCCAGCTTGTACTGCAATTGCAGGTAGACCGTAGCCGGGCGGGTCATGGTTGACCAGCTGCTCTCGCCCGACCAGCTTTTTTGCGCGGTGAGGGCGTAGGTAAGCGGCGTCTGGGCGTTGGTGAAGGTGAAATCGTTGTAGTTTGTTGCCTCGCTTGTCACGTCTTTCAGGGGGTCGGTGGCCGTGTGCGCCTTGACCGGGTTGGCATCGACCGTATAGCCGGTGATGGCGGTCGGCTCGGCGGCTGCATAGGCGCTGTACGCCGTGGTGGAATTGTTCTGGTACAGCGGCACATAGAAAATACCGGTGGTGTACTTGTTTGGAACGCCGCCGACCTGATGCGCCGCATCCATGGCAAGGACAACGTCGGCTTTATTGCCGCCGTCGCGGGTAAGTGTGAAGGTCAGGCTGGCGGGGCGCAGACCGTCCTGGTTGCTGCCGTCCTGCCATACCTTTTCGATGCTGGCCTCGCGCACGGGCAGGGTGTTGGTGAAGTTGAACACGCCCTGCGCATCTTTTGCGGCGGTGCCTGTCCAGCTGCCGTACGGTAATGTACCGGCTGTGCTGCCGTCATCCCCCACCTTGACCGTGTAAAGCTCGCCTTCTTTGAAAGCGACGGTCTCGGTGACGCGGTATGCGACCAGGTGGCTGGCCGCGTCCGCGGACTTTGCGTTATACCCTACCTCGTACTTGGGCAGGTTGGACCATTTCAGCGTGCCGTTAGCACTGGCATTAAGCAGGGTTTGAACATTCTCCCATGTATTTAAGCGGTAGGTGTACTTGAGTTTGCCCGTGCCCGCGTCATCCGAGACGTCCGCCCAGTTCCCACTGATCTTGTGCTGCACCGTAAAGGTAATGCTTTGGGGCAGCGCGCCCAGATCAAACAGCGTTTTGAGCTGCGCCTCGGTAGCGGCGACCGGGCTCCCTGTGCCGTTCAACATAAGGCTCCAGACCTTTTTGGCCTGCACAACCGTGGTATCCAGCGTGTTGGCGATGGAGCCCGTTGTGCTTGCCGCGGCTGCCGTGCTGTTGGCATCGGCGCCCTGCTGGTAGCTGGCGGATTTTGTTTGATCGGCGTCCGCTACGGATTCCGTCACATAATAAATATAGGCGGTGCCGTCCGGGGCGTATTTGTCAAGGCCGGCAAACGTTGCTTTCCAGCTGTTAGCGCTGGAAACCGTTTGTGCCGGGCCCGTAAAGCCAGTGTCCGCCGTTTTATTCTGGAAGTTGCGGTGGAGCGTAAAGATGACCGAAGCGGGGCGGTAATCCGCCGACACCCAGGGGCGGCTGTCCCCCGCCCACGTTTTGGTTGCCGTGTAGGTGGTGGTATCGCCGGTGTAGGTATCGGTGACGGCCTCCGCGGCGGCCGTGTAGGTTTGGGCGGCAGCGTCGTAAACGCCCACAGTGACCTTGCTGGCGTCCGCGTTGGCGGACGCATACGCGGCCGTGTACCCGTTGGGCACCGTGGTCTCCTTGATAAAATAGCGGTACGGCTTGCCGTTGGGGCCGTAGTAGGGCAGCGCGCTCTGCGCAAAGGGCGCCGTGTACGCCACCTTGGCGTAGGTCTCGTTCCCGCCGCCAAAAACAAGCGTTTGGCTGCCTGCCGCGGTGGCCGTCAGGGTGCCGGTGGCAACCGTAACCTGGGTGCCGCTGATGTCCGTGCCGGCGCCGCTATCCTGATTCTGGCAGATCGCGTACAGGGTAAAGACCGCCGTGGCCGTGGGGATTTTGCCCGAATGGGCCGCATCGGTTGCCCAGGTTTTGGTCAGGCTGATTTTGACCCACGGCGGCGTGGGGGTGTAGGTGTTGGTAATGGTGAAAGAGTTGGCGATTGAGGTAAGGGTAGGATAGCCCTTGACGGGTTCCTCCGCCACATAGTAAAAATAGCTGCGGCCGTAGTTATCGTAGTATTGCAGAGCTTGGCCGGCGGCATCCTGCGTAAAAAGATAGCTGAAATCGCCGTTGCCGGATGGATTCAGCGTTTTGCTGTTCACCTCGGCTACGGTGGCTGCCGCTACTGCCGCCTTGAGCGAATCGTAGGTGGGCTTTGTCTGCTCGGCGGTGCTGCGGTAGGCATGTACCGTCACGGACGGCAGCTGCGCGTTGGACAGCGTGATGCCCGCCGGGAAATGCCAGAGTTTTTTGCCCTGCAGCGTCAGCGCTTTCTGGCGGTAGTTGACCGTTGTGCGGGAATACCTTGCCGGATCGTACTTTGCCGTGCCGCTGGCAATGCCGTCCGCCACCACCAGCACGTTGCCGTAATCGTTTTTCGTACCCGCCGTGCCGGCCGTCACCCCGGAATCCACGCAGGAGTGCGCAAACACAGCCTCGGTGCTGGCCTCGGTATTGCCAGAAGGCACAGCCGTACCGTTGAAATAGAGCGTTTTGTAGTTTGCCGCGTTGCCGCTGACGGTTTCCAGCAGGAAGTAAATATACGGGTAGCCGTTGGCGTCGTAGCGGGGCACGCTGCCAAGGTCGCAGCTCCAGTACCACTGGTTGTGCTGGGTGTTCCAAAGGTTATCCACCGATACCGTGGATACGCCCTCGGCGGCCTTAAGGGTCTGCACCTCGGCGCCCGTCATCCCCTCCAGCCGCGCGACGGCAGCTGTTGTCTGCGCGGTCAGCTCCGTCTCGTTGGTGGTGAGGAGCTTGGCATCTATCAGCGCGCCGGCCGTGGTGCGGTAGACCGTAAAGCGAACATCCGGGCGGGCGATCTTATTGGCGTTGCCGTCGTCCTGCCAAACCTTGTTGACGGTCAGGGCATAGGTTTCCTGCCGGACGTTGGCGCCCGCCCAGGTGTACAGATCGCCGGTGCGGTGTTTGTCGTCGCCCGCATAGGTCACGCCCTTGTAGGACACCGTACTCATGTAGGTATCGCCGTTGACCACAGCGGTGCCGTCTTGAACCGTCACATTGCCGATGGCGTTTTCCTTGACCGTGTAGCTGAGCTGCTTGCCCGCTGCGTCGTACTTGGGCAGGCCGCTGACCGTGACGGTCTGGCTTTTTTGGTTTTTGTTGGCGGGATCGGTCGTGATGGCCGAGATTGTGACGCTGTCTGTGTTTTGGGTCCCGTTGTCCCCCAGCGAGAAGGTTTCGACCGGCTTGGCTTTGCCGTCCTGATAAACGGCAAAATCCGCCTTGGGCGTTGCGCCGCTGGCCATCCAGGTTTTGGTCAGCGTTAGATTGACGACGCCAAAACGCTGGTTGTAGACCGTGTAGGCGGCGTGGGTTTTGTCGTCCCCCGTGGTAAGGCGGCCCACATAGACGTAATACTGGTTGTTGAGCGCGTCGGTTCGGGTTGCGCCGTCCGCCAGCACGCCCACCGTGCCCGCGGCCAGGTCTTTTGTAGCCGCGGTGGTCGTATCGGCAAAATAGCCGGCGTTATCGGCATGGATAGTGTCCTCGTTTGCTTTGGCCTTGCCAACATCGGGGTTTTGCACGGGGACGCCGCCGACCGTAAGCTCCATCACCGCGAAATCGTCCACGGTCAGGGGGGTGCTGCCCTCCGGCAGGCTTACCGTAAAGCGAGGGTTCCAGAGGTTGCCCTCGTTCAGCGTGGCGGTCTGCAACTGTTTCCAGCTTCCGTCGGCCTGCTTTTGATACAGGCCCACCGTGACCTCCTTGCGGGAGAGAAGGTCGTTATCGTCCAGCCAGGATTTATCGACATCAAAGGTCAGCGCTGTGCCGGGGTTGATCACATTGGCGACCGTCGCGGCGGTCTGGGTCACCCGATCCCCCGTGGCAGTCTCCGTCTCAACGGTTTTTGTATAGGTGATCCCGCCAAACTGCCAGCCGACCGCCTGGGCGCCGGTTTCGGCCACCGTGTAGGTGTACTCGTTGCCCTGCGCGTCGTAGCGGGGCAGGCCGGTCAGCAAAGCCGTCCAGTTTTGGTCTTTTGTCAGGGTGACGGTGCTGCTGCCGTTTACCTTGTAGAGAGCGCCGTTTTGGTAGAGGGTGAGCGTAACGCTGTCTGGGATCGTGCCATTGCCGTTCCACACCTTGGTCAGCTTGAGCTGGGTGTTGCCCTCCAGGATGTTGGTGACGGAGCCGTCGTCATTGTACTGCACCTTGAATTTGGCGGTGGTGTAGCTGTCGCCCACGCCGGGGGCCACATAGTCCTTGGCAGCGCCCTTTGCATCCACGGTGACCAGCTGCCCGTCCGTAAAACCGTCCGCAGCGGCGGGGGCGGCGGAGGCGCCGTTGACCGTCATGCCAATCTCGCGCCAGCGGTAGGCAAGCTTTTTGCCGGTGGGGTCATACTGGGGCATCGTTTGGGCAATTGTGCCGCTTACCTTGGTATTTTCCGGCCGGAAGGTGCCGGTGCTGTCCTCGCCGCCCAGCATGATTGTGACGGCGTTGCTTTGGTCCTTGACATCCGTCCAGGTCGTGCCGCCGTCCGTGCTGCTTTGCAGCTTGAAGGTGGCCGTTGTGGTATCCGGGTCAAGAGACTGCATGGCGTTGGCCCGGTAGGTTTTGGTGGCCGTCAGGTCGGCGTCCTTTTGCAGGCGGTTGGTCAGGGTATCGCCGTTCAGCACATAGCTGCCGGTAAGCGCGTTGCCCTTTTCGTCCTGCGCCTGGTAGGTTTTGCCGCCCGCCGGGGTAATCTCCTGCCTGTAATCGCCCGTAAGACCGCGCTCGACGGCAAAATAGACGTACAGGTTGCCGTCCGCATCGTACTTGGGCAGGGCATCGGCATCGGCAAAGGGGATGTCGGTGCTTTGCCCTACCGGGATGGGGCTCCCGCCGTCTTTTGTGGGGACGGGCTTGCTGTCAAACCCGCTGACCGGGCTGCCGTCCTGCGGGTTGTACACAATGGTGCCGTCCGTCAAAATTTTGGTGGCCGCCACGCGGTAGAGATACAGCGTGCAGGCGGGACGCCCGGCGGGATTTTCGGCGTCGTCCCACACTTTTTTGGCCGTGTAGCCGACCGTGTTGGTCAGCGTGTTGCTGACGGTGCCGTTGTTGTAAAGGTGGGCGGTATCGGTGGCGTAATCGGTGCCGGCGTTATCGTACAAAAAGGTATAGGTATCCCCCGCGTTGGCCTGCCCCGCGCCGCTGTTTTTGGCGGCGAAGGCATTGGCGCCGGCGATGTTTGGGGTTTCGTCCACATAGTAGACGTAGGGGTTGCCGTCGGGGTCATACACCGGCAGATCGCCCGCCGTGACGGTCCACTTTGCGGCGGACGTATTGCTTGCCTGCAAAACCGTTTTGCCGTCCGCATCCGCAACGGCCGCCGCGGCGCCGGGGTTGCCCGCCACATAGCGGTAAAGGGTCAGATGCCCGGTAAGCTCTGCGGCAAAGTTTTCCGGGCGGGTATCGTAGGCGTTGGCGTCGTCCAGCCATTGCAGCGTGGCGGAAAACGTCTCGCTCAGGGTGTTGGCGAGGACGGCGGCGGTGCCGTCGTTTGGATTGGTCTGCGCGGGGACGAAAACGTAGCCCGCCACCGTGCCGGTTTCCTTTAAGCCGTAGACGGCGGTGTACTGCGTGCCGTTTACCGTGACGGCGGTGGGCAGCTGCGCCTCATTTTGAAACGTATAGGTCCACTCGGTTGTGGAAGTGGTTGTATTGGGCGCTGGCAGCGCGGGAACCTGCGCCGCCGGGTAGAGGGCCGCCAGAATCGGGTCTGTGGCCTTGGCTGCCTCGCTGAAAGGCAGAAAGCCGGTATCGGTGCCGGTCACCGCCTGCATGGCGTTGGCGGCCGCATTCCAAACGTAGGTTTTGCCATCCTTTTGCAGGGCATAGTACACCTGCAGAGGGAGGCTGTCCGCGGCCGGGCGCCCGGTTTTGGCCGCGTTATCGTTCCAGCGCTTAGTCAGGCGGACGTCCCCCTTGGTGGACGACACCGTGAGGGGAGCCGCCGCAAAAACCGCCGTTTCCTCCGTGGCCGGGGCGGGCGCTTGCGCCGCCGGCTGGGGCTCCGGGGTGGCGCTGGGGGCGGGGGCGGGCTGCTCCGTAGGGGCGGGGGCGGGCGCGGGCGTTTCTGTAGGGGCGGGCGCCGACTCCGACGCCGATGCGGCGGGCGCGGGCGTTTCTGTAGGGGCGGGCGCCGACTCCGACGCCGATGCGGCGGGCGCGGGCTGCTCCCCCTCCGCCAGCGCCGAGACGGGTACCATAGACCCCAGCATGGCGACCGCCAGCAGGGATGCAAAGATCCGCTTCAGTTTTTTCATTCCTCAACACTCCTTACCAATGGGTAAAATGTACCCGCCGCACGCGCGGAGCAACGCCGCAACGCGGCGATTTTTGCAAAAAAGTACACTTTCAATTGTATTTTAACATTGTTACATTGCGCGGTCAATGTTTGAAAACAACACTTTTTGTGAAATCGGGCGCATTTTATGCG
Source organism: uncultured Subdoligranulum sp. (assembly GCA_964458285.1). GTDB lineage: Bacteria > Bacillota > Clostridia > Oscillospirales > Ruminococcaceae > Gemmiger. The sequence continues at coordinate 55,141 of CAYWID010000008.1, read as the reverse complement.
CACGCTGCGCCGCGGCATTTTTTTCAAAATCAAGCAAATGAACGCCTAAAAAGCGCAAAAACGGGCGGCAATCGCGTTTTATGCAAAAAGCAGTCAGGATTCCTTTTTCATTTCTATCTAACAATGCTTCTGATGTGTTTTGTTATTTGCATTCTTGCATGGAATGGCCGTGCGGCGGCTTGCCGGGGCGCGGGCCGGGGTTCGTCCTGTTTTGCCGCGCCGCCGCATACAATGCAACCGAACGGCGGAGGGAGGAATGGGTATGTTGGCGTTGTTTGGCGTTCTGGCCCCGTTTTTGCAGGCGGCGGCCACCCGGATGCTGTATTTGGCGCTGCATCTGGAGGGCAGCAGCTTTCCCCGCCCGCTGACGGCGGCGCAGGAGAAGGACGCGCTGGCCGCCCTGCAGGCGGGCGACCCCGCGGCCCGCGACACGCTGATCCGGCACAACCTGCGGCTGGTGGCCCACCTTGCCAAAAAATACTACCCCACCGGCTGCGACCAGGACGACCTTGTCAGCATCGGCACGGTGGGGTTGATAAAGGCCGCCGCAACCTTCCGGCCCGAGCGGGGGGCGCGGTTTGCCGGCTACGCGGCCCGCTGCATTGAAAACGAGATGCGGATGCACCTGCGCCGCCTGCGGCGGGAGCCGCCCGCCTGCTCGCTGGAAGAACCGCTGGAGCATACGGACGGCGGCGCGCTGACCCTGGCCGACCTGCTGCCCGACGCCAAAAATCTTGCCGACGACTGCGAGCAGGCCGACCTGGCCCGGCGGCTGCACGGGCTGCTGGGCGGGCTGGACGACCGCACCCGGCAGCTTTTGGCGATGCGGTACGGCCTGGACGGCGGCGCGCCCCTGACCCAGCAGGAGGCCGCCGACCGGCTGGGCATAAGCCGCAGCTACGTTTCCCGGCTGGAAAAGCGGGCGCTGGAAGCCCTGCGCGCCGCGCTGGAAGGCCGCGCGCAGGGCTAGCCGCGCCGGGCTGGGCGCACCAAAAAAACCGGCGCCGCCGTTCGTCCCTTGCCTGTGCGGCAAAAAAGGACGAACGGCGGCGCCGGTTGTACGGTATGCTGTAAAAGAGGGCGCGCAACCCGGGCAGACGCCCGCCGGGAACGGCAGCGCAGCGGCGGGGCGTGTTGCCGCGGCGGTTCCGCCGCGCTAGGCCTGCGGATCGTCCCGGCTGCCGGGCGCGCCGCCCGGGGCCGCCGCGGCGTCCGGCCGCTGCGCTTCCTCCAGCTGGCGCTGGCGCTTGCGGTGGTACATGGACTGATCGGCAATGGTGAAAAGCTCGGCCAAAAAGGTGGCGGAGCGGCGAAAGTTTTCCGTGTAGCCGTACCCGAAATCGGCCTGGGCCGACAGCTCCTGCCGGGGGCCGTACCGCACCTTGCGTACCGCAAGGGCAAGACGCTGGATGCCGTGCAGCACATCGCTTTCGGCGCAATCGGTCATAATGACGACAAACTCGTCGCCGCCGTAGCGGATCAGGGCGTCGGTGGGGCGGATGCTCCGGCGCAGCGCCGCGGCCACGGCGGCAAGCACCTGGTCGCCCTCGGCGTGGCCGAACAGGTCGTTGATCCGCTTGAAGTAGCACATATCCAGCAGGATCAGGCCAAGGCGGAGCGAGCTTTCGCCCTGGTCCGCGGGTACAAACAGCATTTCATCGTAAAAGCGGCGGTTGTACACCTTTGTAAGCGAATCCGAGTAAATCTTGGACTGGGTGGCTTCCAGCAGCTCCCGCACCGATTGCCCCCGGATGTTTTTGGGCATCAGCCTGCCCGGCACCCGGCTGACCATTTCCAGCGCGGCATCCGTCACGGTGCCGTCCGGCTGGCGCAGGCAGATGGGCTGCGCCGTAACGTAAAAGGCGGTTTTGCCGATAAACTCAAACTTGGCCATGGCGCTGCGCTCCCCGGCCGCGCGCAGCCCCACGCAGTTCTGGCAGCGCTCCGATTTATCCCACACGCCGTAGCAGTGGCCGGACTGGCGGGCCACCTCGCCCGCCCCGTCCACCGTAAGGCCCGCGGCGTCCACCGGGTCCACCACCCGCACCACCTCAAACGAGCGGGCCAGAATATCCACCGCCTGCTGCAGCTCCGCCGGGGTGTACACCCTGCCGGGGGCGGCGGCGCCAAGGGCGCGGCGCTCGGTGATCTGGCGCGCGTTGGTGTAGGATTCCAGCCGGGAGCCCAGCCGGGTGCTGTAGGCCAGCACGTTGTTGACCCGCCGCAGCACCGTTTCGGCCACAAAGGGCTTGACGATGTAATCGCTTACGCCGGCGCGCAGCATATGCACCTGCAGCTCCGCCCGGCTGTCGCCCGAGATTACGATGACCGGCACCTCGGCCGCGCGGGGCAGATCCTCCTTGCGGGCCAAAAACTCCTGCCCCGACATGCCGGGCATGACCATGTCCAGCAGGATCAGGCCCACCGCATCCACGTTCCGTTTGAGAAGCCGAAGCCCTTCCGCGCCGTCGGACGCCGTGAGAACCTCGTAGTCCTTGCTGAACATCCCGCGCAGAATTTCCCGGCTGGCCTGCGAATCGTCCACGACCAGCAGCGTTTTGCGCTGCCCGGGGTCTGCGTTGAGTATGCCAAACAGCTTGTTGAGTTCGCTTTCGAGCAGACGCTCGACCGTGATATCGGTGAAGGTGGCCGAGACAAGATCCGTCTGGGCCGCGCTTTGCAGCCAGCACAGGCTGACCCTGTACCACAGCGCGTCCTGCTTTACGCACAGGCAGTCGCAGGTGGCCTCGCCGCGGCGGTGCGCGGCCATGGCCAGCGCCGCTTCCAGCTTTTCGCGCTCGGTGCCGGTCAGCCAGCCAAGCTGCTCGCCCGTTTGCTCAAAGGCGTGGCGGTAGGCCTCGTTATGGCGCAGCACGCTCAGGCCGTAAGGCGAGGTTTCAAAGATGGCAAACGGCACCGTAACGCTTTTGAGCAGGGTGCCCACCCGGCTGTCCGCCGACCAGAGCAGCCCGCCGTCCGGCGCGGGCGCGGGGTTCGGCTCGTCCCGGTGGGGCAGCACGCTGTTCCGGTTGAAGATCAGATCCTCATAATCGGGCTGGGGCATGGGCCGGGCATAGAAAAAGCCCTGCACATAATCGCACCCGATGCTGGCCAGAAAATCCCGCTGGGCCCTGGTTTCGACCCCCTCCACAACAACGGGCATCCCCAGCCAGCCCGCCATCCGCACGATGGAGGTAAGGATTTTTTCGCTTTTGACGTTTTCGCCGCCCGTGGGCAGAAATTTCATATCGATCTTGAGGATATCCACCTCGATGTCCTTGAGGGTGTTCAGGGACGAATAGCCGCTGCCGAAATCGTCCATCAAAATCGTGAAGCCCCGCCCCCGCAGCTGTGCGATCGTGGTTTTCATCAGCTCGGGGTTGGACATATAGGCGCTCTCGGTCACCTCCAGCTGAAGCAGCGCGCGCGGGATGCCGCAGGCATCGGTCATGCGGACAAGATCCTCCACGATGCCGGGGTCGTACAGGCTGATGCGGGACACGTTGACCGAGACCGGGTCCACGGGCTTGCCCCGGGCGATCCAGTCCCGCAGAAGCAGGCAGACGGCCTGCCACATAAAATGATCCAGCTGGACGATAAAGCCGTTTTGCTCAAACAGGGGGATGAACATCCCCGGCGAGATCATGCCGCGCTGGGGGTGCATCCAGCGCACCAGCGCCTCGGCCCCGCAGGAGCGGTTTTCCCGCAGCGAATACTTGGGCTGCAGATACACCCGGAACTGGTGCTGCTCCAGCGCGGCTTCCATCTCGTTGGCAATCTGCTGCTCGTCCCGCTGGCGGCGAAGCATGGCGTCGTCAAAAAAGCTGAACGCGCAGTTGATCTCGGTTTTGCACTTCTGCGCCGCCTCCGATGCGTAGGAGTAGGCTTTTTCCAGATCCATCCCGGCGCTGCGCACCACATACACGCCGAACGAAAATTCCAGCCGGTAATTTTTGCAGTTGCTCCTGCCCCAGGCGGCGGCCCGCTGCATGGCGTCGTGCAGCTCCTGCTCCCGGTAGGGCAGGCAGATGCAGAACACATCCGATTCCATCCGGCCGTAAACGCAGTTTGGGTGGGCGCCGCAGCGCGCGCGGAGCTGATCGGCCATTTTTTGGAGAAGCTCGTCCCCGGCCGCCTTGCCGAAGGAGGCGTTGTACTGCCGAAAACGGTCGATATCCATGCGCACCAGCGCAAAATCCACGGCAGGGTTGGCATACAGCAGCTTTTTGGCCTGGGCCAGAAAATAATCCCGGTTGTACAGCCCCGTCAGGCGGTCGTACTGGGCAATGATGCGGATCTGATCAAGCAGCTGGCCCTTGCGCCGCCCGATGATGTTGCGAAGCCGCAGCAGCAGAATGGCGGGATCGTAGGGCTTGGTGACGAAATCCCACGCGCCCAGCTCCAGGCAGGTTTTTTCAGTCTGGGCGTCCTGGGTGCCGGTGGCGATCAAAATGGGAAGATCGGCGTAGCGGCTGTCCCCCGTGAGGGTGTGCAGCACATCGATGCCGTCCATCCGGGGCATGCGCAGGTCCAGGATCAGGGCTGTAATCTCCTTGCCGTACCGTTCCAGCATGGCAAGGGCGGCCTGGCCGTCCTCGGCCTCCACAACGGTATACTCCGCCTTTAAAATGATGCCCAACAGCTTGCGGTTGATGGCGTTATCCTCGGCCACCAGCACCAAATCCTTGACCGCCATGGCTTGAACCTCCCGCGCGGAAAACCGATCCGCCGCTTTTCACAATCTACTTCTCATTATCGCAGTTTTTTGGCAATATGCAAGCATAAAGTGGAGGATTTGGTCAAAATGACAGGAAGCCTGCCGGAATATTCTCTCTCCGTTCCGCCGTTTTTGCGCCGGGCGCCCCCGCGCGGTTTGCCGGGGCGGTTTACGGCGCCGGCGTGTCCGGGGCCGCGGGGAACGCCGCGTGCCTGAGAATGTACCCGGCAAAGCGGCGGGCCGCCAGGGGCAGGGTGTCCCAGTTTTGCCAGGCCAGCGCCACCGTGCGCTCCAGCGGCTCGGCCACGGGGCGGACCGCCAGCCCCTCCGACAGACCGGCCAGCACCAGCCGGTACAGCACCGACACCCCCAGCCCCTGCCGCACCATGGCAAGGATCGTGTAATCGTCGTAGACCGTGTACTCGATGCGGGGGGCAAGGCCCGCCGCCGCAAAGGCGTCCAGCGGAACGCTGCGGCTGCCCTCGTCCAGCAGGATGAACGGCTGGGCCGCAAGCTGGGCCAGCGTGACGGCCCCGGCCCCGGCCAGCGGGTGGTCCGGCGGCAGCACGGCCGCCATCCGGTCCCGGTAGAGCGGGCGGACCGTAAGCCCCGTGACGGCCTGCGGGTTGACAAAGCCGAGATCGACCGCGCCCTCCTGCACCCAGCGGGCGATGCCCGTATACTCCCCCTGCTGCAGCACAAACCGCACGCCCGGGTATTCGGCCTTGAAGGCCTTGAGCAGGGGCGGCAGCAGATGGCGGCTGACGCTGGTGAAGGTGCCGATGCGCACGGTGGTGTTTTCCAACCCCTGCATCTCCCGCCGCTTTTGGGTCAGCGCATGGCCGGCGCCCGCCAGCGCCCGCAGGTAGGGCAGGTAGCTTTGGCCGTCCGCCGTGAGGGCCAGCTTGCCCCGGCCGCGGTCCAGCAGGGCGGTGCCAAGCTCCTGTTCCAGCGCACGGACCGTCTGGCTGACCGCGCTTTGGGAATAGCCCAGCCGGGCGGCGGCCCCGGTAAAGCTGCCGGCATCGACAACGCAGCAAAAGACATCGCAGCGGGAAAGCATGGGCGGCACCTCGCGGAGGGGACGGCCCCCCCCGGTTTACTTAATAAGAATTGCTTATGGATTCATTATAAACATTCGTTTTACGAATGGCAAGCTTTGCGTTACAATAGAAAACAGAGAGCAAAAAAAGCGCCGGGCCAAGGCCCGGCACGGCGGGGGCGTCCCGCCGGATGCGGAAAAGGAGATGCACCATGGCGGAGGATACGGCGGCGGCCGGGCCGACGGCCTTGAACGCCCGCGCAGGCACGCGGCTGCAAAGCCACCGGGCGGCCCTGCGGGACGGCATGCGGGACGGCATGCCCATAGCGCTGGGGTATTTTGCGGTATCGTTCACGATCGGCATTGCGGCCAAGCGGGCCGGGCTGACCCCGTTCCAGGGGTTTTTGGCCAGCCTGCTCAACAATGCCTCGGCGGGCGAGTACGCGGGCTTTACCCTGATTGCGGCGAAGGCGGCCTACTGGGAGGTCGCCCTGATGACGCTGGTGGTCAACGCGCGATACCTGCTGATGAGCTGCGCTTTGAGCCAGAAGTTTGCGCCCGGCGCCCCCCTGCGCCACCGGCTGCTGGTGGGGTTCGACCTTTCGGACGAGCTGTTCGGCATTGCGGTGGCGCGCCCCGGCGTGCTGGACCCCTACTACAGCTACGGCGCCTTTCTGGTGGCCATTCCCGGATGGTCGGTGGGGACGGCGCTGGGGGTGCTGGCGGGCAACCTGCTGCCCCTGCGGGCCGTAAGCGCTTTGAGCGTGGCTTTGTACGGGATGTTTTTGGCCGTCATCATCCCGCCCGCCCGCAAAAACCGGGTGGTGGCGGTGCTTGTGCTGCTGAGTTTTGCCGCCAGCTACGCTTCGCTGCATCTGCCGCTGCTGGCCGGGCTTTCGGCGGGGACACGCACCATTTTGCTGACCGTGGCGCTGGCGGGCGGCGCGGCCTGGCTGTTCCCGGCGCCGGCCTCCGGCGCTTTGGACGGCGGAAAGGAGGCCGGACGGGATGGCGCATAACATCTACCTGTACCTGGCCGTGATGGCCGGGGTGACCTTTGCGGTGCGGGTGCTGCCCCTGACCCTGATCCGCGGGCGGATCCAAAACCGCTTTTTGCAGTCGTTTCTGTTCTATGTGCCCTATGCGACGCTGGCCGTGATGACCTTTCCCGCCATGGTGGAGGCCACCCAGTCCCCCCTTGCGGGGGCGCTGGCCCTGGCCGCCGGGCTGGCGCTGGCCTGGAAGGGCGCAAGCCTGTTCCAGGTATCGGCCGGCTGCTGCGCCGTGGTGCTGGCGGCCGAGCTGTTTTTGTGCCGCTGAGAAGGCGGCAGGCGCGCACCCCGGATTTTTGGCGCGCCAAAGGCCCCCGGCGGGGGGGCCCCCCACGCGGGCGCCCCCCCGGGGGGCGGGGGTGGGGGGGAAAAGCCCCCCACACCCAGGGATAGGGGG
>CAYWID010000008.1:13582-47923 GCA_964458285.1 uncultured Subdoligranulum sp. | reverse complement strand
CTTCTATCGGGGATGGCGCACCCCCCGTATTTTTGCCCCCCAACCGCCCCCCGGCGGGCGGCACCTCACGGGCGCCCCCCGCCGGGGGCCTTGCTTTGGGGAGAATACGCGCCCTACACGCTTTGATCGGGCAGGGCCGCGCAGTCGGCGGGGCCGCCGCGCAGCATTTTCAGGCCGTGGGCCAGGGAATCCAGCACGGCGGAAAGATTTTCCGCCGCGGCCTTGGGGCTGCCCGGCAGATTGACGATCAGGCTTTGGCCCCGGATGCCCGCCGCCGCCCGCGAAAGGCAGCCGCGCGGGGTGATGCGCATACTGGCCGCCCGCATGGCCTCCGGGATGCCGGGGGCCAGCCGGGGGCAGACCGCAAGGGTGGCCTCCGGCGTGACATCGCGCGGGGCAAAGCCCGTGCCGCCCGTTGTGACGATGAGGGCGACGCCCTCGGCATCGGCGGCGGCGCACAGCGCGCGCTCGATCAGGGGCTGCTCGTCCGGCACAACGGCGGGGGCGGCCAGCGCGTAGCCCGCCGCCCCCAGCAGCGCCGCCACGGCAGGCCCGGCGGCGTCCTGCCGCTCGCCCCGGGCGCAGCGGTCGCTGACCGTGATGACCTTGGCTGTATATCCCGCCATGCGCTTACCTCCCAAACGGGCAGATCGGGTAGCGGCAGGGATCGCACCCAAGGCAGAGGCCGCCCTCGCCCATCCTGATAAAATCCTGCCTGCAAAGCCGCACGCCCGCCGCCACGCGGGGCAGCACAAGATCCAAAATCGTCGTTTTGGCGTACATGACGCAGCCCGGCAGCCCCATGACCGGCTGGGTGCCGAAGTAGCCCAGCAAAAACATCGCGCCCGGCAGCACCGGCGCGCCGTAGGTGACGATTTCGGCGCCGCTTTTTTTGATGGCGCCGGGGGTGTTGTCGTCCGGGTCCACGCTCATGCCGCCCGTGCAAAGGATCATATCCACCTTCTTCTGCCGCATGGCCGCAATGGCCGCCAGCAGATGCTCCATGCCGTCGTCCACCGTGACGTGTTCGGTCATGGCGATGCCAAAGGCGTTCAGCTTTTTTTCCAGCACGGGGGTAAAGCTGTCCGGGATGCGGCCCTTGGCCACCTCGCTGCCCGTTGTGACGACCGCCGCCGTTTTCAGCACAAACGGCTTGAGCGCCAGCAGCGGCACATCCCCCACGGCCCGTTTGGCCTCGTCCAGTTTTGCCTCCTCGATGACCAGCGGGATGACCCGGGTGCCGCACAGCTTGTCCCCCTTATGCACGGCCATGTTGCCGTGCCGGGTGGCGATCATCAGCTCGTCGATGGCGTTGACGGCCAGCAGCCTGGCGCTGTCCACCAGAAAAACGCCGTCGCGGTCGGCGGTAAGCTCGATCTTGCCCTCCCTGGCCTCGCCGCGGGTCATGCCGTCGTTGAGGCAGAGGGCGCAAAGGCGCTCGGCGGCGTCGTTCTCGTGGAGCATGCCGGGGGCAAGCTCCCAGACGTAGAGATTTTCCTTGCCCATCGAGAGAAGCACCGGCACATCCTCCGGCGCGACCACATGGCCCTTGCAAAACCGCGGCCCTTTGCTGACGCCGGGGATGATCTGGGTCATATCGTGGCAGAGAACGTGGCCGACCGCGTCCTCGGTTCGTAACAGTTTCATGGCGTTATACCTCCACAGGTTTGATCGGGTCGCCGGGGCGGACCGTGCCGCCCCGCAGTACAATGGCGAAAATGCCCTCGGTGGGCATGACGCAGCGGCCGGTCAGCCGCTTGATCTCGCAGTCGTTGTGGCACTCCTTGCCGATCTGGGTGACGGCCAGCAGCGCCGGGCCGACGGCCAGCACCGTGCCGACCGGCAGCGTTTTGAGGACGATGCCCCGGGTGACGATGTTCTCGGCGAAATCGCCGGCGCCAAGGTCCATGCCCAGCCCGCGCATGGTATCCACGCTCTCGTTGGCAAGCAGGCTGACCTGGCGGTGCCAGTTGCCCGCATGGGCGTCCCCCGCGATGCCCTGCCCCCTGACGAGGACGATCTCGGGCGCGGAAACCTTGCGGGTGCCCTTGCGGGTGCTGATGCAGACGGCGGTTACGGTTGCCATGATGTTGCTTCCTCCCTGCGGAACGTGCCGCTTTTGCCGCCTGTTTTTTCCAGCAGGCGGATATCGGTGATCGTCATGTCTTTTTGCACGGCCTTGCACATATCGTAGACGGTGAGCGCCGCCGCCGATACCGCCGTGAGGGCTTCCATCTCCACCCCCGTCTCGCCGCTGCACCGCACGGCGGCCGTGATCTCGACCGTATCGGCGGTGAGGGCGAACGAGAGATCGACCCCCGTGAGGGGCAGCGGGTGGCACATGGGGATCAGCTCCCAGGTGCGCTTGGCGGCCATGATGCCCGCCACCTGGGCCACGGCCAGCACATCCCCCTTGGCGATGCCCCCGGTGCGGATCTTTTCCGCGGTGGCGGGGGCCATGCGCACCCGCCCGGCGGCACGCGCCGTGCGGAAGGTGACGGCCTTGCCCGATACATCCACCATGCGCGCCCGGCCCTCGGCGTTGAAATGGGTAAGCTCGGCGGCGGCCGGGCTGAGGTTTTGCTGCGGCATCGGCGTTCAGCCTCCTATCTCGTTCATGGTTCGCCCGGCGGCGCTGGGCGCGTTGGGGGCAAGGGCGTGGCGGGCGGGCTTGGCCAGCACGGCCTGCCGGAAGGCCGCCCGCAGCGCCGCCCCGTGCAGCCCGCGCAGCGGAAATTCCGCCGCCGCGTGCAGGCAGGGCTTGAGCATGCCGTCCGAGGTGAGCCGCACCCGGTTGCAGTCCCCGCAAAAGCGGTGGCTGAGCGGGCGGATCAGCCCCACCGTGCCGGCGGCGCCGGGCAGGCGGTACACCTCGCTCACGCCGTCCATGCCCAGCGGTTCCAGCCCCGGCAGGGCGGCCAGCACCGCATCGGCGGGCAAAAACCGCTCCCGCGGCCAGTGGGCGCACTCCCCCATCGGCATCAGCTCGATAAACCGCAGGCTGTACGGCTCGTTTTGGGTCAGGGCGGCCAGCGCGGGGATTTCGTCGTCGTTGATGCCGCCCAGCAGCACCGTGTTGAGCTTGGTGCGGGCAAAACCCGCCGCCCGGGCGGCTTCCAGCCCGGCCAGCGCGTCCGCCAGGCTGCCCAGGCGGGTGATCTCCCGGTAGCGCGCGGGGTCCAGGGTGTCAAGGCTGATGTTGAGCCGGTCCAGCCCGGCGGCCCTGAGTTCGGCGGCCAGGGGGGCCAGCCCCGCCGCGTTGGTGGTCATGGTCAGCTCCCGCAGGCCCGGAATGGCCTTGAGTTGGCGGCACAGCGTGACGATGCCCCGCCGCACCAGCGGCTCGCCGCCGGTAAGCCGGATCTTGCGCACGCCGCAGTCCACCGCCGCCGCCGCGATCTCGGCGATTTCTTCCAGCGACAGAATCTCCGCGTGGGTCTTTGGGGGGATGCCCTGCGCCCCCATGCAGTACCGGCAGCGCAGGTTGCAGCGGTCGGTGACGGAGATGCGCAGGTATTCGATGGTGCGTCCTTCTTTGTCTTGCATATGCTTTACTCCAATAATGGCATGACGTCCGCCGGGCGGATGTGGAGGGTGAGCGGCGCGCCCGGCCCAAGGCCCAGCGCGGCCCAGACGGCTTTTTCCTGTTCCATCCGCAGCAGCCCGCCGCCGGGGGTGCGCAGCATGACGACGGTGGAAAACACGTTCTCGACGACCCTGTCCACCGTGCAGGGGATTGGGTTGGGGCCGTCGTCCGTGCGGAAATAGTGGGCGCGGATGCCCGCCCAGCAGACGCCGGGCGGCAGAGGGCGGTCGGTTTGCAGCCGCACCCCCCAGCCCGGGCAATCCAGCATGCCGCCCGGCGCCGCAACGGCAGGGGTCAGGTTCTTGCAGCCCGAAATCCGGGCCGCGCCCACCGTGGCGGGGTCGGAAAAGAGGGTGTGCAGCGGCACCTGGGGGTCGGCCCTGCCCCGCTCCAGCACGCAGACCGACCGGCAGAGCCGGTAGACCTCGTCCCGGTTGTGGGAGACAAAGACCGTGCTGCCGCCGAAGCGGGCCAGCGTATCGGCCAGCTCCAGCTCCAGCTGCCATTTGAGGTACTCGTCAAGGGCGCTGAACGGTTCGTCCAGCAGCAGGGCCTCCGGCTGGCCGACAAGGATGCGCGCCAGCGCCGCCCGCTGCTGCTGCCCGCCCGAAAGGTGGGACGGGCGGGCGTTTTCAAGCCCGTCCAGCCCAAAGCTGTGCAGGACGGCGCGGGCGGCGGCGCGGCGGGCGGCGGGGGCGCCCGTGCGCACCCCGGCCAGCACGTTCTGCTCCACCGTCATGTTGGGAAACAGCGCGTACTGCTGGAACAGGTAGCCGACCTTCCGCTTTTGGGGCGGCAGATCGATATGGCGGGCGCTGTCGAACAGAACGCGGCCGTTGAGGGTGATGCGGCCCTCGTCGGGCCGGGCGATCCCCGCGATGCATTGCAGGGTCATGCTTTTGCCGCAGCCGCTGGCGCCCAGCAGGGCCAGCGTGCCCTGCCCCGCCGTGAACGACACGCGGAGGGTGAAGGCATCAAGCTTTTTGACGATATCGACCGCGAGCCCGGCGGGCGCCGGGGCGGCGGGCCGGGAGGGCGGGCAAAGCGGACGGCTTGGCATGGCGTCATCCTCCCCGGCGGTCGCGCCGTTCCAGCAGGTTGACGGCCAGCAGCACCGCCGCCGAGATGGCCAGATTGACCAGCACCCAGCGGAAGGCCAGGGCGTCGTCCCCCGTGCGCCAAAGCTGGTAGACCGTGGTGGACACCGTGGCCGTGCGGCCAGGCGTGTACCCCGCAATCATCGAGGTGGCGCCGTACTCCCCCAGCGCGCGGGCAAAGGCCAGCACCGTGCCGGCCAGGATGCCCTGGCGGCAGTTGGGCAGCTTGACCCGCCAGAACACCCAGGCATTGCTGTGGCCAAGGGTGCGGCCGGCATCGGCCAGCGTACCGTCAAAGGATTCGAACGCGCCGCGCGCCGTGCGGTACATGAGGGGAAAAATGACCACCGTGGTGGCAAAGATGGCCGACCACCAGGTCATGGTGAGCCGCAGCCCAAACGTCTGCATGGCCCAGGCGCCCACCACCCGGCGCGGCCCAAGCAGCCGCAGCAGCAGGTAGCCGACCACCGTGGGGGGCAGCACCAGCGGCAGGGTGAACACCACATCCAGCACGCCCTTGACCAGCCGGGGCGCTCCGGCCACCGCGTGGGCCGCAAACAGCCCCACAAAAAAGATGACGGCCGTGGAGATGCCCGCGATGCGCAGCGAGTTATACAGCGGAAACCAATCCAACGCGGGCGCCTCCTTTCTGCGTTTTGTGCGGCGCAGGGTTTTACTGCGCCAGCGGGGTGAAGCCGACTTTTTCAAAAACGGCGCCGGCTTCCCCGCCCTTCAAAAAGTCGAGGAACGCCTGCGCCTCGGCGGCGTGGGCGCTGGCCTTGAGGACGGCCGCCGGGTAGACGACCCTGCCGCACATGTCCGCGGTGGCGCTGTCCACGACGGTCAGCCCGGCGGAGTAGGCGTCCGTACAGTAGACGACGCCGCAATCGACGGCGCCCTCCTGGATCTGGGTGGCGACCTCCTTGACGTTGGAGCCGTAGGTGATGCTGCCCGCCTTGGCCAGGGCGGCTTCGTCCAGCTTGTAATAGGCCAGGATTTTTTGGGTGTACTGGCCCACCGGCACGTCCTCGTTGCCCATGGCCATCAGCACCCCGCCGCCCGGCAGCTTTTGGGCGAGATCGTCAAAAGACCGGATGTCCTTGGGGTTGCCCGCAGGCACGCAGAGGGTGACCTTGTTTTCCAAAAGGTCAAACCGGGTGGCCGTATCGATGAAATCCAGCTTTTCGGTGTTGACGGCGGCATCGGCGGCGATATCCAGCTGGTTCATCTGCTTCTGGCCCGCCGAGAGGAAGAGATCGCAGGGCGCGCCCTCCTGGATCTGGGTTTTAAGGGTGCCGGAGGAATCAAAATTGAACACCAGCGTGACGTTGGGCGCCTGCGCCTTGTACAGCTCGGCGATCTGGGTCAGCGTTTCGGTCATGGAAGCCGCCGCAAAAACCGTCAGCTCAACGGGGGCGGCCGCCGTCTCGGCGGAGGCTTCCGGGGAGGCGGACGGGGAGGCGGACGCGGCCTGCTGCGAGGACGCGGCCTGCGCCGCGGAGGAGGCGGAGCCGCAGCCCGCCAGCATACCGGCGGCCATGCCGACGGCCAGCAGCATCGAGATCGCTTTTTTCATGGTACAACTTCCTTTCTGTGCGGGTGAAAAACAGACGGGCGGCCCGCGCGGGGCCGCGCAGAGGCTTGCAAAAGATCAGACCAGCACGATGCGCGCGCCGCCCGCGTAGGGGGCGAACCCGCCCACCAGCTGCGCCGAGGGCACCGCCCCGGAGAGGGCTTTCAGCAGGGGGGCGGCGTCGTCCGGGTGGACGGCGATCATCAGCCCGCCCGAGGTTTGGGGGTCGTACAGCATATCCTGCACGGCCACCGGCGCGGCGCCCGGATCGACCTGCGCCGCGGCAAAGTGGCGGTTGCGGTACATCCCGGCGGGCAGAATGCCCAGCCTGGCCCATTCCAGCGCCTGGGGCAGCAGGTCGAACGCGGCGGGCCGGAGCGTGATGCGGGTGTTGCTGCCCTGGGCCATTTCCAGCAGATGGCCCAGCACCCCAAAGCCCGTGATATCGGTGCAGGCGTGGACGCGAAAGCCCACCATCACGTCCCGCGCGGCCTTGTTGAGGGTACTCATCAGGGTGTTGGCAAGCCGGGTGGTGGCCTCGTCCGCCAGGCCCGCCTTGATGCCGCCCGTCAAAATGCCGATGCCGACCGGCTTGGTGTAGAGCAGAACGTCGCCGGGGCGGGCGCCCGCGTTGGTAAGCAGGCGGCGCGGATCCACAAAGCCGGTGACGGCCATGCCGTACTTGGGCTCCTTATCGTAGATGCTGTGGCCGCCCACGATCATGGCCCCGGCCTCGTACACCTTGGCGTAGCCGCCCCGCAAAATTTCCTGCACCGTCTGCCTGGGCATATCCTCGGGCACGGCCATGACGTTGAGGGCCAGCTTGGGCTCCCCGCCCATCGCGTAGATATCCGAGAGGGCGTTGGCCGCCGCGATGGCCCCAAAGGTGTAGGGGTCGTCCGCGATGGGCGGAAAAAAATCCACCGTCTGCACCAGCGCCAGCTCCTCGCTGAGCTTATAGACGGCAGCGTCGTCGCTGCGGTCGTACCCCACCAACAGGTTGGGGTCGGTATGCACCTGCAAACCGCTGAGCAGCCTGGCAAGCTCCCCGGCGCCCACCTTGGCGCCGCAGCCCGCGCACTCGGCCAGCTTGGTCAATTGTACGTCCGACATGGTCATTCCTCCGTTTGTGCGGGCGGCTGGCCCAGCACGCCCGAAAAATGCAGCACGGCCTCCAGCACGCCGCCCCCCACGGCCAGCGCCTTGTCGGAGGCGCAAAGGCAATGCTCGGGGCGGCAGCGCGGGTCGATATCGCCGCTTTTCATCCCGGCTTCCACGGTGATGCCCGCCGGGAGCAGGCCGCGCAGCACGCCGTCGATCGTGCAGTACATCGGCCGGCCGTCCACCGTGGCCGCGACCTGCCCGGCCTTGACGACCGCGCCGATGGCAAGCACCGGGGTGAACACGCCGCCCGCCGGGGCGCGCAGGACGCGCTCGGCCCCGCAGCCGCCGATGACGCCGGGAACCCCGGTGTTGGGCAGCGGCGAGCCGCGGTACAGCACCCGGCCCAGCGTGTGGCCGCGCATGGTTTCCACGGCGGCGTGGCAATCCACCCCGGCCGTGAAGCCCGGCCCCACCCCGATCACGATGGGGGCCATATCGATCCCGGTGCCAAGGTTGCGCTTGGCAAGGATGGCGTCCACCAGCGCGTCCGGGCGAAGCTCCGCCAGGAACGCAAGGGTGGGATCGGGCAGAACCGGGACGCTGCCCGCCGCAAGGGCGGCCCGGGCGGCCGCGGGCGTATCGGCCCGCACGGCGGCGACGCCCTCCACCGTGGCGGCGCCCAGGCGCAGCGCCTCCGAGAAGCAGACCGTGCGCCGGATGGCCGTGGGCTGGGGCAGATCGGTCAAAGCCACGCGGCAGCCCGCGCGCAGCAGGCGCAGCGCAATGCCGGTGGCGATGTCCCCGGCGCCCCGCAGTAAAACAAACATTGGACAACCTCCTCAGGGTTCTGGCGCGCAACCTCCGGGGCCGCCGTCCGGCGGGCGGAAACTGCGCGGCGTCGTCATGGCAAAAGCGGGAACGGCGCGGGGCTTACAGCAGCAGCGTGCGGCGTCCCGCCGGGGTCAGCCTTCCGGCGATGGCGGCGTCGAAGGCGGGCTCGGCGCCGGGCGGCATGGCCCAGGCAAGGCCGCAGTCCGCCGCGATGGCGACCGGCACCGGGATCAGCCGCCCCTCCACCCCCGCCGCCGTGCAGAGGGATTCCGCCAGCAGCGCCGCCGTGGCGGTGGCAAACGTGACGACCAGCTTTTCGGTTTTGGGCCTCATCCGCGCGCCTCCTTTGCCAGAACATCCAGCGCGTTGAGCGCGGCGTCCACCTCGGCGGGGGTGTTGTACCAGCCGAAGGAAAACCGCACCGCGCCCGCGGCCTCGGTGCCAAGCGCCCGGTGCATCCGGGGCGCGCAGTGCGCCCCCGCCCGGGTGGCGATGTCAAACCGGACGGCCAGCTCGTCCGCCGCCTCGGCGGAGGAAAGCCCCGGCAGGTTGAGCGCGGCCACGGGAGCGCGGTCGCCCGAAAAATCGCCGTACAGCACGGCCCCCGGGATGGCCCGCACCCCTGCCGCAAACCGGCGCACCAGGGCAAGCTCGTGCGCGTGGACGGTCTGCGTGCCGATGCCCCGCAAAAAATCCGCCGCCGCCCGCAGCCCGGCCAGCCCGTGACCGTTGAGCGTTCCGGCTTCCAGGCGGGCGGGGTACTCGGCGGGCTGGGTCTCCTCGTAGGAGCGCACGCCGGTGCCGCCCATGACCAGCGGGCGGATGGCGACCCCCGGCGCAACGCACAGCCCGCCCGTGCCCTGGGGGCCCATCAGCCCCTTGTGGCCGGTAAAGCACAGCACGTCGATGCCCTGCGCGGCCATGGCGACGGGCAGCGCCCCCGCCGTTTGGGCCGCGTCCACCACCAGCAGCGCCCCCGCCGCCCCGGCCAGCGCCGCAACGGGCGCCAGATCCAGCAGGTTGCCCGTGAGGTTGGAGGCGTGGGTGCAGACGATGGCCCGGGTGTTGGGACGCAGCCGGGACGCAAAATCCTCGATGCGCAGGCGGCCAAGCGGGTCGGCGGGGACAAAATCGAGCGCGACGGTTCCCTGCCGAGCCAGCGCGTAGAGGGGGCGCAGCACCGAGTTGTGGTCCCAATCGGTGGCAAGCACATGGTCGCCGGGCGCAAACAGCCCGAACAGCGCCGTGTTGAGGGCCTGGGTGGCGTTGGCCGTAAAAACCACCCGCTCGGGCCAGGGGCAGCCCAACAGCTCCGCCACCGACTGCCGCGCGCCGAACACCGCGCGCGCCGCGGCCAGATCGGCCGGATGGCCGCCCCGCCCCACGCTGGCCAGCCCCGTGAGGGCTTCGGCCACGGCCTGCGCCACGCAGGGCGGCTTTTGCAGGGTGGTGGCCGCCGTATTCAGGTAGATCATAGCTGAACAAGATGGGCCGCGCCGGTCAGCTTTTCGGTGATCGAGTACATGTTCGTGACCTGCCCCACGGCCAGCTTGTCCTTGATGCCGTAATAATCCAAGCAGGTGCCGCAGGTAAGCACCTCGGCGCCGCGGCTTTCCATATCCCGGATATCGGCCAGCGAGGCGCTGCCCTCCACCGTGAGGCGGGCTCCGCCGTTAAAAAACAGCAGCGTTTGGGGGGGCGTTTCCAGCTGGGCCAGCGCGTAGAGAAACCCTTTGAGCAGGATATGCCCCAGCTCCTCGCTGCCGCGGCCCATCGCGTCGGTGCCGATGGCCACCACCGTCCGGGAGCCCGCGGCGGGCGCGGCGGGCACATCGCAGGCAAACGGCGCGCCGGAGGCGGGCTGCGCGGGCGCGGCGCCCGGCGTGAGGGTGACGGCCCAGCCGCCCGCGGGCAGCGTTTCGGTTTGGACGGCGCAGCCTTTTTCGCCGCCCATGCGGGTCAGATTTTGCACGGCGGCCTCGTTATCGACCGCCACGGTCAGCGCCTCCCCGCCGGAAAGGCCGGGCAGCGCCTTGAGGGCCAAAACCACGGGCTGCGGGCAGGGTTTTCCTTTTGCATCCAAAAACATAGCCGATTCCTCCATCGTTATAGTTTAAAATAACCAACGTTTTACCCAGTATAGCCTTTTTGGCGAGGTTCCGCAATAGGTTCGGCGGGTTAAGCGGAATTTTTTTTAGGGTCAAAGACGATTTGGCGGCGCGCCGGGCCGCCGCGCGTTTTGGGGCTGGACAACAAAGCCTTTTGCCCCTATACTAGAGCAATCCACAGAAAGCGCGCAACGGTTCCGCCGCGTTTTTTCTGCGGCAGGCGCCGCGCCCGGAGGGGGCGGCCAGGGAGGAAGCTTATGGACTTTTGCAGTTTGCTGCGCGTGCGCCCCGGCGTGACGGCCGTTATCGGCAGCGGGGGCAAAACGACCCTGCTGGCCGTGCTGGCCCGCGCGCTGACGGGCGCCGGGCGGCGGGTGATTTTGACCACCACCACCCATATCTATCCGTTTGCGGGGATGCCGGCGACGGACGGGGACGCGGCGGCCGTGGCGGCGGCGCTGGCGCAAAGCCCGGCCGTCTGCGTGGGGGCGCCGGGGCCGCAGGGCAAGCTGTGCGCCCCCGCCCTGCCGATGGCCGCGCTGGCCGCACTGGCCGACTATGTGCTGGTGGAGGCCGACGGCGCCCACCGTTGCCCGCTGAAGGCCCACGCCCCCCACGAGCCGGCGATCCCGCCCGGGGCCGCCCGCGTTGTGTGCGTGGCGGGGGCGGCAGGGTTTGGCCGCCCGGTGGCCGAGGCCGTCCACCGGCCCGGGCGGTTTGCCGCGTTGACCGGCGCGGCCCTGACCGACCCCGTGACCCCCGCGCTGGCCGCCCGGGCGCTGAACGCCGAGCATCTGGCCGATTTTGTGTTTTTGAACCAGGTGGACGACCTGCGGGAGGACGGCGGCCTGCGGGACGCGCGGGCGTTTGCCGCCGCGCTGGCCGCGCCCTGCGCGGCGGGCAGCCTGCGGCAGGGGCTGGCCGTGCCGCTGCCCCGGGGCGGGACGCCGTAAAAAACGCGGGAAGAAATGCGGAAAAAGCGCGGCGCGGTAAAAGTAATACTTTTGTTTTTGCTTCTGAAAAAAGGCCCACCCGTCACGGAAGGGCCTTTTTCAGTGCATGACGCGGAAAGAGCGCGGCAGGGTTACAGCACGGCCACGCACTCGATCTCGACCAGCGCGTTCTTGGGCAGGCAGGCCACCTGGTAGGCGGCGCGGGCCGGGTAGGGCGCATGGAAGAACTCGGCGTAGACCTCGTTCATGGCGCCGAAATCGGCGATGTTTTGCAGCATGACGGTCGTTTTAACGATGTTGTCCATCGTGGCGCCCGCCTCCTTGAGGATGTTGGCAAGGTTGGTCAGGCTTTGGCGGGTCTGGCTGGCGATATCCTGCCCGGCAAACGCGCCGGTGGCCGGATCGATGGGCAGCTGGCCCGATACATAGACGGTATCGCCCGCGCGGATTGCCTGGGAGTAGGGGCCGATGGCGGCAGGGGCGTTTTCGGTATGCAGTGCGGTCTTGTTCATGGTAATCGATCTCCTCTATTATTTATTGTTGATAGTTGGCGGAATGCCGCGGGCGGCGCCCGCGGCGGGTTTACCGGGCGACGTACCGCCCGGCCAGCGCGGGCGTGGGGACGCCGTTTTCGGCGGCAAGCACGCCGTTGACGTACACCTGGCGGGCAAGGCCGTGAACCTCCCGGCCCTCGTAGGGGGTGTAATCGACGTTCTGCTGCTGCGCGGCGGCGCGGATGGTCCAGCGGGCGGCGGGGTCCCAGAGGGTGATGTCGGCGTCCGACCCCACCTGCAGGGCGCCCTTGCGCGGGTACATCCCGAACAGCTTGGCCGGGTTCTCGCTGAGAAGGCGGGCCAGCGCGGGGTAGTCCAGCTCGTTTTCAAAGGTGGTGAACAGCAGCGCGGGCCGATGCTCGATGCCGGGCGCGCCGTTCGGGATTTTGGTAAAATCGTCCTTGCCGATCGTTTTCTGGGTGGCGTAGTTGAAGCTGCAATGGTCGGTGGCGATGGTGCCGATCTCCCCGTTTTTGACCGCGCGGCGGATGGCCGCCACATCGTGAACCGACCGCAGCGGCGGGCTCATGACGTACTTGGCGCTCTCAAAGCCGGGCAGGCGGTAGAGGCTGTCGTCCAGAAGCAGGTACTGGGGGCAGGTCTCGGCGTAGACGGTCTGGCCGCGGCGCCGCGCCGCCCGCACGGCCTCCAGCCCCAGCGCGCTGGACAGATGCACGATATGAACCGGCATATCGGCCAGCCGGGCAATCCAGCAAAGGCGGTCGATGGCCTCTGCCTCGACCTCGGGCGGGCGGCTGAGCGGGTGGGCCGCCGGGGTGCGGTGGCCTTTGGCCAGCTCCCGCGCCTGCAATTCGTTGACGAGGGTGCCGTTCTCACAGTGAACGCCCAGAATGCCGTTGAAGGGCTTGAGGCTTTCCAGAATTTCCAGCAGCTGGGCGTCGTCCACCCGCAGCGCGTCGTAGGCGAGGTAGGCCTTGTAGGAGGTGACGCCCGCCGCGCGCAGGGCGGGCAGCTCGGCGCGGGTGCGCTTGTTCCAATCGGTGATGGCCATGTGGAAGGCGTAGTTGGCGCGGCTGACCCCCTCGGCCTTTTTTTGCCAGACGTGCAGGGCGTTCAGCATGGTATCGCCCTTGTCCTGGGTGGCAAAATCCACGATCGTGGTGGTGCCGCCGCAGGCCGCCGCGCGGGTGCCGGTGGCAAAATCATCGGCGGTGCGGGTGTAGCCGTTATCCAGATCCAGGTGGGTGTGGCCGTCGATAAAGCCGGGAAACACAAGGCAGCCGGCCGCGTCCACCACGGCATCGTCCGGCCCGGCGGCCAGGTTGGGGCCGATGGCCGCGATCTTATCCCCCGCGATGGCAAGGGACGCCTGCTCCGGCCCGTGCGGGGTGATGAGCGTGCCGTTTTGGAAAATCGTCATTGGATTTACCCCCTTTTCAGAATAGGTTTGACCGGCGGGTTGGGCCGGGACAGCCGTTTGGTTTTGCGCGCCCGACGCCACGGCAGGAAAAGCACGCGGCAGAAAAAGCCGTGCGGGGCAAAGAACCCCGGCCAAAGGCGGGGCGGCGCTTTTGGGGATTGCGCTATAGGGCGGGCCGGCCGCAGAGCGGCAGCAGATCGGCCAGGCGGGCCAGCTCCTGCGGGGTATCGGCGTCCCACAGCTCCCAGGGGGCGGCGGCCTCCACGCAGAGGGCTTCCTCGCCGCCGTACCGAAGCAGCGACCCGCCCCCGGTATCGCCCTGCAGGGTTTGCAGCGCGCCGAACATCCGGCGCGGAAACAGCACCGGGTTGCCGCCCCGGCCCTGCCAGCCGAGCCGGGCGGGGACATCGGGCGATCGGGCAAAGGCATCGGCCAGGCGGCGCAGGCTGCCCGGCGCGACCAGCGGCTGATCCCCGGCCAGGAACAGGCAGCCGTCCCACCCTTCGCTTTGGGCAAGGCCCTGGCGGATGGTATCGCTTTGCAGCGGGCTTTGATGGCGGCGGCAGGCCGTGCCCAGCGTTTTGCACAGGGCTTCCACCTCGTCCCAGCGGGTGACGACAAGAGGGGCAAAAACATCCCGCGGCAGGGCCGCCAGCGTGTGGGCCAGCACGGGGCGGCCGCCCAGCGGGGCCAGCAGCTTATTGGCGCCGAAGCGGGTGGCCGCGCCCGAGGCCATGACGACGCAGCCCAGAACCGGGCGGCGCGGGGGCGCGGCGGGCCGGGCCGGGGGCGCGGCGGCGGGCGGGAAAGCCGCAAAGTGGCGTTCAAACAGGGCGTCGGCGGCGGCGGCGCATTGTTGGCGGTAGAGGGCGTACCGGGCCAGAAGGTCGGACGCCTGGGGCGTAAGGGTGGAACCGCCGCCGCCCCGGCCGCCGATGGTGCGGTCGGTCAGGGCAAAGCCGAGTTCCGTCTCGGCCCGGCTGAGAAGCGCGATGGCCTTGGTGTAGGCCATGCCCATATCCTGTGCGGCGGCGCGAAGGCTGCCGGTGCGGCGGATGCCCTCCAGCAGTTGGCAGGGGCCTGTACCGAAGAAGCGGGCGCCTGCGCCATCGCAGAGATAAACCTGAATTTTGGGCTGCACGGGCGGGTTCGGCCCCCTTTCCGATGTTTTGCGCGCGGCAGAAGGGTTGTTGTTTGTATTATACCACCCTGCGGCACCTTTTGGGTACTGCGGGGCAAAAATTTTTCTGGGTTTTGGAAAAAAAGTTTTGGCTTGGAGAGGGCCGCCGGGGGGTGGACGGTTTGGGGCGGGGGCAGCCCGGGTTGGCCGGGGCGGTTCCGGGCGGGCGGCTGGCCGGGTTGGCGCTGGCCCGGGTTGGCTGGGGCGGCGCCGGGCGGGCGGGGGCGGCCTGGGCGGGCCACGGGTGGGCGGGCGTTTTCGGCTGTAGGCGCGCGGCCGCTGGGAGGGTTGGCGGCCCGGCGGGCGCCGCCGCTTTTTGCGCGCCAAAAAGCGGCAGAAAAAGCGCCGCTGACCCGTTCGGGCTAAAAATTTTGATTTCCAAAGCCAAACAGAAATCAAAATTTTCTTAACGCCCTCACTGCGACGCAGCGGACCCCGCCCAAAAGCTGTCAGTCGGCTAAAATCCGGCCAAGCGGGCAGGACTTCCGGCTGTACATGGCTCGGGCCCCGCAGGCGCGGATTTTTTAACGCCTCCTTGCGCTGAATGGGCGGGGGCTGCGGCCCCCTCCCAAGCCCACCCCGGGGCCTGGCGGGCAGGCTGGGTTGTTGGGCTGGCCCGGTAGGGTACGGGAGGCGGGTGGGGGCTGGCCGCTGCCCCCTGTCGCCCTTTGGGCGAGGCGGGGGCGGGCAGGCTGGGTTGTTGTGTTCGCTCGGTAGGGTACGGGAGGTTGTTGGGGGCTGCCGCTGCCCCCTGTCGCCCTTTGGGCGAGGCGGGGGCGGGCGGGCTTGGCTGTTTGGTTTGCCCGGTAGGGTACGGGAGGCATCTTTTTGCTCCCTTATTGCTTCCTTACCATATGGCCGGGCCGTTTTGCGGGCGGCGTTCTTTGCCGGAGCATGACGCAGAAACAGCGCGGCTGAACTGCCGTGCTGTTTCTGCGTCATGCCGGCGCTTTCATTGGAAAAAAGCCGCCTTTACTGATGGATCTGCGTGCCGGTGGTGCCGGCAATGCCCTCCTTGGCCTTTTCCAGCAGGGTGATGAGGGCCGTGCGGCCGGGGGCGGACTGGGCAAACTCGACGGCGGCCTGCACCTTGGGCAGCATGGAGCCGGGGGCAAACTCGCCGTCGTCCATGTACTTTTGTGCTTCGGCGGGGGTCAGGGAATCCAGCCACCGCACGTCCGGCTTGCCGTAATGGACGGCCACCTTTTCCACGGCGGTCAGAATGATCAGGGTATCGGCGTTCAACTGCTGGGCCAGCTTGCTGGCTGCAAAATCCTTATCGATGACCGCCGCCGCGCCCTTGAGGTGGAACTCGTCGGTCTTGAACACCGGGATGCCGCCGCCGCCGCAGGCCACCACCACATGATCCGTCTCCACCAGCGCCCGGATGGTGCCAAGCTCCACGATGGACTGCGGCTTGGGGCTGGCCACCACGCGGCGATACCCGCGCCCGGCGTCCTCCACCACCTGGTAGTCGCGCTCGGCCACCAGCCTGTCGGCCTCCTCCTTGGTCATGAACGCGCCGATCGGCTTGGTGGGATGGCGGAACGCCGGGTCGGCCGGGTCCACCTCCACCTGGGTCAGCACGGTGGCAACGCCCCGGTCGATGCCGCGGCGCAGCATCTCCTCCCGCAAAGCGTTTTGCAGGTCGTACCCGATATACCCCTGGCTCATGGCCACGCAGACCGAAAGCGGGCAGGGTATGTACTTTTCCGGGTCGGAACGAACCAGCTCCGTCATCGCGTTCTGGATCATGCCCACCTGCGGGCCGTTGCCGTGCGCCACCACAACCTCGTGCCCCTCGGCAATAAGGTCCACAATGGCCTTGGCCGTCTGCCTGACGGCGATCATCTGTTCGGGCAGGTTGTTGCCCAGCGCGTTGCCGCCCAGTGCGATCACAATGCGTTTTCCCATGGTTCTCTCCTTCTTTATGCGCCGCGGCAGCCTTGCCGGCGGCCTGTTTTTATGGATTTTTATTGCTTTTTGCGCCCTCTTTTTCCCCCGGAAACGGCACAGCCCGCCCACACAGATCGGTAAACCATCGTATGTGGAGCGGGCTGCACCCTTGGGGGAGGAATGTATGGGCTGTGAAAACGCTTACCCTGCGTTTGGAAAATGGCTTATTTCTCGAAGCGGCGCGGGGTGGCGCGGTCCTCCAGCGCCTTCAGGGTCGCCTGGGGGTCCTTGCACTTGGCCAGCAGGATCATGGCGGCGATCACATACGGCTTGTAGCTGGCTTCCTTGTAGAGCGGGGTGCGGTAGCGGTCGAACACGGTGTCCTCCACCTCGCCGTCTTTGCAGGAAACATTGTTGATATCGGCGGGCAGGCAGTGCAGGTACAGGGCCTTGCCGTCGCGGGTGGTCTTCATCAGTTCCTCGGTGCAGCACCAGTCCTTATGCTCGGCGTTCTGGGCAAGCAGCTCTTTTTCCAGCTTCTTGATGCCGTCGGCGTCGCCCTCGGCATAGAGGTTGGTGCGCTTTTCCATGGCGGCGAACGGCGCCCAGCTCTTGGGGTAGACGACGTCGGCATCCCGGAAGGCCTCGGCCATGTTGTTGGTTTTGGTAAAGCTGCCGCCGGTGGCCGCCGCGTTCTTTTTGGCGACCTCCTCCACCTCGGGCATGACCTCGTAGCCATCGGGATGGGCCAGCACAACGTCCATGCCAAAGCGGGTCATCAGGCCGATGACGCCCTGCGGCACGCTCAGCGGCTTGCCGTAGCTGGGCGAGTATGCCCAGCTCATGGCGACCTTTTTGCCCTTGAGGTTCTCCACGCCGCCAAATTCATGGATGATGTGCAGCATATCGGCCATGCACTGGGTGGGGTGGTCGATATCGCACTGCAGGTTGACCAGCGTGGGCTTCTGCTCCAGCACGCCGTCCTTGTAGCCCTCGGTCACGGCGTCCACCACGCTGTGCATGTAGGCGTTGCCCTTGCCGATGTACATATCGTCGCGGATGCCGACGACGTCCGCCATGAAGGAGATCATGTTGGCTGTCTCGCGCACGGTCTCGCCATGGGCGATCTGGCTTTTGCCCTCGTCAAGATCCTGCACCTCCAGGCCCAGCAGGTTGCAGGCCGAGGCGAAGGAGAAGCGGGTGCGGGTGGAGTTGTCCCGGAAGAGGGAGATGCCCAGGCCGGACTCGAAAATTTTGGTGGAGATGTTGTTCTCCCGCATATAGCGCAGGGCGTCCGCCACCGTGAAAACGGCTTCCAGCTCGTCGTCGGTCTTTTCCCAGGTCAGGAAGAAATCGCCCTCGTACATTTTTTTGAAGTTGAGCTTGTTGAGCTTGTCGATATACATTTGCAGGGTCTTATCCATGGTGCATTCTCCTTATTCGATTGTTTTGTGTTGTTTTTGGGGGGGCGGCCGGTCAGCGGATATCGTTGTCGGTTTTGCCCGCGCGGAACTGGGAGACATCGCCGCTGTTGGCGCCGCCCTTGTACAGGTTGACGGCGGCCACATAAAGCGCGGCGCAGGTGACAAGATCCTGCTTCCAGGTGATCTCGTTGGGGGCGTGGGCCTGGCTCTCGGCGCCGGGGCCAAAGCCGACGCAGGGGATGCCGTACCGGCCCTGGATGGCCACGCCGTTGGTGGAGAAGGTCCACTTATCGATCAGCGGGCGATGGCGCAGGTGCATGGCGGAATCGGGCCCGATGCGCTCGGCGCCGAACAGCGCCTTGTGCGCGTCCACAAGGGCCTGCACATGGGGGGCGTTCTCCCGGTTGATCCAGGTGGGGAAATAGCACTCGGTCTTGTAGACCTCGCCGGTCCAGGACGGACGGTCGTACATATACATGCTGACCTTGACGTCGTCGCCGTACTTTTTGACGTTGGGCAGGTCGCGGATTTCCTGCAGGCAGGAATCCCAGGTCTCGCCCGCGGTCATCCGGCGGTCGATCGAGATCGAGCAGCTGTCGGCCACGGCGCAGCGGCTGGGCGAGGTGAAGAAGATCTCGCTGGTGGTGCAGGTGCCGCGGCCCAGGAAGCGGGCATCCTCGTAATGCTCGGGGTTGTACTTGGGGTCCAGCATCTTGACAAGGCCCTTGATCTGCCTGTCGTCGGCGGCGTCGTTCTCGTTCAGGGCACGGACGTCCTGCAGGATGTCGGCCATCTTGTAGATGGCGTTGTCGCCGCGCTCGGGCGCGGAGCCGTGGCAGGAGATGCCCTTGACGTCCACCCGGATCTCCATGCGGCCGCGGTGGCCGCGGTAGATGCCGCCGTCGGTCGGCTCGGTGGAGATGACGAACTCAGGCACGATCTTATCGTTGTTGTAGATGTACTGCCAGCACATGCCGTCGCAGTCTTCCTCCTGCACGGAGCCGACCACCATGATCCTGTAGCCCGCCGGGATCAGCCCCAGATCCTTCATGATCTTGGCGCCGTAGACCGCGCTGGCCATGCCGCCCTCCTGGTCGGAGCCGCCGCGGCCGTAGATCAGCTCGTCGGTCTCGTAGCCCTCGTAGGGGTCGTTGGTCCAGTTGTCGCGGTTGCCGATGCCCACGGTATCGATGTGGGAATCGATGGCGATGATCTTGTTGCCCTCGCCCATCCAGCCGATCACGTTGCCCAGGCCGTCCACCTCGACCTTGTCAAAGCCGAGCTTTTCCATCTCGGCCCTGATGCAGGCCACAACTTCCTTTTCCTGGCAGCTCTCGCTGGGGCGGGCGATCATCGCGCGCAGAAAGCGGGTCATATCCGCCTGATAACCGGCGGCAACCAATTTGATTTTTTCGGTGTTGAGTTCCATGGTTTTTTCCTCCATTTTGTACAAAATCGTGGTGTTGTCGGTCATTCGGCGGTGGGGTATTCGCCGCCCCACACGACCTTGCGGTATTTATCGGGGTCGGTGTCGCCCTCGGTGGAGAACATCAGCACCTGGCTGAAGCGATCCAGGCCGATGGCGTCCCGCAGGTCCTTGTAGTCGTCGCTTTCCATCAGGGTGGCGACAAGGCCCATGCCCACGGCGCCGCTCTCGCCCGAGGTGACGGCGGGGTCGCCCTTGACGGGGCTGGCCAGCATCCGCATCCCCTTGGCCGATACCCAGTCCGGGCAGGAGACGAAGGCCGCGACATGGTTGCGCAGAATATCCCAGGAGATGGTGTTGGGCTCGCCGCAGGCAAGGCCCGCCATGATCGTGGTCAGATCGCCGGCGACGATGCGGGGCCTGCCGTCCCCCGCCTTGGCGCCCCGGTAGAGGCAATCGGCCGCCTGGGCTTCCATGACGATGAACTTGGGCGGGTCGTTGGGGAAAAGGTTGGTGAAATAGCCGACCACGGCCCCGGCCAGGCTGCCGACGCCCGCCTGCACAAACACATGGGTGGGGCGGTTGATGCCCAGCTGCCGCAGCTGATCGGCGGCCTCGCCCGCCATCGAGCCGTAGCCCTCCATGATCCAGGCGGGGATCTCCTCGTAGCCGTCCCAGGCGGTGTCCTGCACGATGACGCCGTGGGGGGTCCGGGCGGCCTCGGCGGCGGCCATGCGGACGCAATCGTCGTAGTTGACCTGCTCGATCGTGACCGCGGCGCCCTCCTTGGCGATGTTGTCGAACCGGGTTTTGGTGCTGCCCTTGGGCATATGCACGACGGCCTTCTGCCCCAGCTTGTTGGCCGCCCAGGCCACGCCGCGGCCGTGGTTGCCGTCGGTCGCCGTGAAGAAGGTGGCCTGGCCGAACGCCTGGCGGAACTCTGCGCTTGTAAGGTAATCGTAGGTCATCTCGCCGACGTCGCGGCCCATCTCGCCCGCGATGTAGCGGGCCATGGCGAAGGACCCGCCCAGCACCTTGAAGGCGTTGAGGCCGAAGCGGTAGCTTTCGTCCTTGACGCAAAGCCCGGCCAGCCCCAGCCGGGCCGCCATGCCGTCCAGCCTGGCCAGCGGCGTGACCGAATACTGCGGGAAGCTCCTGTGGAAAGCCCGCGCCTTTTCCACCTCCGCCAGCGCCATCACGCGCAGCTGGGTGTCCTGGCTGTGGGGCATCCGATTTTCTGTCCAACGAATCCTGGGTTCCATCGTACCTCTGCCTCCTGCGAAATAATTTTATGTAAGCCAAACTTTTTGTTTGTGTACCCTTATCATACCACAACCGTGCGGGAAGTCAAGCGGCAAAACCTTCTTTTTTTGCCGCGCAGCTTCCTTTTTGGCAGATTTTTTTGCCAGACTTTTCCACGCTTTTTTGTACAGTTTGCCCTGCGCTGTAAAAACGCCCGCACCCCAGGGCGGGGTGCGGGCGTTTTGTGCGCTGTACCGTTTATTTATTGGGCTTTTTGGGCTTGTACCAGGTATCCTCCATCGGCAGGTTGGGCCGCAGCCTGTGGTCCCGCGCGTAGTAGGCGCCCTGGGCCGCCGGGGCCGTGGGGATGGTGGCGATTTCGCCGATGCCCTTAGCGCCGTAGGCAAAGGGCAGCAGCTCCTTCTTTTCCACATAGATCGCGTGGATGGCGGGGATGCGGTCGGTGCGCAGCAGGCCCAGGGTGCCGAATTTGGCCTGCGGCACGCAGTCCTTGAGGGGGAAATCCTCAGTCAGGGCGTAGCCAAGGCCCATCAGCACGCCGCCCTCGATCTGGCCCTGGATCGAAAGGGGGTTGACGACCTTGCCGGAATCGTGCGCGGCGTAGACGTCGGTCACCTTGCCGTCGTCGTCCAGCACCACCACATGGGTGGCGAAGCCGTAGGCGACATGGCTTTTGGGGTTGGGCTTGTCGGCGCCCAGCTTATCGGTGGGGTCGAA
This sequence comes from uncultured Subdoligranulum sp., assembly GCA_964458285.1. Classification (GTDB taxonomy): domain Bacteria; phylum Bacillota; class Clostridia; order Oscillospirales; family Ruminococcaceae; genus Gemmiger. The sequence goes on along the minus strand of CAYWID010000008.1, from coordinate 26,830 downwards.
GAATTCGGACTGCCAGCTCCGGCCCTCCAGCGCGGCCAGGTTCCCCCCGGCCGCCTGCAGCGCCTCGGCCAGCTGGGCGGCCGCCATGCGGACGGCCTCGCCGGTGATCAGGGTTTGGCGGGAGCCGGAGGTGGTGCCGGAATCGGGCGCAAGCGCGGTGCTGCTGGGCATAAACCGCAGCGCGGCGCGGGGCAGGCCGGTGGCCTGGGCCATCATCTGCAAAAAGACGGTGGAGCAGCCCTGGCCGATATCGGAGGCCGCCGCAAAAAGCTGGGCCACCCCGCCGTGGACCTCGATGCGGGCGCGGCCCTTATCGGGCAGGCCCACGCCGACGCCGGCGTTTTTCATGGCGCAGGCAATGCCCGCGTGGGAGGCGTTTTGCTCGTAGGCGTCCCGGACGGCCAGCAGCGTCTCTTTAAGGGCCGTGGAGCAATCCGCGATCTGGCCGTTGGGCAGGACCTTGCCCGGCTCGATGGCGTTGCGGTAGCGGATTTCCCACGGGGAGATGCCGACCTTCTCGGCCAGAAGGTTGAGGCTGGATTCCAGCGCGAACTCGCTCTGGCAGACGCCAAAGCCGCGGAACGCGCCCGCGGGCGGGTTGTTGGTGTAGTAGCCGTAGCCGCGGATATCGGTGTTCTGGTAGCAGTACGGCCCGACGGAGTGGGTGCAGGCGCGCTCCAATACGGGGCCGCAGAGGGAGGCGTAGGCGCCGGTGTCAAAGTAGATATCGCAGTCCAGCCCGGTCAGGATGCCGTTTTCATCGCAGCCGAGGGTGAAGGTGCCCTCCATGGCGTGGCGCTTGGGGTGGAAGTTGATGGATTCCTGCCGGGTGAACTTGACCTTGACCGGCCGCCCCGCCTTGAGCGCGGCCAGCACCGCGATGTGCTGGGCCGACACGTCCTCCTTGCCGCCGAAGCCGCCGCCCACCAGCTTGTTTTCCACCACGATCCGCGCGGGGTCCCAGCCCAGCATGTGGGCGATCTCCTTGCGGGTGTCGTAAACGCCCTGGTCGGTGGTGTAGACCTTGACGCCGTCCCCGAAGGGCAGGGCCACGGCGCACTCCGGCTCCAGAAAGGCATGCTCGGTGAAGGGGGTTTTGTAGGTTTGGGTGACGACGTAGCGGGAGGCGGCCAGCGCGGCCTTTGCATCCCCGCGCGTCACATGGCGGGACTGGCAGAGGTTGCCGTTCTCATGCAGGCGGGGCGCGCCGGGGGCCATGGCCTCCCGGATGCTGCGCACCGGCTCAAGCGGCTCGTAGTCAATGCGGACAAGCTTTTGGGCCTCGTTGAGGACGGTCTGGTTTTCGGCCACGACCAGGCAGATCGCATCGCCGACGCAGCGGGTGACGTCGCCCCGGGCGATCATCACGTCCCAGTCCTGCTGGATGTGGCCCACCTTGTTGACGGGGACATCCTCGGCGGTAAGCACGGCCAGCACGCCGGGCAGCGCCCGGGCGGCGGCGGCATCGATGGCCAGAACCCTGGCGCGCGGGTAGGCCGAGCGCACGGCGGAGGCGTACGCCATCCCGTCCAGATACAGATCGTCCGGGTACTGGCCGCGGCCCAGCACCTTGTCCCGCACGTCGCTGCGGAAGGCGCGGTCGCCCACGCCGTAGGCGGCCCCCTGCTCCAGCGCGGGATCGATGGTTTTTTCCCCGCGCAGGACGGCCGCCGCAAGGGTGATGGCCTCGATGATTTTTTTGTAGCCGGTGCAGCGGCAGATGTTGCCCCGCAGGGCCTTGCGGATATCGGCCTCGGCGGGGTCGGGGTTAACGTCCAGCAGGGCCTTGCCCGCCATGACCATGCCGGGGATGCAGAAGCCGCACTGGACGGCCCCCACCGCGCCGAAGGCGTACACAAACGCCTCCTGCTCCCGCGGGGAAAGGCCCTCCACCGTGACGACGGCGTGGCCCACGGCCTTTTGGGTGGTGTACAGGCAGGCGCGGGTGGCTTTGCCGTCCACCAGCACCGTGCAGGTGCCGCACGCGCCCTCGCTGCAGCCGTCCTTGACCGAGGTCAGCCGAAGATCGTCCCGCAGGTAGCGCAGCAGCGGCTTGTTTTCCGGGGTCTGGCAAAGCTCCCCGTTGACGGTGAAAGCAAAAACTTCGCTCATGTTGGTTCATCCTTTCGGGGTTTGGGGTGTCACCTGCGCAGCAGGTAGGGGTAGCTGCGAAGCACGGCCAGGATCAGCGCGCGCAGCTCCGCGGGCAGGCCGCAGGCCGCGTTGGCGGGATCGCAGACGCGCACGGCGCCGTTCAGGCGGATCAGGCAGCCCTCGCGGATGGGCAAAAAGCCCTCGTTCTCGCTGTTGTCAAAATCTTCCTTGCTCCAGAACAGGGTGAACTTGTCCTTGTAGGGGCGGCTGTCGTAGGGGCAGAACACCGCGCAGTTGCCGCACTCGTTGCACATGCCGTCGATGTGCAGGATCTGGGGCTGGCGGCAGCCCGGCACCTCCACGACCACGTTGGCGCGGTTGGGGCAGACATCGGCGCAGATCTCGCAGACGGTGGCGCAGCCAAGGCAGCGGCTGTCGGCGCAACGGTCGCAGTCGGTGCAGAGGTCGCCCTTTTTGGCCAGCGGCTTCCGGGCGTCCGGGCAGACGTTTTTGGCCGCATCGGCGTCAAAATCCACCCCCGCAAGGGCGGCGGCCACGCTGGCCGCGTCCGCGATGGCCTCCACCACGGTGGCGGGGCCGCGGCGGGCGTCGCCGATGGCGTAGACGCCGGGCGTTTTGGTTTCCAGCGTTTCGGATACGATGGGGCGGCCCTTGGCGTCCAGCGCGGCGCCGCAGCCCGCGTACAGGGCATCGTCGATCTTCTCGCCCACGGCGGTGATGACCGCGGTGGCGGGCAGCTCGACCATCTCCCCGGTTTTGACCGGGGCGCGGCGGCCGCTGGCATCCGGCTCGCCCAGCCTCATGGCCTCGCAGGTCAGCACGCCGTTTTGAACGCCGACGGGCGCCAGCAGCTCCATAAAGACGACGCCGTCCGCCTGGGCCAGGGCAAGCTCCTCCTCGTCCGCGGGCATCTGGCGGCTGGTGCGGCGGTAGACGAGCCGCACGTTCTGCACGCCCGGCACGCGCTTGGCCACGCGGGCCGCGTCCATGGCGGTGTTGCCGCCGCCGATGACCACGACATCGGTGCCAAGGGCCAGCGAGGCGGGCTTTTCCTTGGCCTGGGCCAAAAATTCGATGACGTTGCGGGCTTCGCCGTATTGCAGGCCCGCGTTGCCGGGCTTCCAGGCGCCCACGGCCACCACGACGTCGGTAAAGCCCTGCGCGGTCAGCTCGGCCACGCTGCCGATCTCGGTGTTCAGCACGAAGCGGGCGCCGTAGGCCTTGCAGAGGGCGATATCGCGGTCGATGGCGTCCGCGCCGATGCGAAATTCCGGAATGACGTGCCGGACAATGCCGCCCAGCGCGCCGGTGCGCTCAAACACCGTGACCTCCACCCCGGCGCGGGAGAGGAAGGAGGCTGCCGCCAGGCCCGCCGGGCCGCCGCCGACGACGGCGACCTTTTTGCCGGCCTGCGCGGGGGCGGCGCAGAGGGTGGGCAGCACGGCGTCGTAGCCGTGGGCGGCGGCCGCCAGCTTGACGCCGCGGATGCGCACCGATTCCTCATAATAATTGCGCATGCACTTGTCCGCGCAGTGGTGGGGGCAGATGGTGCCGGTGATGAAGGGCAGGGCGTTGCGGCGCAGAATGATCTGCAGCGCATCGGCCCAGCGGCCCTCGCCCGCGGCCATCAGGTAGGCGGGAATGTCCTGCCCGATGGGGCAGCCGTCCCGGCAGGGCGCCTGGAAGCAATCCAGCAGGGGCACCTTGGCGGCCAGCTTGCGGCTGGGCAGCGGCTTGACCGGCTTGCGGTAAAGTCCGTCCCGGCCGGCGGCCTCGGCCAGCGCCTCGACGGCGGCCACATCGATGCCCGCAAAGGGCTTGCTGCCGCAATCCATCAGCAGCGCGCCGATCTGGCTGAGCCGCTGGTAGCCGCCCGGCTTGAGGATGGTGGTGGCCATGGTGACGGGCCAGATGCCCGCGCCGAACAGCGCCGCGATGTTGTGAACATCCGCGCCGCCCGAGTAGGAGATGCGCAGCTTGCCCGCAAACTGACGGGCGATGCGGGCCGCCAGCGAGATGGTGAGCGGGTAGAGCGCCCGGCCCGACATGTACATCTCGGTGCTGGGCAGCTCCCCTGCCTTGACGTCCACGGGGAAGGTGTTGGTCAGCTTGACGCCGAACTCCAGCCCTTTGGACGCGCACAGGGCGATCAGCCGCTCAAACATCGGGACGGCGTCGGCCCACTGCAGATCCTCCTTGAAGTGGTGGTCGTCGAACGCGATGTAGGTGAAGCCCAGGTCGTCCAGACGCTTGCGGGCAAAGGCGTACCCCAGCAGGGTGGGGTTGCACTTGACGTAGGTGTTGAGGCCCTTCTCGTTGATCAGGTAGGTGGCGATCCGCTCGATCTCGGCGGGCGGGCAGCCGTGCAGGGTGCTTTCGGTGATGGAGGCCGAGATGCGGGGGGTGATGCTCTCGACGTAGGCGGCGTCCACATGGCGGAAGCGGTCAAGATTTTCCAGCGCCCAGGCGCGGCAGGCCATAAACACCGCCGAGCGGGAGGCGTCCTTCATCCCCTCGATGTAGGCGTCGATCTTGGGGCTTTGGATGCCCTTGAGGTCGTACCCGACCGACATATTGAAAACAAAGCCGTCCGGGTCGCCCAGCGCCAGCTCCCTGGCCAGCAGCTTGCAGGCAAACCACGCCTTGACGTACTCGTCGTAGGCCTGGGGCACCGTCAGCTCGGTGCTCCACTCGCAGTTATAGCACTCGTCGCCCGAGGCAATGCAGGGCTTGGCCACGCATTTGGCAAGCTCCTCGCCGTCCATGATCTGGACGGTTTTCAGCTCAAAAAAGCGGGCGCCCGCCGCGTAGGCGGCGATGATGTTCTGGGCAAGCTGGGTGTTGGGGCCGGCCGCGGGGCCGTAGGGGGCTTCGATCTTTTCGTCAAAAATCGGCAGGGCCTGGCCGTTTTGGTGCCGCACCAGCTTGGAAACCCCAAAGATGCTGCCCTGGGCCGCATGTTCCGTCAAAATCCAGTCCATCAGCCCGGCAAACGGGATGGGACGCATACAGTCGCTCATGGTAAACCTCCTGTTTGGCAGTAAGGGGCGCAAAAACGCGCCCGTGTTTGTTTTTTTCGGCGCCGGATCTCCGGCTTGCCGCGCGCCTTAATACGCGCGGCGGTTCAGCTCGCCCCAAAGCTTTTTGCTCTGGGCCAGCGTCCAGGCGTTGATGGCTTCCTCGTCGATGTCCACAAACGCGCGGTCAAGGTAGACCACCCTGCCGTTGATGATGGTGGTGCGGCAGTTTTTGCCCATCATGCCGAACAGCATGTGGCCGTCGATGTTTTCGGCCGAGAAGGGGGTGAACGGCTTGTAATCCATCACGATGACGTCCGCCGCCGCGCCGGGGGCCAGAATGCCCAGCGGCTTTTGGAAGTACCTGGCCGCAATGGCCGCGTTGTTGGCAAACAGCATGCCTGTGCCCTCGCACCAGCCCACGTTGGGCAGGCAGGCGTGGTGGCGCTGGATGGTCAGAAAAACCTTGAGGCTTTCCAGCATATCGTGGGTGTAGGCGTCGGTGCCCATGCCCACCAGAATCCCCTTGGCCATCATCTGCAGCACCGGCGCGCAGCCCACGGCGTTGCCCATGTTGGATTCCGGGTTGTTGACGACCATGGTGCCCGTCTCCCGGATGACGTCCATCTCGGCGGGGTTGACATGGATGCAGTGGCCCAGCAGGGTCTTGGGGCCGAGAATGCCGTTGTTGAGCAGGCGGTTGACCGGGCGGCAGCCGTAGTTGCGCAGGCTGTCGTAGACATCGTTCATCCCCTCGGCCACATGGATGTGGAAGCCGGTCAGACCGTTGTTGGCCTCGACCATCCTGGCGAACGTTTTGTCCGAGATGGTGAACAGCGCGTGGCCGCCGAACATGGCCTTGATCCTGTCGTCGTTCTCGCGGGCGGCCCAGCGGGCGAACTCGGCGTTTTCGGCAATGCTCTCGCTGCATTTTTCCTCGCCGTCCCGCTCGGACACCTCGTAGCACAGGCAGGCGCGGATGCCCAGCTCCATGCACACATCCTTGATGGCAAACAGCGAGCCGGGGATCTCGGCAAAGCTGGCGTGGTGGTCAAAGATCGTGGTGACGCCGTCCCGGATGCAGTCCAGCACGGTGGCGTAGGCCGAGGCCCGGGTGCCGTCCAGCGTCAGGTGGCGGTCGATGTTCCACCAGGTGCCCTCCAGCACCTCCAGAAAGTTGGTGGGGTTGTTGCCCGCAATGGCCAGCCCCCGCGCCAGCCCCGAGTAGATGTGGGTGTGCGCGTTGATCAGCCCCGGCATGATGACGCCGCCCCGCGCGTTGATGAACTCCGCGTGGGGGTACTTGGCGCGCAGGGTGGCCAGGGTGCCCACCTCCACGATTTTTTCGCCGTCGATCGCTACCGCTCCATCGGGCAGATACGGCAGGTTCGGGTCCCGGGTGATCAGTTGTCCGTTTCCTACTAACAGCATGGTGGTTTCCTCCTTTGGTGTGTGTTTTTATGGTTTGGGCAGGGTTCCGTTTGCCGTTTTGCCCCCCTGCCGTGCGGCAGGAAGGCCGAACGTTCAGCCCGTGCGCGAGGCACTGCGTTGCAGCCTGCGGGAACCGCTGCCCGGCTTCCTGTTGAAAAACCGGGCGCTTTTTGGGGATTTTGGACAAGTCTCAGCTTACTATTTTGTGGATCAGCATACTCTTTTTTAGCATGCCGCGGCAAAACGATTGTTTTTGGCGCGATTCCTGTTATAATAAAAGGCAAAACCGAACCAAATTTACCACGAAAGGCGGACAATCCTCATGCACGCATCCGACATCAATTTTTGCCTGCGGCTGGCAAAGGGCATCGCCAGGCAGTTTGGCCCCAACTGCGAGGTCGTGGTACACGACCTGCAATCCAACGACCCCGAGCATTCGATCGTAGCCATCGAGAACGGCCAGGTATCGGGCCGGCATATCGGAGACGGGCCCTCCCATGTGGTGCTGGAGGCCCTGAAAAGCGACTCCAAGGTGCTGGACGACCGGCTGGCCTACCTGACCAAGACCGAGAACGGCAAAATCCTAAAGTCCAGCACGCTGTATCTTCGGGACGACGACGGCCGCGCCATCGGCATCTTTGCTATCAACTATGATATCACGTTGATGATGGCAATGGAAGAGAGTTTACAGGCATTTACGGCCACCGCCGCCACCGCCGCGCCCGAGCCCATCGCCCGCAACGTCGGCGACCTGCTCAACGAGCTGATCGAGCAGAGCGTCAAGGTGGTGGGCAAGCCCGTCGCCCTGATGACCAAGGAGGACAAGGTCAAGGCCATCCGCTTTTTGAACGACAGCGGCGCGTTTCTGATCACCAAATCGGGCCAGAAGGCCTGCGCCTACTTCGGCATCTCCAAGTACACCCTGTACAGCTACATCGACGAGGCCAAGGCCGCCCGGGACTGACCCCGCGCCCCCCGGCCGGCCGCCCGCTTTGGCTTTTGCCAGGGCGGGCTTTTTTTGGGCCGGGCCGGGGCGGCCGGGCATCCGGGAACCCGCGGCCAGGCTGTTACGGCTCGTTTTTGGCCGGGGCGGGCGCCGGGGCGTCCTCCGTGGCGGGGGCGCCTGCGGGCACGCGGGGCAGAATCTGGTTGAGCAGAATGGCAAAGATCGTGGCCACCACGACCGAGGACGAGCCGAACACCGTGGCCACCCAGCCGGGGAAGCCCGGGCCGGCGAGGCAATCGGCCACCTGGGTGATGCCTACGCCCAGCGCCACCGAAAGCCCCACCACGGTGGTTTTGCGGGAATCGAAGCCGTCCTGGGTGATCATGCGGATGCCGGTCATTGTGATGGTGGCGAACACCGAGAGGGTGGCCCCGCCGATCACGCTTTGGGGGATGGTGGTCAGCACCGCCGAGATTTTGGGCACCAGCCCGGCCACCAGCAGCAGGCCCGCCGCCAGCGAGAACACGGCCCGGCTGACCACCTTGTTGACCGTGACGATGCCGACGTTCTGGCTGTAGGAGGCCGTGGGCAGGCCGCCCACAAAAGCGCCGAACATGCTGGTGACGCCCTGCGCGATGATGCCGCCCGAAAGTTCCTCGTCGGTGGGCATGCGGTCCATGCCGCCCATTGTGGTGGAGGAAAGATCGCCGATGGTTTGCACGGCGTTGACCACATAGACGATGGCCAGCGAGGCGCAGGCCGCCGGAACAAACCGGATGCGGAAGGGCATCAGGGCGGGCAGGGCGAACCAGCCCGCCGCGCCGACGTTGGAAAAATCGACCATGCCGAAGCAGAGGGCCGCCGCGTACCCCACGACCATGGCAAACAGCAGCGAGCCCAGCTTCCAGATGCCGTGGGTGTAGTTGTTAAGGAACACCACCACCCCGAAGGTGATGAGGGCGATGATCCAGTTGACCAGCGAGCCGAACTGCGGGTTGCTTGCCGCGCTGCCGCCCCCGGCCATGTACCGCACCGCCGTGGGGTAGAGCGACAGGCCGATGGTGAAGATGACCGTGCCGGTGACCAGCGGCGGAAAAAACCGGCGTATCTGCTTGAGAAAAACGCCGAACAGCACCGCCACCGCGCCGCCGACGATCTCGGCGCCGAGGATGGTGGAAAAGCCGAACTCGCCGCCGATGGCCGTAAGGGTGGGCACATAGGCAAAGCTGGTGCCCATGATGACCGGCAGCCCGGCGCCGATCTTATGAAAAAGCGGAAAAAGCTGCAAAAAAGTGGCGATGGCCGTCATCACCAGCGAAGCCTGGATCAGGATGGTTTTTTCGGCGTCGGTCAGGCCGCACACCCCCGCAATGATGATGGCCGGGGTGATGACCCCCACCACCGCCGCCACCACATGCTGCAGCCCCAGCGGAAGCACCTGCCCCAGGGGCGGCTTGCTGCGATACTCAAACAGACTGGTTGACTGATCTGCCATGATTGTACACCTCTCACACTTCTTACACGGTTGTTGTTCGTACCCTTTGGCGCCGAGCGCCTGCATCCCATTGTCAAAATTTTATTTTTCCTTGCTTACTTTTTATTTGACACCTAAATCATACACTTTTTTTGGGCAAAACACAATCTGTTTTTGCACCTTCCCGTCCAAGATTTGGGCAGTTTTTTTGGTTAATGTGCGCATAGGCAGCCCGGCGCCGGCCAAAAAAAGCCCCGCGGGGCGGCACAGGGCCGTACCCGCGGGGCACAAAGGGTTCCCGGAAAAAAAGGATCAATCGTGCAGAACGTGGTAGTCCCGCAGAAGCTTTTCGATCTCGGTGTGGCGTATGGCCTTGAGCAACGGCTTTTTGGCGACGTTGAGCGGGCCAAGATCGATATCCAGCGGGCTTTTGCCGTCCATCAGGCGGACGCTGGCATCCAGCAGGCAGCGCACATCGTAGACGCTGCCGTACACCTCGGGTACGGCGCGGTCCACATGGCACAGGCCGTACACGGCCTCCATGCCGGTGCGGATCGAATACTCGGTGGTAAAGATCGTGTCGCGCGGGGTCTCGGCAAACTGGCCAAGGAAGGCAAAGTTGACGCAGCCGTCCGGGATGACGTCGGGGCGGTCGCCCTTGGCGCGCGGCATGAAGAAGGCCGTGATATAGGGCATGACGGCGGGCACCGTGACGGCGTGGTTGCGCGCAAGCTCGGAGATTTCCTCCACGGGCACGCCCAGATGGTAAAGCCACTCCTCGGCAATCTCCTCGCCGGTGCATTCGGCCATCGGCTTTTTGATGTAATCGCCCGGCACATCGGTGAACAGGCCGTACACCCACACCACGCACTGGCCCTTGGGCTGGTCCTTGAACTGGGGCTGGCGGTTGATGGTCCAACTCATCAGCCAGCGGGAATCCCGAACCGTTACGATGCCGCCTGTCACGACGCCGCCGCTGAGCGGGTCCCGCTTGCAGATTTTCTGGATATAGGGCAGGATGGCGTCGTCCAGCGTGGTGACGGTGGCCGATTCCCAGGTTGTTTTGGTTACGTCGCCGCAGAATTTTTCGGGGCGGCCGAACTCCGGGTCCTGCGCCGCAACCTTTTTCCACAGCTCCCAGCAGCCTCCGCCCACGGGGGCCGCGGCATCGGGCGCATGGTCCTGGTCGCCGTAAAGGGTGCCCTCGGTGCAGCTGCCGTTGGTCAGGAACACAAGGTCGTTCTCGGTCAGATCGATGCTCTCGGGCTTGCCGCCGACGGTGTATTCCAGCTTCTCGGCGATTTTTTTGCTGCCCTCGTGCCGGAACAGCACGTTCGTCACGACCGTGCCGTACTGGAACCGGACGCCCGCCTTTTTCAGATACTCGACCATGGGCAGGATCATCGAATCGTACTGGTTGTACTTGGTGAAGCGCAGGGCGCTGAAATCCGGCAGCCCCGCGATGTGGTGGATGTACCGCTGGATGTACAGCTTCATTTCCAGCGCGCTGTGCCAGTTTTCAAACGCGAACATCGTCCGCCAGTACAGCCAGAAGTTGGAGTTGAGAACCTCGTCGTCGAATACGTCCTCAATCGTTTTGTCGTAGAGCTGGTCGTCCGCCGTCATAAACAGCTTCAGCACTTCCATGCAGCCCTTCTGGCTCAAGCCGAACCGGCCGTCGGTGCGGGCGTCCTGGCCGCGGCCCTCGGTGGCGCGGCAAAGGCTGTAGTTGGGGTCGTGCTTGTTGAGCCAGTAATACTCGTCCAGCACGCTGACGCCGTCCGTTTCGATGCTGGGGATGCTGCGGAACAGGTCCCACATACATTCAAAGTGGTTGTCCATCTCGCGGCCGCCGCGCATCACAAAGCCGCGGGTGGGGTCGTTGATGCCGTCGCACGAGCCGCCGGGAAGCTCCAGCGCCTCCAGGATATGGATATGGTCGCCGGGCATCCGGGCGTCCCGCACAAGATAGCAGGCCGCCGCCAGCGCGCCCAGGCCGCTGCCCACGATGTAGGCGGATTTTTGGTCGATGCCGGCGGGCTTTTCGGGGCGGGCGAAGGCCTCGTAGTTGCCGTTGGCATAGTAGATGCCCTTGCCGTTGGGGGCGTCCTTGCCGCGCTCCGTGTTGCGGAACGCAGGCTCCGCCCCGGCGGGGGGCGTTTCGGCCGCCTTCTGCGCCTGGTTGTCCTTGACGGTTTTGGCGGCCACTGCGGCCACCGCGGCCATGGCCGCCGCCGCGCCGAGCGCGGCGCCCCATTTGTTTGCCATACTGAAAAACTCCCTTCCCGAACCTTGTCTGTTGTTTCAGAAACGGACGCCCGGCCGGAACGCCGGGGCTTTTCTGTTTCAATGCTTGCAGTATACCCCCAACTTATGGACAGGATTTTACCAAAAATCGAACATCCAAAGAAATTTTGTGTATTTTCCCGACAAAAGCGCCCTCCTGTCGCAAAGATTTTTTGGTACACCTGGGGGAATCTGTACGGCAGGGCGCCCAGAGGCCGGGGCTTTGCCCGGCCCGGCCCGGTGAGTTGCGCGGCCCGGCTGATTTGCCCCGCCCGGCTGATTTGCCCCGCCCGGCTGATTTGCCCCGCCCCGCCGACTTGCCCGGCGCGGCCGGCCCGTCCCGGCCCGCCCTGCCCCGCGCCGCCGGCGGGGCGGGCCGGGACGCGGATTCTGGCATTTTTTACTAAAATTTTGTGCAAACTTCTATGCTTTATTGCTTGACTTTACCGAAAAATCAGACTATACTAGTAGCAGTAACTTTGATATAGTTTTATCAAAGTTGGCTTTTCCCCCGCCGGCCCTTCGCGGCCGCCCCGGGGGCGGTTCCCGGTTTCTTGACGGTTCCCTATTTATTTTAAGGATGCCCCCAGCGGGCACAGGAGGTTTTGTTTATGGCTCGTTTTACACTTCCCCGGGACTTGTACCACGGCAAGGGCGCCATTGAGGCGCTCAAAACCTTTACCGGCAAGCGCGCGGTCGTCTGCGTTGGCGGCGGCTCCATGAAGCGGTTCGGCTTTTTGGACAAGGTCGTGGCCTACCTGCAGGAGGCCGGCATGGAGGTCAAGGTCATCGACGGCATCGAGCCCGACCCGTCCGTGGATACCGTGATGCGCGGCGCCGCCGTCATGCAGGAGTACCAGCCCGACTGGATCGTTGCCATGGGCGGCGGCTCCCCCATCGACGCGGCCAAGGCCATGTGGATCAAGTACGAGTACCCGGACGTCACCTTTGAGGATATGTGCAAGGTGTTCGGCCTGCCCAAGCTGCGCCGGAAGGCCCACTTCTGCGCGATCTCCTCCACCTCCGGCACCGCCACCGAGGTGACGGCCTTCTCGATCATCACCGATTACAAAAAGGGCATCAAGTATCCCCTGGCCGATTTTGAGATCACCCCCGACGTGGCCATCGTGGACCCCGACCTGGCCGAGACCATGCCCAAAAAGCTGGTGGCCCACACCGGCATGGACGCCATGACCCACGCCATTGAGGCGTACGTCTCTACCGCCCACTGCGATTTTACCGACCCTCTGGCCATTTTTGCGATCCGCATGATCCAGGGCGACCTGATCCCCTCCTACAACGGGGATATGGCCAAGCGCGACACCATGCACAACGCCCAATGCCTGGCCGGCATGGCGTTCTCCAACGCGCTGCTGGGCATCGTCCACTCGATGGCCCACAAGACCGGCGCCATCTTTGCCGACCAGGGCGCCCACATCATCCACGGCGCGGCCAACGCCATGTATCTGCCCAAGGTCATCGCCTTCAACGCCAAGGACCCCGAGGCCAAAAAGCGCTACGGCGTGATTGCCGACGAGATGAAGCTGGGCGGCGCCGACGACGACGAGAAGGTTGCGCTGCTGATCGCCCATCTGCGCGGAATGAACGACGCGCTCAACATCCCCCACTGCATCGCCCACTACGGCGCCGACAGCCTGCCTGCCGAGCAGGGCTTTGTGCCTGAGCAGATCTTCCTGGAGCGCCTGCCCGAGATCGCCAAAAACGCGATCGGCGACGCCTGCACCGGCTCCAACCCGCGCCAGCCCTCCCAGGAGGAGATGGAAAAGCTGCTGAAGTGCTGCTACTACGACACCGAGGTGGATTTCTGAGCCTGACGGCCTGACGGCCTTCCCCCCTCTTTGCAAGCGCCAAGCAAGAGCCCCGGCGGTGCCCCAGGGCGGGTGTAAGGCCGGGCCCGTTGGGCGGGCGGCGCCGGGGGGCCCAAAACGGCGGCGCGGCGGGGGCGCCCGCCCCGGTGG
>CAYWID010000008.1:0-13572 GCA_964458285.1 uncultured Subdoligranulum sp. | reverse complement strand
GTTTTGCCGCCCCTCCCGCCCGCCCGCCCCCCCCCCCCCTTCCCACCCCCCACGACCCCCCCCCGGCGTCCCCCCGGGCTGGGGCACCGCCGGGGCCCTTTGCGCGGGCGGCGCGGCGGCGCAAAAACGGGCGGCGCGGCGGGGGCTCCCGCCCTTTTGGGGAGGATTTTTTTCATTGCTGGGCAATGTTGCCAAAAAACAATTGAATTTTGCGCCGTTTTCTTGTAGAATACTGTATAGAATGCAAATTCGGGGCGGGGGGCGTACACCGCCGCCGGATGGTAGGGAGGTTGCGCCATGTCCGTGCTGCACAAACCGGCCGAGGAAGGCCCCGCCACAGGCCGCTACCGCATCCTGGTGGTGGACGACGAGCCGATTGCCCGCGCCATGCTGGGCAAGATGCTGGGCCGCACCTACGATGTGGCCGAGGCGGAGGACGGCGCCCAGGCCCTGACCATGCTGGAGGAGGGCGGGTATTCGCTGGTGATTGCCGATATCCAGATGCCCGTGCTGGACGGCTGGGGCCTGCTGGAGGCCGTTCAGAAGGACGCCCGGCTGACCGATATCCCGGTCGTGATCGTGACGGCGGACGGCCATCTGGACAGCGAGCTGCGGGCGCTGCGGCTGGGGGCGATGGACGTCATCCAAAAGCCCTTTGTGCCCGAGATTATGAAAAACCGGGTGCGCAACCTGCTGCTGAAGCAGGACGCCGCCCGCATGAACGAAAAAAACCGGATGTACCGCGCCCAGCTTGCCCAGCAGGCCCAGACCCTTTGGGCCGCCGAGCATGACGAGCTGACCGGCCTTTTGAACAAGGAGGCCTTCTACCGCAAGATCCGGGAAAACCTGGATCTTCACCCCGACCGCTCCTACATGATCATCCGCTGGGACATCGACAATTTTTCGGTGCTGAACGATATGCTGGGCACCAAAACCGGCGACCGCATCCTGTGCGACATCGCCGACGCCATGCGGATCTTCTCGGTGCCGGACAGCGTGTACGCCCGGCTGCAGAACGACCATTTCGCCTACTTTTACCCGATGGACCAAAAAAAGCCCGCGGATTTCAACGATCTGCTGACCAACTGGCTGGCCAAGTACGAAACGGATTTCAAGGTGGTCTGCCGCATCGGCGTCTACCCCATCGACGACCCCGCCCTGGAACCCAGCATCATGTGCGACCGCGCCCTGCTGGCCCTGCGCTCCATCAAGGGCAGCTACACAAACAGCATCGCCTTTTACGACGATTCGTTTTTGCAAAAGCTGCGCCAGGAGCAGGCCCTGATGGCCGAGGTGGAGCCGGCCCTGGCCAACGGCGAGTTTCTTGTCTATTTTCAGCCCCAGTACAACGGCAGCACCGGCGCGCTGCTGGGCGCCGAGGCCCTGGTGCGGTGGAACCATCCCCGGCTGGGGCTGGTGGCCCCCGGCGTGTTTCTGCCCCTGTTTGAGCGCAACGGCTACATCACCCGCCTGGACGAGTTTATCTGGGAGCGCACCTGCCAATACCTGCACCGGTGGCGGGAAGCCTACGGCGAGCTGGCCCGGCCGGTATCCGTCAACATTTCCCGCATCGATACCTACCACGCCAACCTCTGCGCCACCCTGGTGGCCCTGACCGACAAGTACCAGCTGCCCCGCACCATGCTCCGGCTGGAAATTACCGAGAGCGCCTACATGGAGGACCCCGAGCGGCTGATCGGCGTGGTGGAAGGGCTGAAAAACGCCGGCTTTTTTGTGGAGATGGACGATTTCGGCAGCGCCTACTCCTCCCTGAACACCCTCAAGGACGTGCCGGTGGATCTGCTCAAGCTCGATATGAAATTTCTGGCCGATACCAAGCACTCGGCCCGCAGCGGCAACATTTTAAGCTCGGTGGTGCGCATGGCCCGCTGGCTCAAGCTGCCCGTCATTGCGGAGGGCGTGGAAACCTACGAGCAGGCCAAGTACCTGGAAAGCATCGGCTGCCTGTATATGCAGGGCTACTTTTTCAGCCGCCCCATCCCCGCCGCCGACTACGAACCCCTGCAGACCCAAAAGCCCGTGGGCAGCCTGGACAAGTACCGCGGCGTGGATCTTTCCAGCGCCGAGCAGTTCTGGGACGCCTCGGCCCAGACGGCGCTTTTGTTCAACAGCTTCATCGGCGGGGCCATCATTGTGGAAAAATCCGGCGACCATATTGAAATTCTGCGCGCCAACGACCGCTTTTTTGCCGAGGTATGCACCACGCGGGAGGCTTACCTGCCCGCCATGTCCGATCTGGCGGCGCGGTTCAATCCGCGCAACTACGCGGCCTACCTGCAATTGCTGACCCGCGCCGCCGAAACCGGCGACGAGAGCAGCTGCGAGCTGGAAAGCCGCCCCTTTCAGGACGGCGGCAAACCCTTCTGGACCCGCAACCGCGCCCGCCTGCTGGTTCACAACGTGGGCAGCGACGTGTTTTATGTGGCCGTGGACAACATCACCCAGCGGGTGGAGGCCCAGGAGGCCCTTAACCGGCAGCAGCAGCGGCTGCAAACCCTGTACGACACGGTGCCCTGCGGCATTATGGAGTTTTCGCCCAGCCCGGACGACCCCGCCGGCCCGCATCTTGCCACCAGCCTGAACGATACGGCTTTCCGGCTGCTGGGCTTTGCGCGGCGGCAGGATTTTCAGGCCTCCCGCATGGCAAGCGACCTGTTTGCCGTTTTGCACCCCGCGGACGAGGCTTTGGTGCGCGCCAGGGTGGACGCCGCCCTGGATACCGAGGAAGCCCTTGGCTGCGAGTGCCGCGTCAGGGTAGGCGGCGAGTACCGCTGGTTCAACCTGCGCATCCAGAGCATGCGCCGCCCCGAGGGCGGCAGCACGGTGCAGGTCGTGTTTATGGACGTGACCGACCAGAAGCTGGCTTTGCAGGCCGCCGCCCGCGAGCAGGCCCGCCACCTGGCCCTGGAGGCCGAGAGCCGCCGGGCGCTGGAGGCCGCCAACCAGCGCCTGACCGATGTGGTGGCCCATATGCCCGCCGGCATGGGCATCTACCGGCTGGAGGACCCCGGCCACCCTGTGTATGTGAGCGACGCCGCCTGCGCGATGTTTGGCTACACCCGCGAAACGTACGAGGCAGCCCTGGCGGGGGGCAGCGCGGTGACGTTTTTTCCCGGCCGCGCCCAGCTGCGGGACGATTTGTACGCCTCGCTGGAATCGGGGCGGATCACCGATCTGCCCCGCACCCCGGCCCGGCGGCAGGACGGCAGCGTTTTTTGGCTGCACGGCGCCGTGCGGATGGTGCGCCGGGCGGACGGCGAGCTGTTTTGCTACGCCACTTTGTACGACGCCACCGAGGCCGTGCTGCGGGAGCAGCAGGCCCACCTGCAGGCCGAGCGCTACCGCCTGCTGAACGAGGCCACCGAGACCATCACCTTTGACTACGACGCCCCGGCCGACCGCATGGAGCTGGTGCTGCCCCAGGCCAACCACAACCGCGCCAGCCTGGTGCAGACCCACTACCAGAAACACCTGGAGGAGCTGCGCTGCACCTCGATGGAGGAGGCGGACCAGCGTTCCCTGCTGGAGGTGCTGCACGCCGCGCTGGCGGCCCCCGCGCGGGGCTACTACGAGCTGCGGGCCAACTTTTACCGCACCGGCTACCGCTGGTACCGCGTGACCTATGTGAGCCTGGCCGGCGAGAACACCGGCGAGGCGCCCGGCGTGTACCGGATCATCGGCCGGCTGGACGACATCGACGAGATGGTGCGCGCAGCAGACGGCGCTGCGCCACGCCCAGACCGACCGCGTGACCGGCCTGGCCACCAAGGACTACGCGCACGGGCTGCTGGAAGCCTTTTTGCGGGAGCGCCCCGCCGACCGCACCGACTTTTTGCTGTTTATGGACCTGGACAACTTCAAGCAGGTGAACGACACGCTGGGCCACGCCGAGGGCGACCGGGTGCTGAGCCAGGTGGGCGCTTTGCTGCGGGAGCTGTTTGCCGCCGACGCCCTGGCGGCCCGCTTTGGCGGGGACGAATTTTTGATCTACCGGCAAAACGCCGACGCCGACACCGTGCGGCGGGAGGCCCAGGCCATCATCGACCGGGTCAACGCGCTGCACCCCGGCCGGGCAAAGGGCGGGCCGGGCGCCGCAGGGCCGGATCTTCCGATGCGTGCAGCGTGGGCATTCTGGCGCTGGCGCCGGATGCGCGCGCGTTCGACCCGCTGTTTGCCAGGGTGGACCGGATGCTGTACGCCTCCAAGCACGCGGGGCGCAACTGCTGGACGATGACGCGCGCCGACGGCACCGTGGAAAGCGGCTGCGAGGCGCCCCCGCCCACGGCCGGAAACGGCAGGAAGCCAAAAAATAAAGGAAAGGCGAAGGAATCATGACCAACGACGAAATGATTGCCCGGCTGAGCGGCTGGGGCTGCAATATGGAGGCTGCCCTGACCCGCACGGCCGGGGACAAGGATTTTTACACCACCCTGCTGACGACCTACAAGGATACCCTGCCCCTGGCCGAGCTGCGCAGCCAGGTGGCCGACGGCAAGGTGAAGGAAGCCTTTGAGACGGCCCATATGCTCAAGGGCGTGCTGGGCAATCTGGGCCTTGACCCGATGTACCGGCAGATTGTGCTGATTGTGGAGCCGCTGCGCGCGGGCAGCGCCGAGGGGCTTTTGCCGCTGGTGGACACCCTGATCGGCCAGAAGGCCGAGCTGGACGCGCTGCTCAAGGACTGACGGGCGCGCCGGCGGCCTTTGCAGGCCCCCGCGCCCCCCGCCCGCAGGGCGGCAAAAAACATCCCCGGTTCCGGGCTTTGCGGCCCGGAACCGGGGATGTTTTGCGTGGAAAGGGGTGCGAAAGGGTACAATATGGGAAGTGTGAGAATGGCAAATCGAACGGCGGGCGGCCTTACGCCTCCACGGTGCTGCGCCGGGGGGTCTGCCCCCGGGCCAGCGCGCGGCGGCGGATCAGCTCCCCGGCCACGCTGACGGCGATCTCCTCCGGCGTCTGGGCCAGAATGGCCAGGCCGATGGGCATCTGGCAGGCGTCTATCTCGCTTTGAGCGAAACCGTCCGCCAGCAGCCTTTGGGTCACAAAAGCGATCTTGGCCCGGCTGCCCATCACCCCCAGGTAGTAGGGGCGGCGCCTAAGGGCGTACCGCTGGGCCTCGTAATCCCGCTGGTGGCCCCGCGTCATCACCACCACATAATCGGCGGGGCGCAGGGTCAGCTTGGCGTCAAGGTCGGCCTCGGTAAAATCGGTGGTAAGCACCTCGTCCGCCGTGGGGAACAGGGCCGAGCTGGCAAACTCGGGGCGGTCGTCCAGCACCGTGCAGCGAAATTGCAGCCCGGTAAGCAGGGGCACCAGCGCCCGGGCGACATGGCCGCCGCCAAACACATAGACGGCGCCCTCCTGCGCCAGCGGCTCGGCGTAAAGCGCGCGGCCCTGCACGGTTACAATGCCGGGGCTGCGGGCCGCCGCCAGGTAGGGAACCCAATCGGGCAGGGGCAGGTCGCCCGCCAGCACGCCGGTGGCGTCCGCCAGGGCAAGCCGGCCGAAATCCGGGGCGGGGGCCGTCCCCTCCCCCGGCAGGCCGGCCAGCAGCCAGCAGGGGGTGCCGCCCGCCAGCCGGGAAGCGGCCAGGGTGCAGAGATGGACGGCCGGGGCCGCGGCGGGCAAAAAGTGGAACAGCACGGTCACGCTGCCGCCGCACACCATGCCAAGGCCCGCCGCGCCCGCCGCGGGCGCGGGGCCAAGGGCGTACCGCGCGGCATGGGGGGCAAAATCGCCCGCGCGCAGCCGCGCCGCCGCCAGCAGGGCAGCCTGATACTCGACGTTGCCGCCCCCGATCGTGCCCGCCTGCTGGCCGCTCTCGCTGACAAGCATCCGGGCGCCGGGGCCGCGCGGCACCGAGCCCTCGGCCTGCGCCACGGTGACAAGCGCGACCGGCACGCCGCTTTGCAGCAGCGCCGCCGCCTGGGCAAACAGATGATTCATGCGGTTCCCTTCTTTGGTAAAAGAATAAAAGCGAAAAAACGGCGGAGGCCCCCCGCGCGGGGGCGGTGCGCCCGGAAAAATAAGCCGAAAGCAAAACCTTGCGGAAAGCGCCCCCCGCCTTACGGCTGGACGCCGGGGGCTTCGGCCGCGCCGTCGCCCGCCACCTTGTAGGTTTCCTCCACAATGCGCTCCATGGCGTTCAGGATGTTCTCGTACCCGGTGCAGCGGCACAGGTGGCCGGAGATCAGCTTGCGCAGCTCCTCCCGGTTGTACTTTTTGCCGGTGCCGACGATCTCCACCGCCGACATGATCAGCCCCGGCGTGCAGAAGCCGCACTGGACGGCGGCCTCCTCCACAAAGGCTTTCTGGATGGGGCTAAGCTCCCCGTTGGGGCCTTTAAGGCCCTCCACGGTCAGCACGCTGCGGCCCTCGGCCCAGCGGGCCAGGTAGATGCAGCTGTCCACGGCCTCGCCGTCCACCAGCACCGTACAGGCGCCGCACTCGCCCACCTCGCAGCCCTTTTTGACGCTGGTAAGGCCAAGGCGGTTGCGCAGGGTCTCCAAAAGCGATTCCCGCCCGTCGATGGCGATTTCCACCGGCTTGCCGTTCACGGTCATATGCAAAATATCAAGCATCGAATGTCCCTCCTGCCTGGATCGCGGCCTCGCGCACGGCGCGGCGGGCCAGTTCTTCCACCAGCTGCAGGCGGAATTCCTTGCTGGCGCGCCAGCTGTCGCGCGGGTGTACCTCGGAAAGCGCGCAGGCCGCCACGGCGTCCAGCAGCGCTTCGGTCAGGGGCCGGCCGACGGCGGCCGCCTCGGTTTGGGGGCAGCGCACCGGGTTGGGCGCGGCCACGCCGTAGGCCAGCCGCAGCGCCGCCACGGTTTTACGGTCCTGCTCCAGCCGCACAAGGGCCGCGCAGCCCAGCGTGGCGATCTCCATCGCGTTGCGCTTGCCGTACTTGATGTAGCGGCCGCCAAAGTCCCGGTAGGCGGCGGGCAGGATTTTGATGGCGGTCAGCAGTTCCTCGTGCCGGCGGACGGTTTTGCCCGGCCCGGCGTACCACTGGCCGATGGGCACCTCCCGCACGCCGTCGGGGCCGGTAAGCTCCATCACGGCGTCCAGCGCCATCAGGGTGCTGGCGCTGTCGGCGCTGGTAACGCCGTTGCAGACGTTGCCGCCGATGGTGCCGATGTTGCGCACCTGCGGCCCGCCCACCAGATCGACCGCCTGGCCCAGCACGGGGATGTACTGCCGGATTACGGGGTGGTTGGTGATGTGGGAAAAGCTGGTGGCCGGGCCGATGACGATGGCGCCGTCCGCCGTGCGGGTAACGCCCTGCAGCGCGCGGATGCCGTGGATGCTGACCAGCGAGCAGCCCGCCAGCCTGCCTTCCCGGATCTTGATCAGCACGTCGCTCCCGCCCGAGATAACCTCGGCCCCGGGGTCGGCGGCCAGGGCGCGGACGGCGTCCTGCACATCGGCGGCCTGGTAGTAGCGTTCGATATCATACATCGGCGGTTCCCTCCTTCTTGGCGGCTTGGGCGATCAGGCCCGCCGCGGTAAAGCTGCGCACCAGCTTTTGCGGGTCCAGGGGCAGGGTATCGATGGCGACGCCCGTGGCGTTCAGCACCGCGTTGCGCAGGGCCGGGGCCACCGGGATGGCCGGGGGCTCGCCCAGCGCCTTGTTGCCGTAGGGGCCGGTGGGGTCCTCCAGCTGAACAAAATCGACCGAGAGATCGGGCGTGTCCATCGCGGTGGGCAGCTTGTAGTCCAGCAGGTTGTCGTTGAGGGCCTTGCCGGTTTTGGGGTCGAACAGAAGCTCCTCGCTCAGGCCGTAGCCAAGGCCCATGCTCATGCCGCCGTGAACCTGCGCCTGCGCCAGCTTGGGGTTGATAAGGATGCCGCTGTCGTGTACGTTGAGGATGTGCAGCACCTTGACCTTGCCCAGCGGGATATCGACCTCGACCTCGGCAAAGCAGACGCCGGAGGCGAAGGTGTTGTCCTTGCAATGGCTGGTGGTCTCGGCGGTGATATGCTCGCTGCGGTCCAGGCTGTAGAAGGCCGTCTCGGCCAGCTCGGCCAGGGGCAGCAGGGCCTCGCCGGTGGCGGCGTCCACGATCCGGCAGGCGCGCAGGTCCAGCCCGGACGCCGGGCGGGAAAGCATATAGGCCGCGTAGGCAAGGATCTTTTCCTTGAGCAGCAGCCCCGTCTTTTTGACGGCCTTGCCGCTGACGTAGGTTTGGCGGGAGGCGTAGGCGCCCGTGTCGAAGGGGGTGATGTCGGTGTCCTGGGTGGAAAGGATGTGGACGTCGCTCTCGGGGATGCCGAGGGTCTCGGCGGCCATCTGGGTAAAGACCGTGTCGGCGCCCTGGCCGATCTCGGTGGCGCCCATCTGCAGCTGGATCGACCCGTCCTGGTTGAGCACCATCCGGCAGGAGGAGGTTTCCAGCGAGATGGGGTAGACGCCCGTTTTGTAGCAGAAGATCGCCATGCCGACGCCCCGGCGCACCGGGCCGGTCTGATCCCGGTACTGCGCGCGCTTTTCGTCCCAGCGGAACGCGGCGCGGCCCTTCTCGATGCAGGCCTTCATGCCGTAGCTGTTGAACCGGACATGGGTGTGGGGATCGACGTAATCCTCCGGCGTGCAGTTTTTGAGCCGGAAATCGATCGGGTCGATGCCCAGCATCCGGGAAAGATCGTCGGCCATGCACTCGGAGGCGAAGGCCGCCTGCGGGATGCCGTAGCCGCGCATGGCGCCGCCCACGGCGATGTTGGTGTACACCGTGTAGGCGTCCGATTCGTGCGCTTTGGCGTCGTGGTAGATCTGTTTGAACTCGTTGGCCGCGTTGGCCACGATGGCGTGGCCGTGACTGGCGTAGCCGCCCTGGTTGGACACCGCCCGGAGCTTGCGGGCAAGCAGGGTGCCGTCCGGCCGCACGGCGGCCTGCACGTCAAAACGGATGGCGTGGCGCACCCGGGTGCAGGCAAGCGTCTCCTCCCGCGTGATCTCCAGAAAAACCGGGCGGCCGCCCACCTGGGTGGTCAAAAAGGCGTTGAGCGGCTCGTACAGAACGTCCTGCTTGTTGCCGAACCCGCCGCCGATGTAGGGCTTGACGACCCGGATTTTGCCCCAGGGCAGGCCCAGCGCCTGCCCGACGACCCGCCGCACGATGTGGGGGATCTGGGTGGAGGTGGTTATGAAGATGCGGTCGCCCGTCATGCAGGCGAACGAGGTGGGCAGCTCGATATGGCAGTGCTGGACGGTCTGGGTGGCGTAGGTTTTGTTCAGCAGCAGGGCGCCCGGCTCGGCGGCGGCCTCGGCATAGCCGACCTCCCCCAGCTTGAACTGGGAGTGCGCGATGACGTTGCCGGGCTTTTCGTCGTGGAGCTGGGTGGCGCCCTCGGCCATGGCCTGCTCGGTGGTGACGATGGGGGGATAAACCTCGTACTCAACCTTGATGAGGCGGGCGGCGCGCTCGGCGGCCACGTTGTCCTCGGCCACGACGGCGGCGATATCGTCCCCGTAGAAGCGCACCCGCCTGTTGAGCAGGCGGCGGTCCGCGATATCCTGGTGGGCTTTTTCCACCGACCAGGGATGCCCCGGCGTGGGGAACTGAATGTCCGGCACGTCAAAGCAGGTGACGATTTTGACGACGCCCGGCACCTTGGCCGCCTGGGTCAGATCGAACCCTTTTACGACGCCGTTGGCAATGGTGCTGTGGACGATTTTGGCGACAAGCATCCCGGCGGGCGCAAGATCCGCCGTGTATTTGGCGCCGCCGGTCACCTTTTCAACGGCGTCCACGCGCGTTATGGATTGACCGATTCCCATAGAGCAGGCCTCCTTTTTTTCTGGTTCGGCCGCCGCAGCGGCACGGGGGGCGATGAAGGCGGAAAACAGCGCGCTTCCGGCTGTTTTCCGCCGCATCTCAGATTAAGAAATATTTTAGCACAAACAGCGCCGCAAGGATATACATAAGCAGACTGATTTTTTTGCGGTTGCCGGTGATCAGGTTGATGACGACGTAGGAGATGATGCCCATCGAGATGCCCTCGGAGATGCTGTACATGAAGGGCATGGCGATGATGGCGATGTAGCTGGGCACGGCCTCGGTCAGATCGTCAAAATCGATCTTGGTGATGCTGGTGATCATCAGAAAGCCGACCACGATCAGCGCGGGCGCGGTGGCAAAGGACGGGATGGCCAAAAAGATCGGGGAAAGGAACAGCGACAGGCCGAACAGAAGGGCCGATACCACGGCGGTAAGGCCGGTGCGGCCGCCCTCCGATACGCCGGCGGCGCTTTCCACAAAGGTGGTGGTGGTGGAGGTGCCCAGCACGGCGCCCACGGCGGTGCCGACGGCGTCCGACAGAAGCGCGCCCTGGATGGCGGGCAGCTTGCCGTTTTCATCCAGCATGTCGGCCTTGGAGGCCACGCCGATCAGGGTGCCGAGGGTATCGAACATATCGACGAACAAAAACGCGAACATGACCACGACGAAGTTGAGGGACAAAATGGCCGAGAAATCAAACTTGAAGAAGGTGGGGGCCAGGCTGGGGATGCTGATGCCGCCCGCAAAGCTGGGGATGACGCTGTAGGTGCCCATCTCGGGGTTGGGCCGGTAGAGGCCGGTCAGCTCGCAGACGATGCCAAGGCCCCAGGTGATCAGAATGCCCCACAGGATGTTGCCCTTGACTTTTTTGATGAGCAGCACCGCCGTGACCAGCACGCCGACGACCGCCAGCAGCACCGTGATGCCCACCGCAGGGAAGGTGCCGTCCGCCAGGCTGTGCTTGAAGGAGAAGATGGAAACCAGCGTGGCGTCGTTGTTTTGCACAATCTTGCCGTTTTGCAGGCCGATGAAGGCGATGAACATGCCGATGCCCGCCGACACCGCGTACTTGATGTTGAGCGGGATCGCGTTGAAGATGGCCTCGCGGACGTTGGTGAGGGAGAGGGCGATGAAGATCAGACCCTCGACAAAAACCGCCGTCAGGGCAACCTCCCAGCTGTAGCCCATCTGCAGCACGACCGTGTAGGCAAAGTAGGCGTTGAGGCCCATGCCGGGGGCCAGCACAAAGGGCAGGTTGGCGAACGCCGCCATCATCAGGGTGGCGATCATGGAGGCAAGGGCCGTGGCCGTAAAGACGGCGCCGCTGTCCATGCCGGCCGCGCTTAAAATGCTGGGGTTGACGGCCAGGATGTAGGCCATCGTCATAAACGTGGTGATGCCCGCCACCACCTCGGTGCGCACATCGGTTCCCTTTTCTTTCAGGTGGAAGGTCTTTTCCAGCAGACCGCTGTTGGTCTGGATGCTCATACCATAACCCCGTTTCTAAAAATTTGTTGTTTTGTTGTGGAAGGGGCCGCTGCCGCTGTACTGCGGCCCCAGGGACGGTTCCTGCACGGAGGAAGCTGGCCTGCCCGCGGGGATTTTGCCGTTGTTTTTTTGTTATTTCTTTGACAGACCGGGACAATCGCAGCGGCCCGGGGCGCCTCCGGGCCTTTCGTGCCATGATTATAGGGCGCTTGTACACGTTTTGTCAATATTCCGGATGTAAAATCATGGAAATTGCCTAAAAGTATGTCTTTTACTTGTACAAACCAACCATTTTTTTATTTTGTGTGGCAAACCATTTTTCTGCGTGCTATACTGTGGAAAATCAGGTCCGGGGCGGCGCCAAGCCGCATCCCGGCCAGGAAAGAAGGGTTGTTATGCCGTGTGTAAACCGCATCCGCGCCGCCGCGCTGGGGGAGGAGCCCGCCGACCTGGTGTTGAAGAACGCCCGCGTGCTGGATGTTTTTACCGATGCGTTTTATCCTGCCGATGTTGCCGTCTGCGGGGAGGAGATTGTGGGGGTAGGCCCCGGCTACCGGGGCCGGCGGGAGATCGACTGCCGGGGGCGGTATCTGATTCCGGGGCTGATCGATGCGCACATCCACATCGAATCGACGCTGGCCACCCCGTGCGAGCTGGGGCGGCAGGTGGTGCGCAAGGGCACCACCACCTGCGTGGCCGACCCGCACGAGCTGGTGAACGTGAAGGGGGCCGCGGCGCTGCGCTGGCTGCTGGCGGCGGCGGCCGACACGCCGGTGCGGTACGAGGTGATGCTGCCCAGCGCGGTGCCGGCCACCCCGTTTGACACAAACGGCGCGGGCAGGTTTACCGCCGCCGATATGGCGCCCTTTGCCGCGGACCCCGGCGTGCGGGGGCTGGGCGAGGTGATGTGCTTTCATGAGGTGGTGGACGGCGCGCCCGAAGCCTGGGACAAGCTGGCCCTGTTCCGGGGCAGGCCCATCGACGGCCACGCGCCGGGGCTTACGGGCCGGGCGCTGAACCTGTACCGGGCAAGCGGCGTGATGACCGACCACGAATGCACCACCGCCGACGAGGCGCTGGAAAAGCTGCGGGCCGGGTTTTCGATCCTGATCCGGGAGGGCAGCGGCGCCCACAATCTGGACGCGCTGGTGGCGGGGCTGCTGGCACACCCGGCCGCGTTTGCCCACTGCGCCTTCTGCACCGACGACAAGCACATGGACGACATTGCGGCGCGGGGCCACATCAATTATTGCGTGAACCGGGCCGTGGCGCTGGGGGTGGACCCCGTCACGGCCATCAAGATGGCTTCCACGGTGCCGGCGGCGCTGTACGGCCTGCAGGACCGGGGCGCCATTTTTGCGGGGTGCAAGGCCGATCTGCTTCTGGTGGACGACCCCCGCCGCATCGAGCCGGTGCTGGTGATTACCCGCGGCGCCGAGGTGACCGACGGGTGGCTGGCCGCCTTTTCCGAGCCGCCCATCCCGGCCGAGCTGCTGGACACCGTGCATTTTCCGCCCCTGACCCCGGCGCGGCTGGCCGTGCCCGCCAGGGCGGAGAACGACGTGATTGCCCTGGTGCCGGGCCAGCTGTTGACCGAGCATCGGCGGGCGGCCGTTCCGGCGAAGGACGGACGGTTTATCCCCGACGAAACCTACGCCAAGCTGTGCGTGGTGGAGCGGCACGGCCGCAGCGGCGGCGCGGCGGCCTGCCCGGTGACGGGCTTTGGGCTGCGCGGCGGCGCAATCGCCACCTCAGTCTCCCACGACAGCCACAACATTGTGGCGGTGGGCGACAACGACGCCGACCTGATTGCGGCCATCGAGCGGCTGCGGGTTCTGCACGGCGGGTATGCCGTGGTGAGCGGGGGGCGTGTTTTGGCCGAGATTGCCCTGCCGGTGGCGGGGCTGATCACGCCGGAGCCGGCCGCGGCGGCCGAGGAAGGATCGGCGGCGGTGCGGGCGGCGGCCCGGAAGCTGGGCGTGCCGGAGGACATCGACCCCATTGCCAACCTCTCCTTTTTGGCGCTGCCGGTCATCCCGCACATTCGGCTGCTGGACACCGGGCTGTTTGATGTGGACAACTTCCGGCTGATGGACTGACTGCCCTTGCGGGGGCAGGCGCACAGGGGGTTCTGAAAAAGCAAGGCCCCCGGTTCCCTTTTTTTGCGGGGAACCGGGGGCCTTGTTTTTTTTTCGGGGCGGGGGTGGGGGCCGGCCGGGTTGGCGTTGGCCCGGGTTGGCTGGGGCGGCGCCGGGCGGGCGGGGGCGGCCTGGGCGGGCCA
>CAYWID010000007.1:146027-157435 GCA_964458285.1 uncultured Subdoligranulum sp. | reverse complement strand
CATTATCTCATTTTCAGAGCTGTGTTGGAATCCGGGCCATTATTGAGCGCTTACCATCATCAGAATAGTAATCATAAAATGTGGAATTCACATACCGTATGGCTGGATCTCGTGTAAATGTCCCGTCCGGTATGTTCAGGCTATTGTCCGAATTGTCGGTATATTTTTGGAACGTAAGGGTACGAAGATCATGGTTGTTCCAACCTCCAATTTTTGCCACGAGCGGATTGCCAAAATCGCGAATTGCCGCGGCAATCTCACTACTTGCTTTTGTTTGCGTTTTGTTGCCATCATTTTTATCACCAGTCTTGTACAGATAAAATCCGTCATAAACAGTACTATCGAAGTCAAAGGCATCGTTATTATAAAAACCCGCTTGCTCTTTGATATCGCGCCCGTCTTTTGTAAATACAACCGTAATATCTTCATCTAGTTGAGAAGCGTCAATAAATATTTTTGCTACGGTATCGCTTTCTGCCGCATTAAAGTCGATCGTACTCTCCGGCGTGGCAACTGCTGCCATGGCTGAATCCACGCTGGGTGCAAGCTGCTGCAAAACAGCAGTCTCTGCCGTGGCAGTCTCTGCCGTGGCAGTCTCTGCCGTGGCTTCCGCTGCGGGTTGCTCCACCGGTTCCGCAGATAACTCCGCGCCTGATTCCGCCGCGGCATTCAAAGGCAACTCTGCCGTTTCCGCGGTGGCCGCGCCATTGCCAACCTGCTCCTGCACAAAGCCGGGCTGTACATCCGCCGCCACAGCATACACCTGTGCCATGGATCCCAGCATAACCACCGCCACGAAGGTGCATAGAATCTTTTTAACCTCACAGGGAATGTTTGACATATGTGATTCCTCCTCTTTGCCTTGGTTTGTGCAATAGTTTGATTGCATAAATATTTATGCACAATTTGTTGGAAACGTTTCCATTTTTTCAAAAAAAATTTATGCGGGATGCACCCGCATGTTTTTTGTCTTGCCCGCTTGAATATCTTGCTCTGTATGCCACTTGTTTTTTTATTTCTATATAATATTGTAGAATTGATATTAAGCTGTGTCAACAGCCTTTTTGCACAAGATATTCACATTTATTTTGGCGCTTTAACAAGTTCTACTACTTATATCTCAATTTCACCCCCAAAATCAAGCAAAATCAGCTTTTCCTTTTGCCGAAGGCCCAACTTTTTTTCTTTTCCCTGCTCATTGCATACGCTTGCGTGCGACTGATCCGAAATGGTTTCTTGCCAAAATTGCTTTTTGCCTTCCCCCCGCCGGCCGGCTTTTGCCCCTTGGAACTATTTTGGAACCGTGCGTTTTAACGGCAGTTTAAAAATCATAATTATACATTATTATGTATATTTATGGTTTTTCATCGTTTTTTCTTTTCCCCTTCGCGACGCAAAAGCAGCCTTCCGCGGCCCGGATGCCTGCAACGCCAAAACACCCGGATCGCGAAATCCGCGCAGGATTTTTTCCGTAAAATTCCGCCAAAATCTGCACGCAGCGTACGGAAGGGTTGTTCTTTTGGGATTGCCGGTGGAGGATGCAGGCCGCTGGCTGAACTTCTATTTCACGTCCCTGGCTCGCTTGGGCATATGCTTTGCTTTTGGTTGAGGCGGCGAAAGAATGCGCGAGAGGATACGGAAAATTTGTTTTCATAGCCAAACGTTTGCGGCGCCAAACAGGTGCGCTAAATGCAGGCATGGCACCCCCTCCACCGTTGTAGTGTATTGCGCCCCGCAAGGGGGTGCATGAGCGCCCCTCCGCCCCCCCCCGCCATAAACCAAAAAGAGCCCCTCGATTATGGACGATTCATCCACTTTCGAGGGGGTCTTGCTCTCTATTTTGCTAAAATCAGTTTGCCTTTTCTGCTAATTTCAGTTTGCCTCTAAACAAAGTTCCATCAGACCGGATGGGACTTATTTTCATAATCGGCATGGTCGGCGTCCACGCCCTGCAGGCGGGCGTTGCGCTTTTCAAAAAACTTGGGCGCCACCTGCGGGAACATCGCGTAGGTAAGCACGTCCTCCTCCTGGATGGCGTACTTGGCGGCCTCTGCCTTCATCTTTTCCACCTCGGGCGCCAGCAGATCGGCAGGGCGGCAGGTGATCGGCTCCTCGCCCTTGAGGATCATCTTGCTGAATTCCGGCTTGATGGGCGCGGGGGTCTTGCCGTAATCGCCGTGGACAAGGCCCTTGAACTCTTTGGTCACCATCTTGTAGCGCTCGCCCATGATGACGTTGAACACTGCCTGGGTGCCGACGATCTGGCTTGTCGGGGTGACCAGCGGCGGATACCCGGCATCCTCGCGCACGCGGGGGATTTCCTTCAGCACCGTATCGAGCTGATCTTCCTTGCCCGCATCCTTGAGCTGCTTGATCATGTTGGAGAGCATGCCGCCCGGCACCTGATACCGCAGGGTGTTGGCATCAACGCCCAGCACCTTGGGATTGATCTGACCGTTGGCAATATACTTGGCGCGCAGCTTGGCAAAATGCTCGCGCACGACGTTCAGCTGTTCCATATTGAGGCCGGTGTCGTACTCGGTTCCCTGCAAAGCGGCCACCAGGCTCTCGGTGGGCATATGGGAGGTACCCATGGCCAGCGGGCTCATGGCGGTATCAACGATATCGGCGCCCGCCTCGATGCCCTTCAGGATGGACATGGAGGCAAGCCCCGCCGTGTAATGGCTGTGGATATCCACGGGGATGTGGATGTTCTCCTTGAGCGCCTTGACAAGGTCATAGCAGGTGTAGGGCTTGAGCAGGCCCGCCATATCCTTGATGCAGATCGAATCCGCGCCCATATTTTCCAGCGTCTTGGCATATTCAACGAAATACTCGTTGGTATGCACCGGGCTTAGGGTATAGCTGATGCAGGCCTGCACATGGGCCTTTTCTTTCCTGGCGGCTTTGATGGAAGTTTCCAGGTTGCGCGGGTCGTTCAGCGCATCAAAGATGCGCAATATATCAATGCCGTTGGCAACGGATTTCTGGACAAAGTACGCCACAGCGTCATCGGCATAGTGACGATAGCCCAGCATATTCTGGCCGCGGAACAGCATTTGCAGCTTGGAGTTGGGCATTTCCCTGCGCAGAATGCGCAGGCGCTCCCACGGATCCTCGTCCAGAAAGCGAATGCAGGCATCGAATGTGGCGCCGCCCCAGCATTCCACCGAATAATAGCCGACCTTATCCATGGCGGGCAGGATGGGACGCATCTCGTCCATCGTCATCCGGGTGGCCAGCAGCGACTGATGGGCATCCCGAAGGACGACCTCCGTAATTTTAACAGGTCTAGCCAAAACAGTTCACCTCGTTCAAATTTATTGTGCCAAAGCTCAGTTCATGGTGACAAGCAGATCGCCGGAGTTGACGGTATCGCCTTTGCGCACGTTTACGCTGGCGATGGTGCCGTCCTGCGGGGCGGAAATCTCGTTTTCCATCTTCATGGCTTCCAGAATCATCATCACGTCGCCGGCCTTGAGGGAATCACCGGGCTTGACCTTGACATCCAGGATGTTGCCGGGCATCGGCGCGGCAACCTGCACGGCACCGGCGCTGCCCTGGGCAGCAGGCGCGGGGGCAGGCGCGGGCGCAGCAGCGGCGGGCGCCGGGGCGGCAGGCGCAGCCACAGGCGCAGCGGTCACGGGGGCGCCATTGGTATTTTCTTCCACGGTGACGTTGTAAGCGACGCCGTTTACGGTGACAGTAAGATTTTTCATCATAAAAATGTTCCTCCTTTTATCCTTTACAGCGTGATATTGCCATGCTTTTTGGCCAGCCGCGCCGCCCGCTTGGAGGCCAGCATATCCAGCGCCTGGGCGGTCGTACCCCGCACATCGGCTGCATCCACGGCCATATCGGCCACGGCGGCCGCGGCGGCGGCATCGGCGCTGCACGCCTCGGCGCGGTAGGCAAGCGCCCTGGCGCGGGTTGCCTCCTGCACATTGCCGGCGTTGTAGATCTCCTCCTTGTACAAAACGGAGACGGCGGTCTCGGGCGCAAGGGGCGCCACGGTGCAGCCCTGCACCGCAATGCGCCAGTCCGCCGAGGCGGCAAACACCGTATAGATGGGGCCGATGACCTCGCCCGCCAGCACTGCAACTTTGACCGTGGTGGCCTCTGCGTACACACCGGCCATGCGGGCCGCCTGGCGGATGCCGCCGGCTTCATCGTCGGTTTCGCTCTTGATAAAGCCGTTGGAGTTGACCACCGTAACCACCGGGATGCTGTAGGCATCGCACAGGCGGACGAACCGGGCCGCCTTGGAGGCGCAGTGGTGGTTGATGCCCGCCTTCTCGGTAGCAACAAAGCCCACGGTCACGCCATTGAGGGTGCCCAGCGCGGTGCAGATGTTTTTGCCGTACCCTGCATACAGTTCGATCGCGCTGCCGCCGTCGGCCAAAGCCTCCACGGCATCGCGGGCGCTGTACTGCACAAGATCCAGCGTTTTGGCGGGGGGCGCAAAATCAAACACGGCGGGCCCTGCCAGATTGTTGGCGGGCAGCAGGCTGACGATGCGGGAAGCCAGCCGGGCAGCCTCCGCGGCATCGGCGGCATGGATAGCCTCCACGCCCGCCTTGCCCGCGAATGCGGCGGTTCCGGCGCCCTTGAGCTTGTCCTCGCTTGTGAAAGGCGCGGTCAGGAACAACTCAGCCCCCTCCGCCATCACGCAAAGGTCGGCGGCGGCGGCCAGAATGGCGGCCGAACCGGCGCATACGCCGATGACGACGGCCACCTGGGGCACCACGCCCGAGATGCGGGCCGATTGCGCCATCAGGCGGGAGTTGACGTTCAGCAGCTCCAGGCCGCCCTCCAGCCTGGCGCCGGTGGCGTTGTAAAAGGTCACGACCGGGTTGCCGGTTTCGGCGGCCATCTTCAAAACATGGATGGTACGCTCCATATCCTTCACGCCGAGAGGACTGCCATCCTGAAACACCGCATACACGGGCTGCCCGTTTGCGCAGCCATAAGCCGCGCTGACGGCGCCCTGGCTGAACAGCGGCGAAAATGCGCCGTCATCAAAAAAATCTGCAAGGATCTCGGCCTTGCCGGGTTGCTTTGCTACCATATTCAGTCCTCCTGTTGCTGTTTGCTCTGTGACCGGGGCGGCACCGCGCTTTTTGCGCCGGGCAAGCCGTTCCAGCCGCCCTGCTGGCGCTAAAAAACCCCGGAACCACCCTAAAATTGTTCACATGTATGAATTATACTACTTCGTTTAGAAATCGACAAGTATTTTTTGACTAAAATAACCAATCTATTTTTTGTTTTTTATGAAATTTTATTGCTTTTTCCGGGGCGGGCGCTCTCCCTGCACCCGCACGGCGCGCGCCTGGCCCGGCCTGGCGGCACGTTTGGCCGCAAAGGGACCGGGACGCCTGCCGGCGGCGTTTTCCTCCCGCGCACCGCGGCTGCGGTTGGCGCCCTTGGTGGCTGCCGAGCGCAGCGCCGATACCTCGATTTTTTTCAGTTCACGGTACTCGCCGGGCTGAAGCATCCCCAGCTTGACAGGCCCCTCGGCGCTCCTCTTAAGGCGGATAACCTCAAGGCCCACCGCCTCGCACATACGGCGGATCTGGCGGTTTTTGCCCTCATGGATCGTCATTTCCAGCACCGTGCGGCCCGGCTCATCGGTCGTAACATGGATCACTGCCGGGGCAGTCTTGTCGCCGTCGTCCAGCACCACGCCGCTGGACATCTGAACGATCTGCGCCTCGGTGGCGCGGGGGCGAACCGTAACACGGTAAAGCTTGCCCACCTCGCTGGAGGGGTGGGTCATCAGGTTGGCAAACTCGCCGTCGTCGGTCAGCAGCAGCAGCCCCTCGCTGTCCTTGTCCAGGCGGCCCACCGGATACACGCGGGTGGGCACATCCTTGAGCAAATCCATCACGGTCTTGCGGCCCAGCTCGTCGGACGCGGTGGTAATGTAACCGCGCGGTTTGTTGAGCATCAGGTAAATGTACTGCCTCTTGCGCAGGATGGGGATATCCCTGCCGTCCACCGAGACCTTGTCAAAATCGGGATCCATCTTGTCCCCCACCGAGACGGGGTGGCCGTTCACCTTGACCCGCCCTTCCGCAATCATCTGCTCCGCCGCGCGGCGAGAGCAAACGCCCTGATCGGAAAGCACTTTCTGTATACGCTGTTCTGCCATATCTTTTTCCTCAGTTCTGTTGTGTAAAAGCGGATACCCGCCGTAAACCATAAAAAAGGCGCAAGAAGGGCCAAGCCGCTTGCGCCTTTGCACTCACTTTGCAGCCGTATCGTCGGCCTTGTCCGCCGCCTCGGGCTTTTCCTTCTTCAGAAGCGCCGTCACCTTGTCCACCAGATCGGGAATCATCCCGATGGCGCGATCCACACTGGTCACATACTCGGACAGCTGCACCGTGCGCACGTTGCCGTCCTTGACAACCAAAAACGCGATGGGCGTAACCGAGACCCCTGCGCCGGAGCCGCCGCCGAACATATCCTTGGCGGCCTGCGCGCCGATGTCCGACCCGCCCGAGGCAAAGCCGAACGTAACCTTGGACACCGGAATGATCGTGGTGCCGCCCTCCACCGCAATGGGGGAACCGATGATCGTGTTGGCATCCACCATCTCACGGATCTTGTCCATCGTAACGCCCATCAGGCCCTGAATCGGATGTTCTGCCATACATAAATCTCCCTTCAAAATACAGCAATTTTCGGTTGATTGTCTTTAAAGCAGTCAGGCCTGCGCGTGCAGCACAGGGTCTTTCCAAACCTTGAAGAGCAAGTAGATGCCTGCTGCCACCAGTATACACGGTTGCGCAATGATTTGGCAAGCGATCCTTCGTTTTTCAGCCTGCTCGCCGGTAAAATCAGGCAGAAGACGAAGCTCGTCTGCACGGATAGAGAAGATCTCGCGCGCCAGCAGCCAAACGGCATTGCAGGCGCCCATCCAATGCCCGTAGGCAAGCGCGGTGGCTGCGGCATCCTCCTCCGTCACGGTCCAGACGATGCGAACGTGCCGAAAGTGCAGCCCACGCAGCAGTATCCGGCCCGGTTTGCCAAGGTGGCCGCACAGATGCTTCAGCTTTTCCAACGGGTTTACGCGCAGGCTCTCCCTCGCCTCGTGCAGCAGCGTCCGCACCTTGTCAGGCTTTTGTTCGCCGGGCGGCGCGGCGCTTTTCTGCGCTTCGGCCGCCGGGGCCGCCTCGGTCTTTTTTTTCTTCGGCTTTTCTTTTTTCGGGGGGCGCGGATAGAGCGTGACGGGCGGGAAAAGCCCCGCCAGCGTAACCGTGACGACGCCGCCACGCCAATCGATGCCCAACCGCACCGGTACCAGCAGCACAACGGCCAGCAACGCCAGAAGCACCAGCAGCACGATTCCCAGCCCCTGCGCGATGCGCAGCAAAACCGTAAGAACCAGCGCTCCCGCGCCGAGCGCAGGGCCGGTCAGCCATGCGATCATCCAGCTGGTCATGATCGTTTTTCCTCCATGCCCTGCAGGGAAAGCTGCTCGGCGTCGGCATCGTCGGGCCGGGGCTCATCGTCGTGCAGGGGAGGCAGATCGGCCAGGCTGCCCAGCCCAAACACCCGCAAAAACGTATCCGTGACCCGGAACGCGATCGGTTTGCCGGGCAGGTCCAGCCGCCCGGCCTCCTCGATCAGCCCCTTTTCCATCAGCTTGGCCACGATGGAGGAGGAATCCACCCCGCGCACCTGCTCGATAAAGCTGCGGGACACCGGCTGGTTGTAGGCGATGACGGCCAGCACCTCCAGCGAGGCGGGCGAGAGCGGCGCGTTGCGGCGGGTATCCAGAATCCGCTTGACAAGCTCGCCGTAGTAAGGATTGCTGACCATCTGCCAGCGATCCTCAAAGTTGAGCAGCACCACGCCCCGCTGCTGCTCGTCACAGTTCTTTTGCAGTTTTTCCAAAAGGCGCTCCGTCTCCGGCAGATCGGCCAGCATGGCGTCCGCCAGGCGGGAGACGGCCACCGGCTCGCCGTTGGCAAACAGCATGGCTTCCAGGGCGCTCAGGCGTTGTTTTTCATTCATCCGCGGTCTCCTCCCCCTTGCGGCGGTGCCTGCGCTCCACGCTCAGCCCGCCGCCCTCGTCAATGGTCACCCGGCCCGCGCGCACAAGTTCCAGCAGGGCTAAAAACGTGGCCACGTTGGTGCTGCGGGTTTCCTCCGCGCTGAAAAGCTGTTCCATGCGGTTCACCGTCCCCTTCACCATCCCCCGCAGCAGGTGGATGACCCGGCTGGCCACCGATACGAACGGCGCCGCCACCAGCGGCTCGAACCGTTCCTGCGCAGGCTTGCGCCTGCGCAGGTTGCGCCCCATCAAATCAAACCAGGCCCGGGCCAGAAGTCCCGGCTCGTGCCTGCGGGAATATACCGCCGCCCCGATCAGCGGCTGAGGTGCGCGCTCGGCGGTGAACAGATCCCGCGCCCGGCCGCCCAGCTGCGCCGCCACCTTTTTACAGGTGCTGTACTCGATAAGGCGGCCCGTCAGCTCAGCCTTCATCCGCTCGGCTTCCTCGCTGCGGGGCAGCAGCAGCGCGCTTTTCATCTGAACCAGCTGGGCGGCCATGTCGATAAATTCGCTGGCCACCTCCATCCGGTTTTCCTGCAGGGTTGCCATGACCGCCGTGTACTGGTCGATCAGCGCCATGATGTTGATCTCGTACAGGTTCATCTTATTTTTGCCCACCAGATACAGCAATAAATCCAGCGGGCCTTCAAAATCTTCCATCTTGAAGGTCAGTATTTCCATCCTTCACCCCAACTTATATGCCAAAGGCAAGTTCCACAAAGCCGGTCAGCGCAAAAAGCGCGTTCCACACCGCGTTCACTGCCGCGCCAAGCGGCGCATTCAACACGCCGAGCAGCACCAGCGCCAACACCGCGAACATGATGTACCGCTCGTACCGCATGGCCTGAAAATACAGCCGCTGCGGCAAAAACAGCAGCGCGATCCGGCTGCCGTCAAACGGCGGCACCGGCAGCAGGTTGAAAACAGCCAAGCTGATGTTCATGCTGATCATGTAGCCCACAAAGGAATAGACTGCGTTGGGCAGCATACCGCCCAGCCCGTAGAACAGCAGCTTGTACACAAGCATTGAGACATAGGCCAGCAACAGGTTGGACAGCGGCCCCGCCGCGGCCGAGATGGCCATTCCCTGCTTGGGGCTGCGGAAGTTGCCCGGATTGATGCCCACCGGCTTGGCCCAACCCACGCCGCCCACCACCATGCACAGCGCGCCCAGCGGATCAAAGTGACGCACCGGATTCAGAGAGAGTCTTCCCGCGTTTTTGGCGGTGGGGTCGCCCAGTTTCCAACTGACCAGCGCGTGGGCTGCCTCATGAAAAGGGATCGTGATCAGCATGACCACCGCGCGAAGCAGATAATTGACAAGGGTATCGATGCCGATCAGTCCGTTCATAGGTTCCGTTTCCTTTCCGCGGGCGCTGCACAAGTGTGCAAAAAATACTCCTGATTTGCTTATTATACCGTAAAACAGGCTGTGAAACAAGCGCTGTAGGGCAAAGCAGGAAAATTGCATATTTTTTGCGCTGGGGGCTTGCAATTTGTCAAAGGGTTTGGTACAATAATACAGCTACGTTAAAGGAGGTGCAAGCATAATGGCCAAATGTGCATGCTGTGGCAAAGGTGTTGCGTTCGGTATCCAGGTTTCTCACTCCCATCGTCGGAGCAACCGTACCTGGAACCCCAATGTCAAGCGCGTAAAAGCAATCGTGGAAGGTTCCCCGAAGTATATCTACGCCTGCACCCGCTGCCTGCGTTCGGGTAAAGTTACCCGCGCTGTCTGAGTTGGATGGAAAAAATGCCGGTCACTGTGGTGGCCGGCTTTTTCTGTAATTTTATATTGTTTTTTCACGGAGGACACTTTATGCTTCCAAGCGACCCGATCATCCTGTTCAGCTATGTCAATACCAAACTGCGCGACCGTGACCCCAGCCTTGCGGCTTTCTGTGAGGAGGAGGACGTGGACGAAAAAGCGCTGTGCGCAAGGCTGGCCGAGGCCGGCTACGAGTACAGCGCCGCGCGCAACCAGTTTATGTGACGCGCGCAACCGATATTAAAACAAACCTCCCGCCTGTTGGCAGGCGCCATGCCCCTTTGCGGTGCAGTTCCGCGCTTGCCGGTCCTTTTTTGTGCGGAAGAAAGGATGTATTATTTACCATGAATTTTGTATTTGTCAGCCCTCATTTTCCCAAAAGCTACTGGAATTTTTGTGACCGCCTGCAGCGCAACGGCGTCAATGTGCTGGGCATCGGGGACGCCCCGTTTGAGTCGATCCCGGCACAGCTCAAGCAGTGTTTGACCGAATATTACCGGGTGAGCAGCCTGTCCGACCACGACGCCATGCTGCGGGCGATGGGTTTTTTCACCTTCCACTACGGCAAGATCGACTGGGTGGAAAGCAACAACGAATACTGGCTGGAGATGGACGCCCAACTGCGCACCGATTTCCATGTAACGACCGGCGCGCAGAACGATTTCATCGACCGGATCAAATTCAAGAGTAAAATGAAGGAAAGCTACCGCGCCGCCGGGGTGCCGGTGGCGCGCCATCACATGGTTTCGACGCTGGAAGCCGCCGAGCGGTTTATCCGGGAGGTAGGCTATCCGGTCATCGTCAAGCCGGACAACGGCTGCGGGGCCGAAGCCACCTACAAGCTGCGCAATGAATCCGAGCTGGCCGCCTTCTACCAGACGCCGCCCGCGGTTCCCTACATTATGGAAGAATTTATCAACGGCACCATCGTCAGCTTTGACGGCGTAGCCGACAGCCATTGCGTGCCGCTGTTTTATACCAGCAACTACTTTCCCACCCCGATCATGGATATCGTGAATGCCGAGGGCGACCTTGCCTACTGGACCCAGAAGGAAGTGCCGGAGGCTTTGCGGGACGTAGGATTCCGCACGATCCGGGCGTTCGGCGCCCGCAGCCGGTTTTTCCACTGCGAGTTTTTCCAGCTGCGGGAGGATAAGCCGGGGTTGGGCCAAAAGGGCGACTATGTGGCGCTGGAGGTCAACATGCGGCCGGCCGGCGGCTATACGCCCGATATGATCAATTTTGCCAACAGCGTGGACTGTTATCAGATCTGGGCCGACATGGTCTGCTACGACGAGATCCGCCATCAGAAGCTGGACGGCCCCCACGCCTACTGCGTGTATGCGGGGCGGCGGGACTGCCACCGCTACAAGCATACCCACGCCGAGATTCTGGCCCGCTACGGCGCCCGCATGAAAATGTGCGACCGCATGCCCGACGCGCTGGCGCTGGACATGGGCAACCAGATGTATGTGGTCAACCTGGATACCGCCGCTGAGCGGGATGCCTTCATCCGCTTTGTGCAGGAGCAGGAAAAAGCCAAACCCAAGCTCCCGAAAAAATAATTGCGCTTTCTTTCCT
>CAYWID010000007.1:0-145927 GCA_964458285.1 uncultured Subdoligranulum sp. | reverse complement strand
GAAATTTCCGCCCTGAAATTTCCGCCCTGAAATTTCCGCCCTGAAATTTCCGCCCTGAAATTTCCGCCCGACAATTTTCCGAAAAATCAAAAACCGGACCGCGCGTCTGCCTTGCTGCAGAATACGCGTGGTCCGGTTTTTACGGTTTTTCGCCGGGTTTTCTTCTGTGTTTTCGCTTTTTGAGGCAGGTCGGCTTACGCCTTGCCCAGGATTCTTTCCAAAAAGTACGGCCACTGCTTTTTCCACCAGACCCAGTCGTGCGAGACATCGGTGCCCCAGATATCCACCAGGGGGTGAATGTCCTTGCTCTCCAAAATCGCCTGCAGTTCCAGCGTGGAGTTGAGCAGATCCTCCTCCCACTGGCCCTGACCGCAGCAAAGGATAAACTTGTCGGCCTCGGCGTAAAGCTTTTTGTAAGGGTGGTCATCGGGGAAGTTGCGCATATAGTCACACGGGCTGTTGCGGTAGACAAGATCATCCATGTAATCGCCAAAGAACATTTTAGAGCTGTACAGCCCGCTCAGCGCGATGGTGCCGTTGAACAGATCGGGGCGGCGGAGATAGAAATTGACCGCGTGGCCGCCGCCCATGCTTGCGCCGCCCACCAGCACTTTGCCCGCGTGGCTGGGCCCATGCTCGCAGTTGATTTCCAGCGCGCGGGGTAAAAGCTCCTCGCACACATAATTGTACCACCGCTCCTGCATTTCGATGCGGGGACGGCAGGGGCCCTTGTTGTCCCAGCTTTCGGGGTCGATGCTGTCCACGCAAAAGATTTGCAGCTGCCCTGCCTCGATCCATCGGGCCGCCGCGTCACACATTCCAAAGTTTTCCCAGTCGTAGAAGCGGCCGCTCTGGCAGGGAAAAATCAAAATCGGCCGTCCTGCGTGGCCAAACACCTTGAATTCCATGCCGCGATCCAGATAACGGCTGTATTCCTTGTAATATCGAATCTGCATTGCCTGGTACTCCCCCATCTTGTCTCATCGAGAGACTTTTTTACTTTTTATAAAAGACGTCCCTGTTCAAGTCCAACAGCCCCACCAAGGCGTGCATCGGCCCAGTGGCGGAGGTTTTGAACACCCAATAGTATAGCACAGCAAACACCTCCCGCAAATAGCAGGTGGGAACGCTGCGCAGTGAGATTCCCGCGGGCAGGGCGCGCGCGGCGGCAAAGCCTTCCCGCGCCGCATACTGCCCAGCCCGGTAGCAGTGGAACGCGTTGGACACATATACGACGGGCTGATCGGGCGAGAAGCCGTTTTGGGCAAGCACTGCGCGTGCAAAACGAAAATTTTCCTCGGTGGAAGTCGATTTCGTCTCGGCCAGCACCCGCGTGGGGGCCAGGCCCCTGGCAAGCAGGTACGCCCGCATGGCCTGCCCCTCCGGCACCGTCTCGCCCCGGCCCTGCCCGCCCGTCGTCACCAGCACGGTGTCCGGGTGGCTTTGGGCGTAGGCAAGGGCGGCGTCCAGCCGGTACCGCAGCAGCCGGCTGGGGCGATCCTTCCGCAGCCCGGCCCCCAGCACGATGACGATTTTTTCGTCCCCGCGCGCCGGGTTTGTGTAACCGCTGACGGCCACAAACGCCAGCATTCCGGCCAGAAATACGCTGCCCGCCAGCAGCGCCCACCAGACGGAGCGGCCAAACCCGGCGGCAAACCAGCGGTCGAGCGGCTTTTGCCAGACTGCATAGACGCCAACCGCCCCGGCCAGCAGCCAGACAAGCAGATTGCCCATATTAAAGTTGCTGGTAAATACCAGGCTGACCGCATACACGGCCAGCGCCAGCGCCAGCACATCCCAGAACCAGACCTTCAACCGCGCCCTCCTTCTGCTTTGTTCAGCGGGCGATCTCATGCCAAACGCCGCACCCGGCCAGGCAGGCGTCCACGCCCAGATAGTCGCAGACCGTGTTGGCGATGGTGCCGAAGCAGTACCGGGTCGCCAGGTTCACGCCCTGCCGAAGGGGCGCACCGTACAGCAGATACGGCACATACTCCCGCGTGTGGTCGGTCGTTTTTGTGTAAGCGGGGTCGCAGCCGTGGTCGGCGGTAATCATCAAAAGATCGTCCGGCCGCATTTTTGCCATAAAGCCAGGCAGCCATGCGTCAAACTCGGTCAAGGCCGCCGCATAGCCCGCAATGTCGCGGCGGTGGCCGTACAGCATATCGAAATCGACAAGATTGACGAACGCCAGCCCGTTAAAATCGCGATCGGCCAGCGCCAGCGTGGCGGCCATCCCCTCGGCGTTGCCCGCGGTGCGGGTGAATTCGGTCACGCCCTTGCCCGCAAAAATGTCGTTGATCTTGCCCACCGCGATCGTATCCTTGCCCGCCGCCTTGAGGATATCCAGCATGGTTTCGGCCGGGGGCAGCAGCGAGAAATCGTGCCGGCGGGAGGTGCGCTGAAAGGTATCCGGCGCATCGCCCACAAACGGGCGCGCAATCACCCGGCCCACACCGTACCTGCCTACCAGCAGCGCGCGGGCCTGCCGGCAGATTTCATACAGTTTTTCCACCGGCACAATGGCCTCGTTGGCGGCAATCTGGAACACGCTGTCCGCCGAGGTGTAGACGATCAGCGCGCCGGTTTTCTGATGCTCCACCCCATAATCGCGGATGACGTCGGTGCCCGAATACGGCTTGTTGCAAAGCACTTTGAAGCCGGTTTTTGCGGTAAACGCATCCAGCAGCTCCTGCGGAAAACCATCCGGGAAGGTGGGCAGCGGGTCGGCGCTGAGCAGGCCGGCGATCTCCCAGTGGCCGATCGTGGTGTCCTTGCCGGCGCTGGCTTCCCGCAGCCGGGCAAAGCAGCCCACGGGCGCCTCGCAGGGTCGGCCGGCCGTAACGCCGTCCAGGTTGAACAGGCCAAGCCGCCGCAGGTTTTCGCCCCGGAAGGACGGGTGGCCCGCCACGCTGCGCAGTGTGTTGGTGCCCGCGTCCCCAAAAGCGGGGGCATCCGGCTCCGCGCCAACGCCAAAGCTGTCCAGCACAATCAAAAATACACGTTTTGCCATAGTCATTCTCCTCGTTAAAGCTGTCTTGCGTGTACATCGTTCGATTTATAATTTCATTATACCCGAATACGCAGAAAAAGTAAAATCTTCTTCGCTTTTTTTGCCGCTGTTTCTCTCCCGGCCCTGCTTTGGTGCGGAAGCGGGCCGTTCAACGGGCATTCCGCACAAAAAACGCCCGAAAGTCACCCGCTCCGGCAACATTTTGTGCTTGTGAAAGAGGCGGAATCGTATTATAATAATTTTGATCGCGCAAATTGTTAATAAATGATCAGGAGGCCTCTCTATGCATAATACAAAAATTGTCTGTACCCTTGGTCCCGCCACCGACCAGGGCGACATGATGCGTCAGTTGATGCTGCACGGCATGAATGTTGCCCGGTTCAACTTTTCCCACGGCGATTATGCGGAACACAAAGGCCGCCTGGAAAAGCTGCAGGCACTGCGGGAGGAATTGAAGCTGCCCGTGGCTGCCATGCTGGACACCAAGGGCCCTGAGATCCGCCTTGGCACCTTCAAGAACGGATCCGAGCAGCTGCAGGCCGGGCAGCCTTTCACCCTGACCACCCGCCAGATTGAGGGCACCTCCGAAATCAGCTTTGTAACCTACAAGGATCTGCCCCACGATGTGCAGCCCGGCGGTACGATCATGCTGGACGACGGACTGATCAGCCTGCATATCGACCGTGTGACCGATACCGACATTGTCTGCACGGTGGAGAACGAGGGGATCATCAAAACCAAAAAGGGCGTCAACGTGCCGGGCGTCCACCTGTCCATGCCCTACATGAGCCCCCGAGACAAGGAGGACATCCTGTTTGGCATCGAAAACGACTTTGATATGATCTCGGCCAGTTTCACCCGCACCGCGCAGGATATTCTTGATATTCGCCATCTGCTGAGCGAACACGACTCCTCCATCCGCATCGTCGCCAAGATCGAGAATCAGGAGGGCGTCAACAACATCGACGAAATCCTGAGCGTGGCCGACGGCATCATGGTTGCCCGCGGCGACATGGGCGTGGAAATCGACTTTGCCGAAATCCCCGCCATCCAAAAGCACTTGATCGACCGCGCCATGGCGGCGGGCAAGCTCTGCATCACCGCCACCCAGATGCTGGATTCGATGATGATCAACCCGCGGCCAACCCGTGCCGAAATCACCGACGTGGCCAACGCCATCTACGACGGCACCTCCGCCATCATGCTGAGCGGCGAAACCGCCGCAGGCAAGCATCCGCTGGAAGCCCTTAAGGCCATGGGCGCGATTGCCGAGTATACCGAGAACGATTCCAGCTTTGACAATCTTGTTCACCATACCGCGCTGGACGACGGCCGTTTGAGCATCAGCGCTGCCGTAGCCCACGCCGCCTGCACCACCGCCGCCGACATCAACGCCAGCGCCATCATTACCGTGTCCAAAAGCGGCGAGACGGCCCGCCTGTTGAGCAAGTGCCGCCCGGATACCCGGATTATCGCCTGCGTGCTGGACGAGACCGTGCGCCGCCAGCTCAATGCCTACTGGGGCATTACCCCCCTGATCATGGATTATGCGCATTCCACCGACGAGCTGATCTCCAAATCGGTCGAGACGGCGCAGAGTGCCGGCATCATCAAGCCGGGCGATATGGTGGTTGTGACGGCGGGCGTGCCGGTGGGCGTGTCCGGCACCACCAATATGATCAAGGTGCATCTTGTGGGCAACAGCCTGGTTTCCGGCGTCGGCATCGGCAGCGACAACGCGCGCGGCAACGTTTGCGTATGTCATACCGCCGCCGAAGCTGCCAAAAAGATGAAGCCCGGCGATATTCTGGTTGCCCCTTACACCAGCAACGATCTGCTGCCCTATATGCGGGAGGCCAGCGGCGTGATTGTGGAGGAGCCCGGCACCAACAGCCATGCCGCCATTGTCGGCTTGACCCTGGGCAAAGCCGTGATCGTAGGCGCCACCCGCGCCACCAGTCTTTTGCACGACGGGATGATGATCTCGATGGACTGCGAGCACGGCGTCGTCCAGAAGATGGCGTGAGGTGCCGCTTATGGAACGCATTGCCAGCTTTTGTGTTGACCATACCACCCTGCTGCCGGGGATGTACCTTTCCCGGCAGGACGGAGAAGTGCTTACCTGGGATATACGGATGAAGCGGCCCAACTGCGGCGCCTATCTTTCCCCCGCCTGCGCCCACACGCTGGAGCATCTGTTCGCCACCTTTGCCCGCAACAGCGCGTGGAGCAAGAATGTGGTGTATGTAGGGCCGATGGGCTGCCTGACCGGCTTTTATCTGCTGACGACGGGGCTTTCCCCCGCCGAGGCGCTTGCGCTTGTGCAGACCTGCTTCCGCCAGATGGCTGCCTACACCGGCGTCATCCCCGGCGCCTCTGCCTCGGAGTGCGGCAACTATCTGATGATGGATCCCATCGCGGCCCGCGCCGAGGCCGCTGCCATGCTGCCGGTGCTGGATGCGCTGGACCAGGATCATCTCACCTACCCGGCGCCGTAACGTCTTTGCTCCATTTGGCTGCTATAGCGCAAAAAAATTCCGGACCGCTTGCCGCGGCCCGGATTTTTTTGTTTCAGCGCAATACCGTACCGTTCTTTTGCGCGGCATGCCGGCTGGGTTGCCCCAGCCGCCTGCGCAGAAAAGCGGAGCCTGCCGGACGGCGCGTCCGCTCAGGAGAGCAGCATACGGTCATTGGCAAACTGACCGTCGCTTACCTGCTCAAAGCGGGCCAG
The DNA here is from genome assembly GCA_964458285.1 of uncultured Subdoligranulum sp. Classification (GTDB taxonomy): domain Bacteria; phylum Bacillota; class Clostridia; order Oscillospirales; family Ruminococcaceae; genus Gemmiger. The sequence goes on along the minus strand of CAYWID010000007.1, from coordinate 140,183 downwards.
CAGATCGGCCACCTTCAGCGCGGCCTTCTCCTCGCCGCGCACATCGTAGATTACGCGGCCCTCGTACATCATGATCAGCCGGTTGCCGTGCTTGATGGCGTCCTTCATGTTGTGGGTGATCATCAGGGTCGTGAGGTGATTTTCCTGCACGATCTTGTCGGACAGGGTCAGCACCTTGGCGGCGGTTTTGGGATCCAGCGCTGCCGTGTGTTCGTCCAGCAGAAGCAGCTTGGGTTTTTTCAGGGTAGCCATCAGCAGCGTGATGGCCTGCCGCTGCCCGCCCGAGAGAAGCCCTACCTTGCTGGTCATCCGATCCTCCAGCCCCAGGTCGAGGGATTTGACCAGCGCCAGGTAGTCCTCCTCCTCCCTCTTGGTGATGCCCCAGGCAAGCCCGCGCCCCGCACCTCGCCGCGCAGCCATGGCAAGATTTTCGTCGATGCCCATCGTGGCGGCCGTGCCGGTCATCGGATCCTGAAACACGCGGCCAAGAAAGGCGGCGCGTTTGTACTCCGGCAGTTTGCTGACATCCTGCCCATCGATCAGGATCTTGCCGCTGTCCAGCGGCCAGACGCCGCAGATGGCGTTGAGCATGGTTGATTTGCCGGCGCCGTTGCCGCCGATGACCGTGACGAAATCACCGTTTTCCAGTTTGAGGTTCAAGTTGTTGAGCGCCACTTTTTCGTTGACGGTTCCCGCGTTAAAGGTCTTGCAGGCGTTTTGAATTTCAAGCATGGGGCTGCGCCTCCTTCTTTACGCTTTTTTTAAAGTATTTTCCCCGAATGTAGGGGAAAGCCAGGAACACGGCTACGATGATGGCGGTGAACATCTTGGTGTAATCGGTGGGAAGGCGAAGCCAAAGCACGATTTGCAGCACCGTATAGTAGACAATGCCGCCGCAAACCGTGAAGATCAGCCGACCCATAAAGTTGAGCCGCTTACGCAAAATCATTGTGCCCAGCACCTCGCCGATGACGACGGCGGCCAGGCCGATGACGATGGCGCCGCGCCCCATGCTGACATCCGCAAAGCCCTGGTACTGGGCCAGCATTCCGCCTGCAAAGGCCACCACGCCGTTGGACAGGGCCAGCGTAAGCACCTTCATGCTGTCGGTATTGACGCCCTGCGCCCTGGCCATGGCAATGTTGGCGCCGGTGGCGCGGATGGCGCTGCCCTGCTCTGTGCCGAAGTACCAGTAGAACAGCCCCACCAGCGCCAGCGCAAACAGGCCGCTGACCACAATGGCCATCGGAATGTTGCGCAGCGTGATGATAAGGGGATATTTATCGACGCTGAGGGGTGTATTGGCTTTGCCCATAATAACCAGATTGACCGACCACAGCGCAAACTGCGTCAAAATGCCGGCCAGGATATCCGGAATGCCCAGCGCCGTGTTCAGCAGGCCCGTGACCGCGCCGCAGGCCAGCCCGCCGAGAAAGGAAAACAGCAGCGCCAGGGCCGGGTTCATCCCCGAAAGCACGAGCATGACCGCGATGGCTCCACCGGTGGCCATTGAACCGTCAACAGTCAGATCGGCAAAATTGAGAATTTTGAAGGTCATGTAGACGCCCAGCGCCATAATGCCCCATACGATGCCCTGCGCAACGGCGCCCGGCAATGCGCCCAAAAGCGCGGCGGGATTTAACATAGAAGGAACCTCCTGCTTGCGGCAAACCGCTAAAATTTATGAAACCCAAAATTGCCGGGACGCTTTGCGTCCCGGCCCAAAAGCTAAGATTTAGCTTTCGTCAATGGCAACATAGGTGCTGGGGATGGTGAGGCCAAGCGCGGTAGCGCGGCTGGCGACGTATTCCTGCGTTGTTTTGGGCGCGTACTCCACCTTCATGGTGGCGGGGTCGGTACCGTTTACCAACACATCGTAGGCCATCTCACCGGTCTTGTAGCCAAGATCGTAGTAGCTGATGGACAGGGTGGCGACGCCGCAGCCCTTGCAGATGCCCTCCTCGCCCGCGATGACGGGGATTTTGGCCGGGGTGCAGATGTTGTTGATGATCTCGGTGCTGGCGGCCATCGTGTTGTCGGTGGGGATGTAGACAACGTCGCAGTCGGTGATGGCGCTGGTGGTGACGGCCTGGATCTCATTGGAATCGGCGGCCGAATACTCCTTGTAGGCGATGCCCATGTCCTTGAGATACCCCTCGATGGTCTGCGCCTGATAGACCGAGTTGGCCTCGGCCGAGCAGTAGAGGATGGCCACCTGCTTGGCGTTCGGAACCAACTCCTTGATCATCTTGGCCTGATCCTCCAGCGGTGCCAGATCGGAGGTGCCCGAGATATTGCGGCCCGTGGTGCCGTTCCAGTTGCTGATATCCAGCGCGGTGGCGTAATCGGTAACCGAAGTACCCAGCACCGGAATTTTGTCGGTGGCAGCGGCGGCGGCCTGCAGCGGGGCGGTGGCGTTGGCCATGATCAAATCGACATTGGAGGATACAAAGCCCGACATGATGGTGGCGCAGGTGGCGGTATCTCCCTGTGCGTTCTGCAGATCAAAGGTGACCTTATCGCCCAGCTTATCCTTCAGCGCATCCTGAAAGCCCTGGGTGGCGGCGTCCAGCGCTACATGCTGCACCAGCTGGCAAATGCCCACCGTATAGGTTTTATCCGCGGCTGCATCCGCCGTGGCGGCCGACGAGGCGGAATCCGCCGCGGAGCCCGCCGCCGAGGATGCCGCGGACGCAGAGTCGGCTGTTGCTGTGGCGCCGCAGCCTGCCAGGCCCACGGTCATTGCCAGGGCCAAAACCATGGAAAGTGTTTTTTTCATCTGTTTTTCCTCCAACTGTTTTAAAACCGCCGGGCATCTGTCGAAAGGCCCGCCCCTCTTCTTCGTCGGTTTAATGTACTAAAGTATACCATAGTTTTATCAACCGCACAAGCCGTCAATCCGCTCAAATGCTGCTGCATTCTTGTGTTTTCTTTGTACATTACGCCCTAATTTCTGCACAAAAATCCGGCGTTGCACGGCATCCTGCCGCTTGCGCCGGATTTTTGTACGAATTTTGCTCCGCGGGGCGGGGCGTTCAGGCAAAACGCTCTGCCTCGGCACCGGAAAGGCGTTCCACAAATTCCTCGGGCGTGCGGGCGCGCCGAAGCGCTTCCGGCAGCCCAGGTTCCGAGAGCAGGTTGACCAACCGTGCCAGAATTTGCAGCCGCTCGCTGTCGCGATCGGGCGGGGTGGTCACCATAAACACAAGATCTACCGGAACGGCATCGGGCGCCCCCCATTCCACCCCCGGGCGAAGGGTCAGCGCCGCCACGCCGCAGGCCGCCGCCCCTGCGTTGGCGGCATGGGGCAAAGCCATCCCCTCCCCGATCGCGGTGGAGCCGCCCGCGGTTTCCCGCTCAAAGACCGCGTTGTAGTAGGCGGTGCCGTTGGTAATGACGCCGCTTGCCTCCTGCAATTCCACCAGCAGACCCAGCGCGTCGGCGGCGCTCAGCACCGCCGCGTGAACCAGAACGTTCTGGCTGCCCAACAAATCCCGAACACGCATTCCGCTCCCGCCTTTCCCCGCGGCGGGCCTTCTGCCCAAGGCTACCGGCCCACGCTGCGGATCAGTTTGTACAGGTACTCTCCCACCGCGCCGTCCATGCAGGTGCAGTTGGTCACCTCGTCGGCCACGGTTTTGACTTCGGCGGGGGCGTTGGCCACCGCCACCGAGTGTCCGGCCTCCTTCATCAGCTCCAGATCGTTGAAGTAATCCCCGATGACCACTGTCTTTTTAGGGGATTCCCCCATTACGGTGCAAAGATCGCGCAGGCCGCTGGCCTTGCTGACGCCGGCAGGCATAATTTCCAGATAAATGCTGTTGGTGGGCAAAAAGTAATTGTCCCGCCCATAATAGTGGGTCTTGGTATATTGCAGCACCTTGCGGATCGTCTCCGGATCGGCGGCAAACACAGCCTTTACCCAGCCGTCCGGCACCGATTCCAGCGGGCAGGCCACGCTGGGCAGCTTTTCGTCCACCTGGTGGGCATGGGTATAGGTGTTGGGGTGGATCACATACATATCCCCCGGCCCGGCCATGACCTCAACGCCCAGCTTGGGAAATTTTGTCAGCACATCCCGGATTGCCGCCGCGGCCTGCGTCTGTTCCAGCGTGGAGCGGCGCAGCACGGCGTTGCCGGAAAAATCGTACAGCAGCGCGCCGTTGCAGGAGATGGCCGGAAGCGAAAGCCGGATATCCCCCAGCGCGGCCCGGATGGATTCCGGCGGGCGGCCCGTCGCCACTGTGAACCGGCCGCCCATCTCGATGAACAAGCGAATGACCGTGCGGTTACAGGCCGGTACGCCCTCCCTGGCCGTGAGCAGCGTGTTATCCATATCACAAAACACAAGATAATCGCGCAGGTGTGCGCTCATTGTCCAACTTCCTTTCTCAACCTGGCAAGATAGCGGGCGAAATACGGCGGCAGCGGCGAATCAAATTGCAGATACTGCCCGGTGGCCGGGTGAACAAACCCCAGCTCCTTGGCGTGCAGGCACTGCCCTTCCAGTGCGGTTATGCAGCTGCGGGGCCCGTACACGGGGTCCCCCGCCAGCGGGTGACCGATGGACGCCATATGAACCCGGATCTGATGGGTGCGCCCCGTTTTGAGACGGCAGGCTATGTAGGTGAAAGCGCCGAAGCGTTCCAGCACCTGCCACCCGGTGTAGGCGTATTTGCCGTGCGCCTGGGTGACGGCCATCTTTTTGCGGTCATGGGGGTCGCGCCCGATGGGCGCCTCCACATACCCCTCGTCCTCCCGCAGATTGCCGTACACCACCGCATGGTAGACCCGGTGGATGCTGTGGACGCTCATCTGCTCGCTTAGAGCCTGATGGGTGGCATCGTCCTTGGCCACGACCAGCAGGCCGCTTGTGTCCTTGTCGATGCGATGGACGATGCCGGGCCGGATGGCCCCGCCAATGCCGGACAGCCCGCCCGCGCAGTGGTACAAAAGCGCGTTGACCAGCGTTCCGTCCGGGTTGCCGGGCGCCGGGTGAACCACCATCCCCTTGGGTTTGTTGACGACGACCAGCCAGGCATCCTCGTAGACAATGTCCAGCGGGATCGCCTGCGGTATGGCTTCGATGGGATGCGGGTCTGGGATTTCCACGACAATCGCATCCCCTGCGCGCAGTTTTTCACTTTTGCCGACCGGCTTGCCGTTGCAGCGCACCAGCCCCTGGGCCATCAGTGCCTGCAGGGCGCTGCGGGAAAGCTCCGCCCGCCGGCCGGACAGCCAGCGGTCCAACCGCTGCCCCTGTGCTGCGGCATCCGCCACCAGCTCAAGCGTCTCCATGGGGGGCCTCATGCGGGGCATCGCCGGTAGGGGGCGTCCCTTCCGGCGGGTTATTGCCATCGTCAGCATTCCGGGGTGCGCGCTCTGTCTTGCCGCTGCGTAGCTCGGTGAAAAACAAGCTGACGATCAGCAGCACGGCGCCAAAGGTGATGCAGATATCGGCAAAATTAAAAACGGCAAAATGGACAAACAGAAAGTTGATGTAATCCACCACCACGCCGTTAAGGGCGCGGTCGATCAGATTGCCGATTCCCCCGCCCAGAATCAGGGTCCAGGCGGCGGTTTCCATTTTGGGCGGCCGCTTTCTGGCCAGGTACACCGCGATGGCGGCCAGCGCAAGGGTGGTGAACGCCGTCAGAAACAGCTGCTTGCCGCTTAACAGGGAGAACGCCATTCCGTCGTTGAGGATATAGCGCAACTCTACCACGCCGGGGATCACCGTGACGGCGCCCACTGGCGCCAGCGCGGCGGTGGCCCACCATTTGAGCAACTGATCGACCGCCACCAGACCGGCGGCCACCAGATAAGGGAGTAACATGGCCAGCATGGAAAATTCCTCCAGTTTTGCGCAAAACAGCGGTGCTTTGCATCCTGTGAAAGCACCGCCGTAAACGAATTATTTGCCGAGAACGCGCGCGCAGCGCGGGCAAAGGCCGTCCTCGCCCACCGCGGCATCATATTTCCAGCAGCGCAGGCATTTGCCGCCCACGGCGCGGGCCGCGCTCACGCCCAGCCCCTCCACGGCGCCGCGGACGCCGCCCGCATCCCTGGCAAGCTCCGCCTTCGATACGATCATGAGGTCTGCCAGCTCGTCCATCGGGATCTCGTTCAGGAAATCATACAGCGCATCGCTGCAATGCAGCGTGACCGACGCTTCCAACGAGGAACCGATCGTTTTGTCCGCACGGGCTTGCTCCAGCACCTTCTTGACGTCGTCGCGCACGGCCATGATCCGGTCCCACTTGGCGCGGAACACGTCGCTTTCGGGGTTGGCGGCGGCCTTGGGCATCTGCTCAAACACCACATAGTCCTTCATGGCCGGGGTCTTGGGAATGTAGCTCCAAATTTCCTGGCTGGTGAAGCAGAGGATGGGCGCAATCAGCTTGGTAAAGTCCACCAGAATCCGGTACATGGCGGTCTGGGCGCAGCGGCGGGCGCGGTCGTCCGCGCAGTACAGCCGATCCTTGACGACATCCATGTAGAAGTTGGACATATCCAACACGCAAAAGTTGTAGATGGCATGGTAGGCGCGGGAGAAATCGTAATGCTCATAGCTGTCCAGCACGGCCACGGTCAAATCGTTCATGGCCTGCAAAGCGCGGCGATCAATCTCAAACAGCTGATCCTGCGGCACCATATCCTTTGCGGGGTCAAACCCGTTGAGGTTGCCCAGCATAAAGCGGGCGGTGTTGCGCATTTTGCGGTAAGCCTCGGACAGCTGGCGGAAAATCTCCTTGCCGGCACGGACATCCACCGTGTAATCGCTTGACGCAACCCACAGGCGGATGATATCGGCGCCGTAATCGCGGATGATCTCGCTGGGCTCCATCCCGTTGCCGGCGGATTTGTGCATCTGCTTGCCCTGCTCGTCCACGACCCAGCCATGGCAAAGCACGCTGCGGTAGGGCGCGATGCCCTCGGTGGCCACGCAGGTCAGAAGGCTGGACTGGAACCAACCGCGGAACTGATCGGCGCCCTCCATGTAGAGGTCCACCGGCCAGCGAAGCTCGGGTCGCTCACGGCAGACAGCGCTCCAGGTGGAGCCGGAATCGAACCAGACATCCATGATGTCGGGGTCTTTCTCCCAGTCGGAGGCGCCGCAGGAGCAAACCTCGGTCTTGGGAAGTATCTCATTGGCCTCGTGGCTGTACCAGGCATCGCTGCCTTCCTTGCGGAAGAGCGCCGACACGGCCCGGATGGAAGTTTCGGTGATGTGATACTTGCCGCAGGCCTTGCAGTAGAACACCGGGATGGGAACGCCCCAGACGCGCTGGCGGGAAATGCACCAGTCGCTGCGGTCGCGCACCATGCCGCGCATACGGTCGTGGCCCCACGCGGGCTGCCACTTGACCTCGTCAATGGCTTTGTAGACATCCTCCTTAAAACGGTCGATCGAGCAGAACCACTGCTCGGTGGCGCGGAAGATGATGGGATGATGGCAGCGCCAGCAATGCGGATACTGGTGGGTGATGTGCTGTACGCCCAGCAGATGGCCGCTGGCGCGGATATGCTCCAGAATGACCTTGTTGGCCGCCCAGACCTTGAGACCCGCAAACTCCTTGCCGGCCTCCTCGGTCAGATAGCCGCCGTCGTCCACCGGCACCACAACGGGAAGCTGGGGGTAGTGCTGGGTGCAGACTTCAAAGTCCTCCACGCCGTGGCCGGGCGCGGTATGTACGCAGCCGGTGCCCCCCTCCAGCGTGACATGATCGCCCAAAATCACAAGACCGGTACGTTCCAGGAAGGGATGCCTGTATTCCAGCATTTCCAGCTCGGCGCCGGGAACGCGGGCGTCCAGAACCTCGTACTCCCCAATATGGCAGGCTTCCATCGTGGGCTTGACCAACTCAGCCGCCATGATGTGGTAGCCTCCGTTGAACTTGACGAAGGCATACTCGATGGACGGATTGAGGCAGGTGGCCACGTTGGCGGGCAGCGTCCAGGTGGTGGTGGTCCAGATCACGATCCAGGCATCGTCCAGCGGCACGCCGTACTTGGCCAGCACGCCCTTGGGATCGCCGGTCAGCTTGAACCGCACATAGATGGAATCGCAGGCGTCCTCGGCATACTCGATCTCAGCCTCGGCCAGCGCGGTGCGGTCCTCCGGGCACCAGTAGACGGCTTTCATTCCCTTGTAGATGTAGCCTTTGCGGGCCATCTCGCCAAACACCTCGATCTGGCGGGCCTCAAACTCGGGTTTAAGGGTCAGGTAGGGGTCGGCAAAGTCGCCCTGCACGCCCAAGCGCTGGAACTGCTCGTTCATCACGTCGATATGCTCGGTGGCAAACTCGCGGCAGATCTTGCGCAGAGCCAGCTTGGACACGCCCGTTTTTTTATCGCCGAGGGAACTGAGAGCCTTCAGCTCGATGGGCAGGCCGTGGGTATCGTAGCCGGGCACATAGGGCGCGCAGAACCCCGTCATGTTCTTATAGCGGATGATGATATCCTTGATGATCTTGTTGAGCGCGGTGCCCATGTGAATGTTGCCGTTGGCATACGGCGGGCCGTCGTGCAAAATAAACCGGGGATAGCCGTCGTTCTGGCGGATCATCTCCGCATAGACCTGATTTTTTGCCCAGTCGTCCAGCATTTTGGGCTCTTTTTTGGGCAAGCCGGCGCGCATCTCAAAGGGTGTTGCCGGAAGGTGAATCGTGTCGTTATAGTTCTGCGCCAAGATATCCTACTCTCCTCTATATCACATTACTTGGGTACGGTTTTGGAAAACGCGGCCCGCTCTCAGCTGTCAAAATCGATGTTGGAGAACGAATCAAACGAATCCGGCACGGCGGCATCCTCCCCGCCGGTAGCCTTTTTACGGCGGGAACCCGGTTTGCGGCCGGGCGCGCGGCCCCGCGGCTTGGGAGTCTCGGGCACATCGTACAGCCCGGCGCCGGGGGCGAAGGGACCCTTGAACTCGTCGGCCTCGCTGACCGCCGGTTCCGCGGATGCCGCAGAATCGGCAGGATCGGATTCCTCCCCCTGGCGGGGTGCAATGGCAAACTCCACGGTGTCCACCTTGCCCTCGCCGGAAGCCTCGGGCGGGACAGTGGGAACGACCGGGGCGGGTTCCTCGTCGGGCTCGTCGTAGGCGGGCTGGTAGGCAGCCTGCACAGGCTGATAGGCGGGCTGCACCGGCGGCTCGGGCGCGACCTGGGGCGCCGGCGCGGGATCGTACGCTTCCTCCTCCTGCACGGACTGCGGGGTACTTTCGGCATCGGCGGACTCGCCGGTGCTGTACTCCGGCATGGTGGTAATCAGTTCGATATGTTTGCGGTAAAGCGTCATCAGCGTTTTGCGGAAATCGTTCGATTCCTTTTTGAGGGTGGTCAGCTCCTGCTTGGAAAGCTCCACCTCGTCGCGGGCGCGCTGCTCACGATCCTCGGCCTTGATGTTGGCGGCGCGCAGGACCTCGGCAGCCTTCTGTTTGGCTTCCTTGATGACGTTTTCGCCCAGCCGCTGCGCATTGATCAGGGTGGTGTGCAGGGTATCCTCCTCGGCACGGTACTGCTCAATGCGCTGGCCCAGAACGGTCAGCTTCTTTTGGAGGTCGTCGTTCTGGGCGCGCAGGGCGTCCATACTGTCGGCAACCTGCTTGAGATAATCGTTCACATCCTCGCAGCGGTAGCCGCGCATGGCCTTGTCAAACGTAACGCGGCGCACATCCTCCGAAGTCAACATACCGTGTACCTCCTGTACCGGGTTTTGCACCCCTAATATTGGTAAAAGGATATAAAAATGCGATCCTTTTTACTTTTTCCGCCGATCTCCGCCAGCCGGAACCGCCCCAGGCCCCGCACTGTGAAGATATCCCCCGCATAGACGGGTTCGTGCCCGGCGCGCAGGGGCAAATGGCATATCTCCACCCGCCCCGCCTCGATCAGCTCCGTCGCGGTGCCGCGGGAGCCGTGCAGCATGGCGGCCAGGACGGAATCCGCCCGCAGGCTGGGCACGGTGGCCTGCCGCAAAGTGCGCTCCGGCTCACGGAACGCCCCCTCGGGCAGCAGATCGAGACGCTCGGCCCGCACCGCACAGCGACCCGCCGAACAGAACGTCCTGACCAGAAAATCCGCATTTTCTTCCAGCACAAAAACGTAGGCAAGACGGGGATCCGCAGCATCGAACACGATATCGCCCAGGCAGCGCCGCGCAACGCCCAGCCCAAGCAGCGCGCCCAGGCAGTCCCGGTGGGCGGGCGGCTGTGCGCCTGCCGCCAGCGCAAATGCAAGGCGCAAAACAGCGACCGGTTCCTCCTGCCAGGCATCCGGCGGTTCCAGACAAAACACAGCCCGCTCCGCGCCCGGATAACCGCCCCAGAAGCGGCCGTATGCGCAATCCGCGCGGTGGGCCGCCGCCAGCGCAAGATCCTGCTCGCGGTCAGATAAAAAGCCCGTATAGCGGGGTGCCCCGCGGGATTCCGCCGCGCGGCAAAGCTCCTCCACCCGGCGCATCAGAAGCCGCTCGTCATCATCGCGCGGGGGTACAAAGCCGCGGGTGCGCGGCGCCTGCCGTTCTTCCATTCCTCGCACAGACCCGCGGTCAGAAAAAGACGCCGTTGTTTTCCAGCTCGTCGATCAGATCGCCCATGATATCGACATTGTAGGGCGTGATGATGAAGGTGCTGGTGGCAACCCGCTTGATCTGGCCGTTGTTGGCATAGGCCACGCCGGACAGAAAATCGATCAGGCGGCGGGAAACCTCCTTGCCGGTGGATTCCAGGTTCAGCACAACCGTGCGCTTGGCGTTAAGCTGGTCGGCAATGGCGGAAGCATCGTCAAAACGCTCCGGCTTGACCAGAACCACCTGCAGCTGGGTGGTGGCGTTGATGTTCACGACCTTATTGTGCTGCTTTGCTTCGGGCGGGGTATAGCCGCCTTCCTGTGCGGGGGCCGCGGTCGCCCGGTTGCCGGCAAAAATTTCTTCGTCGGTATCGTCAAGATAGGCGTCGCCCTCAGGGTCCTGGTTGATGCCCAGGGCATTTTTAAGGCCTTCGAACATGGACATAGTCGTCTTCTCCTTAAGTATCAATACTTACCCCACCGCCGGCCGGGGCCGGGCCGCAGGGTTCCCCCAGGCGCACACCGCGCCCGCAGGCACAGTAATACGCATAGATTATTATCACCCTTTTTGGCTATGTTGTCAATACAAATTGCGTTTCAGCGGGCATCTTTGGCCGGATTCCACGGCATTTTTCTCCGCTACAGCAGCTTTCTGTCCGCAAGGTTGGTTCCTTGCACGATCACCTCATCGTACAGCCGCACCTCGTTGTCCGTGCCAAGCGCGCCGTCCGACGGAACCAGAATGTAGCTGTCGTTTTCGTACAGAATGGTAATTTTTCGGAACCGCTGGAGCGAGCCGTATTTGACATATACCCCTTTGACGCCGTCCACAATGTGCAGCGCCGAACGGTCAATGCGGATGCCCTGATAGGTTTTCAGGTCGATCCGGGCATTTTCCTGCCCAAAGGTCAGCACCGCGGCGTTGATATTCTGGCATTCCAGCTCGATCTTGGCCACATGGTTGTCCGCGTCCACGTTCACGCTGACCACCGTGGCCGCAAGGGGAGCATCCTGCTTGCCGGGCACGCGGATTTTGACCGAGGAAAGCCCCTCAAACCGGGCTGCGTCGGCGTCGGAGCAAGTGGCGTAAAACCGCCAGCTGAACCCTGTCACGATCCGCCCCGCCAGATCCTGGGGCGCCGCGCCCAGCCCTGCCGAGAGGGCCGTTGCAAAATCAGCGGGCGAAAGGCCGTCGATCGCGGCAGCATCCATCGAGAGAAAACCCGCGTTGGCCGCCGAGATAAAATAGCCGTTGGTATCGGCCGAAATGGTGGAGAGGGAGCCAAGCTGACCCTGGATCGAATCATACTGGGCCTGCAGATCGGCGATGGTCTGGGAAAAATCGCTGACCTGCCCTGTGCTGATTTGCAGCCGGTTTTGCGCCAGCAAAAACTGCTGTTCCTGATCCGCGATACCGCTGTAATCGCTCTGATCGATCTCGTCCAGAAGATCATAGAGCGCAGAGGTGCTTTGGGAGGTGAGCAGGGAGAGATCGCTGCCCGCCGAGTTCTGCGATTTGTTCAGCAGCGCGATGGATTTTTGCAGGCTGACCAGCTGTTCACGCAGGGCGGCCTGCCCGTCGCCGCTGTACTGCTCCGCCAGAACGGTGCCGCTGGTCACACGCTCGCCGTCGTCCACCAGGTAGCCGAGATTTCCGCCGCCCAGCACATCCACAGCATCAAACACCGCCACGCCCGTCGCGCTGATGCTGTCGGCCATTGTGTAGGAGATGGCCGTCTCGGTTCTGTAGGTGCGGCCCGCGATGGCGTAAAGCTGCAAAATCACATACAAAAACGCAACGGCCAGCAGCACCGTGACGGCGACCGTAGCGACGGGGATCAGAATCCGCTTCTTTTTCGCCGGGGCGGAAGCGTCCGTTTTGGGGGCTGCATTCTGCGTGTTCTGCCCGGAGGGAACGGTGGGTTTATTCGGTTCCGCAGTCATCGGTTCGGCCTCCTTTCGGATCATTCATGGTCAAGCAGAAACGCCTCGGTCAACGCCTCGGCTTTCGCGCCGACATCCTCCTCGTCAAGATACAGCCAGACCGCGCCGCCCTGGTTGCGGAACCAGGTCAACTGCCGTTTGGCGTATCGGCGGGACGCCTGCTGCAAGGCCGCCACGCAGTCCTGCAGCGGGGCCGTGCCCGCAAAATACGGAAAAAACTCCTTGTAGCCGATGGCCTGCGCGGCGGTGCGGCAGGCGTCCCGGTTCTGCCAGACCCACGCGGCCTCGTCCAGCAGACCGTTTGCCATCATCCGCGCCACCCGCTCATCGATTCTTCGGTAAAGCACCGCGCGGTCGCGGCAGGTCAGGCAGAGACAAAGAGAGCGGTAGGGCGGCGCGGCCGGCCTGGAGGCCGCACGCTGGGCCGTGGCGGCATGGTCGCCCGCCAGGTGACAGATTTCCAGCGCCCGGATAACCCGCGGCAGGTTATGCGGGTGGATGCCCGCCGCAGCGGCGGGGTCTGTCTGCCGCAGCTCAGCATAAAGAGCATCCCCCTCCCCTGCCGCGGCCCGGCGTTCCAGCGCCTGGCGGTACGCGGGATCGGCCTGTTGCGGCAAAAAGCGCACCCCGTTCAGCAGGCTGGTGATGTACAGCCCCGTACCGCCCGCCACAATGGGCAGCCGGCCCCGGGCCGTGATGCCCTCGATGGCGGCCCCGGCCAGCGCGGTGTATTCGGCCACGCTGAACGTCTGCTGAGGCGACAAAAGATCGAGAAGATGGTGCGGGATGCCCGCCTGTTCCTCTGGCGTGGCTTTGGCCGTGCCGACGGACAATCCCTTATAGAGCTGCATTGAATCGGCACTGACGATCTCGCCCCCAAAACGGCGGGCCAGCCGGACGGACAGCGCAGTTTTGCCGGTGGCGGTCGGTCCGCCGACGGCTACCACGGCAGGCGCGGGCGCCGTGCGGGCGGTGGAAATATCAGACAAGGCGGCCAAACTGTTTCTCCAGCTCCTTCCGGGTGATTTTCAGCACGCAGGGGCGGCCATGGGGGCAAAAGGGCGGCACGGTGCCGTCCAAAATGCGGGTGGCCAGCGCCAGCAGCTGGGTCGGATCGGTTTTGTCCCCGGCTTTTATGGCGGCGCGGCAGGCAATGGAGTGCAGCACCCACTCGGTTTTTTCGCGCAGGGCATCCCGGCCCCCGGCAGCCAGATGGGCGGCCAGCTCGACCAGCATATCCTCCACATCGTCCACCGCCACATCGGCGGGAACGCTGCGCACGATGACCGTGCTGCCGCCGTAATCCTCTGCCTCCACCCCGGCATCGGCCAGCAGGGGCAGGTTTTGCAGCACCGCCTGCTTTTCTTCCGCCGAAAGGTTCACCTGCACCGGCACCAGCAGCAGCTGAGAGGCAACGCCGCCGTAATTCCGCGCCAGCTCCTCAAACAGCAGCCGCTCGTGGGCGGCGTGCTTGTCGATCAGGCAAAGCTCGCTGCCCCGCTCGGTCATAATGTAGGTGCGGAAAACCTCCCCCACATAGCGGAGCGGCTCGGCGCCCGCGGGCAACAGGCTGGTCTGTTCGGGGGCGGGCAGAGCGCTCAGGGGAATCTCATTGGCATCGTCCGCCGCGGCTTGGGGCGGTTCTTCCGCCGCCCCGGCGGCCAAAAGCGGGTCCTCCGCGCCCGGCAGCCCGGAGGACGGCGCCCCTGCCGCAAAGGGGCCGTCCTGCTCCGGCGGCGTGCCCGCCTCGGGCAGATCAGGCAGCAGGTCCAACCCCTGCTCGGCGGCGTCAGCAGGCGCGAAGGAGCGGACGGCGGGCGGCGCATCCCCCGCGCAGGGTTCGCCGCCGGGCAGCGCATCGGGTGCGGGCACAGCATACGCCGCGTGTTCCTGCCGCAGGGGCAGGCCGCCCGCCAGGGAGGCGGACGGATATCCGCCCCGGCGGGCCGCCAGGATTTCCGCCGTGCCGGACGCGGATTTTCCGCCCGGCAGTGCGCGGGCCCCCACGGGGCCGGCGAGCTTTTGCAAGGCGCGATACTCCGCGGCCGAGAGGGTATTGAAGTGCTGCACGGGCCTGGGGGAAGCCGGGATGGCCGGGCCAGCCGGCCCGGCCGCGTCCGTTTCCGCCGCGTCCGTTTCCGCCGCGCCGGGCGCCGCGTGGCCGACCGTGAAGCGGCACTCGCCGCTGCCGGGGGCCGCCAGCGCGGCGCGCACCGTGCGGTAGACCGCATCGAACACATCATTCTCCCGCGCAAAGCGGATCTCGGTCTTGGCCGGGTGTACATTGACATCCACCAGCTCGGCGGGCATGGTCAGCATCAGGATGGCGCCGGGAAATTTGCCCCCCATCAGGGTGCCCTTGTAGGCGTTTTCCAGTGCAGCCATCATCGTGCGGTTTTTGACGTACCGACCGTTGACGTAAAAATACTGGGACGCGCGGGAGGCCTTGCAGGCGCGGGGCGGCGTGATCAGCCCCGTCACCGCGTACAGGCCGCTGCCGCCCTCGGCGGGCAGCAAGTCGCGGGCAAACTCCCGCCCCAGCGCCGCGTACGCCGCGCTGCGCAGCACGCCGTCGCCGGGGGTAACAAACTGCTGCTTGCCCTCCCGCACAAAGCGGAAGGAGATTTCCGGGTGGGACAGCGCCGCGTGCAGGATCGTATCGGCTACAAAGGTTCCCTCGCTGACATCCTTTTTGAGGAACTTCATCCGGGCCGGGGTATTGTAAAACAGCTCGTTGACCGTGATCGTGGTGCCCACGGGGCGGGCGCCGGGCTCCATTCCCTGCTCCTCGCCGCCGTCGATGCGGTAGCAGCAGGCATACTCGTCCTGCTCGGTGCGGGTCAGCACCTCCACCCTGGCCACGCTGGCGATGGAGGCCAGCGCCTCCCCGCGGAACCCCAGCGTGTGGATGTGGCCCAGGTCCTCCTCGGTGGCGATCTTGCTGGTGGCATGGCGGATAAAAGCCTTGCCGATGGATTCCGTCTCGATGCCGCTGCCGTTGTCGGTGACCTGCAGCTGCTGAATGCCGCCGCGGGTGACGGAGAGGGTGATCTGGGTGGCTCCTGCGTCGATGGCGTTTTCCAGCAGTTCCTTCGCCACCGAGGCAGGGCGCTCCACCACCTCGCCCGCCGCGATCAGCTCCGCGGTATGTTTGTCCAGCACATGAATGACTGCCATGGATGCCTTTCCCTTTCTTGGTCAAATCCCCGTCAAAAATGATGCCCGCGGGGCCGCTTCAGCGGTTTTTCAATGTCTTTTTCAGCTCGTACAAAAAGTTCAGCCCCTCCAGCGGAGTAAGTGTCTCGATATCCACGCTGTTCAGTTTTTCCAGCACCTCGCTGGGAACGCTGGGATGATTATATTCCTCCACGGTGTCAAAATCGAGCTGAAACGAGGGGTGTGCGCCGGGCGCGCCGGCTTCCAGCCTGCGCAGCACCTCATGCGCGCGCTTGGTCACGCTGCCGGGCAGCCCGGCCAGCTTGGCCACCTCGATGCCGTAGCTGTCGTCGGCAGGGCCTGCAACGATGCGGCGCAGAAACGTGATGTCGTCGCCCCGCTTTTTGACCGCGATATTGTAATTTTTGACCCCGGCCACGTCCTGCTCCAGATCGGTCAGCTCATGGTAATGGGTGGCGAACAAGGTCTTGCAGCCGATGTTGGCGCAGATATGCTCCACAACGGCGCGGGCGATGCTCATGCCGTCGAAGGTGGAGGTGCCGCGGCCGATCTCGTCCAAAATCACCAGGCTGTTTCCGGTGGCGTGGCGCAGAATTTCGGCCACCTCGGTCATTTCCACCATAAAGGTGGATTGCCCGGCCGCCAGGTCGTCCGACGCGCCCACGCGGGTAAAGATGGCGTCCACCACCCCGACCCGGCAGCGGGCGGCCGGCACGAAGCTGCCGATCTGCGCCATCAGGGCAATCAGCGCGTTCTGGCGCATATAGGTCGATTTGCCCGCCATGTTGGGGCCTGTGATGATCAGCATCCGGTTGTCCGTCTCGTCAAGCGTGGTGTCGTTCGGGACAAACAGGCTGCCCTTGAGCATCTGCTCGATGACCGGGTGGCGGCCCTCCGCAATGTCCAGCACATCGCTGTCGTCCACGGTGGGCTTGACGTAATTGTTGGCCACGGCGGCCTCCGCAAAGGCGGCCAGCACATCCAGCTGGGCCACCGCCGATGCGGTTTTCTGAATGCGGAGGATCTCGCCCGAGACGGATTCCAGCAGCTCGGCAAAAAGCTGATGTTCCAGCACGGTCAGCCGCTCGTTGGCGCCAAGGATCTTGTTTTCAAGCTCCTTCAGCTCGGGGGTGATGTACCGCTCGCCGGTAGTCAGGGTCTGCTTGCGGATAAAGGCGTCCGGCACGCCGCCCGTGTAGGAACGGCTGACCTCAATATAGTAGCCGAACACCTTGTTGAAACCGATTTTCAGCTTGGGTATGCCGGTTTCCTCCCGCAGCTTGGCCTCCATCTGGCTCAGGTAGCCGCGGCCCCCGTGCATAATGTCCCGCAGTTCGTCCACCTCGGCATTGTAGCCCTGGCAGATGGCGCCGCCGTCCTTGAGGTTGGCGGGCGGGTCGCTGACAAGCGCGGTGCAGATGCGTTCCCGGATGTCGGCCAGTTCGTCCACGCGGTCGGCCAGTTCGGTCAGCAGGGGCGCCGCGCAGTCCCCCGCCAGCCGTTTGACCTCGGGCAGACGGGCGCAGGTATCGGCCAGTGCGTACACCTCCCGCGGGGTAGCCGAGCCGTACAAAATGCGGGTTGTCAGCCGCTCGATGTCAAACACATGGGAGAGGGCGTCCTTGAGATCGGCCCGGGCCACGTTGGCGGTGAACAGTGCGTCCACCGCGTCCAGGCGGCGGTTGACGGCCGTGCTGTCCACCAGCGGCTGCTCGATCCAACTGCGCAGCAGGCGCTTGCCCATCGAAGTCTCGGTCTTGTCCAGCACCCAGAGCAGGGTGCCCTTCTTCTCCCGGCCGCGCATCGTCTCGGTAAGCTCCAGATTGGCCCGCGTGACCGGCGAAAGCCGCATATACTGCGCGTCCGCGTAGTTTTGCACGGCCTTGATCCGCTCGATGCCATGCTTTTGGGTCTCCTGCAGATAGCCGAGCAGCGCGCCCATCGCGGGCGGCACCAGGCCGTCCGGGTCAAAGCCGCTGGTTTTTTTCCAGTCTGCGCCAAACTGGCCGGACAGCGCCGCCCCCACGGCGGCCTCCTTGTAGCAGCCGTCCTCCCGCAACTCCACCAGCGCAGTCATGTGCTGCTTGATGTAGTTGGTGACATCCTTCAGATCCAGCATGGCCGGATTCATCAAAATTTCGCTGGGGCTGTAGCGGCAAAGCTCGGTGATGATGGCGCCGCCGATCTTTTCGTTTTCCAGTTCGGTGGCGCAGGCGTCGCCGGTGGAGATATCGGCAAAGCAGATGCCCGCCCGGGGGCGGCCGCGAATCTTTTTATAACAGATGCTGCACAGGTAATTGTTTTTGTCCTCCCGCAGCATACTGCTTTCTATAACGGTGCCGGGCGTCACCACCCGGATGATATCCCGCTTGACCAGCCCCTTGGCCAGCGCGGGGTCCTCCATCTGCTCGCAGATGGCCACCTTGAAGCCCTTGGCGATCAGCCGGGCCACATACGTTTCGTAGGCGTGGAAAGGCACCCCGCACATGGGCGCGCGCTCGTCCTGCCCGCAGTTTTTGCCGGTCAGGGTCAGTTCCAATTCCCGCGAGGCCGTGAGGGCATCGTCGTAGAACATCTCGTAAAAATCCCCGACGCGATAGAAAAGTATCTCGTTTGGATGCTGTTTTTTGATTTCAAAATACTGCTGCATCATGGGGGAAACTACCGGTTCGGCCATGGCTTACACTCCCGTTCCCTAAGTTTGCAAAAAGGACGGCCGCCGGCCGCGTCAGTGGCAGCCGCCGCAGGACGCACAGCTGCCGGTGCAGCCGCCCTCGGGCGCCTTGACGGTCATGGGGTCGCCGCCGTTCATGGCCGTGTTGATGATGGCGTCGATATGACTTACCAGCGCCTCGCACTCGGCCTTGGCGGCGTTGTAGCGAACCATCCCTTCGCTGGCCATGATCTGGCTGTACAGGTCGTTGACCTTTTTGTTCAGCGCGTTGATGCGGGCTTCGTCCCGCTCGGTGTTGGATACGGCGTTGTTCATATCCAGGCGGGCCAGATTAAATTCTCCGATCAGCGCCTGCAGTTCCTGGTCGGCGTCGTTTTCGCGCCGGGCGGCGTCCAGCTCCAGGTAGCGCGGGTCGGTCTGCAGTACGGCAGCGGCTTTTTTAAACATTTCGATGCAATCCATCGTGGTATCCTCCTACTATTTTGTGTTGTTGTCTGTTCTGCAAGTGTTTTCCGCAGTGTTCTTTGCGGCAAGCGTCGCGGGGCCGCTCAGCCCTCGGCCCCGATGCACGGCTCGCCCACCAGCAGGGCCGCGCGGGCGCCGGTCAGCCGCACCGGGACATAGCTGCCGATCAGGCTCTCATCCCCCGGAAACTCAACGACCAGGTTGTTGTCCAGACGCCCGTTGAGGGTGCCTGCGCTGCGCCCGGCGGCCTCGGCCAGCACGCGCACGCGCTGGCCGGCCATCTCGGCGATCCGCGCAAAGGCGATCTCGTCCTGCAATTTCAGCAGCCGATCCATCCGGGCAGCCTTTTCGGCGTGGGTGGCGGCGTCCGGCAGGCCGGCCGCGCGGGTGCCGTCCCGCTTGGAGTAGATGAAGGTGAACAGTTGGCGGTATTCCACCCGGCGCACAAGCGCCAGCGTCCGGGCAAAATCCTCCTCGGTCTCCCCTGGGAAGCCAACGATAATGTCGCTTGAGAAGGTGACGCCGGGAATCGTTTTGCGGGCGTAATCGATCAGTTCCAGGTACTGCGCCACATCATAATGGCGGTTCATCTCCCGCAAAATGCGGTCGCTGCCGCTTTGCACCGGCAGGTGGATGTGCTTGCATAGACGGGGCTGCGCCGCGATCGTATCGATCAGCTTATGGCTGGCGTCCTTGGGGTGGCTGGTCATAAAGCGGATCTGGTAATCGCCCGGCACCGCGCAGAGAAGGTTGAGCAGATCGGAAAAATCGGTGGGCGTATCGGCGTCCAGGCCCTTGCCGTAGCTGTTGACGTTCTGGCCCAGCAGGGTGATCTCCTTGTAGCCTGCCGCCACCAGCGCGCGGAACTCGGCCAGCACATCCCCGGGGCGGCGGCTGCGCTCCCTTCCCCGCACATAGGGCACGATGCAGTAGGTGCAAAAATTGTCGCATCCGTACATCACGGGCAGCCAGGCCCGGAAGCCGGAATCCCGCCGGATGGGCATATCCTCCACCACGGCGTCCCGCTGCCGGGGGTTTTCCAAATAACGTTTGCCGCGGCCGATCCGTTCGGCGATCATGGCGGGCAGACGGTCGATGCCGTCCACGCCGAACACAAGATCGACGTATGGATAGCTGGCCCGCAGCTTGTCCACCACGCTCTGCTGCTGGGCCATGCAGCCGCACACGCCGATGATCAGCCGCGGATTCTGCTCCTTGAGCTTTTTGAGCGCCCCCACGTTGCCAAATACCCGCTGCTCGGCATGCTCGCGCACCGCACAGGTGTTAAATAAGATCAGGTCGGCCTGCTCAGGCGCATCGCAAAGGCCAAAGCCGCTGTCCAGCAGCACGCCGCGCAGTTTTTCGCCGTCGTTCACATTCTGCTGGCAGCCGTAGCTGCGCACATAAGCCAGCGGCGGCGTGTCGTAATATGCGGCAATGGCCTGCGCCGCCGCCGCGTCGTGCCGGTAGTTTTTGTGTTCCAAATCGGTTCTCCCGTTTCTGCCCCGCCGCCTTCCATGGGCCGTGCGGCGGGAATGTCGTTCTGTAAAAGGGCACACTTGCCAAATATACTGTATCAGTATAGCGCAAAGCGCCAAAAAGTACAAGATATTGCGTTTGCCGTTTTTTGCCTGCCTTGCAGGCCGCCAAAAAACGGGCAAAACCGCCCTCCCCTGCCGCCGGGCGGCGCGGGAAAGCGGTTTTGCGGGTCCTATGGCAGCCCTTTGCAAGCTTTTCCGTTGCGGCTGCTCCGTTTAATTGTTGGCGTAGCTGGCCAAAAAGCGGCGGGTGCGCTCCTCGTGCGGGTGGTCGATGACCTCGGCGGCAGGACCTTCCTCCACCACCAGGCCGCCGTCCATAAACAGGGCGCGGTCGGCCACATCGCGCGCAAACGCCATCTCATGGGTGACGATGATCATCGTCGTCTTTTTTTCAGCAAGCGCACGCAGAACCCGCAGCACCTCGCCGGTCAGCTCGGGATCCAGCGCGCTGGTGGGCTCGTCAAAGCAGAGAATGTCCGGCTTGAGGGCCAGCGCCCTGGCAATCGCCACCCGCTGCTGCTGCCCGCCCGAAAGCTGGTGCGGGTAATGCCCGGCCCGCTCCTGCAGGCCCATCTGGGCCAGCAGCGCCCGGGCGTCCGCCTCGATCTTATCGTGGATGGCGCGGCGGTTCTGGGCGTAGTCAGGCCGCTCCTTGGCCAGCAGTTCCCCCGCCAGCATAACGTTTTCCAGCGCCGTGTACTGGGGAAACAGATTGAAGTTTTGAAAAACAAGCCCAAAATGGAGCCGCTTTTTGCGCTTTTCGCTCTCCCGCTGGGTGGCGGGGTCGGCGGCGTCCCACAGCGTTTCGCCCTTCACCCGCACGGTGCCGGTGTCGGGGCTTTCCAAGAAATTGAGGCAGCGCAGCAGCGTCGTCTTGCCGGAGCCGGACGAGCCGATGATCGCCAGCGCCTCGCCCTCCTCCAGGGAGAGGGAGATGTCCTTCAGGACTTCGGTGCCGCCAAAATGTTTGCCGATGCCCTGCACTTCCAATAATGCCATCTTCTTCTCCCCCTTTCAGCGGAAATAGCCGAGTTTTTTTTCAAGCCAGCCGAACAGCAGGGTCAGCGCCCCCACAAAGACCAGGAAAAAGAGGGCGGTTGAAAACAGCGGCCAGATCAGGCCTTTGGAGGTGTACTCCTTGGCCATCATGATGATCTCCTTGCAGGCGATGACGTTGGCAAGCGAGGTATCCTTGACCAGCGTGATGATCTCGTTGCCCATCGGCGGCAAAATCCGCTTGATGAGCTGAAGCAGCGTCACCTTGAAAAAAATCTGGCTGCGGGTCATGCCCAGCACCTGCCCGGCCTCGATCTGGCCTTTGGGCAGAGATTCAATGCCGCCGCGGTAAATTTCCGAAAAATAGCAGGCGTAATTGATGACAAACGCCACCACGGCCGCCGTAAGCCGCCCGCCGCCGCCCGTGGGCCAGGGGTTTTGCCACCCCATCAGGCCGGGGCCAAGGTAGATCACGATGATTTGCAGCATCAGCGGGGTGCCCCGGATGACCCACACAAAACCGCGCATCAGCCCGCGCAGGGGTGCAAACCGGCTCATGGAGCCAAAGGAAACCAGCAGCCCCAGGGGTACTGCAAACAGGAGCGTAAGTAAAAACAGCTCGCAGTTAAGCCAGAAGCCCTGGCCAAGGCGGCCCATAATAACCATCAGTCCGTCCATCCGCACACCTCAATCCCCTCCTGCGCCCGCCGGGGCGCGAACCAAACCCGGCTCCGTCTCTTACTGGACGAGATCCAGGCCATACTGGTCAGCCAGCTTTTTCATGGTGCCGTCGGCGGCCAGCGCCTTGAAAGCCGCGTTGACGGCGTCGCAGGCGTCGCTGCCCTTGCGGAAGCCCACGCCGTACTCCTCCACCGAAAGGCGGTCTTTGATGGCCAGGTCGGCATAGTCGGTGCCGTCGCCGATCATGGCGTTGGCCAGGGTCAGATCCAGCACGGCGGCGTCCGCGGTGCCGGCCTTAACTTCCAGCAGGCAATCTGTCTGGACGCTCTTGGCCACATAATCGGCCTGCGAGAGATTGGCGTCGCCCTGGATGGTCTCCTCGCCGGCAGAGCCGGTCTCGGCCACCACGGTCTTGCCCACCAGGGAGGAGGTATCCTTGTATTCGGCGTCCTTCTTCATCACAACGACCTGTGCGTTCTGCACATAGGGGTCGGTCATGGCCATGTTGGCCTTCCGCTCGTCGGTGATGGTCAGACCGTTCCAGATGCAGTCGATGCTTTTACTGCTCAGCTCCACTTCCTTGGTGTCCCAGTTGATCTCCACAAACTCCGGCTCCACGCCCAGCTGCTGGCAGACCGCCTTGGCCAGCTCGGTGTCAAAGCCCGTAAACTTGCCGTCGGCGTCCGTGTAGTTCATCGGTTCGTAGACCGTGTAGCCGATGACCATCTTGCCCTTGCCCTGAATGTAGGCAAGGTCGCCGCCGGCGGCGATATCGGCGGTGCTTTCGGCCGAAGCCGCCGGGGACGCCGCCTCAGCCGACGATGCGGACGACGCGGTGTCGGCCGCGACGCCGCAGGCGGCCATGGAAGCGGCCATGCCAGCGGCCAGCAGCAGGCTCATAAACTTTTTCATGGTACTTTTTCCTCCTCTATTGGGTTGCACAACAATCTTTTCCCTCGTGTCTGTCAGTCGCATACAAAATTACGACTATTTATACATTTTAATATACAACCGGCGATTATGCAAGCCGTTTTGCCAAAAACCGCTGCCTGCGGGGCATTTTTCGGCAGTTCAATATTGTACGGTGCCTGCGATGGGGTCATAATAGGGCATTCTGCCCGTAGCCCGCATCGAAACGCTGTCCCCGTCCGCCACAATGATATGGTCAAGCAGCTCGATCCCCAAAATGCCCAGCGTTCGCGCCACCGCGGCCGTCGTGATAAAATCCGCCTCCGAGGGAACAGCCAGGCCGTGCGGATGGTTGTGCGCCAAAATCGCACAGGTGCAGCCCGCCGTGACGGCGGCGCGGGCCATCCGGCAGATATCGGCCTGCACCCGGTTGGGCGCCCCCTCGGTCAGCTTGATGTCCCGCAGCGGGGCGCACTGGTCGTCCAGCGCGATCAGGTACAGCGCCTCGTTGTTCAAGCCTAGGAACAGCGGTTCCACATACTGGACGGCCGCCGCTTCCCCCTTGAGAGAGGGACGCCTGCAGCGGCTGTGGATCGCGTAATAGCGGCTGAACTCCAACACGGCATGAACAAGGCGGGCGCTGGCCGGCCCCACGCCCTCCACACCGGCAAGCTCCTCCTCGCCGGCCTCCAGCACATGGCAGTAGCCGCCGAACCGCTCGATCAGCCGGTGGGCGATCGGGTTGGTGTCCTGCCGGGGAATCGCAAAGTACAGCAGGTATTCCAGCGCTTCATGCTCGGCCAGGCTTTCCAGCCCGTTTTGGGCAACGCGCTCCCGCATGCGATCCCGGTGCGCCGTATGGATTGGCTTTGGCTTATGGATTTTTTGGGATTTTTTGTCGGCCAACGGTTCCGTCCCCTTTACGTCGATGTAAAAATATTATAAACTATTGCTATCGCTTTGGAAAGCAAGAGGAACGCAGAATGAAAAATTTCATCGCCGGGGACAATGAGGAGGGGGTTCGCCTCTCCCGCTTTGTGGAGAGCGTGACCCGCGCTCTGCCCACAAGTCTGTTGTACAAAAGTTTTCGCAACAAGCGGGTCAAGGTCAACGGCAAACGGGCCGAGCCGGACGCCCGCCTGCATAAGGGGGATCTTGTCGAGCTGTACATCAACGACGAGTTTTTCCCCGAAAAGCCCGCCGTCCCCCAGGCCAAGCCGCCCCGGCGCCAGCCGTCCGTAACCGCCGTGTACGAGGACGCGAACATCGCCGTGCTGTACAAGCCCGCGCATCTGCTCTGCCACAGCGACCGCACCGGAGACGCCAATCTTGTGGACGCCTTCACGGCCCAGCTGGAAGCCTGCGGCACGTACGATCCGCACGCCGAGAACCGCTTTGCCCCGGCCCTCTGCAATCGGCTGGACCGCGGCACCGAGGGTCTTGTGCTGGCGGCCAAAAACTATGCGGCGCTGCGCGATCTGAACGCCATTTTGCGGGACGACCAGATGAAAAAAGAATACCTGACCATCACGGTGGGCGCACCGCCCGCCGGGCGCCACATCGCCTGGCTTCAACACGACGAAAAGACCAACAAGGTGCGCATCCACGCGCGGGAGGGCGAGGGATACAAGCAGATCATCACCGAGGTGACGGTGCTTCGCCAGCGCGGGCCCTTCGCCCTGTGCCGCATCGGGCTGGTGACGGGCCGCACCCATCAGATACGCGCCCATCTGGCCTACTTGGGCCACCCGGTTTTGGGGGACGCCAAGTACGGCAGCAAAAAAATGAACGAGCGCACCGGCCTGAAAACCCAAGCCCTGTGCGCCCAGCGGCTGACCTTTGGCCGCATCCCGCCCGAGAACACCCTTGCTTACCTCTCAGGCCAGGTCGTCAAACTGGACGACCCTGCCATCGTGCGCCAGTTCGACGCACTGGCCGGCACGGCTCCCTCTGCACCGTCGGCTTCTTCCGGCGCTCCCGCCGAGCGCTGATTTTCCGCCCCGCGCCGCAGCGGGGCTTTCTTTGTACACTTTTATAAAGTTTGTGCAGCATTTCAAATTGTATGGCATTTGGGGGGGAATATCCGCCAATTGTTCATGTTTTATTCACATTCTAAGAAAAAAAGTGTCTATAATGATAACTAACCAAACAATTTGTTAGTTTCATGACTGACGTAAAACAAAGGAGTGTTATCCATGCGTTTATTTGATTTGACCGGCAAAGTTGCCGTTGTGAGCGGCGCCAGCGCAGGGCTTGGCGCCGATGCCGCCCTGGCCTACGCGCAGGCCGGCGCCGACGTGGCCCTGCTGGCCCGCCGCATCGAAAAGCTGGAGGCCGTCAAGGCCGAGATTGAAAAGACCGGCCGCAAGGTCATTGCGGTTCCCTGCGACGTAACCAGCGAGGAGAGCGTGAAAACCGCCGTGGAGGCTGTTCTCAAGGAGTTTGGCCGGGTGGACATCCTGCTCAACAACGCGGGCGTGGCCGTGCGCGGCGGTGTGGATACCCTTTCGGTGGAGGATTGGGACAAATCCTTCAACACCAACGTCCGCGGCATGTACCTGATGGCCAAGTACATTGTGCCCGGCATGAAGGAGCGCCAGTACGGCAAGATCGTCAACATTGCCTCGGTCAACGCCGTGATCGCGGACAAGAACGATATCTTTATCCGCCACTCCTACAACGCCTCCAAGGCGGCCGTGCTGGGTTTGACCAAGGGGATGGCCTGCTCCTACGCGCGGTACAACATCACCGTGAACGCCATCGGCCCTGCCCTGTTTGAGACTGAGATGACCGCCAACACTCTGTTCAAGAGCGAGCAGTTCCTGAACGGCTACAATATGCTCAACCCCAGCGGACGTCCCGGCAAAAAGGGCGAGCTGAACGGCACCGTTCTCTACCTTTCCAGCGATGCTTCCAGCTATGTGCAGGGCCAGTTCATCATCGTGGACGGCGGCGGAGCGCTGGTCTGATTTTTCCTGTTCCAAGTCAACAAAAACCGGCGGCGGAGCGCTTTCCCCGGCAACGGGGCGGGGCGTTCCGCCGCTTTGCGCTGCCCGCACAGGGGTACCGTACCGGATTCCCTGCTGCGTGCCGCCTTTGTTCCGGTGAAAAACAACAAAAAGTTGTTTACAAATAAAAAAAGAGACACTATAATAGAAGTACTCCCGGCGGAAGGCCGCCCGCCTTACCGGCAGGCCCGCGCCGCACCCGCCTTTCACCCGCGACAGGAGGAACTGCAAACCCTTGGAAACTTCGATTTTTCATCTCAAAGCCCCTTTCTCTCCCACCGGCGATCAGCCGCAGGCCATCGAAAAGCTGGTTGCGGGGATTCAAAACGGGGACGCCGCCCAAACGCTGCTGGGCGTTACGGGTTCCGGCAAAACCTTCACGATGGCAAACATCATTGCCCGCTGCAACCGCCCAACCTTGATTTTGGAGCCGAACAAGACCCTCGCCTCCCAGATCTGCACCGAGATGCGGGGCTTTTTCCCCGACGATGCGGTGGAATATTTTGTCAGCTATTACGATTATTACCAGCCCGAGGCCTACATTCCCTCCACCGACACCTATATTGAGAAGGACAGCGCCATCAACGACGAGATCGACCGGCTGCGGCACTCGGCCACGGCGGCTTTGTCCGAGCGGCGGAACGTCGTGATTGTGGCCAGCGTCTCCTGCATTTATTCACTGGGCGACCCGATCGATTACCGCAGCATGGTCATCAGCCTGCGCCCCGGCATGGCGATGGAGCGGGACGAGCTTTGCCGCCGTCTGGTCAAATTGCAGTACGAGCGCAACGACATGAACTTTGTCCGCAACAAGTTCCGCGTACACGGGGATATTGTGGATATCTATCTGGCCTATATGGATTCCGTTTCCATCCGGGTCGAATTTTTTGGGGAGGAGATCGACCGCATCAGCGAGATGGACCCCCTTACCGGGGAGCGCCGGAACGTGGTGCGCCATGTGGCCATCTTCCCGGCCAGCCATTACATCGTCGGTCCCGAGAAGATGCAGGCCGGTCTTGCCCAGATCGCCGCCGAGATGGACGAACAGGTCAAAAAGTTTACCGCCGAGGGCAAACTGCTGGAAGCCCAGCGGATCGCCCAGCGCACCAACTACGACATGGAGATGCTGCAGGAGGTGGGAACCTGCAAGGGCATTGAAAATTACTCGGCCGTGCTTTCGGGCAGGGCGCCGGGCAGCACCCCCACCACCCTGCTGGATTATTTTCCCAGGGACTTTCTGCTGATGGTGGACGAAAGCCATGTCATGCTGCCCCAGGTACGCGGAATGTACGGCGGCGACTACAGCCGCAAAAAGACGCTGGTGGATTTTGGGTTTCGGCTTCCCTCGGCGTTTGACAACCGTCCGCTCCGCTTTGAGGAATTTGTGGGCAAGGTGGGGCAAACTTTGTATGTGAGCGCCACCCCCGGCCCCTACGAGCGGGAACACTCGGCCCAGGTGGCCGAACAGGTCATCCGACCGACCGGCCTGCTGGATCCCGTGGTACTTGTGCGGCCGGTGGAAGGCCAGATCGAGAATCTGCTGGGCGAGATACGCACCAGGATCGACCGGGGCGAGCGCACCCTCGTCACCACCCTGACCGTCAAGATGGCCGAGGATCTGACCGACTATCTGGAGGATCACGGCGTCCGCGCCAAGTATATGCACCACGAGGTGGATACGTTTGAGCGGATGGAACTGATCAAGGATCTGCGGCTGGGCGCCATCGATGTGATCGTGGGCATCAACCTGCTCCGCGAAGGGCTTGACCTGCCCGAGGTCTCTCTGATCGCGATTTTGGACGCCGACAAGGAGGGCTTTCTGCGCAGCGAAACCAGCCTGATCCAGACGATCGGCCGGGCGGCCCGCAACGCGGGCGGCATCGTCATCATGTATGCGGACGAGGTAACGCCCAGCATGGAGCGGGCCATCCTGGAAACCGAGCGCCGCCGCGAGCTGCAGGACGCTTACAACAAGGCGCACGGCATCACCCCCACCACCATCGTCAAGGCGATCGGCGGCGGGCTGGAGATCAGCATGTCGGACGAGAACAAAAAGCTTCGCCAGCACCGGATGAGCAAGGTGGAGCGGGAACAGACGGTCACCCGCCTGACCCGCGAGATGAAGGAGGCCGCGCGGCTGCTGGAATTTGAACACGCGGCTTTCCTGCGCGACCAGATCGAACGGCTGAACCGCGGCGAGGACCCGACCGCCCAGGACGCCGAGGAGCGCCGGACGGCCGACAAAAAACGAAAAGGCAGGGGGAAACAACACCGTTGAGCAAGATACAAATCGATCCCAACAACCGCATCGTCATCAAGGGCGCGCGGGAACACAACCTGAAAAACGTGGATCTGACGCTGCCCCGCAACCGGCTGATCGTGATGACGGGGCTTTCCGGCTCCGGCAAATCAAGCCTGGCTTTCGATACAATCTATGCGGACGGCCAGCGCCGGTATATGGAAAGCCTTTCCAGCTACGCCCGCCAGTTTTTGGGCCAGATGGAAAAGCCCGATGTGGACGAGATTGCGGGGCTATCCCCCGCCATATCGATCGACCAGAAAACCACCAGCCACAACCCGCGCTCCACAGTGGGCACCGTGACCGAAATTTTTGATTATCTGCGCCTGATGTATGCCCGCATCGGCATTCCCCACTGTCCCGTCTGCGGGCGCCCCATCACCCAGCAAACCGTGGACGAGATGGTGGACGAAGTGCTGAAATTGCCCGAGCGCACCCGGTTCCAGGTGCTGGCGCCGGTGGTGCGGGCCCGCAAGGGCACCCAGCAGAAGGAGCTGGACGCCGCACGCCGCGGCGGCTTTGCACGCGTGCGGGTGGATGGCAATCTGTACGAGCTGGACGAGGAGATCAAGCTGGACAAAAACACCAAGCATACGGTCGAGGTGGTGGTGGACCGGCTTTCCATCAACGACACGGTGCGGGGGCGGCTGGCGGATTCCATCGAGACGGCGGTGGCCCTGACCGGCGGGCTGGTCGTGATCGATGTGATCGGCGGCGAGCCGATGCAGTTCAGCCAGAACTACGCCTGCCCCGAGCATGGCGTTTCCATTGAGGAACTCAGCCCACGGATGTTCAGCTTCAACAACCCGTTCGGCGCCTGCGAGACCTGCACCGGCCTTGGCACTTTTATGAAGGTGGATCCCGACCGGGTGATGCCCAACAAGAATCTTTCCATCCGGGAGGGCGGCATCAAGGCCAGCGGCTGGTACTATGCCGAGGGTTCCATCTCCGAAATGTACTATCTGGCGCTGGGCAAGCGGCACGGCTTTACGCTGGACACCCCGCTCAAGGATATGCGCGCGGATGCCATTCAGGCCTTGCTGTACGGCACAAACGGCGAAAAAATCGAGATGCAGCGCGAAAATATGTTTGGCTCCGGCACCTACCGCAATGATTTTGAGGGAATCATCCCCAATCTGGAGCGTCGGTTCCGGGAGACGAACAGCGAGTGGGTCAAGGAGGAGATCGCGCTGGTGATGTCCAGCGAGGAATGCCCCGCCTGCCACGGGCGGCGGCTCAAGCCTACCAGCCTGGCCGTGACCGTGGGCGGCATCAACATTGCGGATTTCTGCGATAAAAGCGTCAACGACGAGCTGGAATTCGTTCGCACCGCCAAGGTGACCGAACGGGAGCAGATGATTGGCGCAGCGATTTTCAAGGAGGTCAGGGAGCGGCTGGGCTTTTTGCAGAGCGTCGGCTTGGGCTACCTTACCCTCTCGCGCGGGGCGGCCTCCCTCTCGGGCGGCGAAAGCCAGCGCATCCGGCTGGCCACCCAGATCGGCAGCGCCCTGACCGGGGTGCTGTATGTGCTGGACGAGCCGAGCATCGGTTTGCACCAGCGGGACAACGACAAGCTGATTGCCACCATGAAACGTCTGCGCGATTTGGGCAATACCCTGATCGTGGTCGAGCATGACGAGGACACCATGCGCCAGGCGGATTATCTGGTGGATGTCGGCCCCGGCGCCGGGGTACACGGCGGCGAGATCGTGGCCGCGGGCAGCGTGGAGGACATCTGCGCCGAGCCGCGCAGCATCACGGGGGATTACCTTTCGGGCCGCAAGCTGATCGAGGTGCCGAAGACCCGCCGCACCGGCAACGGAAAGTTTTTGCGGGTGGCCGGCGCACGGGAAAACAACCTGCAAAACATTACGGTGGACTTTCCGCTTGGCACCATGACCTGCGTTACCGGCGTTTCGGGCTCCGGCAAGTCCACGCTGGTCAACGAAATTTTGTACAAGAGCCTGGCGGCTGCCCTGAACGGTTCGCGCAGCCGTCCCGGCCAGTGCGAGGCCGTGGAGGGGATGGAATGGGCCGACAAGGTCATCGGCATTGACCAGTCCCCCATCGGGCGGACGCCGCGCTCCAACCCGGCTACCTACACCGGTGTGTTTGGGGATATCCGCAGCCTGTTTGCCGAGACGAAGGATGCCAAGCTGCGGGGCTACGGCCCGGGCCGGTTCAGCTTCAACGTCAAGGGCGGCCGGTGCGAGGCCTGCGAGGGCGGCGGCATTTTACAGATCGAAATGCACTTTTTGCCCGATATTTTTGTACCCTGCGATGTATGCAAGGGACGGCGTTACAACCGCGAAACGCTGGAGGTTCACTATAAGGACAAAACAATCGCCGATGTGCTGGACATGACCGTGGAGGAAGCGTGCAACTTCTTTGCCAACGTCCCCAAGATCGCCCGCAAGCTTCAAACCCTGCTGGAAGTCGGTCTTGGCTATGTAAAGCTGGGGCAGGCGGCCACCACCCTGTCGGGCGGCGAGGCACAGCGGGTCAAGCTGGCCAACGAGCTGGCGCGGCGGGACACCGGGCAGACCGTCTATATCCTGGACGAACCTACGACCGGCCTGCATGTGGCGGATGTTCACAAGCTGGTACACGTTCTGGACAAGCTGGTGGAAGCCGGCAACACCGTGATCGTGATCGAACACAATCTGGATGTCATCAAGCGGGCGGATTATCTGATCGATCTTGGCCCCGAGGGCGGCAGCGGGGGCGGGCAGGTCCTTGCGCTGGGTACGCCGGAGCAGGTGGCTGAAAACCCGGCCAGCTTCACCGGGCAGTACCTCAAGCCGATGCTGGCGCGCGCGCGCGCCCTGCAGGCGGCCGACGACGCCGGGGCTCCGGGCAAAACGCCCCGCACCCGCAGGAAAAAGGCGGAGTAAACCGCTTTTTGCCTTGCCCCTATGCCGGAAAAAAGCGAAAAAGCAAAACAATCAAAATACGCCGCGCACCCCCGGGCGGGGATGCGCGGCGTATTTTGGTTGAAATTGGGTCGTATGATTTGCGCGGGTCACTCGCCGCAGCCGGAACAATCGGGCCCGGGCGCCAGGAAGGCGGCGGGTACCGGATTCCGCTTGCGCAGCAGCGTGTAGGGCATCAGAGGCGCATCGCAGGGAATCGTATACCGCATCATCGGGTGGGGGGTTCCGTCCACGCTCTCCCCCGCCTCGTTCCTGACCCAGGCGGGCGAAAAGGTCACGACGCTGCCGTCCGGCTGCAAAGCCTCCAGCGTATCCCCCACCACGAATTTGCTGCGCTGCGTGCAGGACGTAACGCCGTCCTGCCAGGCATCGACCGTGGCCAAAAACTCCCAGTTGCGCACATAGCTGTGGGAGGGTGTTTGCAGCGCCCGCTCCCTCCCAAAATAAAATCCCGGGGAATAATGCCGGTGGCTGGTGCGGTCCAGCTCGTCGATCACCGCGTCCGGCAGCGTAAAGGCGGGCGCAGCGGGGTCGCGCAGGTAGGCGTCCAGCGCGCGGCGGTAGGCACCGGTGACCGAGGCGACATAGTAGAAGGTCTTGGCCCGGCCCTCGATCTTCAGGCTGTCCACCCCGGCCTTGCAGATCAGGTCGATAAAGGGCGCGGTGCAGAGGTCGTTGGCGTTGAGGATGTAACTGCCGTCCCGGTTCTCCCCGATCTCCATGTACTGGCCGGGACGGCGTTCCTCCACCAGATGGTATTTCCAACGGCAGGGCTGGGCGCACTCTCCGCGGTCGCCGCTGCGGCCCGCCATAAAGCTGGAAAGCAGGCAGCGGCCCGAAACGCTCATACACATGGCGCCGTGTACAAAGGCCTCCAGTTCCAGCTCCGGCGGCGTGTTGTCCCGGATTTGGGCGATATCCGTCAGGCTGAGTTCCCGCGCCAGCACCACCCGCTTGGCCCCCAGATGATAGGCGGCGGTGGCGGCGGCATAGTTGGCGACGCCCGCCTGGGTGGAAAAATGCAGTTCCACCTCCGGCGCATGGGTCTTGCAAAGTTCCAGCACCCCTAGATCCGCCACGATAAAGGCGTCCACCCCGGCATCCCGCGCATCCGCAATGGCCTCCGGCAGCTTGGCCAGTTCCTCGTTGGTGGGCAGGGTGTTGAGGGTCAGGTACACTTTTTTGCCCCGCGCGTGGGCAAAGATGCAGCCCTCCCGCAGTTCGCCCGGCTTTAGGTTGGCGGGCGCGGCCCGCATCCCAAACTCCGGCAGGGCGCAGTAGACGGCGTCGGCGCCGTAAAGCACCGCGTATTTCAGGGTTTCCAGGCTGCCCGCCGGGGACAGCAGTTCCGGCTGTGAAAGCATCTGTGGCTTTCTCCTTTCTGGTCGCTGCGCAAAAGCCCGCCCTGCCGCGGCAGGGCGGGCCGATAGCAGGCTTGCATCCATCCTTGCGGCATAAGGCCGATCAGCCCCATCCGGCCTTCTGGACGTTGGCCGCGTGTTCATCCGCCGTCTTGGCGTAGAAATACTGGCCGGGGTATTCGCCGTTGGGGTTGCCGGTCACAAAGAAATAATACCCCTCGGCCATAAAGTCTGCGTCCGGGTTGAGCGCGGCGTCGATGGCGTCGTAACCGGGGTTGGAGATGGCGCCCGGCGTCAGCCCGGCCGTCGCGTAGGTGTCGTAAGCCGTGCGGATATTTTCCGGGATGGCGTCCCAGCCGCCGTAGTAGGGCGCAAGCCAGTTGTAGACGTAGTTGTTGTCGGTATCGCTCTGGATGTAGCTGCTGGCGTTCGATTCCAGCTTATGCTCGGCCCATAGCGGATCCGTGGATTCCAAACGGTTGTGGAATACCGCCGACACCTTGTAGTCCTCCGCCGGAAGCCCCGCTTCCTCCTGGATGAAGGAGGCCAGAATCACCACATCGTTGAGGGTGGTTCCCTTGGACGTGATCGTGTCCATCAGGCCCGCCGTCTTGGCGTCAAACTGCTTATAGAAGGTGTTGACCAGGTTGTATACCGTATCGTCGGTGTAGAACTCGTAGGTGTCCGGGAAAAGATAGCCCTCGCACTTCATGGCGCGGTTTTCGTTTTCGGGAATCTGCGTCCAGAACGCATACTGACTGAAATCCGACCCGTCGGCGCCGTTGGCGCAAGCCAGGAAATCCTTGGCCGTGCAGAGGTTGTTCTCCTCCATCTTGGCCGCGATGGCAAAGCAGGTGGAGCCTTCCGGGAAGGTGATGGACACCGTCTTCCGGTGTACCTGCTGCACCGAGAGCGTCTTAAGGATCTCGTTGTAGGGCATGCCGGAGCGCAGGGTGAAATCACCGTATTGCAGGTCCCCCGCCTTGCCGCTGTACTTGGCATACTGCTTGAAAAGCCAGTCGTACTGGATGACGCCGCTGCTCTTGAGCTGCTGGGCAATCTCTGCAACGCTCTCGCCCTGGGCAACGCTCACGGTCGTCTCGGCGCCAAGATCGCCGGAGCCATCCAGCTCATGGTAAAATTCCATCCCTTTCATCACGCCAAAGCCCAGCAGCGCCAGCACAAGCACCAGCACCAGCAGCCCCACCGGGAAGTGATGGCGGCGGACTTCCTCCTCGCCCTCCTCCTCAGGCTCAGGTTCCCTGCGGCGGCGGGGCGGTTTTTCCTTTTTTGGTTTGGGCGGTTTTTCTGGCTTTTGCCGTTTTGCGTGGTAAACTTCCTTGGGCGGCTCGGGCAAGGTAGCTTCCTCGATCTCCTGCTCCGCAGGCAGCGGGGTTTCCCGCTCGGGTTCCTGGTTTGCGCCATCGCGGCTGATCTTCATTTTCCACACTCCTTATTCGCCTGAAAGCAGACGAAAATATCCGTTTCGAACCGAGAACGGCTCCTTTAAAAAGCGAATCATCGCGTAGCTGCACCGGCGTCCCTCGCCCAAATACAGCGATTGATTTTCTGACAGAATCAGCCGGGCGCGCTCGGCGCCGGTTTTTTCGCGGGCGGCCTGCAGCAGGATATCGGCCGAGTGGTCGTTTTCCGCCTGCAGTTCCACAAATTGCAGGATGCCGTTTGCCTGGTAGTACAGCCCGTAACCCCGCTCGGTGGAAAGCGCGGTCACGCCGCGGCGGTACATTTGGGTCATTGTCTCGGCCATGCTGGCTTCCGGCAGGCAAACGCAGCCCGGCTGAAACCGCAGCCGCAGATCCGTCAAACGCCGCACGGTCAAATTGTCAAATTCCGCCTGCGCCCATAGGTTGCGGGTGATCTGCTTATCCACCACCCGCAGCGGAAAAGCACTTTGAAAGCCCAGCGATGCCAGCGTCTGCGCATTGTGGGCGCTTACCTGGGCTGTCACGGCAAACTCGCAGCCGTCCGCCGCGTAGGCGCGCAGGCAACCGTCGATCAGCTTCGCCATCAGCCCCCTGCCCTGCCAGTCCGGCCGGGTGGCCATCCCGCTGAACAGCACGCCCTGGCGGCCCAGGCACTCGACCGGCAGCGCCCCCAGCATGGCGGCGGGGTCAGCGCCATCCTCCTCGGGCAGAACCAGCAGGATATTGTCCAGCCCGGCAATATGTTGCAGCCATCCGGCGGCGGCCTCCGGGCTTCCGCCGAAAACATCGCATCGGAAGCGAACCAGCGCGTCCATATCCTGGGGCGTTGCTTTGCGCAGCATCGTCGGCCTCCCTTTGTGTTCTATCGTACCAAGTTTACAGGATATCCGCCAATCTTGCAAGTATTTCGGCGTGGATATCCTCCATGGGCCGCATCACGGCCTTGCCGCCGTCGCGGCAAACGCATTCCACCCGCCGCCAGCCCAGCTTTTGAGCGCAATACTCGGCGGCGCGGCGGCTGCGCGCCATATATTCGGTATCCTTCTCCTGGATGTCTTTTTTGCTCTCATCGCCCTGGTACCGCCGCGTCATAAGCTGCTGCGACACCGCGGGGTCTACGGCCAGATACACGACGGCGTCGGGCGCGGGGATGCCGATTTTTTTGTACTCAAAATCAAACAACCAGTCCAGAAAGGCATCCCACTGCTCTGGCGGAAGCTTGGAGCACTGATGCACGGCGTTTGAGGTCGTGTAGCGGTCGGAAAGCAGCAGGCCGCCCCTGTCGTAATAGCTTCCCCAGTCTGATTTATAGCCCGCGTACCGATCGACCGAGTAAAAAGCCGAGGCCGCGTAGGCGTTTACATCATCGGGGCGGCTGCCGAACTGGCCCGAAAGGTACATCCGCACCAGCGCCGAGGAATCGCTGGCATAATTGGGAAAGGTGATCTTGCGCAGATCCCGCCGCTGCGCCGCCAGCGTCTGGGCCAGCAGCGCCGCCTGCGTCCCCTTGCCGGAACCGTCCAGCCCCTCAAAAATAATCAGTTTACCCATTTTGCAGCGCCCTCTCCCGCAAAGCCGCATATTTATCCCGCACCTGCGCCGGTCTGCCGCAGCACATGGCGCCCTCAGGGCAGGGGCCGGCCAGGCAGCGCGGCCCGGCGGCCGCAAAAATATGGGGTGCCAGCGGCAGCACCAGCGCCAGCATGGCGTCCGCCGCGGCCCGAATCTCCCATTGCGCCCGCTCGCAGCAACGCAGATTGAAAAAATTGAGCAGGCTGCGGCAGTTCATGGTCAGCACCATCTTGGTCTCGCAGGCGTTGGGCAGCACAAAACGGGCGTCCTCGTTGGCCATTTTGCCGGCTTTGGCGCGGGCCGCCTTTTCAGGCATACCAGCCTCCATCAGCTTTTGCGTGTGGGCGGCCTCCAGCTTTTCCACCAATGCCAGGTAGTTCCGGGCATCCGCCGCCATGGCCTGCAGGAATTCCGCCTTTGCCTCCGGGATAGCCTCGATCTCGGGCGGGACGACGTAGCGGAAATCCTCCAGCCGCACATACCGCTGGCTCTGCACGCTGAAGCTGGCAATGCGGTGGCGGGTGATCTGCGCCAGAAAAGTGCGGGACACCCCCTCGATGCCAAAGGTGAAGCTGGCGTGTTCAATGGGGCTGGCATGGCCGAGATCGGACAGCTTTTGCAAAAAAGCCGCCGTCTTTTCGGGCGTAAGCCCGTCCATCAGCGTACTGATGTGGGCGTCCGAGTAGCAGAGCTTGGCCGCCGCCGCAATCGTTTTTTCGGGATCATTGGTATGGGCAATCAGGTTTACCTGCATCCTGTTTCCTCCTGCTTATTTCTCCGCCTCAATTTTGGTCAGCGGCGCGTAGTTGGCCATTGTCTTTTTGACGCCAACCCGCTCAAACTGAATTTCCACAATGCTGTCCCCCGCGACCGGGGTCACTTTCAGAACACGGCCCCGGCCAAACACCTTGTGATCGACCAGCTCGCCGGGGACAAAGCCCGCCGTTTTCTTTTGGGGGGCGGGCTCCTGCATCCCGGCCAGCGTCGAGGTTCCGGCGCCGGCAGGCCGGGCGCCGCCGCCCTGCCGCCCTGCGGCGTAACCGGCGCCAAAGCCGCTGCTTCGCGCCGCCGCCTGGGTGGCGGGCGCACCGTCGCCGCGGGATGCCGCCGAAACGCCGTACCCGCTTCCAAACCCGCCCGCAGAGCGATTGTATTCCCCGTTCAGGTAGCCGCGCGCGCCGCCGCCCGCATACCCGGAGTACCCGCTGCGGCCCCCCGGCACCCCCGAGCCGGCGCCGTAGCCGTACTCGCCGCCAAAACCGCCCGCATAGGCAAGCTCAGGGCTTTCGGTTTCCTCCAGCAGCCCGTCCCCTATTTCCTCGAGGAAGCGGGAGGGCGGATTGCGGCGGGTCTGGCCAAAGATCATCCGGCTGCGGCTGGACGAAAGATACAGCTCCTTTTTGGCGCGGGTGATGCCCACATAGCAAAGACGGCGCTCCTCCTCCATATCCTCCTCGCTGAAACGGGACATCTCGCCGGGAAAAACGCCCTCCTCCATGCCCACGATAAAGACATAGGGAAATTCCAGCCCCTTGGCTGAGTGCATCGTCATCATGGTGACCGAATCAACATCCTCGTCGTAGCTGTCGATATCGGCAATCAGGGCGACCTCCTCCAAAAAGCCCGAAAGCGTGGCGTCCTCGCCGTTTTGGTCGGCATAGGTTTTGAGGGAGGACACCAACTGGCCAAGGTTTTCCAGCCGGGTCTGGCCCTCGTCGCCCTGGGCCTTCAGCATGGCTTCGTATCCGGTTTTGGCAATGACCTCCCCGGCAAATTCGTCCAGCGGCAGCTTGACGGCCTGCTCGCAGAGACTCTGGTACATCGCATAGAACTGCCGCAGCGCGCCGGAGGCCCGGCCAAGCGCCGGATAGCGATCCACATGGGCCAGAATTTCCAGCATGGGCACCTTCTCGGCGGCAGCCAACTCGGCAATCTTATCCACCGTGGTGCCGCCGATCTTGCGGGCCGGTTCGTTGATGATCCGCCGCAACCGCAGATCGTCCTGCGGGTTGACGACGATGGCCATGTAGGAGTTGATGTCCTTGACCTCCTTGCGGTCAAAGAAGCGCTGGCCGCCCACAATGCGGTACGGGATGCCCGCACGGGCAAAATAGGTTTCGACGGGGTTGGACTGCGCATTCATCCGGTACAGAACCGCATGATCCTTCAGGTTGGCGCCCATCTTCAGGTTGGCGCCGATGATCGTGGCGATATGGCTGGCCTCGTCCTGCTCGCTGGCGGCCGTGTAATGCTGGATCTTGGGGCCGTCGTCGTTCTCGGTCCAAAGGGTCTTGCCCTTGCGGCCATTGTTGTTTTTGATGACGCTGTTGGCAGCGTTCAAAATGTTGGAGGTGGAGCGGTAATTCTGTTCCAGCCGGATGACCTGCGCCCCCTTGAACTGTGCCTCGAAGCTCAAAATGTTTTCGATCGTGGCTCCGCGAAAGCGATAGATGGATTGGTCGTCGTCGCCCACCACGCAGACGTTGTTGTACCCGCCTGCCAGCAGCCGAACCAGCTGGAACTGGGCCACGCTGGTATCCTGGTATTCGTCCACCAGCACATACTGAAATTTCGACTGGTAATAAGCCCGCGCTTCCTCGTCGTTTTTCAGCATGTAGACCGTATTGTAGATCAAATCGTCAAAGTCCATGGCGCCCGCACTGCGCAGCTTGGCCTGGTAGGCCGTATAAATTTTGGAAACGAGCGCCGCCTTGGTGTCGGCGGGGGCCGCGGCGGCCACCTCCTGCGCCGAGAGCATCTTGTCCTTAAAGCCGCTGATCTGGCCGATGGCCGATTTTACGGGTAAAAATTTATCGTCGATCAGAAGTTCCTTGTACACAGCCTTCATTACCCGCTGCTGGTCGTCGGAATCATAGATCGTAAAGCTGCGCGGGTAGCCGATGCGCTCGGCATCCCGGCGCAGGAACCGCACGCAGGCCGAGTGGAAGGTGGAGGCATTGACATCGTTGCCCATCGTCTCGCCCAACATTCCCCGAAGCCGCTCCTTGAGTTCCCCGGCAGCCTTGTTGGTGAAGGTGATGGCCAGCACATTCCATGGCCGGGCCGGGCGGACGCTCATAAGCGGCATCAGGCTTTGGGGCACCGGCTGCGCGCAGAGGATGGCCGTGCGCAGCGCCGCCAGATCGTCCTCTGTCACAGGGCGGGAAATCTCCCGGGAGCCGTAGGCCGCGCCAAAGCGGATGATGTTGGCGATGCGGTTGACCAGCACGGTGGTCTTGCCGCTGCCGGCACCCGCCAAAATCAGCAGCGGACCCTGCACGGCAAACACAGCCTTCTGCTGCACGGCGTTCAGTTTGGTAAAGCAGGAGGCTATATAGCGATCCCGAAGCTGAAGAAATTCGGTTGTGCTTGTATCGGACATACCTGTACCTTTCGTTGAAAAATGAAAATCAATTGGCTTTAGTATAGCATAAACAGGGTGCTAAAGAAAGTGCGTTTTGGGGGGAATCCCGCACAATTCCGGTGCGAAAAACAGGCCGGCCAATTGACGGAAACGGG
This sequence comes from uncultured Subdoligranulum sp., assembly GCA_964458285.1. GTDB lineage: Bacteria > Bacillota > Clostridia > Oscillospirales > Ruminococcaceae > Gemmiger. The sequence goes on along the minus strand of CAYWID010000007.1, from coordinate 101,085 downwards.
AGCGGCGATCCTTGGCGCATGGCGCAGAAAAAGCGCGACAAAGGAGACCGCGGCGGCGCGCCGCGCAAAGCGACGCGCGCAGCAGGGTGTGCGTTGCCGCGGCGGAATTGCCGCGCTGCTTCCGGGGAGGGCGCGCCAGGCTTTTTATTCCCGCAAAAGCAGCCGCAAAACAGCCCGGCGTTTTGCCGCCGGGCTGTGACGATGCAATGGTACTGCAATTTTGTCAGGCAATCACAAAATGGTAAATCAACGCAACCGCCAGAATGACGGCGCAGATGATGGCGGTGATCGGCGGCGCCCAGCGAATGATCCGCTCCGCTACGATATCGTCGTCCGTCTCGGCCGTATCGTCGGCGTAGCGGCCGCGTTTTTTGCCGCTGCGGCGGTCGGGCTCCTCGTCCGGGTCGTCGGAATCGTCGGCGGCATCAAACATCTGGGTGCCGCCGTCCTCCTCGTCCTCGTCCTCGTCAAACAGCTTGGCCTTGCGGCTGTACTGGCGGACGCGATCCAACTCGGGGTTGTTCTCCTCCGGGATGGCCTGGGTGGGTTCCTCCGGCTCGGCGGGTGCAGGCGCGGCCGGCGCCGCGGGCTGCTGCACCGGCTGGGGCACAGGCGCGGGCGCGGACGCGGGCGCCGGAACCCCCGCCACCGCGTTGATCTCCTGCTGCTGGCGTTCGGCTGCCTGGCGGGCCTCCTCCAAAATGGCGGTCAGCGAGGCTTTCACAAAAGTGCGGTCGCCGCCGCACTCGCTGCATACCTGGGCGTTCTCCTCGTTGGGGTGGAATGCGCCGCAGGCGCAAAACCAGCCCTGGTCGGTATCCTGCGGCACGCAGATCAGCGCGCTGTTTTTGGTGCGTTCCTGCAGCAGCTTGGCAATGCTGGCGGGCAGCATCCGGGGCGTTTGCAGCCGCACCCGCTTGTAGCCGCGCAGATCGACCCCTCGCCCGTTCAAAAACGCACGATCCTGCTCGATCTCAACGCTGGATACCGGCGTATCGCTGACGTAGACGGCATCGTCGCTGCCGAACAGTTCGCCCGGCTGGACGTTGAGCTGCTCATAGTAAAAATCGTCCTCGCACAACACCTGGCCGGCAGGATCCTTGCATTTAAAGTGAATAACCAGCCCGGTCAACGGCTCGGTGCCCACGTTCTTAAAGGTCAGGCAGACAGCCACCTCGCCGGTGGCGTCTCCTTTCAGCAGCTCCACCCGCACAAACTGTACCGGGCTGCCCGCCGTATAGTAATTGGCGCGGGACTGTGCCATCAAAGAGAAATTCTGTTCCATGACAACTCCACCTTACTTCTGTTGGTTCTTATCCGCATCGAACGACGTCGGGGTATCGGTTGGCGCCGCCTCCGGCCGTGCATCCTCGGACCCGGGCGTTTCTTCCCGGTTTTCGCAGGCGGGTGAAGGCTCCGCGGGCATTTTTGCATCGGCCGCACCGCCCTGCAAGCCCTGTTCCGGTGCGGGCTGCGCCGCATCCGCATCCTGCACCGCCGAAGCGGGCGTTCCGTTTTTGCGGGTGGACTCGTCGCCCCACACAAACGGAGGCAACGTGCCGCCCTCCATCAAAGTGCGGAACTCCTCGCCGCTGATCTTTTCCCGCTCCATCAGCGCAGCGGCAACCAGATGCAGCTTATCCATATGCTCGTTCAAAATACGGCGGGCCGTCTCGTAGGCTTCGTCCACAATATCCCGGATCTCGTTGTCGATCTCGGAGGCGATGTTCTCGGAGTAGCCCTTCCCCTGCCCAAAATCGCGGCCCAGGAAGGTCTCTCCCGGGTCGGTGCCGTACACAACGGGGCCAAGCCGGTCGGAGAAACCATAGCGGGTGACCATGGCGCGGGCCGTATCGGTGGCGCGCTGCAAATCACTGGACGCGCCGGTGGAGATATCCTCCAGCACCAGCTGTTCGGCCACGCGGCCGCCCAGCAGGCTGACGATGCTCTCGCTCATGGCGGTTTTGGTCACATAACTGGGTTCCTTCTCGGGCAGATACATCGTGTAGCCGCCTGCCGCGCCGCGCGGGATGATGCTGATCTGATGCACAGGGTCGTGCGTCTTGCAGAAATACCCCGTGATGGCGTGACCAGCCTCATGAAAGGCAGTCAGCTTCTTTTCCTTCTCGGTCACCACGCGGCTCTTTTTCTCGGGGCCGGCCACCACCTTGATGGAGGCCTCCTCGATCTCAGGCTCGGTGATGGCCTTTTTGCCCTTGCGGGCGGCCAGCAGCGCGGCCTCATTGACAAGGTTTTCCAAGTCCGCGCCCGAGAACCCGGCCGTGGACTGGGCGATCGTTTTAAGGCTGACATCCGGCCCGATTGGTTTGTTGCGGGTATGAACCTTCAGGATTTCCTCGCGGCCCTTCACATCGGGCAGGCCCACATACACCTGGCGGTCAAAACGGCCGGGGCGAAGAAGCGCCTTATCCAAAATATCCGCGCGGTTGGTGGCGGCCATCACGATGACGCCGTCGTTGGCGTCAAAGCCGTCCATCTCGACAAGCAGCTGGTTGAGGGTTTGCTCCCGCTCGTCGTGGCCGCCGCCCAGACCGGCGCCGCGCTGGCGGCCCACGGCATCGATCTCGTCGATGAAGATGATGCTGGGCATCGTCTTTTTGGCCTTCTCAAACAAATCGCGTACGCGGGACGCGCCTACGCCAACATACATCTCGACAAAGTCGGAGCCGGAAATGGCATAGAACGGCACCCCCGCCTCGCCCGCGCAGGCGCGGGCCAGCAGGGTTTTGCCGGTGCCCGGAGGGCCCACGAGCAGAACGCCGTGGGGGATGCGGGCGCCCAAAGAATTAAATTTGTTGGGCGATTTGAGGAAATCGACCACTTCCTGCAGTTCGGCCTTCTCCTCATCGGCGCCGGCCACATCGGCAAAGGTGGCCTTGCGCTGGCTCTCCTGCTGATCCTTGACCTTGGCGCGGCCCACGTTCATAATGTTGCCGCCGCCCGCCCCGCTGCGGAACATGGAGACGAACAGGAAGCCCAGCCCGCCCAGCATGGCCAGGTAGAAGATGACCTCCAGCCAGGGGATGGAGGTTTTGACGGGCTGCATATCCCGATACATGGGCGCGGTGGGGTTTGCCGCGTTGTAGGCGGCCACATACGGCTCCACATCATCCAGAAACAGCTGAATGTAGGGAATTTTGTAGGTGACAAGGACCGTGCCGCCGTTGCGGGGGCCGTACTCCTCGGCATTGCCGCCCGAAAGCTCGGCCAGAAGGCCCGAGGTCTCGGCATTCTGCGCGTTTTGGGGCAGGGCCTTGTCCCCTTCCTTGAGGCTGAGCTGAATCACGCCGGTATTGAGGTCAAGGTCGTAAGCGGTGACCTGGTTTCCGGCAAAATACGCCATCACGTCCGAGTAGGCCATCGTGCTGCGGGTGTTGCCGGACATGCTGGAATACACCGTCACCATCACCAGCGCAAGCACCAGGACGGCGGCGATCAAAAAGCCATTGATACGAGGTTTGTGCTGCAAAAAATCAACTCCCAGTCTTCCCCGTTGGCGGGGTTCAATTTAGTTGGAATACACTTCGGGTTTCAGTACGCCCACATAGGGCAGATTGCGGTATTTTTCGTCAAAGTCAAGCCCGTAGCCGACCACAAACTCATCGGGCACCTCAAAGCCCTCGTAATCGGGTTCGATCTCGGTCTTGCGGCGGCTGGGCTTATCCAGCACGGTGCAGATTTTTACGCTGCGAGGGTTGCGCATCTTGAGCATGGGCACAAGGTGAGACAGGGTGACGCCGGTATCAAGAATATCCTCCACGATCAGCACATCCTTGCCGGTAAGATCCTGGTCGAGATCCTTGACGATCTTGACAAGGCCCGTGGTGGCGGTGTTGGCGCCGCCGTAGCTGGAAACGACCATGAAATCGATGGCGCAGGGCACGGTGATGGCCCGCATCAGATCCGCCATAAAGACGACGGATCCCTTGAGGATGGAGACCAGCAGCAGATCACGGCCTTCGTAATCACGGCTGATCTCGGCGCCAAGCGCTGCAATGCGGGTTTTGAGCTGTTCGGGCGACACCAGAATGTGGTCGATGTCCTGATTCATATCATACATAAGGGTTCAGCTCTCCTTCGATGCTTGTGTTGTCGTAAGTACCAGCACCTGCCGGGTATGCTCGTCGGGGGCAAGGCCGTCCGCAAAACCGTAGCCCCACAGCCAGAGAACCTCGCTGCCCTGTGCCAGCAGCGGCAGGCTGCCCCGTGTTTCCGGGGGAACCGCGTCCTCGTTCAGCAGTTTTTTCAGTGTTTTGGACAGACTCCGCCCCGCCGGGCGGAAGAAATCGCCGGGTTGACGGGTGCGCAGTACGATATTCTTCTGTATTTTAGCATAATCCGCCCGTGAGGTTAAGTCTTTTTTTGAAAATGACGCATATTTTAGAAATTCTTCATAATTTTCCAGCCGCGCCTCGATTGTAAAGCCGCCGGGCAGCGCGTAAACGCCCGGCGCAAAGGGCTGGGGCGGGGCGGGCGGTGGCATTGCGCCGGGCGCCGTCACGCAGAACAGCCGCCCGTCCTTTGCCTTGTAGGTCACGGCATCGGTAAGCTGCAAAGCGCCCTCCCCCCGCAGCACCAGAAACCGCAGCAGGTTGACGTATTTTTCCTCAGCGTCCCGCACCGCGGACACCAGGCTGTGGAGAGCGGTTTTCAGCACGGGGCCGTCCGCCTCGCGCAGGATATCCAGCGCGTAGCCGTCCCCCTCCTGCGCGGCACGCAAAAGGATGGCGGCCTGCTTGGCAAACCACTCGTCCAGTTCCCGCATTTGGGCGCAAAAGCGGCCGATCGACTGCTCGGCGGCCGGGTTGGCATACCGCAAAGCGGGAATGGCCTCGTGCCGGATGCGGTTGCGGGCATAGGTGTCGCAGGCATTCGTCTCGTCCTGCACATAGCTTTGCCCAAGCGCGGCGCAGTATGCCTCGGTCTCGGCGCGGGTCAGGCAGAGCAGCGGGCGGGCGTACGGCCCCCGCACAGCGGGGATGCCCGCCATCCCGTGCAGGCCGGTGCCCCGTGCAAGGCGAAACAGCAGCGTTTCGGCCTGATCGGAGAGGGTGTGCGCGGTGGCGATGCGGGCTTCCTCCCGCGCGGCCAGTACGTCAAACCAGCCGTACCGCAGGCGGCGCGCCCAGTCCTCGCCCGGCACGGGCGGAACGGCGATGCCCTCCCGCACGGCGTCGAACAGAAAAAATTCCACGCCGTTTTTTTGACAGAAATCCGCCACGAAAGCAGCGTCGTCGTGGGCGGCCTGCCCCCGGATGCCGTGATCCACATGCGCGGCCAGCACCTCGATTTGCAGGGCTTTGCGCCAACGCAGAAGAAACAACAGCAGGGCCATCGAGTCTGCTCCGCCGGAGCAGGCCGCAATGACCCTGTCGCCGGGCTTAAAAAGCCCCTGCCGCCGGCAGTAGGCCAGCAGCTTTTGTTCCAGTTGATCCCGCGCACCGGCCGCCGTATCCTCGGCCGGCCGGCGGGGCTCGCCGTCAGTTGAAATCGCCATGGCTGTAATCCAGGTTCATAAAGCGGGTGTGGGCGCCGTCCCAGCCAAGCTGCACCGTGCTGGTTTCACCGTGGCGGTTTTTGGCCACAATGCACTCGGCCACATTCTCGTCGGCCTGCTGGCTCTCCTCGTTTTGGTTGTTGTAGTAGGCCGCGCGATACAAAAACAGCACAACGTCGGCGTCCTGCTCGATGGAGCCCGAATCCCGAAGGTCCGAAAGCTGAGGCCGGTGATCCGACCGTCCGCTGGTCTTTTCGGCGGCACGGGAAAGCTGGGAAAGCGCGATGACCGGCACGTTCAGCTCCTTGGCCATGATTTTCAGATTCCGGGTAATCTCGCTGATCTCCTGCACGCGGCTCTCGGTCCGCTTGTTGGACTGCATCAGCTGCAGATAATCGATGACCACCAGCCCGATCGGGTCCTTCTGGGGATCCTGGTCGATCTGGCGGATCTTGGCTTTCATTTCGGCCACCGTGATGCCCGAGGTATCGTCCATATAGATGGGCGCCTTGTACAAAAGGCTGCTGGCCCCGGCCAGATCGTTCCAGTCGGAATCGTTCATGTTGCCGGTGCGGAAGGTCTGGCTGTCGATGCCCGCCGTGCTGGACAGGATGCGGTCTGTCAGCTGCTCGCAGGTCATTTCCAGGCTGAACACGATGGTGGGCACCTTTTGGGTGCGGGCCACGTTGGTGGCGATGTTCAGCGCAAAGCTGGTCTTGCCCATGCCGGGGCGGGCCGCCAGAATCACAAGGTCGGAGCGGCCAAGGCCGGTCAGCAGCGAATCCAGGTAGGTAAACCCGGTCGGGATGCCGGCGTACTGGCCGCGGTTGGGCCCGCTGAGCTTTTGCAGGGTATCGATCACGTCCAGGATCGACTCCTGCAAAGTGCGCACGCTGGACTGCTTGCGGCCGCTGCGGATATCGTAGATCTGCTGTTCGGCGCTTTCCAGCAAAAGGTCGGCGTCGGTTTCCTCGGTGCTTTGTTCCAGAATTTTCCGGGCCGCTTCGATCACGCAGCGGGCCTGGTACTTTTCCTTGACAATCTTGATGTAGGAATCCACATTGCTGATGGCGGGCACCGTCTCGGCCACGCGGGCAATGTATACTTTGGCGTCGTCAGCGCCCTGAAACGCCTCCGATTTGGCCAGTGCGTCCACCAGCGTGACGATATCGACGGCCTCGTTATCGCCGAAAAGCCGCGCCATCTGTTCAAAGACCGCGCGGTTCTGCTGGGAGTAGAACATTTCGGCTTCCAGCTCGGTGATCAGCCGGGTCAGCACCGTATCGTCCATCAGGGCCGCGCCCAGCACGCTCTGCTCGGCCTGCATATTGTAGGGCATGGGGATGCCCAGGCTGGAAAGGCTTAGTTCGGTTGCTTTGGCCACAGGGCGTCCTCCTTCCCTCCGCGTATCCTTGCCGCCGGTTCCTCTCAAAGGGGCAGTTCCTCCACCTTGACCGTGAAGGACGCCGTCACGCCCGCATAGAGCTTGACGGCGGCGTCATAGCTACCGAACTCCTTGATGGAGGCGGGCATCTCGACCTTTTTCTTATCGATCTCGGCGCCGATTTTTTTAGACAGCGCCTCGGCTACATCTTTCCCTGTCACCTTGCCGTACAGCTTGCCGGACGCGCCGCCCTTGACGGACACCGTGACGGTCTGGCCCTTGACCTTTGCGGCCAGCGCCTGCGCGGCGGCCAGCGCCTCAGCCTCATGATGGGCCTTGGCGTCGCTCTTGGTGCGGGCCACGTTCAGTGCGGTGGCGTCGGCCTCGGCGGCCAGCCCGCGCGGGAACAGATAGTTGCGGGCATATCCGTCCGAAACCTCGTGAATCTCGTCCTTTTTGCCGATCGTTTTGATGTCCTGCTTTAAAATCACTTTCATGGTAGGTTACCTCCCCTGTGCTGCGGCTTGCAGCAAGTTTTTATCGTTTTGCGCGTTCTGGTTGGCGCGGTAACGGTCGATTTCCGCCTTGATGCGGCGCTCGGCGTCCTCCTTGGTGCAGTCCTGCAGCTGGGCGCCCGCCATCGTCAGATGCCCCCCTCCGCCCATCGGCTCCAGAATCACCTGCACGTTGAGCGCCCCCATACTGCGGGCCGAGATGTTGACGCCGCCGCTTTTGGCCACGGCCACAAAGCTGGCGTCCACCCCGTTGATGGTCAGCAGATCGTTGGCCGCCATGGGCAGCACCACGTTCATGCCGGGGCCGATATCGTCGGACACGGCGATCGCGCAGCCCTTGTAGATGTAGGCGCTCTCCACGATGTGGGCGCGGGCCTCGTATTCCTCCTTGGAGGTGTTGAACAGCAGCTTGGTATCCGCCGTCTGGGCGCCCCGGCTGCGCAGCCAGGCCGCCGCCTCAAAGGTGCGCACCCCCACATGGAGGGCAAAGCTGCGGGTGTCCAGCATAATGCCGGCCAGCAGCGCCTGCGCTTCCAGCGGGGTGATGTTGTTCTCGGCAGGCAGGAACTGGAGCAGCTCGCACACCAGCTCGCTGGCGCTGGACGCATACGGCTCATGGTACAGCAAAACCGGGTCGTCGATATGGCCGACCGCCATCCGGTGATGGTCGATCACGACCACCCGCTTGCATTTTTCGTAGATCTGCGGGCTTTCCAGCAGACGCTTCTGGTAGGTATCGGTCACGATCAGCAGGGTCTTGGGGGTGATCAGCCGAAGCGTCTCCTCCGGCTCGATGAAATTGTGCCCCTCCCCCGCCTGCACAAAGGCATCGATCAGCTGGGCGGCCAGCGTGGCTTTGCCGTGTACGGCGATGACCGAGGGCACGCCGCACATCTTGCAGATGCGCAGAATGCCGATGGCCGAGCCGATGGCGTCCAGATCGGTCATCCTGTGGCCCATGATCAGCACGCTGTCGCTGCCGCGGATCAGATCGGCCAGCGCATAGGCGATGATTCGGCTGCGCACATGGCTGCGTTTTTCCACCCCGTGGGACACGCCGCCGTAAAACTCAAACCCGTCCACCGTCTTGATGGCGGCCTGGTCGCCGCCGCGCCCCAGCGCGATATCAATGCTTTCGCGGGCCATCTCCTGGCATTCGCGCAGCGTTTTGCCGCCGTGCCCCACGCCAATGGAAAGGGTCAGCGAGCCGCCGGGATGAAGCGCCCGCACCTTGTCAAGGATCGGAAAGCGTTCCTTGCGCATGGCGCGGATATCCCGTTCCTCCACCACCGCAATGTAGCGGTTGTTGGCCACACGGCGCAAAAAGCCGCTGGTTCTGCCAATAAATTCTTCCAGCAGACTGTTGACCGATTCCAGCTCGTGCGACTGCTGGGAATCCTTCATATCGTTGAACAGTTCATCGTAGCTGTCGATCACGATCACCAGATAAGCGGGGCGGCTGGCCGTGTACTCGTCCAGCGTGTCCTTGTAGTAGGTGTCGTCGATCAGGTAAACGATGGCGGCGCCGTCCTTGCCCTGGCTGGGGCTGGCGTAGGCCGTAAAGCGGCTGTCCCCGGCCAGCAGATCCTGCCCGTGGGCGCGGGCGCACACGGCAAGATCCAGCCCCGGCAGCACGCCGGACACCGCCGCCATATCGCGGTCGGCGCCGCCCAGCACCTGCTCCCGGAACGCCTTATTATACCACAGAATCGTGCCGTCGGAAAGAAGGAGCGCGGGGGTGGGCAGCCCGGCCAGCGAAAACTGGACCTTGCTGCCCGCAAACACATCGCCGCAGAGCTGCCGGTGCAAAAAACGGCGGAACTGCCGGATATTGACCAGCATGGCGGCCAGCGCCGCCGCAACCGCCAGCGCGGGCAGCGCCAGCCAGCGCGGCGCCCACAGCGCCACCGGCACGGCCAGCCCAAGGCAGGCCAGCACCAGCAGCACCAGCGCGGCGCATATCCCCAGATTGTAGCGGTTGCGTTTCATACCCTTTTCCTTTCGCGGCGGCGCGCGTTTACACTTCCAGCAGGATCGGCAAAATCATCGGGCTGCGCTTGGTCTTGCGGTAGATGTAGCTTGAAAGAGCCTCCCGCACCCGGGTCTTGACGCTGTTCCAGTCGTGCATATTGTCGGCCAGGCTGCGGTCCAGCGCCATCTCCACCTGAACGCGGGCGCCGTCCATAAGCTCCTCGCTCTCCCGCACATACACGAACCCGCGCGAGACAAGATCCGGCCCCGAAAGAACCTGCCCGGTCTGCCGGTCCACCGCCGCGGTGATGATGATGATGCCGTCCTCGGAGAGATGGTGGCGGTCGCGCAGAACCACGTTGCCCACATCGCCCACGCCAAGGCCGTCCACCATGACGGCGCCCGCGGGCACAACGCTTTCCAGCGTCAGCTCATCGCGGGAAAGGCGGATGTTCTGGCCGTTCTCCGAGATATAGATGTTCTGCCGGGGGATGTAGCCCAGATGGGCCGCCGTCTCGGCGTGGCGCTTGAGCTGCTTGAACTCGCCGTGTACAGGCAGGAAATACTGCGGATGGACAAGCGTCAGGATCAGCTTTTCCTCCTCCTGGCAGGCGTGGCCGGAAACATGGGTGTCGTACATATTTTCATAGATGACCTCCGCGCCCAGCGCCAGAAGGCCGTTGACCACCTTGGTGACGGTCTTTTCGTTGCCGGGGATGGGCCGCGCGCTGATGATAATGAAATCGCCGGGGCCTACCTTAACGTTGCGATGGCTGGCCTGCGCCATGCGGGACAGGGCCGATAGCGGCTCGCCCTGGCTGCCGGTGGTGATCAGGACGATTTTCTCGGGCGGATACTTGTTGATCTGCTCGATGTCGACCAGCACGTTGTCCGGCACATGGAGGTACCCCAGCTCGCGTGCCATCTCGGTGTTGGAAACCATGCTCCGGCCCGAAACGGCCACCTTGCGGCCGCTTTCGATGGCAAGATCGATGATCTGCTGCACGCGGTAGATGTTGGAGGCGAAGGTCGCCACGATGATCCGTTTGTTGCGGGCCCGCGCAAACAGCCCGCGCACCCCCTCGGCCACCGTCTGCTCGGTTGCCGTGAAGCCGGGGCGCTCGGCGTTGGTGGAATCGGACAGCAGGGCCAGCACGCCGCGGCGGCCGTACTCGGCGATCGTGGCCAGATCGGTCACGGCGTCGCCCGAGAGGGGGGTGTAATCGATCTTATAGTCGCCGGTGTGGATGACGACGCCCGCCGGGCACTCGATGGCAAAGGCCAGCGCGTCGGGGATCGAGTGGTTGACGTGGATGGGCTCCACGCTGAAGCAGCCCAGCCGGATCTTCTGGCGGGGCCGGATCTCGATGAATTTGGTGCTGTTGGCCAGCCCGTGTTCCTCAAGCTTATTCTTGATCAGGCCGATGGTAAGCCGCGCCGCGTAGATGGGCAGATCGCCAAACTGCTTGAGCAGATACGGCAGGCTGCCGATGTGATCCTCATGGCCGTGGGTAATCAGCACGCCCTTGATGCGGTCGCGGTTTTCCAGCACATAGGTGAAATCCGGGATGACGAGATCGACGCCGAACATATCGGAATCCGGGAACACAACGCCGCAGTCCACCAGGATCATATCGCCCTGGCACTCATACAGGGTGATGTTTTTGCCCACCTCGCCAAGGCCGCCCAGCGGGCAGATGTGCATGGGAACGGCCGGAACATCGGCATCGTTGCGGTTTTTGCGCCGCTGTCCGTTGGGTTGGCCGCCGAACGGCTGTTGTGCGGCCGGCGCCGGGGCATTCTGCGGGCGGGGGGCCAGCGTACCCGTCAGCACGGCGGGCTGCGCCGGGCCTGCCGCGGGCTTGCCGCGCTGCGGCTGCCGGCCGGGACGCCGCTGACCGCTGCGGGGCGCCGCCTGCTTCTGCTGGCTGTTTTGCGGGTTCTGCGCGTTCTGGCCGTTTTGCGCAGGGCGGTTGTTTTGCCCGTTCTGACCGTTCTGGTTTCTGGGGCGGGGGGGTTGCGCAGCGCGCGGCGCGTTTTGACCGTTCTGGCTGCCCGGCTGGTTCTGTGCTGCCGGGGGATTTTGTCCGCCCGGCTGGCTCGCGTTGGCGCGGGGCTGCGCGGGACGGGCGGGGCGACGGCGCGGGGGCCGCTTTTTGGGCTGGCCCTCGGACGGGGCGGCAGGCGAAGCGGCGCGTGCCGTATCGGATGCGGTGTCTGCGGTCAGGGTCTTTTCTGTCAAGTCTTCCATGCATACCTCCAGATATGGTTCGACAAAGCCGGCAAACCCTTTTTGGGCAATGCCGACCTTTGTCGTGGTTTTTGTTTCTTGCCGGGGCATGGCACAAGCAGCACGCGGATGGCGAAGATTCATACCGCCGAACCGTTCTTTTTCTTTGTGGCCTGCCCACCGGCATCTCGTAGCAGGGTATCGCGCAGCGGGAAATCCGCTTTGTTCCGTTATTTTGGGGTTGGGCGCGAAAGGCCCGTTTGTCAGCGGCGCATCCAATAAACAGCGCCCCCTTAAACGCGGCTGGGCCCGAAGCGTCAAAACACGTCATTGCAGGTAAGGCTATTATATAGCGCGGCGCGGGGCTTGTCAAACGCGGCGCCCGGTACAGGATGGACAAATGTGCCCTTTTCCAATCCGCCGGCCGCGCCGGACGCCTTTTTTGCCGGGCATTTTGCGCCGCACGGTTGCCGGGGCGCTGAAAACGGCGTATAATACAGGGTAGTATACGAAAAAACAGGAGCGGCCATACACAATGAAACAGATCGAAATTTACACCGACGGCGCGTGCAGCGGAAACCCCGGCCCCGGCGGCTGGGGCGCCGTTTTGCGGTTTCGCACCGCGGACAAGGTATTTGAGAAGGAACTTTCGGGCGGCGAGCGGGAGACGACCAACAACCGCATGGAACTGAGCGCCCTTCTGCGTGCTTTGCAGCAGCTCAAGGAGCCGTGCGCGATCGAGCTGTACAGCGACAGCCAGTACGTCATCAACGGGCTGGAAAAGGGCTGGGCCAAGGGCTGGCGGGCGCGGGGCTGGCGCAAGGCTGATAAAACCCCCGCCCTCAACGCCGACCTGTGGGCCGAACTTTTGACTGAAAGTGAAAAGCACACGATCCACTACCACTGGCTCAAGGGCCATGCCGGCCATCCGGAGAACGAACGGTGCGACCGCCTGGCCGTGGAGCAAAGCAAAAAATACGGCGGGCGTCAGGCGTAAGGCCGGGCCGCAAAACGATACGGGAGGACGTAAAGATGGTGGACTACACAACCGGATTCAATACCTTTGAGGAGCAGGACAAGGTGCTGGTAGGGCTGAGCGGGGGCGTGGATTCCAGCGTTACGGTTCGCATCCTGCAGGAGCAGGGCTTTTATGTGCAGGGGGCGGTCGTCCGCTTTTCCCCGGCGCACGATGCAGCCGTGGCCGCCGCGCGGGATTGCGCGCGGGCGCTGGGCATCACCCTGCATGAGATCGATGCCGCCGCGCTGTTTGAGCGGGAGGTCGTCTCCCCCTTCTGCGAGAGCTACTGCCGCGGCGTCACCCCCAACCCGTGCGTCCTGTGCAACCCCGCGGTCAAGTTCCGGCTGCTGGCCGATCAGGCCGATGCGCTGGGCTTCCGCTATCTGGCCACCGGCCACTACGCGCAGGTAGAGCGCTGCAAGGACGGCGTCTGCCGCCTTTGCCGGGCGCAGAGCGCCGAGCGCGATCAAAGCTATATGCTCTACCGTCTCGATCAGTCGATTTTGTCCCGGCTGGTTTTGCCGCTGGGCGCCTTTTCCAAGGACGATGTGCGGGAAATCGCGCACGATATCGCCCTGCCCTGCGCCGATGCGCCCGATTCCATGGAAATCTGCTTCATCCCGGACGGAGACTATGCGGGCTTTATCGCGGCGCGCGGCCTGGCCGACAAGCCCGGTCATTTCATCGGCCCGGACGGCGAGGATCTTGGCCCCCACGCCGGGGTGGCCCACTACACGGTGGGCCAGCGCAAGGGGCTGGGCATTGCGGCAGGCCGGCCGCTGTTCGTCAAGGCCATCGCCGAGAACGGCAACGTGCTGCTGGCAGAGAGCGGCGGCGAGTTTTCCCGCGCAATCACCCTTTGCGGCATCGCCACGCCGGACGGCAAGCCGCTGCCCGCCGGGGACTACCAGGTCAAGGTCCGCAGCGCGGCCAGGCCCGTCGCGTGCGTTTTCGACGGCGCGCGCACCGTGGCCTTCCCTGAGCCGGTGCGGGCGCCTGCGCCGGGTCAGAGCGCGGTGTTCTACCGGGGCGGCTTTGTGCTGGGCGGCGGCTTTATCGAGGCCGCGCAGGCGTAATTTTTTGTGCGGAGCCTTGTCGCTTTCCGCCGCGCACAGCTTTACGCATTTCAAACGGCAGGCCGCCGTCCCCCCCTGTCAAGGAGGGACGGCGGCCTGCCGTTTATCTGTCTTTATTTCTTTTTGTTTCGCCTTTCAAGGGTTTTTGGTTTTCTGCCCCCTGCCTGACCACGGCGCAACGCCGGGCGCCCTGTTACAGCCCGAGTTTGGCGTAGTAAGGTGAAAAATCAAAGGTGGCAAAGTAATCGGCGGGCGTCTCGGCGCGGCGGATCAGCTGATGGGAACCGTCCTCCCGCAGCAGCACCTCGGCGCTGCGCAGCTTGCCGTTGTAATTGTAGCCCATCGAAAAACCGTGCGCCCCGGTATCATGGATGACCAGAAGGTCGCCCCGGTCGATGCGGGGCAGCGGGCGGTCGATTGCAAATTTGTCGTTGTTTTCACACAGCCCGCCGGTCACATCGTAGACGTGATCCTCGGGGGCGTTTTCTTTGCCCAGCACCGTAATGTGGTGGTAGCTGCCATACATGGCCGGGCGCATCAGATTGGCCGCGCAGGCGTCCACCCCGATGTACTCCTTGTAAATGTGCTTTTCATGGAGCGCGGTCGTCACCAGGCAGCCGTAGGGGGCAAGCATAAAGCGGCCCATCTCGGTAAACAGAGCCGTTTCGCCAAGGCCCGCGGGCACCAGGATCTCCTCAAATTTTTTGCGGACGCCCTCCCCGATGGCCTCAATGTCGTTCTGGCGCTGGCCCGGCTTGTAAGGCACGCCCACGCCGCCCGAAAGATTGATAAACGCGATCCCTGCGCCCGTGCGCCGATGCAGCCGGACGGCCAGCGCAAACAGAATGCCAGCCAGTTCGGGGTAATAGCCGTCGGTAACCGTGTTGCTGGCCAAAAAAGCGTGGATGCCCAGCCTGCGGGCGCCCTTTGCCATCAGCTTTGTGAAGGCCTCGGCCATCTGCTCCTCGGTCATGCCGTACTTGGCGTCGCCGGGGTTGTCCATGATGCCGTTGCCCAGATCGAACGTTCCGCCCGGATTGTAGCGGCAGCAGACCGTCTCCGGGATGCCCGCCACCCTCTCCAGAAAATCCACATGGGTCAAATCGTCCAGATTGATGTAAGCGTTCAGGTCGTAGGCCTTTTGCATATCCTCCGCCGGGGTATCGTTGGAGGAAAACATGATCTCCGGCCCCGCAAAGCCGCAGGCCTCCGCCAGCATCAGCTCGGTGTAGCTGGAGCAGTCCACCCCGCAGCCTTCCTCCCGCAAAATCGAGAGAAGATAAGGGTTTGGCGTGGCCTTGACGGCGAAATACTCCTTAAAGCCCTTGTTCCAGCCAAAGGCCCGGTTGACCCGCCGGGCGTTCTCCCGGATTCCCTTTTCGTCGTACAGATGGAACGGCGTGGGCACATCGGCCACGATGTGCTGTGCCTGCGCCAGCGTGATAAACGGCATTTTTTTCGTCATACGTCCTCCCTCATCCCTCCGCCGGAACCAAATTTCCGGACGGTTTTTATTATACGCGCGTTTGGGCGGCGGGGCAATAGGCCCGACCGCCGTTTATGCAGTTTTTGAGCGTCAATTTTATTATTTTTGCATATTTATTCATGCGCACCGCGGGCCAGCGCCGCCGCAAGCCCCGGCAGCGACGCCGGAAAGGTGATGCCCTGCGCCGCCAGTTTTTGGCAGTCCATCGAAAGATTGCGGGCAAAATCCGGGTAACGGCCTGTGTCCGGGCGCACCGGCGCGGGGTCTGCGCCCAGCAGCCGGGCCGCCCCGCAAAACAGCGCAAAACTGTTGACTGCGCAGCCGCTGCCAAAGTTGTAAACGCCGCCCGGCAGCGAAAAACAGTCGGCAAGCCTCTCCACGACCGCCCAAACGTCGGTCACGCCCCGGAAATCGCGCACGGCGGCGGTCAGCGGGCGGTTTTCCCGCGATGCCGCCAGCAGGTTGACGACCAGATTGCGGTTCATCCTGTAGCCGCTGCCCGGCAGGTCGTACAGCCAGGTCAGCCGCAGCCCCACCGCTGCGGGCAGCAGCGCGGCCACCTTCCTCTCCGCCTCCCATTTTTCCGCCGCGTAGACCGATTGCGGGTTCAGCGGCTCGTCCTCCCCCAGGGGGCCGGAACGGCGGCAGCCGTTATACACCTGGTCGGAACTCATATACACAAGCCCTGTGCCGGTGGCTGCGCAGGCCGCCGCCAGGTTGACCGTGCCCGCCACATTGACCGACCGTGAGCGCACGGGCTCCCGCTCGGCCTCGCCGGTGTCCGAGACGGCGGCGCAGTGAAGCAGAAAATCCGGGCGCTCCGCCGCCAGATACCTCCGCACGGCCGCCGCATCGGTGATATCGAGCGCGGCATGACCGAGGGGCAGCACCCGAAAGCGTGTTTGATAATAGGCCGCGGCGCGGCTGCCCAAAAAGCCGTCCGCCCCCGTGATGCAGAGTGTTTGCATAATCTACCGCCTTTTTGGGTTTTGGGCCGTCCGCCCTTACAGGGTGGGGCGCCAGGATTTCGGCGTGGCATCACGGAAACCGGCGGTCAGGTATTTGCCCAGCGAAAGGCTGGCCGCCGTGCCGCGGGCCACGCAGTTGAGGGGGTCGGGCGCCAGCGCCACCTGCACATGGAGCTGCCCGGCCAGATATCCGGGCAGACCGCGCAGCATTGAACCGCCGCCCGTCAGCAAAATGCCGTTCTTGGCAATATCGGCGGCCAGCTCAGGCGGCGTGCTTTGCAGGACGTTGTGGGCCGTCTCGGCAATGCGATCCACCAGCTCACGCACCGGCACAAACAGGTCCTTTGTGTAGACAAAGCAGCGCGCCGGAAGATTCGTCTCCCAGGAATGGCCCTTGACCTCCATCATTCCCTCAAAGTCGCTTTCCACGCAGCTTGCCACCTGCTTTTTAAGGGCTTCGGCGGTCAGCGGGCCGATGGCAAGCTCGCGGGTCTGCTGGATATACTGGGCAATGCAGCTGTCAAAAGCGTTGCCCGCCACCGGCAGGCTGGCGGCGCGCACCCGGCCGCCCATGCTGATGACCGCAATATCGGTGGAGCCTCCGCCGATATCGATGACCATGCAGCCCCGGGGCTGGCGGATATCCAGCCCCGCGCCCAGCGCGGCGGCCACCGGCTCGTCCACCAGAAACACCTGCCGGGCGCCCGCCTGCATCACGGATTCGACCACGGCGTCGGCCTCGATGCCGGTGATGGCCGCCGGCACGCAGACCGATACGCGCGGCTTGATGAAGCGGGAGCGGCAGACCTCGTTGACAAAGCGAATAATCAGTTCGTTCGTCATCCGGTAATCCTGGATGATGCCGTCCCGCAGCGGGCGGATGATTTCGATATAGGAGGGCGAGCGCCCCACCATCTTCAGCGCGTCGTTGCCGACGGCCAAGATCGTGGAGCTGCGGGCGTCCACGGCCACCACGCTGGGCTGGCTGAACACGACCCCCTGTTGCTCTGTGGCGATGATGATCGAGGTGGTCCCCAGATCGATCCCGATATCCTGCTGCTTCACTTTCCTGTCCTCCCCTGTTCTTCCGCTGCCCGCTGCGCCGGTTTGTTCGGCGCGCCGTTCTGCGCAGTGGTTTTTTCTGTTTCCCCAGGCTTTTTGTCTGCCCGCCCGGCAGGCAATTCCTCATCCGCCGCAATGCAGACGGCAAACACGCCGGCTGCGCCGCCCGCCATCAGGGCCAGCGCGCAGGCCGAGGCCGTAGCCCCCGTCGTGAGGATATCGTCCACCAGCAGTACCCGCTTGCCCTCCAGCGCCGCGCCGGGCGCCACCCGGTAGGCCCCGCGCTGGTTGGCGAAGCGGGCGGGGCCGTCCAGCGTTTTCTGGGGTTTGGTGCGGCGGGCGGGCAGCAGCAGCTTTTCCTCCGCAGGCACATGCAAAATTCGTCCCAGGCGTCGGGCCAACAGTCCCGGCAGATTGAACCCCCGCCGCGTGTGCCCCAGCCCCGCGGGCACCGGCACGATCACATCGTACGGTGCAAAGCCCGGCACCGCCTGGTAGAGCGGCTGCCCGCCGGGCCGATCCGCCGCCCAGGCGCCAAACGCCCGGATGGCCAGCAGATCGGCCAGCTCCCGCGCCAGCCACGGATTGCCGTACTCCTTGCAGCGCAAAATGCTCTGCCGGACGATCCCCGCATAATAGTATGCCCCTGCCGCGCCGGTCATGGCCTCCAGCGCGTGTTCGGTGGCGGGCAGGCGGGGCGGCCTGTGTTCAAGCGCTGCCGCCTGGGGCGCGCAGTCAGGGCAGACCAGCCCCTCGGCGGCGTCCGCCCCCAACACCGCACCGCAAAACGGGCAGCGGCGCGGGTACAACAGCGCCGCCATCCGCTGCAGGGCCACGGCGGCCTGCGGGCCGCGCGGCGCCCTGACCGGTGCGCCGCGGCTCATTCGCCGTCCCCCGTGCCGGCGCAGGCATCCTGCAGCAAGCTGCAAAGGCCGCTGTACCGCATATTTTGCCGCACGTTGGCCACCATGCTGCCCACCGTGCGGGTGCTGCCCGCCAAAATGCAGAGCTTGCGCGCGCGGGTGATGCCCGTGTAAAGCAGGTTGCGGTAACAAAGCCGGGCAGGCACATCGGCCACCGGCAGGATGACTGCCGGAAACTCCGAGCCCTGGCTTTTGTGAACCGTCACCGCGTAGGCAGGTTCCAGCTCGGCCAGCTGGTCGGCGGTGTACACCAGCCGCCGGTCATCCATCTGGACGGTGACCGTGCGGTTTTCGGCGTCCACGGCCAGAATGACCCCCATATCGCCGTTGTAGGCGCCCACGCCGGATTCTCCGCCGTCCCGCTCATAGGGGATGTCGTAGTCATTTTTGATCTGCATCACCTTGTCCCCCGTGCGCAGGATGCGGTTTCCGTTTTCCCCGCCCAACTGGGCCTTGCCGGGGGCGGGCGGGTTCAGCAGCTCCTGCAAGCGGCGGTTCAGCTCCACGCTGCCGGTAGGCCCCAGCTTGGTGGGGCAAAGGATCTGAATGTCCCGCACCGGGTCAAGCCCGTAGGTCTTGGGCAGCCGCGTTGTGACAAGGTCGCAGACAAGCCGCTGGCAGGCCAGGCCCATCGATTCGATCATGAAGAAATCGTCGTCCCGGCCGCCGCGCTGCGGCAGCCGGCCGTCCACGATGCGGTGGGCGTTCTGGACGATCAGGCTTTTTTGCGCCTGCCGGAAGATCTCTGTCAGGCGAACCGTAGGCAGCACCCCGGCGCGGAGCAGCTCGCCCAAAATATTGCCCGGCCCCACGCTGGGCAGCTGGTCGGCGTCGCCCACCATGATGATGCGGCAGCCGTGCTTGAGAGCCGCCAGCAGAGATTGAAACAGCTTGACGTCCACCATGCTCATCTCGTCCAGGATCACAACGTCTATTTTGAGCAGATTTTTCTCGTTGTGGATGAACTTGACGCTGCCGGAGGTGTAATCCACCTCCAGCAGGCGATGGATCGTCGAGGCCTTGTGCCCCGTCACCTCGCTCAGCCGCTTGGCGGCCCGGCCCGTCGGCGCGCAAAGGGCCACCCGCTCGTAGATCGATTCGTACAAACTCAAAATGGCGTTGACCGTCGTGGTTTTGCCGGTGCCGGGGCCGCCCGTAAGCACCATCACGCGGGAGCAAAGCGCCAGCCGGATCGCCTCCCGCTGCAGGGGCGCATAGGTCACCTGCTGCGCAAATTCCAGCACGCGGATGTCGCTTTCCAGGTTCTTTGGTTCCTCGGCGGGGTGGCGGGCCAGCTCGGCCAGGCGGGCCGCGATGTCCTCCTCGGCCTGCAAAAGGTCGGGCAGGTAGACATAGCCCTGCCCGTCGGCTCGCCGGGCGCACAGTTCCCCGGTGCCCAGCATCCCTTCCAGCTCCCGGGCCACGGTATCAGGCTCCACCCGGATGAATTTGGCCGTGGCCTCCACCAGTTTTTCGCGCGGGAGGCAGGTGTGCCCGTTGTTGGTGTTGTGGCGCAGCACATACAGGATGCCCGCCGTAACACGCAGATGCGCCCCCTGCTCAAAAGCCAGCTGCACCGCGATGCCGTCCACCTGGCTGAATTTTAAAAGCAGCGGTTCCCCGCACAAAAGATAGGGATTTTCGGTCAGTGCCTCGACGGTATGCGGGCCAAAGGTTCGGTAGGCCGTAACGGCAAGCTGGGCCGAAAGCCCAAACCTGGCCATCCAGGCGACAACCTCCCGCACGCCGTACATCCGGTGAAACTCCCGCGAGATGGCCAGCGCCTTCTCCTCGGTGATTCCCTTCAGCACGCACAGGCGCTGCGGGGTATCGGCGATGACGCTCAGCGTTTCCTCGCCGAATTTCGCCACCATCTTTTTGGCGGTGGCCGGGCCGATGTAGGGCAGCACGCCGCTGGCAAGGTAGCTCAAGGTGGCGGCGGTATCCTGCGGCAGGGTGGCCTCGCAGGTTTCGGCGCGGAACTGTTCGCCGTAGCTGGGGTGGTTGCCCATCCGGCCGTACACCACCACCGACATTCCGTTGTCCACGCTGCCCACCACCCCGGCCACCACAACATCCGCGCCGCCGGAGTTTACCTCAAACACCGTGTACCCGGTGTCGGGGTTTTCATAGATCACATGTTCCACCACGCCCACCAGCTTTTGCAGTTCGGTCTGCACCGGCTGTGCCATTCCGCCGCCTCCTTTCCCGCCCAGATCGCAGGGAGGTACAATCTCCCAAGATACGGTTTTTATTATAGCGTATCCCGCCGCGTTTGGCAAATCCGCCCGCGCAAAAAAGGCGTCCGCCCCGGCGCCGAAACGGCAGCCGGGCGCGAACGCCCAACAGGTCAGATTGTAAACAGGCGCGGCAGGGTTACAGCGCGGCGACCGCAGCCTGCAGCTCGGCCACCCTGTCGGTGTTCTCCCACTTTACGCCCAGCTCCTCGCGGCCCATGTGTCCGTAGGCGGCCAGCTGGCGGTAGATGGGGCGGCGCAGATCCAGCGCCTTGATGATGCCCGCCGGGCGAAGGTCGAATACCTTGCGCACGGCGGCCTCGATCTTGTCGTTCTCCACGGTGCCGGTGCCGAAGGTTTCCACCATGATCGAGACAGGCTCGGCCACGCCGATTGCGTAGGCAAGCTCCACCTCGCACTTTTTGGCAAGCCCTGCGGCCACAACGTTCTTGGCGACCCAGCGCGCCGCGTAGGCGGCCGAGCGATCGACCTTGGAGGGGTCCTTGCCAGAGAAAGCGCCGCCGCCGTGGCGGGCATAGCCGCCGTAGGTATCGACGATGATCTTGCGGCCGGTCAGGCCGGAGTCGCCCTGGGGGCCGCCCACGACAAAGCGGCCGGTGGGGTTGATGTAGTATTTGGTGTTCTCATCCAGCAGCTCGGCGGGGATGGTGGCCTTGATGACCTTTGCCATGATATCCTTGTGCAGCTGCTCCATGCTGGTCTCGGGGCTGTGCTGGCTGGAGATGACCACGGCATCCACGCGGGTGGGCTTGCCGTCCACATATTCCACGGTCACCTGGCTCTTTCCGTCGGGACGCAGGTAGGGCAGGATGCCGCCCTTGCGCACCTCGGTCAGCCGCTTGGCCAGCTTGTGGGCCAGGCTGATGGGCAGGGGCATCAGCTCCCTGGTTTCGTCGCAGGCATAGCCGAACATCATGCCCTGATCGCCCGCACCCGCAACGTTGTCGTTGGTGCCCAGCGCGATATCGGGGCTTTGGCCGTCGATGTTGGTGATGACGCCGCAGGTATCGCAGTCAAAGCCATACTTGGCGCGGTCGTAGCCGATGCCGCGGATGACATCCCGCGCGATGCCCGGGATATCGACATAGCAGTTGGTGGTGATCTCGCCCATGATGTGGACAAGGCCGGTGGAGCAGGTCGTCTCACAGGCCACGCGGGCGCCGGGATCCTTGGCAAGGATGGCGTCCAGCACCGCGTCGGAAATCTGGTCGCAGATTTTGTCGGGATGCCCCTCGGTGACGGATTCGGATGTGAAAAGTGTTTTGGACATGACAGTTGCCTCCTGGTAAAAATTCAATCAGAAAGGCAACTTGCCGGGATGGAAATAAAAAGCACGCAAGGTTCCGTGAAAGAGCCCCGCGCGCGAGACGCTTATCTTTCGGTTCCCCGCAGGAATTGGCACCTTACACTTCCGTGCAGGTTGCCGGGCTTCACAGGGCCTGTTCCCTCAGCCGCTCTTGATAAGTTGCTATTCTGTTGTGTACCCATACTACCATTGCGGCAGCGCAATGTCAACGAAAAGGGCTTGTACACTTTGGGCGGTTTGCCCAAAACGCCTCTCAGCTGTGTTTTCTGCCGTGCAGCACCGGGGAAAGCGGTTTGTAGATCAAAAATGCGATCAGCGCATCCAGCGCGCCCTTGAGCAGGGTGAACGGCATGTTGAACACAAGCAGGCAGGGCAGCAGGCCGTTGATGCCGGGCAAGATGGCCTGGTACATCCCGATGATGGCGTCCAGCGGCATCCCGTAAAGATTGACGTACATCGGGTAGGTGATAAAGTAGTTGATGGGCACGCTGAGCAGCGCCATGCAGACGGCGCCCACGGCCGCGCCGATCAGCGCGCCGCGGCGATTGCGGTGCCGCCGGTAGATGATGCCCGCAGGCACCACCAGCGCCGCGCCGATCAAAAAGTTGCACAACTCCCCGATGCCGCCGGTGGTGCCGTGGAAGATCAGGTTAAACAGGTTTTTGATCAGGCAGACCGCGGCGCCGGGTATCGGCCCCAGCGCAAAAGCGGCCAGCAGCGCGGGCAGCTCGGACACATCCAGCTTGATGAAGCCGGGCATGAAGGGAACGCTGAAGTCCAGGAACATCAGCACGGTGGCCACGGCGGACAGCATGGCCGTGACGGTGAGTTTGTGCAGGCGGACGGACGATTTGGTTTGCATAACAGAGTACCTCCGGGGGCTTTGCCCCTATCTATTTTTGGAAAGCCGGCCCCTGGTGTGTGCGGAGGAACTGTCCCGTAAAACCTGCGGCAAAAAAATGCGCCCCTTTGCGGCAAAGCAAAAGGGCGCAGAAAAAGCGACAAAGACAGCTTTTCCGTTTCTTTCATCCGGACTATACCGTCGGCCTTGGAATTTCACCAAATCAGCATCCGCAAAGCGGATGGTCGCGGGCTATACCGCCGGTGGGGAATCACACCCCGCCCTGAAACAGACTTTCTATAGGTTAGTATACCATATCTTTTGAAAAAAGCAACCTTCTGTGCTACAATAGCTGTTATACCGATTTGCTTTTTCTATAGGCAGGAGGGCGCCGACAATGCAGACTTTGCAAAATGACTTTTTTACCTGGCTGGGTCAGGTCCATACGGTCGCACCGGTGTTTCGCGTTTTGCTGGGCATTGCCCTGGTTTTATGCGGGCTGCTGGGCGCACGTTTCATCCGCCGCATCGCTCAAAAGATACGCAGCCTGACCGTGCGCCATGCGCCCGAATGGCTGGATATCCTTACTTCGGGCTTTCTGGAGCCGTTTGTGCTTTTGATCCGCTGTCTGTTCTGGTATCTGGCGGTGTTCGCCTTCCCGCTGCCCACCGGCACCCTGCCCGTCGTCTACCGGGTGTCCACCTCGGTGCTGCGCCTGGCGCTGATCGGTCTGGTGACGCTGGGCCTTTGGAATTCGGCAAGCCTGTGCAAGCTGCTACTTTCCAGCGCGCGCAACCGCCTGGATCTGGAAAGCAACCAGACGATGCTCCATTTTTTTGAAAAGTTCTACCGCGCCCTGATTTTGGTGCTGGGCGTCATCACGGCCCTCAACGAGCTTGGGTTCAACGTCAACGGCCTTGTGACCGGCGCCGGGCTGGTCGGCCTGACGCTCTCGCTGGCGGCACAGAGTACCGTGTCCAACCTGGTGGCCGGGGTGGCGCTGGTGATGGAGCGGCCCTTCGGCATCGGGGATTTTATCACGGTGGGCGATGTTTCCGGCACCGTGGAGGATATCTCCTTCCGCACCACCCGCATCCGCACCACCGACAACTCGCTGGTCAGCATGGAAAACTCGGCCGTGTGCAGCAAGGCAATCACCAACATTGCCAACCGCACCAGCCGCCTTTGGGCGTTTACACTGGGCGTTACCTACAGCGCCGCGCCCGCGCAGCTGCACACCCTGATGGACGATCTTTCCGCGGCGCTGCGCGCCGATCCCGAGGTGCTGCCGGACACCGTGGAGGTCAATCTTTCCTGCTTTGCGGATTCCAGCATTTCGGTGGCCGTCCAGTGCTATGTGACCGCCACCGACATCGTCCCCTTCCGCGCGCTGAAAACCCGCCTCAATTACGCCGTGATGGACATTATGGCGCGGGACGGCTGCGCGTTTGCCTTCCCCTCCACCAGCGTGTATGTGGAGCAGATGCCGAAAAACAACTGAGCAGGCACGCCAAAGGCCGCGCCGCCGTCCGTTTGGACAGGGCGCGGCCTTTGGCGTGCCTCAGGGATTTTGGCAGCAGATGATAAGATAATCGGTGCCCTTGTCGGTCTGAACCGTCAGCAGATAGTCGTAGACGGTATCCAGCGCCAGCAGCGTATCGGCCTCTTCGGGCGTCTGCCGCCGGTAATCCAGCTTTTCCACCGGGTTTGCGTCCGGGTTGGAAATGCGCCCCGCCCCCTGCGGCGTGGCAAACGCAAGGGAGACCGCGTCGGCCGGCACGCCGGCGATTTCCACGGTCGGCCTGGCATCGGCCAGCAGGGTCAGGGCCGCATCGGAAAGCGGCTGCTGCTGTGCGCTCCACAGGGGCATGGCCGTCTGCGTCACCGCGGCCCCGCGCAGGGTGACCTCCGCGCCGGTGGCGGGCAGCGTCCCCTGCCAGGCGGGCGGCCCCGATCCGTCCATGCTCCTGGCGCAGCCGGTCAGCACAACCGCCAGCAGGAGAAAAAGCGCGGGCAAAAAAGCGTATTTTTTCATAAAAACAGCCTTTCGGTGTGGTTTTACAGGCAAGGCGCCCTTCACAGATAGGGATCATAGGGGCCTTTGGGAATTTCCTGCTCCAAATCCAGCGTGCGGGGGTACAGCCCCGTGGACAGAATGATAAACCCCATGATCATCCCAAGGTGGGTCTGCAAATGCCGAAACTGGGACAGAATCAGCGTAAAGCGCGACCACTCGCACCGGTTGGGGCGCTGCAGAAGGTCCTCGTCGTGCAGCGAGGTCAGGTAGAGCGAAAGCTTTGCCTTGATGCTGTAAAAATACTCGTCGATTTCCCGCCGGGAAAGCCGGGTGGCCGGGTAGATCGCCAAGTCCTGCAGCAGCGGCGTATGGATGGGCGGCTCCACAAAATCCTGGTCGCGCGGGTTGATAAACCACTGGTCGAGCGCGTGCAGCATATGGTACACATGCTGCCACAGCGGGGAGCCTCCGCACGGCTGCTCCCACAGTTCGTCCGGGATGCAGTCGATCACGTTCTGGGTCTCCCACAGCGCGCGCACCATCATCTCCCCGATGATGCCATTGTACGAGGTTTCCCGCATTGCACCGTCCCCTTTCCGTTCCTTTGCGGAACCAGGCGGCGCCGCGCACAGCGGCGCCGCCCCAGAGCAGGCACAGCCCCAGCGCATGACGCAGAAAGAACGCGGCAAAGAAAACCGCGGCGGCGCGCCCTGCAAGGTTAGACACGCGCCCAAGCCGACGCCCGCCAGGGGCGACAACGCAGCAGGGGGCGTGTTGCCGTGGCGGGACCGTCGCGCCAGGTCTGTGGATTGCTCCTGGGGATAGTCTGCCCCAAAAGCGCGCGGTTATTGCCGTAGCCCGGTGTCTTTTACTGCGGCTCCGTCGGTTCCCCTGCGTCGGGGTAGTCAGGGTTCAGCATCCGCATCCCATGGCTGATGCGGTTCACCAGCTGGCCGCCCACCTCAAACAGACGCAGCATCAGTTCCATGGTGGGGATGCTCAGCGCCAAAAACACAGCCAGCACCAGGCCGCCCTGCAAGTTCAGGCTGGTCAGCCCCAGCAGCGGCCGAAGCGCAACGGCCCCCGCCACCGAAAGCACCGCCATGCTGCCCCACAGCGCGATGTGCGGTGGGCTCCAGGGCTTGCACAGCCCCCAAAGCACCAGCAGGCCCACGCTGAGCAGCACGCCGGTCGCCAGGGTGGAAAGCACCGCGCTGCCAAAGCCGAACGCATAGGCGAACGCTTCCACCCCCAGCACCAGCGCCAGATTGGTCAACCCGCCGGGGAAAGCCGCGCGCAGCACATTGAGAATAAAGTGCCCCTTCACCCGCTCATGATTGGGTTCCAGCGCCAGGAAAAACGCCGGTATCCCGATGGTGGTGGCCGAGATCAGGGTCAGCTGCAGCGGCTGCAGCGGGTAGGGCATGGTGACGAACAGCGAAATGGCACTGAGTAAAAATGAAAAAATATTCTTGACCAGAAACAGGGAGGCCGAGCGCTGAATGTTGTTGATGACCCGGCGCCCCTCGGCTACCACGGCGGGCAGGCCCGAAAAATCCGAGTTGAGCAGAACCAGCTGGGCCACCTGAGAGGCCGCCTGGGCGCCCGAGGCCATCGCAATGCCGCAGTCGGCATCCTTAAGCGCCAGCACATCGTTCACGCCGTCGCCCGTCATGGCAACCGTGTGCCCGGCCTGCTGCATGGCCTTTACCAGTTTTCGCTTCTGTGACGGCGTTACGCGGCCAAAAACCGTATAAGTCCCGGCGGCCTCGGCCAGTTCCTCATCGGTGCGCAGGGTGGTGGCATCCACGTACTTTTGGGCGTTTTCCACCCCGGCCTGGCGCGCCACCTCGCTGACGGCCACCGGGTTATCCCCCGAGATGACCCGGATCGCCACTCCCTGCTCGGCAAAATAGCGGAAGGTTTTGGGCGCCTCGGGGCGGATGCGGTTGGATACCGGCAGCAACGCCAGCGGCCGCACCTTCTGCGGATCCAGCCCCGCGGCGGGATCGGGCTCGCCCTCGTAGGCGGCAGCCAGCAGCACCCGGTATCCCTTGCTCAGATACGGCTCGACCTGCGCGGTCAACTCCGCGTAGCGGCTGCCCAGCACAAATTCGGGCGCGCCCACCACAAAGCTGCCGTGCCCCGCAAAGGTGGCGGCGCTCCATTTGTAGGCCGAGTTGAAGGGGATGTTTTTTTGCCGCACCCAGTCGCTGCTGCCGCCGTACCGCGCCGTCATGGCCCGCGCGGTGTCGTTGTCCGGCTCGGTATCGCCGTAAAAGGCCCGCAGCATTTCCTCCAGCCGGGGCTGCGGCCAATCAGCCTCGGCCAGCGGGATCAGCGCCCCTGCCTCCATCCTGGCCTCGGTGATGGTGCCGGTTTTATCCACGCAAAGCACATCCACCCGGGCCAGCGTCTCGATGCAGTTCATGTCCTGCGCCAGCACGCGGCGGCGGGCCAGCCGGATCATGCTGACGGCCAACGCCACGCTGGTAAGCAGGTACAGCCCCTCCGGGATCATCCCGATCAGCGCCGCGACCGTTGCGTTCACCGAGGGCTGCAGACCCAGCTGCAGCACCCGGTACTGGTTGAGAAACAGGATGACCCCCATCGGCACCAGCGCGATGCCGATCACCCGGATCAAATTGTCCAGGCTTCGCATCATCTCGCTTTTTGTCACCTTGACGTTTGTTTTTGCCTCCTGCGTGAGCTGGTTGGCGTACGATTCCGCCCCCACATGGGTCAGCTGCGCCAGCGCGCGCCCCGCCATCACAAAACTGCCCGAGCGCAGACTGTCCCCCGGCTCCTTGCCGATGGGGTCCGCCTCGCCGGTGATCAGCGCCTCGTTGGCCTGCAGCGCACCCTCGCGCACGACGGCGTCCGCGCAAATCTGTTCCCCGGCGGAAAACTCCACCAGATCGTCCCGCACAAGCGCCTGCGCGGGCAGTTCCACCGTGCGGCCGTCCCGCACGCAGCGCACCTTGTGGGCCGACACCAGCGTCAGCTTATCGATCGTGCGCTTGCTGCGGATCTGCTGGTAGATGCCGATCACCGTATTGCAGACAACGACGCTCAGAAACGTCATGTTGGCAAAAGAACCGACCATGGCCAGGCAGAGCGCCAGCACCACAAAAACCAGATTGAAAAAGGTAAAGATATTTTCCCGCACGATCTGCGCTTCGGTTTTGGTGGGCGTGCTGACGGCCAGATTTTCCAGCCCGGCGGCCCGGCGTTCCTGTACCTGCGCTTCGGTAAGCCCCTGGCGCGGGTCCGCGCTGACCACCGGCAGGATGGGCGCCGCCGGAGCGGCCGACCTCTTTTTGCCCGGCCGCCAGGCCGGAAATTTTCCATTCATCGGTTCATCCTCCCCCGCAAAGTGCTTCCTTTTTCTATAAAACAACAGTATACCCGGCAAAGTGTGAATAAATAAACGCAAACGCGCAGGAATCCGGCCGGCTTTGGCCCGCCGGGCAAGGATTCCTGCGCGAAAATGCCATTTTTGTACTTTTTGCGTCTCAAACAACGCCGCGGCCGCAGAGCGGCGACGCCGCCCGGCAGGATCAATCGTCCTTGAGTTCTCCGCGGGAGGCCGCCTTGAGGTAGGCAAAGATGAACCCGTCCAGGTCGCCATCCATCACCGCCTGCACGTTGCCGTTCTCGTAGCCGGTGCGGGTATCCTTGACCAGCGTGTAGGGCATAAACACATAGCTGCGGATCTGGTGGCCCCAGGCGATCTCGTTCTGAACGCCCTTGATGTCGTCGATCTTGTCCTTGTGCTGCTGCAAGGCGATCTGGTACAGCCGTGCCTTCATCATTTCCATCGCATACTCGCGGTTTTGCAGCTGGCTGCGCTGGGTCTGGCAGTTGGTCACGATGCCGGTGGGCTTGTGGATCAGGCGCACGGCCGAGGAAGTCTTGTTGATGTGCTGGCCGCCTGCGCCCGAGGAACGGTAGACCTGCATCTCGATATCAGCCGGATTGATTTCCACCTTGATGTTGTTGTCCAGCTCGGGCATGACCTCCAGCGAGGCGAAGCTCGTCTGGCGGCGCGCGTTGGAATCAAACGGGCTGATGCGAACCAAGCGGTGTACGCCGTTCTCGCTTTTGAGCATGCCGTAGGCGTTGGCGCCCTTCACCATCATGCTGGCGCTTTTTATGCCGGCCTCGTCGCCGTCCAGCACATCCAGCACCTCAACTGCGTAGTCATGCGCCTCGGCCCAGCGGGTGTACATGCGGTAGAGCATCTCGGCCCAGTCCTGCGCTTCAGTGCCGCCCGTGCCCGCGTGGAAAGTCAGGATGGCGTTGGAATGGTCGTATTCGCCGTTCAGCATGGTGACAAGCTGCAGCTCGTCGATGGCCTTCTGCACAGCCTCCACGGCCTCCTCGCCCTCGGGCAGAAGCGCGGGGTCGTTTTCCTCCTCGATCATCTCCAGCAGCGTTTTGGCTTCCTCATACTGAACCGAAAGCTTACGGTAGCGTTCCAGCTTGTTTTTCAAGTCGCCCATCTCGCCGTACACGCGCTGGCTTTTTTCCTGGTCATCGTAAAAGCCGGGCATCGTCATCTGGTGTTCCAGCTCGGCAAGACGCTTTTCGCTGGCCTCAATGGCCAGCGCCTCACGCAGATCGGTCACGGCGGTTTGCATGCCGCCAAGATCAAATTTCAGTTCGTCAATGGTAATCATATTCCTGTTAAAACCTTCCCCGTTCTGTGTGCCGGCCGCGCCGCGCCAACTGCGCGCGCGGGGCATAGAATTATACGGTATCAGTATAGCGGAAAAACATGCGGTTGTAAACACCCGGCGCCGGCCGGGCCGCAAAATTCTTTGCGGCGCCGCGGCGGCGCGGAAATGCGCGCGGCGGCAGCGGTTTTCCGCGGCATTTTCTGCCATTTTTCGCCGGGGCGGAAGCGATTTTGCCGCAGAAATACGCCGCGGTCGCGCTTTTTTGGGCCAAAAACGGCGGCAGCGGGCGGGAATTAACAGAAATTTCTTTGATTTTCCGCCCGCTGTGCGGTATAATGACAGCATCAGTACCCGCCGACCGGGCGGGTCAGTTTGGAGGATCCGCATGGCCAGTTACAAAGGCAATACCTGCCCTGTTTGTCATATTCCGTTCGCCGAGGGGGACGATGTTGTCGTCTGCCCCGACTGCGGCACGCCCTACCACCGCGCCTGCTGGGCCAAGGCCGGGGGCTGCGTGAACGCAGCCCAGCACGGCACCGGCTTTGAATGGAAACCCGATTTTACGCCCGACGGCCTGCCCAACGAGCTGGTCTGCCCCAACTGCGGCACCCACAACCCCGCCACGGCGCAGGTCTGCACCCATTGCGGCATTCCGCTTTCCGGCGAAATGCCGGCATCTCCGCCGTCCGCCGGGCCCATCTATAATCGCACGCCCGGCAGCCGGCAGCCCGGCGGGCAGCAGGCCCCCGGCGCACAGTCCGGCGGGCAGGCCCCCCACGCCACGCAGAGCTTCAATGGTTTTTCGCTCAACGGCGCCGTGGATTTTGACCCCTTCCGCAAGGAGATCGGCCCCGACGATATGATCGACGGGATCAAAGCGCGGGACTGGGCCAGCTTCATCGGCCCGTCCAGCATTTACTATCTGCTGCAGTTTTTGCGCCTGGACGAAACCAAGCGGAAGATCGGCGTCAGTTTTTCCGCCTTTTTCTTCGGCCCCTTCTACTTCTTTTATCGCAAGATGTGGAAGGAGGGCATTGTCTTTACCCTGATTTCGCTGGCGCTCTCGCTGCCCAGCCTGCTGGCCGTGCTGGCCGTTTCGGGTTCCGGGCTGGTGGCCGGCATGGCGACCGGGTGGATCAGCTCGGCCAGCGTGGCCTGTACCGTGCTGGACTGTCTGCAAATGATTCTGCGCAGCGCCTTTGCCGGGTACTGGTATAAAAAGGAATCCGGCAAGCGCATCCGCGCCGTGTACGATTCGATCCCCGATCCGCAGAGCCGTGCCGACGCGCTGGCCATGCGGGGCGGCACCAGCGTTCTGGCGCTGGCGCTTTGCGTGGGCGGCTACCTGCTGTTTTCCATGGGCTTTTACGCGCTGATGGGCCCCAACGTGCAGGCCGTCTACCAGATGATGTTTATGTGACCCCGGCAAATCCGGCTTTGTGCCTGCAAGGGTGAAGCCGGATTTTACTATAACGGGGACAGGTTGGTCTGCCGCGGCGGGCTTTACACCGGCGGCGGCGGATCTTTCCCGCCCAAAAAACAAAAAAGGATTGTGAAGCATTATGTTGAAACCTGTGCGCAAAGCGATTATCCCCGCCGCCGGGCTTGGCACCCGCGTGCTGCCCGCCACCAAGGCCATGCCCAAGGAGATGCTGCCCCTGGTGGACAAACCGGCCATCCAGTACCTGGTGGAGGAGGCCGTCCATTCCGGCATCACCGATATTCTGATCATTCTGGGCCGCAACAAGGACATTATCGAGGATCACTTTGACCGCAATCCCGAGCTGGAGGCCGCCCTTTCCAAGCCCGGCAAGGAGCAGATTCTGGAGGAGTGCCTTGGCATCTCCAGGATGGCCAACATCTTTTTCGTGCGCCAGAAGCAGACGCTGGGCCTGGGCCATGCCGTGCTGATGGGCAAGGCCTTTACCGGTGACGACCCGTTCGTGGTGATGTACGGCGACGATGTGATCGGCTCGGACGACCCCGTTGCGGGCCAGCTGATCCGCGCCTACGAAAAGTACAGCCGCCCCGTGGTAGGCGTCAAACAGGTGCCCTGGGCCGACGTGAGCCGCTATTGCAGCCTGAAAACCGCCCCCATCGAGGGGAACTGCTTCTTTGTGGACGACATGATCGAGAAGCCCAAGAAGGGCCAGGAATTCAGCAACTATTCGATTTTGGGCCGCGTGCTGCTCACCCCTGAGATCTATACGATTTTGGAACATACCAAGCCGGGCGCCAACAACGAGATTCAGCTGACCGACGCCATGGCCGAGTACGCGCGCAGCCGCGGCGGCATGACCGCCGTGGATTTTGTGGGCAAGCACTATGATATGGGCAACAAGCTCTGCATTGCCGAGGCCAACGTCGAGCTGGCCCTCAAGCATCCCGAGATCGGCCCGGCCTTCCGGGAATGGCTGAAAGAATACTCCAAAAATTTGTGACGACAAACCATGGTATTCCCTTGTCCGATGCGGTATTGTTATCCATAGGGAGGGATCATACGATGATGAATAAGGAAGAACTGGACCGTACCCTTGGCTTGGATGTGGAGCGTCTGCTTCGTTTTGGCCGCCGCCACAAGCTGATCGGCAAGCTGGACGAGATCGTGGCGCGCAACACCCTGCTGGAGCTGCTGGCATTGCAGGAACCCAGCACGGAAAAGCCCCCGCAGGAGGATCTGGAAACCCCCACCGCCATTTTGGAGCCGATGCTGGACGCCGCCGCCGAAAAGGGCCTTTTTGACGGCGGTGTGCCCCAGTACCGCATCAACTTTGAAACCCGGCTGATGGGTGCGCTGATGCCCCGCGAGAGCGAGATCTGCAAAAAATTTGCGAAGCTGCTCAAGAAAAAAGGAGCCAGGGCGGCTACCGACTGGTTCTACGATCTGTGCGTCGTTTCCAATTACATCCGCACCGCGCAGATTGCCCGGAACATCCAGTGGAACACCCCCACCCCCTACGGGGATCTGGAAATTACGATCAATCTGACCAAGCCCGAGAAGGATCCCAAGGTCATCGCGATGGAGCGGCTGCAGCCGAAATCCGGCTACCCGCAGTGTATGCTTTGCAAGGAGAACATCGGCTACGCGGGGCGGATCAACTTCCCCGCCCGCCAGACCCACCGCCTGGTGCCTGTCACGCTGGCCGGAGAGCCCTTCTACCTGCAATACAGCCCCTACGCCTACTTCCACGAGCATTGCATCATTCTCCACGAGGATCACAAGCCGATGGAGATGAACCGTCAAACGCTGGCCGAAATTTTTGACTTTGTGGGGCAGTTTCCCCATTACACCTGCGGTTCCAACGCCGATCTTCCCATTGTGGGCGGCAGCATCTTGAGCCACAGCCATTTCCAGGGCGGGCGGTACGTTTTTCCGATGCAGAAGGCCGCTGTGCGCACCCCGCTCAAAAACGCCCGTTACCCCGGCGTACAGTGCGGCATTTTGAACTGGCCTGTCTCCGCGGTGCGGCTGACCGGCAAGAGCAGCCGCCAGATGCAGGCCGCCGCCAACGACATTCTTGATGCCTGGCGCGGCTACTCGGACGAGAGCGCGGAAATTTTGTCCCACACCGGCGATACCCCGCACAACACGGTTACCCCCATCCTCCACTATGAGGAGGAGCTGGGCTATGTGCTGGATCTTGCCCCCCGCAACAACCGCACCACCGACCAGTACCCGGACGGCATCTTCCACCCCCACAAGGAATACCACAACATCAAAAAGGAGAACATCGGCCTGATCGAAGTGATGGGTCTTGCAATCCTTCCCGCCCGGCTCAAGGAGCAGAGCGCCGAGATCGCCGCCATCCTGACCGGTCAGGCTTCCAACACCAGCCGCCAGCCGGGCAGCGGCCTGGCTGTTCACGCAGACTGGATCGACAGCCTGATCGCCCGGTACGGCACCGCCGTAGACCCCGACCGCGCAAAGGAGATTCTGCGCAGCGAGATCGGCGTGGTGTTCAGCCATGTGCTGGAGAACGCGGGCGTCTTTAAGCAGGATGAGGCCGGGCAGGCCGCCTTTGTTCGGTTTATGGTTTCCGCCGGATTTTTGCCCGTGCGGTAAACGGATGGTCGGCGCGGCGGCAAGCTTCTCCGTACGCCTTTCTTTTTGGTTTATTGGCTGTCATACCTTGACAGAGCCTGCAAACCTTGGTATAATAAATTGCTGTGCCGAAAGGCACACTTCCGGCCGCAAGGCCGGTCATCCTTGCCCCTGTAACAGGGGGCCTAATGTCCAAAAGGAGGTGTACAGAAAATGGCGAAATACGAAACCATGATGGTTACCAGTTCCAACCTGGATGAGGAGGCTTCCGCCGCCCTGGTGGGCAAATTCAAGTCCCTGATCGAGGCGAACGGTACGATCGATTCTGTTGACGAGTGGGGCAAGAAACGTCTTGCCTACCCCATCAACGACGAGACCGACGGTGTTTACACGGTGATCAAGTTCACCAGCGCGCCCGAGTTCCCGGCTGAGCTGGACCGTATCTACAAGATCACGGACGGCATTCTTCGCAGCATCATTGTTGCGGAGGCAGAATAAGGAGAGTTGTACGGAATGCTGAACATTGTTGCAATTATGGGCCGTCTTGTTGCTGACCCCACCCTGCGCCAGACCCAGAGCGGCAAAAACGTCGCTTCGTTTACCGTTGCCTGTGACCGCGGTCGCAAGGACGCAAACGGGCAGAGCCAGGCCGATTTTATCGACGTGGTGGCCTGGGATCGCAGTGCCGAGTTCGTCTGCAAGTATTTCCAGAAGGGTTCCCTGATCGTGGTGGACGGTCGTATCCAGACCCGCACCTATCAGGACAAGAACGGCAACAATCGCAAGGCTTTCGAGATTGTGGCCGGCAATGTAAACTTTGCTGGCCCCAAGTCCTCCAACCAGGGCGGCGGAAGCGGCAATTTTGCCCCGGCCGCTCCCTCGCCTGAGTATTCCCGCCCGGCAGCCGAGCCTGCGGCGCCCAGCTATTCAGCTGGCTCCAACGACGACTTTGCCGTGATCGAGGATGAGGGCGATCTCCCCTTCTGAAAACACGAAGAATCGAAAATCTGACAAGGAGGTAACCAGACATGGCTTTTGATAAGAGCGATCGTCCCGCACGCCCGATGCACCGCGGCCGCAAAAAGGTTTGCAGCTTCTGCGTGGAGCGCGTGGAACACATTGACTACAAGGATCTGCCCCGCCTGCGCAAGTACGTCAGCGAGCGTTCCAAGATCATTCCCCGCCGCGTGACCGGCACCTGTGCTTTCCATCAGCGTGAGCTGACGGTGGCCATCAAGCGTGCCCGCCACATGGCGCTTATGCCCTACGTCAGCGATTGATCGCTGCCAGGGCTGCGGAACACGCAAACAGCCTTTTTGCTGCCTCCGGATTGCTTCCGGAGGCAGCTTTTTTATGCCCGCCGCCGGCGCCCCACCAAAAAAGCACCCGGACCGGGGCTTTTTGCCCCAGGCCGGGTGCTTGATTTCTAAGGCAGCGGCGGTCGTCAGCCCGCCGCGCTGCTGGCGGTGTCGCCGCTCTGGCTTGTGGTGGAGGAAGCCACCAGCGTGTCGTCCCGCTCCCCCGCGATAAATACATTCACAACAATCTGGTCGGTGTTGATGCGGGTGCCCGCGGATACATCGCATTTGGCCACGCAGCCGGCCGCGTACTGCCCGTCGTTTTCCATGATCAGCATGCTGTAGCGGATGCCGCGCTGATCCAGCTGCTTGCTGGCGTTCTCCTGGGTGAAGCCGATGATGTTGGGCATCTCCACAAGGTTCGGCCCCTTGCTGACCACGATCTGAAGGATCTGGCGGTTGTCCGTCTTGAGGGTTCCGGCGGTAGGCGTCTGGCGGATCACAACGCCCTTGGCAACATCGGCCGAATATTCCTCGGTGATGACAAAGCGGTAGTCCGTGTACAGGGTGGATTCCTTGATATCGTTGAGATAATTTTTGCCCACCAGGTCGGGGATCAGCTGCAATTCCTGCTCCGGCGTGGCGGAGGGCTGGGCGGCCGATGACGGGGCCCCGCTGCCTGCCGCCCCGCTGCCGCCGTTCGCCGTGCCGGCACTGCGCAGCAGGCTCCAGAGCAGCAGCACGGTCAGCACAAAGATGACCACCAGCGCCGCACCCAGAATTTTTTTGGTGGACACCTGATTGACGCCGCGCTCAAACATGGCGTTGGCAACGCTGGGATTGGCCAGCGCGCTCATCAGCTCAGGCACCGTCTGCATCCGTTTGGCCGGGTCCAGCCGCATGGCGCATTCCACAACCTGCGAAAAATAGGTGGGCACGCTGATATCCAGGCTGTGTGCGTTTTCCAGGCTGTCCTTGACCATCCGCTGGGAGGCCGAAACCGGCGTTTGCCCGGTCACCAGGCGGTAGGTCACGGCGGCCAGACCGTACACATCCGTGTACCGGCCCGAAAACTCCGCCGCCGAGTATTGCTCGGGCGCGGCATAGCCCTCATACAGCTGGCTTTTCAGCTCGCTGCCGCCGGTGCGCAGGGCCAGCGTTCCGTAGCCGGTAAGCCGGGCGCTGCCGTCGATGGGCAGCAGGATGTTGTCCGGGCAGATGCCGCGGTGGATCAGGCCCGCCTTATGCAGCAGCGCCACCCCCTCCATCACCGATTGCAGCATGGTGCGGGCCTCGGCAGGCGAAAGGTTGCGGGAGCGCAGCGAGAGATAATGGGTCAGGGTCATCCCCTTCTCGTTCTCCTCCACCGCATAGACTGTGTTGTTCTCCTCCAGCACATCCAAAATTTGGGAGAGCCCCACCGCCGGGGTGATGCGGTGCAGTTCCTCATACAGATCCTGAAAATCCATCCGGCTGGTTTTGAACAGCACCTCCCTGCCCTCCTTGGGCATCAGGGCGCCTTCCTTGCTGCGGCCGTTGCAGAGGGTGACCGGAAAATACTCCTTGATCTGAACAAACTTTGCGGCCTCGTTCTCCACCGCGCGGTAGCACAGGCCGTCGCCGTCGGCACGCAGGTAATCCCCGATCGTGTATTTTCCGGCAAGTTGGGTGCCCAAAACCAGCGCGCCCTCGGGGTTTTTATTTTCCAGGCTGTTGCCGCAGTGGGGGCATTCGCCTTGAAAGCCCCCCTCCAGCACGCCCAGGCAATGCGGACACAGGATGCGCATGGTAGTTCCTCCTGTTCAAACGAAAAAGCGGAAAGCGAGGGTGCCTGCATCCGCCGCGCGGCGGCGCAGGCGGGTTTTGCCTTCCGCTTTCCACTTCTTATGTTTTGCTTTTTTACGCGGGGATGCAATCAGCGATCCAACTCGTCCTCGTTCTCCAGTGCGTGCCAGACGTTCTGCACGTCGTCGTCGTCCTCCAGTGCATCCAGCAGCTTGCCCATGCTGACCATCTGGTCCGCATCGGAAAGCGCGGTGGTGGTGGTTGGGATCATGGCGACATCGGCGGAAATAAAGGTGTAGCCCTTCTGCTCCAGCGCCTCGCAGACCTTGGTGAAATCGTCCGGCGCGGTGGTCACCTCGGCGGCCTCCTCCCCGGCGTCGAAATCTTCGGCACCGGCGTCCAGCGCGTCCATCATGGCGGCGTCGGGGTCGCGATCCTCCATATCCAGCACGATCAGGCCCTTCTGCACAAACAGAAAGCCCACGCAGCCCATCTGGCCCAGGTTGCCGTCGTACTTGTCAAAATAGTGGCGCATATTGGCCGCGGTGCGGTTGCGGTTATCGGTCAGTGTTTCCACCATGATGGCGATGCCGCCGGGGCCGTAGCCCTCGTAAGTGATTGCCACATACTCGGTCTTGTCGCCGCCCTCGGCCTTTTTGATTGTGCGGGTGATGTTATCGTTGGGCACATTGTTCGCCTTGGCTTTGGCGATCAGCGCTGCCAGCTTGCTGTTGGAGCTGGGATCGGCGCCGCCCTCGCGCACGGCAATGCCGATCTCGCGGCCGATCTTGGTAAAGACCTTGGCGCGGGCGCCGTCGGTCTTTTCCTTTTTGCGTTTGATGTTGTTCCATTTGCTGTGTCCGGACATGGAAAAATCCCCCTACTCTATGTTGTCTGTGCGGCGGATTTTTCGGCAGCCTGGTGCCGGAAAAACCGTTCGCCTTCAAGGCCTGCGCCGCGCAGCCGCATGGCGCAGACCGACAAATTACAAGAATATAGTATACCATAAATTTGCGGCAATTTCAATTCTGCCACGCGGTTTTTGCCTTTTTTGGCAACTTTTTTGCCGGATCGCGTCCGTCATTTCAGGTTGCGCAGCCCTTTCGGGTAGTGGTTTTTAACCCGCCCCCCGCTGATCTTGCCGCCGCCCAGCGGGAAGCCGTCCACCAACACCGCGCACCAGCCGTTTTGGGCCGTGCGGGCGTCGATCTCCTCCCCCCGCAGCCAGGCCGCCGTGCGCGGATCGGCCAGGGTAAGTTCCTCGCGATTTCGACATTGGCTGCCGTAGGCCATGAACAGCGCGTGGGCGGGCTGAAAACGGCCCTTCTGGCCGCCGCCCGCCAACACTCCGGCCCGCAGCTGCC
The DNA here is from genome assembly GCA_964458285.1 of uncultured Subdoligranulum sp. Lineage (GTDB taxonomy): Bacteria > Bacillota > Clostridia > Oscillospirales > Ruminococcaceae > Gemmiger. Next base: position 63,341 of record CAYWID010000007.1, on the reverse strand, counting down.
GCAGCCCGGCAGGCTGCCAGGGCAGCGGAGGCGGTAAAATAAGCCAGTCGCCCGCCGTCTCCACCGGCGCTTGGGCCAGCGCAGGCAGCAGCTCGGCAGCAAACGCCTGCCAGTCCGCCGGCAGGCTGCCGGATGCGTTCGGCTTTCCGTTCTTGCCCGGCCTGCCCGTTTTTGCGGCCTTTCCGGTTGGGCGAACGTCCCGAGCAGCGGCGGACGGGGCCTCGCGCATAGGCCGGGCCTCCCCCGCCTTTTGCAGCCGGGCCATAAAATGCCCCTCGCCGCCGTCGGAAGGCCAGATGCGGCGGCAGCAAGCGGCGGCAGGCCAAGGCAGCTCCCCCGCGCGGTTGGGTTCGCCGGGACTGCCGAAGCCGACCGTGGAAAGATCGTCGAGAGAAAACGCCGGGTGCCGCGCCAAAAAGGCCGCGATCTGGCCCTCGTCCTCGGCGGGCGCAAAGGTGCAGGTGGAGTACACCAGAACGCCGCCCGGCGCCAGCAGCGCCGCGGCAGCTTCCAGAATAGCCTCTCCCAGCGCCGCGCACCGGCACACCAGCGCCGCGCTGTGCTGGGCCAGGGCCGCGGGTTCCTTGCGAAACATTCCCTCGCCCGAGCAGGGGGCGTCCACCAGCACCCGGTCAAAAAAGCCGGGCAGCGCCTCCGCCAGGCGGGCAGGCTCCTCGTTGAGAACCACCGCGTTGGTCACGCCCATCCGCTCAAGGTTCTGCCGCAAAATCTCGGCGCGGGCGGGCTGGTATTCGTTGGCCACCAGCAGCCCCTGCCCGGCCAGCGCGGCGGCCAGCTGGCTGCTTTTGCCGCCCGGCGCGGCGCAAAGGTCCAGCACCCGCATCCCCGGCCGGACCCCCAGCAACGCCGCGGGCGCCGAGGCGCTCGGCTCCTGCGCATAAAACACGCCCGCGTGATGGTAGGGATGGTAACCGGGCCGAAACGCTGCGTCCGGCGTGACAAACGCGCTGCCGCAGAACGGCGAGGGCGTAAGCGCAAAATCCGCCAGCGCGGCAAAGTGCGCGGGCGGGCAGCGCAGGGTATTGACCGTGACGCCCCGCGCAGGCGCTTCGGTCGCGTAGGTATACAGCGCCGCAAAACGCGGCCCCAGCAGGCGTTCTTCCCGCGCCGCAAAATCGGCGGGCAATGACGGTAAAAACGGCATCGTTTATCCTTTCCAGGCTCCCGGCGCATGGCACAAAAAGCAGAAGACGGCAAAAATGACCCCTGCCGCGTGCGCAGCAAAACGCGGCGCACGCGGCAGGCTGGCGCCCGCCGGGGATGGCAGCGCCGCCGTGCAGGCGTATGTTGTTTTTGGCCGCCCGAACGTATAAATACGCCGCGGGCGGTGCAAACTATCCTCAGCGGGCAGATACGACCCGCGAAAGGAGATACAGAATCATGGCAAAGAACGAGAGCAAGAACGAGAGCAAAAACGAGACGCAAAACACTGCGAAAAACAGGGCTCAATCCACGACCGGCGCCCAGAACCGCGCCGCCAACAAGGCGGAGAACACCGCCGAAAGCAGCGCCAGCGGCACCTCTGCCGCCAATTGCAGCGGCCAGCACGGCAAAAAGTAAATCCCACACGCAAAATTCCCGCAAAAACAGCGGCCGGATGGCAACATCCGCCGCTGTTTTTGCTATGCCGGCAGACGCGGTGCCGCCTTACGCAGCCCCGTCCGGGTCGTACCCCTGCCACAGCACCGTGAACAGTTCCAGAATGCGCGCGTTGCGGTTTTGCAGATAAAGCCAGCCCAGCAGGCATTCAAGCCCGGTGGATGCGCGGTATTCCTCGGGGGTGGCGTGCTTGGCGACCGTGGCCTTGCTTGCATTTTTGCCGCGCCGGAAAACGTTGGCCTCCTCCTCGGTAAGAAGGGGTTCCAGCAAGGCCAGTTCCCGGCTCTGCGCCCGTGCCGATACATAGCGCACCGCCGTGGCATGCAGACGCCCCGGCTGAAGCCGCGTGTGGGAAACCAGCTGTTGGCGCACCAGCAGTTCCAGCACGGCATCCCCCACAAAAGCCAGCGAAAGCGGGCTTTGCTCCCGCAGATCGATCTGTGATTCCGCTTCAAACAGCATACGGACGCTCCCTCCGGCGGCAGGGCCGCACGGTTTTAATACAGGTAGTCAAACTCATACTCGCCAATTTTGATGGTATCCTCTTCCTCCACGCCCAGCCGCACCAGCTCGTCCAGCAGGCCGGAATCGCCCAGCTGGGTCTGGAAATATTGCAGGCTCTCGTAGTCTTCAACGTTGGTGCCGGCCAAAATCCGTTCCAGCCAGGGGGCGTCCACGGTAAACTCGTGATCGCCGGTGCGGGCCACGCGGAAGGGTCGGGTGGGTTCCATCGCCAGGTCAGGCTTGACGTACTCCGGCGCAAACACCCGCACCGGCGGCAGCTCCTGCAGCCGCGCGTAGACAAGCCGGGGCAGTTGATCCACCCCCTGCCGGGTAGCGGCCGAAATGGGAAGGAAGGTAAGGCCGAGGTTTTCGATATATGCCCGGAAGGCTTCGATCTGCTCCGGCGCTGCGATGTCGCATTTGTTGCCCAGCACGATCTGGGGGCGGGCGGCCAGCTCGGCGCTGAACCCGGCCAGCTCCCGATTGATCTGTTCATAGTCCGCGATCGGATCGCGGCCCTCGCTGCCCGAAACATCCACGACGTGCAGCAGCAGACGGCAGCGCTCCACATGGCGCAGAAAATCATGGCCCAGACCTACGCCCTCGGCGGCGCCCTCGATCAGACCGGGAATATCGGCGCAGACAAAGCTCTGCTCCGGCCCGACCGGGACGACCCCCAACACGGGGGTCAGCGTGGTGAAGGGATAGTTGGCGATCTTGGGCTTTGCCGCGCTCAGAATACTGATCAGGGTCGATTTGCCCACGTTCGGAAAGCCGACAAGTCCCACATCCGCGATTACTTTAAGTTCCAGCGTCAGGTGCATTTCCTCGCCGGGCAAGCCCGGCTTGGCGAATTTGGGAATTTGCCGGGTGGGGGTGGCAAACCGGGCATTGCCCCAGCCGCCGCGCCCGCCCTTGGCCACCGTGACCGGATCGCTGCCCGACAGATCGGCCACCACCAGGCCCGACTCCGCTTCCTTCAGCACGGTGCCGCGCGGTACCCGGATCACCAGATCCCCGGCGTCGCGGCCGCTCTGGCGCGCGCCCCGGCCGTTCTCCCCGTCTCCTGCCGTATAGCGCTTTTTGTAGCGGAAATCCATCAGGGTGGACAGATTATCATCGGCCACAAAAAGCACATTGCCGCCGCGCCCGCCATCGCCGCCGTCCGGGCCGCCGGCCGCCACAAATTTTTCGCGGTGAAAGCTGACGCAGCCGTCCCCGCCCTTGCCGCCATGCACCCAAATGCTGGCCACATCCATGAAATTGCCTGCCATAAAAGCACCTTCTTTCCTGAAAAGCAGCACCGCGCCCCTTTGCCTTGCGGCCAGCGCACCGTGCTGCCCAAAACCATCGCGGCGACCGCCTGCCCGGCCGGGCAAACGCCGCCACAAAAAATTGGGCGGGCCAACAAAAGGCCCGCCCAAGAAAAGCAATTACTGCTTGACCGTGCAGCGCTTGCGGTCGCTGCCCATGCGCTCGAAGTGAACCTGACCGTCCACCAGAGCAAACAGGGTATCATCGCTGCCGATGCCGACGCCCTCACCCGGATGGATGTGCGTGCCGCGCTGACGAACGAGGATGTTGCCGGCCACAACGTACTGGCCATCGCCGCGCTTTACGCCCAAACGCTTGGACTCGGAATCACGGCCGTTCTTGGTAGAACCTACGCCCTTTTTATGTGCCATTGTGTGTTCCCTCCTTACCCGTTGATCGCGGTGATTTCAACCTTCGTGTAGGGCTGACGGTGGCCTTTGCGGACCATGTTGCCCTTTTTGGCACGATAGGTGAGAATATTGATCTTTTTGCCCTTGCCGTTCTTGAGGACCTTGCCCACAACGGTGGCGCCCTCCACGGTGGGGGCGCCGACTTTGGCGGCGCCTTCCTCGCCCACGGCGAGAACCTTGTCGAAGGTGACTTCGCTGTCAGCCTCAGCGCCGAGTTTCTCGACGAAAATGCTGTCGCCGACCTTGACGCTGTACTGCTTGCCACCAGTAACGATTACTGCGTACATACTGTTTTACCTCTCTTGATAAGTCTCGCTGGGATTGGGGCGGCGCCCAAAAAGGGACACACTTGCAGAGCCCGTGCCATGCGGCTTTATTATATTACCATACGCCCGGCCGCGCGTCAAGTGTTTTTGCGCGCCTGTACTGTCTTTTTTGCCGGTCTGGGGGCACCCGCGCAGGATCGGCCCCGCGTGCGGCTTATTCCGCGCAGCCGTTCTGGCGGGCGGCGGCCTGCACGGTGTTTTTCATCAGCATGGCGCGGGTCATGGGGCCCACGCCGCCGGGCACCGGCGTGAGAAAGGCGGCCTTCCCGGCGGCAGCGGCAAAATCCACATCGCCGTGCAGCTTGCCGTCCGCCCCGCGGTTGATGCCCACATCGATGACCACGGCGCCCGGTTTGACCATATCGCCTGTCACAAAGCCCGCGCGGCCCACGGCGGCCACCAGAATATCGGCCGCAGCGCACAACGCCCGGATATTCCGGGTTTTGGAGTGGCAGATGGTTACCGTGGCGTTTTTTGCCAGCAGAAGCAGGGCGGCAGGCTTGCCCACAATGTTGGAGCGTCCGATGACCACGGCGTTTTTGCCCGCGATTTCGGTGCCGGTGGATTCGATCATGCGGATGCAGCCCGCCGGGGTGCAGGGCAGAAAGCAGGGTTCCCCCACCTGCATCCGGCCCACGTTGACCGGCGAGAAGCCGTCCACATCCTTCTCAGGCGGGATGGCGTCGATAACGGCCTTTTCGTCGATCTGGCCGGGAAGGGGCAGCTGCACAAGAATCCCGTTCACGGTCGGATCGGCGGCCAGGGCGGCCACCTGGGCAAGAAGCGCCTGCTGGGTCGTATCGGCGGGAAGGCGAAGTTCCAGGCTCTCGATGCCGCACTCGCCGCAATCGCGCACCTTTCCCTTCACATAGACCTGGCTGGCGGGGTCCTCCCCCACCAGCACCACGGCCAGCTTGACCGCGATGCCTTTCCGGTTCAGGGCCCGCACCTCGGCGGCGGCCTCCGCCTTGGTGGCGGCGGCCAGGGCTTTTCCGTCAATGATGGCTGCACTCATACGTTTCCCTCCGTTTTCGGTGTTTCCTCGTTTGCGGCTTTCTCCGCGGGCGCGGGGGCGGCATCCTGCGCTTTTGCGGCGGGTTCTTCTTCCGTTTTTCCTGCGGCTTCCGCTGTCGGCTCGCCGCCTTTTTCGCCGGTCTGCACGCCCGCATCATCGGCCACCGGCTCAACATCCTCGGCGGCGTCCGCCGGGACAGTGCCGGGAACCAGTTCAGCCAGCCGCTCGTTCATGGCGGCGGTGGCCCGTGCAAACTCGCTGTGGGGCGTGCGGGCCGGCAACTGCTCCACCGCAAACAGAGCGCCGACGGCCTTCTGCTTTTTGAGATCGCCGACGGCCAGCGGCACCATCAGCACCTTGCCGCGGCACTTTTGAAGCGCATACACCATCAGCACCACCGCCGTCGCCACCGAGACAAGGGCCACCATCTGGCTGAACCGCAGGGTGGTGTTGGTGATCAGCAGGGAATCGGTGCGCAGGCCCTCGATCCAGTAGCGGCCCAGACCGTACCAGATCACATAGGTCAGGAACATCTGGCCGTGGAAACGGCGCTTTTTGAGCAGGAAGAAAAGCAGCAGAAAGCCCAGCAGGCACCAGATGCTCTCGTACAAAAAGGTAGGGTGCACCGGCAGGCTGGGATCGACGGCGACCCCTTCGGCAGCCAGCGCGGCCTTGGCGCCGGTCAGATAATCGCGGGTGCCCTCGCTGTACATTCCCCAGGGGAGGGTGGTGTTGGTGCCGAAAGCCTCCTGGTTGACGAAGTTGCCCCAGCGCCCGACCGCCTGCCCGATGAAAAAGCCGATGCTGACAAGATCAAACAGCGGCAAAATGGGAATTTTACGCCATTTGGCGGCCAGCCCGCCAAAGACAAAGGCTCCCAGCACTGCGCCGTAGATGGCGATGCCGCCCAGCCGGATATCCATCATCTCCCAAATGGAGCGGTAGGTGAAGGGCGCCATTGAGACATACGCGATGCGGGCGCAAACCACCGACATGATGGTGCCGATAAAAATCACATCGATCAGACGGTCGCTGTTGATGCCGAAATCGTCCGCGTAGTGAAACGCGAACGCCATGGCCAGCACCATGCCCAACGCGATCAGGATGCCATACCAATATACCGAAAACGCACCGATCGAAAACGCGACGCGGTGGATTGTAAACGCGAGGCCAAGCCCCGGAAATGTCACATTGAAGTCCATACTACCCGGTACACCTTTCCCGCCCGCAAGGGGCATCTGTTATTGTGGGTCGATCTGCACATAGGCGCTGTTCTGCGGCAGCAGCATCGACTGAAGCGCGCGGTCGGCGTCCTCGGCGGTCAGGGCGGCCAGCGTCCCGATCTCCTGCGCCAGCGTGCGGCCCTTTAGCGCCGCGGCAGCCATCTCCCCGGCGGTATCCTCCACACATTCCAGGTCGGACAGCAGTTCGCCGTACATCTGGTTCTTGTTCAGGGTGAACAGTTCCCGGTCCACGCCCTCCCGCCGGATCCTTTCGATCTCCGCCCTGAGCAGCGCGGTCACCTTTTCGGGTTCGGCGCTTTCACCGGTGAAGGCGATGGCGCAGCAGCCCGGCGCGCTGATATAATCACCGCCAAAATCCGGGTTGACCAGCGCCTCATCGTACAATTTGCGGTATAGCGGCGTCATGCCGCCCACGATCAGCTCCGGCAACATATCACAGAGGATTTCCCGCGCGATATCGCCCTCCGCCAGCGGCTCCTCCCGAAAGCCCAGCGCAAAGCAGGGCTTGGCCACCGGCATGGTGAAACGGGTATCCTGCCGGCGAACAGGCTCCCGTTCGTCCGGGAAGGACTGTTCCACCGCGCAGGAGGGCGCGGGGCGATCCAGCCCGGCGCGGGCGCAGGCATCCAGCACCTGCGCCATCGTGACGTTGCCCGCCACCGAGAGCAGCATGTTGCCGGGCCGGTAGAATGCCCGCGTACAGGCGTAGAGCAGCTCCGGCGTAAGGGAGGCAATGCTTTCCACGGTTCCTGCGATGTCGTCCCGCAGGGGATGCTCCCGGTAGAGGGCCTGGAACAGCGCGGTCAGCAGCCGCCAGTCCGGGTTGTCGTCGTACATTTTGATTTCCTGCCCGATAATCCCCTGCTCCTTGGCGATGGTGGCCTTGGTGAAATACGGCTCGGCGATCATCCCCAGCAGGATGTCCAGATTCTCGTCAAACTGGCGGGTGGCCGAAAAAAGATAACAGGTGCGGTCATAGCCGGTGAAGGCATTGGCCGAAGCGCCCGTCTTGGCGTAAAGATCAAAGGCGTCGCCGCTCTCCTTCTCAAACATCTTGTGTTCCAGAAAATGCGCGGTGCCGGCGGGCAGCGCGTAGTCGGTGCCGTCCAGCGAGAATCGGCGGTTGACCGAACCGAAGTTGGCGGCATACATCGCGTGGACCGTGCTGTAGCCGGGCATGGTGCGGCAAAGCACCGTCAGGCCGCTGGGCAGCACCTGCGTCTCGCAGGCGGCCGCCGAAGCGGCAATCTCGCCGATGCGGGCGCCGGAGGAAGTCTTGGGGTCATTCATCATCCGTTTCCTCCTTCTGTCCGTCCGCCGTCACGGCGTAACAGACCGAGTAGCTGTAACCGCGCAGCGCCTGCTGGATCTGCTCCCGGGTGACGGCCTCGGTCAGTACTTTTTCGTATTCGGGCGGGGCAAGGGCTTCGTCCCGCAAAATCTGGTTGTAATACCACAACTCGGTGCTTGCCAGCGTGTCCCCTATGGCGTCAAACCCAGAGAGGAGCGCGCGGCGGCAATCCTCCAGCTCGTCCTCGGCGACGGGATGGTTTTGCAGCGCCCGCAGTTCCTTCAGAATCGCCTGCTCGGCCTTTGTCTCCTGCCCCGGCTCCACGCCGGAATCCACCATCATCACGCCCGCAACCCGCTGGGCGCTTGCGCCGCAATAATAGCAAAGGCTCTGCTTTTCCCGCACGTTGCGGAACAGGCGGCTTGTCACTGTGCCGCCGTAAACGCCCATCGCCATCCGCAAAACCGCCACCGTGGGCAGATTTTCGGTGCCGCCGCGGGTAAACAGCATACAGAGCTTGGCCTGGGTCAGGCCCGGCAGCTTCTCGGAATAATGCTGCAGCGCCGTGCGGGGCATCGCAAACGGCAAGGACAACGGCGCGGGGTCGCGGCGGAAGGTGGCCAGCCGCCGAAGCAGCAGCTCGGCCACACGGTCGGGGTCGGTGCCCTGCACCATCACATCGATGGAGGCCACCGCCAGAATGCGGTCGTACTCGGCCTTCAGGGCAGCCGGGGTGACCTGCGGCAGATCCCGCAGGTAGCCGTTGATCTCAATGCCGGCAGGGGTGTCCCCATAAAATTTGCGGCGGGCCTGCCGCACGCAGTAGCGGCGCTTGTCGTTGATCTCTGTCTGGATCCGGCGCGCCAGCGTTTCCTTTTCGATCTGGACGGCCTCGGCGTCAAACACGCCGTCCACCAGATACGGGCGGAAGATCGTGTCAAACACAAGATCGGCATACTCGGTGGCAAGGCTTTCCCCCGCCAGCGCAAAGCGATCCTTGATGCCGCAGACAGAGGCGCTCAACACCCGGTCGTTCCCCGCGGGGGTCAGGTCGGCGCCAAGATCGGCGCCGTACAGCTGGGCCAGCTTGCGGGAAAGGCGGGTCATATCCGGGCAGGCCGCATTGCCGCGCTCCAGCACCAGCGGCAGCACCGCGTCGGCGGTGGCGCCCGCGCGGGTTGCCTGAAAGCGCAGATGGATGGCGATGCGGCAGCGGTTGAATTTTTCTGCTTCCAGCGTGGTCAGATACACGCCGGGCGCGATTTGTTTACGTTCCAATCCAGTACCTCCCCTGATGGGTTTTGCCGCTATTTTGCGGCATTTTGGTTTATTATAGCCCTTTTGGCCGGTGCTGTAAAGAAAAACGCCGCCCGCGCGGCCCCCGGCAGGGCGATCCACACACAAATTTCGCTTTTTGTCCAAAAACGCGGCGGCCGCCGATGCCCCAGGCACCGGCGGCCGCCGCGCTGTATGAACAATTCCCCTCTTATTGGATAAACGCATCGTGGATGGCGGCAACCGCCTTGTCGGCGTCCGCCTTGTCGATGATCACGCTGATCTTGATCTCGCTGGTGGAGATCATGTGGATGTTGATGTTCTGATTGAACAGAGCCTCGAACATCGTGGAGGCCACGCCCGGATGGCTCTGCATGCCGGCGCCCACGATGGACACCTTGGCGCAGTTTTTGTTGACTTCGATCTCGCCGCCGTTGAAGCGGTTTTTATGCTCCTCCAGCGCGGCAACCGTCGTCTCGGCCTCGGTGAGCGGCACGGTGAAGATCAGGTCTTTTTTGCCGTCCCGCCCCGAGCTTTGCAGGATGATATCCACATTGATTTTTTTCTGCGCCATCAGGCTGAAAACCTTGAAGGACATGCCGGGTACATCCGGCACCCCCAGGATCGAAACGACCGCCACGTTCTCGTCTTTGGCAACACCCTTGATCAGCATACCTTCCACTTTGGTTTCCTCCTTCACGATTGTACCGGGTACGGGATTCAGGCTGGAGATGACTTCCAACTCCACGCCGTATTTTTTGGCAAGCTCCACGCTGCGGTTGTTCAGCACCTGCGCGCCAAGGCTGGCAAGCTCCAGCATCTCATCGAAGGTGATCTCCTTAAGCTTGGTCGCCTTGGAAATTTTGCGCGGGTCGGCGGTGTAAACGCCCTCCACATCGGTAAATATCTGGCAGCGGTCGGCATGAAGCGCGGCGGCCAGCGCCACGGCGGAGGTATCGCTGCCGCCGCGGCCCAAGGTGGTGATGTCGTCCGATTTGTTAAGCCCCTGGAAACCGGCCACCACCACCACGCGGTTGCGGGCCAGCTCGCTTTCCAGCCGCTCGGTGTCCAGCCGCTTGATGCGGGCGCTCATATAGGTGCGGTCGGTGTTGAAGCCGGCCTGCCAGCCCGTCAGGCTGACCGAAGGAATCCCGATCTCCTGCAGCGCCATGGCCAGCAGCGCGATGGAAATCTGTTCGCCGGTGGCCAGCAGCATATCCATCTCGCGGTGCGAAGGGTCGCTGGTGATCTCGGCCGCCTTGGTGATCAGATCGTCGGTCGTATCGCCCTGTGCGGAGACGACCACCACGACATCGTTGCCCGCGTTGCGGGTATCGGCCACAATGCGCGCCACATTGAAGATACGGTCGCGGTCACGGACGGACGTGCCGCCAAATTTCTGTACGATAAGCCCCATTGCCTGTCATATCCTCCCCTGTTTATTCAACCGTCGCGCCGACGTTATCGGCAAGCAGACGGTGTACGGTAAAGTTTTTGAGTTTTTCGTTGGCGGGCAGCCCAGCCTCCGCACGGGCAAAAAATTCGGTGTCTCCGCGCCGTACAACCGCCATGACGGTCGGCCCCGCGCCCGAAATGTAGACGGCCATCGCCCCCAGATCCTGCGCGAACTCAAACAGCTCGTCGCCGCCCGGTATCAGCGGCAGGCGGTACTGCTGGTGAAGCGCATCCTTGGTGGCGACGCCCAGCAGGCCGTAATCGCCATCGCAGAAGGCCGCGGTGGCCAGCGCCGCCCGGGACAAGTTGTAGGCCGCGTCCTTGTGCGACACCATTTGGGGCAGCGCCGCCCGGGCTTTGGCCGTCAGCAGGCGGAAGTTGGGGATGAACGCCGCAAACGCAAGCTGCTCGTCAATGTTTTTTTTGACCGAGTAGACCTGCCCCTCGTCGTAAACGCTGGTCACAAACCCGCCCAGCATGGCGGGCGCCACGTTGTCGGGATGCCCCTCGATCGCAGTGGCCAGCGTAAGCATCTGGCGCTGGGTCAATTTGTTGCCCAGCAGGGCGTTTGCCCCCAAGATGCCCGCCACAATGCAGGCCGAGCTGGAACCGAGCCCCCGCGCCATCGGGATATCGTTGCGCTGGGTAATTTTCAGCCCTTCCAGCGGGATGCCCAGCTGGTCATACACGGCCCTTGCGCTGCGGTAAACTAGATTGTTGGCGCCCGTAGGCACATGGGTGTCGTCCATCGAGGAGATATCGATGCGGTCGGATTTGGCAAACGTGAACACGTTTTTCATGGACAGCGCCAGCCCCAGCGAGTCGAACCCGGCGCCGACGTTGGCGCTGGTTGCCGGTACGGTGATGGTGATCATGGATGTTGTTGCCCCTTTCCCCTGTTGCGGTTATTGCGGCAGCATCCGCAGCGATGCCTGCACGGTGCCGCCCGCGGCGGCTGCGGCGGCCCGAACCGCGGCCAGCTCCCCGGGGTCGACCGCGGGCAGCAGCCAGCCGACTGCGCCGTTTTCGGCAAAAACCTGCCTGCCTTTGCCCGCCAGGCGGGGCAGCAGCTCGGGCGCAAGCCCGGCGGTGCGCAGATACCAATCCGCGGGCGCGTCGTTTTTCAGCTGGCAGTCAAGCGGCGCGGCCTCGGCCCAGAACAGTCCGTCGTGGACGGATTCGCCATATTTGAGGGCGTCGATCACATCAGCCAGTACCGCGCTGGCGGTGGCCAGCTTGCCCGCGCCCTTGCCGTAGAACTGTACCTCGCCGACCATATCGCCGGTGATCTGGATGGCGTTGAACACGTCGTCCACCCCGGCCAGCTGGTTCGTGAAAGGGACCAGCATCGGTTCAACGGCGGCGGAAAGCGCGCCGTCCTGCCCCACATGGCACCAGGCGATCAGCTTGACGGCGCAGCCGAGCGATTCGGCAGCGGCCACATCGGCAGGGGCGACCTCACGGATGCCGCGCGCCGGGATGTTTTGCGGGTGAATATGCCGCCCGCAGATCATGCTGGCCAGAATAGCGATCTTGCGGCAGGCGTCGCGCCCGTCCACATCGTCTCCGGGATCCTTGGTCTCGGCATAGCCAAGCTGCTGGGCCAGCTTGAGGGCCGCGTTAAAATCCATCTTCTCCCGTTTCATCTTGGTCAGCATGAAATTGGTGGTGCCGTTGACGATGCCGCGGATGTCGGTGATGTGATTGGCCGAAAGGCACTGGTAGAGCGGCGTGAGAACCGGGGTGCCGCCGCCCACGCTGGCTTCAAACAGGAAGGCGCAGTGATGGGCCTTGGCCAGCGCCAGCAGCTCGGCCCCGTAGGCGGCCACCATCTCCTTGTTGCTGGTGCATACGCTGCGGCCGCTTTCCAGGCAGCGGCGAACGAAGGGATAGGCAAACCGGGTGCCGCCGATGGTTTCCACCACCACGCGCACTTCCTCATCCTGCAAAATCGTCTCGATTCTGTCCGTAAAAAGCGCGGCGTCCGGTGAGGCGGAAAAATCCCGCACATCCAAAATGTGCGCGACCTCCACCGGTTCCCCGGCCCGCCGTGCAACGGCATCGGCATTGCGGCGGCAAACCTCCAGCACGCCGCTGCCCACCGTGCCAAATCCCATGATTGCAATCTTAGCCATCTTTTCCCTCTCCTAACCACAATTCTATGCGCCGGCGCCGTAAAACGGCACCGCCGCGCCCGCCCCCGCAAAAAAATTGGGGCAAAGCCGCCTGTTTTTAAGCACTGCGCCCGGCAGCACGGCGTTTCTGCGGCGGGGCGAAAACCGGTGCGGCCGTTTTAGCCGCCGCGGTGGATTTCCACCACGTTGGGCTGATGCACCAGCTTATTGAGCATGGATTCCACCGTCATCTGCATGGTGCCGGTGCGCACGGTAACCTCCACCTGGGCGGTGCCGTTTTCCGGGCGGGACTGGGTGATGGTCAAAATGGAAGCCCCCGCCGCCGATATGCCGGACAGCAGGCTTTGCAGCGCCCCCGTTTTATCCAGCAGCGTAGCCACGATCGTGATCGTTTCGCGGCCGCTTTCGGCGTCAAACACACAGTCCTTGTACTTGTAAAAGGCGCTGCGGGAGATGCCGGCCTGCCGTGCCGCCGCCGAAATGTTGTTGACTTCCCCCGAAGCCAGCAATTCTTTGGCCTGCAGCACCTTCAAAAACACGTCCGGCAAAACCGAGCTGTCCACCAGAAGATATTGGCGATCCGGCATACTGTTTCCCCCTCGCATACATCTGTTTTTGCAACAAAGATACTATACCACCTTTGGCGGGGATGCGCAAGGCGAAACGAACACTTTTGCGCTCTAAAGCGCCAATTTTGGCACCTTGCACAGCCGCGCCTGCGCCGGGTTGATTGTTTTCGGCATATGTGCATCTGTATTCTGGCAGCAAACAGCCCCCGGGGCAGCCCGGCCGCGCGCCAAAAAGAGAGCGGCAAACCGCCTTTGGCGCGGTCTGCCGCTCTGGAATGCAATGCTTCTGTTTCCTGACGCTGAAAATCAGCCTGCCGCCGCGGCGGAGGTGGCGCTGTCGATCGCCGCCTGGGCATCCGCCGCCGTCTGGGCGTCGGAACCGGCGACCGAATCGGTGCCGGTAGCGGCGTTGGCTGCCGCCTGCGCATCCTGCAGGTACTGCGAATCGGTCGATTCCGCGGTGCCGCTGTTGTTGGGCAGGTTGTCCTCGGTATAATAGCCGGTCAACCCGCCGCTTGAGATGATGCTGCCCGAGCCCGGATCGAACTGCTTCTCCACCACATTGTCCGAGGTGGGGAAAGCCTTGAAGGGCAGCCCGGCCTGCACCTGCTCCATCAGCGTCTTCCAGGCGATCTGGGTGGGCTTGCCGTTTTTGCCGCCCAGATCGTACATATTGGCGGGCTTGTCAAAGCCCCACCATACGGCGGTGACATAGTACGGGGTAAGGCCCGCAAAGGTGTAGTCCTTGTAATCGGAGGTTGTGCCGGTCTTGGCGGCCGCCTCCATCCCCACGTCGCTTTCGGGCGCCATGCCGCGCGCAGTACCCTTGCTATCGTACAGGACGTTATGGAGCAGGCGGTTCATAATGACCGCCGTCTCGGGCGAGATGGCCTGGGTGGTGGTGACGTACTTGCTGTTGTCCAGCACAAGGTTGCCCTGATAGTCGTCCACCTCGGTGTAGTAATGCGGCGTGGTAAAGCTGCCGTCGTAGAAAATGGAGTAGGCGCCCGCCAGTTCTACCGAGGTAAGCCCGCGGGACTGGGAGCCCAGCACGATGGGGCCGAGATCCGCGTCCGTCTCGGGGTCAAGGTAGGTGCAGTTGAGGGTATCGTGTGCGAAGGTAAACAGGTTGTCCGCCCCCACCATGCTGCCCACCCACACCGCAATGGTGTTGAGCGATTGTTCCAGCGCGTTGTACACCAGCACGTCTTTGCCGGAGCCGGGGCCGCTGTAGTTGACGGGCCATTCGCGCCAGATATCGTCCCGCGCCTGGTTGGCCGCGTTGTAGGGATCCAGCGAGAGACCGTACCTGCGGCAGAGGTCCTCGTTCAGCACCTTATGGTCCGCCTTGCTGTAGTAGGGCGAATCGGACAGCGGCGTGGAGTAGGTGATCATCTTGTATTCCAGCGCGCGGCAGTACGCGGCGATGGGCTTCATGGTGGAGCCCGTCTGGTGGGGCAGCGTGGCGCGGTTGGTGCCGCGGTCCACCTTCTTGGTTCCCAGGCCGCCGCCCACGGCCAGAATATTGCCGTCGTAGTCCAGCGTGGCCATGGACGCCTGGGTGCGTACGTTCTCGTAGAAAACGACCGTCGTCCCATCGTCGCTCTTGCCGGTTTTCAAGGTGGTGTTGGTGTCGTCGGTGTAGATGGGGATATCGTCCTCGCCAAAAATCGCGGAGCCGTCCGGGTTAAGGGGCAGGCCCTCCTCGTCGTAGGTGATGGCGGCATCCACGGGGATGCTTGTATCGACGGTTTCCTCATGCCACAGGGGCTTGAAGATCTCGTCGTTCTCGTCCACCATCAATTTCTCCATGGCGGTCTGAAGCGTAGGATCGACGGTGCAGTAGACGCGCAGACCGTCCGACAGGATCATGTTGGCGGCCTCGGTCTCATCGGCCGCCAGACCCGCCTTGACCAGATCGGTCTTGAGCTGGGCATACACGGCATCGGTGAAATACGAGTTGTTGGAGGTGCGGGTGGAGTTTTCTGTGGAGGCTTTGGTCTCAGCCAGCGTCAGCGGCTCGCTCTGCGCGGCCGTGCAGTCGGCCTCCGAGATCAGGCCCTGCTGCTTCATCAGGGCCAGAACATGGTTCCGGCGGGTGATCAGCATCTCGGGGTTGGTGTAGGGGTTAAAGTTGCGCGGGTTCTTGGTGATGGAAGCCAGGGTGGCGCATTCCGCCAGCGTACAGTCGCTGACCGTCTTGCCAAAATAGGTATTGGCCCCCGCCTCCATGCCGCCCAGCGTGCCGGTCAGCGAGATGGTGTTGAGGTAAGCTTCCAGGATGGTTTCCTTGCTGTACCGCTTGTCAAGGCCCAGCGCGCGGAAAATCTCGCGCACCTTGCGCATGGCGTCCTGCTCGGTATCGCCGGTCAGGTTTTTAATCAGCTGCTGTTCCAGCGTGGAAGCGCCCTGCTTGGAGCCGTACAGGCGGTTGCTCATAAACTCGTTGAGCGCCGCGCCGATCGTGCGCTTGACATTGACGCCGGGTTCGGTCCAGAATTCCTTGTCCTCGACCGCGATAACCGCATTTTGCAGGTTTTTGGGGAAATCGCTCAACGATTTCCAGATACGGTTGTTATCGCCCGACAGGGTGGCGTATTCGGCGCCGTTTTTATCATAAAGGATCGTGGTCTGGTTTAATTTCAGGCCGTCCAGATCCAGCGTGCCGGAATCGTCCGCCGTCACCTGCACGATATACATGGAAAGCACCACCGCGCCCACGCTGGCCGCCATGATGCACAAACATAAAACGCAGCCGATAAACCGAAAAATATAACCGACCACGCTGTGCTTATGTTTTTTCTTTTTTTTACCGCCCTGGGCGGGTATGGTTCCGGTTTGCGCGGCGTCCGGCTGGGCCTTGGCGCCCTGCGTGGATATATGCCGTTGCTGTTTGGGGTCTATGAGGACCGCCTCCTTTGGGATGTTCGGATCTGCGCCAGCAAAGCGGACGGTGCAGCGGCCAAAAAAAGCCGTCACCGCCGGGTGGCGCACACCATAGATTGGATTATACCACAAAGTATGGCCAAAAGTACAGTCAACAAATGCAAATTTCACGGCAAAATCGTATCATCGGCGCGAAAACAGGCCATACTGCTTGTTGAACCGTCAAATTTATTTTTAAGGGGGAATTCTGCCATGAGACGTCCTTCCCGTTCGCCTCTTACCTTATATCTCTCCCTGCTGGGGGCCGTTGCGCTGCTGATCGCCTCGGTCTGCGCCGTATGGTTTGCGGGGCGCGGCGCGCGTGTGGAAAGTGCCGCCGCGCCCCGCTATCTTTTGCGGGACGACGCCGGCCGGCTGGCCCTGTACGCGGCGGACGGCAGCGGCCCGCTGGCACAGTACCCCGTTCTGACCCGCCTGCTGCCGGAAAAAGATCTGCTGGCCCTGCAGGAAGGGGTGCTTGTCACGGGCGAGGAGGATCTGCAAAAAAAGCTGGAGGATTACGGGCTGTAGCGCAAGGCCGCACCGCTCTTTTGCGGGGGGCTTGCCGGCCGGTATGCGCCCGGCCGCGGAATATGCACCGGGCCGCCGGGCGGGAATGGCGCGCTCCCCGGAGAGGCCCGCCATTTACAACCCGCCGCGAGTATGGTATATTTTAGCTGTATTTTTCCGGCGCAGGACACGGAAAGAACGCAGGAAGAAAGCGGCGGCGCGCGCCCTGCAAGGCGAGACGCGCGCCAGACCGAGGCCCGCCGGGGACGGCGGCGCGCCGGGGGCGTGTTGCCGCAGCACAACGGAAGCGCCGGGCCTGTGGATTGCTCTTTAAGGAAGCTCTGCATCGATCCGGCAGGCGGATTGGCGGGCCGGCGGCGACGGATGTCATAAGAAAGGCGCAGGCGATCCCTGACGGATTGCCGGGCATTTTCCTGACGCTGACGTTGCCGTTGGCTTGTCCGGCTGCACGCCAGGGCGTCCGCCTCGATTGACGCAGAGGTTCTCGATTGTTGCAAGTCTTTTTCAAAAGGGCCAGAGGGCAGAATGGCAGGAGGGCGCAGCCCTTCCGGCAGAAAAAATCGCGGGAGGTTGATTGGATGGATATCTGGGATGCGGGCTATGATACCGCGGAATTGCTGGCAAAAAAGCGCCGGCTGAAGCGTACGCTGCGGGAGGCGGGCGGCAGCGCGCTGGTACACAAAAAAATCGCGTTGCTCTCGGGCGCCACCGTGGGGGCGACGCGGGATCTGCTGGAGCTTTACCTGTTGGCCGCAGGCATCGACCCTGAATTCTACGAGGGCGGCTACGGCCTGTTTTACGAAAATTTACTGTTTGACGACGGCAGCCTGCGTGCGTTTGCCCCCGATGTGATCTATCTGCACACCTGCCTGCACAACCTGAAACAGCTTCCCTGCCCCGCCGATTCCTCGTCCGACGCGCAGGCCATGCTGGATGCCGAGCTGGGCAGGTTTACCGCTGCGGCCAAGGCGGCGCTCGGCTACGGCTGCCCTGTCGTCCTCAACAACTTTGATTTGCCCACCGCGCGGGTGCTGGGCAACCGCGACGGCGTGGATCTGCGCGGCAAGGTACGGTTTGTCCGCCGCCTGAACGAGGCGCTGGCTTCCCTGGCAGAGCAGACCCCCAACCTGTATCTCAACGACCTGGCCTATCTGCAGGCCCAGTGCGGGATGGATGTGTTTTCGGACGCCACCGCCTGGTACGCCTACAAGCTGCCCTGCGCCATGGCCGCGCTGCCCCTTCTGGCCAAAAGCGTGGCGGCCATCGTCAAAAGCCTGTTTGGGCGCAACAAAAAGGCGTTGGCGCTTGACCTTGACAACACCCTGTGGGGCGGCGTGATCGGCGACGACGGCCCCGAGGGGATCGTTTTTGGCAGCGAAACACCCGCCGGGATGGCCTATGCGGCCTTTCAGCAATATCTGCGCGAGCTGGGCCAGTGCGGCGTTCTGCTGAACGTGGACAGCAAAAACGAGCCCGCCAACGCCGAGGCTGGGTTTGCCCGCGCCGACAGCATCCTGAAAAAGGACGATTTCGTCTGCTTTAAGGCCAACTGGGCGCCGAAAAGCCAAAACCTGGCCGCAATGGCCGGGGAGATCAACATTCTGCCCGAGAGTTTTGTGTTTGTGGACGACAACCCCGCCGAGCGGGAGATCGTCCGGCAGCAGATGCCCGGCGCAGCCGTGCCCGAGCTGGACGCCGCCGCACCCGAGGATTTTATCAAGGCGCTGGACCGTTCCGGTTGGTTTGAGGTGACGACCCTGAGCGCCGACGACACCCGCCGCACTGAAATGTACCGCCAGAACGCCCAGCGCGCCGAGCTGGCCGCCGGGGCCGGCAGCTACCGCGATTACTTAAAAAGCCTGGCCATGGTGGGCGAGTTCGGCCATTTTGACGCCCCCCACGCCGAGCGGATCACCCAGCTGATCAACAAAACGAACCAGTTCAACCTGACCACACGGCGGTACTCTGCCGCCGAGGTGGCACGGCTGATCGGGGACGGCGGCCACATCACCCTGTACGGCCGTCTGATCGACCGCTTCGGCGACAACGGCATCGTTACCGCGCTGATCGGCAGTTTGGCGGGCGATACCCTCACGATCGATCTGTGGATCATGAGCTGCCGCACCTTCAAGAGGGAGCTGGAGTTCGCCCTGTTCGACCGCCTGGTGGAGGATGCCCGCGCCGCAGGCGTAAAACGGATCGTGGGGCGGTATCTGCCCACCGCAAAGAACTTGCTCGTGCGTGATTTTTATGCTACACTGAATTTTACATTGACGGAGGAAACGCCCGACGGCGCCCGCACCTTTGTGCTGGAAAATCCGGACGGCTGCACGCCCCGCTGTGATGTGATGGAAATAAGGAGAGTTTAATGATGGATGCACAGACGATTTTTGACGCGGTACAGCAGATTTTCCGCGACAATTTTGACGACGACGCCCTCGCGCTGAGCCGGGATACCTGCGCGGACGACATCGAGGACTGGGACAGCCTGGAGCAGATCAATCTGCTGACCGCCATGGAGAAAAAATTCGGCATCAAATTCAAGCTGGAGGATGTCCGCGGGCTTAAAAACGTCGGCGATCTTCTGGATCTGGTGGCGCGGATGACCGCCTGAGGGCGGCGCCGCCGACTCCTGCGCTTCGGCAGAAAAAGGCGGCAGAAAGCCGCCTTTTTCTGCCATAAGGCCCGTTCAAACTTTTTACAGGGGGGCAGACGCATGAACCACTATACGCTGGCCGATATGAAGCCCGGCCTGACCGAGCAATTCACCGTGACCGTCACGCCCGAAATGATGGAGGGCTTTTACGCCATCACGGGGGACGATTCTCCCATCCACCGGGACGCCGCCTATGCCCGGGAACGCGGTTATCCGGGGCGGGTGGTGTACGGCATGCTTGGCGCCAGCTTTTTTTCCACGCTGGCCGGAGTCTACCTGCCGGGGGAGCATTGCCTGCTGCACGGGGTGGAGTGCCGTTTTGCCAGGCCGATTTTCATCGGCGATACCCTCACGGTCAGCGGCACCGTAACCGATGTGAGCGAGGCTGTGGCGGAGGCCGAGATCAAGGCCGTCATCACAAACCAGGACGGCAAAAAAGTGACCCGGGGCGTGATCCGCGCCGGGTTGGCCCGCTAAACGAACATAACGGAGGTTGATTGCAATGGCCTATACCTATCTGATCACCGGCGCCACCAGCGATGTGGGCGTGGCGCTTTTGAACCGGCTGCTGGCAGCCGCCGGGCCGGAGGATGTTTTTATTGCCCAGGGCTGCGGGGATCTGCAAAAACTGGCGCCGCTTTGCCAGGCGCACCCCGGCGCCGTGCGCCCCTTCGATGTGGACCTTTCGGACGCCGCCAAGGTGGAGACTTTTTTGCGGATGGTGGAAGCCACCTGCCCCGCCCCCACCCATATTGTGCATCTGCCCGCCCTGCCGGTTGTAAACACAAAATTCAAAAATTTTGACGAGGAACGCTTTTCACGGGACATGGAGATCCAGATCCACAGCATCGTCAAGCTGTGCAAGGCTTTTTTGCCGGGGATGGCCAAGGCGAAATTTGGCCGGGTGCTGTTTATCCAGACCAGCTACACGATCGGCTGCCCGCCCAAAAACACCGCCGCCTATGTGATGGCCAAAAGCGCCGTGGGCGGGCTGATGAAAAGCCTTGCCGTTGAGTACGCGCGGTTTGGCGTTACCGTCAACTGCGTGGCGCCCAGCATGATGGAAACGCACTTTTTGAAGGATACGCCCGATCTGATCGTTCAGGCCGCCGCCGCCGAAAATCCGATGGGCCGCAACGCCGCCCCCGCCGATGTGGTGCCCGCCATGGCGTTTTTGCTTTCCGACGAGGCGGGCTTTATCACCGGCGTCACCCTGCCGGTAACGGGAGGCTCCGCCATTGTCTGAGGTCGTATTTCGCCTGGCCCGCCCCGGCGAGGAGGGCCGCATCGTTGATTTTATCAACGCCCATTTCGACATGCGCCTGCCCCTGCTCAACCGGCCGGAATTTTTCCGTCACTACTACGCGGGCCGCAGCGGCCGGCCCCAGTTTGTGCTGGCCGAGCAGAGCGGCGCTCTGTTGAGCGCCGCCGGGTATATCCTGGCCAGCGCCGCGCCCCGCCCCGATGTCTGGGTTTCGGTTTGGGTGGCCGCCAAGGGTCACAACGGCGTGGGCCTTGAGTTGATGAACGCGTTGCCCGGTCTGCTGGGCGCCGGGGTGGTGGCCTGCAACAACATCCGGCCGGCCACCTGCGCTTTTTACCGCTTTTTGGGCTGGACGGCCGAGCGTGTCCCCCACTACTATCGGCTGGCCGCGCGGGAAAGCTACGCGCTCGCCGTCCCCGGGCAGGCCAGCCATCTGGCGGCCGGCGGCGATCTTTCGCTGGAGCGGCTTGCCTCGGCGGCCGATCTGGTTCCGCTTGGGATGCCTCCCACCCCCCATACGCCCCGCAAGGACACCTGGTATCTGCGGCGGCGCTACTTTCACTACCCGCACCAGCAGTATGCCGTGTGGGCCGCGCGGGAGCAAGGCCGCCTGCTGGCGTATGTGGTCACCCGCACGGTGTCTGCGCAGGATACCGGGCTGGTGCCGGTGATGCGGCTGGTGGACTTTCTCGGGGAGGACGCCGTGCTGCCCCGCCTGGGCGCCGCGCTGGACGCGCTGCTGACGGCTTCCGGCGCCGAATATATGGATTGTTACTGCGCAGGCATCCCCACCGGCCTTTTTGCGCAGGCGGGCTTTTCCGAGCGTTTGCCCGGAGACGGTGCGGTCATCCCCAACTACCTGACGCCGCCCCTGCGGGAAAACACCGAATACTACTACTTTACCAACCGCCCGGAGCGGTTTGTGTTGTTCAAGGCGGACGGCGACCAGGACCGCCCCAACCTGCCCGAATAAGCAGGGATCCTGCCTTTCGCCTCTGCGAAAGGCAAGGCGAAAAAAGTGAAAAAAGCGCGTTCCAAATGCTTGACAACCGCCCTATTGCATGGTAGAATATAACTCGCATCTGAGTGGCGCGCCACTGTGGAGGGGTGTCCGAGTGGTTTAAGGAGCTGGTCTTGAAAACCAGTGACGCAGCAATGCGCCGTGGGTTCGAATCCCACCCTCTCCGCCAAAGGCAGTTTATCTGCCAAAATTGCATATTTTTTCACTTTGCTCTGGAGTAATACTCAAGAGGTCGAAGAGGCGCCCCTGCTAAGGGCGTAGGGTCAGCAATGGCCGCGAGAGTTCAAATCTCTCTTACTCCGCCAAAAGCCCGCAAAATCACGTTAATTCGTTGATTTTGCGGGCTTTTCTTTGTTTCTGTTTTTCTCTTTGTCGTTCAAATATTGTTGAATATCGCTTGCCATCGTGTGTACTGTTTACACTACTGCTTACATCGTCGTTCCCGTTTTTCATTGTTTTTCACTGTTATACGCTTTGTTGTTTTCCCCTTCATTGTCTGTAATTCGCATTCCTGTACCGCCGGGACTTCCTTCCGGTTTTTCATTCTGCTCCTGCCTGCGCCGCCGTCTGCTTTTGCTGCCGCTCGCCCAATCATTTCGGTTTGTCTGACCCTGCATGCGCCTGTTCCCATTGCAGCAACCAGCTTTTGCGTTCCAGCCCGCCCGCATAACCGGTCAGACGACCGTCTTTTCCCACCACCCGGTGACAGGGCATCAGGATGCTGATGGGATTGCGCCCCACAGCTCCGCCCACCGGGCGGGCGCTGACGCGGCGGCCCGTCTGCTGTTCCATCGCGGCGGCCAGCGCGCTGTAGCTTGTCGTTTCCCCGTAGGGGATTTTGCCAAGCAGCAGCCACACCGCCTTTTGGAACGGCGTGCCTCGCGGCTCCAGCGGCGGCGTCGGGCCCGGAGCTTCCCCGGCAAAGTAGCGGTTCAGCCACGCCTCCGTCTGCGCCAGTACAGGCTGCCGTGCGGGGCTGTCCAGCCATATTATTTCCTGCCCCGCGGCGAAGCGTGCGCCCCCAAAATAGCGCTGGCCTTCCAGCCAAAGCCCGGTCAGCGCGGCACCGTCGCTTTGCAGGGTAAGCGTTCCCAACGGGGACGGACAGGCGGCATTGTAATACGTTTCAGTCATTTTCGTTTCCTTCCCAACGGCAGGACGCCAGATCCACCCGGCCGTCCGGCAAAAAAGGCACATTCTCGGCTTCCAGCATAGCCCGGCGCATCGGCAGATAGGCGCCGCCTGCCAGCGTTCCGTCCGCTTTGACCACCCGCTGCCAGGGCAGCTCGTCCGGGCATCGGCGCATGGCCCAGCCGACCTGCCGGGCTGACCGGGGCGCGCCCACCATCCAGGCGATCTGCCCGTAGGACGCCACCCGCCCGCGCGGAATGCGGGCCACGACCCGGTATACCTTTGCAAAAAACGCTTCCATCCGCGCTCAGTCCTCCCCCGCCACGACCTTCCTTGTGTACTGCACCACGGCAATCTGCTCCATGCTGTGTTCTCTTTGCCAGCGCGCGGCGTCCGTTTGCAGCAGATAACCGCCCGCGTTTGGCCCCACCCCCGCCAGATAACTGCGGTGGGGAAAGGCAAAGCGCTCCATCACGGCCGCCTGGGTGCCGCCGTGCGCCACGATTGCAAGCATAGGCTCCGCGCCGGCCAGCGCCGCCTCCACAAGGCCCGCAAAGGCCGCACAGCTTCGGCGGCAAAAATCCGCCCGGCGCTCCCCGTCCGGGTGGTCGCTGGCCGCATTTTTTGCTCCCAAGCCAAAAATTCCGCATCTTCCTCTATATTGATGTAAGGGCGGCCCTCATAGCTGCCGAAATTCATCTCGCGCAGGTCCGGCACCACAATCTGTTCCGCCTGCGGAAAAAGCACCGCCGCCGTTTGCCGCGCCCGCATAAGCGGCGAAACATAGACCCTGGCAGGCGAAAAATCCGCGCGGCGCAGCGCGGCGCGCCCTTCCGCGGAGAGGGGGATGTCCTGGTTGCCCTGGTAGCGCCGCGCTGCGTTCCAGGCGGTCTGACCGTGGCGAAGCAGATAAATTTGCATGGATTCTGAACTTCCTTTTTTCGATGTTGCGCGGGTTTGTCCGCTGCAGTACACTATACCACGCGCCGACGCCCTGCGCAAGCAAAACGGCCCCGGCCGCGCTCCCCGGCAGGGAGACGGGTCGGGGCCGCGTGCGTTTGCGGGGCTCAGGCGGTTTTTTCGGCGGAGGTCGCCGCATCCGGCGCGCTGCCGTCCGGCGCCGCGCCGCCGTCCATGCTTTTTACAGTGACGGCGGTGGCCTGACCGCTGCCGTCCAGCGTGACGGAAAGGATCGCCCCCACCGTCACATCCGCGGCAGTGCCCGCCTTGCTGCCCTGCATGGATTCCACGGTGATCACGGTGGAATCCGTCATGGTGAAGGCGACCGTCTGACCGTTTCCGGCAAAGGTCCCGCCCGGGCCGCCCGAAGGCGCCGTGCCGTCGGCGGGCGCGCTGCCGGAAGATACGCCGCCGCCCTGCGGAGGCGTTCCGCTCCCGGCAGGCGCGCTGCCGGCGCCGTCCCCCTCCGGCTTGGCCGGGGGCGTTCCTGCGGCGGAATCCACCGCACCGCTGGATGCCGCTCTGTTTTGATCGGGCGGGGTGCCGCCCTGGCCGTCCGGGGCCTGCCCGGTCAGGGTGCCGTACTCGGCCGTCACCGTGCTGCCGTCCAGCGCCGTCACCTTCAGGTACGTCTGGGACGAGGAAGCGTCCGGGGCTGCCGCGGCGGACGCCACGGAGGACGACCCTGCTGCGGGCGACGACGAAGCCGCCGTGCTTGCGGCAGTTTGGCTGCACCCGGCCAGCGCCGCCGCAGTCAGCGAAGCGGCGCAAAGCAGAGCCGCCATCGGGACAAAATGTTTTTTCATAGGCTGCAAAACCTCCTGCTTTTCTGTTTCTTAGCGCGTGAAGCAGAAAGAACGCGCTGAAGAAAGCCGCGGCGGAACCGCCGCGCCGTCTCTGCGGACTTGTCCGGCTTCACGTTGGCATGGTAGCACGAAAAGCTGAAAACAGTCTGAAAAAAGTCGGATGTTTCGCTTTTCCCTCTCAAAAAAATCTCTTTGCATCTCTGTGTATGCTGCGGTATACTGAAACCGTACCGTTTTTATACCTGCCTCCCCCAGGGACGGCCGCCAAGGAGACGTTTATGGAGCCCAAAACATTGATTGCCCTGCTGGATCGCGCCGAGGCGCTGAAAAACAATACCCGCCACAGCTGGACCAGCACCGGCCGCCGCGAGAGCGTGGCCGAACACAGCTGGCGCCTGAGCCTGATGGCGCTGCTGGTGCGGGATGAATTTCCCGGCGCCAATATGGATCGCGTGCTGCAAATGTGCGTACTGCACGATTTGGGGGAGGCCTTTACCGGAGATATTCCTTCCTTTCAAAAGACGGCGGCGGACGAGGCGCGGGAGAGCCGCCTGCTGGCCGCATGGGTCGGCCGGCTTCCCCCGCCCTACGCACGCGACTGGGCCGCGCTGTTTGCCGAGATGGACGCCCTGCAGACGCAGGAGGCCAAAATCTACAAGGCGCTGGACAATCTGGAGGCGGTGGTGCAGCACAACGAGGCGCCGCTTTCCAGCTGGCTGCCGCTGGAGCATACCCTGCAGCTGACCTATGGCGCCGACAAAGTGGCCTTCAGCCCCTACCTGACCGCGCTAAAGGAACAGCTGAATGCGGACAGCCGCCAAAAAATGGCGGGGGCCGACTTTGCCCCCGCCTTGCCCGATTATTCTCTTTTGACCGACCAACTGCGCGGCTTTTGTGAGACGGACCCCGCCCCGATGCCGCTGCTGTCCAACGCGGCGGCACTGCTGTGGCAGGCGATGCCCAACATCAACTGGGTCGGCTTTTACCTGGTGCGCGGCGATACGCTTGTGCTTGGCCCCTTCCAGGGCAAGCCTGCCTGCATCCACATTGCGTTGGGCAAGGGCGTATGCGGTACGGCCGCCGCGCAAAATCGCGTGCTGCGGGTGGAGGATGTCCATGCGTTTCCCGGCCACATTGCCTGCGACGCGGCCTCCAACGCCGAGATCGTGCTGCCGCTGTGCCGCGGCGGGCAGCCGGCGGCCGTGCTGGATATCGACAGCCCCATCACCGGCCGCTTTACCGAGGCCGACGCGCGCGGGCTGACGCTTTTTGCGCAGGCGCTGGCCGACGGCCTGCGCTGGGCATAAGCTTTTGCCTCGCTTCTGCGCACCGCAAAGAAGGGCTTTTTCCGTTTTACTCACTTCGCGCCTGCTGTTTTGCCCGTTTCCTTCCAGCGCAGGGTGCGCAGATACGTTTTTTGCTCCCCGGTCAGCCGATAGCTTTCCACTGCCTTCTGGATGGTCCTGTTGTGGGTCCACCGGGGCAGTTTTTTATTTTCCAAATATCCGATCACCGCATCATACTGCTTTGCCAGCGCAGTGGCAAAATACCAGGCCGCCATCATGCGGATGTAATAGTCCTCCCCCGGCACCGCGGCCACCAGGGCCGGGTAAGCGGGGGTAAAGTCCTCCTCGAGAAAATAGCGCATCAGCATCCCGATGCCAAACCGGACCGTATACGTCTTGCCGGACGCCAGCCAGCGGTAAATCGCCGGTAGAAGCGCCCGGCGGTTTTTCTGAAAAACCGCCGGGGAAAGCTGGTCGCAGGTTGCCCAGTTGTCCACATAGGGTAAAAACGTCTCCACCCCGGCCAGCGCCGCGGCAAAATCCCGCTCCTGTTCCAGCAAAAATGCGTGAAGCTGGTTTTCCTCAAAATAAAGGTGGGGCAGCGCCCGCAAAAACGGCTGCACCTCCGGCTGGCCCCGCAGCTCCTTTGCCAGCGCGCGTAGCGCCGGGGTGCGCACGCCGATCACCGAAGCGGGCGCCGCCGTGGGGATCAGCCTTGATTGAAAGTCCCGGTACGCCGTATCCTGCAAGGCAAACAGCCGCATGCGGACGGCGGCTGCCGCCTGCGGCTGGGTAAGAGCGGACTGCCCTGCCGCCTCCTGCTTTATATACATCCTTCTGTCCTCTTTTCCCTGTCGGCCCGGCGGGCCACGCGCTTTGCGCAAGGCAAAAAACAGCGCCGATACGCAATGTATCGGCGCTGTTTTTTTGGTGCGGATGAAGGGATTTGAACCCACACTCTTTTAAGGGAACTAGAACCTGAATCTAGCGCGTCTGCCAGTTCCGCCACATCCGCTTATTGGCTGCAGCCCGCATCTCTCGGGTGCAAGAGATATTATAGCGGAGAAGCCGCCATTTGTCAAGCAATTTTCTCCCAAAAAGCAAAAGATTTTTTGCGCACTGATTTTTTGCATGGCATCGCTCTTTTATCAGGATTTTTTGGGATTGCTGCGGCAGTTGTAAATTCACAATTTTGCCTATTCTTATCTGTTTTCATTTCCCGACGAATATGCTATACTAACTTATATTGCGTTTATCGCAAAGAAGGAGGTCGACCGTCATGTGGACACGAGCATTGCTCAAGCAAAACGCCAAATCGGCGTTAACCGGGCGCTACTGGCAGGCTTTTCTGGTTTGCCTGGTCGCCAGCATTTTTGGTGTTTCGGGCGTTTCCCGCCAGGCACTGATTCAACTTCGCGGTACGATAGATGGCTGGAAAGACTTTGAAAACCGGGATGTGTGGACCGGCAACAACCCGACCAACGGATACGAAGCCTTTCTTCACGAGTATTCCGATGCGCTTGGCCTGGTGGCCGGCGTGGTGGTCGCCATTCTGGTCGTCAGCATTGTGATTGCCGTGTGCTGGCAGCTTTTTCTGGTTTCTCCGCTGCAGGTTGGCCGCGCCCGCTTTATGATGGAAAACCGGCAGGGCAGCGCGCCGTTCGGCAGCCTGTTTTCCACCTTCCGCCCGTCCTACATGAACCTTGTCAATGTCTCCTTTTTTACCGGGCTGAAGATCGGCTTGGGCTCCCTGATTATCGTGCCGGGCATTTTGTGGCATTACGAGTATTATCTGGTTCCCTACCTGCTGGCAGAAAACCCCTACCTGACGCCCCGGCGGGCCATGGAGCTGAGCCGCGACATGATGGACGGCGAAAAATGGAAAACTTTTGTGCTGGAGCTTTCCTTCATCGGCTGGCTTCTGCTGTGCGGTCTGACGCTTGGCATCGGTTTGTATTTTCTGGAGCCTTACTACCAGGCCACCATGGCGGAGCTGTATGCCGCGCTGCGCAGCAAGGCCCTGGCGAACGGCTTGAGCAGCGAAAGCGAGCTTGGCGGCTTTATGCGCTATTGATCTTACGTCTGTTCTGAGAGTAAAAAACCGGGAATGCCTGTGCGGCATCCCCGATTTTTTTGTATCTGTGCGCACTTGTACCCTGTTTTTCAGGCGGCGTCAGCTCGCGCTGGGGCTGGGCACCGGCTTTTCTGCAAACAGCATCTTGAGCAGCAGCGGCGTGACCACCGAGGAAACCAGGATCAGCAGAATCACCGCAGAAAAATACACCGGGTCGATCAGGTTCATGGCAAGGCCCTTCTGCGCAACGATCAGGGCCACCTCGCCCCGCGTCATCATCCCGACGCCCACGCGCAGGGAATCGCCCCAGCTCATCCGGCAGACGCGGGCAGCCAGCCCGCAGCCAACGACCTTGGTGACCAGCGCCACCAGAATAAAGCAGACGCTGAAAAGCAAAATCGTCGGCGTCAGGCCGTCCAGCCTGGTTTTCAGGCCGATGCTTGCAAAAAACACCGGGCCGAAGATCATGTAGTTGCTGATATCGACCTTGCGTTCCACATAGGGCGCGTCGTCAATGTTGCAAAGCACCACGCCCGCGATATAGGCCCCCGTGATATCGGCAATGCCGAAATATTTTTCGGCCACATAGGCCATCAGAAAACAGAACGCCAGGCTGACGATCGGGATGCGTTGGGTGTGCGGATTGCGGCGGTCCAGCCAGCGCATGGCGTAGTAGATGACCGCACCGGCCCCCACCGAAACAAGGAAGAACAATCCCGTGCGGACCAGCACCGGGCCGATGCCGCCGCTGCTGCCCTCGCTGCTGGCGCCGATCACGCAGGTAAGCACAATGATGCCGATCACATCGTCAATGACGGCGGCGCTGACGATGGTGGTGCCAAGCTTGCCCTTCAGCTTGCCCAGCTCCTGCAGGGTGGCTACCGTGATCGAAACGCTGGTGGCCGTCATGATGGTGCCGATAAACAGCCCTTCAAAAAAGGTTTTGCTGCCTACGGCGCCCAGCCCGTAAAATGCCCCATACAACAGTGTGCCGCCCACCAGCGGCACCAGGACGCCCACGCAGGCCACCAGCAGCGCCACCGGCCCCGCCTTGAGCAGCTCTTTGAGATTGGTGCCCAGCCCGGTGGAAAACATCAGCAGCACCACGCCGATCTCGGCAAAAACCGAGATGGTATCGCTGTTCTGGACAATGTTCAGCAGGCAGGGACCGACCAGCAGCCCGGCCAGGATCTCCCCTACCACCTGCGGTGCGTGGACTTTTCTTGCGATCAGCCCCAACAGCTTTGCCGCCAGAATAATGATGGCCAGATCCCGAAAAATAACGTACATACAATCGCCTTCTCTTATAGCTTACCAAACCATTTAACCATTCCGGCCCGGCAAATGCAAGGACGATGCCCGTCAGCCGCCGCGAAATGACCTTACAGCGCGTTTTTCATAATAGCCAAACATTTCACTTGAATTTTGGCCAACATGCACTTGACAAACAGCGAGCAACTTGCTATAATATCATTCGCAACCTGGCGCTGGCCAGGCGGCAAAAACAAAAGATGGAAAGATGGCTGAGCTGGTCTAAGGCGCACGACTGGAAATCGTGTAGGGCCCAATAAGCCCTCAAGGGTTCGAATCCCTTTCTTTCCGCCACAATCGATGCCCCACAAAAAAAGCATTGTACCGTTTAAAACGTGTACGATGCTTTTTTTGGCTTCTTTTTGACTTACACGATTTCTTGTGGCGGAAGAGGGGGATCGTGTAAGGCAAAGTCATGCCGTTTCCATCACGGCGCCAGACCCAATAAGCCCCTATTTAGCTGAAAAGCAAGCCGAAGTCCTCGTGAATCCCGTAGCCTTGCTTATCCCCGCACGCCGGATTCTAACTTTAAACGATGCCGGAGTGAACCCGCCGCCGCAATTGACGGGTGCGGCCGCAAGATCGTCGGTCGGCGTCTTTCCAATACGCCGGATGCCACCTGTGGGATTCGGGCAGAGGAAGCCCTTGGCCGGCTGAAGCACCATCGAGGCTTCAAACGGTTTCTGGCCGGCGGAAATTGCAAGGCGACGGCAGAGCGATACTTTCCGGCGCAGTCCCAATCAGCGCCTGTTGCCTTGACAAGTGCCGCGGGGAACCCGGCATTCGCCTCTTTGCCAGCCGGAGGCGACGCTCCAAACCTGAATTTCTCGGAAATCCAAAACGGCTGCTCGCACGGCGGAGCTGAAAGCAGCGTTTTGGGCGAAAGGTCTGTTTGCGGTATCCCCTTTAGGATTTTATACGTTGAAAACTGCGTAGACGTATGTTTTTGGTAAACGATTGACAAAAAAACGCTGCTGCCGATGGGAAATCCATCTGCAACAGCGCTTTTTTCATCCTGTTTTACCGCCGACCCGGTTTTCGGCTTCAGGGGATAAATTCAAAATCGATGCGGCCAAGCTGCACATTGGCGGCGGCCACCCGCACCCGCATACTGTCGCCCAGCATCCAGTGGCGGCCCGTAAGCGGATCGTAAATGCGCACGCCCTCGGTGACGGTGGCCTCGCCCTTGCAGATCTGCGCAGCGGGCACAAAGCCCTCCACCGTGTTGTCCAGTTCCACAAACACGCCGCGCGGCGTTACGCCCGAGACCGTGCCCTCGTATTCCTCGCTGAGATGGTTGAGCATATATTCGGCCTTGTAGCAGTCCTCGGCGTCCCGCTCGATGTGCATGGCAGTAACCTCCTGGGTGCTGGATTGCTCACAGGCCTTGACGGCAAACTCGTTGTAGGTTCTGCAAACCTGCTGTTCGGGCATGCCGGCCAAAAGATCGCTCATAATGCGATGGATGGCCAAATCAGGGTAGCGGCGGATGGGGCTGGTAAAGTGGGCGTAATCCTCCAGCACCAGGCCGTAGTGGCCCTTCGGCTCGGGCGCGTAGCGGGCTTTCTGCATACTGCGCAGCACGCCCGTGTGTACCGGGATCTGAATGGGCTCGCCGCGGGTCTTGTCCAGCAGCGCCGCCAGCTCCAGCTGGGTGGGCACCTCGTCCTTGAAGCGCACATCCAGCCCGCACGCCTTGAGCGTGTTGGCCAGCTTTTCCATACGCTCGGCGTCCGGCGCCTCATGGATGCGGTAGACAAAGGGAATTTTGTGTACCCGCCCCACGTTGGCCGCGCACTGGTTGGCCAACAGCATAAACTCCTCGATCATGCACTCGGACAAGCCGCGGGTGCGCTTGACGATATCCACGCAGCGGCCCGCCTCATCCAGTACCAGCTTGGCCTCGTTGGATTCGATGTCCATGCCGCCGCGTGCCTTGCGCAGCGCCAGGCGCTTCTCGTACAGTTCCTTCATTGGGCCGAACTGGCCCAGGACCGCGGCATACTTGGCGTTGAGCGCGGGATCCTGGCTGCCGTCCAGCAGGAGGTT
This sequence comes from uncultured Subdoligranulum sp., assembly GCA_964458285.1. Taxonomy (GTDB): domain Bacteria; phylum Bacillota; class Clostridia; order Oscillospirales; family Ruminococcaceae; genus Gemmiger. The sequence goes on along the minus strand of CAYWID010000007.1, from coordinate 32,169 downwards.
GATCTCCTTGTACACGCCCTTGACACGGCTGCGGATGATGGTTTTGACAAACCGATACTGTAAAATGTTGCCGTTGCCGTCCAACTGCATCAGGCAGCTGAACGCAAGGCGAACCTCGTCCTCGTTCAGGCTGCAAACGCCGTTGGACAGCTGCTTGGGCAGCATGGGAATGACCTTATCGGCATAATAGATGCTGGTGGCCCGATCAAACGCCTCGGCGTCCAGCGCGCTGCCGGGCTTGACGTAATGGCTGACGTCCGCAATGTGGACGCCCAGCTCAAAACCGCCATCGTTCGTTTTCATCAGGCTGATGGCGTCGTCGATGTCCTTCGTCTCGGCGGAATCGATCGTAAAGATCGGGATGCCGCGCAGGTCCATCCGGTTTTGCATCTCGGCCTGGGTCACGCGGGACGCACCGATCGCCTTGGCCTCGGCCTTCACCTCATCGGAAAAATCCAGGCTGACATCGTTGCTGTACAAGATGGCCTTGGCGCACTCGCCCGCCACGTCGGACGAGCCGAACCGCCGCACCACCGTCACCCGGTGGTCGCTGTGGCGCGGACCGCGGGTGGTAAGCTCCACGCCGACCTTCTCCCCCGCCTTGGCGCCGCTGTTTCCGTCCTTCTCAAACAGCAGCGCCACCCCGGCGCAGCGGTCCGGCTCCACGGCCAGGCGCCCGTCGTCGGTGCGGATCACCGTGCCCGCAAAATGGTTGCGCGGCTCGGTCACCGATACGACCTCGCCCTCGGCGCTGCCCTCCACGCGGGGATGCTCAAACAGCCGCACATTGATTTTGTCCTGCGGCATGGCGCCGTGCAGCGCCCGGCCGGGGATAAAGATATCCCCCTCGCCGTCGTCCCGCATGGCAAAGCCGAACCGGGCCGCCAGCTTGACCAGCGTGCAGGGAATCAGATCCTCCGCCGCATCGTTTTTGATGGTGGCCAGCCCCGGCGCGTACTGCCCGTTTTTCATGGTCAGCTCGCCGGTGGAGATCATGTTGGATACCGTGTACCGCAGATGGTTGCCATCCACCTTGAGTTGGTTTTGCAGCTCCCGCAGATAGCAGGGCCGTTTGGCGACAGCCGCCAGAATTCGTTCGTTCAGTGTCATTTTACCCCTCCGTAACGCCGCCCCGCCGTCCGGCAGGGCCCTTCCTCTAAATCCTGTTTTATACTTCCCGTTTTGCGCGCCTGAAATCCGACACGCAGAAAACGGCCCGCCGATAAAAGCGGGCCGTTCCACTTACCTGTACAAGTTTCCTGTCGTCATCAACCCAGCCGCGCGCTCAATACGCTGACGACCACGGCGGCGACGAAAAAGATCACACCGCAAATTTTGGTCACCTTGGCCATCTTCGCGTCAATGCCGCGCTCACGGCCGGCTGCCATGATGCTGTTATCGCCCATAATGGCTGCCGAAAGGCCCTGGCCCTTGGGCTCCTGTGCCAGCGTGAAAACAACGATGACAAGGGAGATCACGATCAGAACAACACCGAAAACAATTTCATAAACGCTCATTGCAAAGCTCTCCTTACTTTTTCATACGGACTTTAGCTTATCATATTTTTCCTGCAAATGCAAGAAAAACTTGCGCGTTTTTCCCCTTCGCAGCACGCCTCGCTCACAGGGTAAGCTGCTCCGCGGTATCCTCCGTGCGGATCAGCGCGCCCGCCGCGGGCAGCGTGCGCACGCGGTAGCGGTGGCCGTCGGCCAGTTCCAGCTTTTCCGCCTTCTCGATCCGGCTGATCTTCTGGTTTTTCTTGAGGGTCACGACGCTCACGCCGACGCTGTCCCGGGTCGTTTTCTCCGGGATCAGCGCGCTGCCCACGATCAACAGGCGGTTGCCGGACGTAAAGAGGGCCAGCTCGGTTTCCTCCCGCAGCAAAAGCATACCGGCCAGTTCCTCCTTGTCGCTGTAGGCGCGCAGCAGCTTTTTGCGGTTCTGCTTGGTCCGGTAGCTTTCCAGCGGCACCTTGGCGCACTTGCCGTTCTGGAAAAAGAACAGCATATGCCCCTTGTAGTTGCCCGTGATCGAAAGGAATACCGGCTGTTCGCCGTCCTCCATCCCCAGGCGGGAGGCCACATAATCCCCCAGCACGCTTGCCTTGGTATCGGCAAAATCAGCTGCGCGGGATTTGTAGACCTGGCATTTGTTGGTAAAGAACAGCAGCTCCACGGCGTTGGTCGTCTCGCAGGTGTAGACGATCTCGTCGCCGTCCTTGAGCTTCTGCTCGCCGGACATCCGCAGGCTTTGGGGGGTGATTTTTTTAAAATAGCCCTCGCGGGTGTAGAAGATCGTGACCGGGTAATCCGGCACTTCCTCCTCCTGCTCGTCGTCCTCTGCCTCGCCCGCGTCGTACAGGATGGCTGATTTGCGCGGCCTGCCGTATTTTTTGGCGACCTCCGTCAGCTCCGCCATCATGATTTTGCGGATGCGGGCCGGACGGTCAAGGATATCCTGCAGGTCGGCGATCTCCTTTTCCAGTTCCTCGATCTCCTCGGTGCGCTTGAGGATGTATTCCCGGTTGAGGTGGCGAAGCTTGATCTCGGCCACATACTCGGCCTGCGTTTCATCGATGCCGAACCCGATCATCAGGTTGGGCACCACCTCGCTCTCCTCGGCGGTCTCCCGCACAATGCGGATGGCTTTGTCGATATCCAGCAGAATAGCCTGCAGACCCTGCAGCAGATGCAGCCGCTTCTGCTTGCCCTGCAGATCAAACCAGGTGCGGCGGCGGACGCACTCGGTGCGAAAGGCGATCCACTCGGACAGAATGGCGCGCACGCCAAGCACCTGCGGCTGCCCGCCCACCAGAAGGTTGAAGTTGCAGGCAAAGCTGTCCTCCAGCGGGGTCATGCGGAAAAGCCGGGCCATCAGCTTGTCGGCATCCTGGCCGCGCTTGAGGTCAAGGGTCAGCTTGAGGCCGTTCAGATCCGTCTCGTCCCGCATATCGCTGATCTCGCGGATCTTGCCCAGCTTGACCAGCTCGGCGATCTTGTCCATGATGGCCTCCACCGTGGTGGTGGGGGGAATTTCCCGCACGTCGATGCAGTTGTTGGCCGCGTCGTAGCTCCAGGTGGCCCGCACCCGGATGCTGCCGCGCCCGTTCTCGTAGACGTTTTGCATCTCGGCGGCATCGTACAGGATGCTGCCGCCGCCCACAAAATCGGGCGCGGGCAAAATGGACGAGAGATCGCAGGCATCATCCTTCATCATGGCGATGGTGGCGCCGCACAGCTCCGCCAGATTGAAGGAGCAGATGTTGGAGGCCATGCCGACCGCGATGCCCAGCGTGTTGTTGGCCAGAATCGTCGGGAAGGTGACGGGCAGCAGGGTCGGCTCGGTGGTGGTGCCGTCGTAGTTGGGCACAAAATCGACGGTTTCCTTATCGATATCGCGGAAAAGCTCCTCGCAGACGGCGTCCAGCTTGGCCTCCGTGTAGCGGGAGGCCGCGTAGGCCATATCCCGGCTGTACGCCTTGCCGAAGTTGCCCTTGGAGTCCACAAAGGGAACCAGCAGGCTTTCGTTGCCGCGGCCCATGCGCACCATCGTCTCGTAGATGGCCGCATCGCCGTGGGGGTTCAGGTGCATGGTGCTGCCCACAATGTTGGCGGATTTGGTGCGGTTGCCCTTGAGCAGCCCCATGCCGTACATCGTGTAGAGCAGCTTGCGGTGGGCGGGCTTGAAGCCGTCGATCTCGGGCAGCGCGCGGGAGATGATGACGCTCATCGCATAGGGCATGTAGTTGGTTTCCAGCGTGTCGGTGATGGGACTTTCCAGCACCGTGCCCGCCGATAAAATTTCCACCCCGTCGCCCAGCTGCGGGCGGGCGGGTATCAGATGCTTCTCTTTCTTTTTCGGCAATGTTCCGTCCTCCTCTCTCAGCTTACGTCCAGATCGTCGAGATACTCGGCGCCATGCTCGGCAATGTGATCCTTGCGGCCCTGCAAATTATCGCCCAGCAGCAGGTCAAACACCTCGGCGGTGCGCTTGACATCGGTGGGCATGACCTTGATCAGACGGCGGCTCTCCGGGTTCATCGTGGTCAGCCACATCATCTCGGGGTCGTTCTCGCCAAGGCCTTTGGAGCGCTGGATCGTGTATTTTGCGGTTCCAATCCGCTTCATAATGTTGGCCTTCTCGGGTTCCGTGTAGGCAAAATAGGTCTTGCCCTTGCAGTTGATCTCATACAGCGGGCTTTCCGCGATATAGACAAAGCCCTCGTTGATCAGCGTTGGCGTAAGGCGGTAAAGCATGGTCAAAATCAGGGTGCGGATCTGGTAGCCGTCCACATCGGCATCGGTGCAGATGACGATCTTGTTGAACCGCAGATTGTCCAGGTTGAAGGTGGCCAGATCCTTGTTGTGGCTGCCGCCCAGCTCCACGCCGCAACCCAGCACCCGGATCAGGTCGGTGATGATGTCCGACTTGAAAATGCGGCCGTAATCGGCCTTCAGGCAATTCAAAATTTTGCCGCGCACCGGCATGATGGCCTGGTACTCGGAATCGCGGCTGGTTTTGACGGCGCCCATGGCGGAATCGCCCTCCACGATGTACAGCTCCCGGCGCGAGGCATCCTTGGTGCGGCAATCGACGAACTTTTGCACCCGGTTTGCAAGATCCATCTGGGCCGTGATGTTTTTTTTGATCGAGATGCGCGCTTTTTCGGCGTGTTCCCGGCTCTGCTTGTTGATAAGAACCTGCTTGCAGGCCCTCTCGGCCTCGTCCGGGTTCTCGACAAAATAGACTTCCAGCTGGTGTTTGAGAAACTCGATCATGGCCTGGGCAACAAACTTATTGTTGATGGCTTTTTTGGTCTGGTTCTCATAGCTGGTGCGGGTGGAAAAGCTGGACGAGATCAGCACCAGGCAGTCCTGTACGTCCACAAAGGTGATGGCGCTCTCGTTTTTCTTGTACAGGCCCTTGTTTTTGAGCCATGCGTTGATCTGGTTGACAAACGCCACCTTGACCGCGCGGTCGGGGCTGCCGCCGTGTTCCAGCCAGCTTGAGTTGTGGTAGTATTCCAGCATTTGAACATTGTTGGAAAAGCAGAACGCCACGTTCATTTTGACCTGGTATTCGGGCTGATCCTCGCGGTCGCGGCCCTCGGCGCTGCCCTCGCAAAAATGCACGGGCGTCAGGGCTGTATCCCCCGCCACCTCGTTGGCGTAATCCACAATGCCATGCTCGTAGAAATAGTCGCTCTCAACCGGTTTTTCGCCCGAGCGATCCACAAACGCCAGCGTGATGCCCGCGTTGACGACAGCCTGCCGCTTAAGCATCTCCGCAAACGTATCAGGCGGTACCGCAATATCGGTGAACACCTCGGTATCGGGCTTCCAGCGGATGACGGAGCCGGTGCGGCGCCCCGTGTAGGCTTCCTTTTTGAGGCCGCCGACGTTTTCGCCCCGCTTGAAATCCAGGTGGTAATGAAACCCGTCGCGGTAGATATCGGCGGTCATCCACTCGCTGGCGTACTGGGTGGCGCAAAGGCCCAAGCCGTTCAGACCCAGGCTGAAATCATAGGTGCCGCTTCCCTCGCCGTATTTGCCGCCCGCATACAGCTCGCAGAACACCAGATCCCAGTTCCACCGCTCCTCGGCCTTGTTGTAATCGACCGGGATGCCCCGCCCGAAATCCTCCACCTCGACCGAATGATCGGCAAAAAGGGTCACGTTGATTCGACTGCCATGGCCGTCGCGCGCCTCATCGATTGAGTTGGAGATGATTTCAAAAATCGAATGGGCGCACCCTTCCACGCCGTCGGAGCCAAAGATGACCGCCGGGCGCTTGCGCACCCTGTCGGCGCCCTTCAGGCTTTTAATGCTCTCGTTGCCATATTCCTGCTTTTTTGCCATGCGGCTGCTTCCCCCTAAAAAAGTGGCTGTAAACCGTCATAGTTTACGCATACATGTATCATTAAACACGTTTTCCCGCAAATTGTCAAATGGCGTGCGCGCCGGGGTCGGTCTTTGCAGGGGTGCTGTGCAGCTGATCGGCCTGCATCCGGTTGGCCAGATGTTTTACCGTCCAGCGGTAAGCGGGCAGCAAAAACACGCAGGCTGCCGCCCAGGCCGCCGGGTTGGAAAGGCAGGCGCCGTAAAAGCCGAACAGCGGCACCAGCACCAGCGCCACCCCGATGCGGGCGACCATTTCGGCCACGCCCGCGATCATGGCCAGGCCGGAGTAGCCCATCCCCTGGATGGCATACCGATAGAGGATCAGCAGACCCAGCACCGCAAAGAACCAGACGTTCCAGTGCAGGTAGGTGCGCGCCAGCGTTACGACCTCCGCCTCGGCGCGGGTATCGATAAACAGGCCGATGACCGGCACATCGATCAGCCGGATGACCGCCGCGCAGAGCGCCGCGTAGACGGTGGACACGCCCAGCGCGTACCGCACGCCGCTGCGCACCCGGTCAAGCCGCCGCGCGCCCAGATTTTGCCCCGTGTAGGTGGCGACGGCGGTGCCCAGGCTGTCAAACGCAACGCCAAGCAGGCCGGAGGTTTTGCCCGAAGCCGTCACGGCGGCCACCGCCGTGCTGCCCAACCCGTTGACGGCGCCCTGCATCACCACGGCGCCCACCGCCGTGATCGTGCATTGCAGCCCCATCGGGATGCCCATGCCGCAAAGCCGGGCCGCAACGGCTTGCCGGAACGACCAATCCCCCGCCCGCATTTTTAAGATTGCAAAGCGCCGCACCAGATACCCCAGGCTCAGCGCACCCGAGATGGCCTGCGAGACATCGGTGGCCAGCGCCGCGCCAAACACCCCCTGGTGGAAAACCAGCACGAGCAGCAGATCCAGCACGACGTTCAGCCCGCTGGTAAGCAGCAGGAAATAGAGCGGCGTTTTGCTGTCCCCCAGCGCCCGCATGATGCAGGCAACCATATTATAGAGAAACACGAACGGAATGCCCGCAAAAATCCAGCCGATATAGGCGGCCGCGTCGTCCAAAATATCGGCGGGCGTCCGCATCAGCAGCAGGATGGGGCGGGTAAGCAGCACCGTGGCCACCGTCAGAACCGCCGCCATCCCGGCGCAAAGCCAGACCGCGTTGGCCACATGGCGGCGCAGCCCTTCCTCGTCCCGGGCGCCAAAGCACTGGGCGATGGGGATGGCGAAGCCGTTGCACACCCCGATGACAAAACCCAAAATCAAATAGCTGACGGAGCCTGTGGAGCCGACCGCCGCCAGGGCCGACAGCCCTACAAAGCGGCCTACGATGATCGTATCGGTCAGACTGTAAAACTGCTGGAACAGGTTGCCCAAAATCAGCGGATACACAAAGAGCAAAATCACCTTCAGGGGGTTGCCATGGGTAAGATCTTTGGTCATACGATTTCTTTCTGCCAAAAAATGGCGCAGAAAAAGTGACCGGTAAAACTACCGGTCACTTTTTAGTTCCTGGCAGGGGTAGAAGGATTCGAACCCTCGGCACGCGGTTTTGGAGACCGCTGCTCTACCAGCTGAGCTATGCCCCTACAATGCGTCATCAAATGGCGCTTTATTAGAGTACATGATTTTGGCCCGATTGTCAAGTGGCCGGGCGGATTTTTTCTTTTGTTTTTACCCGTCCGGCCCGCCCCTCACGCGGATTTTTTGGCGGCGATTCCCATCACGGCCGCGCCCGCCAGCGCCAGCGCCAGGGCCAGCGCCAGCATCCCCTGCACGCCGCCCCGATCCAGCACCCAGCCGCCCAGCAGGTTGCCCATCACCGAGCCCGCCGTGATCGTGCTGGTCATAAAAGCCTGCCCCGTCACCTTGTCCCGCGGGGCCATGCAATGCTCCGCATAATAGACCGAAGCGGAGGCAAACAGCGCAAACGAAGGCATTTGCAGCAGTTCCACGGCATAGATCGCCCACACCGAACCCGCCGCCAGGAACAGCGCCGCTTTGGCGGCAAACGCGCAGCCGGACACAAACAGCAGCCCCGCCGCGCGGAACCGGCCGATCAACCTGGAAAACCCGAACATGACGGGGATTTCCGCCAGGGCGGCGACGGCCAGCGCGGTGCCCAGGCTGCCGCTGTTCCCGCCCACGCCGGCCAGCATCTGGTACAGGTAGGTGTTGGTGATATTGTGGAAGGACAGCACCAGCACCGAACCCGCCAGCATCAGGGTAAAAACCGGGTAACGGGCAAAAAAAACGCCGCCCGCGGGCGCGGCCGCCGTCTCCTGCGGCTCGGTACGCTGCGCATGGGGTTCCTCCGCCCGGTAGGGCAGCCAGCAGACGATGGCAAAAAATGCGCAGGACATTCCAATGCCCGCCAGCGGCACCACCAGCGCGCCCCAAAGCACGGTCAGCCGTCCCAGCAGCAGGGAAAGCACCGCGTACGACAGCGACCCCGTACCCCGCGCGGTGCCAAAATCCACCCTGGCCCCCCGGCGCCGGTAGTAAAAGCTGACTGCGTTGACAAGCGGCATCATGCTGCTGATCAGCATCATGCACGCGCCGTACAGCAGGCCCATCACCAGCCGGTTGGTGCAAAACAGAATGCCGACATCCAGCGCCAGGCACCCCAGGGAGAGCCCCTGCAGCAGCGGTTTCCAGCCAAAGCGCCCGCCGCGGTCCGCCAGCCGGCCGATGACCGGCTGCAGCAGGGCTGCCAACGTGCAAAACAGCGCCGTCAGCACGCCGATCTGGCCGGAGGTATAGCCCGCGCCCATCAGATAATAGGTCACATAGCCGTAGCTGGTGCAGAACAGCATCCAGTAGCCGCCCTGCAAAAAGCGATATTTGCCGTTTTCTTTCATTTTCTTTTCCTTTGCGGCCCAACCCGCACGGTTATTCCCTTTTTGCCGAAATTCATAAAAAAATACCGCAAATCGACGCATAACGTGATTTGCGGTATCTGCTGTGGAGCTGTCTATGCGATTTGAACGCACGACCTCATCCTTACCAAGGATGCGCTCTACCAACTGAGCTAAGACAGCAAATGGCGACCCGGATCAGGCTCGAACTGACGACCTCTAGCGTGACAGGCTAGCGTTCTAACCAACTGAACTACCGGGCCATCCCCGTGTTCAGACCGCCGTGGCGGCTGCAACGTTGATTATTATAGCGAAAGACGGGCCAACTGTCAACCCCTTTGCCGCCGGTTTTTGGCTTTTTTTCAATCTTTTTCAAAACAACACTTTCCAACGTTTGTTTTTGAGAACTTTTTGCTTTTTTCGCCATTCCATGCTACTATGGAAAACACAATGTACGTTATCCTTAGTTACGGCGCGGGAGGTTCTTGATGTCCAACAAAATGCTGGGGGCCCTTTTATCCCTGATCGGTCTGCTGCTTGCCCTTTGCGGCATCCCGGTCTTTCGCGGCGGCAACGCCGCCCTGGCGCTGGTGTGCGCGGCGGCGGGCGGTCTTGGCGTGCTGTTCGGCATTTTTGCGGCGCTGGGGCCGTCCGCCCGCCGCCGTTCCGCCCGCAATCACCGCCCCTACGAAGAAGAATCCTATGCGTATCTGCCGGAGAACGAGCCGATCTGGGAGGATCCCGCCATGCCCGCCCGCTTTGGTGGGCAAACCTCCGCTCTGCCCGCGGTTCCCGCCGTGCCCACCATCAAGGACACGGTGCCGGCCGGCACGCCGGAGCCTGCCTTTTCCGCCGCGCGGGGGCGCCCGAACGGTGCGGACGCGCCGCGTGCAGAAGCAGCCGCGCCGGGCGACGGGGGCGTTGCCTGGGAAGCGCCGGAAGCGCCCGTTTCCGCCATGGCGCAGCCTGCCCGCCGGGAGCCGCCTTCCGTCCAGCGCGTCTGGCAGGAATCGACCGGCGCCACCACCTCGTTCACAATCCGCCTGCCCGGCCTGAACGGGCTGGAAAGCCTGCCTGTGGAGGAATCCCTCACCCTGACGCCCGCCGAGACGGCGGACGCAGCGCCCGCGCCTGCCGCCTTGCCCGCCGGGAAAACGCCCGTGCCGGAGAATCCGCCGCCCAGGCAGGCAGCCGCCGCCGTGGATTTTGCTTCGGCGAAGGCCGCTGCGCAGCCGCCCGAAAAGCCGGCTGAACCGACGGCCGAACCGACGGCCGAACCGGCGGCCGAACCGACGGCCGAACCGGCGGCCGAACCGGCGGCCGACGGCGGCGCCGGCGCTCCGGCCGCGCAGGCCCCTGCTTTGGCGGCGCCCCGGCAGGAGGCCCCCCTCACCGCCGACCGCCTGCTTGCCGTGGCCGCGCAGCTTGCGGGTACGGCCCCCCGCCCCCAGCCCGAGGAAGCCGAGCTGGCCGTATGCCGGTGGGCCTGCGCCGCGCTCCGCCGCGCCCGCTGCGACACCACGCTGCTGGGCTTTGGCGGCAGCTCCGGTTACCTGAGCATCTGCTGCATCAATGCGGTGCTTCGGTTCAAGCCGCGGGCCAAAAAGCCCTACCTGATTGTCAAGGGGGATCTTCCCCTGCCCGCCGGAGCGGTCACGGCCCCCTGCACCAAGACGGAGGGCGCCGAAAATCTGCGGGTCTACTACCAAACCCCCGCAGAACTTGCGCCGTATGCGCCGCTGCTGGCCGCGCTTTACAAGACGGCCCAAAAAAACGCGCTGCCTGCCGCCCTGCGCAGCGAGCGCGCACTGCAGGCCGCCGCCGAGCAACTCAGCCGCCAGTACCGCGCCTGCCCTTGAAATAGCGCGGTTCCCTGCCCGAGACGATCCGGCGCAGCCCGTTTTTATGGCGGCTGAGCATGATTGCCAGCGCAAGCAGCAGTACAATGCCGCCCTCCGCCCCGCGCTGCCAGAAGGCGGCCGGCACCGCCAGCGCGGGGATCAGCACCGCGCCAAGCGGCAGATACCCCGTCAGCAGCACCGCCGCGCCCCCGCCCATACAGGCCAGGGTTCCGCCCACAGGCAGATACAGCATCAGCCACACGCAGGTCACGGCGACACCCTTGCCGCCGTGAAATTTTCGCCAGGCGGGAAAATTGTGTCCCAGCACTGCGCCCAGGCCCGCGTACAGCATGGCGGCGCTGCCGATGTGCGGCCCGATCTCCAGCCCGCACAGCAGCACCGCCAGCGCAGTTTTGAGCGCGTCGCCCGCCAGTACGACAGCCCCCGCCCCCTTGCCGATGTGTTCCATCACGTTGGCCATGCCGGGGTTGCCGCTGCCGATCTCCGCCACGCCCTTGCCGGTCGTCACCCGGGCCACCGGCTCGGCCGTCAAAAAGCTGCCGAACAGATACCCGATGCCCAGGCATACCGCCCGCAGCCCTATTGCCTTCGGCTCCATCCGTTTTCCCTCCCTCCCGCCGGTGCATGGGCACGGCGGGATTTTTCTTTTGGCTGCACGGCGCAAACGGTGCGCCGCCGCTGCTTTTTTTCGTCATCTGTGGTATACTATTCAGACAAGTGCGGCACAACCACCGTTTGCCGCCCCTGCTTTTGGATGGAACGGATGGGAGATGGCCGCATGGATTGGGATACCCTTACGCGGGAGTGCCTGGACTGCCGCAAATGTTCGCTTTGTACTACGCGCACAAACGTCGTTTTTGGCGCCGGCGTTCCCAACGCCGAGGTGCTGTTTGTGGGCGAAGGCCCCGGCGCCAGCGAGGACGCGCAGGGCCGGCCCTTTGTGGGCAAAAGCGGCAAGCTGCTGGACAGCTACCTGGCCGCCGTCGGTCTGGACCGAAACGTTAACATTTATATTGCCAACATCGTCAAATGCCGCCCGCCCCAAAACCGCGATCCCCTGCCCGAGGAATCGGACGCCTGCCTGCCCTGGCTGCGGGCGCAGTTCAAACTGCTGCATCCCCGGATCGTGGTCTGCCTGGGGCGCATTGCCGCCCAGCAGATGATCGGGCATGATTTTTCGATCATGAAGGAACACGGCGTGTTCATCGACAAGGGCGGCACCCTGTTTATGGCAACGCTGCACCCCGCCGCGCTGCTGCGCAATCCCGCCAACAAACCGCTGGCGTTCGGCGATTTTGTGGCCCTGCGGGAAAAGATCGGGCAGATTTGCACCCATACCTACTGATTTTTGGCTTTTTTTCGTGTCACGCCCCCCGGCGCAAACATAGGATGGACTGTACGAATTTCTTCCATGGATTTTGCGTTGGGAAAGGTGATGCGTTATGGCTTTTGTACAAAAAACCGTCGATTTCTTTTTGGGTTCGCTGTCTCCCTCGGGCTTCACCGGCTGGTTCCGGGAGGCTGCCGCCGAACCGGATACCCGGCCTTATCTGATCAAGGCGGGGCCGGGGTGCGGCAAATCCACCTTTATGCGCCGCGTGGCCGAGCGGGACTTTGCCTCCCCCTGCGTGGAGCTGCTTCACTGCTCCAGCGATCCCGCCAGCCTGGACGGCGCAAAGCTGCCGGGCTGCGGCGCGCTGCTGCTGGACGCCACCGCGCCCCACACGCTGGACTGCAAATTTCCCGGCGCCGAGGAGCGGGTCCTCAGCTTTTACGATACGCTGAACGACCCGTATTTGCAAGCGAATCGTGACGAAATTCTGGCCGCCGCGCGCAATAACGCGGCGCATCTGCGCCGGGCCGCGGCCCTGTTCGCGCTGTACTGCGGTCTGCAGCAGCAGGCCCGGCAGGAGGCCGCCCAGGCGCTTTTGCTGCCCAAGCTTACGCGGGACGCACAGCGGCTGGCGGCGCGCACCATGCCCGCGCGCGCCGCGGCGGCGCCCGGCGCGCGCCGCCACCGGCTTTTGAGCGCCCCCACTCCCGGCGGCGTGACCTTTTTTTACGATACGATCCCTGCGCTGGCCGATACACTGTACGCGCTGCACGACCCCTACGGCGCTGCGGCGCCGCGGGTGCTGCAGATTTTGGCCGACCACGCGCGGGCAAACGGATACGACGCCATCCTCTGCCATGACCCGGCCGACCAGACCCAGCTGGAACATCTGCTGATCCCTGCCTTGCGGCTGGCCTTTGTGACAGCCAACAGCGAGCATCCGATGTTGTTTGCCGACCAGATCAACCTGCGCGCCGCGCGCTGGATGGACCCCGCGCAGCTTGCGCCCCACAGCGCCGCCATCCGGCGGGAAAAGCAGCTGGCCGCCGGGCTGCTGGCGGACGTTTGCGCCGAGGAAACCGCCGCCAAGGCAGCCCATGACGAGATTGAACGCTGGTACGTTGCCGCCACGGATTTTGCGGCGGTGGACGGCATCCGCGCCGCGCTGGAACGTGAATTGTTTTGCCGTTAAGCCCCGCGCGGGCAACGCGGCACAGATGTCAAAGGCCGGAGGTGGCGGGATTGGCAAAGGCACCGCAACAGGAACCCCTGACGCCGCCCAGCGCGGCGCCCGCCGGGGGCATGCTGGAAATCACCCTGCCCGTGCGGCAGCTGGTGGAATTTATGCTGCGCACCGGCAGCATCGATAACCGCTTTACGGGGTTTGACCGGGCGCTGGAGGGCGCGCGGATTCACCGCAGGCTGCAAAAGCAGGCCCTGGCCGAACACCCGGACTACACGGCGGAATTGCCGCTGCGCCGCCTGTGGGAGGTGGACGACATCCGCTATACCGTGGAGGGCCGGGCCGACGGCCTTTTTACGGCACCCGACGGCGTCGTGACCGTGGACGAGATCAAGACCACCGCCCTGCCGCCCGGCGCCATCACGGGGGAGCAATCCCCGGAGCATTGGGCGCAGGGGCAGCTTTATGCCGCCATCCATGCCCGGGAAAAAGGGTTGGCCGCCGTGCGGGTGCAGCTGACCTATTTTCAGATCGACGAGGAACGCACCTTCCTATTTACAAAGGAGTTTACCGCCGAGGCGCTGGAAGCCTTTTCCGCGGAGCTGCTCCGCCAGTATGCCCGCTGGGCCCGCCGGGCCGCCGCCTGGCGGGCCGCCCGCACCGGGAGCCTTGCCGCGCTGGCCTTTCCCTTTTCCGCCTACCGCCCCGGCCAGCGCGCCATGATCGGCGCCGTGTACGAGGCCTGCCAAAAGGGTGAACCGCTGTTCTGCCAGGCGCCGACCGGCATCGGCAAAACCATGAGCGTGCTTTTTCCCGCCCTCAAGGCGCTGGCCAACGGGGTGGCGGGGCCGGTATTTTATCTTACGGCCCGCAATACCACCCGGCAGGCGGCGCAAAACGCGCTGGCGGCGCTGGGGGGCGCCGGCGCCGCACCGACCCTGCGCAGCGTGACGCTGAACGCCAAAGACAAAATCTGCCTGTGCGAAACGCGCGAATGCACGCCCGACGCCTGCCCTTATGCCGACGGCTACTATGGACGGATCAAGGACGCGCTGTGGGCCGCACTGGAGGAGCGAACCCTTGATTTTGAAACGCTGCAGCGGTACGCGCGGCGCTTTACGGTCTGCCCCTTTGAGCTGGGGCTGGACCTGAGCCTTTGGTGCGATGTGATCGTGGGCGACTACAATTATCTGTTTGATCCTGTCGTCAGCCTCAAACGCTTTTTTGAAACGCGGGGCGACTATCTGTTTCTGATCGACGAGGCGCACAACCTGCCCGACCGCGCACGGGATATGCACTCGGCCAGCCTTTGCAAAAGCGCGTTTTACGACGCCAAAAAGCGGCTGGGCAAGGGCAAAAGCAAGCTGAAAACATCGCTGGACAAAGCCAACGCCCAGTTCATCGCCTGGCGCCACCAGTGCGAGGAGAGCGCCGCGACGGAAAACGTGGTCTTTTCGCCCAGCCGGGCGGAGGAATTCGACCGCCTGCTCAGCCGCCTGTGCGATCCGCTGGAAGACTGGCTGGACGAACACCGCGCCCCCGACGAGACGCACGCCGCTTTGCTGCAGCTTTATTTCGACGTGCGCGGCTGGCTGCGGGTGGCCGATACCTTCGACGAACATTTTGTTTTGCAGCTTTCTTCCTACGGCAGCGAGGTGCGGGCCACCCAGCTTTGCCTTGACCCCAGCACCTTTTTGGCCGCCAGCTTCTCCCGCGGGCGGGCGGCGGTGCTGTTCAGCGCCACCCTCTCCCCGCCCGGCTACTACAAGGATCTCTGCGGGCTGCCGGACGCCCGCGCCGTGGCCCTGAAAAGCCCTTTTGCGCAACGTCATCTGGGCCTTTGGTGTATGCGCGGCATCAGCACTCGCTACCGGGACCGCGCGGCCAGCCTGGCCCCCGCCGCCGAGGCGCTGGCCGCCATGGTGGCCGGCCGCCCGGGCAATTACCTGGCGTTTTTTCCCAGTTACGCCTACCTGAACGCCGTATACGAGCAGTTTGCAGCCCGGTTTCCGGACGTTGCCACCCTGCGCCAGGAGAGCGAGATGGAGGAGGAACGCCGCGCCGATTTTTTGGCCCGCTTTGCGCCCAACCCCACCGCCTCCCTGCTGGGTTTTGCCGTGATGGGGGGCGTTTTCAGCGAGGGCGTGGATCTGACGGGCGACCGCCTGGTGGGGGTTGCCGTTTTCGGCCCCGGCCTGCCCCAGGTTGGGCCGCGGCAGGAGCAGCTGCGGGATTATTTTGAGCGAACGCGGGGCAGCGGCTTTGACTACGCCTACCGCTATCCCGGCATGAACAAGGTGCTGCAGGCCGCCGGGCGGGTCATCCGCACCCCCGAGGATCGCGGCGTCGTGCTGCTGATCGACAGCCGTTTTGCCCTGCCGGATTACCGCCGCCTGATGCCGCCCCACTGGTCCCATGCGGCTGCCCTGCCCGATACCGCCGCCCTGCAGAGGGCGCTGGCCGCCTTTTGGGCCGGCCAGCCGTGATGCTTTGGCTGCGTACTTTGCGGCCCGCGGCCGTACCGCCGCGGCTTCCTTGGTTGCCTTGTTGGTTGCGTTCTTGGCCGTGCCATGCTCCAAACCAAAAACAAGCCGCTTTCCCCGGCCCGGCACGGCCCTGGAAAGCGGCTTGTTTTCTTTATTCTGATTTTCCTCTGACTTTTGCGGCTTTTACCTGGCCTGCTCCGCCGCAGAGCCGGGCCAGCGGTCCGCCAGCCAGTTCCCCAAAAAGTCGTACACTTCCGCGCGGTTCAGCTCGTTGTGCATCTCATGGCGGCCGTCCTCATAGATCTGGCAGGTCAGATCCTCGATGCCGGCATCCCCCAGCATCGCATAGACCGCGCGCACGCCCGCCCCATAACCGCCCACCGGGTCTTCCGCACCCGACAGCAGAAGGATCGGCAGTTTTTTGGGCAGCGATCCGGCCCATTTCCGGGTGCTGATGTGGTTGACCACCCACAGCATCTCATGGTAGGCCTCCACCGTGAAGGGAAAGCCGCAATCGGGATCAGCGTCGTACGCCCGGACTACGGCATCGTCCCGCGAAAGCCAGGCGTTGGGGGAGATGGGGTTTTCAATGTGCCGGCAATAGCTGCCCAGGTTCAGCCGCACCATCAGCGGCGATACCGTATGCGGCCCGCGCACCGCGCACAGCAGTCCGCTCAGCGCCAGGCCTATGCGGTTGAGCGCACTGGGGCCGCCGGTGCCCTCCAAAATCAGACCATCGATCGTATCCGGGTAAACCTCGGCGTACCAGCGCGCAAAAAAGCTGCCCATGCTGTGGCCAAGCAAGATCAGCGGCAGGCCGGGGTAACGGTCATGCAGCTGGCGGTTCATCTCCCGCAGATCCTTCAGCACGCATTCCCGGCCTTTTTCCTCGGCAAAAAAGCCGCGTTCCCCGTCCGGCGAGGTATCGCCATGGCCCAGATGGTCGTTGCCGGCCGTCACAAAGCCCTGCCGTGCAAAATACTCCGCCAACGGCCGATAGCGCGCAATGTATTCGCTCATGCCATGGCAAAGCTGCACCACGCCGCGCGGCGCCAGGCCGGGCACGCTGTACAGCTTGGCGGCCACGCTGTGCCGTCCATCGGAGGACGGATAAGCCAACGGTTCACAAACAACAGGTTGGGTTTCCATAAAGCTCTCCTCTCTGCACGGCGCTTCCCTTTTGCCGCGGCACGCTGCCGCCGCGCCGATGTCATTGGGAACAGCATACCATATTTTTCAACAAAATGCAAAAATTTCGGGTACGGCAGAAGCCAAAAAAGCGAAGGTGCGTACGCACCTTCGCTAAAAGCCAGATAGACACGGCGTTATTTCTCCGCCTTTTTTCTGCACTCGCTGCAGGTGCCAAAAACATTCAGCATATAGCCTTCCACCTGAATGTCCGGGCAGCCCTCCACCAGCGCGGTCAGCTGCTCCGCCAGCGTGGGAAGCGCAGTCACCTTGCCGCAGGTTGTGCAGTAAAAATGCTGATGAATGGAGGTATCACTGTTAAAACGATCCGCCTCGCCCGGAATGCTGACGCGGCGAACCTTGCCGACATCCACCAGCGTGTTCAAATCCCGGTAAACCGTGCCAAGGCTCAGGCGGGGACACTCGGCGCGCAAGGAAGTACAGACCTGCTCTGCAGTGGGGTAATCTTTTCTGCGCTGCACTTCCTTTAAAATCAATTCTCTCTGGTGTGAATAACGCATGGACGGCTCCTTTTTTTAACAGGTAATTCGTAAAAGACTGCAAATGCGCATCGGCTGTGTTGCCTGCAAGGACAAACTGATACCGGCAGCCAACTGCATTGTTACACGGATAAGTACCAAATATACTATATCATCATATTAACGATTGGCAAGCATCTTGTCAATAACGCACTTTGTGATAATTCTATGATAATTAGGAACAGTTAGATATTTTCTATGAGTAAAGTCACTTTTTTGTCGTAAAATCACCATTATTTTTATTTTCCGGCCACATAAAGACAGGACTTTCGCCTGTTTTTTACCTTGGAATTTTTTTACAAATTCGACTTTATTTTTCTCCAATAAGCGGCGGCGGCCTGCTCGGTTTTGTTCTCTGTCGGTTGGTAGTACTGCGTCCCCCGCAAAGCATCCGGCAGGTATTGCTGCGCGACCCAGTGGTTTGGAAAGCTGTGCGGATAACGGTAATGCTGGCCCTTTACCCTTGCATCCTCCCCGTCAAAGTGCTTGTTTTGCAGCGTGCGCGGGATGGGGCCGCTTCGGCCCGCCTGCAAATCCGCCAGCGCCGCGTTGATGGCGGCCTCGCCGCTGTTGGACTTGGGGCTGGTGGCCACCAGAATCACCGCGTCCGCCAGCGGAATGCGCGCTTCCGGCAGGCCCAGCATATTGGCGGCATCCACTGCAGCCTTGACGATGGGAAGAATCTGCGGGTAGGCAAGGCCGACATCCTCGCAGGCGCACACCATCAGGCGGCGGCAGGCCGAAACAAGATCCCCGGCCTCCAGCAGGCGGGCCAGGTAATGCACCGCCGCATCCGGGTCCGAGCCGCGCATGGACTTCTGATAAGCCGAAACAATATCATAATGGTCGTCGCCCAGTTTATCGTAGCGCATTGCGGCGTGGGCGGTCACCTGGGCAATCATCTCCTGCGTGATGACCCGGCTGCCGTCCTGTTGGGGCGGCGCGGCGGCCACGGCAAATTCCAGGCAGCCCAGCGCCTTGCGCATATCGCCGCCCGCGCTCCGGGCCAGGGCGTCCCGCGCCGCGTCCTGCATGGAAATGCGGCCCTCTTCCTCCGAAAGCCGCGCCAGCGCCCGCGTGATCCCCTGCGCGATATCCTCCGTCGTCAGCGCTTTGAACTCAAAAACCACGCAGCGGGACAGAAGCGCATTGTAAATGTAAAAATACGGGTTTTCGGTGGTGGAGGCGATCAGCGTCACCGTGCCCTGTTCAATACATTCCAGCAGACTTTGCTGCTGGCGCTTGTTGAAGTATTGTATTTCATCCAGATACAAAAGGATGCCGCCGCTGCCGCCCAGCGTGCCGACCTGTTCCAGAACCTCTTTGATATCGGCGGTGGAGGCTGTTGTGCCGTTGAGCTTATGCAGCTGCCTGCCGCTGCTTTGGGCAATGATGCCCGCCACCGTGGTCTTGCCCACGCCGGAAGGACCGTAAAAAATCATGTTGGGGATTTTGCCGCTTTCCACTGTGCGGCGAAAGACTTTGTCCTCCGCCAGCAAATGCTGCTGCCCGCACACCTCGCCCAAGGTGCGGGGCCGCAGGCGCTGTGCCAAAGGTTCCATGCTCGGTCCGCCTTTCAAAATACTATACCTATCTTGCATTATAGAAGAACAACGTGTTAGAATCAAGAAAAAGTAAGAAATTTCATCCCGTCGGGCGGCCATCGCGTGCCGCCGCAACGGAAGGAAGGACAAAAAGTATGACCAAAAAAGAACTGGCCGCCGTTTGCATCGCGCGGCTGCGGGATGCTTACCCGGATGCCGACTGCACGCTGGACTATGAACACGCCTGGCAGCTTTTGGTGGAGGTGCGCCTGGCCGCGCAGTGTACCGATGCCCGGGTCAACGTGGTGGTGCAGGAGTTGTTTGCCCGCTACCCCGGCATCCTGCCGCTGGCCGACGCCGCGCCGGAGGAAATTGAGGCGATCGTAAAGCCCTGCGGTCTTGGGCACAGCAAAGCGCGGGACATCTCGGCCTGTATGCGGATGCTGCGCGATACATACGGCGGCAAGGTTCCCGCCACCTTTGAGGAACTGCTGAAGCTGCCGGGCGTCGGCCGCAAAAGCGCCAACCTGATCATGGGCGATGTGTTCCACAAGCCCGCCATCGTTACCGACACCCACTGCATCCGGCTGTGCAACCGCATTGGCCTGGTGGACAATGTGAAGGAGCCGCAAAAGGTGGAGATGGCCCTGTGGAAGCTGATCCCGCCCGAGGAAGGCAGCGATTTCTGTCACCGGCTGGTCTACCATGGCCGCGCCGTGTGTACGGCCCGCACCGAGCCTTACTGCGAGCGCTGCTGCCTGGCCGATGTCTGCCGTTATGCCGCCGGGAAGGCCGAAAAAACCGCCGTGCCCAAATAAATGCGGCTTTTTCTTGCGCCGGTTCGGCGTTTTGGGAGGAAAACCCGGCAAATTTTTGTAAGGTTCGACTGTTAAACGCCTGGAAATATGCTATAATAGGGAGAAATCGAACTCTTTGTACCGGCAAAGCGGCACACAGCCGTCGGCAGAGGGGCACAGGAAGGGTGCATGAGAGGCATGGTTCACAAAAACGCATCTTCCTCCATGGTTCGCCTGGGCGGGGAGCTGATCTCCTCCCAGGTGGTGGAGCGTTTGGCACAGGAGCTGCGCAGCGGCTGCTATGCAAACTGCGAGCGTCTGCCCGCCGAGGTGGAGCTTTCTGAAACGCTGGGCGTGAGCCGGACCGTAGTCCGGGACGCACTGAGCGAGCTGGAACGCGAGGGGTTTATCGAGCGGGTGCGCGGCATCGGCACGATGGTCAACCGCGATGTGGTGGCGCTGAACAACCGGCTTGACCAAAAGCTGGAATTTTACAGCATGATCGAATCACGCGGGATGACGCCCCACAGCGACCATGTGCAGCTGGCCCGCCAGGAGGCCGACGAGGCGCTGGCCAAAAGCCTGGGGGTTCGCCCGGGCGATATGGTGCTGCACGTTCGCAAGCGCGTTTTTGCCGACGCCACGCCGGTTATTTTTTCGGACGATGTGCTGCCGCTGCCGCTGTTCGGCAGCCGCCGGCTGGAGGATGTGGATTTTTCGGCGCCGATTTTTGATGTGCTGTACCGCCTGACAGGCATCCAGACAACCAGCTCGGTGGCGCATGTGGACGCGGTGGTGGGCGACCCCTCCATCCGCCGTCTGCTCAGCGTAGGGCAGGACAAGGCCCTGCTGCTGCTGGACGAGATCTGCTATTCCCGCCTGTGCAGCCCCGTGATGCACTGCTACACCTACTACACGGATTTCTTTGATTTTCAGATCGTGCGCAAACTGCTGTAAGCGCGGTTTTGGCCGCACCCACGGCATTGCGATAGAGTTCGATAGAGAAGGAAAGGACAAAATACCGATGAGACATCTGATCGACCCGCTGGATTTTTCCGTGGCGGAAACCGGCCGGCTGCTGGATCTGGCCGACCGCATCCATGACGACCCCGCCGCCTACCGGGATGTAGCCGCCCGCAAAAAGCTTGTAACGCTTTTTTATGAGCCAAGCACCCGCACCCGCCTTTCGTTTGAGGCCGCCATGCTCAATCTGGGCGGGCAGGTGCTGGGTTTTCCCTCCGCGAATGTTTCCAGCGCCGCCAAGGGCGAGACCGTGGCCGATACCATCCGCGTGGTAAGCTGCTACGCCGATATCGCGGCCATGCGCCATCCCAAGGAGGGCGCACCGCTGCGCGCGGCCCGCTATTCCTCGATTCCGGTCATCAATGCGGGCGACGGCGGCCACAGCCATCCCACCCAGACCTTGCTGGATCTGATGACGATTCGCCGCCGCAAGGGCCGCCTTGACCACCTGACCATCGGTTTGTGCGGCGACCTCAAATTCGGCCGCACGGTCCACTCGCTGATCAAAAGTCTTTCCTGCTATCCGGGCATCCAGTTTGTGCTGATCTCCCCGGAGGAACTGCGCGTGCCCGACTATATCATCCACGAGGTGCTGGAAGCGCAGAACATCCCCTTTATCGAGACGCGCAGCCTGGAAGGCGCCCTGCCTGATCTGGATATTTTGTATATGACCCGCGTACAGCGGGAGCGCTTTTTCAACGAGGAGGACTATGTCCGCCTGAAGGACAGCTATATCCTGACCGAGGATAAGATGGCGCTGGCCCGGCCCGATATGGCGGTGCTGCATCCCCTGCCCCGCGTGAACGAGATTGCGCTGGGCGTGGACGACGACCCGCGCGCCGCTTACTTTGAGCAGGTGCAGAACGGCGTTTATATGCGGATGGCCCTGATCATGACCTTGCTGGGGCTGAAAGACCCGAAAACGGGGGAGGTTGCTTTTTCATGCTGAATGTTGACGAAATCCAAAACGGCGTTGTGATCGACCATATCACCGCAGGCACGGGCCTGGGGCTGTACCATCTGCTGGAGCTGGAAAAACTGCCCGATGCCAGCGTGGCGCTGCTGCAAAACGTGCGCAGCCAGAAAAGCGCCAAAAAAGACATCATCAAGATCGAGGGCGATATCTCCAAGCTGCATTTTGACGTGCTGGGCTATCTGGACCCGCAGATCACGATCACCGTGATCGAAAACGGCAAGATCGCCAAAAAAATCAAGCCCGACCAGCCGCGCGCGCTGATCAACGTGATCAAATGCACAAATCCGCGCTGCGTGACCGCTGTGGAGGAGGGCTGCGACCATATTTTTGACCTGACGCCCAGCGGGCGGTACCGCTGCCGCTACTGCGAGCAGGAATTCCGCGTAAAACCGTAACTTGTATTCGGTTTCCTTTGCATCTTATGCCAATCCGCGCGGCCCGTCCGGCCGCGCGGATTTTTTTGCGGGGCGGCCGCAGGGCAACGCATGGATTTCAGCCGTCGGCCTTTGGGGCCGCGGCGGCGCCCTGGGGCAAACCGGAGGCGCTCGGCGCGGCAAGGCCGGCACCGCGACGGTATTGCAGCGGCGTGCAGCCCATCTGGCGCAAAAACTGATGGCAAAAGCTGGAGGAATCATGAAAGCCGCAGGAGAAGGCCACCTCGGTAACGCTGCGCGCCGTGTTGCGCAGCATCTCCCCGGCGGCGGCGGTTCGATACCGGATCAGATACTGCTTGGGCGGCATCCCCGCAAACCGCATGAACAGCCGGTAAAGGTAGGAGCGGTCAATCCCCACATAGCGGGCCAGATCAGCCACCTGAACATCGTAGCCGTAGTTATGGCGGATGTACCGCACGGCGCGGGCGTAGTAATCCTGCTCATAATCCGTGCGGCCGGGCCGCGCCTCGGCGGTAAAGCAAGAGAACAAAATGTACAGCCAGCCGCGCACCTCGTCGGTCTGGCAGCCGTCCCGGCGGTAGGCTTCCAACAGCTGTTGCAGCGCTGCGCCGGTTTTTTCCGTCTGCGGCAGGGAAAAAACGCCGCCCGCCTCCATCCCGTACTTTTGCAAAAGGCGCTCCGCCTCCGCCCCGCCAAAGGCTACCCAGATATACTCCCACGGCGTTTGGGCGTTTGCTTCGTAGTAAGCCAGCTCGCCGGGGCGGATCAAAAAAGTCTGCCCGCCCCGGACCGGGTGGGTTTGCCCCTGTGCCTGAAAAAGGCCGGTGCCCTGCAAAACAAAATGCATCAGATAATGCTGGCGGGTGGCCGGGCCAAAAAAATGTCCCGGCGCGCATTGTTCATGCCCGCAGTAATAAATGTTGAGCGCCGCGTTGCGTTCCGCCATGGTGCCTCTCCCACGCCCATGCCGCGTTCAGGCATAAGCATCAAAATAACAATTTTTCTTTCATCATCTGTTATAGCATATTCCTCCTCCAACTTCTATACTGAAACTACAGTTTTTTTATTGAAGGAGGATTTTTTATGGTAAAAATCACATTTATGGGCGCAGGCAGCACCGTTTTTGCCCGCAACGTGTTGGGCGACTGCATGTGTACCCCCGCCTTGCAGGACGCCGAGATCGCCCTGTACGACATCGCCGGAGACCGCCTGGCGGATTCCCGCATCCTGTTGGAGGCCATCAACGAAAACGTGAACGCCGGGCGGGCGCGCATCCGTACCTATCTGGGTGTGGAAAACCGCCGCGCCGCGCTGGCCGGGGCCGCCTTTGCGGTGAACGCCATCCAGGTGGGCGGCTATGACCCCTGCACGATCACGGATTTTGAGATCCCCAAAAAATACGGGCTGCGGCAGACGATCGCCGATACGCTGGGCATCGGCGGCATCATGCGCGGGCTGCGCACCATCCCCGTGATGGAGGATTTTGCCCGCGACATGGAGGCGGTTTGCCCCAACGCGCTGTTTTTGAACTACACCAACCCGATGGCCATTTTGACCGGCTATATGCAGCGGTACACAGGCATCCGCACGGTCGGGCTTTGCCACAGCGTACAGGTTTGCTCCGAAACCCTGCTGAAGGAGCTGGGGATGGAAGACCGGCTGGAGGGCCGCACCGAACTGATTGCCGGCATCAACCATATGGCCTGGCTGCTGAAATTGCAGGACAAAAACGGGATCGACCTGTACCCCGAAATCCGCCGCCGGGCTTTTGAAAAAAACCTGCGGGAAAAGCACAAGGACATGGTACGGTTTACCTACATCGAGCGGCTGGGCTACTACTGCACCGAATCCAGCGAGCATAACGCCGAGTACAATCCCCTGTTTATCAAGTCCCGCTACCCCGGCATGATCGATGAATTTCAGATTTCGCTGGACGAGTACCCCCGCCGCTGCGTGGAGCAGATTGAGGGATGGCAGAAGGAAAAGGCGGACACTCTCAAGGACGGCAAGATCGACCATAAGCGCAGCGGCGAGTACGCCTCCTACATCATGGAGGCCGTTGTGACCAACACGCCGTACAAGATCGGCGGCAACGTGCTGAATACCGGCCTGATCGACAATCTGCCCGCCGACGCCTGCGTGGAGGTTCCCTGCCTTGTGGACGGCAGCGGCGTCACCCCCTGCCATGTGGGGCGGCTGCCTGTACCCTGCGCAGCGATGAACAGCACAAACATCAATGTGCAGCTGATGACGATCGAGGCCGCCCGCACCCGCAAGCGGGAAAGCATCTACCAGGCCGCCATGCTGGACCCCCACACCGCCGCCGAGCTGAACATCCGGGACATCTGCGCCATGGTGGATGAGCTGCTGGAAGCGCACGGGCCTTATATGGCAATGTATCGCTGATCTCTTTGCGTTTTTGCAGCCGCAAGGCCGCGCCGGATTTTCCGGCGCGGCCTTGCGGATGGTATGCGGTTTCGTTCCAAACAAAAGCCCGGCTGCGCGCATGACCGCTTGCAGCCGGGCCGTTCTATTGGGATGAAAACCGTTTTTTAGCGCGATGCCGCGGCGGGTTTGCCCGCCTTGCCGTACAGCAGCGGCACCGCAAGCGTATCGTTGAGCCAGCTGATGAAGGGCCCCATAAAAAAGGCCGTCAGCACCGTAGCAACACCGATATTGGCATGAAAAGCCAGACCCGTCGCCACGCAGATGCAGTCGGTCAGAATGCGGCAGACGCGGAACGGGGCAAATTTGCGGTCGGCCAGGATCAGGGACATGGCGTCGTAGCTGGAAACGCCCAGGTCGGAGGTGATATAGAGCGACGCGCCCACGCACAGAATGCCGAACCCCAGCGCAAACAGCAGAATTTTGACCGCCAGCACGGGCTGGGGGCAGAGCATTTCCAGAACGCGGGCAAAAAGCTCCACAAACACGCCGGTGCCGAACAGCCCCAGCAGGGTGCCCAGACCGATGTAGCGCCGCCCCAGAAAAAAGGTGACGACCAGCAGCACCCCCTGCACGCAGGGAAACACAATGCCGTAGGATTGCCCGCTCAAATTTTCGACGGCCTCCACAAAGCAGGTAAACGGATCCACGCCCCACGCCACCTTGCGGAACAAAGCAACGCTGACAGCTGTCATCAGCAGGCCGACCACCGTCATGGCGACCCGCTTGGGCATAAAATCTTTATGGAAAAGAGATTGATTTTCCGCCATAGGTTTCCTCCGCCGCCTTTTCTGGCCGGCCGCTGTTCAGGACTCGCGCACCAGATGAAGCTGCCAGGCCTGGTATTCATCGGGCGCAAACCGGATGGGAAGGCCCGCGTTCATCAGGTCGCTGCCATGGAAGCGCGCCGGGCCGTCCGCCGCATTTTCCGCGCGGTAGACTGCGTCCGGGTCAAGGCCCTTGAGCCGCACAAAGAGCCAGGGCGCGTTGCAGTGGGTATCCAGCGTGACCGTGGTAAGCAGCGTTTCCGACCGGTCTTCGGCCACAAACTGCCAGGCGGCAAACTCGGGATGCGCCATCACATCGTTCAGGCGGTAGTACAGCCCCTCATGGATCAAATCCCAGTATGTATCGCAATCCTTGACCTGACGCTTGACAGCGGCCTTTTCTTCCTCGCTCAGCAGGGCCAGATCCAGCTCGTAGCCAAAGGTGCCCGCCATCGCCACCGCGGCGCGGGTGGCAAGGTTGACGCTGCGGCCCGTCTGCTGGTTGGGCACCACCGAGACATGGGCCCCTACCGCCGCAACCGGGTAGCAGAAGGAGGTGCCGTACTGAATTTTAATCCGCTCAATGGCATCGGTATCGTCGCTGCACCAGATCTGGGGGGTATAGTACAGCATGCCGGCGTCAAACCGTCCGCCGCCGCCGCTGCAGCCTTCGATCAGCAGCTTGGGATACCGCTTCATCAGCCTGTCGATAAAATCATAGACGCCCAGCACATACTTATACAGGATGGCGCCGTTGTTCTGCTGCCCCACCGCCGTGTACACGTCGGTGATGCTGCGGTTCATGTCCATCTTAATGTACTCGATATGGGCGGCATCCACCACTTTGCTGATCTGGCCGAAGATATTGTCCACGACCTCCCTGCGGGAGAAATCCAGCACAAGCTGATTGCGCCCGCGCACAAAGGTGCGGCCGGGGATCTGAAACGCCCAATCCGGGTGGGCACGGTAGAGATCGCTGTCCTCGTTGACCATCTCCGGCTCGATCCACAGGCCGAACTTCATCCCCAGCTTGTTGACCTCGTCGGCCACCTCGGAGAGCGGGCAGCCCAGCTTGGTCTCGTTGACATACCAATCGCCCAGGCCGGAATTGTCGTCGTCCCGCTTGCCGAACCAGCCGTCATCCAGCACCAGCATCTCCACGCCCAGCGCGCCGGCCTGTTTGGCAAGATCCACAAGCTTCTTTTTGTCGAAATCGAAGAAGGCGGCCTCCCAGCTGTTGATCAGGATGGGACGGCGCTTGTGGTTGTAGGGGCTGCGGCAAACATGGTCGAGAATCAGCTTGTGGTACTGCTGGGACATCCGGGTAAGCCCCTCCGAAGAAAAGCTGTAGGCGACCTCCGGCGCGTAAAAGCACTCGCCCTCCGCCAGCGTGTACTCAAACATATCGTCCTGCACGCCGATCATGGCGCGGGTCTGCCTGAACTGATCCTGCTCCACCTCGCAGCGGAAACTGCCGCTGTACAGCAGCGCCATGCCCAGGCATTCGCCGGCATCCTCGGTGGCGGCATGGTCGGCCACGACGATAAACGGATTGCACTGATGGCTGGAGGTTCCGCGGCGGCTGCCAAAGCTGTAGCTGCCCGCCGCCGTAATATGGTCGCGGGCGGTCTGACGCTCCATCCCATGACGGCCCGGGAAGTGCAGCACGTCAAAATCGCCGTACAGCCAGTCCACACTGCCGCTGAACACGCGGGTAAGGGTGATGGGCGTTTTGGCCAGGCTGCGCACCTTGACGGCGCGGGTGATCACATCCAGCGCGGGCAGCACGCCGTAATACAGCGTCACCTCCACGCCGGCATGGACATCCGCCAGCACCACTTCCAGCGTATCGGCCTCCCGCTCGCCGGCAAAAACTGCGGGCAGCCCCGGCAGCGAATACTTGCCGGGTACGATCTTATGGCTCTGATAACGCAGGTCGCAGCCGTACACCCCGGCGCCGTCCTTCATGGAAAATGCGGTGGTACGGAAATCGCCGTTGCCGTAGCAGGCATATTCCTGCGGAAGGACATCCAGCGAGAAAGTGCGGTCGCTGCCGGTATCGCTGGGGTTGCCCGCGAACGAACGGTCCGTATAGCGCAGCAGATACTGCATTTCCCCCGCCGCCTTTTTGCCGTAGTACAGGTGCAGCAGGTAATCAGAGCGCCCCACCATCATCTGATAGGTGGTGTTGGCTGTTTCCATGGTCAGAATCCTGGTTGTTTCATCGTATCGTATAGCCATACATATCATACTCCAAATTATGAGGGATTTCCGGCAGAAGCCGGGCGAATGGAAGGGGCGAAGGCCCGCTACAGGCCCGCCGGCCGGCCGGCGAACAGGTAGGAGACGAACTGTGCGGCCATCGCCGGATGCCTGACATTGGCGCTTACCGCAAAATACCAGGAGGTCTCCTTGCTTTGGGCCATGCCGGGCAGGAAACTGCCGTCCAGCCTGATGGCGACCGGAATGCTCTCCCCCTCGTAGTTCACCGACCAGAGGCGGTCCGGGTAAGCGGCGTACAGCGCAGCGGTGCGCGCATCCCGCAGATCCATCAGGCGCCCGCTTTTGGCAAGCCCCTCGATGTTTTTTTCCCCACAGACGATGCCGTCCCGGCTGCCGGCCTCCAGATAGGTGACTGTTTTTACATAGTAGTTGTTGGTGTAATCCCCCGCATGGGTCAGATCAAAAAAGGCGTTTTGGTCAAAAACCACCGGGCCTGTCAGCGTATCACCGCAAAAATCAGAAAAACCGCGCGAAAAAGCGGAGGTCTGCGAGACATCACCGTAAAAGTTGATAAACTGCACCGCCAGCGCGGGGTCCGCCGGACGGCTGAGCCAGGCGCCGACAAAATAGATTGCCAGCGCGGCGGCGCCCGCCGCCAACAGAACGGCCGCTTTATGAAACCGCCACAGCCGGGCCGCCGTGGCTTTTGCCTTAACCTGCCATGCGCGGCCGAAGCTCTTGCGGGAGCCCGACGTTTGTGTTGTATCAGCTTTCATATTCGGTGATATCGCGCAGACCTCCTGTTAACCGTTGTTGAGGCTTTGGATCACAGCTTGCCGCCGGAAGTGGCGATGCCCTCGATGAACTGCTTCTGGAAAATCAGGTACAGCACGATCATGGGGATGCAGGCCAGCAGAGAAGCGGCCATCAGCTGCGGGTAGTTGGCGCCGTACTGGCCCTGCATGGTGGCAAGGGCGGCAGAAAGCGGCATCATGTTGTTGCTGGTGTTGACAACCAACGGCCACATCAGTTCCTTGTAGGCAAACACGGCCGTAAAGATGGCCAGCGCAACCAGCGAGGAACGGGTGAGCGGCGCCATGACGAACAGGAAGGTTTGGAAGATGTTGCAGCCGTCCAGACGGGCCGCCTCCTCCAGATCCTTGGGCAGGCCCATGTAGGCCTGCTTGAGCAGAAAGGTGCCGAACGCGGTGACAAGGCCGGGGAAAACCAGGCCGAACACCGTGTTGGTCATCTTCATGCCGCTGACCATCAGGTATTGCGGGATGATAAAAATCTGGCCGGGGATCATCATCTGGAACAGAACCAGCGAGAACATGAGGTCACGGCCCCTGAATTCCAGACGGGCAAAGGCATAGCCCGCCAGCGTGGCCGTGCAGCAGGCACAAACCACACGCCAGAAAATCAGGAGCAGCGTGTTTTTGTACAGCAGCAGGAAGTTCATGTTTTTCCAGACCGTGGCAAACGCTTCGGTGTGCCAGACGGTGGGGAAAAACAGGAACGGATTGACCTGGGTGGCCTCGCCCACCGTTTTGAACGAGGTGAGAATCATCCACACAAAAGGCAGAATCATGATGATCGAGAAGAGGATCAACACGGCATGAATGATCACGGTATTGAGACGATTTCTTGCGCTTAACGACATCGTTACTTCCTCCTCCCTTAATTATAAAAGACCCATTTTTTCTGAAGCCGCATCTGTACGGCGGTAATCACCATGATGACGGCAAGCAACAAAATAACAATTGTGGAGCCGTAGCCCTTGTTGCTGTTGACAAACGAATACTGGTAGAACAGGTAAACGACCGACTCGGTGTTGGGCAGCGCGGGGTTGGTCTTATCCATAATCATATAGATGGAGTCAAAAACCTGCAGCGCGCCGATCACGCTGGTGACCAGCACAAAGAAGATGGTGGGCGAAAGCAACGGCAGCGTGATCTTGAAGAAAGCCGCCGGGCCCGTGGCGCCATCGATGGCGCCGGCCTCATAGTAGTCGCGCGGAATTTCCTGCAGGCCCGCCAGGAACAGCACCATGTCGTAGCCGATGGCCGACCAGATGCCGATGATGGCAATGCTGACCCAGGCAATGCCGGGGTTGGAAATCCATTCGATATGGGTATGGAAGATGTGATTGAGCAAGCCGAACTGGGAGTTGTACAGCCAGCGCCAGACCATGGCCACCGCGGCAGGCGCCGCCACCATAGGCAGGAAAAAGATGGCGCGGTAGGCGGCACGACCGTGCATTTTGCGGTTGAGCAGCACGGCCAGCACCAACGCCAGCGCGATCGAAAGGGGAACCTGCAAAACAGAATATTTGATGGTGTTCCACAGCGAATGCCAGACCTCGGCGTCCTGGAACATCTT
Source organism: uncultured Subdoligranulum sp. (assembly GCA_964458285.1). Taxonomy (GTDB): domain Bacteria; phylum Bacillota; class Clostridia; order Oscillospirales; family Ruminococcaceae; genus Gemmiger. The sequence goes on along the minus strand of CAYWID010000007.1, from coordinate 2,273 downwards.
GGCGTAGTTTTGGCCGCCGATAAAGACATTGCCCTTGCCAAAATCGCCTGTTTTGAAGAACGTCTGGTAGAAGGACTGCACCATGGGGAAGATGTTCAGGATAATCAACCCGGCCATGGTGGGCAGGATGAAGATCCAGCCCCAAAACAACTGGCTGCGTTCCCACACGGTCATCTTGGATTTTTCAGCTGGCTTGGTTTTGACGTTGGTTTGTGTCACAGTCAACAACTCCTTGTCTATCCGAATACGAGCAGAAAATGGGGCGAGCCTCCGGGGGCCCGCCCCATCCATGCTGTTCTCAGCTGTTCTCAGCGGCGATATCGTTATTCATTTCCGTGGCAAACGCCTTGCAGACGGATTCCATCTGGGTGGGATCAGCCCATGCAGGGACGAGCGCCTTGGAAGCGGCGGTGGACCACACGGTGGACTTGTAGGTGAAGGGGCGAAGCACCAGCTGGTTCTTGGCGGAGCCGACGGAGGCGGTGGTCATGTCCAGGTAGGGCTTGAGGTCAAACACATCGGTGTTGGAAACCCAGGCGTCGGAAGTGTTCAGGTAAGCGGACATGGTAACGCCGAGCTGCGCCTGCTTGAGCTGCATTTCCTTGCTGCCGAACCACTGAAGAAGCTGCCAGCAGTCATCCGGGCGCTTGGTGTTGGCGGAAGCCGCCCAGCCAAGGCCGTTGCACAGGGAAGCGCGAACGCCGGTGGTGGCGTCATAGGGCAGGATTGCAACGCCGCAGTTTTTGGTCATGTAATCGTTGGCCTTGAACGCATTGACCATCCAGGAGCCCTGGGTGATCATGGCGACGGTGCCGGATTCCATCAGAACCTCGGTGCCGGTTTCGGACATGGTGGTCGGATCGGGGCAGGCATCCTTGACCAGCTTGCCGACGTAATCCATGGCTTTCAGGGTGTTGGGATCGTCATAGCCGGAGGTTTTTTTGTCGTCGGACAGGATCTTGCCGCCCATCGAGTAGACCATGTTGTAGTAGCCGTCCTGGTCGTTGGAGGGGTTGATCGCGTAGCCGTACTGGGAGCCATCGGCCTTGGTCAGCTTTTTGGCGGTATCGTACAGGGTATCCCAGGTCCAGGTCTCGTCGGGGTAAGCGATACCGGCGGCGTCAAACATGGTCTTGTTGTACCACAGCGCGATGGTGTCGTAATCCTTGGGAATGGCGTAGGTGGAGCCGTCGTACGTGTAGAGGTTGGTGACCTCCGGCATATAGTTGTTCAGGTCAATGACGCCGTTGCTGCCCTTGATGTAGTCATCCAGCTTGAGCAGCATCCCGTTCTTCATGTACATCTGGCTGACGTTGGAGTGCATCCAGAACACATCGGGCATATCGCCGCCGGAAGCGCCGGCCTCCAGCAGGGTCCAGTAGCTGTCCCAGTCCTTGACTTCCAGCTCCACCTTGATGCCGGTCTTGGCGGTGAACTCGTCAATGATCTGCTGCAGGCCGGGCTGCTGATTGGTATCCCAAATCATCACGCGCAGCGCGTCGCCGGACGCGGCGGTGGAAGTGGATGCCGCTTCGCTGGTGGTGGAATCTGCGGTGGACGTGGCGGTGTCGGCCGCGGCGCTGCTGGATGTGGCGGCAGAGCCACCGCAGGCAGCCATCGACAGGGCCATGGCGGCGGCCATCAGGCCGGCAGTGAGTTGCTTCATTTTCATAAGTAAGTCCTCCTTCTTTCTCTGAAAATACAGAAAACATACCATGCAAGGCACTTCACTTGTCTTGTGCATGTTCTCTATATTTTGTTTACCAACCATCATTATATTAGTCATTTTCAGGTCGAAAGTACATGGTAAGATGCGCGGATAATATGGTAAAATGTGTTTTATTTGTCTGGCACGCCCCTCCCATATTAACCATTTTGACATTTTTTGTTTCCATCTTTCCTGCCCAAAGCAGGCATATTGTATTCTGCCGTTTTTGTGTGCGGCAAGGCATTTTATCAAGGTATAGTTCTTGTTATACTCATTATATGCTTTTGTTGTACAAATTTTTCACACTTTCTTTTTTCTTCACGCATAAGTATTTCCGGTCAATATGCTGCAAATTCTTTCAGTTTTCTGTATGTTTTAATTTTTTGCCGCCTATTCTTCCGTTCATTTTTCCATGTCAAAAATACGCGATTTTGTTTTTGCGCAAAAGTACCGAACAGAGTGGTTGACCCTTGGTCATTTTGCTGCATTTTCTTCCCGCCATGCTACAAAAGTCCATAAAAAGGCCGCCGGCTCCATAGAAGCCGACGGCCTTTTACTGGTGGAG
>CAYWID010000006.1:4562-161155 GCA_964458285.1 uncultured Subdoligranulum sp. | reverse complement strand
ACCGTCTCGACGTGTTCCGTTTGCGGGAACATATCCACCGGCTGGAATCCCGCGGCCCTGTAGCCCGCCGCCGCAAACAGCACCAGATCGCGGGCCAGCGTGGCGGGGTTGCAGCTGACGTACACCACCCGCGCCGGGCGCATGGCGGCCACGGCCCGGATGCAATCGGGCGTGCTGCCCTCCCGCGGCGGGTCCAGAAACACGACGTCGGGGGAAAAATGCTCGGCGGCGGCGCCCGCCATCCACGCGGTGGCGTCGGCGCAGAAAAACCGCGCATTGGCAATCCCGTTGCGGCGGGCGTTCTGCACCGCGTTGGCCACGGCGTCGCGGCTGCGCTCCACCCCCACCACCGTTTTGGCCCGCCCCGCCGCGCACAAGCCGATCGTGCCGATGCCGCAGTAGGCGTCCAGCACGGTCTCGGCGCCGGTCAGCCCGGCGGCGGCCAGCGCGGCGGCGTACAGCCGCTCGGTCTGGGCGGGGTTGACCTGGTAAAAGCTGCGGGACGACAGGGTGAACGTTCGTCCGCACAGCGTATCGGTCACGCTGCCGGGGCCAAACAGCACCTTCTCGGCGCGGGGGCCGGCGTCCAGCACGGCGCTGGTGGCGCGCGGGTTGTAGTTTTGCACCACGCTGCGCACCCAGGGCGCGCTTTTGCGCAGCGCCGCAACAAAGTTGCGGCTGCCCGGCAGCACCGGCTGTCCCGTAACCACGGTTACCAGCACCGCGTCGGCGGCGCGGGCGTACCGCAGCACCAGGTGACGCACCAGCCCCTCGCCGGTATCCTCGTCATAGGCGGGCCAGCGGCAGGCGTTGGCGGCCGCCAGCGCGGCGGCCAGCGTCTGGTTGAGCCGGGGCGCCAGCAGCGGGCAGTCCACGGCGGGCAAAACGCGGTGGCTGCCCGCCGCGTAGGTGCCGCACACCAGCTTGCCGCGCGGCCCCTGCGCAAAGGTGGCCACCGCTTTGTTGCGGTAGCCCCAGGGCTGCTCCGCCCCCAAAATGGGCGCCACCGGGCCGAATTTTGCCAGCAGCGCCTCGGTATTTTTTTGCTTTAAGGCAAGCTGCTCCGGGTAGGCAAGCCCCGAAAGCGGGCAGCCGCCGCAGTTTTTGGCCGCCAGCGGGCAGGGGCCCGGGGCGGCGGGGCGGACGGTGTGCAGATTCGGCATGGTGTTTCCCTTCCGGCCGGGCAAAATCTGCCGGGCCTTGACGCATAGCCTGCCATTTGTGGTATAGTATAAGTAGAAAGCCCCCCTGCGGGGGGCGGCAAGGAGGCAAGAAGTATGAACGTTCTGCTTATCAACGGCAGCCCGCACGAGTTTGGCTGTACCTACACGGCGCTGCGCGCGGTGGCCGACCAGCTGGAGGCCGCCGGCATCGAGGCCACGATCTTCCACATCGGCAAGGCGCCGGTGGGCGGCTGCGTGGGCTGCGGGGGCTGCGCCCGGACGGGCCAGTGCGTGTTCGGCGGCCCGGTCAACGAGGCGATCGCGCTGGCCAAACAGGCGGACGGCGTGGTGTTTGGCGCGCCGGTTCATTACGCGGAGCCCGCGGCCAGCATGCTGGGCTTTATGCACCGGCTTTCGATGGCGGGCGGGCAAAGCCTGCGGCACAAGCCCGCGGCCATTGTGACCAGCGCCCGCCGCGCGGGCACCACCAACGCGCTGGACGCGCTGGCCAAGGTGCCGGAATTTTTTGAGATGCCGCTGGTCAACTCCACCTACTGGCCGATGGTACACGGCTCCAACGCCGAGGAGGCCGCCCTGGACGCCGAGGGGATGCAGACCATGCGCAACCTGGGCCGGAATATGGCCTGGCTGCTCCGCTGCATTGAGGCGGGCAAAAACGCGGGCGTTCCGGTGCCCACGGCCGAAACCGGCATCCGCACCAACTTCATCCGCTGAAAAAGCCGCCGTTTTTTGCGCCGGGCGGTTTGCCCGCGCAGGCGCCGCATTTTTCAGGCCCCGCCGGGTTGGCGGGGCCTTTTTTTGCGGGGCGGCGGGCTTACCCAAAAGGCAGCAGAAAGCCCAGCGCCCCCAGCGCGGCGCCCAGCGCCAGCCCGGCCAGCACGTCGGCGGGGTAATGCACCCCGGCCAGCACGCGGGACGCCGCCACGGCCAGCGCCAGCACGGCGCCCGCCGCGCCCAGCGCCGGGGCCACATACCAGGCCGCCGCCGCGATGCCTGCCGCGCAAAAAGCGTGGCGGCTGGGCATGCTTTTGCCCGCCGTATCCTTGGGAAACAGCGGCGCAAACCCCAGCGCCTCGTAGGGGCGGGGGCGGTTGAGGGCGGCGCGCAGGGCGGTGCCCAGCAAAAAGATGGCGGCGGGCACGGCCAGCACCCGGCCAAAACGGGGGTCGTGCCGCAGGAGCAGCCAGCCAAGCAGCCCGCCGTATAAAAGGTAGACCAGCGCCACGCTGCCCGCCGAAACCGCGCGCAGCCCCCTTTTGGCCGCCGGGCGGGCGTTGAACCAGGCGGCCAGGGCAAGATAGCTTTCTCGTTTCATCCCGTTTTGCGCTCTCTTCTCCGTTTTTACAAGAATACCATCCCCTGCACACCTTGTCAAACAAAGGTTGCCAGCGGCGGCACGCAGGGGGTATACTGGAGCAAGCCCCAGCAAGCGCGCGGCGGTTTTGCCGCCGCGACCGGCGCATTTCCGCGCCGCCCTATTTTTACGGCGCGCCCGGGCGGCGCGCCGCCGGGAGGTTTCGCTTTTGTTTTTTTGGTCGGGATTTCTTTTGCTGGCCCTGTTCGGGGCCGCGCTGTTCGATCTTGCCGCCGGGCTGGCGGCCGCCGGGCCGGGGGCCGGCCGGTTTGGCCGCGCGGTGCGCCGCCTTTGGGCGGAGGAGCATTTTCTTTACGGCAATTGGGGCGCCGCCTTCCGGCCCCGGGCCGGGCAGCTTCTGTTCGCCGTGGGGCTGGCCGCCTACGAGGCGGCGGTCTGCTTTTGCAACAGCCTGGCCCGGCTGACCTGGCCCTGGGCGCAGGGGGTGCTTTCCCCCGCGCTGGATCTGGTCGTCTGCGTTTGCTTCACGGGCAAAATTCTGCTGGGCACCCGCTACAGCTGGCGGTCGCTGGGGGTGGCGGGCTGCGGCTACTTTATCGCCCGGTGGGTGTTTTTGAACAGCCAGAACATCTGGTGGATCGGGCTGGTGCTGGCCGTGCTGGCCGCCAAGGATGTAAACCTTGCGCGGGCGCTGCGCGGGTATCTGGCCGTGGGGGCGGCGTCCATGGCGCTGGTGGCGGCCCTGAACGCGGCGGGCGTCATCGGGGCCGGGTACGCCAGCGAGCGGCTGGGCGCCTACCGCCCGGCCTACGGCTACGGCCACCCCAACACCTTTGGGGGGCTGCTGTTCGGGCTGGTGCTAGCCTGGGTGCTGGCGCAGGCGGGGCGCCGCCGCCCGGCCTGCGCCCTTGTGCCGCTGGCGGGCGGCGTGTTTTTGCTGGCCGGCCCCGCCAGCCGGAGCGCCGGGCTGGCCTGCCTGCTGCTGGCCGTCCTGCTGGGGGGGTACTGCCTGCGCCCGGCGCTGTTTTCCACCGGGCGCCGCGCCGCCGCCCTTTGGGCCGCCGCGGTGCCGCTGGTGGCGGGCCTCAGCTATCTGCTGCCCCTGCCCCTGCTCAAGATCGGCCCCTGGAACAGCGATTTCGGCCCCGCCTGGCTGGCCAGGCTCGACGGTCTGCTGACAAACCGCCTTTCCCTGAGCTGGATCGCCTACCGGATGTTCCCGGTCAGGATTGCGGGGCAGGTGCTGCTGGCCTGGCCCCCGCTGGACAACAGCTTTGTGTTCAGCCTTTACCAGTTCGGCCCCGTCGTTACGGTGCTGTGGGCGGTTTTGCTGGCCGCGGCTCTGTACGGGCTGGCCCGCGCCGGCCGCGCGCCCGCGCTTTTTTGCCTGGCCGTGATGCTGGTCTACTCGTTTATGGAGGTGCAAAGCTTCCACCTGACCACCAACCCCGCGGCGCTGCTGCTGTGCGGCGCGCTCTACGCCCTGCCGCCCGCCCGCTGGCCCGGCGCGTCCTGAAGGCGATTGCGGCAAAACAGGCAGCCCCGCCGCCAAACGCGCGGCGGGGCTGCCTGTTTTGCTTTGCCGGGAAAGGGTCACTCGGTGGGCCAGTCCGCGGCGGGCTGCCCGGCGTCCGCCGATACCTGGGCCGTATCCCCGGCGGCGTCCGCCGCGGCGGCGGTCTTTACGGCGGCGTCGGCGGCGTCGGCGGTCTTTTCGGCGGCGTCGGCGCCGGGGGCTTGCGCCGCGTCCTGCGTCCGGCCGGGCGCGGCGGCGTCGGCCTCGGCCCTGGCGGCGCTTACCAGGCCACGCACCTCGCCGGAGGGCTTGCCCAGCAGATACCCGCCCAGCGCCCTGGCCTTGTACACCAGCAGCACGCCGTAGCAATCCTCGTCGCCGTTGGAGCGGGCGGGGCAAAGCACCGTCCACTTTTCCACGGTCTTGCCCTTGTACCGGGCCAGGCTGCCGCCGCTTTCTCCCACCACCTGGTCAAAGGCGGCAAAGCTGTCGTCCCACTTTTTGGGGATCCTGACCTTGTCCACGGCCGCCGTGGTCAGATCCACCTCGTACCCAAAGCCGCTGAAATAGCTGCCGATATCCTGGGTCGTCTCGATCGTGCCGGGGGAGGCCGCCGCGGTCACCGCCGCGCCGCCTCCCGCAAAATGGACGGCCGCGGCCACCGTGCCCGTCATGCAGGCGGCGCACAGCACCAGCGCGGCGGCCTGCCGCAGCCCGGGTTTGGACACTGTAAACGAAAACATAAAAGCACAGCCCCTCTCTGTTCGCTTCGGTTTTTACCACAAGCGTATGCGGGGGCTGTGCTTTGTATGCCCTTGCGGGCGCGTTTTACCCGTTTTGCCCGTTTTGCCAGGAAACGGCGGGGCGGTACCACTGAAAAATCACCGCGTCGTTGTTCTGCTGCAGGGCAAGCTGGTCGTCGGCGGGCAGGGCCGTCCAGTAGACCCGCATCGCGCCCAGGCCGTAGATCCAGCGCACAAAGCGGTTGCGGCCGCTGGGGCACCAGGCCAAAAACTGCGGGCGGCCCAGCAGGTTGCCCAGGCAGTGGGACATCGTGAACGAGTACACCCAGTTGGCGCCCTCGTCATGGTAGCTGCGGGCGCAATCGGCCAGCTGGCCGCGCAGCACGTCCGGCGCCATGCGGCGGATGCGGCCCACCACGCGGGGGTCAAAGCTCTCGATGCAGTAGGCGCCCCGGTACGCGCGCAAAGCGTCCAGCGTGGCGCGGCACAGTTCGTCCAGGTAGGCCCCGTCAAACACGCGGCGGCTTTTGATCTCCACAATCAGCGGCGCGCGCCCGGCCACAACGCCCAGCACCTCGGTAAAAAGCGGCGGGTGCCGGTCTGTTCCCCCGAGGGACATGCCCCCCACCTGCGCGTAGGCAAAATCGCACACATGCCCGTGGACGCCTGTCATCCTGTCCAGCGTATCGTCATGAAAGACGATCAGCTTTTTATCGCTTGTAAACTGCACATCCAGCTCTATGCCGTACCCGGCGGCGCAGGCCGCGTCAAAGGCGGGCAGGCTGTTCTCGGGCACGGTCTGGTTTTGGGCATACAGGCCCCGGTGGGCAAAATTCCGGTTTTGAAAGGGCGCCCGCTGCGCCGCGGTGCTTTTGCCCGGCCAGATGGCAAACAGGCAAAGCGCCGCCAAAACCGCCAACACGGTCAAAACGATCCACAACAGCCAAATCATCGCAATTCGTCTCCTTTGCATCTTTTTATTGTAGCGCAAACCCGCGCGGTGTTCAACGGGGGCCGCGGGCCGAATTGTGAAAAAAGTTTTTGCGCGTTTTCACATTTTGTCCATACGGGCGCGGTATTATAGATAGGATAAAAGGCAGAATAAAGGCAACCTTGGAGGTAGGACGGTATGGCGAAAATTTTGATTGTGGACGACGAACCCCGCATCCGGGATCTGATCCGGGAGCAGCTGCAATTCAGCGGCTTTACCTGCGCCGAAGCCGCCGACGGCACCGCCGCGCTTTCGGTGCTGGCGGGGGGCGGCATCGATCTGGTGCTGCTGGACATCATGATGCCGTTCATGGACGGCATGACCTGCCTGAAGGAGATGCGCACCCGCAAGATCATGACGCCCGTCATCATGCTGACCGCCCGCAGCGAGGAGTACGACAAGCTGCAGGGGCTGGAGGGCGGCGCGGACGATTATGTGGTCAAGCCGTTCTCCCCGCGGGAGCTGGTGGCCCGCGTCAAGGCCGTGCTGGCCCGCACCATGCCCAAGCCGGAGGAAAACAGCTCGGTCTACCATTTTGGCGACCTGCACATCGATACGGCCAGCCACAGCGTCAAGATTGCGGGGCAGGAGGCCCCCCTCACCCCCAAGGAGTTTGACCTGCTGGTGTTTCTTGTCAGCAACAAGGGGATTGCGCTTTCGCGCGAAAAGATCCTGCAAAAGGTGTGGAACTACGATTATTACGGCGAGGACCGCACCGTGGACACCCATATCAAGATGCTGCGCAGCCACCTTGGCCCCTGCCGCAACGATATCGTGACCGTGTGGGGCATCGGCTACAAGTTTGACCCCGACAACCTGTAAGGCGGGGGGCATTTCTTGTGAAAACCGGGAAAAAACCGCCCCGCGCAGCCAAAAAGGCGCCCCGCCCGGCCGGCGGAGGGATTTTGCTGGGGGTGCAGGGGCAGCTGATGCTGTTTATCAGCGGCGTGACCATCGCCACCCTGCTGCTTGTCTGGGCGCTGATCACCTACTGGCTGCAGCCCCGCTACAATGAGACGCTCTACCGCCAGCTGGAGGCCAAGCTGGACAGCATCACGGCGATGGTGGATTCGTTTGACGCCCCCATCTCCAGCCGGGATTTCTGGCATCTGGAGCTGAACGAGGATTTTAAATCCGAGCTGCAGACCGCCGTGGAATCCGGCGCCATCAACCTGGACAACACCTGCATGGACATCAGCGATTCCACGTTCCGCAGCGTGGCCTACATCGAAAACCTGTACCCCTGCGTTCTGCACGAGAGCATGGGCGTCATGGGCGGCGCGCTGGATTACACGCGCGATACCCCCATCGCGGTGCGGCTGCGGCAAAAGCTGTTCAGCACGGGGCGGCTGGATGAGATCGTTTCCTCGGGCGGAACGCGGCAGCTTACGGTGGGGCGGCTTTCCAAGGACGGCAGCTACGCCGTCATCGTATCGGCCAGCCTGGCCCAGATCGATACCGCGGCCGAGGTGCTGGGCAGCATGATGCCGTTTATCGCGCTGGGGCTGCTGGTGGTCAACGTGCTGCTGGCGGCGGCGTTCAGCCGCTGGTTCACCAAGCCGGTGCAGCGCCTGAACGAGGGCGCGCGGGAGATTGCCGAGGGCAACTACCATGTACACATCGAGGTCAACCGCCGGGACGAGCTGGGGATGCTGGCGCAGGAGTTCAACCACATGGCCAGCGAGGTCAACCGCTCGGCCCAGCTGGAAAAGGATATTCTGGCCAACGTCAGCCACGACCTGCGCACCCCCCTTACCCTGATCAAGGGCTACGCCGAGACCATGCGGGACATCACGGGCAGCGACGAGGCCCGCCGCACCGAGCAGTGCAACATCATTGTGGACGAGACGGACCGCCTTTCCGGGCTGGTGAACAGCGTGATGGAGTTGAGCAAGGTTTCCAGCGGCGCCGAAAAGCCCGGCCTGATCGATTTTGACATGAGCCAGCTCTGCTTTGAGGTGGCGGGCCGGTACGACGCCGTGTGCGACCAAAACCGCTGGCAGCTGGTGCTGGAAGCCGACCACGAGTGCCCCGTGCGGGCAGACCCCGCCATGATGGAGCGGGTTCTGCACAATCTGCTGGGCAACGCCACCCACCACATCGGGGCGGACGGGGTGTTTGTGCTGCGGGCCATCCCCCTGCCGGACGGCGGCGGCTGCCGGGTGGAGGTGGAGGATCACGGCCCCGGCATCCCGCCGGAGGATCTGCCCTACATCTTTGACCGCTACTACCGCGCCCGCTCGGACGCCGGCAAGGCGGGCACCGGGCTGGGCCTTTCGATCACCAAGGCCATTTTGCAGCAGCACGGCTTCGCGTTTGGCGTAAACAGCACGCTGGGCAAGGGTTCCACCTTCTGGTTTGTGATGAAGGATACCCGCGTCCGGGCGCCTGGCGCGCCGAAATAATCTGCCGCGGCAGCCGCGGCCCACCCAACGCCAAGAAGGAGGAAAACGCCATGGAACCACAGGAACAGACCGTTGACCGGGAGGTTGCGGCGCGGGTGGCCGCGCTCCACGCCCGGGACGACGAGACCCTGGACGGCAAAATCGACGCCGCCGACCTGAAGCTGCAGCTGGACCGCATCGAGGCCAAGCTGGAATTGCAGGATCAGCAAAACCGCACCCTGCTACGCAACCAGAAGTACAAGTTTCTTTTCAGCGTCATCGTGACGGTGGTGCTGGCCGCGGCGGTGGCGGTGCTTTGGTACCAGACCACGGTGGCCTACCAGAACATTCTGGCCACCTGCGCGCAGGTCAACGAGATCGCCGCCACCCTGCAAGCCAGCCTGGACAAGCTGAACACCGCCGACCTTGACCAGATCGTACAAACCCTGCCCGATCTGATGAGCAAGCTGTCCTCCATCGACACCGACGCCCTGAACGCGGTGTTGAGCCGCATGCCCGCCTTTATGGACAGCGTGACCGCCCTGCAAAAGCAGCTGGGCGGGGTATCCTCGCTGCTGGGCGGCCTGATGGGCGGCGCGTAAGCCCCGCCCCGCCGGCGGCGGATTTTTCCCCAAAAACCAGGCGTCGCCCGGCGCGGGGCAAGCGTTTGACCGCTTGCCCCGCGCCGGGCGGCTTTTTATGCGTTTTTTTGCGTTTTTCCTTCAGGGCGCGGGCGGCTGCCCCTGCGGCTCCCCGCGGGTGCGCAGCCAGTAGGCGCCCATGCTGGCGCCCGGCACGCCGGTCACCTCGTCGGTCAGGTACCCGGCCAGCCCGGCGTCGGCGGGGCGCCAGGCAAGGGCCGCCGCCTCGGTGGGAAACTCTACCTCCGCGTAGCAAAAGCCCGTGGGCCGCCCGGCGTCCACCGCGTTCACCTCCAGCGTAAGCCCGCCCGGCAGCGCGTAGTTGCGCCGCACCTTGGGCACCAGCGGCTTGCCGATCAGCCCCGCCAGCCGGTCAAACAGCTCGGGCGAGATCTCGGTCTCAACCTCCTCGCGGCAAAGCCCGCCCGCGCTTTTAAAGCACAGCACCAGCGCCGTGGGCCCGCCGTCCTGCGCCTCCCGCCGGATGCGCACGGTGGGCCGCACGCTGATGTAGCCCTGCTCCATGCGGTAGCTTTTTGTGCAGGCCAGCCCCTCCGGCCAGCCCTGCACCATCCATTTGCGCTCGATCTCCATAGGTCGCCCCCTCCTTCGGTTTGATGCCACTATACCACATTTTCCTTTTTCCGTCTGCCCCTCGCCGCAATTTTGTTCTGCGTTCTTGCGCCTTTTCCCCCATGCGCGTATACTTAAAGCATGTGCGCGGCCCGCGCCATTTCGTCAAACCCGCAACAAAAAGGAAACAGCCATGAAAACAGCCCGTCCCTGGCCCGCGTTTACCGTGTCCAAAAAGGCGGCGGCCCAGCTTGCCGCCGGTCACCCCTGGGTGTACGAGAACGAAATTCTTGCCGCGCCCGCGGATTTGCCCGCCCCGGGCGGCTTTGCCGATGCGTTCAGCCCCAGCGGCAGCTGGCTGGGCACGGGGTTTTACAGCCCTGCCAGCAAGATCCGGCTGCGCGTGTTCAGCCGCAACGCCAACGATCAGCCTGACGATGCCTTTTGGCGCCGCCGCCTGGCCTACGCCTGGGCCTACCGCCGCCAGGTGATGGGCCCCGCGGACAGCCGCTGCTGCCGCCTGGTTTTTGGGGAGGCCGACCAGCTTCCCGGCCTTACCGTCGATCGGTTTGAGGATATTCTGGTCACCCAGATCACCAGCGTGGGGATGGAGCGGCTCAAAACCACCCTGTTCCCGCTTTTGGCCGAGGTTCTTGCCGCCGACGGCCAGCCCGTGCGCGGCCTGTACGAGCGCAACGACCTGCCCCTGCGCGCCAGGGAGGGCCTGCCGCTCGGCAAGGGCTGGTTTCCTCTGCCGGGCCGCCCCACGCCCGCTTCCACCGAGGTTTCCATCTGCGAAAACGGCATCACCTACACGGTGGACTTTGAAAACGGCCAGAAAACCGGCTTTTTTCTTGACCAGAAATACAACCGGCAGGCCGTGGCGCGGCTTGCGGCGGGGCGCACCGTGCTGGATTGCTTCACCCACACCGGCAGCTTTGCGCTGAACGCGGCGCGGGGCGGGGCCGCCCGCGTCACGGCCGCCGATATCAGCCAAAGCGCGCTGGAGATGGCCCGGCGCAACGCCGCGCGCAACGGCCTGGCGGACAGGATGGATTTTTGCTGCGCCGATACCTTTGCGCTGCTTCCCCGGCTGGAACGGGAGGGCTCGCCCTACGATTTTATCATTCTGGACCCGCCCGCCTTCACCAAGGCGCGGGCCACGGCGGCAAACGCGCTGCGCGGCTACAAGGAGATCAACCTGCGGGCCATCCGCCTGCTGCCGCGGGGCGGGTATCTGGCCACGGCCAGCTGCAGCCACTTTGCCCCCGCGCCCGCGTTCGTCCAAATGCTGCACGCGGCGGCGCACGACGCCCAGCGGAGCCTGCGCCAGATCGAGGCGCGCCAGCAATCGCCCGACCACCCGATCCTGTGGGACGTGCCCGAAACCGATTACCTCAAATTTTATCTGTTCCAGGTGGTCTGACGCGGTGTTTCCGCCGGCCGCCCCACACGAAACCAGGAGCCTGCGATGAAGTATCTCAAATCTTTGACAGCCCGCAAAAACCGCTGGCTGCTGGCCCTGCTGCTGGCCGAGCTGGCCCTGCTGCTGGGCCGCTTTGCCGTGGATTTTCGGGCCGGAAAGGCCGTGGACGTTCCCCCCGGCCTGATCGTTCCCTACGCCGCGGAGTGTACCAACGACGCCCGCGGCGCCCGCATTGAAAACTACAGCGGCCTGTTTGCCACCACCCGCTGGCTGGCGCTGGAACCCGGCAGCTACCAGGTGGCCGTCACCTACGTCAGCAGCGGCGGCACCGGCAGCGTGGGCTTTCGCAACGAGATCATGCCGGACGCCTTCTACGATACCGCCACCCTGCCCGCGGCCCGCACCCGGACGGTTTTCTCCCTCTGGATGCCCACGGCCCAAAGCCAGGCGCAGCTGCAATTTTCCTCGGACGGCAGCGGCATCCTTTACATCACGGGCGCGCAGATCACCCCCACCCACGCCTGGGCCTACGTCCGCTTTTTGCGGCTGGCGGCGGGGCTGCTTGCGCTGGACCTGCTGCTTCTGGCCCTTGCCCGCCGCCTGCCCCAGCCCGCCGGGCTGCGCAGCGTGTCCCGCCGGTACGCCCTGCTGGCGCTGGCGGCCGTCACGGTTTTGGGCTGTCTGCCGCTTGGGGTCAACACGCTGGTGCAGGGGCACGACCTCTCCATCCATCTGACCCGCATCGAAGCCCTGCGCGCCGGGCTGCTGGCCGGGCAGTTTCCCGTCCGGCTGGACCCCGCCATGCTCAACGGCCAGGGCTACCCCTTCAGCCTGATGTACGCCGATCTGCTTTTGTACCCTGCGGCGCTATTGCGGATTGCAGGGTTCAGCCTGCTGTCCGTCTACCGGCTGTATGTGGCGGGCATCACGGCGGCCACCGCGCTGATCGCCTGGCACTGCCTGCGCAAAATGCTGGCCGATGCGCGCCTGGCCCTGCTGGGCAGCGCCCTCTACACCCTCTCCTACTACCGCCTGACCAACGTCTACGTCCGCTCGGCGGTGGGCGAATACTCGGCCATGGCGTTTTTGCCGCTGGTCGTCTACGGGCTGTGGGTTCTTTACGCGGCCCCGGCCGATGCCCCGCCCCGCCGCGGCGCGTGGGTGCCGCTGGCCGTCGGGTTTTCCGGGCTGCTGCAAACCCACCTGCTCTCCACCGAGATGGCCGGGCTGTTCACGGCGCTGTTCTGCCTGCTGGCCGCCCGCAAAACCTTCACCCGCCGGGTGCTGGTGCCGCTGCTCAAAGCGGCGGGCGCCTGCCTGGCCTGGAACCTCTGGTTTTTGGTGCCGCTGGCCCAATACCTGGCGCTGGGGGTGTGCAGCGTGGGCGGCAAGTACAACGCCGCCTACCTGTACGACCACGCGGCCTTTGTGACCGAGGTTCTTTCCATGTTCGGGGCCGGGGCGGGCCACTCGAACGCGCTGGCCGCGGGCCTGCCGGGCGAAATGCCGCTGGCCGTGGGCGCGGCGCTCTGGCTGGGCGGCGCGCTCTGGCTGCTCTGCCCGCTTGACCCCGCGCTGCCCGCGCTGGCCGGCGGCACGCCGCTGGGCAAAAGCCGCTATCGGCTGGGCGGCTGGGCGCTGGGGCTGGGCGCGCTGGCCCTCTGGCTTTCCACCGACAGTTTTCCCTGGTACGGCGTTTACCTGCACCTGCCCGCCGTCTCGGGGCTGCTGGGCAAGCTGCAGTTTCCCTGGCGGTTCCTTTCGCTCGGCAGCTTTCTGCTGGCGGCGGCGGCCTGCGCGGCCCTGTGGCTGCTGGCCAAAAAATACCCGGCCCCGGCCCGGACGGCGGCGGCCCTGCTGCTGGCGCTGACCCTGCTGCCCGCGGGCTACCTTTTGTACAGCGCAGGCCAAAACCCCGCCCTTGTGCGCAACTACAGCCTGGCCTCGGTGGATACCCTCGCCGGGCAGGTGGGCGGCGGCGAGTATCTGCCCGCCGCCCTCTCGGCCGAAAACGCCTGGGTTCCCCCCGCCGTCGTCCCCGAGGACGGCCTTGCCGCCGAGGTCGTGCAGTCGGGCGAGCTGCGCCTGACCCTGGCGCTGGCCAACACCGCCGGGGCCGGGCGGGGCGTCACGCTGCCCCTGTTCTTCTACCCCGGCTACACGGCGCGCGATGCCGCGGGCGCCGCGCTTTCCCTTGCAAACGCGGGGGGCTACCTGCGGCTTGTCGTACCCGCCGGGTACAGCGGCACCGTCACCGTGCGGTTTGCGGGCTTTTGGTTCTGGCGCCTGGCCGATCTGTTCAGCCTGGCGGCCGTGGCGTTTGCGGTCTGGCAGGGGCAAAAAAACCGCCGTGCGGCCCGCCGCGGGGCCTGATTTCGGCCAAAACCGCCAGATTTTGCCCCGCCAGCCGGGCCGATTTGGCAAAACTGCCTATTGCGTTTTGGCCGCAAAGTCCTTATAATGAACCCATAACAGCAAGGGCGCTGCGAATGTGTTTCGCGGCGCCTTTTCTGTTGGCAAAAACGGCAGCCAAGGCCGCCGCAGCGTGCGTATGTAAAGGAGTAAGAAGTATGGCAGCAACCGTCATGGAAATTTACGGCAGCAAAGTGTTCAACGAACACGAAATGCGGGAACGTCTCCCCAGCTCCACCTACAAAAGCCTGAAGGCCACCATCGAGCAGGGCAAGCCGCTCGACAAGGAGGTTGCCAACGTCGTGGCCAGCGTGATGAAGCGCTGGGCCATTGAGCTGGGCGCCACCCACTATACCCACTGGTTCCAGCCCCTTACCGGCATCACCAGCGAAAAGCACGACGGCTTTGTTTCCCCCCAGCCGGACGGCACCGCCATCATGGAATTTTCCGGCAAGGAGCTTATCAAGGGCGAGCCGGACGCCTCCTCCTTCCCCTCGGGCGGCCTGCGCGCCACCTGCGAGGCCCGCGGCTACACGGCCTGGGACCCCACCAGCTACGCCTTTGTCAAGGACGATGTGCTGTGCATCCCCACGGCGTTCTGCTCCTACACCGGCGAGGCGCTGGACAAAAAGACCCCCCTGCTCCGCTCCATGAAGGCCATCTCCGACCAGGCCCGCCGGGTTCTGGCGCTGTTTGGCAAACAGGTCGAGCAGGTTTCCACCACGGTCGGCCCTGAGCAGGAATATTTTCTGATCCGCAAGGAAGACTACGAAAAGCGCCTGGATCTGGTGCTGACGGGCCGCACCCTGTTCGGCGCCGCGCCCTCCAAGGGCCAGGAGCTGGAGGAGCATTACTTCGGCGTTCTGCGCCCCATCGTGTCCGACTTTATGAAGGAGCTGGACGAGGAGCTGTGGAAGCTGGGCATCCCGGCCAAAACCAAGCACAACGAGGTTGCGCCCGCCCAGCACGAGCTGGCCCCCATCTACGATACCACTAACGTCGCCATCGACCACAACCTGCTGACGATGGAGATGATGAAAAAGATCGCCGCCAAGCACGGTCTGATCTGCCTGCAGCACGAAAAGCCGTTTGAGGGCGTCAACGGCAGCGGCAAGCACAACAACTGGTCGTTCGGCACCAAGGAGGAGAACCTTCTTGACCCCGGCGACACCCCGATGGAAAATTTGCAGTTCATGGTGTTTTTGACCGCGGTCGTCAAGGCCGTGGACGAGTACGCCGATCTTCTCCGCACGGCGGTCGCCACCCCCGGCAACGACCACCGCCTGGGCGCCAACGAGGCGCCCCCCGCCATCATCTCGATCTTTGTGGGCGAGGAGCTGGAGGCCGTCATCGACGCCGTCTGCTCCGATTCCCCCTACGCGGGCCCGGTCAAGATGAAGATGGACCTGGGCGTGGACGTTCTGCCCAAGTTCAGCAAGGACACCACCGACCGCAACCGCACCTCCCCCTTTGCCTTCACCGGCAACAAGTTCGAGTTCCGCATGCCCGGCTCGGCGCAGAACCTGTCCGATACCAACTTTATCCTGAACACCGCCGTCGCGCGGGAGCTGAAGGGCTTTGCGGACGAAACCTCCGGCGCCGCCGATTTTGAGGCCGCCGCCGCGGCCTGGGTCAAAAAGACCCTGACCGAGCATCGCCGGGTCATCTTCAACGGCAACGGCTACTCCGAGGCCTGGGAGGTCGAGGCCGAGCGCCGCGGCCTGCCCAACCGCAAATGCACCCCGGATGCCATGGTCGCTTTGCGGGAGGAGAAAAACATCCGCCTGATGGAGGAGTTCGGCGTTCTGACCAAGACCGAGATGCTCAGCCGCTACGAGGTCGAGATGGAGCATTACGCCAAGATTCTCAACATTGAGGCGCGCACCATGCTCAAGATCGCCAACAAGCAGCTGATTCCCGCCGTCACCGCCTACATGAGCGATGTGGCCAACGCGGCGGCCGCCAAGGCCGCCGTCAGCGAGACGCTTTCCACAAAGGCCGAGAGCAAGCTGCTCCTTAACCTTTCTGCCGATACCGATGCGATGTCCGACGCCATCGACGCCCTCCGGGCCGTCGCCGACGGCACCGCCGCCATTGCCGATCCCACGGCCAAGGCCCACGCCTACCATGACGCGGTCATCCCCGCCATGGACGCGCTGCGCGCCGCCGCCGATGCCGCCGAGGAAATCTGCGGGGAGGACTACTGGCCGCTGCCCTGCTACAGCCGCCTGCTGTTCTACACCGAGTAAGCGTTTTCCCCGCACGGCCCGGCGTTTTGCCGCGCGGCCGGAGCCGGACGAAAGGGCCCCCGGCCCGGCCCCCCCTTTTTTGCCATTCTCCTTTTCCTATTTCTTACACCAGCCTGAAAGGCCCGCCCGCAAGGTGGGCCTTTCAGGCTATGCGGGCAATCCTTCTGTCTTTGGCCGCACCCATGTCGGATTCAAGCCATTCATCCCACGCCACGGAGGTATTTATGAAACGAACCGCGCAGGATATCCTCAATTTTGTGGAGGACAACGACGTTAAATTTGTCCGGCTTGCCTTCTGCGATATTTTCGGCAACCAAAAAAACATCTCGCTGTTTGCCAGCGAACTGCCCCGCGCGTTTGAGGAGGGCGTCTGCTTTGACGGCAGCTCCATCGCCGGGTTCATGCACACCGAGGAGAGCGACCTTGTCCTGTGGCCGGACCCGGACACCGTCTCCATCCTGCCCTGGCGCCCCGCTGAGGGCCGCGTGATGCGGATGTACTGCGACATCACCCTGCCGGACGGCAAGCCGTTTGAGGGCAACTGCCGCAGCTACCTGAAATCGGTGGCGGCGCGGGCCGGGCGGATGGGCCTTACCTGCGACGTAGGCTGCGAGTGCGAGTTTTATCTGTTTGAAACGGACGAGCGCGGCGGCCCCACCAAAATCCCGATGGACCGGGGCGGCTACTTTGACATCTCGCCGCTGGACAAGGGCGAAAACATCCGCCGCGAGATCTGCTTTGCGATGGACGATATGGGCCTGCGCCCCCAGCACAGCCACCACGAGAGCGGCCACGGCCAGAACGAGGTGGATTTTCTCTACGCCACGGCCCTCAAATCCGCCGATAACCTCAACACCTTCAAAAGCACGGTCAAGGCCATTGCCGACCGCAACGGCCTGTTTGCCAGCTTTATGCCCAAGCCGCTGGCCGGGCAGGCGGGCAGCGGGCTGCACGTCAACGTATCGCTGTTCCGGGGCGGCAAAAATCTTTTTGACGGCGACCTTGCGCCCGGCAGCGAGCCCGCCTGTTTTATGGCGGGCATTCTGGCCCACGCGCGGGAGCTTACGGCCTTCTGCAACCCGGTGCCCAACAGCTACGCCCGGTTTGGCAGCTGCGAGGCCCCCAAGTACGTCAGCTGGAGCCGCCAGAACCGCAGCCAGCTGGTGCGGCTGCCCTCGGCCCACGGGGATTTCTGCCGCCTGGAAATGCGCAGCCCGGACCCCGCCTGCAACCCCTATCTGGCCATCGGCCTGATCCTGGCCGCGGGGCTGGACGGCATCGAAAAAGCCCTGCCCCTGCCCGAGCCCGTCAACCGCAACCTGTTTTTGAGCCGCGAGGGCGACGGGCTGGAAAGCCTGCCCGCCAGCCTGCGGGAGGCCATCACGCTGGCGGACGCCAGCGATTTTATCCACCGGGAGCTTTCGGCGTCGCTGGCCAGCAAGTATTTTGCCTACCAGACCCAGCTTTGCCTGGACTGCGAGCAGGCCGCCGACCCCGACGTGTGGGAGCGGGAGCATTGTTTTCTTGTGCTTTGAGCGCCCCGCGGCGGCGCTGCGCATACCAACTGGGAAGGAGGGGCCTGTATGAGCCTTGCGCTGATCGTTTCCGCCGGGAACAGCGCCAACGAGTATCTGGCCAGCCATTTGCAGGATCTGGGCTACGCCCGCCCCGTGATGGTGGCCAGCGGCGGGGAGGCCCGCCGCCAGCTTGGCGAGAAGGACTTTGCGGTGGTGGTCGTCAACGCGCCGCTGCCCGATGAGTTCGGGCACGAGCTTTCCACCTACGCGGTGGAAAAAAGCAACGCCGGGGTGCTGCTGCTTGCCAAAACCGGCACGGCCGAGCAGATCGCCGGTAAATTGCAGGATTACGGCGTGCTGGTGATGGGCAAGCCCTTCACGGCGGCCCAGTTCCGCCAGACCGTTCAGATTGCGGCCAGCTGCTACCGGCGCCTGACCGCCCTGCGGGAGGAAAACGACCGCCTGCTGGATAAGCTCGCCCAGATCCGGCTGGTGGACCGGGCCAAGTGCCTGCTGATTGAAAAGCAGGGCATGACCGAGGCCGAGGCCCACCGCGCCATTGAGAAGGCGGCCATGGATACCCGCCGCAGCCGCGGCGAGGTGGCCCAGGAAATTCTGGACGCCGAGGACGACGGCAGCTGACCCGCCCCCGGCGCCGGGGCAAAAACGGCGCTGCCTGCCGCGCGGAAACCTC
The DNA here is from genome assembly GCA_964458285.1 of uncultured Subdoligranulum sp. Classification (GTDB taxonomy): domain Bacteria; phylum Bacillota; class Clostridia; order Oscillospirales; family Ruminococcaceae; genus Gemmiger. The sequence continues at coordinate 143,510 of CAYWID010000006.1, read as the reverse complement.
CCGCGCGGCTTTTGTTTTGCCTGGGCCTTGATTTTGCGGTATGCCCCAGTGTATAATCAAGGTGTATGTGTTTGTTTCTTCCAAAGCCCCCGCCCGGGGGGCTTTGGTTTTTTGCAGGATCACCAACCGGAGGGTATGTGAATATGGCAACCAAGTATATCTTTGTGACCGGCGGCGTTGTATCGGGCCTTGGCAAGGGCATCACGGCGGCAAGCCTGGGGCGTCTGCTCAAAACGCGGGGGCTGAAGGTGGCGTCCCAAAAGCTGGACCCCTACATCAACGTGGATCCCGGCACCATGAGCCCGCTTCAGCACGGGGAGGTCTTTGTCACCGACGACGGCACCGAGACGGACCTGGATCTGGGCCATTACGAGCGGTTCACCGACGAAAACCTCAACAAATATTCCAACCTGACCACCGGCAAGGTGTACTGGAACGTGCTGAACAAGGAGCGCCAGGGCGCCTACCTGGGCCAGACCGTCCAGATCATCCCGCACATCACCAACGAGATCAAAAGCTACATCTACAACCTGGCCAAAAGCACCGGCGCGGACGTCGTCATCACCGAGATCGGCGGCACCACCGGCGATATCGAAAGCCAGCCGTTTCTGGAGGCCATCCGCCAGGTGGGGCTGGAGCAGGGGCTGGAAAACTGCTGCTACATCCATGTGGTGCTGGTGCCCTACATCTCCGGCAGCGACGAGTACAAATCCAAGCCCGCCCAGCACTCCTGCAAGGAGCTGCAGGGGATGGGCATTGCGCCCAACGTCATCGTGCTGCGGGCGGACGGCAGCGTTGGCCCCGACATCAAGCGGAAGATCAGCATGTTCTGCAACGTCCGGCCCGACTGCGTCATCGAAAACCTGACCATGCCCAGCCTGTATGAGTGCCCCCTGATGCTGGAGGCCGCCGGCCTGACCAACGTGGTGGCCCGCCAACTGCACCTGGACACCCCGCCAAGCGATCTGACCGAGTGGAAGGAGCTGATCTCCCGCATCGCCACCCGCAGCAAAACCTGCACGATCGCGCTGGTGGGCAAGTACGTCAAGCTGCACGACGCCTACCTCAGCGTGATGGAAAGCCTGTACCACGCCGGGTTTGAAAACGAATCCAAGGTGGAAATCCGCTGGGTGGACAGCGAAAACCTGCTGGACCAGCAGCGCTGCGCCGAGGAGCTTGCCGATGCGGACGGCATCATCCTGCCGGGCGGCTTCGGCGACCGCGGCATCGAGGGGATGATCCAGGCCGCGCAGTACGCGCGGGAGAACAGCATCCCCTATTTCGGCATCTGCCTTGGCATGCAGATCATGGTTATCGAGTACGCGCGCGGCGTGCTTGGCTTCAAGGACGCCAACTCCAGCGAGTTCACGCCCGACGGCGCCCACAACGTCATCGCGCTGATGCCCGACCAGCAGGGCAACATCCCCAAGGGCGGCACCATGCGGCTGGGCAATTACCCCTGCGCCGTGGCCGAGGGCACCAGGCTGTTTGACTGCTACCGCCGCGCCGAGATCGACGAGCGCCACCGCCACCGGTATGAGTTCAACAACGATTTCCGGGAGGCCATGCAGCAGAAGGGCCTTGTCATCGGCGGCACCAGCCCGGACGGACGGCTGGTGGAGGCCGTGGAAATCCCCGGCCGGGACTTCCATGTGGGCGTTCAGTTCCACCCCGAGTTCAAGAGCCGCCCCAACCGCGCCCATCCCCTGTTCAAGGGCTTTATCGCGGCGGCGCTGCGCTGCCAGACCCGCCGCAACGAGAGCGACCACAGCGCCATGCAGGACAAATCGATGGCCGGGCTTCCGCTGTAAGCGGCGCCGCGTTCCGTTTTTTGCAGCCGCCTTCCGGGCGGGCCGGCCGGCCCGCCCGTTTTTGCGTTTGGGGGTCCGCGCGGCAAATTTTACAAATTTTTGCGCAAAAAAGCGGCCCCTGCCCGCGTAGTATGGGGTGAAAGCGCAAACGCGCGGGCGCTGCGCTGCCAAAAAGCCCCCCTGCATGCAGGTTTACCGGTTTTTCGGGCCTGCCGGGGGGGAATCTTGGCGAATTTCGCGCTTGCGCGGCGGCTTTGCAGCCGCTATAATACAACTATGGCCTCTTGGGAGAGGTGCGCCCTGCTACGGAAAAGGAGCTGCCTATGATCCAATGGTGTAAACGCCACCCCATTCAGTTTATGGCGTTGTATCTGGTTTTTTACTTAACCTTCTTTACCCTGCTGGAAGCCGCCGTCCAGCCCACGGTGCTGGTTCACTGCGCGCTGGACGACCTGATCCCCTTCTGGAAATACGCGATCCTGCCCTACTATACCTGGTTCGTCTGGATCGTCTGCACCCTGTTCTGGCTGTTGTGGTGGGCGCCCCGGCCCGAATTCTGGCGGCTGGCGCTGCCCCTGTTCACGGGGATGACCCTCTCGCTGATGTTCTGCGTGGCGGTGCCCAACGGCCTGGCCCTGCGGCCTGCCGCGGTGCCCGGCAACGATCTGTTCGCCGTGCTGGTGCGGGGGCTGTACGCCGCCGATACCCCCACCAACGTCTGCCCGTCCATCCATGTGTTCAACGCCATCACGCTGGACATGGCCTACCAGCGGAGCTGCAAGCTGGCCAAGCCGCGCTACCGCTGGGTCAAATGGACGGCCCACGCGGTGGATCTTTCGATCATCCTGTCCACGATGCTGCTCAAGCAGCACTCGGTCATCGATGTCGCGTGCGGCACGGCGCTTGCCTTTGCAATCGATTTTGCGGCCTCGGTGGTCAACGTGTCCGACCTGGCCGTCCCGCAGGACGCCCCCTTCCATGTGCGGGCCACGGCACGGGTCAAGGCCGCCATCGAGCGGAGCTGAACGGCGCGCTGCCGGATAAAAAAAACAGAAAAAAAGCCCGCGTTTCCACCCGGAAGCGCGGGTTTTTGTTTGCACGGACCGCCAAAATGTGCTATGCTGTTTTTGGATATTTTGCCATACGATACGAGGAGGCTTTGCCATGTATACCAACCGCACCATTGCGCCGGATACCCTGTATGTGGGCGCCAGCGACCGCCGTCTTTCCCAATTCGAGAACCTTTTCCCGATCCCGCGCGGGGTCTCCTACAATTCCTACCTGATCGTCGATGAAAAGACCGTCCTGCTGGATACCGCCGATAAGGCCGTGTGCGAGCATTACTATGAAAACGTCTCGGCCGGGCTGCAGGGCCGCCCGCTTGACTATCTTGTCATCGACCACATGGAGCCGGACCACGCGGCCACCCTGGGCGAGGCGCTGCGCCGCTGGCCCAACCTGCAGCTGGTGGTAAACGCCAAAACGCTGCCCCTGCTGCAAAGCTACTACCCGGCCTATGCGGCCAGCGCCTGCGGGGCGCTGGTGGTTAAGGAGGGCGACGCCCTCTGCCTGGGCCGCCACACGCTGCGGTTTCTGATGGCGCCGATGGTGCATTGGCCCGAGGTCATGATGACCTTTGACGAGGCCACCGGGATGCTGTTTTCCGCCGATGCGTTCGGCACCTTCGGCGCTTTGTGCGGCACCATTTTTGCCGACGAGCTGGACTTTGCGCGGGACTGGCTGGACGACGCCCGCCGCTACTACGCCAACATTGTGGGCAAGTACGGCGCGCCGGTGCAGGCGGTGCTGAAAAAGGCCGCGGCGCTGGACATCCGCGGCCTGGCGCCGCTGCACGGGCCGATCTGGCGCCGGGATGTCGGCTGGTTCATCGAAAAATACCGGCGCTGGAGCCTTTGCCAGCCCGAGGAGCAGGCCGTGGTGATCTGCTACGGCAGCATGTACGGCAACACCGAGAACGCCGCCGAGACGCTGGCCGTGGCCCTGGCCGAGCGTGGCGTGCGCAAGCTGGCTGTCTACGACGTATCCGTCACCGATAAAAGCGTGCTGATCGCCGAGGCGTTCCGGGCAAGCCATCTTGTGCTGGCCAGCCCCACCTACAACGGCGGGCTGTACCTGCCCATGGCGGCTCTTTTGGAGGATATGCAGGCGCTTGGCCTGCATGACCGCACCTTTGCGCTGGTGGAAAACGGCAGCTGGGCGCCCCAGGCCGGCAAGCTGATGACCGAGCGGGTGCAGGCCCTCAAAAATGCGACCCTGCTGCCCGGCACCGTCACGGTGCGGGGCGCCGTCCACACCGCCGAGGCCGAGCGCCTGGCCGCGCTGGCCGATGCGATCGTGGCCAGCCTGCACGCCGCCGGGTAACGCGCCCTTTATACGCCAAAAAGCATCCCCCTGCCCGGCCGGGCAGGGGGATGCTTTTTGGGTGCTTGTACAGGCCGGGCGGCGCGTCAGGGCGCGGGCGGCGGCTCCGGCGCGGCGGGGGCGTTTTTGCGGTGCAGGGCAAACGGATCGGCGCCGGGGGCCAGGCCGTCGGCCCGCAGCATCGTTTCCATCACGTCCACATCCGTCGATACGTCCAGCGCGTCGGCCTGAAACATCTGATCCAGCTGGTTTTCAAAGGCCGTGACCATCGTGTCCATCACCTGCTCGATGCGGCGCTTGGATTCCGAGATATTCTCCCCCTCAATGCCCTGCGCGTCCAGCTCTGCGTAGGTTTTGAGCAGCTTGAGCGCCGTGGGCAGGTAGTAATCCATAAATTTGCGGATCTGCCCCAGCTTTTTGGGGTTTTGCTCGGCCTGGGCAAAAATTTTGCGGCTGATCTCCTCCAGGCGGCTGATCTTGGCGCTCATCGCCTCGCCGGGGATCTCGTCGTTCACCCGCTGCAGCTCGCGCAGGGCCTCCTCGTAGGCGGTGGCGGCCGGGGCCGCGGCAGGGGCCGCGGCGGGCGCGGGGGCGGGGGCGGGCGCGGGCGCCTTGCCCCGCACCACCAGGCAGCGGGAGCGCATATCCAGGTACGCCGCATCGCCAAAATCCCCCTTGGCGATGGCGTCCTCCAGCAGCTTGCAGCACTTTTCGTAGGAACAGGGAACGGCGCCCGCGATGTCCTCAATGTACATCGAGCCGGCGCTGCCCACAATGTTCCGCAGCTTTTTGCGCATCCGGCGGCTGGCGCGGGTCCGCCCGGCGCCCACCCACATCCCGACGGCGCCGGTCAAAAGCAGCCCGCTCGTCACCATGTCCCCAAGCATATAGGATTCAAAGCCCTTGAGGTAAAACGCCATCTGCAGGGTATCGGCCAGGCTGGCGACGCCCACAAAGGCCAGCACGCAGCCCAGCACGGTCAGCACCAGCGCGGCGTCCCCGCGGGCGTGCTTTTTGGCATTGGCCGCCGGTTTGTTATCGGCCTTGGGGGGCGCGGCGGCGTCCGGCGGGGTCTGGCCGTTTTGCGGCGGGGCGGCGCGCTCCTCGCGCCGGGCAAAGCGCTCCTCCGCGCGGCGGGCGGCCTGCCGGGCGCGGTCGTTCCACCTGTCGGCGTTGCCGTCCTGCCGCAAAAACCAGTTGACGCCCAAAAACAGAAAGCCCAGCGGCCACCAGACCGCAAACCCGATCAGAATGGCCCACCAGGGAAACTGAAAGGTCTTGTCGTCCTTGCCGGTAAACAGGTGCCGCCAGTCGGCGCCGGCGCCGGCGGAAAAGAAACTGCCGGGGTCGGTGCCCGGGTTGGGTGCGTAAGGGTGCCCGCCCCCGGCGCCGGGGGCGGTGTACGGCTCCGCGCCGCCGCGGTCGGCGTACGGCTCCGCGCCGCCGCGGGCGGCGCGATCCCGGTCAGGCGAATAGGGTTGGTTGGACATGATGGTTTGATTTTTCCCCCTGTCAAGGCAGATCGGCCAGCAGCTGCTTCATGGCGTCGGTCAGATACCAGGTGCTGCCGGATTGGTATGGATTGTTTTTGTTGTAGGGTACATGGGCGCACAGGTACGCCACCCAGCGGGAATACCCGGCCACGGTCAGGTGGATGCCGTCGGTCTGGGCAATGTCCTCGGCCAGGTAGCCGTCGTCGCCGCGCATGCCGGCGCTCAGATCCAGGTAATAGCAGCCCTTTTGGGCGCAGAGTTGGCGGATGCCCTCGTTGATGGCGGCCAGGCGGTCCGGCGCAAGGCCGGGGGCGCTGTCCAGCGCCTCGGGCCGGGTGGGCAGCACCGACTGCACATACAGCTTTGTGTTGGGCAGGGTTTGCTGCAAAGCGTCCAGCATCAGGCCGTAGTAGTTCAAAAAGCCCTCGTCGTTGCCGGTGCCCACCAGGGCGTTGGTGCCCAGCAGCACATACAGCTTGGCGGGCTGGGCCGCGCCCAGCACATCCAGCGGAATTTCCTGCCCGCGCTCGTCGTTGTCCAGCACGGTGCGGTTGACGATCTGGTTGGGGCTGGTGCCCTCATACCCGCAGACCAGCGCGCCGCCCACGTTGACGCCGTAGACCGAGATGCCCGCCGTAAGCGAATCCCCCAAAAAGGCGGCGTCGGCAAACCAGGTGGTATCCACCTTGCCAAATTCCGGCAGGGTGGGGCCGGCGTCGGCGGCGGGGGCCGCCGTGTAGGTGTAGTTTTCGGTCTGGCGCACCGGGCCGACCGCCCCCCAGTCGGGCTGGGCGGCGTCGGCGCCGCCGCCGGCCGCGCCGCCCGCGTAGGGCACCGGCGCCACGGCCGACTGGCTCAGCGCGGCGGTGGCCTGCTCGGCGGTGGAAGCCTCCGGCGAAACGGTTTTTTTGGGCAGCAGCAGCGTGATGCCGGCCGCCAGCACCAAAATGCCCGCAAACGTCCCCAGCAGGGTCAGGCGGCGGCGGGCGCGGCGGCGTTCCCGCGCGCGGCGGGCCGCCGCGCGGGCCTGCGCCTCCGTCAGCGGGGGGCGGGCCGCCGCGCGGGCTGCGTCCCGGCTTCCGCCGGGGCGGCGGGCCGCGCTTTGCCCGGGCGCCCCGGGCGCGGCCCCGGCGCGCCCGGCCTCGGCGGCGGCGCGCGCCCGCTTCCAGGACTCGGCAAACTCGGGCGGCGGGTCAAAGCCGTAGGTATCGCGAAATTCCTGCGCGCGGGCCGCATCGGGGTCGGGCCGGGGCGCCTGCGGGCGGGGCGGCGCGGCCGGGGCCGCCTGCCGACGCACCGGCGTAGGCCGGGCCGGGGCGTCGCCCGCGCGCCCCACAGGCCGGGCGCCGCCCGCGCTGCCGGGCGCTTTGACCTGCCGCCGGGCCTCCTGCGCGGCATTGTCCGGCCGGGCGCCGGGCGTTGTTTTTTTCTCAGGCATGGCGTTGCGCTCCCCCTCTCCCGTACCGTTTGGCGGTTCGTAGTTTTTCCGCCTTACAGGGTATTATAGCATACCCGGCAAGGCAAATACAGTGCCGGGCCTGCAATTTACAGTCTACGAAAAAAGCCGCCGGGCGGCAGCCCGGCGGCGCGCATTGCGTCTCAGTAGGCGATCAGGTCGCGCACGGCGCCCGACATCGAGAAAATTTTGGCCGAGATGTGGTCCAGGTACACAATGCCCAGCTTGTGGCCCGTCTCGTCGTTGTACAGGTCGGCCAGCTGGGGCATCTGGGCAAAGGCGGCGGCGCGGGCGGCCTCGCTGTTGTCAAAGTTGGCGGTACCCTGCACCCGCAACCACTCGCCGCGGTCGTTGGCGGTGCAGATTTCCAGGTTGGTGTTGTCCAGCAGCTGCTTGTAGGCGGCCTTGTGCTTGCCGATGGCAAGGCAGAGGTGCCCCTCGTACCACATGGCAAACCCCAGCGGACGCACGCGCGGCAGATACCCCTCCACCGTGGCCAGATAGAATACCGGGTTCTCTTTCAAAAACGCCATCAATTCTTCCATTGCCGATCCCTCCCGTTTTATCCTGCTTATTGTAACGCAAATCACGGATTTCTGCAAGGGTTTCGCCCCGCGCGGCGCGTCAGCCCAGGGTCTTTACGGCCTGCACAAGGCGGCGGGCCGCCTCCTTGGTGCGGTCGGCGTTTCCAAAAGCCGTCAGGCGGAAATACCCCTCGCCGCAGGGGCCGAAGCCGGCGCCCGGCGTGCCCACCACGTTGGCGTTTTCCAGCAGCCAGTCAAAGAAATCCCAGCTTTTCATCCCCGCCGGGCAGCGCAGCCACAGGTAGGGGCTGTTTTTGCCGCCGCAGTACCACAGGCCCAGCTCGTCCAGCGCCGCGGCAATCACCGCCGCGTTCCGGCGGTAGTAATCCAGGTTGTGCTGGATCTCGGCCATGCCCTCGGGGGTGAACACGGCCGCCGCGCCCCGCTGCACCACATACGGCACGCCGTTGAACTTGGTGGTCTGGCGGCGCAGCCACATCCTGTTCAGGCTCAGCCCGCCGTTTTCCAGCGCCATCGGCACCACCGTGTAGCCGCAGCGGGTGCCCGTAAAGCCCGCGATCTTGGAAAAGCTGCACACCTCAATGGCGCAGGTCTTGGCGCCCTCCACCTCGTAGATGCTGCGCGCGCGCCCCTCCTCGCTGACAAAGCACTCGTAGGCGGCGTCGTACAGGATCACCGCGCCGTGCGCGTTGGCCCAGCGCACCCACTCGGCCAGCTGGGCCGCCGTGTAGGCCGCGCCCGTGGGGTTGTTGGGGCTGCACAGGTAGAGGATGGCGGCATCGGCTGGCGCGGCGTCCGGCATCGGCAGAAAGCCGTTCGCCTCGTTGGCGGGCATATAGACGATCCTGCGCCCGGCCATCACGTTGTCGTCCACATACACGGGGTAGACGGGGTCGGGCACCAGCACGGTGTTTTCAACCGCAAACAGATCCAGCAGGTTGCCCAGGTCGCTTTTGGCGCCGTCCGATACAAAGATCTCGCCGGCTTCCAGCGCAATGCCCCGCCCCGCGTAGTACGCCCGGATGGCGTTGCGAAGAAAATCGTACCCCTGCTCGGGGCCGTAGCCGCGGAAGGTCTCGGCGTGGGCCTGCTCCTCCACGGCGGCGTGCAGCGCCGCGATGACCGCCCCGGACAGCGGCAGCGTCACATCCCCAATGCCCAGCCGGATGATGTCCCGCTCGGGGTGGGCCGCGCTGTAGGCGTCCACCTTGTGCGCGATCGTGCGAAAAAGGTAGCTCTCGTTGATTTCTGCAAAGTGCTTGTTTAACTGCATGGTTCTGTCCCATCCTTTTCTCTGCGTTTCCAAAGCCTGCCTGTTTTTCGTGCTGGGGGGGGGGGCGGGGCGTCACCCGTCCACCTCGGCCTGCCCGGTAAAGGCCGTCGCCGCCGGGCCGGCCATCAGCACCCGGTCGTCGTCCAGCACGGTGATCTCCAGCTCGCCGCCCGGCAGGCTGACGGTCACCGGCAGGTTGCGGGCAAAACGCCCCCGCAGCACCATGGCCGCCACGCTGGCGCAGGCGCCGGTGCCGCAGGCCAGCGTCTCGCCGCTGCCCCGCTCCCACACCCGCATGGCCAGCCGGGCCGGGCCTTCCACCCGCACAAACTCGGTGTTCACCTGCTCGGGAAAGGCGGCCGCGTGTTCAAACGCGGGGCCGATGGCCGCCAGCGCCGCGCCGGTGGGCAGCGCGCCCGCCTCCGGCCACTCGATCACGCAGTGGGGGTTGCCCATGCTGACGCAGGCCGCATCCCAGGTTTTGCCCGCGGCGGTCAGCGCCGCGTGGGCCAGCGGCCCCGCGCCCAGCCCCACGGCGGGCAGATCGGCCGCCATGGCCGAAAACCTGCCCATATCGGCCTGCCAGAACCCCGCCCGCAGCCGCCGCAGCACCTTGCGCCCCGCGCGGGTATCAATCTGCAGGGTGTCCCTGGCAAGGCCGTGGGTGTACAGATATTCGGCCACGCAGCGCACGCCGTTGCCGCACATTTTTCCCTCCGAGCCGTCCGCGTTGAACATCCGCATGGCGGCGTCGGCGTCGGGCAGGTCGGGCGGGCAGATGCAGATGATGCCGTCCGCCCCCACCGAAAAATGCCGCGCCGAGAGCCGGCGGCTCCAGGCCGCCGCCTGTGCGGGCAGGCCGGTTTGGCGGCAGTCAAGATAGATGTAATCGTTGCCGGCGCCCTGCATTTTGGTAAAAGAAAGCCGCATGGTCGATCCCTCCCTCAAAAATTGGCCGCAAGCCCGGCCGGGCCAAAACGCCCCAAAGCCGGGGGTGTACCCCTCTATTATAGCGTTTTGGCCCGCACAGCACAAGAAATGTGCCAAAAAAGTTGCCAGCGCCTTGACAACGGCCATAGGATACGATATAAAAATTGTAGCCACCCTATTTTTGGGGGATAAAGGAGATTGTGTGTATGGATTCCGAGGTTTTTGAACGCATCCGCGAATATCTGGCCGACCAGTTGGATGTAGACCCCGAAAAAATTACCATGAACAGCGATATCGTGGAGGACTTTGGCGCCGACAGCCTGGATGTGATCGATATGATCACGGTGCTGGCGGACGAGTTCAACGTTGAGATCCCGGACGATGAGATCGAAGGCTTCCACACGCTGGGCGACGTGGTTCGTTTTGTGGAGGACCGCATCTGACCGCGCCTTCCCCTGCCGCCGGGGCAGGGGATTTTTTTCGTGGCGCCGCAAATAAAGGAAAGTGTGACAGGAATGGACAACAAAAAGAAACTGGTGGAAGCGATCACCGCGCAGGAAGTGGATTTTGCGCAGTGGTATACCGATATCTGCACCAAGGCCGAGCTGGTGGAATATTCCAGCGTAAAGGGCTTTGTGGTGGTGCGCCCCTACGGCTACGCCATCTGGGAGAACATCCAGAAGGATCTGGACGGCCGCTTTAAGGCCACCGGCCACGAGAACGTGGCCATGCCGATGCTGATCCCCGAGAGCCTTCTCAAAAAGGAGGGCGAGCTGGTCAACGGCTTTGCGCCCGAGGTTGCCTGGGTCACGATGGGCGGCAACGAGCCGCTGGAGGAGCGCCTTGCCGTGCGCCCCACCAGCGAAACGCTGTTCTGCGACCATTTCTCTCATGTGCTGCACAGCTACCGCGACCTGCCCATGCTGTACAACCAGTGGTGCAGCGTGGTGCGGTGGGAAAAAACCACCCGCCCCTTCCTGCGCACCCGCGAGTTCTGGTGGCAGGAGGGTCACACCATCCACGAGACAGCCGAGGAAGCCCGCGCCGAGACCGAGCAGCAGCTCAACTGCTACGCGGATTTCTGTGAGAAGGACCTCTGCATCCCGGTGGTGAAGGGCCGCAAGACCGACAAGGAAAAATTTGCGGGCGCCGAGGCCACCTACACGATCGAGGCCATGATGAAGGACGGCAAGGCGCTGCAAAGCGGCACCAGCCATTACTTCGGCGATAAATTCTCCCGCGCCTACGGCGTCACCTACGCCGGGCGGGACAACACCCTGCAATACCCGTTCCAGACAAGCTGGGGCGCCTCCACCCGCCTGATGGGCGCCATCATCATGACCCACGGCGACGACGACGGCCTGATTCTGCCCCCGGCCGTCGCGCCCATCCAGGTGGTCGTCATCCCGGTGGCCGCGCACAAGCCCGGCGTGCTGGAAAAGGCCCGCGCGCTGGCGGCGTCCGTCTCCGCCTTTGCCCGCGTCCGGCTGGACGATTCCGACAGGGCCCCCGGCTGGAAGTTCAGCCAGTGGGAGATGAAGGGCGTGCCCCTGCGCATCGAGGTCGGCCCGCGCGATCTGGAGCAGAACCAGTGCGTGCTGGTCCGCCGCGACACCCGCGAAAAGCAGTTCGTCTCGCTGGACGCGCTGGCCGAGGCCATCCCCGCCGCGCTGGACGCGCTGGCCGGGGACCTGTACCGGCGCGCGCTGGACAACCGCGAGCGCCGCACCTTCCGTGCCGTCACGATGGAGGAGGTCAAGGCGCTGGCGCAGGCCAACACCGGCTTTATCAAAACCATGTGGTGCGGCGACCCCGCCTGCGAGGAAGCCATGAAGGAGCAGGCCGGGCTTTCCAGCCGCTGCATGCCCTTTGCGCAGGAGCATCTGAGCGATGTATGCCCCGTGTGCGGCCGCCCCGCCAAGAGCATGGTGGTCTGGGGCGTCGCGTACTGAATTTTGCCTGCAAAAAAAGCGCCAACGATGTTTGGCGCTTTTTTTGCAGGTGCGGCAAGGGAGGTGTGCCGGGTTGATTTTTGCGGTAACGCTGGGCTGCTATGCGCTGGGGCTGCTGATGGCCGCGGTGGGGTCCCGGCTGGCCGGGCGGTGCGCCACCTGGTGCTGCATGGTCTGCGGGCTGCCCCAGTGGGTGGTAAGCGGCACCGTGGTGGGCTTTTGCGTGGTGCTGCCCCAGCTTATGCTGGCCTTTTTGGCGGCGGGGCTTTCCACCACGGCGCTGGCCGTGGGCAGCGCGCTGGCCGGCGCCGTGACCGACCTGGGGCTGGTGTTCGCCCTGTGCCTGCTGCGGCGGGACGTTGTGGCCGATCGGGGCGAGCTTTGCTTTAAAACCCTGCTGCTGGCCCTGTCCTGCCTGGTGCTGCTGCTGTTTGTGCGCAACGGCGCTTTAAGCTACACGGGCACCGGCCTGCTGATGCTGCTGTTTGTGGTGTTTGTGCTGGAAAACATCGTCTATTGCCACCGCGCCACCTACAACGAGGATCTGTTTTTGATTGGGGAGGATGCGCCCGCGGCCGTCGCGGCCCGGCACAGCCCCGGGCAGGACGCCGCCACCGTGCGGTTTCCGGCCATGAACCTGCGCAGCTCGCTCAAAAATCTGGCCGGTGCGGCGGGCGGGCTGGCGCTGCTGGCCGTGGGGGCCTGGGCGCTGGTGTACGGCGCCGTTGTGATGGCCAACACCACCGGCACCATCCAGGCCCTGTGGGTGGCCACCCTGATCTCGCTGGGGTTCTGCCTGCCGCTGCTGGCCGAGGTGTTCCGCCACCCGCTGGGCAGCGTTTGGCGCCGCTTTGCCGAGAGCTGCCGCATCTACCCGCCCTCGGTGCTGCCGATGCAGATTTTGAACAACGCCGTTTTGAGCATCACCCTCGTGCTGCCCGTTTCCAGCCTGATGTACCGCGACAAGCTGCCCATCGGCGCCCAGTACCGCAGCTACGAGGTGCCCGCCTGCCTGGCGCTGTCGCTGCTGCTGCTGCTGCCGCCCCTGCTCAAAAAGCGGCTCTACCGCTGGCAGGGCGCGGTATGCCTGGCGTTTTATCTTCTTTACCTGGCCGCCGTCGTGCTGGCGCCCCGCGCCGGCGCGTAAGCGCTCCGCTTTTGTCCGCGCAAAACAGGCGCCGCCTCTGCCCTGCGTGCGGGGAAAAGGCGGCGCCTGTTTTTGCGCGCGGGGCGCCCCGCGCAGTCAGCCGTCCAGCCCGGCCAGAAAAGCCCGCAGCGCATCCTCGGGGCGGGCGGTCTGGCGGGGGTAGCGCACCCGCAGCGGCGCGGCGGCCGACTGCATGATGTAGGGCATCCCCACCAGGTCCAGCATGGCCACGTCGTTGTAGTTGTCGCCAAAGGCCATGACCTGCGCCGGCCGGATGCCCAGCGCCCGGCAGACCGCCGCGATGCCGGTGCCCTTGTTGGAGAGGGTGGTGTCGATCCAGAACGGCCCCGCCACGGCCGCGTTGGCGCACGACCATTTGGGTACAAACCGCTCCACAAAGGGGCCGACCCCCTCGCTCAGGTAGACGGAGACCTTCACGATCTCCTCCGGCACCTCGGCGGGGCTTTGGATCAGGCGGTAGCGGTTGCCGATAAAGCGGATCCGCTCCTCCATCCCGCGCCCGCGGCTCATCAGGTAGGCGGTGTTCTCGCCCGACAGCATGACCTCGCCCTTGCCGTCGCTGCCGTCCCACAGGTCCCAGGCAATTTTTTCGGCCAGGGCGCGGGGCATCGGCGTCTTGGCGATGACCTTCTCGCCCCGGTAGACCACGCCGCCGTTCTCGCACAGGAACACGCAATCCCCGGCCACGGGGGCAAACAGGGCGCGCAGGCTGGTGTACTGCCGCCCGCTGGCCGGGCAAAAGCGAATGCCGTGGGCAGCCAGCGCCCGGATCTGGTCAAAAATTTCGCCTTCGATCTTCTTTTTCCCGTACTGAAGCAGCGTTCCGTCCAGATCGCTTGCCACCAGCCGGATCTCGTTTTCGTTCTTGCTTTCCTGCATGGCATACCTTTCCTTTCCAGAAATTCAGTATACCAGACCCGCGATTTTTTTGCAATTTTGCGCGCAAAATAGTACAATGGAGACCGACAACAAAAAAACCGCGCCGACGCGCGGCGGCAGGAGGTTTTTGCAATGGCTTTGTGCAAAGGATACAAGGGCAAAACGCCCCAGGTTTCGCAGGCGGCCTTTTTGGCGGAGAACGCCGCGGTCATCGGCGACGTGACGCTGGGCCGGGACGCAAGCGTGTGGTACGGCGCGGTGGTGCGGGGCGATTCCAATTCCGTCACGGTGGGCGAGGGCGCCAACATCCAGGACAACGCGGTGCTGCACACCGGCTCGCACGACCCCATCGTGATCGGGAAAAACGTAACGATCGGCCACAGCGCCGTCGTCCACGGCTGCACGCTGGGCGACAATGTGCTGGTGGGGATGCACGCCACCATCCTGAACGGCGCCGTGGTGGGCGAGGGCTCGGTGATTGCGGCGGGCGCGCTGGTGACCGAACACGCCGAGATCCCGCCCCACAGCATGGTGATGGGGGTTCCCGGCAAGGTGCGGGGCGCGGTAAGCCCCGAGCTTTCCGCCAAGCTTCCGCAGGACGCCGCCCATTATATCGCGCTGGCCCGGCAGCACGCCGCCGAGACCGACCTCTAAAGGCGCGCCCCCAGCGCGCACCGCCGGAAAAGGCAGCGCCCCCGCCCTTTTGCAAGGGTGGGGGCGCTGCCTTTTGCGCGTTTTCAGCCCAGCGCGGCCAGGGACTGGCGCAGGTTTTTCTGTTTTTCCTCAGCGGCGGCCAGCTTGCCGCGCAGTTCCTCCACCAGCCTGGCGGGGGCTTTTTCCACAAATTTGGGGTTGCCCAGCTGGTTGCGGAACATCGCCAGCTCTTTTTCGCTTTTGGCAAGCTCGCGGTTCAGGCGGGCCAGTTCCTTCTCGCGGTCGATCAGCTCCTGCAGCGGGATAAAGCCGCGGGCCGCCGGGGTGGCCACCTGCACCATCCCGTCGGTGGCGCCCTCGTAGCGGGCGGTCAGGGAGACGTCGGTGGCAAAGGCGAAGCGGGCCAGGTAGACGGCGCCCTTTTCAAAGGCGGCGGGGTACGCCGTCTCGATGATCATGCTGGTGGTCTTGGCCGGGTGGACGTTCATATCGTTGCGCACCGACCGCACGGCCTTGATGTACGCCATCAGCTTTTCAAAATCGGCGCATTCCCCGGGCCAGTTGTGGGCCTCGTCAAAGGCGGGCCACTGCGCCGTCATGATCGTCTCGGCGCTGCCGGGCAGGCTGCGGTAGATTTCCTCGGTGATGAAGGGCATGAACGGGTGCAGCAGCTTGAGCGCCCGGTCCAGCACATACACCAGCACGCGGCGGGCGGCATCGGCCTGCGCGGCGTCGCCGGAGTTGAGGCGGGTCTTGCAGATCTCGATGTACCAGTCGCAGTAGACATCCCAGATAAAGGTTTCCACCTTCTCGGCGGCAAGGCCCAGCTCGTACCTGTCCAGGTTGGCGGTGCTGTCGCGGGCCGTGTTGTTCAGCTCGGAAAGCACCCACTTGTCGCTCATGTCCAGCAGCGCGGCGTCCGGCAGGCCGGGCGCAAAGTCCTCGGGCAGGTTCATCTGCACAAAGCGGCTGGCGTTCCACAGCTTGTTGGCAAAGTTGCGGCAGGCCTTCACCTTTTCGTCGATGTAGCGCATGTCGTTGCCGGGCGTGGAGCCGACCACCAGCATCATCCGCAGTGCGTCGGCGCCGTACTGCTCCACCACCTGCAGCGGGTCGATGCCGTTGCCCAGCGATTTGCTCATCTTGCGGCCCTGGCTGTCCCGCACAAGGCCGTGGATCAAAACCGTATCGAAGGGGGCCTTGCCGGTGTAGGCCAGCCCCGAGAAGATCATGCGGGATACCCAGAAGCCGATGATGTCGTACCCGGTGACGAGGGTGCTGGTGGGGTAGAAGAAATCCAGATCCTCGGTCTTTTGGGGCCAGCCCAGCGTGGAGAAGGGCCACAGCGCGCTGGAAAACCAGGTATCCAGCGTGTCGGGGTCCTGGGTCAGACGGGTGCCGCCGCAGCCGGGGCAGGCCGAAGGCGCCTCCTTGGCCACGATGGTTTTGCCGCAGTCGGCGCAGTACCAGGCGGGGATCTGATGCCCCCACCAGAGCTGGCGGCTGATGCACCAGTCCCGGCTGCCGCGCATCCAGTTCAGGTAGTTTTTGGTAAACCGCTCGGGCACAAACTGAATTTCGCCCTTCTCCACGCTCTCGATGGCGGGCTTGGCCAGCGGCGCCATACGCACAAACCACTGCTTGGACACCATCGGCTCAATGACCGAGTGGCAGCGGTAGCAGGTGCCCACGTCGTGCCGGAGCGGCTCCACGCGGCCCAGATGACCGCCGGCCTCCAGATCCTCCAAAATCGCCTTGCGGGCCTCCAGCGCGGTCATGCCGGCATACTTGCCGCAATCCAGCACCTCCGGCTCGTCGGCGGCGGCGCGGCCGCCGGCGCGGAGGGCGTCCGCGGCGGCCTTGTCGGCGGGGCCGGTCATGCGGCCGTCGTAGGTAAGCACCCGCACCATGGGCAGGCCGTGGCGCTTGCCCACCTCAAAGTCGTTGGGGTCGTGCGCCGGGGTGATCTTGACCACGCCGGTACCCTTTTCCATATCGGCGTGTTCGTCGCAGACGATGGGAATCTCCTTGTCCAGCAGCGGCAGGATCACATGGCAGCCGTGCAGATGGGCGTAGCGGGGGTCGGCGGTGTTGATGGCCACCGCGGTATCGCCCAGCATCGTCTCGGGGCGGGTGGTGGCAAGCTCCAGCATCTCGCCGGTTTCCCGCACGCGGTAAAGCAGATGCCAGAAATGCCCGTCCTTCTCCTCGTACTCCACCTCGGCGTCCGAGATCGAGGTATCGCAGTGGGGGCACCAGTTGACCATCCGGTTGCCCTGGTAGATCAGCCCCTCGTTGTACAGCCGCACAAACACCTCGCGCACGGCGCTGCTGCAGCCCTCGTCCATCGTAAACCGCTCGCGCTCCCAGTCGCAGGAGCAGCCCAGCTTTTTGAGCTGGCTTACAATCCGGCTGCCGTAGGTGTTTTTCCAGGCCCAGGCGCGCTCCAAAAAGCCCTCGCGGCCCAGCATCTCCTTGGTAAGCCCCTCGGCCTTCATGGCGGCCACCACCTTGGCCTCAGTGGCGATGGAGGCGTGGTCGGTGCCCGGCACCCAGAGCGCGGCATAGCCCTGCATCCGCTTATAGCGGATCAGAATATCCTGCCAGGTTTCGTCCATGGCGTGGCCCATGTGGAGCTGGCCCGTCACGTTGGGCGGCGGCATCACGATCGTAAACGGCTTTTTGCTGCGGTCTGCCCGGGTGTGGAAATAGCCCTTTTGGCACCAGTCGGCGTACAGGCGGTCCTCGGTGCTTTTGGGGTCGTACTGTTTGGCAAGTTCTCTCGGCATAGCGTGTCCTCCTTACGGTTTTGCGGAGCAAAATAAAAATTCCGCCCCGTGAGAAATTTCTCATGGGACGGAATTGTATGGCAACATTCCGCGGTACCACCCAAATTGCCGCGCCGCCGAAAGGCGGGCCACAGCCTCTTGACCGCCCGGTAACGGGGGCGGGACGGAACCGGCTAACGCCCGGGGGCGGCTCACCGGCTCTGCTTGGGGGCGACAAGCCGGCGGCGCCCTCCCTGCCGGTTTTCACCCGCCCGGCTCTCTGAAAGGGTCTGCGCCGCGGAACTCCCCCGCACTGCATTTATACGGATTCCAGTTTAATGCAATCCGGCGGGCTTGTCAAGTGGGTACCGCCCCAGGCAGGCGCGGTTTTGGCGGCCCCTGCAAGCGGGCGCCCGCTTTTCAGCCCAGCCCGATGCCCATGCTGCGGGCCACGTTGAGCATATCGCAGTCGGTGGGCACGCCGCGGCTCTTGCCCGCGATATCGACCAGCGGGTTTTCGCGCACCTTGTTGTTGACCATGGCCACCGTCACGCCGAAATGGCTGTCGGCCACCAGGCTGGCCGCATAGGCGCCGAACTGGGTGGCCAGCACCCTGTCGTAGGCGGAGGGCGAGCCGCCGCGCTGCATATGGCCGGGCACGCAGATGCGGGTTTCGGCGCCGGTCATGGCCTCCACCTCCTTGGCAATGCGGTTGGTGGCGGTCACATAGCCGGCCTCGGCCCGCTTGGCGGTCCATTCCTTCCGCTTCAGCTTGGCCTCCTCCACCGAGAGCGCCCCCTCGGCCACGGCCAAAATCGAGAAATTGCGGCCGTTTTTGCGGCGGCGCTCCACGGCGGCGGCCACGTTCTTGATATCGTAGGGCAGCTCGGGCAGCAAAATAATGTCGGCGCCGCCCGCAATGCCCGCATACAGGGTCAGCCAGCCGGCCTTGTTGCCCATAATCTCAATGCACATCACCCGGCTGTGGCTGCCCGCCGTGGTGTGGATGCGGTCGATGACCTCGGTGGCGATGTCCACGGCCGTGTGGAAGCCGAAGGTCACATCGGTGCCGTAGATATCGTTGTCGATGGTTTTGGGCAGGCCGATGATGTTCAGCCCTTCCTGGCTGAGCAGGTTGGCCGTCTTGTGGGTGCCGTTGCCGCCCAGGCAGAGCAGGCAGTCCAGCCGTGCCTCCTTATAGGATTTTTTCATGGCGGCTACCTTGTCCACGTTGTCGTTGCCCACCACCCGCATCATCTTGAAGGGGGTGCGCTTGGTGCCCAAAATGGTGCCGCCCACCGTCAGAATGCCGGAAAATTCGTCCCGGTCCATATCCCGGTAGTTGCCGTTGATCAGGCCGTCGTAGCCGTTCATCACGCCCACAATCTCCACCTTGTCGCCCATCCTCTGGTACAGCGCCTTGGCCACGCCGCGGATCGTTGCGTTCAGGCCGGGGCAATCGCCGCCGGATGTAAGAATACCTACGCGCGTTTTCATTGTAAACCGCTCCCTCCGATTCCTGTTTTCCCTTGTTCTGCCGTGCCGGGCAGGTTTTTTTGGGCAACGCCCCGCCCTCCCCCGCCGCTCCGCCCGGCGTATGCGCCTGCGCGGAAGCGCGCCGTAAAAGCCCTGTGCGGTATCGCCCCTGTACGTTTTAACTGTACCCTCTCCCGGCTGTTTTGTCAATCGTTTCGTGCCAATATGGTTAAATGTCACTTGAAATTTTTCTGTTTTTTTGTCCATTTTGCCTTGAATGCGTCAGAATTGTGCGGCATTGCCCTTGAAAGCGGGCGGCTTCCATGGTAGAATACTGGCAGAGGCCTGTACCCGGGTGCGGCGGCCCGCAGCCAGGCGTTTTCACGCACGATACCACGCACACAGAAGGAGCGGATTTCCATGAAAAAGCGTTTTCTGATCACACTGGCGGCAGCGGCGGCCCTGTTCTGCCTGCTGGCCACCTCCGCCTTTGCCAACGGCACAGATCTCAAGCAGACCAACGGCAACGTCAATATGCGCACCGGCCCCGGCACCGGCTACTCGGTCATCACGGTCGTTCCGGTGGGCACCAACGTCTTTATTGTGGAGGATAACGGCCAGGGCTGGAGTTATGTGGATTACAACGGCACCCAGGGGTGGGTTTCCAGCAGCTACCTGGGCGGGTATGCCCCCGCGGCGGCCCCCGCCGTCAGCGATTACGGGGATTACACGGTCACCACGGACGTCAACCTGCGCGCAGGCCCCGGCACCGGGTACGATGTGTACATTGTGGTGCCCGGCGGCAGCACGGTCGGCGTGGACAGCACCGCCAACGGCTGGGCGCACGCCTACTACGCCAACTACGAGGGCTACATCAGCACCGGCTACATTGCCGGGCTCAGCGGCAGCACGGGCGGTTCCTCGTACAGCGGCAGCACCGGGAAAAACGGCACCACCTGGTACGGCGGCAACAACTACGCCAACGTGTACGACTATAAATATTACCTTGCCCACAACCAGGATCTGATCTCCGTTTTAGGCACCGACCCCAACACCATCATCGCCCACTTTGTCAATTCCGGCATGAACGAGGGGCGGCAGGCCATTTCCAGCTTCAACGTCTACACCTACCGCAGCCAGCACCCCGATCTGGCCGCGGAGTTCGGCGACAACCTCCGCTTTTACTACCTGTACGCCTGCGGCATCCCCTTCACCTACTGATTTTTGCGCAGCCAAAGGCCCCGCGCCCAGCCGGTTTCCGGCATAGGGCGCGGGGCCTTTTTCAACGGGCAATGCCGCCCGTTCCCGGTGCGGCAGAAGGCGGCCGCGGCGCCGCCTTATTCCATCCCAAAATCGTCGGGAAGCGCGCCGCCCGCCAGCGTGCGGGCATCGGGGGCGGGGCGGCCGTCCGGCAGCTTGATGCCGAAGGACGGCACAAAGCAGAATTTGCGGATGACGAAGATCAGCCCGATGGCGCCCACGCCCAGCAGGTTTTCCAGCGCCGTGTTGTGGCCCAGGATCATGTGCCGGGCAATCGCGTAGAGCAGCACCTCCAGCACGCTGCCGGGGCTGCGCTTGGACAGCATCTTGATAAACTCCACGCCGATGACCAGGTTGAACGCCTGCCCCAGAAACACCTGGAACAGCTCGGTTCCGTCCGAGGCGAAAAGGGCGGGCAGCTGCCGGAACACCGGCACCAGGCTGAGCAGCATCCCGGCCAGCACGCAGGCCGAGATGACCACCTCCAAAAAGGCGGCGATCTCGGCAATCTGCTCCCGCAGCGTGTGCTTGAGGGATTCCTCCCGGTCGTGGAGGTCGGTTTTGGGGGCGGGCGGTGTGTCGGATCGCAGCTTCATGCGCATCGTCCTTTCTTTTTTAAGCGTGCCGAAACGTCGTATTTTCCCCCGGCGCGGGGGCCAAACAGGCCGCCGGTAGCTGGCCGGCGGCCTGTTTTCGCTTTGCTTCAGGTGTGAACCACATCCTCGTCGTAGACCAGCGCGGGGGGCATCTGCCAGCTCTCGTGGTCGGTGTGGAGCAGATGGTGGGCTTTTTCGCCGCAGGGCTCGCCGAGATAGTCGGCGTACAGCGCGCGGATTTCCGGGTTGTCGTGGGAGAAGCGGATCGTGTTGTGGGCGTCGTAGCCGTACAGCACCTGGCCGCGGTCGCCCGCGTGTTCCTCGTTGTAGTGGATGGGCTGGCCGCCGCCGCCCGCGCAGCCGCCCGCGCAGGCCATGACCTCGACAAAATCGTACTGCACCTCGCCGCGGCGCAGCGCGCGGATCAGCTTGCGGGTGTTGCCCAGCCCGCTGACCACCGCCGTGCGCACCACGGCGCCGGGGGCCATCGTAAACTCGGCTTCCTTCCAGCCGTCCAGGCCGCGCACGGCCTTAAAGGCGTCCGGCTCGGGGTTTTTGCCGTTCAGCACATAGGAGCAGGTGCGCAGCGCCGCCTCCATCACGCCGCCGGTGGCGCCAAAAATGCAGCCCGCGCCGCTGCCGGTGCCCAGCGGGGAATCGAACTCGGCCTCCGCCAGCGCCCCAATGTCGATGCCGTCCGAGCGGAGCATCCGGCACATCTCGCGGGTGGTCAGGCTGTAATCGACATCCTTGCAGCCGGGGGCCGCGTCGTTGATGCCGGGGATGTCCAGCTCGGCCTTTTTGGCCGTGCAGGGCATGATGGACACGCAGATGATCTGGGACGGATCCACCCCGATCTTTTGCGCAAAGTAGCTCTTGGTGACGGCGCCAAACATCTGCTGGGGGCTTTTGGCCGTCGAAAGATTGGCCGTCATATCGGGGTACTGGCTCTTCAAAAACCGCACCCAGCCGGGGCAGCAGGAGGTGAACATCGGCCAGGGCGTCTCGTCGCGGTGCTGCAGCCGGTGCAAAAACTCGGTGCCCTCCTCCATGATGGTCAGATCGGCCGAGAAGTTCGTGTCGAACACATAGTCAAAGCCCAGCCGCTTGAGGGCGGCGGCCATCCGCTTTTCGGTGGCGACCTCGGGCGAAAGGCCGAACGATTCGCCCCAAGCGGCGCGGACGGCGGGGGCCACCTGCACCACCGTCACCTTGTCGGGGTCGTTCAGCACGCCGTGCAGGCCCAGCATTTTCTCGGTATCGTCGCGGCTGTGCAGCGCGTTGACCGGGCAGTGGGTGATGCACTGGCCGCAGGCCGCGCAGTCGGCCTGGGCGATGGGCCGGTTGCCCCGCACGCCCACCGTGGTGTGCGCGCCCGAGCCCACCATGTCCCACACGCTCAGGGACTGCACCTTATCGCAGACCGATACGCAGCGGTAGCAGCGGATGCACTTGCTCTCGTCCCGGATGATCGGAAAATCCTGGTCCCAGGGCAGCTCGCGGTATTCGCTCTTGTAGGGCATCGTATCGCCCAGGTTGACGGCCGAGGCCACGTTTTGCAGCTGGCAGTTGCCGTTGCGCTCGCAGGTGGGGCAGTTGGTGCGGTGCTGGCTGAGCAGCAGCTCGATGTTGGCGCGGCGGGCGTTGCGCACCTTGGGGGTGTTGGTGTAAATTTCCATCCCCTCGGCGCAGACGTTGTTGCAGGAGGTGATCAGCTTTTCGATCCCCTTTACCTCCACCACGCAGGCGCGGCAGGCCGCGATTTCGTTGATGTCCTTGAGGTAGCACAAGGTCGGGATCAGGATGCCCGCCGATTTGGCGGCCTCCAAAATCGTGGTTTCCTCGGCCACCTGCATCGGCACATCGTTGATTTTCAGGTTTACCATTCTTTTTTCCGCCCTCCTTTGAAGATGCCGCAGCCAAAGTGGTCACACCGCAGGCAGCGGGACGCCTCCTGATGGGCGGCGCGCTCGGTCAGGGATTTTTCCATCAGGGTAAAATCGCCGCGGCGCTCGTCGGCGGCGCGCTCCTCGGTGTTGACGCGCCCGCAGTAGGGGCGGTCGGCCAGGTTGGGGTCGGGGATATCGACCGCCACCGTGATCTTGTGGTTGTAGCCCAGATAATTGTCGATGTTGGCCGCGGCCACCTTGCCGGCCGCAATGGCGCGGATGGCGGTTTTGGGGCCGGTCACGCAGTCGCCGCCGGCAAAAACGCCGGGGGCGTTTTCCACGGCGGTCCAGTTTTCGGCCTGGATGACGCCGCGCTGGATGGGAATGCCCGCGTCCTCAAAGGAGCGGGTGTCGATGCCCTGGCCGATGGCCACCAGCACGATATCGCAGGGGATCAGCTCGTTCTCCCGGCCGGAATCCACCGGCGTGGGGCGCCCGCCCTTGATCCGGCCGATCTGCTTGGGCTCCGTCCAAAGGCCGGTCACCTCGCCGCGGCCGTTCGTCTCAATGGACAGCGGCGCGTGCAGGGCCACCATCTCGGCGCCCTCGGCCACCGCGCCCTCGATCTCCTCGGGCAGGGCGGTCATATCGGCCACCCGGCGGCGGTAAACGGTCATCACCTTTTTGGCGCCGCAGCGCAGGGCGGTGCGGGTGCAGTCCATGGCCACGTTGCCGCCGCCGATCACGCAGACGCGCTTGCCGGTAAAATCCGGGTACTTGCCGTCCCCGATGTTGCCCAGCAGCTCCACGGCCGACATCACGCCCCTGGCGTCCTCCCCCTCGATGCCCACCTTTTTGTCCTGGTGGGCGCCGATCGAGATGAACACGGCGTCGTACTCCTGCCGGAGCTGGTCCATGCTGACCTGCCCCTCGTCCGAGCCGATGCGGCTGTTGAGGTGTACCTTCACGCCGGTGGACAGGATGTTGTCTATGTCCATCTGCAGCTGCTCGCGGGGAAGCCGGTAGGCCGGTATGCCGTACCGCAGCATGCCGCCCAGGCTGAGGCGCTGCTCAAACACCGTGACCTGGTGGCCCATCAGCTGCAGGTAGTACGCGCAGGAAAGCCCCGCCGGACCGCCGCCGATCACCGCAACCTTTTTGCCGGTGGGGGCCATGCAGGCGGGCGCGGGCACATGGCCGGCGCCGTCCACGGCGGCCCGCTTGAGGCCGCGTATATTGATGGGGGCGTCCATCAGCTCGCGGCGGCAGCGGTTCTCGCAGGGATGCTCGCAGATCAGGCCGCAGGCCGTCGGGAAAGGGTTGTCCTTGCGGATCAGCCGCACGGCATCCGCGTAGCGGCCCGCGCCCACCAGCGCAATGTAGCCGGGGATGTCCACGTTGGCGGGGCAGTTGTCCATGCAGGGGATGGCCCACTCCATGCGGGTGTTGCAGTGGTGGTCCCGCACATGGGAGAGGTAATCCTCATAAAAGCCGTCCATTCCGCGCAGCACCATCTTGGCGGCCTCCGCCCCGATGGCGCAGTCCGCCGACTGCGCGATGGATTCGGCGGTGGCGCGGATCACCTCCAGCGTTTTTAAGGTGGCGCGATCCTCCAGCACATCGTCCAGCAGGTTGCCAAGCTGGCCAAGGCCCACGCGGCAGGGCGTGCATTTGCCGCAGGACTGCACCTGGCAGGTGCGGATAAAGGCCGCCGTCAGATCCACGCAGCACAACCCGGACGGGCTGGCGATGATCCGGCGTTCCATGTCCTTGTACAGCCCTTCCACAACGGTCTGCGCCTTGCTTTCGGTCACGATACTCAATCGGCTCAATCTGGTTCATCCTTTCCGTTTGGAAATTTTCTTGCAAATTCGGGGATTTGGCGCGTTGCAGCAGCTGTTTCGTCTGCTTCCTTACTTTTTGTTTTGCCAACTTACTATAAATTTGCACTTTATAATAATACTACACTTTCCCCCCGCCAAAAGCAACCGGAACCGGCCGTATTATCCGCTGATTTTTCCGCCGTTTTTTTGTTGGTTTTGCCAAGCCGCCTGTGGTATGTACAAAAACATTTTTCCGGTTTTCACCCTTTCGTTGACATTGCTCGACCCCGGAAATATAATAGGAAATGGAATTTGAATTCCGTGGCAGTAGGGTAGATTTCTGCGGCGGACGGAGGCAACTATGGCACAAAACAGTCTATCCGCCCCCATGCGGCGCTGGCTGCCGCGGGCGTTTTTCACCCTGCTGCTGGCCCTGCTGCTGGCTCTTCCCTGCGCGGCCGGGGAGCAGGGCCGCACGGTGCGCATCGGCTACATTGATTACGCGGGCTTTATTGCCCGGCAGGACGACGGCAGCTACACCGGCTACGGCGTGCAGTACCTGCGGGAGATCGCCAAATACACCGGCTGGAACTACGAGTACGTCTACGACACCTGGCCCAACCAGCTTGCCGCCCTCAAGGCCGGCAAGATCGATTTTCTATGCCACGCCCAAAAAACGCCCGCGCGGGAGCAGGACTACCTGTTCGGCCGGTATTCGGACGGGTCGGAGAGCAGCCTTTTGTATGTGCGCAGCGGCGACGACCGCTATTATTACGAGGATACCGCCCACTTTGACGGGATGACGGTCGCCTTTTTGGCGGACAGCTTCCAGAACGACGTTTTTGCGGCGTATGCCGCGGCAAACGGTTTTACCTACACCGCCCGCTTTTTTGATACCGACGCGCTGGCCTTTGCGGCGCTGGACGAAGGCCGGGTGGATGCCGTGGCCATGGGTTCGCTGGCGGGCAAAAGCGGCTACAAGGTGGTCAGCCGCTACAGCTCGGACCCGTTCTATTTTATGACGGGCAAGGCAAACGCCGCCCTGCTGGCCGAGCTTGACCACGCCATGGGCGAAATTCTGGCCGTCCGGCCCAACTTTGGCGCCGACCTTTACGAAACCTACTACGGCGGCGCCGATTCCGCCACCGGCCTTTGCCTGACCCGCGCCGAGGCGGAGTTTGTGGGCGCCACCGGCGAGATCACGGTGGGGCTTTTGCCCGACCGCGCGCCCTTCTCGGCCACCGGGGAAAGCGGCCGGCCCGAGGGGATCGTGCGGGACGTGATGGATCTGGTGGCGCGCAAGAGCGGGCTGCGTTTCCGGTACGAGATGCTCGCCCCCGGTCAGACGCCGGCCGGGTATCTGGCCCAGCGGCCCGAGGCCCTGCTGGCCGGCGTGGCCGAGGGCAACGCCACCCTGGCCTCCTCCGCCTACCTGATCTCGGACAGCTTTGCCGACAGCAACGTCATCCTGGTCTGCCGCTCCGGCTGGCAGTACGGCGACAACGGCCACAGCAGTTACACGCTGGCCGTGCTGGCCAGTTCCACGGCCCTGCAAAGCTACGTTGCCCTCAGCGAGCCATCCTACAGGATCAACACCTACCCCACCACCGAAGCCTGCCTGCGGGCCGTACTGGCCGGCCGGGCCGATTTTGCCGCCCAAAGCATCGATATCGTCACGCCGCTGCTGCAAAACCCGCACTACGCGGGCCTTACCCCCCTGCCCAACGTCTTTATGCCGGAGCGCCTGGCCGTGGCCGAGCTTGCGGGCAGCGGCAACAAGCAGCTGATGAACATTCTGGACAAATCCATCACCAGCATCAGCGGCGCCGAGCTGCGGGAGATTACCCTGCGGCATACCATCGCCAACCGCTACCGCCTCACGCTGGGGGATGCCGTCTACCGGTACAGGCTGCCGCTGGCCGTCATCGTTTTGCTGCTGCTGGTCTGCGCGGCGCTCGTGCTGCGGGCTTTGCTGGCCCGCCAGCGGTATGTGCGGCAGATTCAGCTTAAAAACGACGCGCTGGCCCGGGCCGTGGCCCAGGCCGAGGGGGCCAACCGGGCAAAAAGCAACTTTTTATCCCGCATGAGCCACGAGATACGCACCCCGCTCAACGCCATTGTGGGCATTACGGCCATCGCGCGCCAGCACGAGCAGGAGCCCCGCAAGATGGACGAGTACCTGAACAAGATCGACGGCTCCTCCCGCATTTTGCTCAGCATCATCAACGATATCCTGGATATGTCGGCCATCGAAAGCAACAAGATCCGCTTCAACGACGCCGAGTTCGATATGAAAGAGATTCTGACCGGGCTTTCGGGCATGTACTACACCCAGTGCCGCGCCAAGGGGGTGCAGTTCACCCTGTCCAGCGACCTGCAGGACGAGCTGCTGATCGGGGACAGCCTGCGGGTCAACCAGATCTTGCTCAACATCCTTTCCAACGCCTTTAAGTTCACCGATGCGGGCGGCGCCATCACCGTGACGGTGCGCCAGCTTGCCCGCCGGGAGGACGGCCGGACGGTGGTGCAGTTTGTGGTGGCCGATACCGGCTGCGGCATGACGCCCGAGATGCAGGCACGGCTTTTCCTTCCCTTTGAGCAGGAAAGCGCCACCACGGCGCTGCTGCACGGCGGCAGCGGGCTGGGCATGTCCATCGCCAAAAATCTGATCGACCGGATGGACGGCACCATCGGGGTGGACAGCGAGAAGGGCCGCGGCACCACCGTGACCGTGGAGCTGCCCTTCCCTGCCACCGGGCGGGCGGCGGTCCCCGCGCCCAGGGAGCTGGGCAGCCTGCGCGCGCTGGCGGTGGACGACGATGCCGCCGCGCGGGATTACATCGCCATTGTGCTGGGGCGCATCGGCGTGCCGTACGACACCGCCGCCTCGGGCCGGGAGGCCCTTGCGAAGGTGCAGGAGGCCCGCAGCGAGGGCAGCCCCTACGACATCTGCTTTATCGACTGGAAAATGCCCGATATGAACGGCATCTCCCTGATCAAGCAGCTGCGGCAGCAGCCCGGCAGGCTGATGATCGCCATGGTTTCGGCCTACGACCGCAGCGAGGCCGAGGCGGCCGCCCTGCAGGCGGGCGCCGATCTGTTTGTGACCAAGCCCCTGTTCCAGTCCACGATCTTCAACGCGCTGGTGCAGCTTTGCGGCGGGCGTCTGCGCGCCGCAAAGCCTGCCCGCGGCGCGCACGACCTGGCCGGCGCGCACATCCTGCTGGCCGAGGACAACGAACTGAACCGCGCCATCGCCGTGGAACTGCTGGAGATGGCAAACGCCCGCGTGGACTGCGCCGCCAACGGGCGGGAGGCCGTGGATAAATTCGTCCGCTCGCTGCCGGGCCGGTACAACGCCGTCCTGATGGATATCCAGATGCCGGAGATGGACGGCTACGCGGCCACGCGGGCCATACGGGCCAGCGCCCACCCCCAGGCGCGGGAGATCCCGATCTTTGCGCTGACCGCCAACGCCTTTGCCGAGGATGTCCGGCTGGCGCGGGACGCCGGCATGAACGGCCACATTGCCAAGCCCATCGATACCGGCGTGCTGTACGGCACGCTGGAAACCGCGCTGCATTTACAGGGATGATTGGATAAAAAAGGAAGGGATTTTTATGGATACCAACATTTTGACCGAGGCCGGCGTGGACTGTGCGGGCGGCGTGGCCCGCTTTCTTGGGCAGGACGCCTTGTACGAGCGGTTTGTGCGGCAGTTTCCGCAGGACCCCAGCTTTGCGGCGCTGCAAACCGCGCTGGCCGCGGGCGACCTGCCGGCGGCTTTCACGGCGGCCCACACCCTCAAGGGAACCAGCGGCAATTTAAGCTTTAACCGGCTGTTTGAGGATATCAAACCGCTGGTGGAGGCCCTGCGCGCCGGGGACGCCGCCGCGGCCGCCCCGCTTTTTCCGCCTGTGGCCGAGGATTACTGCCTGCTGCTGGACGCCATCGCCCGCTGTTGAGCGGCCGCGCACGGCCCCGGCCGGAACATTTTTGCCCGCAGCGGGCTTGCATTTTTGCAGGGAATCCGCTATGATTGTCAGCGTAGCGCCGCGCGCCGGCGTCAAGCACCGCCGCGCGGCGGCATACAGCGGAATTTTATACAAGAAAGAGGGAGCCCTCCATGGCAGAATTCAAATACGAAATTACTGAACACATCGCCGTGCTTTCCACCAACACGAACGGGTGGGAGCGCCAGCTCAACCTGGTCAGCTGGAACGAGCATGAACCGAAGTACGATATCCGGGATTGGTCCCCGGACGGTGCCAAGATGAGCAAGGGCATCAGCATGACCCGCGACGAGCTTTCGATCCTCAAAGGCATTCTGGACGAAATGGAACTGTGATGGAAGACTGCCGCCAACAGTTTTTGGCGCTGTACAATGCCAACATCACCCGCCCCGGCGCCGACAGGCTGCTGAACTGGCTGGAAACGACGGATTTTTTCACAGCCCCGGCCTCCACCCGCTTTCACGGCGCGTGCGAGCACGGTTTGGTCATGCACAGCATCAACGTGTTCAACGCGATGGTGCAGCATTTTTACGCCGAGGGCGAAGCGATGGAATCCTACGCGGTGTGCGGCCTGCTGCATGACCTGTGCAAGGCGAACTTTTACAAGCTCGGCAGCCGCAACGTCAAAAACGAGACGACCGGCCAATGGGAAAAGGTGCCCACCTACCAGGTGGCCGACCAGTTTCCCTACGGGCACGGCGAGAAAAGCGTTTACCTGATCGAGCATTTCATGCGGCTGAAAACCGCCGAGGCCATCGCCATACGCTGGCACATGGGCGGGTTTGACGATGCCGTGCGGGGCGGCAGCTTTGCCGTAAGCGATGCCTACAACCGCTACCCGCTGGCCGTCAAGCT
Organism: uncultured Subdoligranulum sp.; assembly: GCA_964458285.1. Lineage (GTDB taxonomy): Bacteria > Bacillota > Clostridia > Oscillospirales > Ruminococcaceae > Gemmiger. The sequence goes on along the minus strand of CAYWID010000006.1, from coordinate 114,287 downwards.
GCACATCGCCGACCTGGAGGCCACCTACCTGCTGGAGCAGGGCACCAGCGAGGTTGAAAACGGCCACTGAGCCGTTTCGCGCGCGGGCCTGCGTTCCCGCCCCCTGCCCCGTTCAAAAGCAAAAAAATCGGCGCCGCACAGCCCGTTGGGGGCTGTGCGGCGCCGGTTTTTGCTGTATTGCGCCGGCGGAAAAGCAAGCCGGCGGCCTTCCTCAGCCGCCCTGCCCGGCCAGGTAGGCGTCGATGCGCCGGCTGTACAACGCGGGCCAGCGGGCGTCAAAGGCGGCAAACAGGGCCTTGAAGTACGCGGCCTCGGCGGCGTCGGGCGGGGCGGTGCGCTCGTAGCAGTAGAGGGTGACGCCGTCCAGGGCAAAGGCCGTCACATAGCGGTAATGGGCCGCCGCCGGGGTGTCGGTGCGCAGGGCCGTGTTGACGCCCCCCACCAGCCCGCCCTCGGCCAGGTTATCGGTCACCATCACATAGCGGGACGACCAGATGCCGGTGGGAAACCCGTGGGTGGAGGGAACGCTGTTCTCCCACAGGATCATGGTCTGAAGCGCCGGGTGGCTTGTATCGCTGTAAGCGAAGGTGCTGCCGCTGTAGCCGTCGGTATCGATGTTGAGGTAGACCGTCTCGTCCGCGGCGCAGTTGGCCAGCACAAAATCGGTCACGGCCCGCATGGCCGCAAGGTCGGTGCGGCGGGTCAGATCCAGCGAGGTATCGGCCAGCAGAACCGTGCTGACGCTGCGGCCCGGCAGCCGCAGCGCGTTGGCGAAATTCAGGCAGAAAAACAGCCCCAGCGCGGCCGCGCCGCCCCGCCGCGCGGCCGCCCCGGAAAGCGAGCAGACCGCCGCAAACAGGCAGAACAGCAGCCCCAGGCAGGCGGGCGCCAGAATCAACGCCTGGTGGTCCCCCAGCGACTGGTTGCGGGTGAACAGCGCCATGGCCGCCAGCGAGGCCAGCGTGACTACTGCGGCCGGCGCGCGGCTGGCCGGGCGGCGCAGTGCGGCCAGCAGCCCCGCGCCGCAAAGCAGCCAGTACACCGCGCCCAGCTTGGCCAGCATTCCCGCCAGGTTGACGCCAAAGCCGCCGCCGTAGTACGCGCCGTAGATATCGGCGTAATCGGTTGTCAGGATGGTGCGGAAGGTCAGCGCCAGCGGCAGCACAATGCCCAGCAGCGCGGGCAGGCCAAAGGCCAGCATCCGGCGGAAGGTCGGCCCCAGCGCCCGCCGCCGCGCCGCGCCCAGCAGCACGGCCGCCGCGTAGACCGCGTAGTAGCCCACGATCCAAAACATATACCACCGCCGGGTAAGCACCAGCGCGAAGGTGGCCGCAAACAGGGCCGTCAGCCGCCGCGGCGGCAGGCTCTCAAAGCGAAAATCGGCGGTCAGCAGCAGGATGCAGGCCGCAAAGGCCAGGCCGAACGCATCGGGCATCCCGTGGGTGGCGGGCTGCAAAAACATCGGCCACAACACCATGGCCGCCATGCAAAGGGCGTAAAACAGCCCCGCGCGGCCCTGCCCGCCGGTGGCCTCCGCCGCGCCCTGCCGCCAGCTCCAGACCTTTTTGGCCGTCAGCAGCAGCGCAAACCAGGTCGGCAGAAAGCAGGATACTGCGTAGCTGAGCATAAACCCGTTGACGGTGCGGGGCAGCAGCAGGTAGGGCAGGGTGATAAAGAGGTTCAGGAACATCTTGTAATCGGCCCGCAGCAGGTTATCAGCCAGCTGGTGGACGCCGTAGAACCCGTTGGCCGAGAAGCTGCCGAACAGAAGCTGCTGTTTGGCGTAGTAGTTGATGGCGTCCTCCCCGTAGACGGTGCGGCGGTAAAGGATCAGCGCGGCCAGCACGGCCAGCCCTACGGCGGCGCCCGCCAGGTAGACGCGGCAAAACGCGCGGTCGTCCCGCAGCCGGCGGCCGGGAAAGGCGGCCTGCCAGGCCGCGCCCAGCAGCAGGGCCAGCCCGCCCATGCACAGCGCCCACAGCAGCAGCAACAGCAGCATCCCGCCGTAGGCCGTAAGCGCCCCGCCCGCCAGTATGCCCGCCAGCAGCAGCACGCCCCGCAGCTCCCACCGAAGCGGCGCGGGCCAGCCCGCCGCGCGGCGGCGCCAGGCGCCCCACGCCCGTTCTGCGTTTTTGATCACGGCAACCCCTCCCTGCAAAAAGGCGCGGGCGCATGGCCCGCGCGCCAATAAAAAGCGGGCCGCGAAGCAACTTCACGTCCCGTCCCGGAGCAATCCTCAAAAAGAACGCAACCGTTTTGCCGCGGCAACACGCGCTGCTGCGCCGTCGCCCCCGGCAGAGGTCAGCCCGGGCGCGTGCCGCCCCTTGCAGGGCGCGCGCCGCGGCGGCTTCCTTTGTCGCATTCCATCTGTGGCAAGCTCTCAATCCTTTATCTGTCCTCGTCCATCCGGTTCAGCGCGTCCTGCAAGGACTGCGTTACGCTGCGATGGCTGTGGTTGTTGCGGCGAAGCCGCTTGGCCTGCACAACCGGGCGGGCAGCGGGTTTGGGCCGCAGCGTGGCGCCGGTGTGGGCCGCGCCCTGGGGGCGCAGCGGCCGCAGCGTGCTGGCCGGCCGGGCCGGGGCTTCCGGCGCGGCGGCGGGCAGCGGCTCCGCCGCGGGCGCGGGGGCGGCATAGGCAGCCGGGGCAGGCGCCGAAACAGGTGCCTGGGGCGCCAAACCTTCCTCCGCGGCCGGGTCGGCCTGCCGCGGCAGAACGGCCGGAACGCCGCGGGGCAGCGCATCGTCCGGCGCCGGAACCGCCGTGCCGGGCGGCGTCTGCCGTCCGTTTGCGGGCTTTTCCGCACCGCCTGCACCGTCTGCACCGTCCGGCCCCTCGGCGGGCCCGTCGTCATAGCCGCGCATCCGCTGCTCCATGCCGTCCAAATCGCTCATGGTATCGTCCAGCGCGCGGTAAATGGCCGCCGTCGCGTTCTCCAAATCAAGGGAGGCGGCGCTCAACTTCTCATCCACGCGGGTCAGCCGCTCCCGCAGCAGCAAAACGCCCGCCGCAATGCCGCGGGCGTTCTCGGCCATGCGGGCCTTCTGATCCTCGGCCTCCTGCTCCATGGCGGCCTGGGCGCTCTCGGCATAAAGCCGGGCGTCCTCCAAAATCTTGCGGGCCCGGATGCGGGCCTCCTCCTCGGTGCGGGTCTCGTACCGGGGCGCGGCGGCGCGCGCGGGCGCCGGTTTGGGCGCCGCCTGGCATTCCGCAAGCTTCTGTTCCAGCGCGGCCTTCTCGGCCAGCGCCGTCTTTACCTGTTCACGCGCGGCCTGGGCCTCGGCGCGCGCGGCCTGGGCATCCTCCAGCGCCGCCCGGGCCTGCTCCCTGGCCGCGCGGAGTTGTTCCTCGGCGGTCTGGGCAGTCTCCTGCGCGGTGTGCAGCGTCCTTTGCGCCTCGTCCATCTGCTGCTCCGCGGCGGCGCGCTCGGCCTCCCGCTCGGCCTTGTCCTGGTTCTGGCGCTCCATCAGCGCGTCCACCTGTTTTTGCAGCTTTTCTTTCTCCTGCTCCAGCAGATGGATGGCCGTGTCGCGGTCGCCGCACTGGGTGCGGTAGCTGCCCAGCCGTTCCTCCGCCAAAAGGCGCTGGCGGGCCTGTTCGGTCGCCTGCTTTTCGGCGCGGTCGGCGCGGTCGGTGGCGTCGGCAAACTCCTCCTGCAATTTTTCCACGCAGGCCCGGGCGTTCGCCTGATCTTTTTTGAGTTTTTCGATCTGGATCTCCAGCTTATGGATCTGATCCTGGTAGGCCAGCTCGTTCTGCTGCGCTTCGTTGGCAAGGGCGTTCATGTAAGCCAGAACATCGTTTTTGTTAAAGCCGAACACGCGGGAACGAAATCCTTTTTCCTGTACGTCCGGCATCCCTGACGGCATGGCTTACCCCTTTCCGCTGCCAGTTCCGCAATTTTTTACTTCCCCCGGCCGGGGCGTGCGCGCCGCAAATCTGGCAAATTTTACGAGCGCTTGTTCAGGATGCTGAGCAGATCGTTAAAGTAATCGCCGTCATCCTCTTCCTCCTGCGCGGGCGCCTTGGAGGTGCCGGCATCAAGGCCCGCGCCAAACACATCCCCGCTGAACACGGTGTTGGGCAGGGGCGCGCTGGGCTGGCGGGCGGCAGGCTGCTGGCGAACCGGCTGGGCGGCAGGCTGGGCTGCCGCGGGCGCGGCGGGCTGGGCAGGCTGCGGGATCACCGGCTGGGCAGGCGCCTTGACGGCGGTCTGCGCTTCCATGGCGGCCTGGATGGGCTCGTCCACGCCGGGGGTGTTCTCAAAGCCGGTGGCCACAACGGTGATGTGCATCTCGTCGGAGAGATTCTCATCGAACGCGGTGCCCCAGATGATGTTCGCATCCGGGTGGGCCGACTGGGTGATCATGGAAGCGGCTGTCTCCACATCGTCCAGGCCGATATCCGGGCTGGAGGTGATGTTGATGATGACGCCGCGCGCGCCCGCGATGCTGGTTTCCAGCAGGGGGCTGCTGATGGCGGCCTTGGCGGCGTTTTCCGCCTTGCCGGCGCCCTTGGCGGCGCCCACGCCCATGTGGGCAAAGCCGGCGTCCTTCATGATGGAGCGGACATCGGCAAAGTCCAGGTTGATGAAGGCCGGGATGTTGATCAGGCTGGAGATGCTTTCCACGCCCTGGCGCAGCACGTTGTCGGCGGCCTCAAAGGCGTTCATCAGGGTGATCTTTTCCTGGCTGATAAGCTTAAGGCGCTCGTTGGGGATGACGATGAGGCTGTCCACATGCATCATCAGCGAGGCAATGCCCTGCTCGGCCAGGCCCATCTTCCGCTTGCCCTCAAAGGCGAACGGCTTGGTGACGATGCCTACCGTCAAAATGCCCAGATCATGGGCGGTTTCCGCCACAACGGGCGCGGCGCCGGTGCCGGTGCCGCCTCCCATGCCGGCGGTGATGAAAACCATCTGCGCGCCCTTGAGCGCGGAGGAGATCTCATCCTTGCTTTCCTCGGCGGCGCGCTGGCCCACTTCGGGGTCTGCGCCGGCGCCGCGGCCCTTGGTCAGTTTGGCGCCAAGCTGCACCTTTTGGGTGGCCTTGGAGTTGACAAGAGCCTGCTGGTCGGTGTTCATGGCAACGAACTCGACCCCCGAAAGGCCGGCCTCCACCATGCGGTTGACCGCGTTTCCGCCGCCGCCGCCCACACCGATGACCTTGATATTGGTAACATTCTGCATCTCTTCATCGAGAACGAACGCCATGAGTGTATCCCCCTAAGTTTCAAGTTTCGGCAGGCGGCCCGCACAAAAATAGGCACACTTGACCCGCCGGTGGCACATATAACTGATTATTAGGATATCAAATTTCGGGGTCGATTTCAATAGCCAGCCCGTAAAAAGCAAAAAAAATGATGCAGGAACTCAATCCGTCGGTTCCTGCATCGAATTTTTTTGCGGCGGATACCGGTTATTTTGTTTCCTGCCGTCTGCACGCCGGCGCATCGTGTGCGGTAAGCGCGGCGGCATCGGCGCCCAGGCGGCGCAGCTCGCCGGGCAGATCGGCGTAGCCGCGGCGGATGTGGCCGGGATCGCGCAAGGCGGTCGTGCCCGCGGCGGCCAGCGCCGCGACGGCCAGCGCCGCCCCGCCCCGCAGGTCGGGCGCCGTCACCTCGGCCCCGCGCAGCGCAGCACCGCCGCCTATTTGCAGCGTCGGGCCCCTGTTTTCCACCGCCGCGCCCAGCGCCGCAAAGCCCGCCGCGCAGGCAAAGCGGTTCTGGAACAGCCCGTCGCGCACGGTGCTGGCCCCGCGGGCGGTCAGCAGCAGGGCGGCGGCCAGGGGGGCGGCGTCGGTGGCAAAGCCCGGGTAGGCGGCGGCAAACACGGCCTGCCCGCCCTGCAGCGGAACGGCCGGGTCGCGGCAAAGGGTCACCCGCCGCCCCGACACCGCCGCCCGGCAGCCAAGCGCACGCAAAAAGTCCAGAAACGGCCCAAAATGCCGGGGCTGGCACCCGGCCACCGTCACCTGCCCGCCTGCCGAGGCCGCCGCCGCCAGATAGGTGCAGGCCGCGATGCGGTCGGGCAGCGGCGTAAAGCAGCACCCGTGCAGCGGCCGCCCCCGCACCACGACCACCGGGGTGCCCGCGCCGGTCACGCAGCCGCCGCAGGCGTTCAGGAACCGGGCCAGATCCTCGATCTCGGGCTCGCAGGCCGCGCCGCGCAGCACGGTGGCGCCCTGGGCGCAGGCGGCGGCCATCAGCAGCGTCTCGGTCGCGCCCACGCTGGGCAGCCGCAGGGTAAAATCCACGCCGCGCAGCGGCCCGCGCCGCCGCAGAACAACGGTTCCGGCCCCAATCTCAACGGTGGCGCCCATGGCCGCCAGCCCCGCCAGGTGGATGTCCACGGGGCGCGGGCCAAGCCGGCAGCCGCCCGGCAGGGGCAGCCGCACCCACCCGGCCCGGCAGAGCAGCGGCGCCAGGTAAAACACCGAGCTGCGCATGGCCCCGGCCAGCGCGGGCGGTATATCCCCCGAAAGCGCCGCCGCCGGCCGGGTGACGACATCCTGCCCCCGGCGCGCCGCCGCGGCCCCCACGGCGCGCAGCAGCGCCAGGCTGGTATCGATATCCGCCAGGCGGGGCAGCCGGTGGAGGGTGCAGGGGCCGCCGCAGAGCAGGGTGGCCGCCAGCAGGGGCAGGGCGCTGTTTTTGGCGGACGCCGGCGTGATGGTTCCCGCCAGCGGACGCCCGCCCCGTATTAAGATCGTCTGCATCATGCCGCAACGTCCCCTTTCCCAAAAAATCCGTCATACCACTTTATGCGGCGCCCTGCCGTTCCGCCACTGAAAAACGGCAAAAAGCGCCTTTCAAAGCAAAATCGGCTGAAGCTGCACCCCGTTCAGGGCGCAGTCCAGGGTATCCGGCAGCAGGGTGAAATCGCTTTTAAGGCTGCACGGCTTTTTGTAGCTGTCGTCCTGCCCAAAGGGGACGAAATAATAGTGCCTGCGCTCCAAAAGCGCGGCCAGGGCCGGGGCGCTGCCCGAAAGCCCGTCGTTGGTGGAGGGGGCCAGCACGATGGGCCGCCCGCCCCGCAGCATACTTTTTACCCCCAGCGTGACCGGGGTATCGCTCAGCCCCAGCGCCAGCCGGGCCAGCGTGCTGCCCGTGCAGGGCGCCACGATCATGGCGGCCGCCATCTTTTGGGGGCCAAGGGGTTCGGCCTCCTGCAGGGTGGTCAGGGGGCGGCGGCCGGTCAGCGCCTCCAGCTTTTGTTTCCAGTCCGCCGCGCGGCCAAAGCGGGTGTCCTGCCCGCCTGCGCTCCAGCTGAGCAGGGGCAGCACGTTCCACCCCCGCGCGCAAAGCCGTTCCACCTGGGGCAGCACCGCCGCAAAGGTGCAAAAGCTGCCGGTCAAAGCAAACACCACCGTCCGGGCGGTGCCGGTCGCATCGTTACTGGTCATAGGGCGCACTCCTCTCCTGCAGAACGGCCTCCACAACGTGCGCCACCAGCGCCCCGGCCGTCCGGGGGGCGCAGCGGGCGGGCAGGCTGAGCGCGTGCAGCAGCCGGACGCCGTTTGCCCGGGCCGCCTCGGCGTCCACCCCGCCGGGCTTGCTGGCCAGATCGATGACCAGCGCGCCGCCGGGCAGCAAAGCCAGCAGGGCCGCCCCCAGCACCGGCGCGGGAATGGTGTTGACGACCGCGCCGCACCCCGGCAGCAGGGACGGCAGCTCGGTCAGGGGCACGGCGCGGCAGCCCGCCGCCAGCGCGCGGGCGCGCTCGGCCGGGGCGCGGGCCGCCACCGTCACCCGGCCGCCCAGCGCCGTCAGCCGCACGGCCAGCGCCTCGGCCACCCGGCCGCCCCCCAGCACCAGAAACGCGCTCTGCCACACCGTCTGCTGCCGCTCTGCCAGCAGCAGGGACAAACAGCCCTCCGCGGTGGGCACCGCATTGAGAATGGCGAACTCGGGCCGGAGCAGATAATCGATCAGCTCCACCCCGGCGGCGTCGGCCGCCTCCTGCACGGGGCGGCTCACCCGCCCGCCCAGCGCCACCGCGCCCGGCCGCGCCGCCCGCAGGATCCGGGCCAGCCCGGCGCTGTCCGGGTCAAGGGGCATGGGCAGCAAAATACAGTCGGCGCCGCCCGCGCCCTCGGCCCCCAAAACCGTCCAGCCGTCCCGGCGCAGCGCCGCCGCAGCCGCCTGCTGCCGTCCGTCCGCGCCCACCACGCAAATCGTCTTTTGCCTCACCTTCATCACCCCCGGCTGCACCATGCTATGCCAAACCCCGCCCGCGTGTGCCGGGGCCGGCCGCCTTGGCGCCAAAAACCGCCCAAAGGCAAAAAAACGCGGGGCGCCGCATTGCTGCGGCGCCCCGCGCCCCCTGCCCGATCCGCCGGGGCCGTTACAAAAACAGCCCGGAAAGGTTTTTGGCCAGCCGCAACAGCGTCGCCCGCCGGTTGAGGGCGGGGTCGGCGTCGACGATCTTTTGCAGCTCCTCCAGCACGCGGGCCGCCCGGTGCCCGGGGATCCCCACGCGGGCCAGCTCCCCGGCCGTCACGGCCAGCGGCTGCGCGGGGGGCGTGGCCTTGTGCAGCGCGCGGCCCCCCAGTTCCACCTTGAAATATCGCATCGTCTGCGCTCCTCCCGGCGGGCTTTTCGGCTGTGCGGCCCGCCCGTCCGGCTCCATTATACCAAAAATTCCAAAAAAGTGTTTATTTTATGGCCTCAACACGATATAATAGTTCCATTACCTCCCGGTTCGGATCGTTTTTTGCCGCACGGATCGGCGCGGCGCGCGGGGGGATTTTGAGGTGATAGAATCATGTCCAATTACTGCACCTACAACAGCAAACTGCTGGATGGCGTAAAGCACATCCATTTTATCGGCTGCGGCGGCTCGGGGATGTTTCCCCTGATCCAGATCCTGCACGCGCGCGGCTACGAAATTTCCGGCAGCGACGTGGAGGAAACCAAGATCACCGCGTCCGAGCAGGCCATGGGCATCACCGTCCGCTTTGGGCACGACGCCGCCAACATTGCGGGGGCCGACCTGATCGTTTACAGCGCCGCCATCCATGAGGACAACTGCGAGATCCGGGCCGCCCGGGCGCACGGCACCCCGATGGCCGAGCGAAGCGAGCTGCTGGGCTATGTCAGCCGCCTGTACAGCCAAAGCGTCTGCGTGTCGGGCACGCACGGCAAAACCACCACCACCAGCATGATCGCCACCATGCTGGAGCTGGCCGGGCGGGACCCCGCGGCGGTCATCGGCGGCAAGCTGCCGCTGATCGGCGGGTACGGCAAGGCGGGCGGCGGCGGCAGCATCGTCATTGAAGCCTGCGAGTACAGCGAGACTTTTTTGCAGCTCACCCCCTTCCTGGGCGTGCTGCTGAACATTGACAACGACCACCTGGAATACTACGGCTCGATGGGCCACCTAAAGATGGCTTTTCAAAAATTTGCGCTGCTCTCCCGCACCGTGGTGTTCAACCTGGACGATAAAAACACGCTGGACGTCGTCAACTCGATCGACCGGCCCGTTCTCTCGTTCGGCATCCGGCAGGAGGCGCGGTTCCGCGCCGTGCGCGTGGCCGAGTACCGCCCCGGCTTTTTTGAGTTCGACGTGGAGGAGCTGGGCGCTCCCTTCACCCACATCCGGCTGGCGGTGCCGGGCTATCACAACATTTACAACGCACTGGCCATGTGCTGCTGCGTGCGCCCGCTGGGCCTTCAGCCCGAGGACGCCGCCCGCGCCGCCGGGCATTTCAAGGGCGCCGGCCGCCGGTTTGAGATCAAGGGCACCTGCAACGGCGCCGTGGTGGTAGACGATTACGCCCACCACCCCACCGAGCTGGGCGCCACCCTCAAAACCGCCCGCGAGATGGGCTACAAGCGGGTGATCGCGGTGCATCAGCCGTTCACCTACAGCCGCACCAAGGCCCTGCTGGACGATTTTGCCGCCGTGCTGAAAACCGCCGACCAAACCGTGCTGCTGCCCATCATGGGCAGCCGCGAGGTGGACGACGGCAGCGTAAAAAGCGAGGATCTGGCCGCCAAAATTCCCGGCAGCGTGGTGGTGGGCGGCCTGCAGCAGGCCGCCGACTGGGTGAAGGCCAACGCGCGGGAGGGGGATCTTGTCGTCTGCATGAGCTGCGGCGATCTGTACAAGGCCGCCGATGCGATGGTGGCCCCGTAAGCCCGCGGCCTTGCAATCCGGCCCGGGGTATGGTAGGATAGGCATGGGCATACAGAGGCGTTCAAAGCGGAACGGTGTTTCGTTTTGGGCGCCTTTTTTGCAACCGTTTTACGGATGGGCGGCGCGCCGCCCCACAATGGAAAGGCAGGTCGTCACGATGGAATTTTCTTTGCGTCCCTACACGCCGCCGGATTTTTCGGCGGCGCCGCTGCGCTGTGCGCCGGATGCGGCGCTGTGCCCCGCCCCGCGGGACGGCGTTGCGCCCGAGGGCTACCATGCCCTGAGCATCTATCCCGAGTATTTTAAGGTGGACGGCCGGTGGCATCTGGCCGAGGACAGCCGCATGGACTGCGTGGCCGTGTGGGAAAACGGCCGGATTGCGGTGCGGGAGTTCCGGCTTCTGCGCACGGGCGACCGCGTCGTGCTGGGCCGCACCGAGCAGGGGCAGGACGGCATCTATCTGCACGCGCAGGGCTTTGGCCGGGCCGGCGGCGGGCGGGACGTGTTCGCGTTCCGGCAGGGCCGCTCCCGCGAGACGGCCTTCTCCCGCGATTACGACGAGCTGTACGCCCTGCTGCGGCACGAGAGGACGAACGGCCGCGTGGTCTGGGTGATGGGCCCGGCGTTTGCGTTTGACAGCGACGCCCGCGCGGCCTTTTCCCGGCTGATCGAGGGCGGGTATGTGGACGCGGTGCTGGCAGGCAACGCGCTGGCCACCCATGACCTGGAGGCCGCCTACCTGCACACGGCGCTGGGCCAGAACATCTACACCCAGCAAAGCCAGCCCAACGGCCACTACAACCACCTGGACACCATCAACCGGGTCAAGGGGTACGGCTCCATCCCCGCGTTTTTGAAGGGGGAAAAGATCGACAACGGCATCCTGTACAGCCTGGAAAAGTGCGGCGTTCCCTATGTGCTGGCCGGTTCCATCCGGGACGACGGCCCCCTGCCCCCGGTGGTGGGCAACGTGTACGACGCGCAGGACGCCATGCGGGCGCAGGTGCGCACGGCCACCACGGTCATCTGCATGGCCACCATGCTGCACACCATCGCCACCGGCAACATGACCCCCTCCTACCGGGTGCTGCCGGACGGCACCGTGCGCGAGGTTTACTTTTACTGCGTGGATATCTCCGAGTTCACGGTCAACAAGCTCAGCGACCGGGGCAGCCTTTCGGCGCGGGGCATCGTGACCAACGTGCAGGATTTCATCGTCAACCTCAGCAAGGGGCTGGGGCTGCAATAACGCATGCTTTTCAGCCCCGCAAAAGCGCGCGGCCCCGGCGGTTTCTGTGCAAACCGCCGGGGCCGCGCTTTGGGTAAACAGGGGCGGGCATCCCTGTTAAGGCCGGGATGCCGGATGCCGCCAAGGGAGCCTTTTACGGCGGGGCGCGGGCGCTCAGCCCTGGATGAAGCGGCTCAAAAACGCCCTTGTGCGCTCGTTGCGGGGATGGGCGAACAGCTGGTCCGGCGCGCCGGATTCCAAAATCACGCCGTCCGCCATAAAGACGGTGCGGGTGGAAACATCCCGCGCAAACGCCATCTCGTGGGTCACCACCACCATGGTCAGGCCCTCGCCGGCCAGCTTTTTCATCACCTGCAGCACCTCCCCCACCATCTCGGGGTCAAGGGCGCTGGTCGGCTCGTCAAACAAAAGGATCTCGGGGTCCATGGCCAGGGCCCGCGCAATGGCCACCCGCTGCTTTTGCCCGCCCGAAAGCTGGGACGGCTTGGCGTGGATGTAGGGGGCCATCCCCACCTTTTCCAGGTATTGCATGGCGTGGGCGGTGGCCTCGGCGCGGCTGCGGTGCAGCACATACCGCTGCCCGGCCAGGCAGTTGTCCAGCACGTTCATGTTGCCGAACAGGTTGAAGGATTGAAACACCATCCCCACCTTGGCGCGGTAATCGGTCAGCTTCATGCCGGCGATATCCTGCCCGCGGCGGCAGATGAGCCGCCGGTGGGGGTTTCCAGCATATTCATGCAGCGCAGCAGCGTGCTTTTGCCCGAGCCGGATGCCCCGATTATGCAGACCACATCCCCCGGGTACACGTTGAAATCGATCTCCCGAAGTACCTCGTGGTCGCCGAATTTTTTGTTGAGGTGCCGCACCGACATCAGCGGCGCGGGCAGGGCCGCGGTTTTGGCGGGGGCCTTTTTCTTTCCTGCGGCCGGCGCAGGCGCGCGGGGCGGCTGTACGGCCGGGGCGGCCGGCGGCACAATGCCGGGGATGGCCAGGCGGGGAACCGAGGCGGTTTTGGTGGTTGTCATACGGAAGCCTCCTTAGCGGGCGCCGCCCCTGCGTTTGGCGCGGGGGCAAGCTGATAGTTCTGCGGGCCGTCCATGGCTTTTTCCAGCCGGTGGAGCAGCGCGTTGGTCAGGGTGGTCAGCACCAGATAGATGCAGCAGGTGATAAAAAACACCTCAAAGTATTTAAAATAGGTGCCGCAGGCCGAGCGGGATTTGTAAAACAGCTCGTTCACGGCGATGACGCTCAGCACCGAGGTATCCTTGATGTTGCCCACCAGCGTGTTGCCGATCTGCGGGATGATGTTGCGCAGCGCCTGGGGCAGCACCACCGAGACCATGGTGCGAAAATGCCCCATGCCCACGGCCATGGCGCCCTCGGTCTGGCCGGGATCGACCGACAGGATGCCGCCGCGGACCGTCTCTGCCATGTAGGCGCCCGTGTTGATGGATACGATCAGCAGCCCGGCGGCCAGCGGATCCATGGTGGCGCCCAGATATTGGGAGGCGCCGTAGTAGATGACCATGGCCTGCACCATCATGGGCGTACCGCGGAAAAAGCCCACATAGCCTTTCAGCAGCAGCTTGGCCAGCGGCAGGCCCGGACGGCGGCGGCCGGAAGGGCCTGCCGCGTCGGGCATCGTCTGCACAATGCCCGCCAGCAGGCCGATGATGCAGCCGAAAAAGGTGCCCAGCACGGCCAGATACACCGAGATGCCGGCCCCGCGCAAAAACGATGCGCCGTAGGTTTTGCCCAAAAACAATACCCAGCCCCAAAATGTGGTTGGCATTCTCCATTCCCCCCGGTTTTTGTTGATTTGGCGGTTACTGCGCCAGCGGCTGCACCTTGATGGCGTTGTCCAGCATGGCGTCGCGGTCGGCCTGGCTGACGGAGGCCAGCGCGTCGTTCAGATTTTTGACGATGTCCTCCTTGCCCTTGGTGACGGCAATGCCCAGATCGACATCCTCGCTGGATACCCGGAAGGTATCGGCGGCATCCGGCTCCACCATCACAAGGTCGGGGTTGGACAGAAGGGCGGCCTTTGCCGTGGGGATGTCCACCGTGATGGCGTCCACCGTGCCGGACTTGACGGCCACGATCATGGCGGGCAGGTTTTCCAGCGCGGGCTGCACCTTGGCGTCCGGGATCTGGCTGCACATGTCGTACCAGATCGTGTTGAGCATGGAGGTGGTGGAACAGCCCTTGAAATCGGCCAGGGTCTTGGCATTGGCGTACTTGCCGTCGGCCTTGGTCAGCAGGACGATGTTCGCCTCATAGTAGGGGTCGGTGAAATCCATGCTCAGCTTGCGGTCGTTCGTGATCGAAATGCCCGAGATCGCGCAGTCGTAGGTGCCGGCCTGCACCCCCATCAGCATCCCGTCCCAGTCGATCTTGTACGCCTCGATCTCATAGCCCGCCTTGGCGCACAGCTGCTTCATCATCTCCACGTCAAACCCGTAGGTGTACTCGTCGGTGCCGGTCAGGGGCAGCGCGCCGTTGGCATCGTCCGACTGCGTCCAGCAGAAGGGGGCGGACTGGCACTCAAAGGCCACCTTCAGCACCTTCCTGCCGCTCCCGGCGCTCTCGCCGCCCGCGGCGGAGGAAGCCGCCGCGCTGCCTGCGCTCTGTGCGCCGCCGGACGCGGCGGTTTTGCCGCATCCCGCCATCGAAGCCGCCACGGCGCAGGCCAAACCCAGGGCAATCCACTTTTTCATAAAAACCATCCTTCCTTCAGCAAAAACAGCAAAATTTCGCAAAATTTTTCTTGGAAGCCTTTGCGGCGATCGCGGCTCTGGCGCGGCGCGCATCCCGGCGCCCGGGGCGGCAGCGCCGCTTCCGGGCATCGCTCCGGCGCCCGCCGCCGCGCCGCCGGTCTGCCTGCCGGACCGAGCCGAAGCTTTCCCCGGCTTTGTTTTCTATCCCTGTAAAAAAGAAGCCAGCCTGCCCAAAACGGGCCTTTGGCCGACTTCTTTGTCGTTTTCTGTTCGGTTTTCCGCCCTTGAAAAGCAGCGGGGGATCGGTTTCCGCTTTTATGCGGAAGCCGACCCCTTTGTCTGGCTTGAAACGGCGCGCGCCGTGCCGGCGGCCGGTTCCTGCGGGCGGTTTACCATCCGAAAAACCTCCTGCCGCCGCCCCGTAAAATAAGCGGCGATGTTCCGGCAGCTGATCCGGGCGCAGGCCTCCATCGCCTCGGCGGAGTAGAAGGCCGCGTGGGGGGTAAGGACGACATCCTCCCGCCCCACCAGCGGGTTGGTCTGCATGGCGGCGTGGCTTTCGCAGTCCAGCACGTCCAGCCCGGCGCCGAACACCCGGCGGCTGTCCAGCGCCCGCAGCAGGGCGGCCTCGTCGATCAGGCCGCCGCGGGATACGTTGACGACGACGGGCCGGTTCTCCATTTTGGCAAAGGCCGCGTCGTCCAAAAGATGCACCGTTTCGGGGACCAGCAGCGTGTGCAGGCTCAAAATGCGGCTTTGGGCCAGCACCTCGTCCCGGGGCAGCAGCTCCACCCCCTGCCTGGCGGCCTCCGCGGGCGGGAAGCGGCGATCCCATGCAATCACCCGCATCCCAAAGCCGCGCGCCCGCCGGGCCACTGCCCGGCCGATCCGGCCATAGCCCAGAACCCCCCACACCGCGCCCGAAAACCGAAACATCGGTTCCGCCGCCGCAAAGTCGAACCGGCGGTCCCGCTCGGTGCTGCGGGCGTAGGTTTTCAGCCGCCGCGACACGGCCAGCGCCAGCGCCAGCGTGTGGTCGGCCACCTCCTCGGTGCAGTACTCGCCGATCACCGCCACCCCGATGCCGTTGCGGGCGGCGGCGTCCGCGTCCACAAAATTGTAGCCCGTCGCCTCGATCGAGATAAACCGCAGCTTTCCGGCCCTGTCCAGCACCCGCGCGGGCAGCTCCAGGTAGGCGGTCAGCAGGGCGTCCGCGCCGCGCAGGTGTTCCAGCAGGTCGTTTTCCCGCCCGTTGTACACCCAGTGCGTCACGCTCAGCTCCTCCCCCAGCCCGGCGCGCAGGAAGCGGTCCTCCACCCGCAGATCCCGGTTCATCGGTTCAGGGTAATCGCAGATCAGCACCTTCATGCCACGCTGCCCCCCTGTACCCGCCGCAGCGCCTGCGCCAGCGTTTGCAGAAAATAGCGGTTTTCCTCGGTGGTGCCCACCGTGACGCGGAGGTGATCGGGAAAATTCCAGCCGGTGCAGGGCCGCACGATCACCCCGGCGCGCAGCAGCTCCTCGTTGACGGCTTCGGCGTCGCAGGGGATGCCGACGAACAAAAAGTTCGTCTGGCTGGGCAACACGGCGCAGCCCAGCTTTTGCAGCTCGCGGCACATCCGGGTGCGGTCGGCCAGCATCCGGGCCAGATAGCGGTCGGCCTCGGCGCAGCCGGTTTCCAGCAGCGCCACGGCGCCCGCCAGCCCCACCCGGTTGGCGTTGAACGGCTCGGCCACCGTATCGTAAAAGCCGATGACCTCGGGCCGGGCCGCCAGATAGCCGATCCGCTGCCCCGCCAGCCCGTAGTACTTGGAGAAGGTGCGGACGCACAGGACGTTTTTGCCTTGTTTCAGGTAGCCGACCGTGTCCGGCATCAGGGCGGGATCGGCAAACTCACGGTAGGCCTCGTCCAGCACCAGCCAGGTGCCGGGGGCCAGGCCGTCCACCAGGCGGTCAAGCTTTTCCCTGTCCGCCGCCGTGCTTGTGGGGTTGTTGGGGTTGCACAGCCAGATCAGCTTGGTTTTGGGGGTGATGGCCGCCGCGATGGCGTCCAGATCGATCGTGCAGCGCTCGGTCAGGGGGGTGAACACCACCCTGGCCCCCATCACCCAGGAGATGTCCTTGTACAGCCCGTAGCTCTGGCGGGGCAGAATCACCTCGTCGCCGTCCTCCAAAAAGGTTTTGGCCACGGTGTCCAGCACGTTGCCTGCGCCGTGCCCCAGGCCGATCCAGCTTTCCTGCAGGCCCAGCCTGGCGGCCAAAAGCTGCCGGAGCCGCACATAGTTTTTTTCCGGGTAGACGTTGGCGCGGCGCAGCTCCTGTTCCATCACGGCCAGCACGCCGGGAAACGGCGCGTAGTTGTTTTCGTTGGAACCCAGCTTTACCACATGGCGGATGCCGTACTCCCGTATCACGGCATCGGTGGTTTTGCCCGGCACATACCGCGTTGCCTTGTAGGCGTCCTTGCGTATTCCCTGTATCATGGTTCTATCCTCCCGCGCTGTTATTGGGGGCAGCCCCGCGCCGTTCCTGTGGGGGGGTCGCGCCATCCGTCCGGCGCAGATCGGGCGGCGCTGCCTTGACCGAAAACGAAAGCCGCCGCAGAATTTCTTCCGCGGCGGCTTTGCCTGTTTGGCCATGTCAACAGTATAGCCCGGCAGGCCCCGAACATGCAAGTGAAAAAATGCACAAACTTTTTCCTGTGCAAGCGCAAAATATTGGCAGGCTGTCCGGCGGCGGCGCGCCGTGCCTCCCCTTGACAAGCGGGGCTGCGCCGCCTATAATAAGGCAAATTTCCGCCAATGGCGCCGGACACGGAAGGCGGAAAAGCGTATGAAAACGAGCGGCGCAAAAAAAGAATCCGGAGCGGGGCAGCGCGCGGCAATGGCCGGGGCGCTGCCCCGCCTGTTGCTGGCGGGGGCGGGGCTTGGCTGCTACGCGCTGGCCCTCAACCTGTTTTTGGTGGGCAACGGCATTGCGGCGGGCGGCTTTGCCGGGCTGGCCACCCTGCTCAACGTCTTTGTGCCGGTGCCGGTGGGGCTGGTGATGCTCTGCCTCAATCTGCCGCTGCTTGCCGCCAGCTGGCGGATCAAGGGGCCGGGCTTTACCGGCGCGGCGCTGGCCGCCAGCTTTTTGTACAGCGCGCTGGTGGATCGCACGGCGGCCTGGCTGCCGCTGCTTACCCGCAGCCGTCCGCTGGCCGCGGCGGGCGGCGGGCTGCTGTACGGCGTGGGGCTGGCCTGCCTGGTGCGGGCGGATCTCAGCGTGGGCGGCACCGACCTGCTGGAACGGCTGCTGCTGGCCCGCCACCCCGCCGTCAGCATCGGGCGGATCAGCCTGCTGGTGGACGGCGCCATGGTGCTGCTCTCGGTGGCGGTGTACCGCAGCTTTTGGATGGGCCTGTACGCGCTGGCCGCCATCGTCCTGTGCAGCCTTACGGCGGACGGCCTGCTGGCGCTGGCGCGCAGGGCGGCAGCCCCGGGGCGCCCTTGAATCCGGCGCGGCCGCCGGGGCCGCGCCGGGCCTGCCGCAAAAAAAGGCGCGGCGCCGGGGCCTCGCCCGGCGTTCGCGCCTTTTGCCGCAGGCAGCACGCCCCCGGCGCGCCGCATCAGTTGAATTTAAAGATCTTCTGCGCCAGATGGTAGCCCCACAGGCAAACCTTCTGCCCCAGCGTGCCGGGCAGGTTGCAGCCCCCGGCGATGGAAAACTTGCAGTGATGGTAGAGCTTTTCGTCATGCTCCTTCAAAAACTGCCACAGCTCCTTTTTCTTTTCCAGCGCCTCGGGGGTGCCGGCCATCGTCAGGAACACGCTGGAAATAACCATCATCATCGAAAGATAGTTGAGCATATAGGCGCGCAGCTTGTCCTGCCGGGGCGGCAGCGCGTAGAGATCGACCGCCTCGATCATCTGCTTGGTCACCCGCACCTGCTGATCGACCCGGGTCACCATGACCTTCTCGTTGACGCTCTGATCCTCCCGCCCGATAAAGTAGCGGTAAAGGTCAAGATCCATGTAATAAAGGGTCTGCACCCGTGGCAGCGGCTGGTAGACGAAGATGTTGTCCACATAGAACGTGTGTTTGGGCAGCTCCAGCCCCACATCCCGCAGCACCTGGGTGCGGTAGATGACGCTGTGCATCAAAATGTTCTGGCTGGGCGGAAACCGGCCGATCTCGTCCCAGCGGAACACCCGGTCCTGCGGCAGAATGCCCCGGTAGCCGATCACCTTGCGGGTGTTGTCGGCCACATGCTCGTACACATAGTTGCAAAGCAGCAGGTCCAGCGGCGGGTTGCCCTGGGCCGCGTCGGCGGCAAAGCCGCGCAGCTTTTCCATCACGCTGGCCAGGGCGTCGGTGTCCAGCCAGTCGTCGGAATCCACCACCTTGAAATACAGCCCCTGCGCGTTGCGGATGCCCTGGTTGACGCCCTCGCCGTGGCCGCCGTTCTCCTGATGGATGGCGCGCACGATGGCCGGGTATTTGGCCGCCCAGCGGTCCGCGATGGCGCCCGTCTCGTCCTTGGAGCCGTCGTCCACCAGCAGGATCTCGGCCTCCTCGCCCGCAGCCAGCAGGGTTTGGATGCAATGCTCCATGTAGGCGGCCGAGTTGTAGCAGGGCACGGTGAAAGTAATCAGTTTCATGGTAAAATCCATCCTGTCTTGTTGAAATAGCGGGGCGTTTTGCGCCCGGCGCGGCCCTGGCGCCGGGCGCCTGCCCCTGTCTGTCCGCAGTACCTTAACAGCATACCCGTTTTTGCGCAAAAATACAAGTATGTAAGACAATTGTCCATAACAGAGGACGAGCCCGCGCCGCCTTTTTTGGCATACCGGCAAAAAAAAGCAGCCAGCCCCGGCCGGGGCAGGCTGCCAAAAAAAGACCGGGATCAGCCCTCCACCACGCAGACGGTCTTCATCCGCACCGGCTTGGTGGGGCGGTCCTGCCAGTCGGTGGGGGTGGCGGCGATCTCGTCCACCACGTCCATCCCGCTCACCACATGGCCGAACGCCGCGTACTGGCCGTCCAGATGGGGCGCATCCTCGTGCATGATAAAGAACTGGCTGCCCGCCGAGTTGGGGTCCATCGAGCGGGCCATGCTGATGACGCCGCGGGTGTGCCTGAGGGGGTTTGGCACGCCGTTGCCGGAAAATTCGCCCTTGATGTTCCAGCCGGGGCCGCCGGTGCCGGTGCCCAGCGGGCAGCCGCCCTGGATCATAAAGCCGGGGATGACGCGGTGGAAGCCCAGCCCGTTGTAAAAGCCCTGGTTCACCAGCTTGAGGAAATTCTCGCAGGTGAGGGGCGCGGCCTTCTCGTCCAGCGCAATGTCGATGGTTTTTCCGTTTTCTAGGGTGATCCGTACCATAATGAACGCTCCTTTTTTGGTCGGCCCCCGCGCGGGGGCCGGTTCTATCGATCACACGGGGGCGGGCGTTTCGTCCGCGCCCCGGCTGTCGGCTGTCTCAATGCCCTGGGTGTAGCTTGCGCTGCCCAGCAGCTCCACCAGTTTTTCGCGGGGCAGGCGCCCCATCTGCCAGCCCAGCAGGGCCGTCATGTACATTTCGCTCCGTTTCTGGGCCTCCTGCAGCAGCGCAAAGGCGTTGCCCTGGCAGGTTTCCCCGGTGAAGGGGTTGATCCAGCGGTCGGGCAGATCCTTTTTGAGCTGCCGCGGCGAAAGGTGGGCCGTGATGAACCCCCGCCCGCCCACAAACAGTTCCAGCATGGCCAGCGCCCCCCGCTTGAAAGGGGTGCGCGCCACAAAATGACGCCGAACCCGGTACAGTTCGTAAAAAGCGTCGGCCAGGTACTCCACGGGCACCTCCTCGCCGTAGGCCCCGCGCAGCGCGCCGTGCAGCAAAGTCGCCACCTCGGCCAGCTCGGGGCCCTTCATCAGGGGGGAGGTGTCCGCCGCGGGCACCGCCGCTACGCCGGTATCGGCGGCGTGCAGGGTGGAATCCAGCGCGATTTCCAGGCAGCCGTGGCCGCCCGGCCCCGCGTAGGGCATGCCCGGCTCGCACAGGGCCGCCACATAGGGGTGAACGACCGCGTCCGCCGCGTAGTGGCTCAAAAAGCCCAGCGCGTATTCCAGCTGGGCGCGGGTGGTCAGCCCGGCGGTCAGGCAGCGCAAAAACGCGCCGGTTTTTTCCTCGTGCATCCGGGCGCCCAGGCCCGGCAGGTCGTACAGCCGCTTGCGGGGGCTTTTTAAAATCTGGTAGCAGAACAGCGCGTCCGGGCCGTTGGCGCCCGCGGCAAACGCCGCCGGGCAGGCCAGCTCGATATGCAGTGCCTCGGCAGCCCGCCGGGCCGTGCGGACATGGGTGTACCCTTCCGGCATTTTTCATCGTCCTTTGTGTTTGTTGGGCGGGCGCGTTCCCCCGCCGCAGTTACCATTGTACACGAAAACCCGGCGCGGTGCAATTCCGTGCCGGGCGTTTTGGCTGGATTTGGCAGTTTTTTCACGTTTGCGGCGCGGCGGCCTTCTGTTGCCCGGCCGCGCACACGCAGCGGGGCAGCACAAAAAAGTACAGCCCGCCGCCCACAAACATGATGAGCAGTATGGACAGGATGCCGTAGGGGCTGGAGGCCAGCCGGACGGCCGTCGCCTGGGCCTCGGTGGCGGTGGCGGCGGTAAGGCCCTGGGCGGCCAGCATCCCGTTGGCCACGGCGGCGCTTACGCCGCCCACCAGCGCCGGGCCCATGATGGAGCTGAACTTGCCGAAGATGTCAAAAAAGCCGAAAAACTCGCCGCTGCGGTTTTTGTCCGGGATCAGGCGGCCGAACATGCTGCGGCTGAGGGCCTGGATGCCGCCCTGGCTGGTGGCGCACAAAATGGCCAGCACCCAGAACTGCCAGACGCTGCGCAGGAAAAACCCGAACACGCAGATGAACATATACACCCCGATGGCCACCCCGATCATGGTGCGGGCGCCGAAGCGGTCGCTCAGGCGAACGTAAAGCAGGCAGAAGGGCAGCCCCAGCACCTGCACCAGCAGCAGGGCCAGCAGCATATCGGTGGCGCCCAGCCCCATGTTGGTGCCGTAGGAGGTGGACATGCTGATGATGGTGTGAACGCCGTCAATGTAAAAGAAGTACGCCACAATAAACACCAGCAGCGGCTTGTTGCGCCAGATTTCCCTTGCCGTGGCGCCCACGCCGGCCACTGCGCGGCCCACGTCGCCTTTTTCGTAGGGTTTGCCGCTGGTCTGGGTGCAGTTTTTGAGCAGCGGCAGGCTGAACGCGAACCACCAGACGGCGGTCAGCCCAAAGATGACCGAAAGGCAGGTCAGGGTGGGCACCCCGGCGGCGTTCATCCCCAAAAAGATGACCAGCGGGATTGTGGAGCCGCCGATGTAGCCCATGCCGTAGCCCATGATCGAAACGCGGTCCATCCGGTCCTCGGTCGTGATGTCGGTCAGAAAAGCGTCGTAGTAGATGCAGGAGGCGTCAAAGCCGATCACGCTGAAAATGTACAGCGCCAGCAGCAGCCCCGCCACCCGCCCCGCCGAGGAGGCGGAGGAGGTAAAGTCCATGCCGGGCACAAAGGCCATGCCCGCGCAGGCCAGCACGCCGATCCCCAAAAAGACGCCGAACAGTTTTTTGCGCATCCCGCGGATATCCCCAAACACCCCCAGGAACGGAGCGGCCAGCGCCACGATGGCCATGGCGATGCTGGTGGCGTAGCCCCAGGTGGTCATACTGGAAACACTGTCCGCCGTATGGCCTGCCACCGTGTCAAAAAAGATGGGCAGGATGGTGACCACGATGACCGAATGGGCACTGTTGGCCCAGTCGTACATCATCCAGCTCCGCTCCTGTTTGGTGTACCCCTTGAGGAAATTCATGGCGCCGCCTCACTTTGTTGTTATTTTTTGCCAATTCCTGCTTGGTTTGCCCTGTATTCCTGTACAAGTTTACCACACACGGCGGCAAAAAACAATGCAGCTTCCCGCCAAAACGGCAGGAAGCTGCAAAACTTTGGTATAGCTTTGGTAAAATCGGCAAGAGCGGGTCACGTCTCGTCGGCGGGGACGGCGGTCTCGGCGCTGGCGCGGCGCGCGGCGTCGTCCCGCTCGGCGGCGGTGGCGTAGGAGGCGCCGTCCAGCCAGTAGCTGCCGGTCACGGCGGCGGCCAGCCGGGCGGTGTCGGCGTCGGCCTGCCAGGGGCCGTTCAGGGTCAGCGTGTAGCTGCTGCCGTTCTGCTCCGCCCCCTCCTGCCAGGTGTCAAAGGTGTACCGGGTAAAGGGCAGGCCCGCCGCCCGCAGCCCGGCCAGCAGGGTGCGGCAGTCCGCCGCAAAGGCCTCGGCGCTCGGGTACTGGTTTTGCAGGGTCAGGTAGGCGTCGGCCTCGTCGGCGTCGGCCAGCTCCGCCGGGGTCAGGCTTTCGAGGGGGCGCTTTTCCCCCGTGTCGCTCAGCCGCACCTCAACGCTCATGTCCCGCACCAGCGCCTTGTCGGCGGCCAGGGCCGCATAGCTCTGGGTTTCCAGGTCGGCGGCCAGGCGGTTTTGGGCGGCGTCCCGGCCGGGCAGGTAGCGATCCCCCAGGTAGGAGACGGCGCCCACCCCCGCCGCGCCGCACAAAACCAGAAAGCAGACGAACATGCTCAGCCAGTCGTACTTCAGGGTGACATCGGGCCTGGCCGCGTAGACCAGCACCTCCACGCCCAGCACCACCAGCAGGGCGGGCGCAAAGCGCAGCACCGCCATCCAGTCAAAGTCCGGCACAAAAACGCGGGTCAGCATCAGGCCGCCCAGCCCCACCAGCACAAGGCCCAGGGTAAGGGTGCCCACCCGGCGCACCCGGCGCGGCGGCTGGGCCGCCGCGGGGGCAGAGGCAGAAAATTCCGATTCCTTCATGGTATCAACACTCCGTATATTCTATCAAATAAAATGCAGTTTGTATCGTCGCGCCTGCGCGGGAGGTCAGCCCTGCCCGTGCGGGTAGCGGGGCAGCTCCTCGGCGGAGGGGGCGCCGGAGGCATTGCGGCGCCCCCCCACCAGCCAGACGCCGCCCCAGATCAGCAGCACGGCCACCGCCACGGTGGGGATGTTGTTGAGGATCTGCCAGGGGTCCTGAACGCCCAGGGCGGACAGCAGTTTTTCCAGCAACGGAGACAGCACGCTCTGGTAGATGGCCCAGACGCCCAGCCCCACCAGCACCCAGCCGATGGCCTTGTTCTGGTTGGGCAAAAGGCGGAAAAACGCGCCGTCCCGGCGGGTAAAAAGCAGCTCGTCCGCAAGGGCTTCCCCGGCGATCAGGCGGCGGACGATATCGTAGGTGTCAAAAAAGCTGTACATCCAGATGATGGGCATCCCCACCGCAAACACGCTGAGGATGCTGGACAGCGCGCCGGACAGGCAAAACAGGGTAATCAGCGACAGCCCGCGCTTCATATAGCCATAATACATGGCGCCCGCGCCCGGGATGCAGGCAAACACAAATGTCAGAAAGCCGTTTTTTTTCATGGATCATTTCTCCCCTTTACGTTGGATCGGTTTTGGATCGGCCAGTTGGTTCAGGCCGTCCTGGGCGCGGGTTTGCAGGTTGTTCAGCAGGTCGCCGACCGAGCCGCTCACGGTTTGGAGCGCCCCGCCGATCTGCCGGCTGATGGCGGAGGGCTGCCGCGCGGGCAGCACGGTCTGGGCGTCCCTTGTCAGGCGGGCGGTGTTGAAGGCGCCGAACTGCCAAAGCCCGAAGGCCAGGGCCACGGCGGCGGCCGCCGCCACATAGCGGTTGGTAAAAACGCGGATGCTGCGCATTTTAAGCAGGTTTTGCACCGGCTGCACGATCTCCCGCGCCGGGGTTTTGAGCGCATCCGGCAAAGCGGTAAGCAGCGCGGCGTACCGCTCCAGGCAGGCATCGCAAAAGCTTAAATGCTCGGCGGCCTCCAGGCTGCCCAGCTCGTCCAGGGCGCCGTCCCGCAGGGCCAGAAGTCCCTCGTCGGTCAGGTGGCCGGTGGCGGCGTCAAACAGGGCGTTGTTGTCAAACGGTTGGATCGCGGGCGTCTCGCTCATGGTGTCTGCCTCCTCTCGCAGATTTGCTGGCGCAGCAGCAGTTTGGCGCGAAAAATTTGGTTTTGAACGGTTTTTTCGGGGCGGCCCAGGGTCTTTGCAATCTCGCTGACAGGCTTTTCCTCCAGTAAGTAAAGGGTGGCCACGCTGCCGTAGGGCTCCCGCAGCCCCCGGATCATCCCGGTCAGGGCCTCGGCCTCGGTGCGGCTGACCAGCGTTTCCTCGGGGCTGGCCGTGTCGGCGCGGGGCGCGCCGCGCGGCTCGGGCAGAACGTCGTCCCCGGGCGCGTCCACCTTGCGCACCCAGGCGCTTTTGAGGTGGTCCTTGCACTTGTTGGCCGCCACCCGGATCAGCCATTGCTTGTAGAAGGCCGGGTCGCAGCGGTCGATGCCGCTGTACGCCGAGAGAAAGGTGTCCTGCGCAAGATCCTCCGCCGTGGCGGGGTCGCGTACAAACTGGTAGCAAACGGTGTACACCAGCCGCTGGTACTGCCGCATCAGCGCCGAAAATTCGTTGTTGTCCAGTCTGTTCGCCCCCCTTCCGGTTTTGGGCCTGCGTCCTGCGCATTCCCTCTGCCTATAGTACGAGACAGCGCGCCGGCATTTTGCAGCCCGCCGCAAAAAAAATTGCCTTTTGGGCAAAGTTCCGCAAACGCCCCGTCCGTTTTCTTCCATTGTACCGGAAAACCGGGCCGCCCGCGAGGGGGGTCGGCCCGGTTTTCCGGCATAGATTCAGTCCCTTTTGGGTTTTGGCCGCACCAGCGCAAAGCAGGCAAGCGCCCCCGCCGCGCAGAGCCCGGCGGAGACGGGGCGCGCCGGGGGCGGCAGCAGGCGGACGCCCAGCCAGCTTGCCAGGCTGCCCGCGCTCATCCCCAGCGCCAGAAAGCCGTAGTTGACCCCCGCGCGGCGCAGCCCGAACAGGTCGCTGTTCCAGGCAGGCTGCAGCGCGGCGCCCCCCGCATAAAAAAAGGAAAGTCCCGCGTAGGCGGCCCCCACCCAGCCCCCGCGGGCCAGCGCAAACCAGACCGTGCAGCCCGCAAGCCCCGCGTAGGCGGCGCACGCCACCCGCTTGCGGCCCAGGGCGTCCCCCGCCGGGGGGCAGGCCAGCCGCCCCAGCGCCCCCGCCGCCGAGCCGATGGCCACGCACCAGCCCGCCGCGGGCCGGGGCATCCCGCGGCTTTCGGCCAGCGCCAGAATGTCCGGGCTGAACAGCAGCATGGGCGGCGCGGCCAGCAAAAGTCCCCCCGCGCAAAGCCAGAAATCGCGGCTGCGCACCATCTGCCCGGGGCCTACGCCTGTTTTTTCCGCCGCGTTGGGGTCGGCGGGCGGGTCCCGCAGGCAGAACGCCCCCGCGCCGCCCGCCGCCAGCGCCAGCACCCCCAGCCCGGCCAGGCACCTCCGCAGCCCCCACCGCCCCGCCGCAGCCCGGACCGCCACCGTGTAAAAGGCGCCCGAAAGCCCCATCCCGGCGCCCAGCAGCCCGGTGGCCAGCCCTTTTTTGTCCGCGTACCACTTTTGGGCGCAGGCGAGGACGGCGGGGCTTAAAAAGGCGCAGCCCAGCCCGGCGGGCAGGCTGAACAGCAGGCAGAACCGGGCCGTAACGCCCGCGCCGCCCGGCTGAACGGCGGCCAGTAAAAACCCTGCGCCCAGCAGCGCGGCCCCCGCCAGGGCGGCGGGGCGCGGGCCGCGGGCGTCCTGCAAAAGGCCGCCCGGGATGCAGCCTGCGCCCCAGGCGGCCACCAGCAGGGCAAACGCCAGCCCGGCGCCGCCGGCATCCAGCCCAAAGGTTTTTTGCACGGGCTGCTGGAACACCCCCCACGCCGAGGGGATGCCGGTGAGCAGCAGCACGGCAAAGCCCGCGGCCAGGACACGGCGGGGCGGGGCGGCGGAGGTTTTGGTCATGGCGGTTCCCCCTTCCGGGCGGGCTTTTGCGGCCCGCCCAAAGAAAGTATGCCCGCATTTGGTTGACAAAATGCCGCCCGGGGCGCTATGATGCTGTTGTATGTCCTGTTAAAATAGGTGCAAGGAGCATAAAGCATGAAAATACAGCCGTTAAAAGGGATGCGGGATCTGCTTCCGCGGGAGCAGGCCCTCCGCGACCATATCCAGAGTGAAATTTTGGCAACCTACCGCGCCGCCGGCTTCCAGCGGATTTCCACCCCCCTGTTGGAGGACATGGAAAACCTGGACAAGAGCGACGGCGGCGACAACCTCAACCTGATCTTCAAAGTCCTCAAGCGGGGGGACAAGCTGGAGGCCGCGCTGGCCGGCGGGGACGAAAAGCAGCTTTGCGACATGGGGCTGCGGTACGACCTGACCCTGCCCCTCTCCCGCTACTACGCGGCCAACCGGGACAAACTGCCCGCCCCCTTCAAGGTGATCCAGACCGACCGCGTCTACCGGGCCGAGCGCCCCCAGAAGGGCCGCCTGCGCGAATTTGTGCAGTGCGACATCGACATTCTGGGCGATTCCAGCCCCAACGCCGAGGTGGAGCTGATCGACGTGACGGCCCGGGCGCTGCTGCGCATCGGGTTTACGGGGTTTACGGTCAACATCAACGACCGGCGCATCCTGCGCGGGATGCTGGCGGCCATGGGCTTTGCCGCCGATGCCCTTGACTCGGTCTGCATCAGCTTTGACAAGCTGGACAAGATCGGCGCGGACGGCGTGCGGGACGAGCTTTTGGAAAAGGCCTTTCCCGCCGAGGCGGTGCGCGCGCTGGACGCCTTTTTGCGCCAGGGCGATTTTTCGCTGGATGCCGTGACGGCCCGCTGCGGGGATGCCGCCCTGGCCGACGAACTGCGCTATGTGCTGCGCCAGAGCGAGGCCGTGGCCGCCGGGCGGTACGCCGTCGCCTACTGCCCCAGCCTGGTGCGCGGCCAGGGCTACTATACCGGCATGGTGTTTGAGGTCACCTGCCCCCAGTTTGCGGGGGCCGTGGCGGGCGGCGGCCGGTACGACAACATGGTGGGCAAATTTTTGGGCCAGCAGGTTCCGGCGGTCGGCTTTTCGATCGGCTTTGAGCGGGTTTGCGGCATTTTGCTGGAGCAGAACCGGCCCATTGCGGGCGCGCGGCCCCGGCTGGCGCTTCTCTACCGGCCGGAGGACGACTTCCCGGCCGTGCTGGCCCGCGCGGAGGTTTTGCGCGCCGCCAGCGATGTAACGGTTCTGCCGCTGGCCAAAAAGGCAGGCAGGCAGTATGCGGCCCTGCAGGCCGCCGGCTACGACGCCGCCGCGTTTATGGACAGGGACGAGTGCAAGCCGCTTCAAAACGGCTGAGGCTTCGCTTTTGAGCAAGGGCGGCGGCCCCCGCGCGGGGGCCGCCGCTTTTTTTATGGCAAATTGCCGGCGCGGCGTCTTTTCCCCGCCGGGCGGATATGGTATACTGAAGCAAAGAGGCCGCCTGCCCTTTGGGGGCGGCGGCGCACACGGGCACAAGGGAGGGAATTTTTGATGGATCGACAAACAGGAAAATGGCCGCTTGCCCTTTTGGGGGCCGCGCTGGCGCTGGCCATGGCGCTGGCCGGTTGCGGCGGAACCGGCGGCCGGAACACGGCGGGAAACTCTGTTGAGGCCGACGGCGCGCTGGGCAGCTATGCCGCCGAGGCCCCGGCGGACAAATCCGCGGCGGCCGCGGTGGGCGGAACCGACAGCGGCAGCGCACTGGACCCCGCCGCGCTGGACTCCACCGCCGAATCCAGCCGCAAGATCGTTTACACGGCCAACCTGACCCTGGAATCAAAGGAATACGACAGCGCCGCCCAAGCGCTTACCGACGCGGTGGCGGCGGCGGGCGGCTACCTGGAAAGCAGCGACCTGGGCGGCAGCGCCGAGTCCGGCAGCCGCTGGTGCAGCTACACGGCCCGCATCCCGGTGGATGCCTACCGCAGCTTTCTTGCGGCCGCCGGCATGGCCGGCAGCGTGACCCAGCAGAACGAGAGCGCGCAGGACATCACCAGCAATTACATCGACGTGCAGGCCCGGCTGACCGCGCTCAACGACCAGCGGAACCGCCTGAACGCCCTGGCCGACAAGGCCGAGACGACCGCCGACCTGCTGGAGATTGAAAAACAGCTTTCGGACGTGCAGTATCAGATCGAAAGCTACACCCAGCAGCTTCGGGCCATGGACGGGCAGATCCAATACTGCACGGTCAACATCACCCTGAACGAGGTCGCCGCTTTGACCCCCACCGGCACCAGCTTCGGCACCCGGCTGGCCAACGCCTTCAGCGGCGGCTGGCGCGGCTTTGGCCATGCCATGCAGAATCTGGCCGTGGCCCTTGTCTACCTGATGCCGCTGCTGTTGCTGGCGGCCATCGGCACGGCCATCGGGTTCGCCGTTCACCGGCAGCGGGCCAGGCACCCCAAACCGCCCAAGGCCCGCCGTCCCGGCGCGCCCGGGGCGCCCGCCGCTTACACGGCGCAGGCGCCGTCCGCCGCCCCGCCGCTTGCAGGCGGCGCCGGGCAGCCCGCGGCGCCGCGGTACGCGCCCCAGCCCCCCCAGGCGGCCGAACCGCAGCCGCCGAAGGACCCGAACGCCCGCTGAGAGCGGCCCCCGCGCGGCGGCACGGCCGCGCTTGCGCGCAAAAACAGACCCAGGGCATCCCCGCCGCCAAAGGCAGGGATGCCCTGGGTTTTGTTTTGCGCTGCTGCGAGCCGTCAGGCGTTTTTCGGCGGCGTTCCGGCGCCGCCGGGCGTTTTGCGGGTCAGCCGGGCGATCTCGGCGGACAGAAGGCGCGGGTCGATGGGCTTTGCCAGGTGGCCGTTCATCCCGGACTGCAGGGCGTTTTCCACGTTGTCGGCGTAGGCGTCCGCCGAGAGTGCCAGGATGGGGATGGAAGCCGCCTGGGCGTGGCGGCTGGCCCGGATGGCGCGGGCCGCCGCGTAGCCGTCCATGACGGGCATCCGCAGATCCATCAAAATCAGATCGTAGGTGCCGGGGGCGGAGGCCTCAAACCGGCGCACCCCCTCGGCGCCGTCGGCGGCGGCATCCACCGAGGCGCCCGCCAGCCGCAGCAGATGGCTGGCGATCTCGGTGTTCATGGCGTTGTCCTCGCACAAAAGCAGGTGCAGTCCCTTGAGTACGGCGGGAGGCGGCGCGACGGAATCGGGAACGGACGGCGGCGCTGTCAGCTTGAGATCCAGCCAGACCGTGAAGGCGCTGCCCTCCCCCGGCCTGCTTTCCACCTCGATGCGCCCGCCCATCTGGCCGACAAGCCGCCGGACGATGGACAGCCCCAGCCCCGAGCCGCCGATCCCGGCCGTCTCGGCGGTGCGTTCCTGCGCAAAGGGCTCGAACATTTTTTCCTGAAACTTCTTGCTGATGCCCACGCCGGTGTCCTGCACCCGGATAAATCCGTGCGCAACGTCCCCCTGCTGCCCGTCGCACGCGGCCGTCAGGGTGATCTGGCCGCCCTCGGGGGTAAATTTGATGGCGTTGGACAGCAGGTTCAAAAGGATTTTGCGCAGCGCCATCGGGTCGGCCAGAACGGCGGCGGCGGTCACCCCGCGCGCGTCCACCTGAAAATCGATCCGCCGGTTTTCCATCAGGGGCCGCACCGAAACCAGGATATCCTCCAGCACCTTCCCGCACAGAATCGGCTCGGGGCGCAGCTCGTCGGTGCCATGCTCCATCCGCTGCAGGTCCAGCGTATCGTTGATCAGGGTAAGCAGCGTGTTGCCCGCGGTATCAATCTTTTCCAGGTAATTCTGCGCCTCGGCGGGGTCCCGGGTTTGCCGGGCCAGCCGCGCGTAGCCCAAAATGGCGTTGAGCGGGGTGCGCATATCGTGGCTGACATTGCCGAAAAACTCCGATTTCAGCTCGTTGGCGCGGTGCGCCTCCTGCAGCGCCTGCCGCAGCTGGGCCATGTAGCTTTCCTCATGCTCAAAGGCATCGGTCACATCGGTGCGGGAAAACATGATCTCCCGCCGGTCGCTTTCCAGGTAGCGGAACCGCAGCTGCTTGCGGCGCAGGCCGCCCGCGGCGCTCCGGCTGGCGTAGGTGTACAGGTAGGAATCGCCGCTGTCCAGCTGGCGCAAAATGGCGTTGAGCGAAAGCGCGCGGCGGTAGTCCTGCTGTTCGGCCGGGGTGGCCAGAAGGCGGCTTAGCCGGTCGATGCTCTCGGCGTAATCGGGCGAGGGCAGCCCCGCGGGGGCGTTGCCTTCCCGGGAGGTGTAGTAGCAGTAGACCTGCCCGCTGGACGGCTCGATCAGCCCAATATAATCGTACTCGCTGCCGGTGATGGCGGCAACGATCTTTTCCTCCTTGTGGGCGCGGTCGGAATCCACGGTGTAGGCGATGGCCTCCAGCTCCCGCGTGTAGGGGTTTTGCAGGATGTTGAAATAGGTGGTCACCCAGTGGGCCTCGCCGTTGTCGATCAGGCGGTAATAGGTCGCCGAAAGGCGGGTCTCGCCCCGGCCGTAGGCTTCGATCATGCCGGCCAGGGTAAACCGGCTGCGGAACCGGGCCGCATCCGTTGCGTCCGGGATGATGGCGGCGATCCTGTCCAGCAGTTCGTCCGCCGTCTGGGCGGTCAGCAGCTGGCGGATGTAGGCGGTGGCGCCGTGAAAATCGCTGAAGCGGTTGTTGGTCAGGTTGAGGCGGAACGCGCACAGCGAGTTGGGGTTGGTGACCAGCAGCTCCTGCAAAATGCGGTTGAACTCCTGCTCCTGCATCTTTTGGTAGGTGACGTCCGTGTAGGCGGTGTACAGCAGCAGGGTGCCGTCCTGCTGAAGGGACGCGACGGCATCGCACCGGTACCACCGCCAGGCGCTGCCCGGGTAAAAGCGGATGCGGCCCACCCAATCGGCCTCCGGCTGGCCAAAAGCGAACAGCCGCTGAAACATCTGGGCGGATTCCACGCAGTCGTCGGGGTGAACCATCTCCAGCAGGTCGCTCTGGGTCATGGTGGCCAGCGCGGTGGCCGTGCGGTGGGCCATGCGCTCAATGCAGCGGTTGGCCGCGGCAACGCGGATGCCCCCGGCGTCCTGCCGGAAGATCACCACCCCCACCGGCACGCTGTCCAGCATACGGCGCAGCTCGGCGCTGCGGTTTTGCAGGGTGTTTTTGGCCCGCACCGAGGACGAAACATCCGTCACCACCACATAATGCCACTTGCTCCCGCGCGAATCCTTGACCGTGCGGCCCTCGTCCTGCACCCAAAGGGGCGTTCCGTCCTTGCGTTCCATGCGGTAGGTGCAGGTGTCCACGTCCCGCTCCGCAAGCTGCTTTTCAATCGAGCGCAGGGTCGCGGCGCGGTCCTCCGGGAAGATCAGGTTTTCAAACCTGCCCTCGTACCGCTGGTCAAACTCGGCGCGGGTGTAGCCCAGCATGGCCAGCAGGTTTTCGCTTGCATAGGCAAGCCGCCCGTCCGGCCCGTCCGCGTAGACGACCACGCCGCCCGCAATGCGGGACACCAGCGCGTTGAACGCCTCCCAGGTATCGCTGGGCTGCAGCGAATTCCACAACTGCTCGCCCAGCAAAAAGGCGGTCGTTGGGGAAGATTTGGGTTCCATCCAGGCATCTCCTTCTGCGCCTTGCGGCGCAATCACGGGCGGGGGCCGCCGGCGGGTTGGGCCGCCGTAAGCCGGGCCAGTGTTTCCAAAAGTTCTTTCACTTCGATCGGTTTGGACAAATGCTCGTTCATGCCGGCATCCTTGCTTTTTTGGACGTCCTCCGGGAAGCTGTTGGCCGACAGCGCAATCACCGGCACCGCGGCGTCAAACCGGCGGATGCGGCGGGCGGCCTCAAAGCCATCCATCACCGGCATGCGGATATCCATCAAAATGGCCGCATAGCGGCGGCTTTGGGCCATCTCCACGCCTTTGGCGCCGTCCCCGGCGCGGTCGCTCTCTATGCCGTGATCCAGCAGGATGTGGGCCAGGATGCGGGCGTTCACCTCGTTGTCCTCGCAGATCAGCACACGGCCGATGGCGTGCGGCGGGGTTTCGGCGGCCTGCATGGCGGCGCGCCAGGCCGCAATCTGCGCCTCGCTGGCCTTGCCGTGGGGCAGCGTCAGGGTGAAGGCGGTGCCCTTGCCGGGCGCCGAATCGCACGCGATCGTTCCGTGCATCAGCTCCACCAGCCTTTTGACGATGGCCAGCCCCAGCCCGCTGCCCACGCCGCCGTTGCCCTGCTCCTGGGTGAAGGGCTCGTACATATGCGCCTGAAACGCGGGGCTGATGCCGGGGCCGTTGTCCCGCACCACATGGGTCACGACAAAACCGTCCTCCGTCTCCCCGCCCACGGTGCAGGTCCATTCCACGGTTCCGCCGGGCTGGGTGTACTTGATGGCGTTGGACAGCAGATTGATCAAAATCTGCTGGGTGCGCCTGGTATCGACAAACGGGTAGCAGGTAAGCCCGCTGCACTGGAAGGAGGTCTGAAAGCGGATCTGCTTTTGGTCGGCCAAAGGGCGCAGAATGCTTTCCACGGCGCGGGCCGTGGCCGCCCCGCTGCAAACGGAGGGTTCCAGCGCCAGCTTGCCGCTGGCCAGCCTTTGCACATCCAGAATATCGGACAGAAGCGACTGTAAATACGCCGCGCTGGCGCGTATATCGTGAAAATAGCGCTGCAGCTCGGGGTCGCGGCAATGGTCGGCGGCCAGGTCGCACAGCCCCAGCACGGTGGTAAGGGGGGTGCGCATATCGTGGCTCATCCGGGCCAGAAAATCGGATTTTGCCCGGCTCGCCTTCTCGGCGGCGGAAAGCGCGGCGGCCAGCCGGACGTTGAGGCGGCTGATCTCGTTGCGCTGGCGGGTCTCGCGGGTAACATCCTCAAAACTGCCCACCAGCCCCACGATCTTTCCGTTCTCGTACAGCGGGCTTTTGCTGGCCACGATGTCCCGCTCCTCCCCGTGGGAAAGGCAGCGCCCCGGCACCCGCGTGGTGGAGATGCCCTGCCGGATGACCCGCAGCTCATCGTTTTTGTAGGGGTCCGGCTCGGTATGCCAGCCCATCTCCTCGTCGTTTTTGCCCAGCAGCACCGCCTCGGAGGGGAAACCGTAGTAGGCCAGAAACGCACGGTTGGCGCCCAAAAAGCGGCGGTCGGCATCCTTCCAGAAGATGGCCGTCTGGGTGGTGGAAAGGATTTTTTCCAGCAGGTTGCGGGTCTTGTTTTCCCGCTGCTCGCTCGCCTTGCGCTCGGTCACGTCCTGGTAGACCATCTGGCAGACCTGCCCCGGCGACACCCAGCTTACCACGCCGCTTACCCACCGCACCCCGCCGTCCGGGCGAAGGATGCGCAGCGCAAGATCGGTGGCAAGGCCGGAGGCGGTGAACTGGGTCAGCAGCTCGTCGGTCGCATCCAGATCCTCGGGGTGAACGCAGTGAACGCGAAAATCCCAGCCGGTCTGGCCGGGGGCGCAGCCGCGGGTAAAGCCGTTGATCTCCAGCGCGCGGCGGTTGGCATAGGTGCATACCGCGCCGTTCACATCGTCCTTCACCGCAAAGCGAAGGATGCCCACGGGCAGCTCGTCAAGAATTTCTTTTTCGGTATCGTGGTCAAACTGAATCCAGAACTGGCAAAGCCCCGGCGCCAGCGCCCTGCACTTGCAGGAAAGATACCCGTTGAGCCGGGCGCTGAACCGCACCCACTGAACGGCCCGCCCCCCCGCCAGCACGGCGCGCACGCCGTCCGGGTTTTCCAGAAGGGCGGGCAGGTCCAGCGTCTGATCGGCGGTGCCGTCCGCCAGGTCAAACAGGACGTGGAACGCACTGTTCAGGCAAACCGTTTTTACAGCGTCCCCGTCACGGCGCAGAAGGCCCCCGGCAACGGGGCTGTCCTGGCTCCACTGCTGATATTGGGCGATCATTTCTTCATACATCGGGGCGAATCTCCTTTTCCAAAATAGCCCGCAGCCGCGCGGGGTCGATGGGTTTGGTCAGGTACGCCGTCATACCGGCCTCCATCCCGCGCTGCTGCGCATCGGTAAAGGCGTCCGCGGTCATGGCAAAAATCGGCAGTCCGGCGTCGGGCCGGGGCAGCGCGCGGATGCGGCGGGTGGCCTCGTAGCCGTCCATCACCGGCATCTGGATGTCCATCAGCACCGCCGCGTACCCGCCGGGCCGGGATGCCTCCAATGCCGCCACCGCCTCGGCGCCGTTGGCGGCGTGCGCCACCCGCAGGCCAAAGCCCGTCAAAATCCGCGCCGCAATCTCGGCGTTTACGGGGTTGTCCTCGGCCACCAGAACCGTCCCCGTCAGGGGCCGGGGCGGCAGCGCGGCGGCCGGGGCGCCCTGTTTTTTCAGGGCGGGCTGCCAGCGGGGGTCCCGCAGCGCGTCCGGGAAGATGATGTCGCACCGCACGGTGGTGCCCTTGCCCGGCGCGCTCTGCACCCGGAGGGTGCCGCCCATCAGCGCCACCATCTTCTGGACGATGGACAGCCCCAGCCCGGTGCCGCTGACGGCCTTGGGCCGAAGGGGGTTGTCGTACTCCTGGGTAAAGGGTTCAAACATCCGCTTTTGAAATTCCGGGCTCATCCCGATGCCGGTGTCCCGCACCTCAAAGCCGAAGCGGATGCGGGCGTCCGGCAGGTCCTCGCTGTCCGAAATATAGGTCACGGTGCCGCCCGCCGGGGTATACTTGACCGCGTTGGACAGCACGTTGAGGGTGATCTGGTTCAGCCGCACCCGGTCCGCCACAATCACCCCGCTGCTGCGGCGGCGCTCCATCACGCAGTGCAGCCCCTTTTGGGCGCACATCGGCTCCAGCATGTTGCGGATGTTGGCGTTATGCTCCGCAAAGGTGTATGGTTCGGGGTTCAGCTCGATCTTGCCGCTGTCGATCTTGGAGATATCCAGCACATCGTTGATCAGGCTGAGCAGAAAAGTGTTGGCGGCCCGGATGCGGGCCAGATCCTCCCGCGCCTTTTCCGGCTGGGCCAGATCCTCCAGCGCAAACCCCGTCATGCTGCTGATGATGCTGATGGGGGTGCGGATGTCATGGCTGATGCGGGACAAAAACTCGGTTTTGGCGCGGTCGGCCTCCTCGGCGGCGCGCAGGGCCTCCCGCAGGCGGGCAAGCTGCTCCTGCTCGGTGCGGTAGGCCGCCGTGATGTCGGTGCGGATCACCAGCACCTTGCCGTCCAGCCCCTCCATCCGGCTGTACTGCAGCTGGCGGCGGCTTTCCACCCCGCCGATCTTTTGCCGGAAAGCGAACGAATAATCCCGCTGTTCGGCCAGCTCGGCCTCAATGCGGGGCAGCGCGGTGCCCGCCAGGTAGGCGTCCCGCTCCTCGGGCGGGATCCGGTTTTCCACCATGTAGCGCCGCCACTGTTGATACGCCTCGCTCCTGCCGGGCAGCTGCGCGGCGTTCCCCGCCACGCCGGGCTGGCGGCTGCGGAATTCGATGGTCTGCGTTTTAAGGTCCAGCAGGCCGATGTAATCAAACTTGCGGCGGGTCAGGTGCAGGATGACCTCCTCGTCCTTTTTGCGCTCGGTGCTGTCGGCCAGGCTGGCCAGCGCCTCCGCCTCGCCGCTGGCGGGGTTGGGCGCCATATGGACCGACAGCTTGACCCACTGCACGGCGCCGGCGCCCTGCAGGCGGAATTCCAGCGCGGCATCGGCCTGGCCGGCCTCAAAGGCTTCCAGCAGCGCCTGGCGGGTGAACCGCTCGGCCAGGCGGGCCTTGTCCCGCTCGTCGGCGGCGCAGGCCCTCAGCGCGGTCAAAAAAGCTTCCGCCGTGTCCTGCCGTACGGCCTGCAGGCAGGACGGAACGCGGTCGGGCTCGGCCGTGCAGCGGTTCCGGGAAAGGTTGAGCCGGAACACGCAGAGCGTTTCCGGGTCCGCCTCGGCCATCTGGCGGAAGATGCGGGCATAGTTTTGCTCCTCCTGCCGCCGCGCCGTCACATCGGACAGGCAGACAAAGGCCGCGGTGCTTTCCCCCTGCGCGATCGTGCGGGCCTCCATCCGAAACCAGTGCCAGCTGGCCTGATCCGGGCGGCGAAAGCGGTATTCCTGGCGAACCTGGGCGTCCGGCCGGGCGCAGCGGCTCAGCGCCGCAAAAAGCGCGCCGCGGTCGTCCGGGTGGACGCAGCGCAGCAGCGCGCCGTCGGCGCGCTCAAACGCGTCGGCGTCGGCGCCGGTCAGCTCGCGCAGGCCGCGGTTGATGACCAGCGCGCGGGCCTTTCCGTCCCGGATCTCGCACACGCCCACGCCCACGGGCAGGTTGTTCACGATGGTTTCCAGGCTTTTTTTGTCCAGCTCCAGGCTGCGCCGGTTCTTTTCCTGCTCGGTGACGTCGATCATGTAGACGGCCACCGCGGGCCGTTCAAACCAGGTCATGGCCCGGCACTCAACGCGGAACCACCGGTCCAGCGGGGGCGCGTAGCAGACCTCCCGGTGGGCAAAGCCGTCCTTCATGGCAGGCACCGTACACCAGGGGCAGGGCTTGTCCAGCCCGCTGATCCAGCGGTAGCAGGCCCGGCCCATGTAATCCGCTTTGCCGCACAGCTCGGCCATACGGGCGTTGGCGTAAAGCAGCTCCCGGCTTTGGGCGTCCAGCACATACACGCCGGCGTCGGCCCTGTCCAGCAGGGCCGCATACTCCTGCATCCCGTAGCTCAGGCCAAAAAACAGCACCAGCACCAGGGGGTCGCCCTCCATGGCCCCGATATGCCGCGCCCGAACGTGCAGCCACACCGCGCCGCGCGTCTTGTGCAGCACCCGGAAATGCAGCTCGCCCTCGCCCGCCTCCTGCGCCAGAACGCCGTGCAGCCGCGCCGCCACCGAGGGGCGATCGGCGGGCAGAACCAGCTCGGCGGCGCTGCGGGTCACGATGGCCTCGTACTCGGCAGGCTCCATCGCGCAGAGGGACGGCAGCCCGGCGGACGAATAGACCGACCGCACGGCCTGGCCGCACACCCGGTAAATGCCAAAATCGCCCGGTATGGCGCCGATCAGCGCCGCCAGCTCCCTGCTGTTCCCTTCCATCCTGCTTTTCCTCCGTTTTCCTCGGGGGCTTTGGGCCGTGCGGCTGCCGCGGCGCGCCCGCCGTGCCTTTCGGCGTCTGTCCTGCTGTTTTTTGCGTGCCGCCGTCCCGCTTTTGTCCCCAAATCGCAAACTGCTGCCATTATGGTATCAATTATAGAATCTTTTGTGCAGAATGTAAACAGCAAATCAACCGTTTGCGGCGCCGCCGTCCGCCCCGCAAAGGGTCCGGCAAAGCCCCTCGTAATCGCTGCGGAAAATGCTGTTTTTGCGGAAAATGAACAGGATCTCGTGCGAGAGGGCAAAATCCGCCAGGGCGACCGGGCAAAGGCTGCCCTCGGCCTCCTCCCGCCGGATGGCCGCGCGGTACAAAAAGGTGACGCCCAGCCCCGCCTTCGTCAGCTCCTTGATGGCGCCGATGCTGCCCAGCTCCACCGCGTTGGCAAACCCGGCCAGCTCCAGCCCGCGCCCGGCCAGGCAGGTTTCCAGAATTTCCCGCGTGCCGGAGCCGCGCTCCCGCACGATCAGGGTCTCGCTTTGCAGGGCGGCCAGCGCCCGCCCCTGCAGCCGGGCCGCCAGCGCCGGGGCCGCGGCCGCGGTGTACGCCTCGGTGCGAAAAGGCAGGCTGTCGTACTCGGTACGGGAAAAATCCCCCTCCACAATTGCAAAATCCAGCGTTCCCGTGTCCAGTTTTTCCAGCAGCTCCCGGGTGTTGCCCACCTGCATCTCCACCCGGCTGTCCGGCCGGGCGGCCAGCAGCCGGGCCAGATTGCCGGGCAGCAAAAATTCCGCCACCGTCAGCGTGGCGCCGAACCGATAGGACGCCCGCGCGCTTCCGGCCCGGCGCATACGGTCCCGCAGGTGGCGCTCGTCGTCCTGCATGGTCAGGGCCGCGCGGCGCAGCAGCGCCCCGGCCTCGGTCAGCTGTACCTGCCGCCCCTGGCAGCGGAACAGCGGCACGCCGTACTCCCGCTCCAAAAAATGGATCTGCTGGGTCACGGCGGGCTGGGTCAGGTGCAGCTGCTCCGCCGCGCGGGTGTAGTTCATCACCCGGCACACCGCCAAAAACGTCTCCATCCGAAAATCCTGCATCGCCGCATCCTCCGCGCCGTTTACTGCGCATCCATAAATTTTTGTTATCTAAATATAAATATACTTCATTTTATTTTATTGTCAAACTATGGTAAAGTGATACAGCCGACCAAAAATCCGCCCCCTGGCGGCAAACGGGCGCGGCAAACGTACAGAAAACGAGGGGTTATCATGGAATTTGTCAAAAAGAACGGGGCGGGGCTGCTGCTCTGCCTGGCCATCGCGGCGCCCTGCCAACTGCTGGGCAAGGTTTTCCCGATCATCGGCGGCCCGGTGTTCGCCATTCTGGCGGGCATGGTGCTGACCCTGCTGCTGAAAAACAAGGCGCCGTTCCAAAGCGGCATCGGCTTTGTCTCCAAAAAGGTGCTGCAATACGCGGTGGTCCTGCTGGGCTTCGGCATGAACCTTTCGGTGGTCCTGCAGACGGGGCGGCAAAGCCTGCCCATCATCGTGGCCACCATCACCACCTCGCTGGTCATTGCCTGGGCGCTGCACCGGGTCATGCACATCCCGGGCAAGATCTCCACCCTGGTGGGGGTCGGCTCGTCGATCTGCGGCGGCTCGGCCATCGCGGCCACCGCGCCCGTCATCGACGCGGACGACGACGAGGTCGCCCAGGCCATCTCGGTCATCTTCTTTTTCAATGTGCTGGCCGCGCTGTTCTTCCCGCTGCTGGGCACCGCGCTGGGCTTTGATCCCGCCAGCGGCGAGGCGTTCGGCGTGTTTGCGGGCACGGCCATCAACGATACCTCCTCGGTTACGGCGGCGGCCTCCACCTGGGATTCGCTCCACGGGCTCGGCTCGGCCACGCTGGACAAGGCCGTGACCGTCAAGCTGACCCGCACGCTGGCCATCATTCCCATCACGCTGGTGCTGGCCTTCGTCCGCTCCAAAAAGGAGCGGGACACCGGCAAAGCCGTCAACTTCAAGGCCATCTTTCCCTTTTTTATCCTCTGGTTCATTTTGGCCTCGGTCGTCACCACGGCGGCCATGGCGCTGGGCGTGCCCGCGGCGGCCTTCTCCCCGGTCAAGTCGCTCAGCAAATTTCTGATCGTGCTGGCCATGAGCGCCATCGGCCTCAACAGCAACATCGTCAAGCTGGTAAAAACCGGCGGCAAACCCATCGCGATGGGTTTTTGCTGCTGGGTGGGCATCACGGCGGTCAGCCTTGTGCTGCAGCGGGCGCTGGGCATCTGGTAATTTTTTTGGCGGTCGGCCCATCGGCCGTCCGTTTTTTTCTTTTTTGCCCTTCCCTCCCGGGCTTTTCTGGACACGGGCTGCCAACTATGCTATAAATAAAAGTAGATTTCTTGTGTCGCGGCCTAACATACGCCGAACCCAGGACATAAGAACGAAAGGCGAGGGAAAAAGATGAAAACTGCTACCACGCGCGGGCCGCTGGCCCGTCTTGCCGCCCTGCTGGGCGCACTGGCGCTGGGCGCCGCGCTGCTGACCGGCTGCGGCGCCACCGCCGCCGCCTCCACTGCCGAGGCCGCCGCCACCGCGGCCCCCGCGGCCACGGCCGAGGCGTCCGCCAAGCCGCTGGTCATCCTGCACACGAACGATGTGCATGGCCGCGACCAGATCAACACCGCCACCGACGAGACGGCCATCGGCGACGCCGAGATCGCGGCGGCCAAGCAGGCCTACGCGGCCAAGGGGTACGAGGTGCTGCTGTTCAGCGTGGGCGATTTTGCCCAGGGCACCCCGCTTGTCAACCTGAGCAAGGGCGCCACGGCGGTCGATTTTATGAACGCCGCCGGGTACGACGCCGCCTGCCCCGGCAACCATGAGTTCGACTGGGGCGAGGACAACGCCCTCTCGCTGGCATCGGCCTGCAAATTTCCGGTGCTGGCCGCCAACGTGACCCGCAAGGCGGACGGGACCCTGCTGTTTGGGGACCACACGGTGTTCGACCTGGGCCCCGGCCTCAAGGTGGGCGTGTTTGGGCTGGACACCCCGACCACCTCCACCACCACCAACCCCAACAACATCAAAAACACCGCCTTTGCCGCCGGGCAGGCGCTGTACGACGCGGCGCAGAAGCAGGTGGACGCCCTCAAGGCCGCCGGGTGTGATCTGATCGTCTGCCTGGGCCACCTGGGCGTGGACGACAGCGCCGCCCCCAACCGCAGCTACGATGTGATCGACCATGTGCAGGGCATCGATATTTTTCTGGACGGCCACAGCCACACCCAGATCACCGAGCAGCGGGGCGGCACCCTGCTGCAAAGCACGGGCAGCTACAGCCAGACGCTTGGCGAGGTCACCTGGGACGGCGGCAAGGCAACCGGCCGTCTGCTGACCCCCGCCGAGCTGACCTACACCCCCGAGACCGCCGTGGCCGATCTGGTGGATTCCACCGCGGCCACCATCAGCGAGGAACTGAACACCGTG
The DNA here is from genome assembly GCA_964458285.1 of uncultured Subdoligranulum sp. Classification (GTDB taxonomy): domain Bacteria; phylum Bacillota; class Clostridia; order Oscillospirales; family Ruminococcaceae; genus Gemmiger. The sequence continues at coordinate 73,769 of CAYWID010000006.1, read as the reverse complement.
TTCGCCCAGACCTCGGTTGCTCTGAACGGCGAGCGCGACCCCGGCGTGCGCACCATGGAGACGAACCTGGGCGATTTTGCCGCCGACGCCACCCTGTGGGCGGCCCAGCAGGCCACCGGCCAGACCGTGGACGGCGCCATCCAGAACGGCGGCAGCATCCGCGCCTCCATCCCGGCGGGCGACATCACCCTGAACGACATCAAGACCGTGTTCCCCTTCGGCAACACCCTGGTGACGATCCAGGTCAAGGGCTCCGAGCTGCTGGAGGCCCTGGAGGCCGCCAGCGCCGCCACCCCCCAGGCCGCGGGCGGTTTTGCCCAGGTGGCGGGCATCGCGTACACCGTCAACACCGCCGTCCCCTATGCCGAGGGCGACCTTTACCCGGACACGACCATCCACGCCCCGGCCCAGCCGGGCAGCAGGATCACGATCACCCAGGTGGGCGGCAAGGCCTTTGACCCCGACGCCCTCTACACAATCGCCACCAACGACTTTGTGGCCGCAGGCGGCGACACCTACTATGTGTTCCGCTACGCAAACGCCACCGCCCGCATCGATACCGGCGTATCGATGGAGGACGCGCTGAGCCGGTACATTGCCGGCGCGCTGGGCGGCACCATCGGCCAGACCTATGCGGCGCCGCAGGGCCGCATCACGATCCAGTAACGGCACACGCCCCCGCGCGGGGGCACGCCGCGCCGGGCAGAAGCGTTTTTTGCCCGGCGCGGTTCTTTTTTTGATTTTTTTATCCCATTTCAATCCATTTTCAATCTAAATCCGCTATACTGCTGTTGAAGAAATTGCACCGGGAGGAAAATGCCATGAAACTGCTGCTGGTGGAGGACGAGGCCCGCATGGCCGAGGCGGTGGCCAGCCTGCTGCGGCTGGAACACTACGAGGTCACGGTCTGCCGGGACGGCACCGCGGGCCTGGCCGCCGTGCTGGCGGGCGGGCAGGCGCTGATCGTGCTGGACGTCATGCTGCCGGGGCTCAGCGGGTTCGAGATTGCCCGCCAGGCCCGCGCCGCCGGCATCCGCACCCCCATTTTGATGCTGACCGCCAAGGGCGAGCTGGACGACAAGGTGGAGGGGCTGGACTGCGGCGCCGACGATTACCTGACCAAACCCTTTTTGACCCGGGAGCTGCTGGCCCGGCTGCGGGCGCTGGCCCGCCGGGCCGCGCCGGGGGAGGATTCCGCCGCCCCCGCGCAGGATGCCGGCGCGCTTCGCTTCGGGGATCTGTCCCTCGACACCCTCTCCTCCACCCTGCGCTGCACGGCCGGCGGCCAGACCGTCCGCCTGAGCGAGAAGGAATACCGCCTGCTGGAATATTTTTTGCAGAACACCGGCCGGCTTTTAAGCCGCGAGCAGCTGGCCGTGCGCATCTGGGGGTACGAGAGCGACGCCGAATACAACAACGTGGAAGTATACCTGAGCTTTACCCGCAAAAAGCTGGCCTTCATCGGGTCGAACGTGGAGATCAAGGCGGTGCGGGGCCTTGGCTACGAATTGAGGGAAAGCCATGTTTAAGCGTTCGCGCATCAAGATCGTGGTGGCGCTGATGGCTGTGCTGCTGGTGTTGTTCGGCGGCACCGTCAGCCTGATCTACCTGGCCAGCTTTGAGGAAGTGCAGCAGAAAAACCGCAATATTCTGCAGCGGTACTCCACCCTTTATTTCGTCAACGGCTTTCCCACCGGGCTCCACCCGCCGGACGAGGAGGACGCGGACGGCGAGAGCCTTGCGGAGGACGACGACGCGCAGGCCAGGGCGGGCCTTGGCCTGCGCCTGGGCCAAAGCGGCGATCCGGGCAGCGCCGACACGGACGGCGACGGCAGGGACGAGCGGCTGTACGCCAGCACCCACATCTACGCCGCCGCCTTTGACGCCGACGGCGCCGTGCTGGGGCTGGATCTTTACACCGGCACCGCCTTCACGGATGCCTCGCTTACCGCGCTTTGCCGCACCATTTTGCAGACCGGCAAAACGACCGGCACCGCCGATGGGATGCTGTACCAGGTCACGGCCCAAAACGGCGTGACCCTGGTGGCGCTGGTGGACAACGCCTTTTTCAGCGACAACCTGATCACCCTGATGCGGTACACCCTGCTGTTCGGCATTATCATGACCGTGCTGCTCTTTTTCTTTTCCATCGCGCTGGCGCGGCGGATCATCGCCCCGCTGGAGGACGGCTACCGCCGCCAAAAGCAGTTTATCTCGGACGCCAGCCATGAGCTGAAAACCCCCGTGGCCGTGGTGAGCGCCAACGTGGAGATGCTTGCCCGCGAGAAAGGCCCCAGCCAATGGCTGGACAACATCCGCTTTGAGAACGAGCGGATGGCCGCCCTTGTACGCCAGCTTCTGGAGCTGGCCCGGGCCGAGAACGTCCGCCCGGTGTTTGGCAGGGTGGATCTAAGCCATGTGGTGACGGGCTGCACCCTGCCCTTTGAGGGGGTCGCCTTCGACCGCGGCCATACCCTGGAATACGCCATCCCGGACGGGCTTTGCGTCAACGGCAACGCCGAACAGCTTGGCCATCTGACGACGATTCTGCTGGACAACGCGGTTGAGCACGCCGCCCCCGGCAGCGCGGTCCGGCTGGCCCTGCGCGCCGAAAGAAAAAACCTTCTGCTGGAAGTTTCCAACGAGGGCGCGCCCATCCCGCCCGCGCAGCAGGCCCACATCTTTGAGCGGTTCTACCGCGCCGACGAGGCCCGCGCCGATACCGGCGGCACAGGCCGCTACGGCCTGGGGCTGGCCATCGCCCGCGCCATCGCGGAGGGCCACCGCGGCACGATCGGGGTGGAATGCCGCGACGGCGTGACAACCTTCCGGGTAAGCCTGCCCGCCCTGGCGTAGCAGCGCGGCGCAGGCGGTTTTGTGAAAAAAATGTGCATTTCCCCTCCCTAAAGAAAAATCTTAAAAAAATTCAATCAAACTTCAATCTTCATGGGGTATCCTCTGTACACAGTCAAAAAGGAGGAACACCCCATGAAGAATTTTTTACGCATTCCGGCGCTGGCGCTCAGCGTAGCGCTGGGCTTTACCGCCTGCGCGGGGGCCGCGTCCGGCGCGGCGGGCAGCGCGGACTCCGCCGCCGAGGCGACGCCCGCCCCCACGGCGTCCCCCACGGCCGAGACCGCCTCCGCCGCCGCGGTGACGGACGCCGACCGCCTGGCCCTTCTGGCCGACTACCGGCAGGACAACACGGCGCTTGCCTTTAACAACAGCGCCTGGCAGTACGACGCGGACAACAACGTTTACTACCAGATCGGCGTTGCCTACTGCACCAGCCCCGAGACGACCGATTACGAGACGCTGGGCATCTATGTACCGGGCAGCTACCTGACCGGCACCGCCAACGGGGACGGCACCTACACCTGCACGGTCAATGCCGCGGGCGCGGCGGGCGGCTACACGGCCGCCAACGCGCCCATCGTGTTCCCGGTCAACACGCCGGGCTACGCCTCCCAGGCGGCGCCCACCTCCTACAGCTACGACGGCCTGGCCGACTACCTGAACGCCGGCATGATCTATGTGTACGCCGGGATGCGGGGCCGCGCCAACGGCTACGATTCCAACAACGCCCTGACCTACAGCGCGGGCGCCCCCTGGGGCGTGACCGACCTCAAGGCCGCCGTGCGGTACATCCGCTACAACGCGGCCGCCCTGCCCGGCAGCACCAGCAACCTGTTCACCTTCGGCATGAGCGGCGGCGGCGCCCAAAGCGCCCTGATGGGCGCCACCGGGGACAGCACCCTCTATTTCAACTACCTTACCTCGATCGGCGCGGCCATGACCGACGCCGACGGCGCCTACCTCAGCGACGCGGTCAGCGGCTCGATGTGCTGGTGCCCGATCACCAGCCTGGACTACGCCGACGAAGCCTACGAGTGGAACATGGGCCAGTACATGACCGCCGACACCCGCGCCGACGGCACCTTCACCAAGGCCCTCTCGGACGATCTGGCCAAAGCCTACGCCGCCTACATCAACCAGCTTGGCCTGACCGATGCAGACGGCAACGCCCTGACCCTGACCGAAAGCACCACCGGCATCTACGCGGCCGGCAGCTATTACGACTACCTGCTGTCCGTGGTAAACACCTCGCTCAACAACTTTTTGAGCGACACCACCTTCCCCTACACCCCCTCCAACGCCTTTAACGCCAGCGGCAACTTTGGCGGCGGCGGCACCGACGCCAGCGCCGACGCGGCCACCAGCCAGATTGCGGCGCAGGCCGGCTCCACCGGCAGCGCGGCCGGCTCCGGCCTGCCCAGCGGCAGCCTGCCGGACGGCGGCATCCCCAGCGGCAGCCGCCCCGAAGGCATGGGCGGCATGGGCGGCATGATGGGCGACAGCGCCTCCACCGACACCACCACCTACAACACCGTGCAGGAATACATCGATTCCCTCAACGCGGACGGCACCTGGATCCAGTACGACGCCGCCTCCAACACGGCCACCGTCACCAGCATGGCCGATTTCATCACCCACTGCAAGACCGCCACCAAGAGCGTAACCGCGTTCGACGCGCTCGACCGCAGCGCGGGCGAGAACGACCTGTTCGGCAACGACGAGAGCGATTCCCTTCATTTTGATACCGTGCTGGCCGGCCTGCTGGCCGCCAACAAAACCGCCTACGCGGCCTACAGCGATTGGAACGACGGCTACGTCGCCGACACCGCCGCCGATCTGACCGCCACCGATAAGCTGGGCACCTCCCTTGAGACACGGATGGCCATGTACAACCCCATGTACTATCTTTCCGGCGCCTACGAGGGCTACGGCACCTCGAACGTGGCGGCCCACTGGCGCATCCGCACCGGCATTGACCAGGGCGACACCGCCCTGACCGTCGAGACCAACCTGGCGCTGGCCCTGCAGCAGTACACCGGCGTTTCCGATGTCGATTTTGCCACCGTCTGGGGCCTGAAACACACCATGGCCGAGCGCACCGGCGACAGCACCGCCAACTTTATCAGCTGGGTGGCCGACTGCGTCAGCGCCTGAACAAACCCTTCCATCCGCAGTCTGCTGCCCTGAGCGGTCCGGCGGCCTTTGTACAACCATCTTACAGGAGGAACCTTTATGCTGATCAGTCTGATTCTGGCCTGGGTGGCCGTTTTGTTCGCCGTCCTGGCCGCCCTCAAATTCGTCACCCGCAAGCTGCACATCCGTGCGCTTGACCGCTTTTTCCACAACTGCCACATCCCCTTCGGGGTGCTGGCGCTGGTCACCGGCCTGATCCATGGCCTGCTGGCCGGCAATCCCTCGTTCGCCACCCTGTCCGACTGCACCTTCGGCAGCGTTCTGTTCACCCTTAACTGGGGCACCGGCTGCTTTGTGCTTTTGGCCCTGCTGGCCCTGACCTACCTTTTGCGCCGCAAGCTGGGCCGCCTTTGGATGACCCTGCACCGGGTGCTGACCATCCTGCTGATCACCTTTTTGATCCTGCACCTGGTGGACATGGGCATCCAGCTGCCGGGCCGCCTGCTGGGCGGCGGCACCGCCGCAACCGCCAGCTCCGCCGCCGTATCCGAGAGCGCCGCCGGTGAAAGCGACGCCGCGGCCTCCAACAACGCCGTGTTCGGCAGCGGAACGGCGGCTTCCTCCGCCGCTTCCAGCGAGGCCGTCAGCAGCGAGAGCAGCGCGGCCGCCTCCAGCGAGACGACCTCCAGCGAGACGACCTCCAGCGAAAGCACCGCCGCCAGCGATTCGATGGTGCAGTTCTCGGGCGCCACCCTGGCCGACGGCACCTACCAGGGCTCCGCGCAGGGCTACAGCGGCACCACCACCGTGGAGGTGACCGTGGCGGGCGGCCAGGTTACCGACATCACGGTCGTCAGCGAGAACGACAGCCCCCAGTTCTTCGCCCGCGCCCAGGCGCTTCTGGACACCATCATCGGCCAGCAGTCCCTGGAGGTGGACGCCGTATCGGGCGCAACCTTCTCCTCCGCCGGGCTGATCAACGCCGTGTATGACGCGCTGGGCAGCGCCGTAACCTCCGGCACCCTGCAAGTCAATTCGATCGACCTCTCCAACGTGCAGCGCGGCCACTGATTTTTGCAGCCTTCGCGCACATTGCCGCACACCCTTCAAAGGCCCCGGTTCGCAGGAACCGGGGCCTTTGGCTGCCGCAAAGCGGGGCGGGCCTCAGTTCTGGTCGCGGCTTTTGCCCACCAGCGCGGCCAGCACGCCGAAGATCAGGCTGGCCGATACCCCGCCCGCGGCCGCCGTCAGCCCGCCCGTGAAGGCGCCGGGCAGGCCCACGGCGTCCACGGCCTTCTGCACCCCCTGCGCCAGCAGATGGCCAAAGCCCAGCAGCGGCACGCTGGCCCCGGCCCCCGCAAAATCCACCAGCGGGCCGTACAGCCCGGCGGCGCTGAGCGCCACCCCCGCCACCACATAGCCCGTCAGGATGCGGGCCGGGGTAAGCGCCGTGTAGTCCAGCAAAAGCTGGCCCGCCGCGCACAGGGCCCCGCCCACCGCAAACGCCCAAAAATAGTTCATCGGCTTTCCTCCCCGCTGCCCAGCTCCACGGCATGGGCAATGCCCGGTATGCTTTCCCCCTGCAAAAAAGTGGTTTGGCTCATCAGCGCGCCGGTGGACAAAAACAGCACCCGGCGCCACTGTCCCCGCAGCAGCCGGGGCAGCACCAGCGCGCAGAGAACCGCCGCGCTGCACCCCGCGCCCGAACCGCCCGCCTGCACCTGCTGGGTTTGGGCGTCGTACAAAAGGCAGCCGCAGTCCCGGTGGTTGGGCAGCGCATAGCCCTCGTCGGCCATCTGCTCCCGCAAAAGCCGCGCGCCCACGGCACCAAGATCGCCGGTAAACACCGCGTCGAAATCCGCGGGCTTTGTGCCGGTGGCGCGAAAATACCGCAGCAGGGTGGAGGCCGCCGCCGGCATCATGGCCGCGCCCATGTTGTTGATATCGGTCACCTGAAAATCCTGCACCCGGCCAAACGTGACCGACCGCACCGGCACCCCGGCGCCCGCCGGGCGCACCAGGCAGGCCCCCGCCGCCGTGGCCGTCCACTGGGCCGTGGGGGCGCGCTTGCCGCCGTATTCCAGCGGGGTGCGAAACTGCCGCTCCGCCGCGCAGAAATGGCTGCTGGTAAACGCCAGCGTCTGCCCGGCCAGCCCCTGCCCCGCAAAGACGGCGGCCAGGCCCAGCCCCTCCGCCATCGTGCTGCAGGCGCCGTACAGCCCCACATACGGGCAGCCCAGCGCCCGCAAAGTGTAGTTGCTTGCCGTACACTGGGCCTGCAGATCCCCGGCAAAGGCCAGCGTCACCTGCCCGGCCCGGGTGCCGCCCTTTCGCAGGCAGGCGGCCACGCAGCGCTGCTGCAAATCGCTCTCGGCCTTCTCCCACTCGTCCTCGCCCAGGCTTGCATCGGGAAAAAGCGCATCGAACGCAGCGGCCAGCGGGCCTTCGCTCTCCTTTTTGCCGCCCACGGCGGCCCAGGCCGCCACCACCGGCGGCCTGGCAAACAGCAGGGTATCGTCACGGCGTATCGCCATCGTTTTCCGTCCTTTCGGCAAAAAAGGCTGCGGCGGAACTGCCGCGTTCTTTCTGCGGATCGCCCTAGTATGGCCGCGCGGCGGCCCGTTTATGCGTCAGCGGCGGGTAAGCGCCCAGTACGCGATGCCCCACAGCCAGCTGGCCAGGGTACCGTAGGTCAGCACCGGCCCCGCAATCGTAAAGATTTTGGCGCCCACGCCGGTGATCCACCCCTCGGGCTTAAACTCAATGGCCGGGCTGACCACCGAGTTGGCAAACCCCGTGATGGGCACCAGCGTGCCCGCCCCGGCGCGGGCGGCCAGCTTTTGGTACCACCCCGGCAGCGTCAACAGCGCCGAGAGCAGGATCAGGCAGATGCTGGTCATGGTTCCGGCCAGCTCCCGGTCGTACCAAAGCAGCCAGAACCGGCGCAGCCCCTCGCCCAGGCAGCAGATGGCCCCGCCCACAAAAAAGGCCCACAGGCAGTCCCGCACCACGGGGGAGGGGGGTGCGGCGCGCCTGGTCATCTCGGCGTAACGTTTGGGGGTTAGTTTCATAAACGGCGGCACTTCCTTTCGGTTTCGTCCTGGGGGGCGGCCGGCCCGCCCCCCCCGCTTGTGTGGGATGCCGAACGATCTTGCGCTGCTGCCTTATGGCAGTTTTTGGAACAAACGCGGCAAGGAAAGCCGCGGCGGCGCCGTCGCGTTCTTTTTCGCGTCCTGCGCTAGTATGCCCTATTCGCCCCAAAATAGTACGCTGCCCCGGGCGTAGGGCGCGGGCACCATGGCGCGGTACAGGATTTTCAGATCCGCGCACAGGGCGGCGTCCGGGCGGGGGGCCGCGCAGCAGGGCAGCGCCAGAATCAGGTAGCGGCAGCCGAACACCCGGCTTTCCAGCGCCGTGGCCCTGGCCCCGGCCCGCAGGTAAAACCCGATCCGCCGCCGCGCCGCCGCGGGGTCCGGGGCCTCGGCGGGATGCTCGCACTCCAAAAGCAGGGTGTCGCACCGGCCCGCGTACCGCCCCGCCAGCGCCCGCAGCGCCCGCGTGCCCACCCCGCCGCCCCGCAGCGGCGGTTCCACCGCAAAATAATCGACCAGCGCGCTTGGGCAGCCGGGCAGCACCGTCTGAAAGGCATAGGCCGCCCGGCCGCCCCGCTCCCGCATTTCCAGCGGCTCGTACAGCCCCCGCGCCATCAGCCCGGCGATGGCCGCAAGGGGCTTGCACTCCCCGGCCGGAAAATCCCGGGTCAGGGCTGTATCGTAGAGCGTTTTGACTTCCTCCGCTTCCAGCGCGCGCAAAACCATGGCAAACGCTCCTTTCTGCGCCGGGCCGTCTTTCCCCGCCAAAACCACTACCCGGCCCGACCTTTTTTGTGTATAATGGTAGCAGACTGATAAAAAACGGAGGAACAACCGTATGGAATGGACCGATCTGCAAATCACGGTGGCCAAAAAGGACGCCGAGCCGGCCGAGGCCATCGCCACAATGGTGGCGAACGGCGGCATCTACATTGAGGATTACAGCGATCTGGAACAGGAGGCGATGGAGATCGCCCACATTGACCTGATCGAACAGGAACTGCTTGACAAGCCGCGGGACATCGTCATCATCCACCTGTATCTTTCCCCGGACGAAAACCCGGCCGAGGTGCTGCCCCTTCTGACCGGGCGCCTGGCCGACGCCGGCATCCCCTACACCCTGCAAACCGCCGGGGTGGAGCAGGAGGACTGGCAGAACGCCTGGAAAAAATACTACCATGCCATGGAGATCGGCAGGCGGCTGGCCGTGGTGCCGGGCTGGGAGGATTTTGACACCGACCGCGTCCGCATCACGATGGATCCCGGCATGGCCTTCGGCACCGGCACCCACGAGACGACCTCCCTTTGCCTGGAAGCCCTGGACGCGCTGGTGCAGGGCGGCGAGCGGGTGCTGGACATCGGCACGGGGTCGGGCATACTGGCCATTGCGGCGCTCAGGCTGGGCGCGCGGGAGGCCGACGGCGTGGACATCGACCCGATGTGCGTGCGCACCGCCGGGGAGAACGCGGCCCGCAACGGCGTGGCCGACCGTTTCCGGGTGCTGGTGGGCGACCTGTCCGACAAGGCCAGCGGCCGGTACGACCTGATCACGGCCAACATCGTGGCGGCGGCCATCCTTTCGCTGGCGCCCCACGTTCCGGCCCTGATGGCGCCGGAAGCCCGGTTCATCGCCTCCGGCATCATCGATGCCCGCAAGGACGAGGTGCTGGCCGGGCTGCGGGCCGCCGGGCTGGAGCCGGTGGACGTGCGGGAAAAGCGCGGCTGGGTCTGCATCCAGTGCCGCAAGGCCGTGTAAAGGGGGAATTTTGTTGCCGCACCGCTATTTTACCAACGAGCTGGGGGACGGCGTTGCCGCCCTGACCGGCGCAGACGCCCACCATCTGGCCGATGTGATGCGGGCCCGGCCCGGCGATACGGTGATCCTCTGCGGCCCGGACGCGCGGGAGTACACGGCCACCGTGACGGCCCTTCTGCCGGGCCGGGTGACGTTTACGGTCAGCGAGGGGCTGCCCGGCGCCACCGAGCCGGGGGTGTTCGTCACCCTGTTTGCGGGCTACCCCAAGCAGGGCAAGCTGGAGGAGATCATCCGGCACGGCGTGGAGCTGGGCGTGGGCGAGGTGGTGCCGTTTTTCAGCCGGTACTGCGTGGCCGCCCCCAAGAAGGAGGACGCCAAGACCGAGCGGTACAACCGTATTGCCGCCGAGGCCGCCAAGCAGTGCGGCCGTGGGCGGCTGCCCGCCGTGCTGCCGCCCCTGCCGGATTTTGCGGCTGTCTGCCGCGCCCTGCCAAGCTACGATCTGGCGTTGTTTTTTTACGAGGGTGGCGGCCGGGGGCTGCGGGCGCTGCTGGCGGATGCCGCCGCCCCGCCCCGCCGCATTGCCCTGATTACGGGCAGCGAGGGCGGTTTTTCGCCCGAGGAGGCAGCCCTGGCCGCCGCCTCCGGCGCCGTGACGGTCGGCCTTGGCCCCCGCATTCTGCGGTGCGAAACGGCCCCCCTGGCCGCCCTGGCCGCCGTGATGACCCTGACCGGCAACCTTGAGTGACCCCCCCGGGCCTTTGCGGTTTTGCCGCCCGCCCTTTTGCAATCTATGCCAAACCCCGGCGTGCGGTGCAAAACCGCCCGCCGGGCAAAGCAAAGCCGGCCGGTGTTTTGCCTTCGCCCCAGGGGCGGAAACAGAACACCGGCCGGCTGTTTGTCAAAGCAATTTTTGCGGGGCGGGAAGCACCCCGGCCCGCTCAGCGGGCGGCGGTTTTGGGCGGCGCGGGCGGTTCCCGCAGATCCACCCCCATCAGGTGGGTTTTCAACCCCCGCAGGCTGGAAAGCTCGACCGAAAAGCGGGTGATGCCGCTGCGCAGATACTGCTCGGCCACGCGGGGCAGTTCGGCGGCGCTGCCCACCAGCGTCAGGGTGACGCCCCGCTCGGCGGCGGCGCGGCGGACAATCTCCACCAGGCGGCGCACGCCCAGGCAATCAGGCCGGTAATAACGGTTCTCGGTTCCGGTGCGGCTGGCCGCACAGCTGTACTGGGCCAGGTCGTTGGTGCCCACCACCAGAAATTGGGCGCCGCCCTCCACGATCTCGGGGATGGAAAGGGCCGCCGCCGGTATCTCGACCAGGCAGCCGAAGGGCAGATCCTCCCGGAAAGGCACCTTGCGGCGGCGAAGCTGCTCCTTGCAGCGCTCCACCTCCCGCATACAGGCGTCCCAGTCCTCGGGGCCGCCCACCATCGGGAACACCACCCGCAGGCTACCCGACCGCCCTGCCCGCAAAAGCGCGCAGATCTGCTGGTCAAACAGGGCGCGGTGTTCGTCCATGATCCGCACCCCGCGTGCGCTCAGGCCAAAAGTTTCCTGCGCGTCGCCGGAACCGGACAGATCGCCGATGTCAAAGGTGCGCACGGTCAGCTGGGCGCCCGCCGCGGCCTCCAGGCAGCCGACGTAATGCCGGTACTGGATATCCTCGTTCAGCTCCCGGGCCAGGAGCGGCTCGCTGCGCACCAGCCCGATCCCCGCGGCGCCCTCGGCCAGCGCCTGCCGGATATCCTCCGGCGCAACGCTGCTGGCCAGCAGCGTGAAGGGGGTGCCGTCCCTGGTAACGCTGGGGCGGGCGGCCACGGCGCTGCGCCGCCGCGCCCGCCTGGCCAGCTCCCGCGTTTTTTGCAGCGCGGCGTCCAGCACGGCGGCGGTGGGGTCCAGCGTAAGGGTGCCGGCGGTCGCGTCCAGCACGGCGGCGCGGCCGTCGGCGGCGTCCGCCATCCCCTTGCCCAGCCGGCAGACCGCCGGGATGCCCATGGTGCGGGCCAGGATGATCGCGTGGCTGGTATCGCTGTCCGCGTCGGAGGCGATGCCCAGGATCATGCTGCGCTCCACGCTCAAAATATCGCTGGGGTAAAACACACCGGCGGCCAAAATCGAAGGGGTGGAAAGCTGCAGCTTTTGCCGGGGCCGCCCGTCCAGAATATCCACCACCCGGCGGCAGGCGTCCCGCACATCCACGCTGCGCTCCCGTATGTAGGCGTCGTCCACGTTGTCCAGCCGGGCCGCAAAAATCTGCTCGGCCCGCTCCACGGCCACGGCGCTGCCCGCCCCCGCCGCTATGTAATCGCCGATCTCGTTGGTGAAGGATTCATCCTCCAGCAGCGCGATCTGAAAGACAAAGATATCCGCCTCGGGGCCCTGCGCCCGCTGCTGCAGGCGGCGCAGTTCATCCTTGGCCAGCACGATGGCGGCCTCGTACAAAGCGCGCTCCCGCGCGGGGTCGGTCACAATGCGGTGCAGGCCCGCGGCGCCCCGGTCGATCCGGGCCACCGGCCCGACCGCCACCCCCGGCGACGATTTCAAGCCCTTGTAAACCTCCATAGCATCACCCTGCCTTTTTGCGCCTTTGCGCGCCGTTTATTCCGCGGCCCAGAAATTGCCCATGGATGTAAGCGCCCGGAACACCAGCGCCGCCACAAAATCCTCCGGCCCGGCGGCGGCCAGCGCGGCCTCGGCCACCAGGTTCCCCTCCCCGCCGCCGATCAGCGCGGGGTATTTCTCGGTGGGATCGCGGTCAAAGCTGCCCATAAAGGCCAGCGCCAGCAGCCGCGCCGTGTAGGGCACATCGGGCGGCACGTTCATCCGCTCGGCGGCCAGCTCCAGCGGCGCGATGGCCCCCGCCGTGGGGGCCGCCGGGTCTGGCTCAAACACAGGCGGATAGCCGCGCAGGCGGCGGGCGGCGGCCTCGGCCAGCGGCGCGGCGGGCACGCGGGCCTTCACCTCGTCCAGAACCGCGGCGTACCGGGCCGCAAACCTGCCTGCAAAGCCGTCCCTTGCGGGCAGCAGCGGGTAGGCCGTGCCGCCCAGCTGGCCGAACGCCCGCATCGTATCAAAATACCCGAGCGCGATGTTGCGCTCGGCCCGGGCGCCGTCAAACTCAAACAGCGGGCCCAGATCCCAGTGGCTTTTTAAAATGCGGGTGGGCAGCCCGGTCGTGTTGGGGCGGGTGTAGCCCACGCCGTCCACATCAATGCCGATCAGCTCGGTGGCGCCCATCGCCTTGGCAAGATCCAGCGGCATGTTGTCCCGCCAGCCGCCGTCAATGTACCTGACGCCGTCGATCTCCCGCGGGCGCAGCGCCGGAAAACACGCGCTGGACGCCAGCATGTATTCCTTCAGGCGGCCCCGGGGGATGTCCTCCAGCGCGCACTGCACCGAGCGCATGGTGTTCATCTCGGTCAGCACCAGGCCGTACCGCACGGGGCCGCCGCGCAGGGCCTCCTCGTCCAGGCAGCGGTCGATCGTTTCGCCCAGCGGTTCCAGGTCAAGCCCGCCGCTTTTCAGCACGTCCAGCAAAAATTGCTGAAGCTGGGCGGGCGTCTGCCCGGCGGGCATTTCCAGCACGGCGCGGGCGTCCATCTTTTTCCAAAGCTCGGCGGCCTCGGCGGCCTTGCCCATGGCCAGCAGGGCGGCGTTCAGGCAGCCCACGCTTGCCCCCGTGATGATCGCGGGGTGCCAGCCCAACTCGTTAAGCGCCTGGTACGCGCCCACCTGGTAGCTGCCCTTGGCGCCGCCCCCGGCCAGAACAAGACCCTTTTTTGCCTGCTGCATATCCTTTGCACCCCCTGCCCGAATTTGCCCGTTTTTGCATCTTCATTGTACCACATCACCGGGTAAAAGACCATGGATTTTCTGTCGAATGGGACGGCGGCGGTTGGGGCAAAGGGGAAAAAGTGTACCACCGGCATCCGGCACTTGCAAGCGGCGCGGCAAGCGTGTACAATAAGAAAGGTTTTTGCGGCGCCGCGCCTGCGGGCCGCCAAACCAGGAAAAATTTTTGCTTGCAGGCAAAAGGAGTGTTTTGGGATGGAGCAACCAGCAGCCAAACCGATTTTGGTGGTGATGGCCGCCGGCATGGGCAGCCGGTACGGCGGGCTCAAGCAGATCGACCCGGTCGGCCCCGCGGGGGAGGCCATTTTGGATTACAGCCTGTACGATGCCCGCCGGGCGGGCTTTGCCACGGTGGTGTTCATCATCAAGCATGAGATCGAGGACGCCTTCAAGGCCAGCGTGGGCGCAAGGGCGGTGCGGGCGGGCTTTGCCGTCCGCTACGCCTTCCAACAGCTGGAGCTGCTGCCCGCCGGCTTTGCGGTTCCGGCGGGCCGGGTAAAGCCCTGGGGCACCGCCCACGCGATCCTGGCCGCCGAGCAGGTCATCGATGCGCCGTTCGCCGTCATCAACGCCGACGATTACTACGGCCCGGCCTGCTTCCGGCTGATCTACGAGGCGCTTTGCACCGCCCGCGACGCCGGCACCTACCGCTGGGCGATGGTCGGTTTTCTGCTCAAAAACACCGTCAGCGAGAACGGCGCAGTCTCCCGCGGGGTCTGCGTGACCGACGCGGCGGGGCGGCTTGTCTCGGTGACCGAGCGCACCCGCATCGAGCCTTACCCGGGCGGCATCCATTTCACCGAGGACGGCGGCGCCTCCTGGCAGGACCTGCCGGGCGACAGCCTTGTATCCATGAATCTCTGGGGCTTCTCCCCCGCCTTTGTGGCCGAGGCCAAGGCGGGGTTCGCGGCGTTTTTGGCGGCGAACCTTCCCCAAAATCCCCTCAAGTGCGAGTATTACCTGCCCAGCGTGGTCAGCGAGCAGCTGGCCGCCCGCCGCGCCGAGGTGCAGGTGCTTACCAGCCCCGACAAATGGTACGGCATCACCTACCGGGAGGACAAGCCCGCCCTGCAGGCCGCGCTGCACCGCATGGCCGAGGCCGGGCTTTACCCGCAGGATCGTCTGTTCTGACGGTTGCCCCCCGCCCCGCGCGGCGGCAGCCGAACCCCAAAAAGCCGCCGTCGGCGTTCTCCCATGCGGGGAACGCCGGCGGCGGCTCTGTTTTTTTGCAGCGGCGGCGCGCTTACGCGAACCGATCGCGCAGGTTTTTGAAAAAGCCCTTCCGCTTCTCGTAGTTTTCTTCCTTGAGGGAATCCTCAAAGTTGGCCAGCGCGTCCCGCTGGGATTTGTTGAGCTTTTTGGGGATTTCCACATCCACCACAACGTACTGGTCGCCGCGGCCGCGGCCGTTCAGGTATTGGATGCCCTTGCCGCGCAGCCGGAACTTGGTGCCGCTCTGGGTACCCTCCGGGATGCGGTAGGCCACCTTGCCGTCGATGGTGGGCACGGTGATCTCGGCGCCCAGCACGGCCTGGGAGTAGGTGATCGGCTCATGTACCCAGACATCGAAGCCGTCCCGCTCAAAGACGGGATCTTCCTTGACCGTGATGTGGACGATCACATCGCCCGCGGGGCCGCCGTTGGTGCCGGCGTCGCCCTGGGCGCGCAGCGCGATGTTCTGGTCGTCGTCAATGCCGGCCGGAATCCGCACCTCCAGGTTTTTGCGGCTGCCGGTCTTGCCGGTGCCGTGGCAGGTCTTGCAGGGGTTGCGGATGATGGTGCCGCGCCCGCCGCAATGGCTGCAGGGCTGCTGGCTCTGCATCACGCCAAAGGGGGTGCGCTGCTGGGTCATCACAAAACCGCGCCCGCCGCAGTAGCTGCAGGTCTCGGGGCTGGTGCCGCGCTCGGCGCCGGTGCCGCCGCAATCCGGGCAGCTGTCCTGCCGGTTGATCGCAACGGTTTTGGTGGCGCCGTGGGCGGCCTCCTCAAAGGTCAGCACCACGCTGGCCTGGATATCGTGGCCCTTGCGGGGGGCGTTGGGGTTGGCCGAGCGGCCCGTAAACCCGCCGAAGCCGCCGCCGCCAAAAATATCCCCGAACAGATCGCCCAGATCGACGCCGCCGAACCCGGGGCCGCCGCCAAAGCCGCCGAACCCGCCGCCCTGCTCCGCCGCATAGTTGGGGTCCACCCCGGCAAAGCCGAACTGGTCGTACCGCTTGCGTTTTTCCGGGTCGGACAGGATATCGTTGGCCTCGTTGACCTCTTTAAATTTTTCCTCGGCTTCCTTGTCGCCGGGGTTCAGGTCGGGGTGGTATTTTTTGGCCAGCTTGCGGTAGGCGCTTTTGATCTCGCTGTCGCTGGCGTTCTTGCCCACGCCCAGAACCTCATAGTAGTCTTTCTTATCTGCCATAGTATCACACCTTTATCCCCACAAGGGCCGCCGCCGGCAAAAGCCCGGCGGCGGCCGTGAAGGTTATACGGTTGCGAAAGCGCCGCTGCAAGGTTTTACCGCCGCTGCGGGGCGCCCTCTCAAAAAATCAAACTTCGTGGAAGTCGGCGTCCACGGCGCCGTCGCCGCCCTTGCCGGCGTCGCTGCCGCCCTGCTGGCCCTGGTCGGGCGCGGCGCCCGGCTGCTGGCCCTGGGCCTGCGCGGCCTGCTGGTAGATCTTTTCGCTTACGGCGTAAAACGCCTTTTGCAGCTCGTCCTGCCTGGCCTTGATGGCCTCGATGTCGGTGCCTTTAAGGGCTTCCTTCAGCGCGGTGACCTTGCCCTCGATATCGGCCTTCTCGGCGGAGGAAACCTTATCGCCGAACTCGCCCAGCGCCTTCTCGGTCTGGAACACCATCTGGTCTGCGCCGTTGCGGATGTCGATCTCCTCGCGGCGTTTCTTGTCCTCGCCGGCATACTGCTCGGCGTCCTTGACGGCCTTGTCGATATCGTCCTTGCTCATGTTGGTGGAAGCGGTGATCGTGATGCTCTGCTGCTTGCCGGTGCCGAGATCCTTGGCCGAAACATGGACGATGCCGTTGGCATCGATGTCGAAGGTGACTTCGATCTGGGGCACGCCGCGGGGCGCCGGCGCGATGCCGTCAAGGTGGAAGGTGCCCAGGCTCTTGTTGTCGCGGGCAAACTCACGCTCGCCCTGCAGCACGTTCACTTCCACGCTGGGCTGGTTGTCGGCCGCGGTGCTGAACACCTGGCTCTTTTTGGTGGGGATGGTGGTGTTGCGCTCAATGATCTTGGTGCATACGCCGCCCAGCGTCTCAATGCCCAGGGACAGCGGGGTCACATCCAGCAGAAGCAGGCCCTTGACGTCGCCCTGCAGCACGCCGCCCTGGATGGCGGCGCCCACGGCCACGCACTCGTCGGGGTTGATGCCCTTGAAGGGCTCGCAGCCCATTTCCTTCTTCACGGCGTCGTAAACGGCCGGAATGCGGGTGGAGCCGCCCACCATCAGAACCTTCTTGAGGTCGGACGGTTTGAGGCCGGCGTCGGCCAGCGCCTTGCGGACGGGGGCCATGGTGCGGTCGACCAGATCGGCGGTCAGCTCGTTGAACTTGGCGCGGGTCAGCGTCATGTCCAGGTGCTTGGGGCCGTTGGCGTCGGCGGTGATAAAGGGCAGGTTGATGTTGGTGGAGGTTGCGCTGGAAAGCTCGATCTTGGCTTTCTCGGCGGCTTCCTTCAGCCGCTGGGCGGCCATTTTGTCCTGGCGCAGGTCGATGTTGTTCTCGCGCTTGAAGTCCTCGGCCATCCAGTCGATGACGCGCTGGTCAAAATCGTCGCCGCCCAGGCGGGTGTCGCCGTTGGTGGCCAGCACCTCGGTCACGCCGTCGCCCATCTCGATGATGGAAACGTCGAAGGTGCCGCCGCCCAGGTCGTAAACCATGATCTTCTGGTCGGTTTCCTTGTCGATGCCGTAGGCCAGCGAAGCGGCGGTCGGCTCGTTGATGATGCGCTTGACGTTCAGGCCCGCGATGGTGCCGGCGTTTTTGGTGGCCTGGCGCTGGCTGTCGTTAAAGTAGGCAGGCACGGTGATGACGGCCTCGGTGACGGGCTCGCCCAGGTAGGCTTCGGCGTCTGCCTTCAGTTTGGCCAGCACCATGGCGGAGATTTCCTCCGGGGTGTAGTCCTTGCCGCCTGCATGCACTTTTTCGGCGGTGCCCATCTTGCGCTTGATGGACGAGATGGTGTTCTCGGGGTTGGTGATGGCCTGGCGTTTTGCCACCTGGCCGACCAGACGCTCGCCGGTCTTGGTAAAGCCGACGACGGACGGGGTGGTGCGGGCGCCCTCGGAGTTGGCGATGACGACGGGTTCGCCGCCCTCCATGACGGCCACGCAGCTGTTGGTGGTGCCAAGGTCGATGCCAATAATCTTACTCATAAAAAAGACTCCTCTCAAACTATCTGAAAAAAAGAAATTGTCAAAATGGATTTATCTGAACGGGCGGCCTGCGGGGGGATGCCCGGTCATGCAAAGCGGATTATTCGGCCACCACAACGGTGGCGTGGCGGATGATTTTGTCGCCGATCCTGTAACCCTTCTGGAATACCCTGACGACGGTGCCGCTCTCCTGGCCTTCTTCGGCGGGAACCTGCTGCACGGCGTTCATCAGGTTGGGGTCAAAGGGCTTGCCCTCGGCCTCGATCTCGGTGATGTTCAGCTTTTGCAGGGCCTTGTCGGCCTTTTCCAGCGTCATCACCACGCCCTTTTTATAGTTTTCGTCGGTGCAGGGGGCGTCGGCGGCCATATCCAGGGTGTCCAGAATGCCCAGGATCTGGGTGACGGCGTGGCTGATGCCGTCGTTGAATTTCTGGTCGGCCTCCCGCGCGCTCCGCTTGCGGAAGTTTTCGTACTCGGCGGCGGTGCGCAGCAGCTGATCGCGCGCGTCGCCGGCCTTTTTCTCGGCGGCGTCCAGCTTGGCCTTGAGGGCCTCGGCCTCCCGCGCCTTCTGGCCGAACCAGTCCCGGCGCTCAGGTTCCCTGGCCGCCTCGGGGGCGGCCTCCCTGGCGCTGTCCTGGTCGGCGGAGGCTTCCGGCGCCGGGGACGTCCCGCAGGTCGGTTGCTCCGCTGCTGCGGCGTCGGTTTCGGGGTTTATCGTCTGCCCGGCGGCAGGTTCCGCCTGGGGCGCCGTTTGGGCCCCGGCGGTTTGCCCGGCCTGGGGCGCTTCGTTGGTTTGGCGTTCTTCGCTCATGTCTGTTCCTCCTGTTTTTTGCCGGACATACTCTGGCCCAGCTTGACGGCGAACCGATCCAAAATGGGGATCTGGCGCTGAAATTCCATCCGGCTGGAGCCGATCAGGGCGATGGTGCCGGTCAGCCCGCCGCCCGGCAGGTAATGCTTGCTGACGATGCAAAGCCCCGGCATGGGCGGGTCCAGATCATCCCCCAGCTTGGCGGTGATCTTTTCGCAGTCCGGCTCGATCAGATCGATGGCCGCGGCGCGGTCGGAAAAAATTTCCAGCAGCGCGCCAAGGTTTTGGCGCACGTCGGCGTTTTGCGCCAGGTACTGCGCGCCCTCCAGGTAAGCCGTGGGCTGGGCGCGAACAAGCGCCTCGGCGGCGGCCAGCACCGGCGCAAACCGCGTGCCCACCGCCATCGCCAGGCTGCCCACCAGAAGCGGCGTAAGATCGTCCGGCGATACAAAGGTCAGCCCGCGGTTGAGCAGCTGGGCCAGCTGCACCGCATCGCTGCGGGAAAGCCCCGTGTCCACCCGGGCCACCCGGGTGCGAACGCCGCCCGCGCTGGTAACGGCCAGCACCGCGGCGCTGTAGCGGCCCACCTGCACCACCTCAAAGTGGGCGATGCACAGATCGTCCGCGCGGGGGGTGGTGGCCACCGCGGCGCAGCGGGTGTAATCCGCCAGCGCCCGCGCGGCGCCCTGGGCCAGTTTTTCGGGCTCCACGTCCATGGCGGCAAACAGCTCATCGATGCCGCCGCGGTCCTCCTCCGAGAGAAGGCTGTTGGCCGGGGCCTCCAAAAGATGATCGAGATAATAGCGGTAGCCCTGCGGGCTGGGTACCCGCCCCGCGCTGGTGTGCGGCTGCTCCAGCAGCCCCAGCCGGGTAAGGGCGGCCATCTCGTTGCGCAGGGTGGCGCTGGACACCGCCATGTCAAAATAGCTTGCCAGCAGGCCGGAGCCCACGGGCTCGCCATCCAGCGCATACAGCGCCACAATGGCTTCCAATATCCGCTGCTTGCGCGCGTCCATCGGCATTGCGCCCCGCCCCCTTTGCCTGTTTTAGCACTCCATCTTCCAGAGTGCTAAGTCTATTATATTCCAGTCCGGCCCCCTGTCAAGGGTTTTTTCAAAAAAGTTTGGGGCGGCGGGCAAAGTTTAACAGTTTCGTCACAAAGGGGGCAATGCGCAAAACAAAAGCCGCCCGCAGCCGGCGGCGGGCGGCAAAAACGGGCGGCGGATGCGGTCATTCGGCCATCCAGCGGGCAAAAAAGGCGGCGGCGATGCCCGCGGCGCGGCTCTGCTCGGCGCCGGGCGCGGGGGCGGGCAGGCCGCCCAGCAGGCAGACGCCGCCCTCCACATCCCCCTGCACAAGGATGGGGGCGGCGCACAGCACCGCCTTGTCGGATTTCTCCCAGGGGCGGATGCGGCGGGCGGCATCCTCGGGCGCAAGGTAGACGCTGCGGGCCATCAGCAGTTTTTCCAGCCCAGTGCTGACCGGCGCATCGGGGATATCCTTCCGGGGCAGCCCTGCCACGGCCAGCGCCCGCTCCCTGTCGCAGATCAGCACGGGCAGGCCAAGGTTTTTGCCCAACACCTCGGCATAGGCGGCGGCCAGCTCCTGCAGGCCCATCAGGGGCGAGTACTTTTTAAAGACGACCTCGCCCTCGTCGGCGGTAAAAATTTCCAGCGCGTCGCCCTGGCGGATGCGCTGGGTGCGGCGGATTTCCTTGGGGATGACCACCCGGCCCAGCTCATCGATGCGGCGCACGATCCCGGTTGCTTTCATACGGCAAAATCCTCCCTGGCGTTTTTTTCCTTTTAAAATAGTTTGCCGTGCGCGTGCCCAAATATTCTTACTCGGCCGCAGCCGCTTGAAAAATTTTCCGCCGCGCCGTACAATTTAAAGCAGGCCAAACCAGGCCAAAAACCGCAAACCGCAAAAACGGGCTTTCCGGGACCGGCGCACCGCCGGGGGCAACCGGGCGGCAGGAGGTAAACCTTATGGCGCTTTTGCAAACCACCCTTTGCTATCTGGAGCGGGACGGCTGTTATCTGATGCTGCACCGGGTCAAAAAGCGGAAGGATGTCAACCGGGACAAGTGGATCGGCGTGGGCGGCAAGTTTGAACCGGGCGAGGACGCCCTGGCCTGCGCTTTGCGCGAGGTGCGGGAGGAAACGGGCTGCACGATGCGCCGCCCGGAATACCGCGGCATCGTGGATTTTTTCTGCGCGCCCTGGCCGCCCGAGCGGATGCACCTGTTTTTGTGCCGGGATTTTGCGGCGCCCGCCGTCCTGCCGGACTGCCCGGAGGGCGATCTGCGCTGGGTGCCGGTCGCCTCGATCGGCACGCTGCCGCTCTGGCAGGGCGACAGGCTTTTTCTGGCGCTGCTGGCGCAGAACGCGCCGTTTTTCCATCTGGCCCTCACCTACGACGGCGACCGCCTGACCGGCGCCGTGCTGGACGGCCGCGCGCTGGCCCTGCCGGGATAAGCGCCCCGGCGCCCTGCGGCCCACGGCAAACAGCCCCGGGCGGAACGTTTTTTCGGCGTTCCGCCCGGGGCTGTTTGAAAAAATCTTGCCTTATCCCCTGCGCCTTATGCTTTTTGGCGCAGGGCAATCCCCGCCCCCGCGCGAAAGCTCCGCCAGAGCATCCGCCGCGGCGGCTTCCGGGGGGGCCTCAGGATTTGCGCGCGGCGATCTCCCCGGTCACCTTGGCCAGGAACTCGTCCAGCGACATTTCGGCGGTCGCGCCCGTGCGGTCGCGCACGCTGATGTTGCCCGCCTCGGCCTCCTTGGCGCCCAGCACCAGCATATAGGGCACGCGGTCCACCTGCTGGGCCTCCCGGATCTTGTAGCCGATCTTTTCATTGCTGGCGTCCAGCACAGCGCGGACGCCCGCCGCCTTGAGCTTCTCGTTGACTTGGGTGGCGTACGCCATCGTCTTTTCGGACACAGGCAGCGTCTTGACCTGGATGGGGGCCAGCCAGGTCGGGAACTTGCCCGCGTAATGCTCGGTCAAAATGCCGATGAACCGCTCGATGGAGCCAAACACGACGCGGTGGATCATGACCGGGCATTCCTTGCCGCCCTCCGGCGTCGTGTAGGTCAGATCGAACCGGCCGGGCAGCTGGTAGTCCAGCTGGATGGTGCCGCACTGCCATTCGCGGCCCAGGGAATCCCGGATGTGGAAGTCCAGCTTGGGGCCGTAGAAGGCGCCGTCGCCGGGGTTGACCGCATAGGTCTTGCCGATCGAGGTGATGGCGTCGGCCAGCGCGCCGGTGGCGGTGTCCCAATCCTCCACCGAGCCGAGATGGTCTTCCGGCATGGTGGAAAGCTCGATGGTATACGGCAGATGGAACAGGCTGTACACCTCGTCCAGCAGCTGGGCGATGCGGACGACCTCGCTCTTGATCTGATCCTTCGCCAGCAGGATGTGGGCGTCGTCCTGGGTGAAGCAGCGAACGCGGAACATCCCGTGCAGCGCGCCCGAAAGCTCGTGCCGGTGGACGATGCCCAGCTCGCCGTAGCGCAGGGGCAGCTCCTTGTAGCTGTGGGGCTCCAGTTCATACACCAGAATGCTGCCGGGGCAGTTCATCGGCTTGATGGCAAAGTCCTCGCTGTCGATGACCGTCGTGTACATATTCTCTTTGTAGTGATCCCAGTGGCCGGAGGTCTCCCACAAGGTCCGCCGCATGATCTGCGGGGTGGAAATCTCCAGGTAATCCCACTTTTTGTGAACCTGGCGCCAATACTCGATCAGGGCGTTCTTGAGGATCATTCCGCCCGGCAGGTAGAACGGGAAGCCGGGCGCCTCGTCCCGGAAGGCGAACAGCCCCATCTCCCGGCCCAGCTTGCGGTGGTCGCGGCGGGCGGCCTCCTCCAGCAGGGCCAGATGGGCGTCCAGCTCCTCCTGGCTGCGGAAGGCGATGCCGTTGATGCGGGTCAGCATCTTGTTGGCCTTGTCGCCGCGCCAGTACGCGCCCGACTGCTGGGTGATCTTAAAGGCCTTCAGCCCCTTGGTGTAGGTCAGGTGGGGGCCCACGCACATATCAATGTACTCGCCCTGCTGGTAAAAGCTGATGACGGCGTCCTCCGGCAGATCGCCGATATGCTCCACCTTGTACTTTTCCTTGCGGTCCTCCATCAGCCGGATGGCCTCGGGCCGGGGCAGGATGAAGGGCTTGATGGGAAGATTTTCCTTGGTGATCTTCTTCATTTCCTTCTCGATGGCCGCCAGATCCTCGTCGGTCAGCTTGGCATCGCCCAGATCGACATCGTAGTAGAAGCCGTTCTCGGTTGCGGGGCCGAAGGCAAAGTCCGCCTGGGGGTACAGCCGCTTGATGGCCTGCGCCATCACATGGGCCGCCGTGTGGCGGATCACATGCAGTTCTTCCTCCTGCGGGCACTCCTTGACCGTGCCGTCGTTGTAAATCACTTTCATGGGGGGTTACCTCTCTTTCTGTTTCCGGGCCTTTCGGCCTCCGGGTTGTTGCAGGGCCGCGCCGACCCCGGGGATGCCGTTCCGCCGTGGATGGGCAGAACAAAAAACCGCCCCACCCCGTAGCATATCACTACAACGGGATGAAGCAGTTGAAAAGTCGCTCCATGGTTCCACCCGAATTGCGCCCTTCGCCGGCCGTGCCGGCCGCCGGGGGCGCCGCTTCGTATCCGGCGCTAACGGGCCGGCCCCGGCAGGGGTTCGCCCCTGCGCTCCGCGGTGGTAAGAACGGCAGCCTGGCAAAGCCGCTTTCAGCGCGCCCCAGGGGGGGCGGCGGCTCTCTCTGCTGCGCCGGCAGCCGTTCCGTTTGTCCGCATCGATGCTTTTGCGAGATGGGATTATCTGTATTTTAGCCCGTGCGCGGCGGGAAGTCAACCGCCGAACGGCAAAAAACGCAAAAAAAGAACCTGTAAAGGAACAATTTTAACGTTTGTCAAATTTTTGAGCGGTTTGTAACAATTTCTTGACAATTCTTACAAATCCAGATAAAATTAGGTTAGTATACAAAGGGCTGTTGCCCCGCTGCGTTCTTCTTTTCGGATATGACGGCCGTATGGCCTTAATTTTTCTTTATAAGATCGGGCTGAAACGCCCTTTTTTTGCCGCGCCTGTTTTTGCGGCGGACGAAGGGACAAGTGCCCCGTTTTTTCCGGCAGCCAGCCGGGCAAAGGTTCCTACAAATCTTATAACGGTTGAAAAGATGCGCGCCCCGCGGGCAGCGACCCTTCAGGTTTACAAAAAATGAAACCGAAGGAGTGAACACTATGGTGCCCATCATCGCAATGGTGGTGGTGGTCCTGGTTGTTGCTGCTGTATGCGGGGCCGTTTGTTTTGTGCTGGGCTCCCTGCACCGCAAAAAGACCGCGGAAGCCAAACTCGGCAGTGCCGAGGAGGAGGCCAAGCGGTTGGTCAACGAGGCCATCAAGACCGCCGAACAAAAGCGTAAAGAAACCATCATCGAAGCCAAGGACGAGGCATTCAAGCTGAAAGCCGACGCCGACAGGGAAATCAAGGATCGCCGCGCCGAGGTAACCCGGCAGGAACGCCGGATCGACCAGAAGGAGGAGGCGCTGGACAAGCGCACCGCCGCGATGGAAAAGAAGGAGGAGGACCTCAAGCAGCGCGCCGAGCTGGTGGAGGCCCGCCTGGACGAGCTGGAGCAGCTCAAACTGCGCCAGACCGAAAAGCTGGAAACCATCGCCGCCATGACGCAGGAGGATGCCCGCGCCGTGCTGCTCAAGCAGCTGGACGACGCCCTGACCCATGAAAAGGCCATGCGCGTATCCGCCTACGAGACAAACATGAAGGATCAGTGCGACAGCATCGCGCGGGAGCTGGTGGGTCAGGCCATCGCCCGCTGCGCCGCCGACGCCACCAGCGAGGCCACCGTATCGGTGGTGCCGCTGCCCAGCGATGAGATGAAAGGCCGGATCATCGGCCGCGAGGGCCGCAACATCCGCGCGCTGGAAACCGCGACGGGCTGCGATTTGATCATCGACGATACGCCCGAGGCCATCACTCTTTCCAGCTTCGACCAGACCCGCCGCGAGGTGGCCCGGATGGCGCTGGAGCGCCTGATCGCCGACGGACGCATCCACCCCGCCCGCATCGAGGAAACGGTGGACAAGTGCCGCCGCGATCTGGAGCTGACCATGAAGCGGGAGGGCGAGCACGCCGCGATGGATCTTGGCATCCACGGCCTGCATCCCGATCTGGTCAAGCTGGTGGGCCGTCTCAAGTTCCGCACCAGCTACGGCCAGAACGTGCTGAACCACAGCCTGGAGGTCGCCTGGCTGGCCGGGCTGATGGCGGGCGAGCTGGGCGTGAACGTGGCCATGGCCCGCCGCGCGGGTCTTTTGCACGATATCGGCAAGGCGCTTGACCACGAGATCGAGGGCAGCCACGTTCAGATCGGCGTGGACATCTGCAAAAAATACAAGGAAAACCCCGCCATCATCCATGCCATCGAGGCCCACCACGGCGATGTGGAGCCCAAAACGCCGCTGGCCTTCATCATCATGGCCGCCGACGCCATCAGCGCCGCCCGCCCGGGCGCCCGCCGCGAGAACATGGAAAGCTATATCAAGCGGCTGGAAACGCTGGAAGCCCTGTGCAACGGCTTTGAGGGCGTGGAAAGCAGCTATGCCGTGCAGGCCGGCCGCGAGGTGCGCATTCTGGTTCAGCCCGATAAGATCGGGGACGACCAGGTGATCCTGCTGGCCCGCAGCATCGCCCACAAGATTGAGGACGAGCTGGATTACCCCGGCCAGATCAAGGTGAACGTGATCCGTGAGAGCCGCGCTACCGAGTACGCCAAGTAACCCCGCCCCCACGGCCTCCAGGCCAAACAAAACCCCCGCCTCGGCGTAACGCCGGGGCGGGGGTTTTTGCTTGGCTTGGGCCGCGCCGCCTTTTTGCGGCGCCGGTTGCGGCGGCTTACAACAGTTTGCGGTTCTCTTTTTCCTCGCGGTCGTCGCGGGGGGCGCGCAGCAGCGGAAAATCCAGCCGGCCGTCCCCCTGCCCGCGCCCCGCGCCGGAGGCGTCGGCCTTGGCGGCGTCCCGCATACTGACCTCCAGCACGCGGCGGTGGGCCGTCTTGGTGACGACGCCCTCAAACCGATCCAGCCGGAAATGATCGCCCACCTTGGGCAGATGCCCGGTTTTTTCCTGCACCAGCCCGCTCACCGTCACCGAATCGATGTCGTCGTCCTCGGGGATGGAGAGCTTTTCAAACAGATCGTCCACGCTGGCCGCGCCCGAAATCAGCCAGGTGCCGTTGCTCTGGGGGCGGAACTCCTCGGTGGCCTCGTCGTGTTCGTCCCATATCTCGCCGACAAGCTCCTCCAGAATATCCTCCAGCGTCACAATGCCCTCGGTGCCGCCGTACTCGTCCACCACCACGGCCAGGTGGTGGTGCTGCTCCCGCAGCGTGCGCAGCAGCTCGGAGATCTGGGTGCTGCCGGTCGTGTACAGGGTGGGGGTGATCAGCTCGTCGATCTGTACGCTGCCCTTGCGGCGGGCAATATAGTAATCTTTCTCATGCACCACGCCGATGATGTTGTCGATCGTCTCGTGGTAGACGGGCAGGCGGGAATAGCCCGATTCGCTGAACGCATCCGCCAGTTCTTCCATCGATACATCGTCCCGGACGGCTGCCACATCCACGCGGGGGGTCAGCACTTCCTCGACCTCCACATCGTCAAACTCGATGGCGCTGCGGATCAGCTCGCTCTCCCGCCCGGTCAGGCCGCCGTCGTTTTCGGCCTCGCTGACCATCGTCATCAGCTCGCCCTCGGTGATGCCGTCGTTCTCCTCGCTGTGGAAATGACGCTGCAAAAAGCGCTTCCAGGCGCCAAACACCGCGTTGGCCGGGGTAAACAGAACCACCAGCAGGCCAAGCGCCGGGGCAAAGGCCGTGGCAAACTTTTCCGGCATCTCCTTGGCCAGGCTTTTGGGGGTGATCTCGCCAAAAATCAGCACCACCAGCGTCAGCACCACGGTGGAGAGGGAGGCGCCGTAATCCGCGCTGACAAAGCGGGTGAACAGGATGGTGCCGATGGAGGCCGCCCCGATGTTGACAATGTTGTTGCCGATCAGGATGGTGGAAAGCAGGCTGTCGTACCGGCTTGCCAGGGCCTGCACCCGCCTGGCGGCGTCGTCCCCGCTGTCGGCCCGGCTTTTGAGCCGGATCATGTTGAGGGAGGAGAACGCCGTCTCCGAGGCGGAAAAGAAGGCGGAAAGGGTCACCAGCAAAACCAGCGCGGTAATTAAGGGGATACTACTGCCATCGTCCATGGAAGAAAAAATCAACTCTACTTTCGTTATAGATTGGCGCGCCGCGCTCCGCCGGGAGCGCCCATGCGCGCATTATAAGCAATAGCATACCACATTTTTACCGTTTGCGCAAGGATCCCACGCAGGAAGGGCAAAAATACAGCGCAAAACCGTTTTTTGCAAAAAACCGGGCGGTTTTGCACCGCCCGGCCTCCGTATGCTTTTTCCGGCAAATCCCGCCGGGACCTTTGCGCCGCTTACAGCGCGCAGGGTGTAAAGCCGTTTTTGCCCAGCACCAGCACTTTTCCGTAGCCAAGTTCCTTCAGCTGGGCGGCGGCCTGCGCAAAGCCAAAGGTCAGCGCCGCGGTGTCGTGCGCGTCGGCGGTAAGCACCACGTTGCCGCCCAGGGGCAGCCATTCCCGCAGGATGGCCGCGCCGGGGAAAAAGTCCTTGCGGAAACCGCGGTAAACCGCGCCGGTGTTCACTTCCAGCACACAGCGGCAGCGGGCGGCCGTCATCAGGGCGTCGCGGGCGGCGGCCAGGTAACGGGGGCTTTCCTCGTCAAAAAAGGCGCCGTTGCCGTTGATTTTTTTAATCAGGTCAAAATGGCCCAGGATCGTCGGTTTTTTCTCCGCCACCTTGGCCACGTTGGCAAAGTAGGCCTCGGCCACGGCCAGGCCGTCGCCGTCAAAGTCATCCCGGATGCAGGCGGCCAGGTCGGTTTCCCGCCAGTCGATCTCATAGAAACGGCCGGTTTTGGGGCCGCGCACATAATGCACGCTGCCGACCCAGTAATCGTAGGCCGCCGGGTTCGCGTCGGAGAACAAGTCCCACTCGATGCCGTACAGGATGTCCAGCTTGCCCGCGTACTGTTTTTGCAGGCGGGCCACCTCGCCCTTGTAGCGGGCCATGCGGTCGGGCGTCATGCAGTATTCCAGGTCGCAGGGGGTGTTGGCGTGGCCGGAAAAGCCCAGCGTTTTCAGCCCGGCCCGCCAGGCGGCCACCGCCATCTCGTCCAGGGTGTTTTTGCCGTCACAAAGCTTTGAGTGGGTGTGAACCGAACTCAGCATATACTCCGCCGCCATTACTGCATCCTCTCCTGCTTTACTTTATGGTCGATGACATGACGTTTTTCCAGCTCGCGCGTGATATCCTCCACCGAGATGCCCAGCTCGATCATCAGCACCATCACATGGTAGGCCAGGTCGCTGATCTCGTAGATCGTCTCGGCGCGGTCGCGCTTGGAGCCCGCGATGATGACCTCGGTGGATTCCTCGCCCACCTTCTTCAGGATTTTTTCCAGCCCCTTGTCAAACAGGTAGCTGGTGTAGCTGCCCTCCTGCGGGTTCTGCCTGCGCCCCTCGATCAGCTCGTACAGCCCCTGCCAGGTAAACTGTTTCAGCTCGTCCGAGACGTAGACCGGGTTAAAGAAGCAGCTCTCGGCGCCGGTGTGGCAGGCGGGGCCGCTTTTGACAACGTCCACCACCAGGGCGTCCTTGTCGCAATCGGCCGTGATGGAAACCACCCGCTGCACGTTGCCGCTGGTCTCGCCCTTGCGCCAGATCTCCCGGCGGCTGCGGCTGTAGAACACGGTGCGCCCCTCCGCAATTGTAAGGGCCAGCGTCTCGGCGTTCATGTAGGCAAGGGTCAGCACTTCCTTGGTGTAGTGATCCTGCACGATGGCGGGAATCAGCCCCTGGGCGTCAAATTGCAAAGTCTTGGAATTTTCGATCATTTCCATAAGCTACGGTACTCCTGACATTCTGTTCTGTGTTAAGTTTAGCCTACCCCGGCGTTTTTTGCAATGGTTTTTGCGCCGCCGGGCCAAAAAACGCGCGTTACAGCCGCATCTCGACCCCCTGCGCCCGCAGATACCGCTTGAGCGGGCCGATCTCGACCTGCTTTGTGTGGAAGATGCTGGCGGCCAGCCCGGCATCGATGCCCGGATGGCGGAAAAGCTCGGCAAAATCCTCTTTTTTCCCGGCGCCGCCGGAGGCGATGATCGGCACGCTGACCCGCGCGGCCACGGCGTCCAGCAGTTCCAGGTCAAAGCCGTTTTTCACGCCGTCGGTATCGATGGAGTTGATCACAAGTTCCCCGGCGCCGCTGCGCACCCCCTGCTCGATCCAGTCCAGCGCGTCGATGCCGGTGTTTTCCCGCCCGCCCTTGGCAAACAGCCGGAAAACGCCGTCCACGCGGCGGATATCGGTGGAAAGCACCACGCACTGGTTGCCGTACTTCTGGGCCGCCGCCGCAATCAGCCCCGGGTTTTTGATGGCGCCCGAGTTGACGCTGACCTTGTCGGCGCCGCATTTCAGCACCCGGTCAAAGTCCTCCGGCGCGTTGATGCCGCCCCCCACCGTGAGGGGGATAAAAATTTCCGAGGCCACCCGGCGCAGGATATCGGTAAACAGGCCGCGGCCCTCCACGCTGGCCGTGATATCGTAAAAAACCAGCTCGTCGGCGCCGGCGGCGTTGTAAAAGCGGGCCATTGCAACGGGGTCGGCCATATCCTGCAGGCCGGCAAAATTGACGCCCTTGACCACCCGGCCGTTTTTGACGTCAAGGCAGGGGATAATACGTTTGGTAATCATTCCTGCAAATCCTCCTTTACGACTGATACAGGCGCACAGCCTTTGCCAGATCGATCGTGCCGGTGTAGATGGCTTTGCCCAGAATGGCCGCGTGGCAGCCCATGGCCCGCAGCGTTTCCAGCTCCTCCATCCGGGCAATGCCGCCGGAGGCCGTGACGGCCAGACCCGGAATTTGCAGCAGCGCGCGGTACAGTTCCAGGTTGGTGCCCTGCAGCGTACCGTCGCGGGAGATATCGGTGGCAATGACCGCACGCAGGCCGGCCTCGGCGCAGCGGCGGCAGAAAGCAACGCCCGGCTCCGGGGTAACTTCCTTCCAGCCGTTCACGGCCACCAGGCCGTCCCGCATGTCGACGCCCACGGCGATGCGGTCGCCGTATTGGCGCGCCATCCGGGCCGCGAACGGGAAGTCCCGCACGGCCGCGGTGCCAAGGATGCAGCGGTCCACCCCCAGCGTCAGGTATTGCTCGATGCGCGCCTGGTCCCGGATGCCGCCGCCCACCTCGATGTACAGCCCGCCCTGCCGGGCGATGGCCGCGATGGTTTGCCGGTTGGCCGTGGTATCGTCCCGGGCGCCGTCCAGATCGACGACATGGAGATACCGGGCGCCCGCCGCCGCAAAGGCCGCCGCCTGGGCGACGGGATCGGCATTGTAGACGGTCATCTGGTCGTAATCTCCCTGATAAAGCCGGACGGCCTGCCCGCCCTGAAGATCGATTGCCGGAAACAGATTCATGGTTTTTCCCCTCTCACAGTTCGCTGAAAGCCTTGAGCAGCCGCAGCCCGGCATCGCCGGATTTTTCCGGGTGGAACTGGGTGCCGTACACCAGCCCGTTTTTGACCACGCCGGTCACGGGCAGGCTGTAATCGCTGGTGGCCAGGGTGCTGGCCGCGCAGTTTTTGGCGTAATAGCTGTGGACGTAATAGACGTAGGCGCCGTTTTGGATGTAGCGGAACAGGGGGTCGTCCTGCCGCCCCGGCAGGATTGCGAGCGCGTTCCAGCCGATGTGCGGCACCTTGAGCGCGGGGTCTGTCAGATCGGGCGCCAGCGGGCAGACCTCGCCGGGCACCAGGCCCAGCCCGGCGTGGCGGCCGTACTCATAGCTGGCGTCAAACAAAAGCTGCATCCCCAGGCAGATGCCCAGCAGCGGCTTTTTTTGGCTTTGCGCCCGCAGCACCGGCACCAGCCCCGTGGCGGTCAGCTTTTGGATGGCGTCCGCAAAGGCGCCCACCCCCGGCAGCACGATGTGGCTGGCCCGGCGCAGGGCCTCGGCTTCGCGGGTGACGGTCGTTTCCAGCCCAAGGCTTTGCAGGCTGGACGACAGGCTGAACAGGTTGCCCACCCCGTAATCCACAATGGCGATCATGGCGATTCCCCTTTCGGTCACAGCAATCGGTCAAGCTCGGCAAAAAAGCGGTCCATCTGCGCGTCGGTGCCGATGGTGACGCGCAGGTATCGGTCGATGCGGGGGGCGTCGAACCGGCGAACCAGCACCCCGCGCTGCCGCAGCGCGGCAAACAGGGCGGCGCAGTCCGTGTCCGGGCGGGTGGCGAACACAAAGTTGGTTGCGGAATCGGCCGCCGTAAAACCCCGCGCCCGCAGCCCGGCCAGGGTATTGGCGCGGGTGGCGCAAATTTTTGTCACCGCAGCGGCAAAATACGCCCCGTCCTCCATGGCGGCAACGCCGGCGGCCTCGCTGAGGGCGTTGACGTTGTAGGGGCTGTAGCTGAACTTGACCCGGTTCATATCCGCGATCAGCGCCGGGCTGCCGATGCAGAAGCCCAGCCGCGCCCCGGCCAGATTGCGGGACTTGGAGAAGGTCTGCACGACCAGCAGGTTTTCGTAGCGGGCGGTCAGCGGCACGCAGGAGGTGCCGGGGGGCGCAAAATCCACATACGCCTCGTCCACAATCACCACATTGTCCGGGTTTGTGCGCACCACCTCCTCGATCTGCGCCGCAGGCGCCGACAGGCCGGTGGGGGCGTTGGGATTGGCAAGGACAATCGTCTGCCCAAGATGCCGGTATTTCGCCAGATCAAGCGAAAAATCAGGTTCCAGCGGCAGAATATGGGTGGGAACGTGCAAAAGATTGCACAAAACCGGATAGAAGCTGTAGGTGATATCGGCAAAAGCCAGCGGGTGTTCCCCATCGCAGAAGGCGCGGATGGCCAGCAGCAGATTTTCGTCGCTGCCGTTGCCGCACAGCACGTTCCCGGGCGATACGCCCCAGTGCCGGGCGATGGCTGCGCAGAGCTTTTCCTCCTTCAGATCGGAGTACAGCCGAAGCCCCGGCACCGCGGCCGCCACCGCCGCCGCCACGCCGGGCGCAGGCGGGTAGGGGTTTTCGTTGGCGTTGAGCTTGACAAGGTTTTCCATCTTGCGCTGCTCGCCGGGGGCGTAGGGCTCCAGCGCGGCCAGCGTGGCGGTAAAATAACGGCTCATCGTTTTTTCCTTTCTTTGTGCCGCGCTTACGGCTCCTCAAAGCGGATGGTCACGCTCTTGGCGTGGGCGTGCAGCCCCTCATGCTCGGCAAAATCCGCGATGCGGCCCTGCACCTTGCCCAGCGCGTCCCGCGTATAATAAAGGAAGCTGGATTTTTTA
Organism: uncultured Subdoligranulum sp.; assembly: GCA_964458285.1. Taxonomy (GTDB): domain Bacteria; phylum Bacillota; class Clostridia; order Oscillospirales; family Ruminococcaceae; genus Gemmiger. The sequence goes on along the minus strand of CAYWID010000006.1, from coordinate 41,433 downwards.
ACAAAATCGTCCACGCCCAGGGGGCTGGAAAACCGCGCCGTGCCGCTGGTGGGCAGGGTGTGGTTGGGCCCGGCGAAGTAATCGCCCAGGGCCTCGGGCACGTTTTTGCCCAAAAAGATGCTGCCCGCGTTGCGGATGGAATTGAGCAGGGCGAAGGGGTCGTCCACGCAGATTTCCAGATGCTCGGGCGCGATCGTGTTGACGGCCTCCACGGCGCGGGCCATGTCGTCCGTCACAATGATCTTGCCGTTGGCGTCCACGCTGGCGCGGGCGATGGCCGCCCGGGGCAGCAGCGGGATCTGGCGTTCCAGCTCGGCCTGCACGGCCAGGGCAAGCGCGCGGCTGTCGGTCACCAGCACGGGGCTGGCCAGCCGGTCATGCTCGGCCTGGCTGAGAAGATCCGCGGCCACCCAGGCGGGGTTGCAGCTGCCGTCCGCCAGCACCAGAATTTCCGACGGCCCCGCGATCATATCGATGCCCACCTTGCCGAACACCTTCCGCTTGGCGGTGGCCACATAGATGTTGCCGGGGCCTACGATCTTGTCCACCGCCGGGATGCTGGCCGTGCCGTAGGCCAGCGCCGCCACGGCCTGGGCGCCGCCGGTCTTGAAAATTTTATCAATGCCCGCAATGGCGGCGGCGGCCAGGATGGCGGGGTTGATCTTGCCGTCCGGCCCGGCCGGGGTGGTCATCACGATCTCGGAAACGCCGGCCACCTTGGCGGGTAGCACGTCCATCAGCACCGTGGAGGGGTAGGCCGCCGTGCCGCCCGGCACATAGACGCCCACCCGCTCGATGGGGGTGTATTTTTGCCCCAGCACGATGCCGGGGGTATCGGTCATCACAAAATTCTTGTGGACCTGCTGCGCATGGAAAGCCCGGATGTTGGCGGCGGCCATCCGCAGCGTCTCCAGGAAGGCGGGGTCGGAGGCCGCAAACGCCTCGTCGATCTCCTGCCGGCTGACCTGCAGCCCGGTCAGGGCGGCATGGTCGAACTTTTGGGCGTACATGCGCAGCGCATCGTCCCCGCGGGCGCGCACATCGGCGATGATGGCATCCACGGCGGCCTCCACGTCGGCCTCGGCGCGCAGGTCGCGGTTCAGGATTTCCTCGGGTTTCAGGGCGTCAAATTCATACAGGCGAATCATTGGGCAAGTGCCTCCTTCATTTTTTCCAGCAGGGCGTTAAGCTCCCGGTACTTGAACTTGTAGCTGGCCCGGTTGGCGATGAACCGCGCCGAGATGGGCATGAATTCTTCCAGCACCGCCAGGTCGTTCTCCCTGAGGGTGGTGCCCGTCTCCACGATATCCACGATCACATCGGACAGCCCCAAAATCGGCGCCAGCTCGATGGAGCCGTTCAGCTTGATGATGTCGATGTCCCGGCCCTGCGCCTCGTAGTGGGCGCGGGCGATGTTCACAAACTTGGTGGCCACCCGCAAAGCGCGGCTTTCGTCGTCCGCAAAGTCCCGGGGGCCCGCCACGCACATCCGGCATCTGCCCATCCCGGTATCCAGCAGCTCAAACACATCGGCGCCCGATTCGGCCAGGATATCCTTGCCCACGATCCCGATGTCCGCCGCGCCATGCTCCACATAGATGGCGACATCGCTGGGCTTGACAAGAAAATAGCGGATGCCCGCCGCGGGGTTTTCCACCACCAGCTTGCGCGTCTCGTTGTAATCCTCGTCGCAGCCGTACCCGGCCCCGGCCAGCAGGGCGTAGGCCTTATCCCCCAGCCGCCCCTTGGGCAGGGCCACGTTCAGCCACACCCGGTCGGTCTGGCCACGCTGCACGGGGGGCTGGGGGGCTTCCAGCCGGTCCAGCTCGTCCAGATACAGGGCAAACCCCAGCGCGGCCGCGCCGGGCGTGAAGCGGCGGATCAAAAAATCGTACCGGCCGCCCTTCAGCACGGCGCGCGGCACCCCGGCCAGGTAGCCGGTAAACACCAGGCCGTTGTAATACTCCATGTCCCCGGCCAGGCTCAGGTCCAGCACGGTGCCGCGGCCATCCTCGCCCAGATCGTTCTGCAGGGCGGTCAGCTCGGCCAGCGCGGCCCGCTGCCCCTCGCACCGGCAGCTTTTCTGGGCCTGCACCAGCGTGGCGCCCAGCGGCCCGTGCAGGGCAAGCAGGGCGCACAGCGCGTCGGCGTCGGCCTCGGTCAGGCCGACCCGCCGCGCCTCGGCGCGCATTTCATGGCCGTTTTTGTCCCGCAGAAGGGCCAGCAGCCGGGGCCGGGCCGCCTCGGGCGCGCCAAGCGCGTCCAGCAGCGCCTGGATAAAGCCCATGTGGCTGAGCTCCAGCACAAACGGAACCTCCAGCGCGGCCAGGCTGCGGCAGGCCAGCCGCACCACCTCGGCCTGGCGGGCCGGGGTCACGGCGCCCAGGCATTCCAGCCCCATCTGCCGGATCTCGGCAAAGGTATGGCTTTCCCGGCTGGGGCGGTAGACGTTTTCATTATAATAGTATTTTTTGCAGTCTCCGGGCGCGGGCTGGGCGTTTTTGGCGATGGAGAGGGTCACGTCCGGCTTGATGGCCCGCAGATGCCCGTCCAGATCGGTGAAGGTGATGACCTGCTCGTCCGATAAAAAGCTGCGGTTTTCCTGATACAGGGCATACTCCTCAAAGCGGGACATCCGGTACTGGCGGTAGCCCGCCTGCTCGTACAGCAGCCGCAGCCGCAGGGTGGCCCGCTCCGCCGGCCTGAACCCAGAAAGATCGATTTCCATACAATTCCTACCCCTTTGTTGTTGCCGCCGCGCCCTTTGGCCGCGCAGGCGGTCTTTTGCTTCTTCTTCAGTATACTTTTGTGCAGTAAAGTTGTAAAGCGGAAAAGTGTTGAAATGGCCGGTTTGTTCCCCGTTTTTCGTGGATACCGCCCAAAAGCGCCGCGGCCGGAACGGCCGCCAACAAAAAACAGGCGCGCCCTGCACCAAAGGTACAAGGCAGCGCCTGTGCGAAAACCCGGTCATCCCTGACAGCCAAACTCATCCCAGTCAGCAAAATCCGCGGCGGACGCTATCTGCGTCACATCGATCTTGCCGTCCACAAGGGGGGCCTTGGCGGCGGTATCCGCCACCGGGTTGGGGTTTGGCAGGTCGTCCCCGCGCGGGGCGGGGTACACGACCGTTTCTTCCTCCGATGGCTGCGGGACCTCGGAAACAGGCGCGGCTTGCGGGGCCTCGGCGGCAGAACGGTCTGCCTCCGGGCCCTCGGTATGCGTATGGTGTCGGTCGTACTGCTGCGCCAGCAGTACGGCGGCGCAGCCTGCGGCAGCGCCGATCAAAACCGGAACCAAACGTCCAAGCAATGCCATGTTTCGGAACTCCCCTCTCGTCGCCTATGGAAGAATGCTGCCAGTATACCACGCTTTGGGGCAAAAAACAAGCCGGTTTGGCCGTTTCCGCCGCCTCTGCGCGCGGTTTTGGCAAAAAAACATCTGTTTTTTTGGCTATTTCATCTCATGGCTGGCAAAAACGGGGTCGTCCTGCCAGAGTACCGCGCGGCCCGCCGCGCGGGTCCTGTTCAGATCAAGCAGCCGCTGGTTGGCCGAACCGCGGAACCGCAGCGTGATGTCGTGCTGCGCCTCCACAAAGGCGCCGTCCACCAGGACATCGATGTAGGAAAGCATCTCGTCGGTGACCTCGCAGCGGGCGGAGCCCCCGGCCAGAAGGTCGCTCTCGTAGACGTGGCCGGTGTAGCACCAGATCGTCTTGGCCGGGTACAGCACCTTCACATCGTGCAGAAAGCCCACCAGCCCCCGCTGGTTGCGCGGCTCAAACGGCTCGCCCCCCAGCACCGAAAGCCCATCGATATAGCCGGGCTTGAGGCTGGCCAGGATCTCGTTGCGCACCTGCTTGTCAAAGGGGGCGCCGTAGTCAAAGTCCCACGCCACCTTATTAAAGCAGTTGGGGCAGTGCAACGTGCAGCCCGATACAAACAGCGAGGTGCGCACCCCCTCCCCGTTGGCGATATCGCAGTATTTGATGTTTGCGTAGTTCATGGTCTGCCTTCCTTGCCGGGGGCATACGCGGCGGCGCACCCCCATATCTTGTGTTGCGGGCCGCCCGCCCGGGCAGCCGCAGTTTGCTTAAGCCTGGTTGCAGTATACCAGACCCCACCCCCAAAAGCAAGAAGCCCCGCCGGGCGCGCAGCGGTTTTTGGGCCATGCAGCGTTCAATTTACAATATCGACCAAAAATACACAAAATTCAAGCCGGAAATTCGTCAGCCAAAACTTTGACGTACCGGCGTGCTTTGTGGCAAATATTGCGTATTCCTTCCGTTTTTTGCACAAGATATAGTGGTTTATTGCCTTGACTTTCCCGGCCCGGCGCGGTAAGATAATCTTGCTCGCCGCGAAGAGATTATACGCCATGTTATAATTCGTCGCGGTAATACAACCAGTGAATATGAGAAGTAAGAGGAGAATCAGCGGCTATGAAGATCATCAAGCGCAACGGCAGCGAAGCTGTGTTCGATATTTCCAAGATCATTGCGGCGGTCACCAAGGCCAACAACGTGGTGGCGGAGGACGAGCGCCTGACCCAGGAAAAGATTTTTCACATTGCGGACGTTGTGAAGGACAACTGCGCCCGGCGCCCCCACGCCATGAGCGTGGAGGAGATCCAGGACCTCGTGGAGGATCAGATCATGGCGGCGGGCGCCTACAAGGTGGCGCGCAAATACATCACCTACCGCTATGTGCAGAGCCTGCGCCGCACCCACAACACCACCGACGACCGCATTCTCTCCCTGATCGAGTGCAACAACGAGGAGGTCAAGCAGGAGAACTCCAACAAAAACCCCACCGTCAACTCGGTGCAGCGCGACTATATGGCCGGCGAGATCTCCAAGGATCTGACCATGCGGATGCTGCTGCCCGCCGACATCGTCAAGGCGCACGAGGAGGGCATCATCCACTTTCATGACGCCGACTACTACGCCCAGCATATGCACAACTGCGACCTTGTCAACCTGGAGGACATGCTGCAGAACGGCACCGTCATCAGCGGCACTCTGATCGAAAAGCCGCATTCTTTCTCCACGGCCTGCAACATCGCCACCCAGATCATCGCGCAGGTGGCCTCCAACCAGTACGGCGGCCAGAGCATCAGCCTGACCCATCTGGCCCCCTTTGTGGACATCAGCCGCAAAAAGATCCGCCGCGACGTGGAAGCCGAGATGCGGGAGCTGAACATCGCCCCCACCGAGGCGCAGCTCTCCCAGGTGGTGGAGGATCGCCTGCGGGAGGAGATCAAGCGCGGCGTTCAGACCATCCAGTACCAGGTCGTCACCCTGATGACCACCAACGGCCAGGCCCCCTTTATCACGGTGTTCATGTACCTGAACGAGGCCGGCGAAAACCAGCGCCTCAAGAGCGACCTTGCCATCATCATTGAGGAGATGCTGCGCCAGCGGTATCAGGGCGTCAAGAACGAGGCGGGCGTCTGGATCACCCCGGCCTTCCCCAAGCTGATCTATGTGCTGGAGGAGGACAACATCCGCGAGGGCACCCCCTACTTCTATCTGACCAAGCTGGCCGCCAAATGCACGGCCAAGCGGATGGTGCCCGACTATATCAGCGAGAAAAAGATGCTGGAATACAAGGTGGACAAAAACGGCGACGGCCACTGCTACACCTGCATGGGCTGCCGCAGCTTCCTGACCCCCTATGTGGACCCCGAGACGAACAAGGCCAAGTATTACGGCCGGTTCAACCAGGGCGTTGTCACGATCAACCTCGTGGACGTAGCCCTCTCCTCCAACGGCGATTTCGACAAGTTCTGGCAGATTTTCGACGAGCGCCTGGAGCTTTGCCACCGCGCCCTGCTCTGCCGCCACAACCGCCTCAAGGGCACCCTGTCCGACGCGGCGCCCATCCTGTGGCAGTACGGCGCGCTGGCCCGCCTGAAAAAGGGCGAGCCGATCGACAAGCTGCTGTACGGCGGCTACTCCACCATCAGCCTTGGCTACGCGGGCCTGTACGAGTGCTGCAAGTATATGACCGGCAAAAGCCACACCGACCCCGCCGCCAAGCCCTTTGCGCTGGATGTGATGCAGCACATGAACGATGCCTGCAAGGGCTGGAAGGCCCAGCACAACATTGATTTCAGCCTGTACGGCACCCCGCTGGAATCCACCACCTACAAGTTTTCCAAGTGCCTGCAAAAGCGTTTTGGCATCGTGCCCGGCATCACCGACCGCAACTATATCACCAACAGCTACCATGTCCATGTAAGCGAGCAGATCGACGCCTTCACCAAGCTCAAGTTTGAGAGCGAATTCCAGCGGCTTTCGCCGGGCGGCGCCATCAGCTATGTGGAAGTGCCCAATATGCAGGACAACCTGAGCGCCGTGCTGCGGGTGATGCAGTTCATCTACGACAACATCATGTACGCCGAGCTGAACACCAAAAGCGACTACTGCCAGTGCTGCGGCTACGACGGCGAGATCAAGATCGTGGAGGACGACGGCAAGCTGATTTGGGAGTGCCCCAAATGCGGCAACCGCGACCAGAACAAGCTGAACGTGGCCCGCCGCACCTGCGGCTACATCGGCACCCAGTTCTGGAACCAGGGCCGCACCGCCGAGATCAAGGACCGGGTGCTGCACCTGTAAGCCCCGCACCGCCCCTCTGCAAGCAACAAGCAAGACCGGATGCCAAGGCAAAGCCCCCGGCGCGCCGCACAGCGCGCCGGGGGCTTTTTGTCCGGCCGTCTTTTTACAGATGCAGCCGCTTTTGCAGCTCCACCCAGAGCGAGCGGCCCCGAAAAACCGCCAGCCCCAAAAAGGTGATGACGCTGATCACCAGGCAGACGGCCCACCAGGTGGTGGAGCGGTCGCCGCGGCGGAGCAGCAGCACCAGGTAGGGCACCACCCCGATGACGATGTTCATCAGCAGGTAGACAAGGCCGTTCTCGGTGTAGCAGCGGTGGATGAAGGCGAGGATAAAGTTGAGCAGCAGGGTGACCGAGCAGAGGATGGGCACGACGTAATCCACGCTGAAGCCCGGGAACCCGACGTACCAATCGCACAGAAGAACCACCAGCGATACCCCCACCAGCAGTTGGAACATCAGCCGGGGCAGGTTGGGATGTGGCCGCACCAGAATGCGCAGCATGACCAGCAGCGACACCACGCAGAACAGCACGATCAGGCTCCAATGGCCGCGGGCGCTGCCCCGGCCGCCCATAAAGTCCAGCGCGCCGCACAGCACCGTGGCCGAAAGCAGGCAGAACGCCAGAATTTTGTAGAGCATCGAAAGCCGGCGCTGCTCGGGCTCCACCGTGGGGAAGATCGGCGGGGAATCGGGGCCGACCAGCTCGCTCTGGCACAGGGGGCAGGTATCGCCGCCGCCCACCGTGATTTTGCAGTTCGGACAGGTTTTCATCTCAGTTTTCCACCTCGGTGGCAAAAATCGTCACATCCAGCCCGTTGCCGGTCAGGGTGCGGAAAAAGTTTTTGAGGATGTTCGTGTTGCGAAAGGTCGAGGACACGCCCAGCATCAGATCGTCCCCGTAGGACGCCACGCAGACAAACAGCGCGTAGGTGCTGGAAAAGGAGGATATCCCCTTGACGAACGGGGTAAGCGCCGGGTTGAAGCGGATCCGCCCCATGTTGGAGAGGGTGGCCGTCTCCTTGTGGGTTTCCAGCCAGTTGAAAAAGCTGACGGTCAGGTTTTTGACGAACAGCGGCACCGGCTTGATGCCCGGCATATGCTCCAGCTGCTCGTACCCGTCCATTTGGGCCTTGATGTTGTCCGGCGCAAGGGTCGCGCGCAGATCGGCGTCCACCTCGGCGGCCAGGGCGGGCAGCGTCTCCTCCCCGGTGAACGCATGGCGGATCTTGATCGTATTGAAAAAATTGCGGGCCGTGGCCGAAGGGTAGTAGTTGCGCAGATTGACCGGAACGCTGATCACGATGGGCTTTTTGCGCTCAAGCGGCGGCATGTCCGCGTAGATGGCCAGCATCAGCACGGCGGCCAGGTAGCTTGTCAGGGTCACGCCCAGCGCCTTGGCGTTCTCCAAAATCTGCCGCACAGGCATATGCGCCTCAAAATACTGGGTCTGGTCATAGGGCAGGCGGGCGCCGTGCAGCCGGTAGGCGCCGCCCTTGTAGGCATCGGGCGCCTTGCGCTTCTCATAAAATTTGCGGAAGCTGTCCTGCTCCAGGTCGGCCGTGGAGGCGTCGTACTCGGGCACCACATCGGCCAGCGCGTCCGGGTGCTTTTGCTTGAGGTAGTAGCAGACGATGGTTTTTAAAAAAAGAAAACCGCCGTTGCCGTCGCTCAGCGCGTGGAACATTTCCAGGTTGATCCGGCAGCCGTAGTAGCTGACCCGGTACAGCAGCTCGTTTTTGCGGTCGCCGCCGTAGATGGCCGTGCAGGGGGGCTGGTTTTCCGGCTCCACGGCCGGCTTTTTATCGGTCGATTCCAGATAATGCCAGAAAAGGCCGCGGTGCAGCGTAACCTGAAAATTTTTGAACTTGCGGGCCGCCTTGTCCAGCGCCAGCTGAAGCGCGGCGGGGTCGATCTCCTCGTCCAGCGTGCAGGAAATCCGAAACACCCGCGGGTCCCGCCGGGAACTGGTGGCAATAAACACCTTGGCCACATTATCCACTTTATACCAGGTATCGGGCATTTCCCCATACTCCTTTTTCTTGCGGTATCGTCCGGCTTACAGCTGCCGCTGCACAAACCGGCCCACGCTTTCCATGGCGGCCGCGGCCCGGCGGATGGGCATCTGCTGAAAAACGTGCCAGCAGTCCTCGTACACCTCCAGCGTGGCGTAGCCCCCCTGCTCCTGCATTTTTTTCTGAAGCAGCTCGCTGTCCGAGCGCAGGATCTCGTTGGTGCCCACCTGGATCAGCGTGGGGGAAAGCCCGCGCAGATCGGCCATCAGGGGCGAATAGCAGGGCCTGGCCCAGTCGTCCTCATGCCCCACATAGGCCAGGCGGGACGCCTCGATGTAGCAGGGCGTGATCATCGGGTCGATGTCCGCGTTTTCGGTGTAGGAGGGGCCGGAGCAGCTCATGTCGGTCCAGGGGCTCATCAGCACCATGGCGCGCGGCTGGCGGCGGCCCTGTTCCTTGATTTTAAGGGCAAGCTCCAGCGCCAGGTTGCCGCCCGCCGAATCGCCCGCCAGCAGGATGTTGCGGGCGCCGTACCCCATGTACAGCAGGTGGTCCCAGGCGGCCAGCGCGTCCTCGATGGCGGCCGGGAAGGGGTTTTCGGGCGCAAGGCGGTACTCGAACGAGAGAACGTCGCACCCGGTGGCGATGGCCAGCTTGGTGGCCAAAATCCGGGCGTAGCCCAGCTGGCCGCAGGTGTAGCCGCCGCCGTGGCAGTACAGCACCACATGGCGGCGGTCATGCCCAAACTCCATGCTGACCCACTCGGCCGGGATGGTGCCGTTGAGCATAAAGCAATCGCTTCGGATGCCCAGCGTGGGGGTGACAAGCCGCCCAAACAGCTCCTGCCCGGCGCGCTGGCGCTGCAGGTCCTCGGGCGCGGTGGACTCGGCGTTGGTGGCGCTGTGTACGGCCTTGATGGCCCGCATCATGGGGTCGAGCTTGTCGTCGTCCTGGGTGCGCTCGGCCTTAAGCTGTTTGAGTTTTTGAAGAACCAGACCAAAGTCCGGGCGTCTATCTTCTGCCATGGTTGCACGTTTCCTCTCTATCGGGTAAAATGAAATCCGGGATGTAAGTATTATACAATGTTCCTGCGGCCCCTGCAACGCAAACCGGGCCGATGCAGGACAATTTCCCCCTTTTGCGCGAGAATTTCCGCTTTTGGCGCGGCATCGCCGCCGCTCTTCTGTATGGCGGCGGCCCCGGCCGCCCATACTGAAGGCATCCCTCTTTACAACAGGAAAGGAAGTGCCCCGATGAAACCAACCCTGTACTATGGCGGAACCATCCTGACCATGACCCCGGCCCCCGCGCCCGAGGCCATCCTGGTCGGCGGCGACGGGCGGATCGCCGCGCTGGGCGGCCGGGACGAGCTGGAAAGCCTTGCCCCCGACGCCGAGCGCATCTGCCTGGACGGCGCCGCCCTGATGCCGGCCTTTATCGACCCGCACAGCCATTTTTCCAACGTGGCGTCCAGCCTGCTGCAGCTGCGGCTGGAAAACGTTTTGAGTTTTGCGGAGCTGCAGGCGCGCGTGAAGGACTACATTGCCGCGCACCATCTGGCGCCCGGCCAGTGGGTGAACGCCAGCGGGTACGACCACACCCGCCTGGCCGAGGGCCGCCACCCCGACCGCGCCCTGCTGGACGCCGCCGCGCCCCAAAACCCCGTGGTGCTGCAGCACGCCTCGGGCCATGTGGGGGTGCTGAACACGGCGGCGCTGCGCGCGCTGGACGTGACGGCCAAAACCCCGGTGCCGCCGGGCGGCGAGATTGCGCTGGACGCCGGGGGCCAGCCGACCGGCTACCTGGCCGAGGGCGCCTTCGTGGCCTGCCTCAAGCGGGTTCCCCCGCCCGACATCGCGGCCCTGCTGGCAGCCTTTGACCGTGCGCAGGAGATTTACGCGGCCCACGGCATTGCCACCGTGCAGGAGGGGCTGATGGTGGAGGGGATGCAGCCGCTCTACCGCGCGCTGCTGCAAAGCGGCAAGCTGCGGCTGGACGTTGTCGGCTACCCGGAGGCGGACGCCGCCGACGCCTACCACCGGGATTTTGCCGCCCACGAGCATCGGTACCGGGGGCATTTCAAGATCGGCGGGCGCAAGCTCCTGCTGGACGGCTCCCCCCAGGCGCGCACGGCCTGGCTGAGCCGCCCCTACCTTGGCTGCACCCCCGCCGAGGAGCCGACCTGCCCGGACAGCGGCTACTGCGGGCGGGGCAGCATGAACCCCGCGGCCGTGGAGGAGGCCGTGGCCCGCGCCGCCGCGGACGGAATGCAGATCCTGGCCCACTGCAACGGGGACGCCGCCGCGCAGGAATTTTTGGACGCCTGCATGGCCGTGGCCCGCCGCGACCCCCGCCTGCGGGAGCTGCGCCCCGTGATGATCCACGCCCAGCTGCTTCGGCCGGACCAGCTCCCCGAGGTGCGGGCGCTGGGGATGATCCCCTCCTTTTTTGTCGCCCACGTTTACCACTGGGGCGATCTGCACCTGCGCAATTTTGGGGTGGAGCGGGCCGCCCATATCAGCCCGGCAGGCTCGGCGCTGCGGGCGGGCATCCCCTTCACCTTCCACCAGGACGCCCCGGTTTTGCCGCCCGATATGCTGGAAACCGTGTGGTGCGCGGTCAACCGGCTTACGGCGGCCGGGCTGCTGCTTGGCCCCGAGGAGCGCATCCCCGCCGCCGACGCCCTGCGCGCCGTGACCGTGAACGCCGCCCGCCAGTATTTTGAGGAGGGCGAAAAAGGCGCGCTGGCCCCCGGCATGCGGGCCGATCTGACGATTTTGAGCAAGGATCCGCTGGCCGTGCCCCCGGCCGAGCTGCGCGGCATCCGGGTGCTGGCCACCATCAAGGACGGCGTTTGCATCTGGACGGCGTAAGGGCCGGGCGATCGGGGGCGGGCGCGGCTTTCGGAACGCCGCGCGCCGCCGAACGGCCGCCGCCCCGCCGTCCAACAGAAATTGCCGCCGGGGCGTACCCCGGCGGCAATTTCTGTTGGGTTTTTCAGCGTGCGTCAGGCCATGGGCGCGGGCTGGGAAGCCTGGGCGGCCTCCGCCTCCTCCCCGGCCTTCTGGTTTTTGATGACCTTCAGGCGGGAGAATTCCTCGCGCTCCTTCTCGCTCAGCACATCGTCGATGTACTTGATCGTGACCCGCATCTGCGGGATCTGGACGTTGCCCAGCGCATTGGCCCGCTTCTGGGTCTTGCGGATGGCCTCTGCCAGGCGGAAAACGCTGCTTTCCACCTCGGCCAGCTCCACGGTCAGGGTCTTGACCTCGTTGAATTTGAGGTAGGCCTTGTCCAGCGTGCCGTTGGTGGCGTCCAGGCCGTAGTAGATGTTGAGCGGGGCCGTGGGCTCCAGCCTGAGGCTGGGCAGCTCCACGCCCATGACGCTGCGGTAGTCCAAACTCAGACCGTGTTCCACAGGCACGCAGCCCGCAAACTCGCCCACCGAGCCGAGCGTGATGTTGGCCTTTTGCAGCGCCGCGTAAGCCTCCGCGTAGGCGGTGGAGATGCGATCCTGAATGTTGGCCGCGCGGTCGATCAGCTGCATCATCTCGCGCACAAGGATGTTGCGCTTGCGGTCCATCAGCTCGTAGCCCTGCCGCGCCAGCACCAGGCTGCGCTTGGTGGCCATCAGATTGGATTTTGTGGGAAATACCTGCTGTGCCATGCCGTGGCCTCCCTTCGGGCAAAATCGGTCAGCCGGCCTTGGCGGCGTTCAGCCGTGCCTTGGCGGGCTCGTAATAGGCGTCCAGCGTCTCGTCGTCGCAGCGGTCCAGCTCGGCGCGGGGCAGGCCCGCCAGCAGCTGCCAGCCAAGATCGAGCGTCTCGTCGATGGTGCGGTCCACATTGCCCTGCGCAATAAACTTCTGTTCAAACGCGCGGCCAAAGGCCATCAGCAGCTTGTCGCTGGGGGAAAGCTCCTCCTCGCCGATCACGCTGGCCAGCGCCTTGGCGTCCTGCACCTTGGCGTAGCTGGCAAACAGCTGGTTGGACAGGGTGACGTGATCCTTGCGGGTGTACCCGGCGCCGATGCCGTCCTTCATCAGACGGGACAGCGAGGGCAGCACCGACACAGGCGGATACACGCCCGAGGCATCCATCCCGCGGTCCAGCACGATCTGGCCCTCGGTGATGTAGCCGGTCAGGTCGGGGATGGGGTGGGTGATGTCGTCTCCGGGCATGGTCAGGATCGGGATCTGGGTGACGGACCCCTCCTTGCCCTTGATGATGCCGGCACGCTCGTACAGGCTGGCCAGGTCGGAATACAGATAGCCGGGAAAGCCCTTGCGCCCGGGGATCTCCCCCTTGGAGGAGGAAAACTCGCGCAGCGCCTCGCAGTAGCTGGTCATGTCGGTCAGGATGACCAGCACGTTCTTGTTGAGGTCGAACGCCAGATACTCGGCCACGGTCAGGGCCGCGCGCGGGGTGATGATGCGCTCGATGATGGGGTCGTTGGCCAGATTGAGCAGCATTACAACGCGGTCCATGGCGTCGGCGCTCTCAAAGCTGTCCTTAAAATACTCGGCGACATCGTTCTTGACGCCCATGGCCGCAAACACGATGGCGAAATCCGAGCCGTCGGACACGCTGGCCTGCTTGACGATCTGAACGGCCAGCTCGTTGTGCTTCATGCCCGAACCCGAGAAGATGGGCAGCTTCTGGCCGCGGATCAGGGTGGCCAGGCAGTCGATCGAGGAGATGCCGGTATGGATGTAGTTGCGGGGGTAGACCCGGCTGACCGGGTTGATGGGGGCGCCGTTGACATCGCGGCGGGCCACCGGGTAAATATCGCCCATGCCGTCGCTGGGGCGGCCCAGGCCGTCCAGCGTGCGGCCCAGAATTTCCGGGCTGAGATCCATCATCATGGGATGGCCGGTAAGCACCGTGCGGGTGTTGGCAAGGCCCAGCCCGCGGGTGCCCTCAAAAACCTGAATGACGCAATGGCTTCCCTCCACCAGAACCACGCGGCCCACGCGGGTGGTGCCGTTGTCCAGGTGCATCTCCACCATCTCGTCGTAGCTGACCTCCGGCACGCCGTCCAGCACCACCAGCGAGCCGTTGATCTGGGAAAGCCCGATATGTTCCAGAATCATAACGTTTTTCCCCTTTCTCACTGGGCCGCCAGCGCAAGCTGGTGGTCGATGTCGGTTTTGTAGCCGTCCAACAGCTCCAGATGGTCGTTGGGCACATCGTACTTGATCTTGATGATCTTATCGAACAGGCCGGTTTTAAGCAGCTTGCTGACGGGCACCTGCCTGGCGACCAGCGCGGTACACTGGTCGTACAGATACAAAATGACCTCCATCATTTTAAGCTGCTTGGACAGCGGCACAAAGGTATCCTCCGGGTGGAAGGCGTTCTGCTGCAAAAAGCCCACGCGGATGACCCGCGCCGTCTCGATGACAAGCTTCTGGTCGTCGGGCAGAACGTCCGAGCCAATCAGCTTGACAATCTGCATCAGGCTGCTTTCCTGCAAAAGCAGGTTGGCGATCCGCTCGCGGCAGGCCATAAAATCCTGGCCGACATTGTCGTAGTACCACTCGCCCAGCTCGCCCAGATACTCGCTGTAGCTGTCGTTCCAGTTGATGGCCGGGTAATGGCGGGCGTAGGCCAGGCTTTTGTCCAGCGCCCAGAAGCAGCGGGTAAACCGCTTGGTGTTCTGGGTGACGGGCTCGGAGAAGTCGTTGCCCTGCGGGCTGACGGCGCCGATGACCGAGACCGAACCCTCGGCCCCGTTCAGGGACTGCACATACCCGGCGCGCTCGTAAAATTCGGCCAGGCGGCTGGGCAGGTAGGCGGGGTAGCCCTCGTCGGCGGGCATCTCCTCCAGACGGCCCGATATCTCGCGCAGGGCCTCGGCCCAGCGGGAGGTGGAATCGGCCATCATGGCGGTGTGGTAGCCCATATCGCGGTAATACTCGGCCAGCGTGATGCCGGTGTAGATGGACGCCTCGCGGGCGGCCACCGGCATGTTGGAGGTGTTGGCAATCAGCACCGTGCGGTCCATCAGGCTTTTGCCGGTGCGGGGATCGGTCAGCTCGCTGAACTCCTGCAGCGCCTGGGTCATCTCGTTGCCGCGCTCGCCGCAGCCGACGTAGATGATGATATCGGCGTCGCACCATTTGGCCAGCTGGTGCTGGGTCATGGTTTTGCCGGTGCCGAACCCGCCGGGGATGGCGGCCGCGCCGCCCTTGGCCAGCGGGAACATCGTATCGATAACGCGCTGCCCGGTGATCAGCGGGCGGTTGGCGGCCATCCGCCTGCGCACGGGGCGCGGGGTGCGGATGGGCCAGCGCTGGCAGAGGGTGAGCGTATGCTCCTGCCCGGCGGCGTCCGCCAGGCGGGCGATGGGGTCGTTGACCGTGTAGCTGCCGTTGGGGGCCACCCAGCGCACGGTGCCGGCCAGATCGGGCGGAACCATGCACTTGTGCAGGATGGCCGGGGTCTCGGGGCAGGTGGCGAACACCTGCCCGGCGGCAAGGACATCCCCCTCCCTGACGGTCAGCGTGACCTCCCACCTGTCCGTCCCGGAGAGGGACGGCTCGTGGGCGCCGCGCTCGATAAAGGGCCCCATGTCGTTCTCGATGGCGGGCAGCGGGCGCTGGATGCCGTCGTAAATATTGCGCAGGATGCCGGGGCCTAGGGTGACGCACATGGGGCCGCCCGTCGTTTCGACCGTCTGCCCTACCGAAAGCCCGCCCGTCTCCTCGTAGACCTGGATCGTGGTGGCCTTGTCGTCCAGACGGATGACCTCGCCCACCAGGCGATCCTTGCCCACATAGACCATCTCCATCATGGCCAGGTCGGTCTTGCCCTTGATGGTGACGACCGGGCCGTTGATGCTGTAAATTTTATTTTCTGCCATGCACTTAGCCTTCCTTCCCCCGCCTTAAATCGAAACCGAAAGGCCGGATTTTTCCAAAAACCAGTCTCGCTGGGCCTCCAGGCGGGTTTCCAGCGTATCGTCGGCGGCCAGATCCGCGCCCTTGGCCCGGATGCCGCCCAGCGTGATGGTATCGTCGGCCTGCAGGGTGCAGCCTGCGGGCAGCGCGTTTTTCAGCAGCGGCAGGTCGGCCGTGCGCACGGACAGCACGGCCCCCGCCCCCAGCCGGGCGGCCAGGTCGGCGGCGCTTTTGGCAAGCCACAGCGCGTAGGCGGGGCTGGCCGTGTAGCGGGCCAGCGCGGCGCGGGCATCGGCAAACACCTGGGCCGTAAGCGCGGCGCGGTGGGCGCTCAGCCGGGCGCGGGTCTCCTCGCGGGCGGCGCTCAGCGCGCGGTTGGCCTGCACGTTGGCGCGGTTCGTCTCGTATTGCAGGGTGCGATCCGCGCGGGCCTGCTCGGCGGCGCGGGTCTTTTCCAGTTCGGCCGTGATCTGGGCGTCCGTGGCGCTCTGGATGGCGGCGCAGCTGCGCTCGCCCTCCTGGCGGATGGATTCCAGAAACTGCTCGGCGCGATTCTCCAGTTCGATCATTGTGTTCCCCCCTGGCTTGTCAGCCTTGCGGCCTGCCGCCGCGTTTTGGCACGGCGAAGCCCCGCGGCGCACCGCCGCAAAGGCGCGGCCGCTCCGTCAGATCTTGACGCCGATGGCTTCCCGCACATAGCGGGTGATGCGGTCCTTGCCGGCGGCGGAACCGCCGGTGGACGGCACCGTGATCAGCAGCGCGCCGGTCTGGTTTTTGCGGGCTTCGTCCAGCATGGCCTGGTAGGTATCGGCTATCTTCTCGGTAACCAGCACCATGCCGATGTCGGTGGCCGCCGCGATGCCGTCCAGCGCGGCGCGCATATCCTTTTCGCTGCGCGCCACCACGCCCTCGATCCCGGCCAGCCGCATCCCGTTCATGGCGTCCGAGTTATCGCTGATCAAAAAGAACCGCATGGCCTTACACCAGCTTGCTCAGGATCATGATGGAGATGACCAGGCCGTACAGGGCGATGGATTCGCCCAGAGCCACAAAGATCAGGCTTTTTCCGAAGGTCTTGGGATTTTCGCTGTTGGCGGCGATGGCGGCGGGGGCGCCCGCGGCCACGGCGATGCCGCCGCCGATGCCGGCCAGGCCGGTGACAAGCGCGGCGGCCAGCAGGCCCATGCCCATGCTGGAATTGTGGGTGTCCGCGGTGGAGGCGGCGGCGGTATCCGCGGCGGCGGTCGTGGCGGCGGCGGAGCTGGCCGCGGCGGTGTTGGAATCCGCCGCAAAGGCGCCGAACGCGCCGATGCAGGAGAGCATCGTCACCATGGCGAACGCGGCCACGTTGACGGCGATGGCGCGGCGGCGGTTTTTGCCCCCGCGGACGGCCAGAACGATGGAACCGCCAACCAGAGCCAGCGGCGCGATGGCAAGCATAACCAAAAATGCGGTATTCATAAATAAATCCTCCCTGTTTTGTCGTTTACGCCGGCGCCTTTGGCGCCGTGCGGTTGGGAACCTGTTTCAAAGCGGCGGCTTTGGTTTACGCGCGGCGGCGGGACTTGGCCCGCGCGCGCGGGCCGGCGCTTTCCACATCCAGCGCCTCATACTTGCGGCCGCCGCCCACATAGCAGCGGCTGAACATCTCGTAAAATTCCAGACGGATGCCCTGAATGCCGGAGAGCAGCGCTTCCAGGCAGATGACCACCACGTTGCCCACCGCCACCACGGCGATGTTGGCGGGGCTGCCCGCCAGTGTAAACACCACCAGCATCATGCTGGCGTGTACGATGACGAAGGCGCCCACACGCAAAAACGAGATCGTGTTGGAAAGGTAGCTCAGCACGCTTTCCACCAGCTCAAAAAAGCTTTGCATAAAGTAGTTGCCCCAGCCCTCCTCGGGCTTCCAGGGCTCGCCGTTGCCCAGCGGGATCAGCACCCCCTGCAGCAGCAGAAGCACCAGCCCCACCGCAACCATCCCCACGGACAGCGGGCGGACGATCCAGGTGCGGCCGCCCATAAAGGCGCTGCACAGGCTGACGCCGCCGGCGTAGGTCACGATGCCGGTCACGCCGCTGGTGTCAAACAAAACGTTGCCCCAGCGCTTGCGGCGGCCGAAGGAGTAGATGTTCAGGCACATCGAGGCCAGCACCAGCACCACGCCGATGTAGACGGCCACCATCAGAATGCTGTTGATGTCCTCCATAACGCTGACAGGCTTTTCGGCCATGCCCAGCGCGTGGTAGAGCGGGTCAAGAAAATTCTCGTACCCGAAGAAGGAGCCGAACACAAACCCGAACAGGCAGCTGGAAATGCCGCAGGGGATCATCAGGTGGAACAGCGGGTTCTTTTTGTACCGCCAGAACAGATAGCTGGCCAGCGCCAGCACGGCGCCCTGGCCCACATCGCCGAACATGATGCCGAACAGCACGGTAAAGGTGATGGCAACAAAGGTGGTCACATCCGTCTCGCCGTAGGACGGCAAACCGTACATCTCCACAAAAAATTCAAAGGGACGTGACCACCAGGCGTTTTTTAGTTTCGTCGGGGGGGTGTGCAGCCCCGCGTTGGCGGGGTCGTCCACGGTCAGCTTGATGCCGGACACGGCCTGCGCGCGCGCCGCCACATCCTGGATGTCGACGGCGGGCACCCAGCCCACATAGAAGAAATGATCGCCCTTGGCGGCGGCATACCGCCGCAGATCAAACGCGGCGGAAAGATAGCGGATCGTGTTGTAGAGCTGATCCACCTTCCCGGCGTTCTGCTCCCACAAGCTGCGGATGCGGCCGTTCACGTCGTCCAGGCTCTTTTGCAGCACCTCAAGGTTCTCCTTGAAATGCTCCACGATCTCGGCCGGGGTTCCGGCGGCGCCGGGCACATGGAGGGGTTCAAAAAACAGCATCGAGAAGATGCCGTCGGTCTCCTGCGCCTTGCTGCGGGGGGTCAGGTAAACGCCCCAGTAGCCGTTCTGCTCCTGCGTGCAGGGCACAAACAGGATGTAGGGGTCGTCGGCGTAGGTACTCATCAGCTTGTTGTACCCGGCCAGCGGCAGAAAGCCGAACCGCACCTTGACATGGGTGCAGCCGCGCAGATCGTCCACGTTGGCCTTGAGGGTCAAAAAGTGGGAATACTGGTCGGTGGCGTCCTCGCACATCTGCTTTTGGGCCAGCAGGCCGTCCCGCTCGTCCCGCAGCGCGCCGAACTTGGCGTCCAGACCGTCCAGGTACTCCCGGGTGCTGGGGTCCAGCGAGGGCTCGTGAACCGGCTGCCCGTCCGGCAGCTCCATCCCAATGTCCTTGGCCAGCGTCTCGATGTGGGTCTGCATGGGCGGGTAGGGGTTTTCCTCGTTGAGGGGGCCGTACCCCAGGGAGGCGGACATGTACTGGCTGGCCGGTTCGGGATCGAACTCGCCGCTCATACAGCAGGCTTCCAAAAATTCGTTCAGGTGTTCCACAACGCCGTGGACCTGCACCAGCTTCATTTTTTCTACCAAAGTTGCTCACGTTCCTTTCCTGCACCGCAACAGGCGGCGTTCATCAGGCTGCTTTTTCGGTATAGCCGGTCAGCAGCGGCAGAATTGCCTCCGCCGGCAGCCCGTAATGCACACCCTCGATGATATGGTTCAGGTTTTCGATCTCGATTCTTGCCAGAAAAATATAACAAAGCATCACCAGCGTAGGGTCGGTCGAGAATCGAAGCCACTTGTTGCACCAACGGTATTGCAGCTTGTGCATTCCTTCCTTGATCGCCGCGTAGGTAACGGTCTGAAGCTCCCGGCCGTAGGCGGTCTGGGCCAGCTCCTTCTTGAAGGCGGGCAGGTCGGGCGCGGCCAGCAGCCGCTCCCACTCCTGCGCGCAGAGGGCCGTGCAGTCAAACTGGGCGGAATCGCGCACCACCTTGCCCGACTGCCTGAGCCGCTTGTACCGGGCCACATTGCTCAGCGCCCGGGTATCGCATTCCATCTCCACATAGTCGCGCACGCCGGGCATCGTGATGCTGCCGCGCTGGGCGGGGGCCAGCGCCACCAGCGCGTCGTGCCGCATCTTGCTCAGGATCGGGTCGGCCAGCACCAGCAGGCTGCGCCCCGGCTCCACGGTGCGCAGCGGGGCCAGCGCCGCCGCGTAGGGCGTGCCGGACAGCGCCTTGAGAAAGCTTTCGGCGTCGGTGGCCTTGGCCAGGCGGTAAAGATCCAGCGAGGTGTGCTTTTGCAAAAAATCCGGCAGAATGTACAAATAATCGCCGGGGCGGCCGCTGTCCAGGCAGCGCAGGCAGGCCGTGATCTCGTCCAGGTCGCTGCACAGGATAAAGTAGCGGTACACGTCCTGCCCGGCGCTCATATCGTAGCGGCAAAGGCTGGCGTAGCGGGCAAAAATGCTTTTGTTGAGGTCGTTTTCCAGGCTGGCGCGGCGGGCAAACACCGGGTTTACATCCACCAGCGCCGCCGTGTACAGCGGCATCGTCTTGAGGGCGCCCGCCAGCTCCGGCATACTGCGGCAGCCCGCCAGGGTGCGGTAATCGTCGTCGGTCAGGCGGCGGCCATACATGGCGCGCGCCTTGGCCAGCACCGCGTTGGACGCTTTGTTGGGCAGCATGGTCATCACCTCGCAAGGGTGCGCTGCACCAGCTCATCGGCCCAGGCGGCCCGGTTTTTGGCCGCGGCATCGTCCAGCTGGGCGGTCACGGCGGTTTCCTTAGCCTGCAATTGCCGCAAAGCGTCCTGGTTCATTGCGCGGCGGGCGGCGGCCTTCTGCTCGGCCATCTCCCTGGCGTTGGCGGCGTACTCCTTGGCAATCTGCGTCTTTTGCTCCGTCAGGGCCGTCAGCTTGTTTTTCTGTTCCTCGGTGGCTTCCTGCATCGCCTTGCGCTGGGCCGCATCCATGGCCAGGATGGCCTGCATCAGTTCGTTCAAATCTTTCACGGTAAAAGCGCCTCACTCTCTGGTTTTATGCGCTGAAACGCAGCTTTTTTCAGGAGAATCCTTTGTCAAATCCTTATCAGGTCAGTTTCGGTTTCCTCATTATAGCACTTTGGCCAAAAGATTCAATCTTTTTTTGTACAATTCCTTGAAAATCCGTCTTTTTATCGCGCCCAAGTACTTTTTTGCTCGCCGATACCCTATTATAGCGCGATGATTTCCAAATGTAAAACGTATTATTTTTATGCCCGCCATACCGAAATGCTATGGCGGGCATACAAAATTTGTTCTGTTGCGGCGGGCTCAGCCGTCGTTCTCGGCAGAAAGGATCGTCACGCTGTAGGGGGCCAGCGGGATCTTTTTCTGCACCGGGCCGGCGATGGGCCGCGTGGCGGCGCGGGTGCCGTCGCACAGAACCATCCACCGCCCGGCGGGCAGTTCCACGGTCAGGACGGCGGGCTCCGGGTTGTAAAAGACGGCCAGGCGGCCGTCGCCGCCCTCCTCCTCCACCACAAAGCCGATCACCCACCCCTGCATGGCCAGCAGGCAGAGGTCGGGGCGGCCGTCCGCGCCCGAAAGGGCCGGGTGGCTTTTGCGGATGGCCAGGAGGCCGCGGTAATACTCGGTCAGGGCGGCAAAGCGGGCGGCGCGGCGCCAGTCCAGCTGGTTCACGGTTTGGGGGCCGCGGTAGGAGTTGCCGTCCCCGCCCTTGGTGCGGGCAAATTCCTCCCCCGCCTGCATAAACGCCAGGCCGCGGCAGGTCAGGTAGATGCCCGCGGCCATCCGGTTTTGGGCCAGCACGGTTTCGTCGGGCGCGTCCCAGTCGGTCCGGCGGGCCGTGGCCTTGAGCTTGTCCCACAAAGTAAAGTTGTCGTGCGCCGATACATACTGGATCACCTGCTGGGCGGCGCGGGGGGTGTACCCGGCGCTGCCGTCCCGCCAGGCGTCCAGCGCGTGGAGCAGCCGCACGCCGTGGTAGGGCCCGCCGTTCACATAGCCGGGCTCCCCGGCATGGAAGGCGCTGCCCTTGATGTCGTCGCGGGTGTTGTCGCAAAAAAAGCCGATGCGAGGGCACAGCTCGTCCAGGGAATTTTTGTCCGCCGGGCGGGCGCCCGCGTCCATGCAGGTGCCGGCGGCGGCCCACGGCTCGCCGTACATCAGGATGTTCCGCCCGCCGGGCAAAGCGTCCAGCGCGGCGCGGATGGCGTTCATCGTGTCGATGTCGTGCAGGGCCATCAGGTCGAAGCGGAAGCCGTCGATATGGTACTGCTCGGCCCAGTGGACGCAGCAGTCCACCATGTATTTGCGGTACATGAGCCGCTCGCTGGCCAAATCGCACCCGCAGGCCGAGCCGTCGGTCAGCTTGCCCTCGGGCGTGCGGCGGTTGTAGTAGCCGGGCACCGTCCGCTCCAGCCAGGAATCGGGTGTGACCGTGTGGTTGAACACCACATCCATCACCGCGCCCAGCCCGGCCCGGTGGATGGCCTGCACCATGGCCCGGCATTCCCGCACGCGGGCGGCGCCGTGAAAGGGGTCGGTGGCGTAGCTGCCCTCGGGGATGCGGTAGTTGAGGGGGTCGTACCCCCAGTTGTAGGCGCCGGGCCGGGTTTCATCGCAGCAGGCGAAATCAAAGATGGGCTGCAGCTGGATATGGCTGATCCCCAGCCGTTTGAGGTAGTTGAGGCAGGTCGGGAACTGCCCGGCGCCGTCCAGCGTGGTATCGGGCAGGGTAAACCCGAGGTACTTGCCCCGCCAGGGCGCGGGCACCCCGCTGTGCGGGTCGGCCGTAAAATCCCCGACGTGGACCTCCCAGACGGCGTGGGTGCGGGCGGGCAGATAGGGGCGGCGGTCCTGCCGCCAGCCCTCCGGCTCGGCCGCCTTGAGGTCGATGACCATGCTGCGGGCGCCGTTGGCGCCGCAGGCGTTGGCGTAGGGGTCGGCCGTGACCACGGTGCGGCCGTCCGCGAAGGTAAGATGGTAGACGTAGTAGGCATCCGAAAGATCGTCCGGCACGGTCACGGTCCACACCCCGGCCCAGATCCGCGCCATGGCGGTGCGGAACAGCTCCTGCGCGCCGGGCTCCTCGTCGGTGCCGGTGGCAAAGATGTGCAGGGTGGCCGCGGTGGCCGTGGGCGCCCACAGCTTAAAGGTGGTGCCGGAGGGCTGGCAGTATGCGCCCAGGTCCCCGCCCGCGTAGGTGGGCAGGGCCGCCGCCTGCTGCTGTGTCATAAAAACAAATCTCCTTCCAAAAAGCGGCTGCCCCGCATCGGTAAGGATGGGGCAGCCGCTTTGTCTGCTTTCAAAAACAGTATAGTATGCCGCGCGGCGTTTTTCAACCGCCGCACCGATTATTTTTCGGCGCTCAGATGCCAGATATCGCGGTCGTACTCGGCGATCGTGCGGTCGGAGGAAAAATAGCCCGCCTTGGCGATGTTGACAAGGCACTTGCGGCTCCAGCCCAGCGGGTCAAAGGCGTAATCGGCCATGGCCTGCTGCTTGCGCACAAGATAGGCGTTGAAATCGGGCAGGGTCTGGAACCAGTCCTTGCCGGTCAGCTCGGCCTGCAGGCGGGCCAGGTTTTCCTGCGCGCCCGCCGCCAGCATCTCGGGGCCGGTCAGAAAATCGATGGCGCGGCGAAGGTTGGGGTCGCCCTCGTACCACTCGCGGGGGTTGTAATCCCCTGCCGCGTAGCGGTGGATGACCTGGTTGCTGGTCTGGCCGAAGATATAGATGTTGTCGCCGCCCACCTGCTGGGCGATCTCGACGTTGGCGCCGTCCATGGTGCCCAGCGTCACGGCGCCGTTAAGCATGAACTTCATGTTGCCGGTGCCGGAGGCCTCCTTGGAGGCCAGGCTGATCTGCTCGGACAGATCGCAGGCGGGGATCATCTTCTCGGCGGCGGTCACGTTGTAGTTTTCAACGAAGGCGACCTGCAGGAAGGGCGCCGCCTCGGGGTCGGCCGCGATGACCCGGGACAGGGTCAGCAGCGCGTGGATGATATCCTTGGCGATCGTGTACGCCGGGGCGGCCTTGGCGCCGAAAATGCTGACCAGAGGCACCGGCGGCTTGTGGCCCGCCTTGATCTCAAAATACTCATGGATCAGGAACAGCAGGTTGAGCTGCTGGCGCTTGTACTCATGCAGCCGCTTGGACTGGATGGCGAACATTGCGTCGGTGTTGAGGGTAACGCCCTGCTTTTTGTACAGCCAGTCGGCCAGGGCCTTCTTGTTGCCGGCCTTGATCTCGGCAAATTTCTGCAGCACCACGGCGTCGCTGCCGGAGGTGCCGGTGTAGGGCATCAGCTTTTGCAGCTCGGCGGCGTCCTTTTTGAAGCCGGGGCCGATCAGCGCTTCGATCTGGGCGGCCAGGGCGGGGTCGCAGGCAAGCAGCCAGCGGCGGAAGGTGATGCCGTTGGTTTTGTTGTTGAACTTTTCGGGGTAGAGGGCGTAGAAGTTGTGCAGCTCGCTGTCCTTCAGGATCTCGGTGTGCAGCGCGGCCACGCCGTTGGTGGAATGGGTGAAATGGATGTCCATGTGGGCCATGTGGACGCGGTCGTCCCGGTCGATGATGGCCGTGGATTCATCCTTGGTGCGGGTGCGGGCCAGCTTGTCCAGCTTTTCGATGATGGGCATAAGCTGGGGCACGATGGCGTCCAGATAGCTGCGGGGCCACTTTTCCAGCGCCTCGGCCAGGATCGTGTGGTTGGTGTAGGCGCAGGTGTCGGTCACGATCCGCACGGCCTCGTCAAAGGCGATGCCCTCCTCGCCCAGCAGGCGGATCAGCTCGGGGATGACCATGCTGGGGTGGGTATCGTTGATCTGGATGGCCGCATAGGACGCCAGGTCATGGAGGTTGCTGCCGCGGGCCCTGCACTCCTGCAAAATCAGCTGGGCGCCCGCGCTGACCATCAGATACTGCTGGTAGATGCGCAGGCGGCGGCCCGCCTCGTCGGAATCGTCCGGGTAGAGGAACAGGGTCAGGTTTTCGTCGATCTTTGTCTTGTCAAATCGGATGCCCTCGGTCACGATGCTCTCGTCGATGGTGTCCAGGTCAAACAGGTTGAGGGTGTTGGTGCGGCCCTCGTAGCCGGTCACGGCCAGGCGGTAGAGCCGGGCCTTGTAGGCGGTGCCCGCCAGCGTGACCGGGTAGACGACGTCGGTGCGCTTGGCCCAGGAATCGTCGGTCAGCCAGCGGTCGGGCGTCTCGTTCTGCACGCCGCCCTTGAAATCCTGATGGAACAGGCCAAAGTGGTAGCGCAGGCCGATGCCGTCGCCCGCCAGGTTCAGCGTTGCCAGCGAATCCAGGAAGCAGGCGGCCAGGCGGCCCAGGCCGCCGTTGCCCAGGCTCGGCTCTGGCTCCAGCTCCTCCAGGTCGGACAGGTTTTTGCCCACCCCTGCCAGTGCGTCGCGCACGGCATCGTACAGCCCCAGGTTGATGAGGTTGTTGGACAGCAGCTTGCCGATCAAAAATTCGGCGGAAATATAGTAGAGCTTTTTGCCGGCGGCGGGCTCCACCCGGGCGGCACTCTGCTCTTTTACCAGCGCCAGCAGGGCGCGGTAAAGCTCCTGGTCCGTACACTCGGCCATGGGTTTTCCGGCCAGGCCGGTCAGTTTTGCTCCGATCATTTCATTCATTGTACAGCGGCTCCTCTCCGTGTGGATCAATCAGTTTGTGGGGGGTGTGCTTGCACCCTGTATCTGTATTATTATCACATTGCGGTGGCGGCATCTTGCGTTATCCTTGCATAATATGGTACAATTCTATCATTCAGACACATGTTTTACGTTTTGTACATATCTCGGAGGCTATTTTTGTATGATTGAACCACTTGCCGTCGCCCCAGAAGCCCCCGCCCGGCTGCGGGAGACAAAACATCACGGCACGGCGCTGTTTCCCTTCAATATTTATCCCTGCACCATCCCCAAGGATTTTTTATCGGTGCCCCTTCACTGGCAGGACAGCATGGAGCTGGTGTTCGTCAAAAAGGGGGCCGGGCTGGCGCAGGCGGGGCTGGAAACAATGCCCGCCGCCGCGGGGGATATTTTTCTTTTTCCGCCGGGGGTGCTGCACGGGCTGCGGCAGGCGCCGGGCCGGGTGATGGAATACGAGAATATCATTTTTTCGATGGATTTTCTGGCGGGTGCGGTCGACGACATCTGCACCCAGCAATATCTGCGCCCTTTGCAGGCCGGGCGGCTGGGCCTGCCCGACCGCATCTCCCCCGACGACGACGGCTACGGCGAGCTTTCCGGCTGCCTGCGGTACGCCGAGGGGCTGTGCGAGCGGCGGCCCATCGGGTACGAGCTGGGGGTCAAGGCGGCGTTTTTGCGCTTTTTGTGCGAACTGCTCTCGGCGCGGCAGCTGCCCCCGCCCCGCACCGACACCCCGGACACCCGGCGGCTGAAAACCGCGCTGGAGCTGGTGGAGACAAGCTATGCCTCGGCTCTGACCGTGGCCGAGGCCGCCGAGCGCTGCGGGTGCAGCGCCAGCCATTTTATGCGCTGGTTCAAGCGGATGACCGGCACCGGCTTTGCGGCCTTTTTGAACGACCGCCGCCTGGCCGCCGCCGCCGAGGAGCTGCGCCAGACCGACGATACGGTTTTAAACATCGCGGGGCGGGTGGGCTTTGACAATCTTTCCAACTTCAACCGGCAGTTCCGGGCGCGGTACGGCGTCACCCCGCACGTCTACCGCCGGGCCGTGTAGCGGGGGCGGTTTCCGCCTCGTAAAGAAGGGGCCGCACGCGGCCGTTTCCTACCGCCGCGGAACGGGTCGGGGCGTTTTGCGCCAAAAAAGCAGCAGGCCGGGCGCGCCTCCCCCTGAAAAAGGGGAGGCGCGCCCGGCCTGTGTTGCCTGTTAGGCGGGCCCGCGCGGGGCCCGCGTCATTGTTCCTTGGTGTACGCGGTGGGAAACTCTTTCCCGTCCTTTTTCTGCACGATCTTGACCCTGCCGTGCAGCAGGTTGAATACCTCGATCGCCTTGGTCAGGTTGGTGTACTCAAATTCGCTCTGCCAGGAGGCGCTGTTGTCGGACCGCACCACATAGGTGCAGCCGTCCTTGGTTTTTTCTCCCATGGTTTCTCCCTCTTATCTCTGTGTTGGTTTGGCGGCGGGCGCAAGGGCCCGTTCGGCATTGGTTTCGGTGCGCAGCGCCCCGGCGGCCCGCAAAAGATCCTTGACCGTCTCGGCCCCGGCCAGCAGCCCCTCGGCGGCGGGCACAAAGGCGTTGGAGGCCGGCACCGTGCGGCGGCTGCCGGCGGGCTGCTCCCGATTTTCCGCGTCCCCGGGATCGTCGAGCGGCGCCAGCGCCGTCTCGGTGGAATAAATCACCTTGAGGCGGTCGATCCCCCGCTTGCGGCACTGCGCCCGGACGATTCTGGCCAGCGGGCAGCCGCTTGTCTCAAAGATATCGGCGACCCGGAAGGCCGTGGGGTCCAGCTTGTTGGCGGCCCCCATGCAGGAAAGCACCGGCACCCCGGCCGCCCGGCACTGCTCGGCCAGCAGCAGCTTGGCCGTGACCGTATCGATGCAGTCCACCACATAGCTGAACGCCGTCAGCGGCAGCGCGGCCACCGTATCCGGGTGGTAGAACAGCCGAACCGGGTGTACCGTGATGGCGGGGTCGATGTCCCGGATGCGGGCGGCCATCACATCCACCTTATACTGCCCCACCGTGGAGTGAAGCGCCACGATCTGCCGGTTCAGGTTGGACAGCGCCACCGTGTCGCTGTCCACCAGCGTGAGGGTGCCTACGCCGCTGCGCGCCAGCACCTCGGCCGCCTGCCCGCCTACCCCGCCGATGCCAAACACGGCCACATGGGCGCCGCGCAGCGCGTCCAGCGCGTTTTGCCCCAGCAGGCGTCGGGTGCGGGTGTATTGATCCGCCATCCGCCGTTCCTCCCCTCATCCGTCTTACCGTATAATAACCAGCTTTTTGCGCGCCGTCAAGCCCTGCGGGCCTTGGCGCCGGGCGTAAAACAGAAAATCTCCCGCCGAAGCGGGAGTTTTGCGAAAAGACCGGTTCCCCCGCGGCGCCTACACCCAGCGCCCAAGGCGGTAGACCGGTTTTTGCGGCTCGGGCGGGTAAAAATCCCTGCCCAAAAACACGCTGACCGCATTTTCCCGCAGCGCGGAGCTGCAATCGTCCGAAAGGGCGTCGTACCCGGCCCGCAGGTTGGGCGGGCGGTGATCGATCGAATGCGCGTCGGTACACAGCAGATGCACCAGGTTCCAGCCCAGGTATTTGCGCAGCAGCTTGGCGGTCTGCCCGCCCCGCACCAGCCCCGAGGCGTTGATCTGGGCCAGCACGCCGCTGTTGACCCAGTTGTACAGCAGGGTGGGGTCCTCGGTCACATAGGGGTATCGCTCCACATGGGCCAAAATGGGGATGTAGCCCTGCTGGCGCACCCGGAACAGCGTTTCCTCGATGCCGTCCGGGTGGTGGGAGGTGGGCAGCTCGATCAGCAGATAGCGGGTGCCCGCAAAGGCCAGCTTGCGGATATCCAGCGAGGGCAGCGCCGGCGTAAAGTAAATTTCGGCCCCCAGCTTGGCCGCCAGCGGCAGACGGTTTTCTTTGGCATACGCATACACCTTGTCAAAAGCCGCACGGCGCCTTTCGATAAAAGTATCGGGTGTCATTCTTTCATAATAAAAATGCGGCGTGAACACAATGCCCGCAACACCGTCGGCCAGCTCCTTTTGAAGAAGCGCCGTGGTGTCCTTCATCGTCTTCGCACCGTCGTCCACGCCGGGCAGAATGTGGCAGTGCAAATCCACCAGATCTCTGCTCATTTGTTTTTGCCGGGTCCTTTCCCGTCGTTGTACCCCTGGCCGTCCTCGGCGGGATCCTCCTCGCCGTAATTGCTGTAGGAGTAGTACGAGTAATAGTAGCCGTCCTTCTTGTTGCTCTTTCTTGCGTCGTAGCCGTTCATCACAACGCCCAGGATGCGGGCGTTCACGGCTTCCAGCCGCTGCTTGCTCATCTGCGCGCCCTGGATCGTCGTCACGCCGGGGCGCACCACCAGCAGCACGCCGTCCGCCGCCGCGCAAAGCACGGCGGCGTCCGTCACCACCGTGATGGGCGGCGTATCCAGGATCACATAATCAAACGCTTCCTGCAGCGCCGCGATCGCGGCCCTGGCGGCATCGGAGGCAAGCATCTCGGAGGGGTTGGGCGGCAGCGGGCCGACCGGCAGCACCGTGATGTTCACATCCTTGAACCGGATCAGCGCATCCCCCAGGGCCGCGCTGCCCGCGATCACATTGCTGAACCCGGCATGGTCGTGCCGGATGTGCATATAGTGGGAGATGGAGGACTTGCGCATATCGCAGTCCACCAGCACCACCCGCTTGTTGGAGGACGCCAGCGTGATGGCCAGGTTGATGGAAACGTTGCTCTTCCCCTCCGACGGGGCCGAGGAGGTTACCAGCACCGTTTTGCAGTTGTGCGTGGCGGACAGAAATTCCAGGTTGGTGCGCAGGGATTTGTAGGCCTCCACAAACGGAAACGGCGCATCCTGCGTGGCAAGATACAGCTCCCGGTGGGCGTGCTGTTTTTTCTTTTTTACGGCCATCACTTTTTGCCCCCCTCGTACACCGGTATCACGCCGACCACCGTCAGATCCAGATACTTTTTGATGTCGTCCTCGGATTTGATCTTGTTGTCCAGCAGCTCGCGCAGAAAGACGACGGCCAGGCAAAGCACCAGCCCCACCAGCCCGGCGATGGCGGTGTTCCGGGAAATGTTGGGCGAAACCGGCTTGCTGGTCACGGTCGCCTGGGAGATCACCTTGACCGAACCGGCCTCCACCTTGTCCACAATGATGTCGGGCGCCACCTTGGTGATCTCATCCACCACCTGGCGGGCCCACGCCGGGTCTGCGCCGTCCAGCGAGATCTGCATGACCTGGGTATCGTCCACCGCATCCACCGAGACGCGCTCCCGCAGCTTGGAGTAGGTGATGTTAAGCCCCAGATCGTCGATGACCTTTTGCAGCACGGTATCGCTTTTTACGATGATGCTGTAGGTGGACACCAGCTTTTGCGCCGAGCTGATCTGGTCGCTGGTGACGTTGGCGGTCACATCGCTGCGCGTGTTGACGATCATCAGCGCCGAGGCGCGGTACTGCGGCGTCATCAAAAACCGGGACGCCCCAAAGCCGAGCGCCGCGCCAAGCGCCGCGCACAAAACCAGCGCCAGCAGATGGCGGCGCACAATGTTCAATACTTCCAGAAGGTCTATTGTATCGTATTCCTGATTTTCCATCATGTTCTCCTCACTGTTGGGGCCGGCCGGCGCGGCGCCGGGAAACGCCGTGCGCCATAAAGGTCAGGGCAAAGAGGGCGGCCGCAACCGCGCCGTACACCGCTGCAAAAATGCCGAAACGGCTGAAAATGCCCTGCACATAGCTGAGCAGCAGCAGCCGGAGCGATGCAGGCTGGATGTTGATGCTGCCCAGCCGGAGCGACGGGTACACCGCCGCCGCCGCCAGCAGGCAAAGCACCGCCGCCGAAGTGAAGGAAAAAATCAGGCAGCGCACCCCCATGCGCGGATTTCCGGCCAGCCGTGTGGAGAGAAGCAGCGCCGCCGCCGCAAACGCCAGCCCAAGCACCAGCCCAATCCACAGCACCCGGTTCAGCTTGGTGACCAGGGTGTAGATCTGGCTGGCCAGCGGCACCCCCACATAGTTGGAGTAATCCTGCCGGCAGGCGTCCGCCACAACGGCAAGGCCGGTTTTTACGCTGTCGGTCAGGGCCAGGCCGCGGTTCTGTACGTCGGCGGTCAGGGCGTCGTAGCAGTTGTTGGCCACCTCGTTGCGCAGATCCACCGCGGTATCTCCATTGTACAGGTCGTCCACGGATTTGTCCATATCCGCGGCAATTTCCTCACGGGTAAAAAAGCTGGTCATCACTTCCCTGGAAAAGCCGGTGGATGCGCCGTAGCTGATAAAATTGTCCTGCAAAAGCGCATAGGCGGCATCCGCAAAGGCGGATTTCTCCACCCGGTTTTTCATGTAGGCGCGGCTCGTCAGGGTGGTCATCAGCACCAGGATGGCGGCCAGCGCCACCAGCAGCGCCGAGGCAAGCCACGCCAGCAGCAGCGCCCAGGCGGCGGAAGGCCCCGCCTTTTTCTTGACCGTTTTTGGTTCCATGGCGGTTCCTCCCTCAGCTGTTTGCGTCCAGCTTGGGGCCGGAAACAAATTTTGCGTAGACGAAATAGCGATCCGGGGTAAAGCCCAGCGCATCAAACGGGTAGCAGGTGTACAGAATCAGATTTTCGTCGGTGCGGGTAAAATCGTAGGTGGTGGTATCCTGAAAATCCGCCTTTTTCGTCTCGGTCACCTCGTAGGTGTAGGTGCCGTAGTGGGTCCGGATGGTCACGAGGTTCCCCGTCTCCACATGCTGCAGGTCGTTAAAAAACGTGTTGTTGTGCCCGGCCAGCAGCACGGTTTTTCCTTCGCCCGGAATCCCGGCGCCGCTGCTGTCCTTGTAGGTGCCCACGCCCTGGTTCAGGATGGCGTTGCTGTCGCCGTAATACAAGGGCGCGCTGACCGCGGTGCCGGCGATGGTGATTTCGCCGTAGCGGTCCCCGTTGGCCGGATAGGTGATGGAGCTGAGCGGGATCGTGGCCGGCTGCGCGGCCTCGGCATCCGCCGCGGCCGCGCCTGTTTGGCCGGTTTGGATCGTATTTTCAATGCCGGCAAAAAGATCCTGCGATTGCCGGCTTGCCGTGTTGTGGGCAAACCAGCTTACCAGCACCTCGTAGGGGGCTGCGTAAACCCGGAACGCCAGCACGGCCAGCACGGCGGTGATGGCGACAAACGCCAGCGGTACCGCCAGGTAGGCCAGCGGGTTATCCCTCAAAAAGGAATGACTTTTCATAACCGTATCCTTCCGCATCCTGCGGCAGCGCCGCGCCGTTTTTTGCCGAAGCGCAAAAACGCCGCGCGGTTTTGCCAAACCGATCCTCTTTTTTTGCAGGATTTATCTGCAATCCATCTATCTGCAAGGCAAAACTGCCTTTTGTTGTCAACACAAACCGGGAAACCGAAAAAATCGGTTTCCCGGCAGCCGGAGCGTCCCCCCGGCCAGGGATTTCTGGGTCGTGCGCAATCAAGCGGCCATGGCGCTGCTCTTGCGAACAGCCAGGCCCAGGACGCCCGCAACGGACAGAACCGCAGCGATCAGCAGGGCTGCGGCGTTGTCGCCGGTGGCCTTGATGACCGAGCTGCCGGACGCAACCAGCGGGTTGCTGCCGGCGGCGGCGGTGCCGGATTTCTGGCCCCAGGTGCCGTTTGCAATCGCGGCCGCGATCTCGGGATGCTCGTCGGTGGTCGCCTTGTAGGAGACGCCGGCGGCAACCTGCTCCGCAGCGGTGGCGGTGCTGCCGTTCACCGTGGCGGTGGCAACAATCTTGCCTGTGCTGTCGATCGCAACGGAGGTGACGGAAGCGGTGATGCCGACGGTGGAGGCAAGCGAAGCAGCCTGGTTCGCGTAGGTCTGCAGGTTGTTGGGGTCGCTCTTGGCCTGGGCCAGCAGGCTGTCGGCCTGCGCCTCCAGGCTCTGCCAGTTGGCGGCAATCGCGTTGATCTGGCTCTCGGTCAGGGTCACCTTGGAGATGTCAACGCCGTTGCTGGCCGCATAGGCGCGGATTTTGGCCTCTTTTTCCGCCGTGGTAGCGGCAAAAGCGGAGGTGGCAAACAGGCAGGCCATCGCCAGGGACAGCGCGATTGCAAGGATTTTTTTGAACTTGCTCATGGGAAGTATCCTCCTTTCTCACAAAATTTGTACAAAGCCGGGCGGCTTTATACCGTAAAATGGAAAAGCCGTTCTCTCTTCACAGAGGAATTTCTTCCGTTCGAACGGTATATACACTATACCATACTCAACTTTTCATTTCCATCCTTTTGCGGAATTTCTTGCAAAATGCCGAAAAGAACAGCATTTTTTCCGTTTTGATGCAAGGTTTTTTCTGTTTTTTAGTAATAATTTCAAGTCATATTTCCGTTGCTGCGCGGCGTTTCCGCCCCATGACGCAAAAAAACGCGGCCCAGGAGGCCGCGTTGGAGCTGCCGCGCTATTTTTGCGGGTTGCCCTGGGGCGTTTCGGCGCCGCGGGCGGCGGGCAGGCTGAAGGTGAACCGGCACCATTCCCCTTCCCGGCTTTCCACCCCGATCTGCCCGCCGGACAGATTGATCAAAACCTTACAGATGTGCAGTCCCAGCCCGCTGCCCCGGGTGTTCAGCCCGCGGGAGCGGTCCTCCTTGTAAAAGCGGTCAAACACATAGGGCAGCGCCTGCGGCGAGATGCCCGCGCCGGTGTTTTCCACCGAAAGGCTGACCATTCCCCCCTCGGCTTTGGCCGCAAAACGGATCACCCCGCCGGGCGGCGTGAACTTGATGGCGTTGTCCACCAGATTGTAGACGACCTGATGCACAAGGTCGGGATCGGCAAAAACCAGGTTGCGCCGGTCGGCCAGGCCCTCGATGTCGATTTTACCGTCCTCAATGCGCTGCTCGTCGGCCAGCACCACGTCGGTCACGGTCTGCCAGAGGTCGTACTCCCGCGCGTGGACCTGGTATTCGCCGGCCTCCAGGCGGGTGATGTCCAGCATGTTCTGCACCAGACGGGCCAGCCGCCCTGTCTCCTGCGATACGACAAGCAGGTAGCGGTGCTGTTCTTCGGGCGGGATGGTGCCGTCCAGCATCCCGTCGATAAAGCCCTTGATGCTGGTCATGGGGGTGCGCAGTTCATGCGCGATGTTGCCCATGAACTGCCCGCGCGAATTATCGATTGTTTGCAGCCGCCCGGCCATATTGTTGAAGGTGGCGGCCAGCTCGGCCAGCTCGGCGCAGCCGGAAACCGGCGCCCGCGCCGTGAAATCGCCGCTGCCCAGCTGCCGCGCCGCCCCGCCGATATCCTCGATGGGCCCCGTGAACCGCCGCGCAAACACGATGGACAGAACGCTGGACACCAGCAGCATCAGCCCGGCCGAAAGGACAAAAATGCCCAGCATGTTGCCCACATAGCTGCCCAGCGCCCGCATCGAGCTGGAGGCAAAAATATAGCCCTTCTGCCCGTTGTAGCTGACGGCCCGGCCCACCGTGTAGTACCGCGCGGCGTACACGCCCCCCAGCGTATTGCTGAAAAAGCAGTTTTCGCCCTTGTCCAGCTTTTGCAGGATGCCGGCGGGCACGGCCTGCCCGGTAAACGCCTCGTCGCTGCCGGTGTACACCAGCACGTTGCCCGCGCTGTCCGCCGTAAAGAGGACCGCATGGGTGGCCGTATCAAAAAATTTGAGTGCGTTTTTGATTTTTTCCTGGCTGGCGGCATCCTCGTCGGCGCCGGTCAGGACGTCGCCCTCCCCGGCCAGCTGCTCGCCCATGGCGGCCGCGCCGTCCACGATGGCCGACAGGGCCGCCCGCCGCTCCCCGGCGAAGTACGCGGCCGAGAGGGCCGTCTGCATCAGGCACATGGCGGCCAGGCCCAGCAGCAGCACGGCCGCGATGATGCTGAAAAACTCCCAGCTGATGCTTTTGTACTGTTTCGGCCCCCGCATTTACTCCTTCACCTCGAACTTATAGCCCACGCCCCAGACCGTCTTGAGCTGCCACTGCTCGGACGCGCCCTCCAGCTTCTCGCGCAAGCGCTTGACATGCACATCGATCGTGCGGGAATCGCCGTAATACTCAAACCCCCACACCTCGTCCAGCAGCTGGTCGCGGGTGTAGACGCGGTTGGGGTGCCCGGCCAGGCAGGCCAGCAGCTCCAGCTCCTTGGGCGGCGCCTCCACCACCTTGCCCTTCACCTTCAGCTCGTAGCGGTTCATGTCCAGGTGCAGGTTGTCAAAATCGTAGACGCCCTCGGCGGTATCGTCCGGCACGCCGCAGCGGCGCAGCACCGCCTTGATGCGGGCCGTGACCTCCTTGGCGTCGAAGGGCTTGACGATGTAATCGTCGGCGCCCAGTTCCAGGCCCAGCACCTTGTCGTAGGTTTCGCCCTTGGCGGTCAGCATGATGATGGGCGTTTTGTTGTTGGCGCGGATCTTGCGGCAGACCTCCCAGCCGTCCATGCCGGGCATCATGATGTCCAGCATGACCAGATCCGGCTTTACCTGCTCAAAGGAGGTCAGCGCCGCGCCGCCGTCGTAGGCCAGCGTGACATGGAACCCCTCCTTGACCAGGTACAGCCGCAGCAGCTCGCAGATATTTTTATCGTCGTCCACAACCAGTATTTTTTCGTTTGCCATCGTTGTGTGTTTCCTCCTATTCAAAAGCCGGTTTTGCACAGAATAATTTTATTATAAAGGACAAATATGGAAAAATAAAGACGAATGCCGCCTTTTTTCTTGCGCGGGCCGGGCGCGGCGGTTATAATGTGGAAAGGTATACGATACGCGGGCGCCCTGCGCCCGCCGCTGCAAAGGAGATACACACCATGAAACTAGGCATCGTGGGGCTTCCCAATGTGGGCAAGTCCACCTTATTCAACGCCATCACCAGCACCAAAAACGCGCAGGCCGCCAACTACCCCTTCTGCACCATCGAGCCAAACGCCGGCATCGTGGCCGTGCCCGACCCCCGGCTGGACAAGCTGGCCGAGCTTTGGAAAACCGACAAAAAAACGCCTGCCATCGTGGAGTTTGTGGATATTGCCGGGCTGGTCAAGGGGGCCTCGCAGGGGGCGGGGCTGGGCAACAAGTTTTTGGGCCACATCCGCGAGTGCGACGCGCTGGTACATGTCGTGCGCTGCTTTGACGACGACAACATCGTTCATGTGGTGGAGGACGTCAACAAGCCCGAGGGCGTCGATCCCCTGCGGGACATCGAGACGATCGATATGGAGCTGATTCTGTCCGACCTGGAGGTCGTCGGCAACCGCTGCGGCAAGATGGCCAAGGCCGCCAAGACCGGCAACAGGGCCGCGGCGGCGGAGGCCGTCTGGCTGGCCGCGCTGGCCGCCCACCTGGACGGCGGCAAACCGGCCCGCACCTTCGCTTTGGACGAGGGCGACGACGCGCAGGCCGCCGCCGTGCGGGAGATGGGGCTGCTCTCGGCCAAGCCGGTCATCTACGCCTGCAATGTGGGCGAGGACGACCTTTTGGGCGGCATTGAGAACAACCGCTACTTTCCGCTGGTGGCCGGGCGGGCCCGGCAGGAGGGCGCCGAGGCCATCCCCATCTGCGCCAAGACCGAGGAGGACATCGCCGAGGCCAGCCCCGAGGAAAAGCTGGTGTTCTTGCAGGAGATGGGCGTTACCGCCACGGGGCTTGACAGCCTGATCAAGGCCAGCTACGGGCTGCTGGGCCTGATCTCCTTTTTGACCGACGGCAAAAAGGAATGCCGCGCTTGGACCATCAAAAAAGGCACCCGCGCGCCCCAGGCCGCGGGCAAGATCCACTCGGATTTTGAGCGCGGCTTCATCCGCGCCCAGGTCATCGCCTACCCCACCCTGGCCGAATACGATTTCGACTACGCGGCCGTCAAGGCCAAGGGCCTGCAGCGCACCGAGGGCAAGGAGTATGTGGTGCAGGACGGCGACATCATCGAATTTTTGTTCAACGTTTGACCGCTTGCGGGGGGAGGAACCGACCGATGAAAATAGGAATTATGGGCGCCATGCCCGACGAGGTGGACCAGCTCTGCGCCCGCCTGACGCAGGTGAAAAAGGAAACCTACGCGGGGGTGGAATACCAGCAGGGCCTTCTGCACGGCAACGAGGTGGCGGTCTGCTGCGCCGGGATGGGCAAGGCCAACGCAGCCTCCACCGTTCAGGTGTTGATCACCCGCTACGGCGCCGAAAAAATCATCTTTTCGGGCATTGCGGGCAACATGACCGCCAAAATCGGCATCGGCGACGTGGTGGTGGGGCAGACCGTGTTCTACCACGACGCCGAGCTGGACATGCTCTGCCAGAGCGCGCCCTTTTTGAAGGCCTACACGGGCGACCCCGCCCTGGTGGCGCTGGCGCTGGACGCCTGCCGGGCCTGCGGGGTGAAAGCCATTGCGGGGCGCATTGCCACCGGCGACCGCTTTGTGGGAGACGCCGCCACCAAAAAGGCCATTGAGGACGCCTGCCGTCCCGACTGCGTGGAGATGGAGGGCGCGGCGGTCAGCCAGGTGGCCGGGCGCAACGGGGTGCCCTGCGTGATTTTGCGCGCCATGAGCGACAATGCCGACGAGAGCGGCCACGAGCTGCTGGTCGTCAAAAAATTCAGCATTGCCGAATACGTCCGCACCGCCACCGAGATCGTCTCCAAAATGCTGGAAGCGATGTAGCCAAACCAAACCGCCGGGCGGCGTCCTCCCCGTGGGGATAGGGACGCCCCCCCGCGGGTGTTGGGGTTTGTGGTTTTTTGCGCCCCGGCGGGGCGGGGTTTTTCCCCCCCCGCTGCCATTTATTCCCATATAGATAATGAGAC
>CAYWID010000006.1:0-4552 GCA_964458285.1 uncultured Subdoligranulum sp. | reverse complement strand
CCTCTCGTCCCCCAACGGCGGGACGCGCGGTCGCCAAACCAACCCGCGGGGCGGCGCCCCCCCCTGGGGCATCGGGCCGCCGCCCGGCGGTTTTTGCTTTTGGTGGTTTTTGCCGCCCCGGCGGGGCGCGTTTTTGCCCGCCGGGCAAACTCAGGCTTCGGTAAAGCCGTACAGCCGGCCGCTGAAGGGGGCCAGCGTGACGGTCAGGGCGCCGTCCGTCTTTTGCGGGCGGGCCGCGGCCGGGCGGGCCGCCGCGCCGCCGAAGCACTGCCAGTCGGTATCCAGCAGCAGGGTCAGGCTGCCCGGCGCAGGCAGGGCCAGGGCGTACCCGGCCAGGGGGGCATCCCCGAAATTGAACACCGCCAGCACCGATTCCTCCCCCGCGCCGCCCCTGCGCAGGATGCCGCAGGCGCAGCGGCCGCCGCTTTCGCAGTCCAGCCAGGCGAAGCGGGCGGGGTCGAACTCCCCCTGCCAGAAGGCGGGGTGCCGCCGGTACAGCCGCCCCAGCTCCCCCCGGAAATGCGCGAACGCATCGTGGTTGGGATATTGCAGCAAAAGCCAGTCCTGTTCCCGTTTTTCGTCCCACTCCCGCAATTGGCCCAGCTCGTTGCCCATAAAATCAAGCTTTTTGCCCGGGTGAATCATCATGTAAAGGTAGAGCGCCCGCCCCTGCGGGAACTTGCCCTCGTATTCGCCGTACATCTTTTGCAGGATGGTCGCCTTGCCGTGAACGTTCTCGTCGTGGGAGAAGGGCAGGACGTAATGCTCGTTCCAGAAGTACATCATCGAGAAGCTCAGCTTGCCGAAGTTGTCCCGGCGCTCGGCGGGGGTCTTTTTAAAGTAGTCAAGGGTGTCGTTCATCCAGCCCAGATCCCATTTATAGTCAAAGCCCAGCCCGCCGTAGGCCACGGGCGCCGTCACCTTGGGGAAGTTGGTGCTGTCCTCGGCGATCAGCATGGCGGTGGGAAACCTCTGCTGCAGCCCCTCGTTCATACCCTTCAAAAATTCGACCGTGCTGCCGTTCACCCCGCGGTTGGGGTCGCCCTGCCAGTAGAGCAGGCGGCTGACGGCGTCCATGCGCAGCCCGTCCGCATGGAACACCCGCAGCCAGTAATCGGCGCAGGACTGCAAAAAGCAGCGGATTTCCCCGCGGGAGTGCATAAAGTTGCAGCTGCCCCACTCGCTCTCCCCCACCGCGGCGGCGGGGTACTCGTAGAGGGGGGTGCCGTCGAACCGCTTCAGGCCGTAGGCGTCCACCGCAAAGTGAACCGGCACAAAATCCAGGATGACGCCCACGCCCTGCCGGTGACATTCGTCCACAAAGTACGCAAGCTCCGCCGGCGTGCCGTAGCGGCTGGTGGGGGCGTAAAAGCCGGTGGTCTGGTAGCCCCAGGAGCCGTCGAACGGATGCTCGGCCAGCGGCATCAGCTCCACATGGGTGTAGCCGTTCTCCCGCAGGTAGGCGGGCAGGGTTTGGGCCAGCTCCCGGTAGGTGTACCAGCGGCCCTCGCCGGGGCAGCGCCAGCTTCCGGCGTGTACCTCGTAAATGTTGAGGGGCGCGTCAAAGTTTTTGGTGCGGCGGGCCATCCAGCCGGCATCCTGAAAGGCGTACCCTTCCGCCGGGCAGACGATGGAACCGCTGTCCGGCCGCAGTTCCATCGCAAAGCCGTAGGGATCGCAGTGTTCCGCCACGCTGCCGTCCGCCCCCGTCACCCGGTAATGGTAGTGCAGCCCGGCCCCCTTGCCGGGCCAGTCGCACTCCCACACGCCGCTGAACGTGCGGTGCATCCCATAGGCTTCGTCCCCCGCCGTCACCTCCACCCGGCCGGCCGCGGGCGCCCAAACGGCAAAATGCACCCCCGCATCGGTGGGGTGTGCGCCAAAAAACGTGTAGGCATCAAAGGCATGGCCGGTATAAAACGCCTGAATATCCATCTTGAACGCTCCTGTTTTTTACTTTTTCTACAAAAAAATTGTACCACGCCCGCCCCCGCAAGGCAACGGGAAACGGCGTGGTACGCTTGGTCATTATAGAACGTTTTGTACAATGTTGCACCGTGCTTTGCTCAGATTGGAAGCAGAACGCGGGCGATATTGAAGTAGACCAGCAGGGTTGTGGTATCGACGATGGTGGTGATCAGCGGCGAAGCCATCACGGCGGGGTCGATGCCGACGCGGTCCGCCACGATGGGCAGCAGCGCGCCCAGCAGTTGGGACACGATGACCGTGATGACCAGCGTCAGGCTGACGACGGCGGCCACCAGCACGCCCACCCGGTCAAAAAAGATCAGCTTGCCGAAATTGCAGACGGCCAGCGCCGCGCCGCACAAAACCGCCACCCGGAATTCCCGCCAAAGGATGCGGGGCAGATCCCGGGGATGGATTTCGCCCACGGCGATGCCGCGGATGATCGTGGAGGTGCTTTGGCTGCCCGCGTTGCCGCCGGTATCGGTCAGCATGGGGATGTAGGCGGTCAGGGCCGTCACGGCGGCCAGCGCGCTCTCGTAGCTGCGGATGACCAGGCTGGAGAAGGTGGCCGAGAGCATCAAAAACAGCAGCCAGGGCGCGCGGCTTTTGAACAGATCGACCATGCTGCGCTTGAAGTAGGGCTTGTCCACCGGGGCCAGGCCGCTCATCTTGGCGATATCCTCGCTGGCCTCGTCCTGCAGGATCGTGATGGCGTCGTCGATCGTGACGATGCCCACCAGCCGGTTTTCCCTATCCACCACGGGGATGGCCAGAAAGCCGTATTTGCTGAACATCTGGGAGGTTTCCTCCCGGTCGGTGCCGGTGGAAACGCTGATGACGTTGGTATCCATCAGCTCCAGGATGGGGCGGCTTTCGTCCTTCTCCAAAATCAGGGTGCGGAGCGAGACGACGCCCACCAGCGTGCGGTCCTTCTGGGTGACGTAGCAGTTGTTGATGGTTTCCTTGTCAAAGCCGTTCCGGCGGATGGCTTCCATCGCCTGGCGCACCGTCAGCGCGGGGTCAAGCTCCATGAACTCGGTGGTCATCACGCCGCCGGCGGAATCCTCCGGGTATTTGAGCATCTCGTTGATCATCTTGCGGGTATCGGGCGAGGCCTGGGACAGGATGCGCTTGACCACGCCGGCCGGCATCTCCTCCACAAGGTCGGTGGCGTCGTCCACAAACAGCTCGTCGATGACGATCTTCAGTTCCTTATCGGTCAGGCCGCTGATCAGCGCCTCCTGGGTGGAGGTGGTCAGCTCGGCAAAGACCTCGGCGGCAAGATCCTTGGGCATCAGCCGGAACAGGATGGGCATTTTCTCGGGGGGAAGATCCTCAAACACGGCGGCCAGATCGGGCGCGTTGAGGGTGGACATCACATCCCGCAGGCTCTGGTATTTTTTGGCGTCGTCAAGGTTCGCCAACATATTCCGCAAGGTCTGGATGGCAGTATCGGACATGGTACAGTACCTCCTTGGTGTTACATAAGTTAACGGGACTACCAGGGTGTTCCACTACTACCACCTACCTTTTAAAGTTGAATTTCAGCGATTTTTGGGCAAAATCCGCTTGTTTTTCCGTTTGGCGCAGGTATGCGTGGGTTTGCTTTTGCCCGCGCGCATTTTCTGCCGTTTCGCAACTTTTACTGTACCATCGTCCCCGGCACAAGTCAACCCTGCGCGCAAACTTTTTTCTTTGCGCCGCGCGCCGGCGCCGGGGGACGCCGGATCAGCGCACCAGTTCCCGGAAAAGGGTCGTGTTCACGGTTGGGTCCTGCGCCGCAATGGCCGCGATGCAGCCGTCCAGCGTGGCCGCGATCTCCTCCAGCGAGCGCCAGCTTGCCGCGGCGGGCCGGACGTACCGTTCCAGAAAGGGCGCGATCCCGGTGTGGGAGCAGGCCCCCTCGATCAGGTAGGTGCCCGGCGCGGCAGGCCGGGCCTGCGCCTCGTACTGCCGGTCGCTGCCAAGGCCGGCCAGCATAAAGCCGCCCTTGCGGCCCCGGCCGCCCACCAGCAGCCGGACGCCGACCGGCTGGCAGGGCGTTTCCCGGCCCTTGCGCTGCAAAATACGGACGGTTCGCTCCAGCGTCAGGCACCGGACATCGTACTCGTCCAGCGCGTTGAGGATCTGAACGGCCGCCAGCGTATCGCCCGCAAAGCCCACGCAGACATTGCGGTTGAGCTTGCGCACCTTGGGCAGTTTTTCGGTCAGAATCCGGGGTTTGCCGTCCAAAACCGGCTCCTCCGCCATCCGTCCGTCGCTGACCATGGCGCAGAACGCATCGCCGCACACCGCTAAAATCGCACTCATTCTTTCTTTTCCTTCCCCGTTTTCGGCCGTCTCAGCCTTGTGCCGGCGCGGGGCGCGGCGTTTTCCGCCTCCCCGCGCGTCTGCGGCAAAAGCGCCGCCCGGCCCTTCGTATCATACCACAAACCTGCGCCGACAGCTATCCGTTTGAGGGCTGCCCCCAAAAAAAATCCGCCGCGGCAAGCCGCGGCGGACAAAAAAACGATGTTGAAAAAAATCAGACGGCCATGGCGCTGCTCTTGCGAACAGCCAGGCCCAGGACGCCCGCAACGGACAG
>CAYWID010000005.1:0-173870 GCA_964458285.1 uncultured Subdoligranulum sp. | reverse complement strand
AACGCCCGCCCACCCGTGGCCCGCCCAGGCCGCCCCCGCCCGCCCGGCGCCGCCCATCCAAACCGAGCCAGCGCCCCGGCCAAACCGGGCCGCCGCAATTTGCACTTTTCCAAAAACCTGCTACAATAAAGGAAAACCAAATTTACAACAAAAAGGCAGGTAACGCATTTTGACAACCAATGAAAAAATCGCCGCTCTTCGCGCGGCTTTCCAATCCGCCCACGCCAACGGCGTGCTGCTGATGACCAGCGACCCCCACTCCGGCGAGTACCTTCCCGCCCATTACCGCAGCCTGACGGCCTTCTCCGGCTTTACCGGGGACAACGCCACCCTGGTGGTGACCGCCAGGGGCAGCGCCCTTTGGGTGGACGGCCGCTTTTTTGTGCAGGCCGATAAACAGCTGGCCGATACCGAAATCACCCCCATGCACATGGGCAGCGCCGGCGTGCCGACCGTGGAGGAATACCTGGCGGCCCACTTCGGCAAGGGCGAGACCCTGCTGCTGGACGGCGCCACTGTCCCCGCCGCGCTGGTGCAGACCTACCAGACCGCGCTGGCCGCCATGGGCGCGGCGGTAAAAAGCGCCGATATCGTCAGCCCGCTGTGGGCCGACCGGCCTTCCCTGCCCAACACCCCCTGCCGCCTTCTGACCAAGGAGCAGACCGGCTTTACGGCAGCCGAAAAACTGGCCCAGGTGCGGGCCGAGCTGGCCAAATCCGGTGCGACGGCCCTGCCCGTGACCCAGCTGGACTGCGTGGCCTGGCTGCTGAATCTGCGTGCGGGCGATTTGCCCTGCACCCCGCTGGCCGTAGCCTACGCCTTTGTGACGGCCACCCGCTGCGTGCTGTTTTTGGCCCCCGGCCGCCTTTCCGCTGCCGACGAGACAGCCCTGCGCGCCGAGGGCGCCGAACTGCGCGGCTACGACGAACTGCTGGATTTTGTGCAAAGCTGCCAGGAAAACGAAACGGTTCTGGTGCCGATGGCCACCACAAACTTTGACCTGTACACGGCCCTTGCCGCCAACCCCCACTTTACCGTGCAGCCGGGCGCCGACCCGATTTTGCTGCTGAAGGGCGTGAAGAACGAAACCGAGCTTGCCAACGCGCGCGAGTGCCATATCCGGGACGGCGTGGCGATGGTTCGCTTTGAGATGGATC
The DNA here is from genome assembly GCA_964458285.1 of uncultured Subdoligranulum sp. Lineage (GTDB taxonomy): Bacteria > Bacillota > Clostridia > Oscillospirales > Ruminococcaceae > Gemmiger. The sequence continues at coordinate 172,713 of CAYWID010000005.1, read as the reverse complement.
TGGAAAGAGCGCTGGCCGAGGGCAAGCCGCTGATGGAAACCGACATTGAGGGAATGCTGCGCGCCCGCCGCTCCGAACAGCCCGGCTACACCGAGGACAGCTTTGACACGATCGCCGCCTACGGCCCCAACGCGGCCATGATGCACTACCACGCCGAGGGCGCCGTGAACAGTCCCATCGGCCGCAAGGGCTTTCTGCTGGTGGACTGCGGCGGCCAGTACGATTGCGGCACCACCGATATCACCCGCACCTACCCGGTCGGCCCCCTGACCGAGAACGAGCGCCGCTACTACACCTGGACCCTGCAAAGCCACATCGAGATGGCCAAGGCCGTCTGGCTGGATTACTGCACCGGCTTTGCGCTGGATACCTTCGCCCGCGCGCCGCTGTGGCAGCATCTTATCAACTATCGCTGCGGCACCGGCCACGGCGTCAGCTTTATGGGCAGCGTCCACGAGGGGCCGCAGAGCCTGCGCCCCGGCAATGCCGTCGTTTTTCGCCCCGGCATGACCATCACCGACGAACCCGGCGTCTACGAGACCGACGAGGTGGGCATCCGCATTGAGAACGAACTGGAATGCGTGGACAAGGCCACCAACCAGTATGGCCACTGGCTGGCCTTCCGTCCCCTGACCCTGGTGCCCATCGATCTCTCCCCCGTTTTGACCGACGAACTGACCGCCGACCAGAAAACCTGGCTGAACGCCTACCACCGCACCGTGCGCGAGACCCTCAGCCCTCGTCTGACCCCCGCCGAGGCGGCCTGGCTGGCTGAGAAAACCCGGGCGATCTAAACAAACAAAGCGGTCGCACGCCGCATTTTTTCGGCCCGCCGTGCTGAAAAATACAGGCGCGGCGCCTTCCCCCTTTGCCGGGGGGTGGGCGCCGCGCCTTTTTGTCGGATTGTATTTACAAATTGTTGATTCTGTACAAATGTTACAAACCGGCTTTTTTCTCTGCGGATTGCCTGTGGGCAGCCTTATCGGCGTACATACGGCGGTCTGCCTCGGCCAAAAGCGCCGGGAGGGTGCCGCCCGGAAACTCCCCGCGCAGGCACCAGCCCGCCGCCAGCGTGGGGCGGCGCGGATCCTCCCGGCGGCGTCGCGCCTCAAGTGCCGAAACCCTGGTCAGCGCGGCCGTCATCGCAGCGGCGTCCGCCTCCGGGCAAAGCACGCAGAACTCGTCCCCGCCAATGCGGTAGGCCGTACCTATCCCGCAAAAACCCTCCCGCACGCAGGCCGCCGCATCGCACAGACAGACATCTCCAAAGGCGTGTCCGTAGCGGTCGTTGACCTGTTTGAAATCGTTAAGGTCAAACTGCACGGCCGCCGCGCGGGGCGCATCGGCCAGGCGGGCAAGCTCCTGCTCAAACGCACGGCGGTTGAACAGATGGGTAAGCGGGTCAAAGGAATCATCGTACTCGCATACAAAGGCATAGTAGCCGAACAGCGCCAGCGTAACGCAGGTCCAGCTGGTATGAATGGCCGGGTAGACCAGCTGCAGCGTAGTGCCCGCCGCCGCAAACACCACCAAAAAATACATTTCCTCCTGCGGGCGGCGGCTGTACCGCCTGCCTTCCAGCCATACCGCGCATAGCAACATAGCCAGTCCGTACCCATAGGCCGTCACAAACGCCCAGAACAACGGACCGCGCCGATAGCCGCCATCCGCCCCCAGTGCAAACACGGCCCCTGTGGCCGGGCTGGCCACCGCCAGCACCGCGCAGATCAGCTGGGGCGCCAGCACATACAACCGCCCGCGCTGCGGGTGAAACACTACCGCCAGCAGCACCGGCAGCAGCGGCGTAAGCGCAAACCCCACCGCATTGCTGGCCGCCAGCAGCCCCCACTGCCAGCGTGGCAGCGGCGCGCCTCCGCCCACCCCGGCAAACGGCAGACCGCTGCCCAGCTCCGCCAGCAAAATGACCGCCGTGCAGAAAATGGCCTGCAAAAATTTACGTTTTTTGCGCGCTGCCAACAGCTTGTTGCCGCTGACCCGCCGGGCCAGCAGCCCCAGCGCCATGCCGTCCACCAGTGCAATGCCCAGATAATTTTGCCACATGGCACCCCCATGCCTCCCGCGCTGCCGCGCCTGTTGTGTTATAGCATCTTACAAACAGTATAACATAGGAGAACGGGCAGGCAAAGAGCTTACTTAAAAGTGGCAAAAAAAACCATCCGCGCCTTTGGGGCTGCGGATGGCATGCGTTCCCGGACGCCGTTGGTCAAGGCGCGGCGCTGCTGGCCGCGCTGTCCGCCGGAGGCGCAGCATCCGCCGGTTCGGTGGCGGCATCGCTGGCCGCCACCGCTGCCGCGTCGCTGGAAGCTGCAGCTTCCTGCTCGGCCGCAAGGGCAGCCTCGCTGGCCGCCACGGCCTCCTGCTGGGCCTTGTAATTTTCCTCGGCGCTGGCCGCCACCTCGTCCGGGATGCCGGAGGCCAGCAGCGCGGGCTTGGCGGGCAGGGTCTGCTCGGCGCCATCGGCGCCCAGCAGCCTAAGAGACTGGCCGTAATATCCGCCGTACACCGCGATAAAGCTCTTGCCGGGGCTTACTGTAAGCCCCGTGCCGTCGGGGTTGGACAACGCCAGCGGGGCCGCGGCGTCCCCCTTCTGCCAGCGAATTTCCTGCCAGCCGCCGCCGGTCAGATACAGTCCCGTGCCGCCCGCAAGGTCATACTGGCGGGTGTAGCCATCGTCCTTGACGCCCGAGGACGCATACAGCACAAACACGTTGGTGAACGCGGCCTGCGCCCCTGCGTCGGCATCCATCATGGGGCTTCCGTCCGCGTTGTTTTTCTGGTAGAGGCCTGTGTCGGCGCTGTAAAGCAGCGCCTCGGTATCCTCGTCCGAGAAGGTGACGTACAGCTCCGTGCCGTTTTGGGCCGCAGGGGCCGGGCGTTCCCCAAAGCGGAACAGCGGCACCGTGGCGCCCGTCTCGGCGGTGGCGGCGTCCGCCGCCCCCGCTTTGACCAGCTCCGCCGTGGTGTAAAAGCAGTTTTCCTCCCGATAGCCGCTGGCGGCGCGGTCGGCGTCAAAGCCAAAACCCGCCTTGCCCACGTTGTAGCCATCAATGTCCTGGTAGCTTAGCACGTTGAGCAGGTTTTTGGCGTATTGGTTTTTATCAATGTGGACAGCCAGCGCGTTGAGCGGCAGCGCAAACTGCAGCATCAGATCCCGCCCGCCGCCCACGGGGCCCGCCTTGGAAATATCGTCCGCGCGCGCAAAAAGCGCCATCAGCGAGGCCGTTTTGCCCTCGGTGACGCCCTCGATCAACACATCCGCGCGGGAGACGCCCCACAGCGGCGCCGCGCCGTCCAGCGTGCGAAGCTGCACGGCCACCGGGCGCTGGTTGGCATAATCGATATCGCCGGCAAGGCCGGTCAGCGGGTTGCCGCTGGGCGCGGGGCTGGGGGTGGGCGCCTGGGTGGGGGCCTGTGTTGCGGCGGCGGTGGGCAGGGCGCTTTCGGCGGCAGCCTGCCCGGTTTTGCCCGCGCAGCCCACGGCCAGCAGGGCGATTGCCGCGGCCAGCGCCGCCGCTTTCCATTGGTTTGTCAAGTTTCTGTTCCCTCCACGGCAAAGAAGCCCGCCCACCGGGCGGGCCCCATGCCTGCATTGCTTACCTTTGCGGTCGTTGGGGGCCAGGCGCGGCAGGCTCAGCCGTTGCCGCTGTCGGCGCTTCCCTTGGCGTTGGCGGTCAGATCATCGGTGGTCATGCCCAGGGTCTCGCCGTCCTTGGCGTTTTCCTCCTGGACGTTGCTCTCGGTGGTGGCAGAATCCTTCTTGGTCAGATCCACGCCGTCCAGCGTGCCCGTCGAGAAGTTGACCGCCTCGTCCACATCCACCACGGCCACATAGCTTTTGCCGGTGTTCACTTCCACATACTGGTCGCTGCACTGGCCGTTTTCGTCCAGATAGTAAAGCCGCAGCGCCTCCAGCGGGGTTCCCTTCTGCCAGTAGACCTTCTCGCACTTGCCGCCGTAGCAGTAGTAACCGATGCCGCCCCAGCTGTACTCCACATATTGCAGATCCTTGGCCTCGTGGCCGGGGTAAACGTGAATATCGGTGTACAGGGTAAGCACGTTGGTGAAGGCAAGCTGCTGGTTATCGTTACCCTCATCCACGGTATCGCGCCAGGCGCCGTCTGTGGAGTAATATTGCTGCATCTTGTACGTTTTAGATGCATCGTCGTACACAAACCGCGTCTTGTAGCTTTGAGAGTGGGTGATGGAAACAAATTGACCGTCCTGCACAACGGGCTCGCCCTTGACGGTAAGGTTGGCGTCGGGGCCCTGGTCCAGCGTGCGCACGGTGTTTTGCTGGCGGTAATCGACAAAATTGAAGAAGGTGGAATTGTAAGTCCGGTTCATATCCACACTGTTGCTCTGGATATACTTGCCGATGTTTTCGCCGCTGGTATACATGGTATGTTCCAGCGCCAGGGTGCCGCTGTTGTAGCTGGCCCCCGCGTAGTTGACCCGGCCGTAATCGCGGTAGCCGTTGGCGCCGTCGTTGTTGTTAAGGCTGCCGTAGTCGTAATCGATGGCATACTGCTGCATCACGATGCTTTGGCCCTCGTGGATGTAGAGCGCCTGCCAGGGCAGAATCAGGCGGAAGAACTGGTCGCGCCCCGAGCGGATGGGCCCGATCTCCTTAATATCCTTATAATCGTTGTATACGGCCATGAAGCGGGTGATGCCGCCCTCCACCTTGATCTCAAACAGCATCTGCGCCGCCGAAAGCCCGCGCTGGGGCCGCGCCGCCGTCAGGTTGTTGACCATAACCGCCGTGATGCGCTGGCCCTCAGGGTAGGCATCGCCCTTGGGCTCGCCGGTAAGGACGTTGGCCTCATAGGGGGGCAGGGTGGGCGTGGGGGCGGCGGTGGGGGCCGCAGGCTCCGCCGCCGGGGAACTGGCCATTTCTTCGTCGCCGGAGGATTTTCCGCAGGCGACCAGCAGCACACAGGCCGCCATAACCGCCAGCAGGCAGAGAAATACACGCTTCATGGGATTTCCTCTTTTCTAAATAATTTGGAGCATACCGGAGCCATTGTGCCGCGTGCGCTGGGGCAGGCGGCGCCGGGGGCCTAGGGGGCCGGACAGGCCGTGTTGTAACCGGGCTGTCATCAATCGTGTTCTTATTCTACCCGTTTTTGGGTGCTTTGTAAAGCACCGGCCGGCTTTTTGGCAGAGCTGTAAAAAATGGCGGTGTTTTTTTGACAGATACAAAGTACGATGCGCTGCCCCTTTTTGCGGCTTGGATGGCCGACATAGGCCCCGCGGCGCCGGAACTTTTTACATTTTTATTGTAACCGCGACGGTAATTTGCTAAAATGAAAAAAACGGCAGGATACTGCAGGCGGGGGCGGCCCCGCGGAAGGAGCGGGACGATGGGGTTATTTTCCAGAAATTTTGATCGGCCGGGGCCGGGGGTATCGGTAAACGAGCCGCGCAAAAAGGGACTGGCGCGTCTGGCCGAGGTGCTGGGCCGGGATGCGGGCAGTTTTTTTAAGGCAGGGTTTTTGGCCTTTTTGGGGGCGCTGCCCTTTATTGTCGGGATGTCGCTGGCCATAACGGGGCATGTGGTGGTTTTTGCGCTGCTGGCCGGGGTGGTTGGCGGGATGATTGCCGGGCCCGAGTTGACCGGCCTGGCCGATACGATTTTGCGCAGCCTGCGCGACGAGCCGGGCTACTGGTGGCAGACCTACCGCCGCACCTGGAAGCGCAACGCCAAGGCGTCGCTGGCGCCGGGCGCGCTGTGCGGGCTGGTTTTTGGGGTGCAGTTGTTCACGCTGTATCATCTGAACGCGCTGAGCCTGGGGCTCAGCACCCTGATCGTGCTGATTGTTGGCATCCTGCTTGCGCTGGGGCTTTGCAGCTACCTGTGGCCGCAGCTTGCGCTGCTGGAGCTTCCGTTCGGCGGCGTGCTAAAGAACATGGCGCTGTTGTTTTTGGGCTTTTTGCCCCGCAGCGCGGGTGCGGTGGCCGTGCAGGCCGTATACTGGGGGGTGCTGCTGCTGTATTTCCCCTACTCCTCGATTCTGCTGCCGCTGACCGGCATATGGTTGCCCATGCTGTTGAGCATTTTGATTATCTATCCGGCGCTTGACAAATCGTTTTCGATTGAAACGACCATCAAAAAGATGCGGGACGACCAACTTGACGGTTCCTCCGCCAAGCCTGCTCCCACGGCGGACGTCAGCGGCAGGGTTGGCACCGGCGCGGACGCCCCGAAGATTGAGGATGACGGGCCGAAAAACGGACCGAATGCGTAAGCAGGAAGCCGGCAGGCGTTTGCCGGGCTTTTTTGCCTGTTTTTTTGGTTAAAAGGCTTGACGCGCCGCCAGGCCTCTGTTATAATTGTAAAGCTGTATCGAGCGGATGCCCGGTGCAGCCCTACATGCGCCTGTAGCTCAGTCGGTAGAGCACCTGACTTTTAATCAGGGTGTCCGGGATTCGAGTTCCCGCAGGCGCACCAAAAAGCACGGCCCTTTCGGGGGCCGTGCTTTTTCTTGGGCCGGTTCCATGCCGCGGCAGAGGGCGGACTCCCGCTGCGCCGTCAAAAAGGGCGCCTTGCGTTTGTCTTGCGGGAGCCGGAGGCTGAAAATCCGCCCCGGCAGTTTTTCTTACGCCTTCGCTGTCGCCAGGGAACAAACAGCCGGCCTGCCGGAATTGCCACCATGCCGCCTGTGATGGACAAACCGGCGACGGCTTTTCCGCGCATTCCGCCGGATATCGCTGTCAGCTTTTCCTCGGTCCGTTCCTTGCCGCGCGGCTGCCTGGCCTTTTGGTTGATGATTTACCCCATTGCCGTAATTTCGCCCGGCGTCAAATCCACGCCGGGGGCCGCCAAATATGCCTGTGCATCCTTGGGCTGTACTTACTGTGCCAGGCCCTTGTCAAAGTTTTCCGCTTTCAGCTGTTTTTGCAGGCGTTTTTCTCGGTTGTCTTCCCTAGCTAGCTTCTCTTTTGTATTCGCGGTGGATTGTCCATCAATCCTTTTACCAGGCAAATGCAACGCCCATCAGGGCAGCCAGCCCGTAGGCGACGCCCACACCCAAGCCTGCCACGCCGATCAAACCGCAAAAAAAGGTAGCCAGCGTAGCAAAAACGCCGGCACCGCCGGATACCTCGGCCAGTTCGTCCTCTGTCAATTCCTCGCCGCGCTGCTGTTTGGCTTTCATGTTGAGCGCCCGGCCCATCTCCTTGACTTCCTCCATCGAAAGAGCAAGACCGTGGGCCGCAAAGTAGGCCTGCGCGTCCTCCGGCTGAATTTGCTGCGCCAGACCCTCCACAAAGGTTTTGTCCGCCATCAGTTCCCGCAGTTTTGCTTCGCGCTTATCTTCCATGTGGATTCATCTCCTTTTTTTGTTGGCGTCCCCTTTGCGCGGAGCCGTACGGGTATTACCAGCTCAGGTATAAAATCGCGGCGACAAATAGGGTGCTGAGGATTCCAACGCCGACACTCGCCCATTCTACCCACGAGCCGCCGGACACCTCGGCCAGTTCGTCCTCTGTCAATTCCTCGCCACGCTGCTGCTTTGCCCTGAGGCTGATGGCTTTGCCCAATGCCTTGATTTCCTCCAGGGTAAAATCCACGCCGTTGGCCGCAAAGTAAGCTTGGGCATCCTCCGGCTGAACCTGCTGCGCCAGGCCCTCCACAAAAGCTTTGTCTGCCATAAGTTTCTGAAATTTTGTCTCGCGTTCGTTTTCCATTCTAGCATTTCCTTTCTTTCGATTCGTTTTTTTATTTTATTTCAACCAAACGTTGAAATTTCTGTCGTGGCAAGGCTCTTTGCCTTTTCAGCCGCCGGAAACCTCGGCCAGCGCGTCCTCGGTCAGTTCCTCGCCCCGCTGCTGCTTGGCGTTGAGGCTGACGGCTTTGCCCATTGCCGTAATTTCGTCCGGCGTAAAATCCACGCCGCGGGCCGCAAAGCAGGCTCGGGCGTCCTCCTGCCGGATTTGCTGGGTAAGCCTCTCCACAAAAGCCCCGTCCGGCATCCGTTCCTGGAGCTTTGCTGCGCGCGTGTCCTCCATCAGGGGATGTATTCAGCCTGTGCCGACGTTCCAGCTTACCTGCGTTTGGGCAGACCCTTCTGCTCCGGCCCTTGGGCGAAGGCTGTTTTACTTTTCCGTACTGAGTATACCTCCGCCATGTCAACAATTGACTAACAAATCGAACCCTAAATGCTGCTTATTGAGGATTTTTGCCTTTTACCTTGACCCGCGCGGAGGACGCGGCTTTCTTACAAGAAAGCCCGGCAAAGAATTCCAAACGAAAATGGAATTCTTTGCTTTTGGGTAGACATAACGCAGAATATGTGCTATTCTTGAATAAAATAGAGGTTTTACCGTTTTTGTGGAGGAGGGTTTGGGGGGATGCCGGTTTGGGCGAGAGCGATTTGGCGCAGAAAAAACGGTTTTACGTTGGTGGAATTGATTGTTGTGCTTGTAATTTTGGCCATTTTGGCGGCCCTGCTGATTCCTGCCCTGACCGGCTACCTGGACAAGGCCCGCCGCCAGGCCGCGATTGCCGAGTGCCGCGCCTGCGTGACCGCCGCGCAGACCCTTGCCGTGGAAAAGTACGCAGCGGGCGGGGAATTGGAACTGGACAGCGGCGGCGCAGTCAAGCGCCAGATCAAAACGCTGGCCGAGGTGCCGGACAACGCGGACATCAGCCGTTTGACCGTGACCGGGGGCCGTGTGGAAAAACTGACGTATGTTTCGGCGGGAAAAATCACCGTGACCTACGAGAACGGCGCCTACGCGGTGGCGGACGGGACGGAGGACGCCGTTCTTCGCGCAGCATCCTCGTTCTTGGAAAAAGCAATCGTACAGGAATCCTCTTACGCTGGTAAATATCATTCAGGCGACGACTTGATTGAGGCTATGGGTCCGCTGCCATCTGTATCTCCCAGCTCTTTATTTGGCGATACAAAAATTTACACCGGTGAGAGCCTCCTCTATTGGCGCCCTAAAACAGTTACCATTGACGGCAAAACGCAGGTTTATTTATTTGCAAACGTAGGTTCCGCCGGCCATGCCGAATGGCAAGCCTTTGCCATTTATTATCATGGTACGGTTTATCTTTCCGCCGATATAGCGCAGAATGGTACCATCAACCGACAAAGCACGCTGGGCATTAAACCAACTACGGATGATTTTGGAGCTTCCTTATTGGCAAGCGGCAAGTGGAAAGTAAAGCCATAACCGCTATCCCGCCTCTCCAAAAACCAGCCGCCCGGCGCCCTCTTTAGGAGGGCGCCGGGCGGCTGGTTATTTTATTTTGTTCGTTTTGCCGGGCGGTTGCAGCAAGAGCGGGCGGCTCTGCGGCGCGGCGTTTAGCCTTCCGCTGCGCTCCGGCGGGCCTCTGCCGGGGCCTCCTCCCGCGCGGCGGGCACATAGCCGATCGACACCTTGATGTCCTGCGCGTAGTTGCCAAACGTCTTGCCAAAAAGCGTCAGGCCGCCGACGTTTTCACCGTTTTCGTCCACGCTGAACCGCACCGTCATCCGGTCGCTTCCGGCCAGATGCAGCGTGTCGATCGTCACGTCGGAGATTTTCAGCCCGTCGATAAAGGTGCCCTGCCGGTTGAGCGTAAGCACCTTCAGCAGGCCGTACTGGTTCCAGTTGGGGTACCACCATCCGGGCGTAAAAATGCCCCGCACATCCCCAAAATCCCCCGGCGAGGTCCACTTGCCCAAATCCACCCCGTTCAGCGCAAAGCGTATATCCGAGGGCCAGCAGCTGTTGACCCCCGGCGCCTCGCTGCCAAACTCCGCCGAAAGAATGATCTGTGTGATCGTTTGGCTGTGCGGGATAAAATTGGGGATGGTGTACTCTACAAAGCCCTTGGAAAACCATAAAATATCGGCATCGTAGCGATCCGGGTGCGAAAAATAGCGAGGATCGTCCACCTCGCCCACCACCTTCTCGGGCGTGGCAAGACCGCAGGTGGGCAACACCTTGTAGTTGGTGTAATGCCCTACCTTGATCGAGGTTTTGTAGACGTTTTCCTCCCGCAGCGGCGGCTCAATATCGATCAACACCTTGTCCAGCACAACCGAGCAGATCTTCTGGTTGCCGTGGCCCGCCGCCTCGCTGGAGGTGGTGATGATGCCGCAGCTTTCCAGCCGCTTGATGTGGCTGGTGAGCGCCCCGTTGGTCAAATTCAGCTTGGTGGCGATCTCGTTCATGTTCATGCTCTTATTGGCCAGCAGCAGTTTGATGATCTCAATACGAACTTCTGACCCCAACGCCTTAAAAAATTCCAGCCCATCGTCCAAATTCTCGATGTGCAGCATCCGGCAACGCCCCTTCCGCCCCGCCTTCCGGCGGTAACTTTGTAGATTATTTTACGTTTAAGTATAATCGTTTGCGGGCCTCCCGTCAATCCACCCCCACAAAAAAAGCTGCGGCCGCCATCACAAAAATTTCATGCCCGCGCCCCTCTTTTCATCCCGCCAGAATGTGCTACACTACCTATGGTATTTCGCTATGAGGGAACTTTTTGATACAGGGCCGACGTCGGCCCGGGATGGGGAGCGTACAAGGATGCCGATTCCACAGGAATTTCTGGTGCCGGAGTATTACCCGGCGTTCACCTGCAAGGGCGGGCAATGCCGCCATTCCTGCTGCTGCGGGTATGAGGTGAACATCACCATGACCGAGTATTTCCGCCTGCTGGGGCTGGATTGCCCGCCCCCCGTGCGGGACGCGCTGGATCGCGCGCTGCTGGTGCGCCCCGGCGGGCGGGAGGACGCTTACGCGACCCTTTTTCCCAACTGGGAGGGCGATTGCCGCCTGCACCGGGCGGACGGCTACTGCGCCTTGCAGGGTGCCTGCGGCGAAAAGGTGCTGCCCGCCGTGTGCCGCTACTATCCGCGCAGTCCCCGCACCGATTTTGTGCCCGAGTGCGCCTGCGCCAATGCCTGCGAGGGTGTGCTGGAACAGTTGTTTGCCTCCGGCGCGCCGCTGCGGCAGATCGCAGTGCCGCTTCGCTTTGCGCTGGAGGGCGGCCGCCCCGCTCCCGACGCCGCCTTTGCCCCCGCCTACCGTGCGGTGCGCACAGCGGTTTTAGACGGCATTCAAAACCGTGCGCTGCCGCTTTCAGCCCGGCTGCTGGCCCTGGACGGCCTGCTGGCGGCGCTGGAAGCCCCCGTTGCCCGCCGCGACGTTCCTGCCGTGCTGGCTGCCCTGGGCGAAGCCCCGCGTGCGGCGGCAACGGGGCAGCCCGCCGGGCCGGCCGCGCCGCGCGCACTGGCGGCGGCGGCGGCGCTGCTGCAAAACTTCGGCAGCCGCTACGCCACCCTGGCCCCCTACACCGAGGGACTTTCGGCCAGGTTCGGCGTCGCCGGGCCGGGCAGCGCCGATGCGCAAAATCCCGCGCTGACGGAGTTGGCCGCAGGTTCCCGCGCGGCGCTGGCACAATATCCGGCTCTGCCGCTGTACATGGAGCAGCTGTTTGCCAACCACATCCTGTACACGGGCTTTCCTTTTTTGGAGCGCGGCCGTCCCTTGCGGCAAAGCGCCCTGGTGCTGGCCGTAGCCTGCGCGCTGCTGCGGGTGCTTACGGCGGCCAACGCGGCGGATGGCCGCCTGCACGGGCAGGATGCGCTGGTGGACCTGTTTGCTTTCTTTTTCCGGGCGGTGGAATTTACCAGCTTTGGCCGCAACGTAGCCGTGCTGCTGCGCGGGTTGGACAGCGGCCTTTGGTCCGCCGCCGATTTTGCCCCTCTGGCCGATTTTTAACGCCCGGGCAAGCCCGTGGCGAACTGCGGAAGCTGCGCGGCCGCCCGGGACGGGCGGATGCAAAAAAGCGGCCGTCCGCCCCGGGTTCAACCGGAGGGACAGCCGCTTATAAAGCTCCGTAACGAAAGTGCGCTGCGGCGGCATCGGGCGATTGCAAAAATCCGGCGGTGCTGCTGCGCACGCCGGGAACAGCCGAAAAAACGCCGCGCTCAGGATTCCTGTGCGGCAATGTGCTGGCGGATAAAGGGAACCACCTCCGACGGCTCGATGCCCAGTGCGATGGCAAACTCCGAGTAGAGCATATGCTCAGCCTCCCGCATGGCGTTTTCATCCAGGCTGGCAAGACGCTTGCCGCTGGCCAGCCGCTCCCGCTTAAACTGGTAGATTGAACGGATCATCCCCACCAGGGTGTGCTGGTCGCCGCTTTTGAGGGCATCTGCGTAAAAAAGGCGGCGGGCGTTCATGTCCGGGCTGCAGGCGGCGGGTTCGGGCGGCATCTCCGAGATCAAATCCAGCACCTGATTTTTGGTCATCACGGTGTGCATTTTTGCCATCAGGGCCTCGTTGTCCATCGGCACGCAGATGGTCAGGGTGCTGTCATACACGGGCTTTAAGACCAGGCAGTCCCGCGTAACGCCCCCCAGCTGTTTGGCTTCGCGGGACAAAATCTCGCAGGCGCCAGACGTTCCGTAGGTGACGGTTTCTCCAACATGAAACATGATACGCTCCTATTCTTTACCAGATTTACCAATATTCAGCCAATTTCCATTTTCCTTATCGTTCCTATATCAGTATACACCTTTTGGGCGCAAAATGTCATAGACGATTTACACAAAAAAGCCGGTTGAAAGCCAGTTTTTAACGATGAAAAGTATCTTTTTGGAAGTATCCGGCCCTTTTGCGGCCAGCGGAAACGGCGTTCCGGCGCCGCAGCGGGCTTCTTTGCAAGGCGGGTCCGCGCGGAGCGGGACGGATTTTTGCCGCACCGCCGCATATACTAAAAGCGACGCGCCCGCCCCGGCGCGGCAGGAAGGAGAACCTTCATGGCCGATTATCGCGCGCTGTATGCGCTGCTGTGCGGGGCTGCATCGGACGCCGCCGACGAGTTGACCGGTCTGCCCGGCGCGCAAGGCGCAAGGCAGCGGCTGATCGACGCCCTTCGCCGGGCCGAGGAGATGGTGCTGTCCGCACCCGAGCCCCAGCCTTTGCCGGGCACCAACCTGCTCGTCTGGCCCGTCCCCGGCAGCATGGCCGACGACGGGGAGCCTCAAAGCCCCGCCGCGCCCGCAAAAACGCCCCCGGCCACCACCTCGGTGCCCCGGTAGAACACCGCGCTCTGCCCGGGCGTTACGGCCCGCAGCGGGGTTTCGGCAAGGCCGGTGCCGGTATCGCCGGGGCCGGGCGTCAGGGTGACGGGCACCCGCCTGGCATGGTAGCGGCAGCAGATTTCCAGGGTCTGCGGCGCAGCGGGGGGCGCCCCGGCCAGCCAGAGCAGGTTTTGCACGGCAAACGCCCGGGTATAGAGCGCAGCCTCGGGGCCGACAATCAGCGTATTGGCGCTTACATCCTTGGCCACCACATACAGGGGGGCAGAAGCAGCCACCCCAATGCCCTTGCGCTGACCCAGCGTATACCGGCACAGCCCCGCGTGCCGCCCCAGCAGGCGGCCCCCCGTGTCCCGGATAGGCCCCGGCGCGCCCGCGCTGCCCGCGTAGCGGGTCAAAAAAGCGGCGTAGTCACCGTCCGGCACAAAGCAGATATCCTGGCTGTCCTGCTTGGCCGCATTGTAAAAGCCCTGCTCCGCCGCGATTTTTCGCACCTGCGCCTTGGTTAGTTCCCCCAGCGGGAACAGCGTGTGGGCCAGCTGCTCCTGCGAAAGATCGTACAGCACATAGCTCTGATCCTTGGCCGGATCCAGCGCCGTGTGCAGGTGATACCCGCCGTCCGCGTCCCGCAAAATCCGTGCGTAATGCCCGGTTGCGATGCCGTCGCACCCCAGCAGCCGCGCGCGCCGGTAAAGGCGGTCGAATTTCAAGTAGCGGTTGCAGTCGATGCAGGGGTTGGGCGTGCCGCCTGCCGCGTAAGCCGCCGCGAACCGGCGGATCACCGCGGCCTCAAAATCCGCCGTAAAGTCAAAGACGTAGTAGGGCACCCCCAGTGCGGTGGCCACCTGGCGCGCGTCCTCCACATCCGCAAGACTGCAGCAGGTGGAGGAACGGCTTTCGCCCAGCAGCTCGTTATCGTACAGGCGCATCGTAACGCCCATGCAGCGGTAGCCCTGCTGCTGCAAAAGGTAGAGCGCCACGCTGGAATCCACGCCGCCGCTCATCGCCACAAGGATTTTTTTGCCGCCGCCCGGCGCGCAGGAATTGGATAACGCCATATCGGTTGCCTCCTGTTGGTGTTGGCGGATGTCGGCTCCCATATCCCAGTAAATCGCTGGGATATGGGAGCCGACGAAAGCCCGGCCCGCCTGCCGCGCCAAAACGGGCAGGGCGCCGGGCATCCGCAGGTATGCAAAAGCGGAAAGCCGAAGGTCAAGCCGCGGGAGCGCCGCGGTTTTTGCGGTGCGCCTTGGTTCCCGCGTTTGGGGCCGCGCAGGCGCCGGGGGGCAGCCCCATCGCGCCGCGCCTTTCAGGTGGAGCGGCGCGTCACCAGCTGCCCGGCAATCACAATGTTGCCCGCCACGATCCGCTTGCCCCGCATTTTGCGGATCAACTGGCTGACCACGGCGGTGGCCATCTCCTCCACATTGACACGGTAGGTGGTCAGGGGAGGGTCGCACAGCTGGGCAAAGCGGTAATCATCGTACCCGACCACCGCCACATCGCCGGGAATGCCGCAGCCCCGCCGTTTAAGGGCCTCCACCAGATTGAAAGCCACCTCGTCGCAGCTGCACACAAAGGCCTGGGGCAACACCTGAGGCAGCTGCAGAGGGATAAACCGCCCCTCGGCGTTGCGATCCTCCAGCCGCCATTCGGCGCGGGGGGGATGCCCCGCCCGCAGCATCGCCTTGGTGTAGCCAAGGTACCGGTCCATGATGCTGCTGGTGGCAAAAATACTGCCCACAAACCCGATGTCCGCCCGGCCCTGCTCCAGCAGGTGCCGGGTAAGGCGGTAGCCCCCGGCCACGCCGTCGCTGATGACGCAATCCGCCGCCAGCTCGTCGTCGTAAAAATCCAACAGCATAAAAGGCAGGCCGGCCTGGACGGCAGCCTGAAAGTAGGCGCGGTTGATCTCGCCCATAAAAATCAGCCCCTCGACCTTGTGGCCCACAATCATGGCGGGCATCTGGCAGTTGGCCTCCCGCTCAGGCGAGACGATCTCCAGCAGGGCTGAGTAGCCGGACGCCGTACAGCGCATCAGCACTTCCCTGTATAGTGCAGAATAAAACGTGCTGTCGTCAAAGAACCGATCCGCCACCAGGATGCCGATGTTGCCGGGCGCGGTATCGGCACGGCTTTGGCCGGGGGCCACATAGCCCATCTCGGCCGCAAGGGCCACCACGCGGGCGCGCATTTCCTCGCTCACGCCGTCCTTGCCCGCCAGCGCCTTGCTGACCGATACAATGCTGATGCCCAGCCGCTGGGCGATATCCGCCATCCGAACTTTTTGGCCCATACCCATTCCCCTTTTGCCGCGTCCCGGCCGGCACCCCGGTGCCCGGCCCCGGCTGCCCTGTTTTGCCGCCGCGCGGTCTTTAGCTAAATGATAAGCCGTTTTTTAGGCAATGTCAAGAGGCGGACGCAAGTAAAAAGAGGTTTGGGGCAAGACGATTTGCGCTGCCGTTCATTTGAAGGCGTGCGGCAAGCTCTTCTCCCCGCCTTACAGCGCAACACACAGCTCCACGGGGCAGTGGTCGGAGCCAAAAACCTCGGGATGGATGGCGGCTGTGCGGATTTTGTCCGCGGCACGGCTGGACACCAGAAAATAGTCGATGCGCCAGCCTGCGTTCCGCTCCCGCGCCTTGAAGCGCATGCTCCACCAGCTGTAGGCGCCCGTCTCGTCGGGGTGCAGCAAGCGGAAGCTATCGGTAAAGCCCGCGGCCAGCAGCTCGGTCATTTTGGCGCGCTCCTGGTCGCTGAAGCCCGCCGCCCCCCGGTTGGGTCCCGGATTTTTGAGGTCGATCTCCTCATGCGCCACGTTCAGATCGCCGCAAAGCACCACCGGCTTGGCGGCATCCAGCCCCAGCAGGTAGGCGCGCAGGTCGTCCTCCCAGCGCATACGGTAATCGATGCGGGCAAGCCCCTCCTGCGCGTTGGGGGTGTAGACATTGACCAGGTAAAAGCCCGGAAATTCCAGCGTGATGGCCCGGCCCTCATGGCTGTGCTCCTCCACGCCGATGCCGTAGGCCACGGAGAGCGGCGCCACCCGGCTCCACACCGCGGTGCCGCTGTAGCCCTTTTTCTCGGCGCTGCTGATGTACTCGGTATAGCCCGCGGGGGCGAAATCGGCCTGGCCGGGCTGCATCTTGGTTTCCTGCACGCAGAAAACGTCGGCGTCCAGCTCGCCGAAGCGGTCGGCAAAGCCTTTGGTCAGGCAAGCGCGCAGACCGTTTACGTTCCAACTGATAAGCTTCATGGTTTTTTATCCTTTCTGTGAGGGTGTCCGGGCGGCAGGCAAAAAGGGGCGTTTCCAGCGCCCCCGCGCAAAACGGAATAAAAAGCAGGACGCGCGGCACACCCAATCGATGACCATGGCGATCCATACGCCCACGGCGCCCCAGCCCAGGCGGACGCACAGCAGCCATGAAAAGCTGAGCCGCCACACCACCATCGAGGCAATGGACACCACCATGGTGAATTGAACGTCGTTGGCGGCGCGTAGCGCGTTGGGCAGCACAAAGGCCGTGGGCCACAGCAGCACGCCCATCCCGCAGTG
The DNA here is from genome assembly GCA_964458285.1 of uncultured Subdoligranulum sp. Classification (GTDB taxonomy): domain Bacteria; phylum Bacillota; class Clostridia; order Oscillospirales; family Ruminococcaceae; genus Gemmiger. The sequence goes on along the minus strand of CAYWID010000005.1, from coordinate 156,087 downwards.
GATCAGCACCAGCGTCGTGGCCAGCGCCGCCGTCTGGCCGGACAGGGTATACAGCCGGAGCAGCCAGGGCAGCGCGGCCATCACGGCCAGATTGGCCAAGCCCTGCACGGCGTAATCCCACGCCATCAGCTTTTTCGTGTACCAGACGGCCTGATCGGGGTCGCGCGCGCCCACGCAACGGCCCACCACGGTGATCATGGCCAAACTCATGGCCTGCCCCACAATGCAGCCTACGCTGTCCAGGTTGTTGGCCACCGCGTTGGCCGAAATCTGCGCCGTGCCGAACAGGGCGATCATGCTGACGACCAGCACCCGGCCCAACTGAAACAGGCTGTTTTCAAACGCCGAGGGAATGCCGATGTAAAGAATGTTTTTGACCATGGCAGGCTGTAGCCGGGCCACGCCGCGCCAGGTGACGCGGGCTACGTTGCCCTCCTGCATGGAAAGATAGAAAATCAGCACGGCGGCCACCAGCCGGGACACAAGGGTGGGCACGGCCACCCCGGCCACCCCCATGTGCAGCCCGTAAACGCACAGCGCGTTGCCCCCCACGTTGATGATGTTCATCACCACGCTGACCCGCATGGACACCCGGCTGTTGCCGGTGCTGCGGAAGATGGCGGCGCCGGCGTTGTACAAAGCCAGCAGCGGGTACGAAAGCCCCGTGATGCGGAAGTAGACAAGCGCCGCGTCCATCACATCGGCCGTGATGCCGCCGAAAAACAGCCGCAGCACCGGGCGGGAGAAGGCCAGGCAAAAGGCCGCCGTCCCCGCCCCCAGCAGGGCGCTCAGGGTGACGAGCTGCCCCGCGCTGCGGGAGGCGTCCGCGGGCTTTTTGGCCCCAAGATACTGGCTGGTGACGACGGCGCCGCCGGTGGCCAGCGCCGCAAACACGTTGAGGATCAGGTTGTTGACCATATCCACCAGCGATACGCCCGAGATGGCGGCCTCCCCCACGCTGGAAACCATCACGGTATCGGACATACCTACCAGCACGGCCAGCCCCTGCTCGATGAGCAGCGGCCACAGCAGCCGCACAAGCTGCCGACGGGTAAAAAGCGGCGCGGCCGGGGGCGCCGCGCGGCGAAGCGCAATTGTCATTTTCCTGTCCCTTCTCTTTCCCATACCGAATCAGTATACCACCGGGACGGGCGGTACGCAACAAAAAAGACCCCCGGCAAAAGCCGGGGGTCCGCCGCGCAAGGCAAACAGAAGCCGCGTGCAGCTTACTCGTACCGAAGCGCCTCAATGGGGTCCATCTTGGCGGCCTTGTTGGCCGGATAGTAACCGAAAAACACGCCGATGGCCATACTGAACACCACCGCAATGACGATGGAGGCGGGGTCGGCGGAGGCCGTCAGGGTCTGGCTGGTGGCGGCGCTGACCACCTTGGTAAGCACCGCGCCCAAGCCGATGCCCAACGCCACGCCGATCATGCCGCCGATGGCGCACAGCACCATCGATTCGGTGATGAACTGCAGCCGTATGGCTGAACTGGGCGCGCCCAGCGCCTTGCGGGTGCCGATCTCCCGGGTGCGCTCGGTCACCGATACGGTCATGATGTTCATAACGCCGATGCCGCCCACCAGCAGCGAGATGGCCGCGATGGCCGATATGCCCAGGCTGATGCTGTTGAGCATGGTGGTCATCTGCTCCATCATGCTGGATAGGCTGTTGGCCTGCACGGTCCAGGTGTTGTTGCGGGTGTAGTAGCTGGCAAAGAAGTTGCCGGTGGTGGTGACAAAACCAGTGGTATCGGTACCGGTTGCAGCCACGGCGGTAAAGCTCTGGTAGCCCGCCCCTGCCCCGGCCAGCACCCGCGCCACCGAGATGGGAATATACAAATTGGTCTGGATGGCATCGTCGTTGGTCGTGCCAAACAGCGCATCGTTGCTTGAATCGTACTGGTAGACGCCCAGCACATAAAAAGTGCGGGGCAGGCTGTTGACGGTCAGGGTGACGGTTCTGCCCACGGCCTCGCTGTTGGTGCAGCCCATGGTCTGGGTGACGAATTTGCTGCTGACGACGCAGACATTGTGGTTCACGTCCTTGGCATCATCCAGAAAGCGCCCGGCCAGCAGGGGGCTTTTGGAGGCGTTATCGGCCATGACGGCGCGGTTGGCGCCGCTGACCACGGCGGTGATCGTGGTTTGGGAATCGCCGTACTTGGCCAGGGTGCCGTTGCCCACGGCCTGCGTCTTTTCGATGGAGGCGATCTTGCCCGGGAAGGCGGCCACATACTCATCGATCATGGCGTCGGTGATAAGGTCGGCGGCGGCGGGGGTGGAATCCATAAACTGGCGCAGCGCCACGCCGTTTGAAGTGTTGGTACTGGCGCTGGTGGTGGTTTTTTGGGTCAGGCTGACCGTGATGTTGTTGACGCCCATGCCGCTCATGCTGTTGGTGACGGTGCCCGTCATGCTGGCGCCCACCGTTTTGATGGCGATGACCGCCGCAATGCCGATGATGATGCCCAGCATGGTGAGCAGGCTGCGCAGCTTGTTGCTTTTTAAGCTGCCGATGGCCAGCAGAATGTTTTCAATGAAGCCCACGCTCGCCACTCCCCTTTCGCTCAGCCACGATCCGCCCGTCCCGCAGGGTCAACACCCGCTGGCACTCGTCGGCAAGGTCGGGGTTGTGGGTGATCCGGACCACGGTCTTGTTGTATTTTTCGTGCATTTCATGGAAAAGATCCATCACGACGCGGCTTGTCTCGGAATCCAGCGCGCCGGTGGGTTCGTCGGCCAAAATGATGGCCGGGTTGTTGACCATGGCGCGCGCAATGGCCACGCGCTGCTTTTGCCCGCCCGAAAGCTCGTTGGGCTGGTGGCGGGCGCGGTCGGCCATGCCCACGCGGGTCAGCCATTCCATGGCGCGGCGGGTGCGCTCGCCGCCGGGCACCCCGGCGTAGAGCATGGGCAGCTCAACGTTTTTAAGGGCCGACTGCCGCCCGATCAGATTGTAGGTCTGGAACACAAAGCCGATCTTCTGGTTGCGGATGGCGGCCAGCTCGTCGTCAAAAGCGTTGTGGATGTCCACGCCGTCCAGGTTGTAGGACCCTACGGTGGGGCGATCCAGCACGCCGATGATGTTCATCAGGGTGGATTTGCCCGAGCCGGACTCGCCCACCACGGCCACGAACTCGCCTTCCCGCACCTGCAGATCGATGCCGTGCAGAATTTCCAGCTCATTGGGCAGGCCGATGTAGTAGCTTTTGCGGATGTTGTGCATATCGATCAGCAGCCGCCCCGGCGCGCGGGGCACCGCAGCAGCGGGCTGCATCCCGGAGGCGGCCTGTGTCCCGGCGGTTCCCGGCGCCGCCGTCTGTGTGGTTTGTGTCATCGGTCACTGCCCTCCGCCGCTGGGCGGCGCGCCGCCGCCGCTGCCGCCGTCGCTGGGAGGCGTGCCGCCCTCGGCAGGCTGGGCGCCGCCCATATCGCTGCCAAAGGCCATCTCCTCGGCGCTGCGGCTGTCGGCCGTCTCAATGCCCTGGGTCAGATCGGCGCTGGAGCGGACGACATCCCCCTCCTTGAGGGTATCGCCGGAAATTTCGGTATAGTAGTCGTTGGCGGTGCCGGGGGTCACCGTGACCTTCTCAAAGGTCATATCGGTACCCTCCCCGCCGGTTTTGCGGTAGACGTAGTAGGAGCCGTCCTCGGCGGTGGCGATGGCATCGGTAGGCACCACAAACACATCGCTGGTCTGGCTCTGCAAAATCTGGGCCTTGGCCTGCATCCCGATTTTGAGCTTGCTGGTATCGCCGGTCACGGTGATCTTGGCGCCAAAGGTGCCTTTGTCGTTGGCAACGGGGTCGATCTGGGTCAGCGTGCCGGTAATCTGGGTGTCGCCGGTGGAATCGCTGGTGACGTAGCAGCGCATTCCGGTGGTGCAGTCCACCACGTTGTCGGCGGGGATGGTCACGGTCACGGTCAGGCCGCTTGTATCCTGGATGGTGGCCACGGTGCCGCTGGGCACCGAGCCCACCGTGGCGTTGAGGGCCGTCACGGTGCCGGTCATGCTGGCCGTAAGGGTACACTGCGCCAGCGTGGATTGCAGGGTAGTCAGGGTATCGGGCGTGCGCTTGGCCTGGGTCAGCTTAAGGGCCGCGTCCTCCACGTTCTGCTTGAGGGTTTTCAGGTTGGAGTAGTTTTTCTCGTTGTCGTAGGCGTCGTGTGCGGATTTTTGGGTCTGCTCGGCGGCGGTCAGCTTGGTTTTGGCTGCATCAAGCGCACTGGCGGTGCTGGTTTTGTTGGCGTCGGCTGTCTTGAGCGCCGCCTCGATGGCCGTGAAGCCGGTCAGGCCCAGCGCGGGGGCCGAGCAGCTTGTTTGCGCGTCGTTCAGGCGGGCCGCCGCCGCAGTGTATATTTCCATGGCGGAGGAGCCCGTGCCCAGCGGCGTATCGGGTGCCGCAAACCCCTTGGTCACGCTAAGGCCGTTGACCTCATTGTTGACGGCATCCCTCGTAACCGTGTTGCCCGCGCTGGCTGCGGCTGCGCTGGTCGTGCCGGAGGCGCCGGCCGTTACCGCGGTGACCGGATTGTTGTTGTAGTTGTAATAGGCCCGCACCATGGCGCTGGCCGCGTTTTTCAGGTTGCCCCAGTCCGCGGGGTCTACGGTATTGTCGGCGGCAAACTGGGTGTGGCAGGACACCAGGTAGGTGTTATAGTTGGCGATGGCTGCGTTCAGCGCCGAAAGACTGCTGTTGAGGTTGCTCTCCGCGGCGGAAAGCGCGTTCGTGTAGGTGGTGATGGACGCCTTGGCCGAATCGTAGGCCGCTTTGGTCTGGTTGTAGGTGCCGGCGGCGCTGTCGGCGGCGGACTGCGCATCGTTCACGGCAGACCGGGCGCTGGCAAAATCACTGTCAGCCTGGGTGATCTTGGCCTGCAGGTCAATCAAATTGTTCTCATGCTGGGTCGTGTAGGCATCGTAGGCGTCCTTGGCGCGGGTGTAGGCGATCTGGGCCGATTGCAGCGTGTCGGTATAATTCTGCTGGGCGCTGGCAATGCTTTTTTCCAGGTCGGTAGTGTCCAGCTTGCAAATCACGTCGCCGCTGTTCACATGGTCGCCAACCTCCACGTCCACTTCGCTCACCTTGTAGGTTTTGGCGGTATCGGCCACCGTAACGCTGGCCACGCTGCCCGAGGTCACCGTGCCGGATACCGACACCGATTGGTCCAGGCTTGTTTTTTGCAGGGTGGTGGTGCGCACAAACTGGTAGGTGGTGGCGGAGGCTGCCGCGGCGGCCGCCTTCCAGCGGTAAAACGCAAAGCCGCCGCCTGCCAGCAGCAGGGCCAGCACCACGGTCAGCACCTTGTGGCGGGCAAACCAGCTTTTGCGGCGGCGCTTGGGCGGCTTGCCCGCCTGCGGCACCGGCTGCGCTGCAGGCGTTGCCGCCGCGGGCGCCTCCTGCATGGGGGCGCCCGTTTGGGCCTGCACGGGGGTCGTGTTCATTTCGTCCATGATCTGCTCCTCTGCCTGTTCTGCCGCAAACGGCGGCCTGTTTTTGCGTGGCGGCGTACAAAACACCGCGGGGTTTTTGCGTGCTGCCGCAAATCCTTGCTTTGGATCTTGTTTATATGGTAGCGTTCAGTTGTGTTAAAACGATGGAAACGCCGTGAAACCGCGGCCCCAAGTCCTCTCTTTTACATCTACGATACATCAGGCCGCCTTTTGGCAAAAAAACGGCAACAATTTTCGTCGGGGGCGACCGGGGCCGCGCGCCGTTTCTACCACAATAAGCCTGCGGCGCCGGGTTGTCAAGCCCCGCCGGAACACGCCAAAGGGCCGGGGCGCAACGCCCCGGCCCGCAATTCCGGTAGCTTTTGAACCAGGCGCGCGGCGGCGGCCGCGCGCAGCCTTACCGCTCCTCGCGGAAGTAGGCAACGCCCAGGCTGGCCGGGGGCTGATTTTCCTTCTTTTTGCGCAGCGATACGACGATCAGCACTACAATGGTGACGACGTAGGGCACCATCTGCACCAGATCGGTCATGTAGCTGGCCACGGTGACGCCCAGCACGTTGGGCAAAAACTGGTACAGCCAGTACAGCACGCCGAACAGGTAGGCGCCCCAGATGGCGTTGAGCGGCTTCCAGGTGGTAAAGATGACCAGCGCTACGGCCAGCCAGCCCAGCGCCTCGATCTGACCGGTGGTGGCCCAGATCCCCTGGTTGTAATCCAGCACATAGTACAACCCGCCCACGCCGCAGATGGCGGCGCCCGTGCAGGTGGCCAGGTACTTGTACCTGCCCACGTTGATGCCCGCGGCGTCGGCGGTGGCGGGGTTTTCGCCCACGGCGCGCAGGTTCAGCCCGGCGCGGGTACGGCTTAAAAACCAGAACAGCGCCACGGCCAGCAGGATGGCCGCATACACCAAAAATCCGTAGGAAAACAGCACCTTGCCCGCGGCGCCCAGGCGGGGCAGCAGCGGCATCTGGGCCGCAAAGGCTTTGTTGCCCAGCGGCGCGGCGGTGTAGCTCTCGCCGTTGAGGATGAACACGCCGAAAAAGTTGGCCACGCCCATGCCGAAGGTGGTCAGCGCAAGGCCGGTCACGTTCTGGTTGGCGCGCAGGGTGATGGTCAAAAAGGCGTAGATCAGCCCGCCCAGCGCCGAGGCCAGCAGGGCGCAGAGCAACGCCAGCAGGGCACAGGCAAACAGGCTGGTGCCGCCGGATTTTTCATAAAAATAGGCGCTGGCAAAGCCCGCAAAGCCGCCCAGGTACATGATGCCCGGCACGCCCAGGTTGAGGTTGCCGGATTTTTCGGTCACAATCTCGCCCATGGCGCCGTACATGATGATGGTGCCAAAGGGGATGGCACGCATCAGCCACGCGATCATACTGCTGCCCATCTCACTTCGCCTCCTTGTGTGCGCGGCCGCGCCAGATCAGCCGGTAATTGATGAAAAATTCGCTGCCCAAAATAAAAAACAGAATGACGCCCGTCAGGATATCGGCGGCATAGTCGTTCAGGCTGTACACCGAGGCGATCTCGGACGCACCGCGGGACATGAACACCAGCAGCAGGCTGATGAGGGCCATGTAGAAGGTGTTGAACTTGGCCAGCCAGGCCACGATGATGGCCGTAAAGCCCTGGCCGCCCGCCGTGGTGGTGGAGATGGTCTGATCCTTGCCGGCCACCAGCAGAAAACCGCACAGCCCGCAGATGGCGCCCGACAGGATCATGGTGCGCACAATGACCCGCCCCACGTTGATGCCTGCGTAGCGGGCGGTGTTTTCGCTTTCGCCCACAACGGCGATCTCGTAGCCCTGCTTGGAGTATTTGAGGTAGACGAATACGGCCACCGTCAGCACGATGACCACCAGGATGTTGATGGTGTACCGCTGACCGAACAGCACCGGGAACCACCCCGCCTTGGTGGATTTGTTGAGGGTGCCAAGGCTTGATGCCTTGCCCCGCATGATGTTCGTCATACAGGCCACAATGCTGATGGCGACGTAGTTCATCATCAGGGTGAACAGCGTCTCGTTCGTGTTCCAGCGGGCCTTGAACCAGGCGGGCACAAAGCCCCACAGCGCGCCGGCGCCCACGCTGGCCGCAAACATGGCCAGGTAAAGCAGCGGCGCGGGCAGGGTTTTGCCAAAGCCCACCATGACAAGCGCCGTGGCCAGGCCGCCCATCAGCACCTGGCCTTCGGCCCCGATGTTCCAGAACCGCATCTTGAAGGCCGGAGCCAGCGCAATGCCGATGCAGAGCAGGGTGGCAAGATCGCGCATGGCCCAGGAGAACCGGGTCATATTTTCAAACGTACCGCCCCACATGACGCGGTAGACGCCGATGGGGTCAAGCCCCGTCACGCCGAAGATGAACACGCCGTCCACCACCAGCGCCAGCAGGATGGCGATGGCCCGCACGGCCACCTTCTGGCCAAAGCCGACTCCCTCCCGCTTGGCGATGCGGACGACCGGCTCCCGCCGGACCGCGGCTGTATTTGCGCTCATGCGTTTGCCTCCTTCACCAGTTTGGTCATCCGCAGGCCCACTTCCTCCTTGGTGACGGTGCGGCCGTCCAGCACGCCGTTCACACGGCCGCCGCACAGCACCACGATCCTGTCACACAGGGCCAGCAGCACATCCAGATCCTCGCCCACATACAGCACCGCCACGCCTTTCTGCTTCTGCTCGTTGAGCAGATGGTAGATCGTGTAGCTGGTGTTGATGTCCAGCCCGCGCACCGCGTAGGCCGTCATCAGCACGATGGGGGACGCCGCAATCTCCCGCCCCACCAGCACCTTCTGGACGTTGCCGCCCGAAAGCCGGGATACCGGCGTGGTCAGGTCGGGCGTAACGACGCCCAGCTCCTGGCGAATGTTTTCGGCCAGGTCGCGCGGGGCCTTGCGGTCCAGCAGCGGCGTGGCGCCGTTGTTGTAGCTTTTCAGCATCATGTTTCCTGTCATGCCCATCGAGCCGACCAGCCCCATGCCAAGCCGATCCTCCGGTACAAAGGACAGATGCACCCCGGCGTTGCGGATGTCCCGCGGGGTCATTCCCAGCAGGGCCATGCCGTCGCCGTCGGTGCGGCGGCTCTCCTCCGCGGGGGGGTAAAAGCGCACCTCGGAGCCGGGCATCGTGGGCTGCAGGCCCGCAATGGCCTCCAGCAGTTCCTTCTGGCCGTTGCCGGAGATGCCCGCAATGCCCAGAATTTCGCCGCCGTACACGGCAAAGCCCACATCGTCCAGCACGCGGACGCCCTCGGGGCTGGTGACCGAGAGATGCCGGATGTCCAGCCGTTTGGCCGGGTGGTCGGGCGCAGGGCGGTCGATGTTCAGCACCACCTTCTGGCCAACCATCATCTCGGTCAGGCTGGACTCGGTGGCGTCCCTGGTATCCACCGCGCCGATGTACTCGCCCTTGCGCAGGATCGCCACGCGGTCGGAGATTTCCAGCACCTCGTGCAGCTTGTGGGTGATGATGACCACGGCCTTGCCGTCGGCCTTCATGTTGCGGATGACAGCAAACAGCCGGTCGGTTTCCTGCGGGGTCAGCACGGCGGTGGGCTCGTCCAAAATCAGGATGCCCGCGCCCCGGAACAGCACCTTGACGATTTCCAGCGTCTGCTTCTGGCTGACGCTCATCTCGTAGACCTTCTGATCCAGGTCAAGCTGGAACTCGTACCGGGCGCAGATGTCGGCGGCCTTTTTGCGGACGGCAGCCAGGTCGTACCGCTCGGTTTTGCCCATGCTCAGGGCAATGTTTTCGGCCGCGGTAAACACATCCACCAGCTTGAAGTGCTGGTGGATCATCCCAATGCCCAGCGCCAGCGCGTCGCGCGGGGAACGGATGTCCGCGGGGCGCCCGTCCACCCAGATTTCGCCGTCGTCCGGGTAGTAGATGCCCGCAATCATGTTCATCAGGGTGGTTTTGCCGCTGCCGTTCTCGCCCAGCAGGGCCAAAATCTCGCCCCGGCGCAGTTCCAGCGACACATCGTGGTTGGCCACCACGCTGCCAAAGGTCTTGGTAACGTGGGCAAGCCGGACGGCAATTTGCTCTTCCGCCATGCAGATAACACTCTCCTCTGCTGTCAATTTAGGGTGCTGTTTATGCCCGGGCCGCACCCCCGCGGGCGGGCCTGCGGGACTTTTTGGCGGGAGCGCCGCCATCGTTGCAGGCGGCGCCCCCATAACAACACGAAGGGAAGCGTGGTGTTGGCAACGCTTCCCCCCGTGTGCGGGGTCGGCCAATGGCCGAACCCCCTTGTTCAGTCCTTCCGGTCACGGCCGTTTCCAAAAGGCGGCCGCCCCGGCGAATGTGCATTTGCTGCGCGGCGCCGTCCCAGGCGTCGCCGCGCCGCCGCCTTTACCGGCAGGATGCCGCAGAAGGCACCCGTCAGGAGGCAGGGTTGGCATCCTCGGTGATGCCGTCAATGCGCAGGGCAAAGTAAGGCGCGCTGCGCAGGGTGGACTCGGAGAAGTAGCCGTCGGTGATGGCTTCCTTGGTCTCGCCCTGGTAGATGACGGAAGGAGGATTCGTGGAGAAATCCATGTAGGACAGATCGATCGGCGCGGTGGTCACGGCCTTGCCGTCCACGGTGAAGTTGGCGGTGTCAAAAACGTGCAGGCTGCCGTCCTTGATCTTGCCCTCGATTTCCTTGACCTTATCGGCAGTGCCCGCTGCGCAGGAATCGCCCAGGTCGGTGATGCCCACGGCGCCGTCGCTGTAGCCCTTGGCCCAGTCGGTGGGAACGGGGGTGCCGTTCATAACGTCGGAGATGGCTTCCTTGTAGTAGACGCTCCAGTTGTTGGTGGCGGAGGTCAAAGCGGCTTTGGGGGCGGTGGCGCGCATATCGATGTTGTAGCCGACCGAGTAGCAGATCTTGCCGCTGTTAAGCAGCTTTTCGGTGGCGGCGGGGGCGCCCGTGGAATCGGCGTGCTGGCCGATGATGACGGCGCCGTTGGCGATCAGGGCCTCGGCGGCAGCGCCCTCCTTGTCGATATCAAACCAGGAGTTGGTGTACATAACTTCCATCACGACGTTGGGCATGACGCTCTTGACGCCCAGATAGAAAGCCGTGTAGCCGGACACGACCTCGGCGTAGTTGTAGGCGCCGACGTAGCCGATCTTGATGTTGCCGTTGGCGTCAAAGCTGCCGGGCTGGGTATCCTTGGTCAGGGTGCCGCTGTCGGTCAGCTCCTTGAGCTTGAGGCCGGCCACCACGCCCGAGACGTAGCGGGACTCGTAGATGTTGGTGAAAGCGTTCTTGAAGTTATCGATGCCGCAGATGGCCGCAAAATCACCGGTCATCGAGACGAAGGTGACATCGGGGTACTTCTCGGCAACCTCCTCCAGGTAGGTCTCGTGGCCGTAGGAGTTGGCGAAGATGATGTTGCAGCCCTTGCCGACGAGATCCTCGGCGGCGTTGGAGCATTCGGCTCCTTCGGGAACCTTGTACTTCCAGATGACGGCGTCGTCGGAAAGGCCCAGCTCGGACGCGGCGGCCTTGATGCCGTCGATGTGGGCTTTGCTGTAGCCCTCGGTCTCATCGCCGACCAGGATCACGCCGACCTTAACGTCAGACGAGCCGGTTTTCTCGGCGGTGGCGCTGTCCGCCGTACTGGCGGACGAGGCGGTGCTGTCCGCCGTGCCGGCGGCGCTGTCGGACGAGACGGTGCCGGTGGCGCCGCAGCCCACCGCGGCAAACGCCATGGCGGCAGCCAAAAGAATGCCCAAAACCTTTTTCATACGATTTTTCCTCCCATGTGTAGCCATATTGTGGCGAAAAACCAAAAAGCGCGTAAATCCGATGCTCCCTCGCATCGGTGCCGCGCTCTTTGATATCTTCTATTCTAGTCAAAAAAGACTGTCTTTTCAACCGGTTTTGGCGAAATGTTAAAAAATCGTGAAAACAGACGCTTTTCGTAGATCGCCCGCTCTTTCCTTAGCGGATTTGCACAGTTTTTTGTTCTAATAGTATTACTTTAGCTTCGCCTTGTACAAAATAATCGTTAGCCTGCCTAACTCTCCGGTTTTTACGCCCGGCCGGGAGGGTGAAATATTTTCCCTTCAGGCGAAAACAGTTTGCCGCCGAACGCAAAAAAGCGGCTTCGCCGAAGGGGCGCCGCCGCTGTTTTTGTTATTGCGCAAGCCGGCCAGAAGCACCGTGTAAAAAAGCATCCGCCAAAAAACGAACCGTGTTTGCCGCACGGGAACAGCGCAGACGGCCGCGCCGCAGGGCAAAACGACGGGATCCGCCGCGCAGCCCCCCGAGAGGATCGCTTTAAGCCTTGGGGCGGCCGCCGGAAACAGCGCCGCGTTCTTTCTGTCATGCTCCGGCTGTGTCATGCTCTGGGCCCAATGCCCAGCGCCTCGGCCTCAGGCAGCATGCCGACGATGCAGATGCCGATGACCTCGGTCAGCTCCATCCCCAGCCGGTCGCATCCGTCCTGGATAACGGCGCGGTCGATCTTGGCGGCAAACCGCTTGTCCTTGAACTTCTTTTTGACACTGGCCGCCTGCAGCCCCGCAATGCCCGCCGGGTGCATTTTGGCCGTCGCCGCAATCAGCCCGGAAAGCTCGTCCACCGTGTACAGGCTCTTTTCCAGGTCGGTCTGCGGCTCCACCTCGGTGCAAAGGCCGTACCCGTGGGAAAGGATGGCCCGCACCGTCACGGCGTCCACCCCGGCGTCCAGCAGCTCCCGCTCGGTATGGCGAAGATGCTCCTCGGGGAACCGCTCAAAATCGTAGTCGTGCAGCCAGCCGACGGCCCGCCAGTATGCCTGGGTGTCGGCGTCGGCGCCAAAGCGGACCGCCATCGCCCCCATGCAGGCCGATACGGCCCGCGCGTGATCGAACAGATGTCCCTCGGTTGTAGTGAGGGCCAAAAGTTCTTTTGCGCGATCCAAAGTAAGTTTTTCCATTTTGCAGCACTCCCTTTTGGCTTACGATATCAGCTTTTTGGGGTGGAGGTACCGTTCGTTCAGCCCGTAGCGAACCGCCGCGCCCAGCACCAGCCATGTCAGCGCCACCTCCACCGGCAGCAGCACGGTGTTTTTGACCAGCCCCGTCGTCAGGTAATAGTAGTAGCCCTTGCCGTACAGCATAGCCTTCCACACGCTGCCCAGCAGCACATTGATGCCGTAGTTGATGACCAGCCGGGTCACGACCAGCCGCGCCACGCCCGGCCGCCGGCGGTAGAGCAGCAGCCCGTACAGCAGGCCCGAGAGGATGGCCGTGAGCAGGTAGCCCGGAAAGTACGGCTCCCCCGCCCCGGCTATCATAAAGCCGAGAAAATCGGTGGCGGCGCCCACCAGCATCCCCACCACGGGGCCGTAGCAGTAGGCCCCCAGGCTGGCGGCCAGAAAGACAAAGGTGATTTTGAGGCTTGGCCCGGCCAGATAGATCGGGAAGGACTTTAGTAAAACGGCCATCGCGCAGAGAATCCCCGCGAAGGCCAGCACCCGGACGTTTTTCAGTTCGGCGCGGGCGGCGGCCCAGTAATCGCGGGTGGAACGGGTAAAGGTTTGCAGCATAAAAAAATCTCCTCCTGTGTTGCGTTTGCCACACAAGGGAGAAAACCGCGCCAAAGGCCGCCGACCTGCGATCCGGCAAAAAACAACAGCGCTGTATGCCTGCCCTGGCCGGGGGCAAAGGCGACGCCGCGGTTTTCCGCGCTCCGCAAGCCGCAGGCCCCGCGCTGTCTGCACACCGTTATGCAGCAGTGGGATGCGGGGTGCGCACCGCGGGCCGCCAAGGCCACTTCGTCCTGCCACAACTCCCCGTTGGTCAGGCACTGCGGCATGGGAATCCCCATGCCCTACGCGCGCACCCCTACTCTGCGTATGCTAAAAATAGGGACGCCTTTAGTATAGCGAGGCCGCGTCCAAAACGCAAGCCCTTTTTTGTTGGTTCTGCCGGTTTGGGCGGCGGTGCCCCTCACAGATCGGCCAGCAGCCGGACGCAGAACACCCCGCCCCCCGTCGAGTAGGTAAAGACGGCGCCGCTCTTTTCTGCAAAGGTCTGAACGCTGCGCAGGCCAAAGCCGTGGCCGGTGCCCCGGCGGGAAACCGGCAGCCCTGTTTTGGCCGAAATCTTGCGTTCTCCAACATAGGGATTGCTGACCTCCAGCACCAGCTGCGCCCGGGCCTGAAAGCAGCGCACCGTGGCCCGGCGCAAAGCGGGGGGCAGCTCGGCGGCGGCGGTCAGGGCGTTTTCCAGCAGGTTGGACAGCACCGTGGCCAGTTCAAACTCGTTCAGCCGGCCCAGGCTGGACGGCACGGCCAATTGCAGCTCCAACGGCACGCCCAGCGCGGCGGCACGCTCCACACCGTGGGCCACAACGCCGTTCAGGGCCAGGTTGTCGCAGTAGTGGCGGGGCCTGGCGGCGCGCAGGCTCTCGTCCAGGGTGGCCAGCAGCGCGCGCACCTTATCGGTTTGCCCCGCGTCCAGATACCCGCTGATCAGCGCCGCGCGGTGACGGATATCGTGGCGCAGCACGGCGGTTTTTTCCTCCGAGTGTTCCAACTGGGCCGCCTCGGCACGCAGGCTGTCGGCGTAGGTTTCCAACAGCTCGGCGTCGTGGCGCAGGGCCACGGCCTCCCGCTGGCTGGTCAGCATCCGAATAATCAGTACATAGCCCACCACCATCAGCAGCAGCACGGCCAGCGCCGCCGCCTGGTTGGAGGGGATCTTGTAAATATCGCTGGGCCAGATCATCAGCGTATAGATCAGCAGGTAGAACAGCGCCGGGATCAGGCACAGCGCCGCCCAGGGCATTCCCTCCATCGACATCAGGGAGAAGCTGTCGCTGCGCACCCGCAGGCACAAAAAAGCCAGCAGGGCAAGGTGGGTGGCCGCCTGCGCGGCGATGGAGGCCGCCGGCAGCCCGGTATGCAGCAGCACCACGCTGCCGATCACGTTGCCCGCCAGCGTGTAGGCCGTGGCCGTGATCCCGGTGAACAGGGTGCGAAAATCCCGGTAATCGGACAGCAGTATCGCCGTGCTTTGCACCAGCAGCGATTGCAGCAATGTATCGGTCAACTTCATGCCGTCGGTGTGGGTCAAAAACACCCGCACATAGTCGGCGCCGGCGGTAAGGGCAAAGCAGCCCAACAGCAGCAGCAGCGAGGGCGCCGGCTTATAGCGGCGGGGTACAAACAGCCAGAGAAACCCCAGCAAAAAAGCCATGGAAATGCGATATTGGATAAATATGAGAAGCTCCATCGACACAGCCGCCGCCCCCTTTCCGTCCGTCTTTCCGTCCTGCCATGCGTTATGCCGCACGATTCCGGCGCCGCCTGCCGGCCGGGCGTCCCATGCAGCGTGCCGCGCGCCGGCCCGATCGGCGGAAACGGCGCGGCGCCGCCCGGAGCGCGACGCGGAAAGCACGCGGCAAAGGCGCGCCTGTGCAAGGAGAAGGCGCGCCGACAGGCCGATGCCTGCCAAAAACGGCAACATGGCAGGGTGCGTGTTGCCGCAGCGGAACTGTCGCGCTCTTTCTGTGGGTTGCTCCGGCGTTTTGCACAAAGGTTTCCCCTGCCGGCAGTTCCAGTATAGCGCGGTGCGGGCGGAGCGTCAAATGAAAAAGCCGCGCCGCTCGCCAAGGCGCCCGCCCGGCCTGCGGCAAGCAAAAAAGCCGCCTCCGCCCAAAAGGCGGAAGCGGCCCAAACGGCGATTCCCGGCAGCCCCAGGGAGCTGCCGGGTTTGCCGTTCCGTGCGCAGGGGCTCGGGCAGGATCAGGCGTTGGCCTGGGCGGCGGCCACGGCGCAAGCCACGGTCATGCCGACCATCGGGTTGTTGCCCGCGCCGATCAGGCCCATCATCTCAACGTGCGCAGGCACGGAGGAGGAGCCCGCGAACTGGGCGTCGCCGTGCATACGGCCCATCGAGTCGGTCAGGCCGTAGCTGGCGGGGCCGGCGGCCACGTTGTCCGGGTGCAGGGTACGGCCGGTGCCGCCGCCGGAGGCGACGGAGAAGTACTTCTTGTTGTTTTCAACGGCCCACTTTTTGTAGGTGCCTGCAACCAGGTGCTGGAAACGGGTGGGGTTGGTGGAGTTGCCGGTGATGGAAACCTCCACGCCCTCCATCTTCATGATGGCCACGCCCTCCAGAACGTCGTTGGCGCCGTAGCACTTGACGGCGGCGCGCTCGCCCTCGGAGTAAGCGATCGTGTTGACGACGTTGACCTTGTCGGCCTTGAAGTCAAAATCGGTCTGCACATAGGTGAAGCCGTTGATGCGGCTGATGATCATGGCGGCATCCTTGCCCAGGCCGTTGAGGATGACGCGCAGCGGGGTCTTGCGCACCTTGTTGGCGGTGCGGGCGATGCCGATGGCGCCCTCGGCGGCAGCGAAGGACTCGTGGCCGGCCAGGAAGCAGAAGCAGTGGGTGTCCTCATGCAGCAGCATGGCGCCCAGGTTGCCGTGGCCCAGGCCGACCTTGCGCTGCTCGGCGACGGAGCCGGGGATGGTAAAGGCCTCCAGGCCCTCGCCGATGGCGGCCGCGCAGTCGGCAGCGTTGGTCAGGCCGCGCTTGACGGCGATGGCCGTGCCCAGCGTGTAGGCCCAGACGGCGTTGTCAAAGCAGATGTTCTGCACGCCGCGCACGATCTTGTCGCAATCGATGCCTTTGGCAAGGAGCAGCTCGTTGCAAGCGTCCAAGGACTCGAGGCCGTTGGCTTTCAGGCACTCGTTGATTTTGGGCATCCGGCGCTCCTGAGATTCAAAAGTAGCCATATTCAGTTCCTCCCTCTCTTATTCTTCCCGCGGGTCGATCCACTTCACCGCGCCCTGCTCGGCGGAGAAGCGGCCGTAGGTGGCAATGTTCTTCTCGTAGGCTTCCTTGGGGTCGGTGCCGTGGCGGATGGCTTCCAGCATTTTGCCCAGGCGGACAAACTGGTAGCCGATGACCTGGTCGTCTTTGTCAAGGGCGGTCTTGAGGATGTAGCCCTCGGTCAGTTCCAGGTAGCGCACGCCCTTGGCGCGGGTGGAGAAGATGGTGCCGGTCATGCTGCGAAGGCCCTTGCCCAGGTCGTCCAGTCCGGCGCCGATGGGCAGGCCGTCCTCGGAGAAAGCAGTCTGGCTGCGGCCGTAAACGATCTGCAGGAACAGCTCACGCATGGCGACGTTGATGGCATCGCACACAAGGTCGGTGTTGAGCGCTTCCAGGATGGTCTTGCCGGGCAGGATTTCGCCCGCCATGGCGGCAGAGTGGGTCATGCCGGAGCAGCCGATCGTCTCGACCAGCGCCTCCTCGATCACGCCTTTTTTGATGTTCAGGCTCAGCTTGCAGGTGCCCTGCTGCGGAGCGCACCAGCCCACACCGTGGGTGTAGCCGCTGATGTCCTCAATTTTATAAGCCTTTACCCATTCGCCCTCCTCGGGGATGGGCGCGGGGCCGTGCTTAGGACCTTTTGCGATGGGGCACATGGCTTCAACTTGTGCAGAATAGGTCATAATGTTCTCTCCTTTGCAGTTTTTGTGAAGGTTTTCACAGCTATAGTTATTATAAAATGAATGCGGGGGATTTGCAAGGCATTCCGGTGAAAAATGTTGGAAAGTCCCGCCAAAAAGCCGCTTAGCCGTGCAGGGCGGCCTGCAGCAGCACCGAGAGGGGCGCCGCCAGCGCCATCGAGGCCACCGCCCCGGCGGTCAGCTTGCCATAGTAGACCGCGCGCGCCCCGGCCGAGAGATCGGGTGCAGGCGGCGCAGCTGCGCGGGCAGCCCGGCCGCGCGCGCGGCCGGGCCTGGCCGCCTTTTCCTCCGGCAGGGGACGGTAGGCCATGGCGGGGTCGGCCCCGGCGGCCGTAAATCCGGCCAGCAGCCCGAACAGCAGCATCACCTCGGGGAAGATCATCGATACCCGGATGCTGACGACGGCCTGCAGCAGGTAGCTGGTAAGCCCCAGCAGGATGGGGGTTACGGCGGGCGCGCCCCAGCGGCGGAAGCCCCGGCGCAGATGGGCGGCCACAAACCACAGCCAGGCCCCCAGCCCCAGCAGACCGGTGGTCAGCAGTTGTTCCAGGTACTCGTTGTGGGCCGCGTAGAAGGTTTTAAGGCGGTCGGAGGCATCCGGCCCGGCCCAGCGCAGCACGGCCTCGTGCATCATGCCGGGGCCGTAGCCCAACAGCTTGCGCCACAGCGGGGCATCCGCCCAGGCGCCCAGGGCGGCCATCCAGGCCGTACCCCGGTAGGTGCCCCAGTCCCCGTTGAAGATCAGGTATTGATCGGCAGGGCCAAGAGAACGGTAGCCGGGCCAGAAGTTGGCGGCCCAGAACAGCCCCGCGGCCAGCGCCAGCACGGCCGCCGTGGCGATGCGCCCCGGAAGGTAAAGCCGCAGCCCCGGCCCGGCGGTTCCGGCTTTTTTCTGCAGCCGGGACCGCAGGCAGAACACGGCCCACAGCGCCAGGCAGAGCAGCCCGCCCGGCACCGCGATGGCGGGGGCGCCCAGCTCGGCCAGCGCGGCGGTGCCGCCCTGGGTGTAGACGGTGGCACGCATATAGTGCATCCAGCCCGCCCAGCCGAAAAAGCCCGCGCCCAGCAGCGCCGCCCGGCGAAGCTGCTGCTCATCAAAGGTTTTGTGGCACACCAGCACCATCATGGCTCCGCCGATGCCCAGCAGCAGTCCCTCGCTGTCCACCACGGCCAGCGCCAAGGTGCCGAACAGGGCCGGGACGCCGTACAGGATAAGATGCACCCTGTCCCGCGCCTCCAAAAAGGCCCAGAACACCAGCGGCAGCGCCACGCTCAGATACCCGGCGTTGAAGTCCTTCTGCCCCAGCGTTGAAAAAAACTGCGCCCGCTCCACGACGGCGGTATCGGCGTAGGCGCCGATCAGGTCGATGTTGAAGATGTTGAGGGTGTACAGCACGGCCACAACGGCCACCGTGGCCCCCACGCAGAGGGTAAGCCAACCGAAATCGGCCCGGCGCACCAGCGCCCGCGCAAAGAGATAGCCCCCCGCGGTAAGCAGCACCAGCATCAGCCCGCCGTAGTAGCTGCCAAGCCCCCACAGGGAGGACAGCGGGCTCAACGATACCGCGGTGCCCAGCGTGCTGGCCGCCGCAAAAGCGCCCAGCGCCAGCAACGCCGTATCATGGGTGCAAAGCCAGCGCCGCAGCGGGGGATCCCCTTTTCCCGGCTCCCGCAGCACCGCAGGGCCAAAGCGGCAGGGCAGCGTGGCGGCCCCGATGGCCGCGCAGGCCCCCAGCAGCAGAAGCCACAGCAGCGTAAGCATGAATACACCGGTGAACTTAGTCAGCCCCAGGTTGGAAAATTTATCGATATAAAGCGGATACACCGCCAGCGTTGCCGCCGCAAAAGCCGCCGCGCCCCCGCGGGCAAAGCGGTCCAGCGAAGTTTCGTGCATGGTAAACCCCTTTCTGTGTTTTCCCGCCGCCCCTGCGCAGCGGATTCCAAAAGCGTTTACCATTTTACCCTGCTGCCGCGTTTTTTTCAACCAACACCGCAAATTTTACGACTTTGTCATCTTTTTTTGACGGTCTGGCTGTATTGCGCGGCCAGAAAAAGCGCATACTCCTGCAAGCTGTCCAACGCCTCGGGCGGAAAATTGCGGGGCAGGCGCAGCCCGCCCGGCCCCGGCGCGGGCGGGCTGGGATCGTCCGAAAGGCCCAGCAGATAATCGGTCGTGACGTGGAAAAACCGCGCCATCTCGACCTTGATGGCGTCGGGCGGTTCGCTTTTTTCCCGCTCATAGGAGGAGATCGAATGCTTGTTGATGTGCAACGCCTCGGCCAGCGCGTCCTGCGTCATGCCCGCGTCCCGCCGCAGATCCAATAGCCGTTCTCCAATCATGGCAGCCCCTCCCCGGTAAAACTTATGCCATGATTATAGAATATCCTGCAACTTTTCCTTCCAAATATTGACAAATTAGACCCAAAGCCCTACAATTATCGTAAAATAATCGATTTATGTGCCGTAAAATCCCATTTTCTTCGATTTTTGGGTTTTGCGCCGTTTCCATTTTTCGCACCGGTGAAAGGAGTGCATCCGCGTGGCCGATTTCGCCCCCGCTCCCGATCTGTTTGAAGATCTGCGCACCGCGCTGGGCCTTTCCTACCTTTCCCAACTGCCGGAGGCGTTTGCCGGGCCGGGCATGGCGCGCGCGCTGGCCGAGCTGCCCCTTGCCCGCTACACGGTCTGGCAATGGCAGGATCTTTACCGCTACCTGCTGAATTCCGCCCCGCCCGCCGGGGCGGAATCGGTGCGCAGCGCCCTGCTGGCCGCTTCCGGCCGCCCCCGCTGAAAAGGCGGCCCGCCGCCGAAAATCCGAAAACGAGGCTTGCAAAGCCCGCCGCCGCGTGCTACAATCAAAAAAGACAGTTGCAGACTGTAAACGCGCCGACGGAGAAAGTAGCCGCCGCATACCCCGGCACAGAGAAAGGCCTCACCGGTTGAGAGGGCCTTCGTGGGGGCGGCGGGCGAAGTTCCCTCCCGAGCGGCCGGTGCCAAAGGCTGGCGGGTTTTTCCCGCGCCCGGTAGTGCCGGACGGTTTCCGCCCCGTTAAGGCGGCCAGAGGGCTTTCGGCTTGCGCCGGAAGAATTTGGGTGGTAACGCGGAATTGTAAGGCATTTCGTCCCAGTTGTTTGTGGGACGGGATGCCTTTTTTGTTTTGCCCTTCGCCGCCCCGTCCTCTTTCCCGATTTTGAAAGGAGTTCGATCCCATGGAAAAACGCATCGAGGAGCTTTCCGCCCGGGTCCAGCACGACCTGGCCAAGGCCGCCAGCAGCGACTCTCTGGCCGCGTTCTGGCAGGAATACCTGAGCAAGAACGGGGCCATCCCCTCGCTGATGAAGCAGCTGCGCAGCGTCGCGCCCGAGGAGCGCCCCGCCGCAGGCAAGATCATCAACAGCTTCAAGGCCCGCGTCACCGCCGACTACGAGGCCGCCGCCGAGCGCATCCGCGCCGCCGAGCTGAACGCCCGCAACGCCGCCGAAGCCGTGGACATCACCCTGCCCGCCAAGACCCGGCCGGCGGGCGCGCTGCACCCCATTACGCTGATCAAAAACCAGATCATCGACGCTTTTGCCGGGATGGGCTTTGAGATTTACGAGGGCCCCGAGATCGAGGACGACGACCACAACTTCACCCGCCTCAACGTCCCCAAAAACCACCCCGCGCGCGATATGCAGGATACCTTCTACCTCAGCGACGAGCTGCTGCTGCGCACCCAGACCTCCACAGGCCAGATCCGGGTGATGGACAGCGAAAAACCGCCCATCAAGGTGCTGGTGCCGGGCCGGGTGTTCCGCAGCGATTCGGACGCCACCCACAGCCCGATGTTCCACCAGATGGAGGGGCTGGTCGTTGATAAGGGGATCACCCTGTGCGATTTGCAGGGGATGCTGGACTGCCTGGTGCAGCAGCTTTTCGGCGCCGACACCCGCACCCGGCTGCGCCCCTCCTACTTTCCCTTCACCGAGCCGAGCGTTGAGGTGGACGTGAGCTGCTTTGCCTGCGGCGGCAAGGGCTGCGGCCTGTGCAAGGGTACCGGCTGGATCGAGGTGCTGGGCGGCGGCGTGGTCAACCGGCGGGTGCTGCAAAACTGCGGCATCGACCCCGACGTTTACTCCGGCATCGCGTTCGGCATCGGCATCGAGCGGATCGCCATGCTCAAGTACGGCATCAACAATATGGGCCTGCTGTTTGAGAACGACCTGCGCTTTCTGCGCCAGTTCCAGGAGTGATCCGCCCGCCGAACGCACGATGGATGAAGTAAGGAGTTTTTGCCATGAAGATACCCTTCAGTTGGTTACAGGAATATGTGGACATCGATATCACCCCGCGGGAGCTGGAAGAAAAGCTGTTCTCCTGCGGGTTCGAGGTGGAGGAGCTGATCGATCTCTCCGCCGGTATTTCCAAGGTGGTGGTGGGCCGGATCACCCACATTGAAAAGCAGGAGGACACCGAGCATCTTCAGCTTTGCCGGGTGGACTGCGGCCCTTACGGGCACGACCTTGCCATCACCACCGGCGCGGCCAACATCTTTGAGGGCGCGCTGGTGCCCGCCGCGCTGGACGGCGCCACCCTGCCGGGCGGCATCAAGATCAAAAAACGGCTGATGCGGGGCATCGAGTCGAACGGGATGCTCTGCTCGGGCGCCGAGCTGGGCCTCAACGACGACTGGTACCCCGGCGCCGAGGTCTACGGCCTGCTGATCCTGGACCCCGCCGACCCCGCCGCGGTGCCGGGCGCCGACATCTGCCCGGCGGTGGGCCTCAACGACTGGATTTTTGATATTTCCATCACGGCCAACCGGCCCGACTGCCAGTCGGTGCTGGGGATTGCGCGGGAGGTTGCGGCGCTGCTTGGCAAGCCGGTGCATATGCCCGCCACCGATTTCACGGCCTCTGCCGCCCCTGACGAGCGGATCCATGTGCGGGTGGACGCGCCCGATCTCTGCCCCCGGTACCTGGCGCGGTACGTCCGCAACATCCGGCTGGGGCAGTCCCCCCGCTGGCTGAAAAAGCACCTGGCGCTGGCCGGGCTGCGCAGCATCAACAACGTGGTGGACATCACCAACCACACCCTGCTGGAGATCGGCCAGCCGATGCACGCCTTTGACCTTGCCACGCTGGCGGGCCGGGGCATCTGCGTGCGCCGCGCCGCCGAGGGCGAGCAGATCACCACCCTGGACGAAAAGACCTTCGCCCTGACCCCCAGCAACCTGGTCATTTGCGACGACGAAAAGCCGGTGGCGCTGGCCGGCGTGATGGGCGGTCTGAACAGCGAGATCACCGACCATACGACCGAGCTGCTGTTTGAGTGCGCCGCCTTTGCGCGGGATTCCATCCGCAAGACAAGCCGCGCCCTGGGCCAAAGCAGCGACAGCAGCGCCCGGTACGAGAAGGGCGTTGACCAGTACAGCACCGAGCTGGGCCTGGCCCGCGCGCTCCACCTGATCGAGGAGCTGGACTGCGGCGACATCACCGCCACCGCCTTTGACTGCGCGGACGGTTCCTCCCGCGAGCGGCGCAAAATTTCCGTAACCCCGGCCCAGATCAACGGCGTGCTGGGCATCACGGTGCCGGACGACGCCATCCGCACGATCCTGACCCGGCTGGATTTTGAGGTGGACGCCTCCGCCCTGCCCTGGACCGTGCGCGTGCCCCGCTACCGCGACGACGTGGAGGATTTTCCTGATCTGGCCGAGGAGGTCATCCGGGAGTACGGCTACAGCCACATCGTGCCCACCTTCCTCAAGACCGCAGCCGTCACCAACGGCGGGCTGAACCCCGCCCAGAAGCGGCAGCTCAAGCTCAAGCGGCTGCTGGCCGGGCAAGGCTTCTACGAGGCCTCCACCCTGGCTTTCTACGCCGCTGCCGACCTTGACACCCTGCACTATCCCGCCGACGCGCCCGCGCGGCAGGCCATCCGCATTCTCAACCCCATCAGTGAGAATCTATCGATCCTGCGCACAGCGCTGGCCCCCAGCATGCTCAACGTCATTGTGGAAAATCTCAAGCGGAGCAACGCGGCGGGGCGGCTGTTTGAGCTTTCCAACATCTACCTCCCGCACGAACTGCCCCTGACCCGCCAGCCCGACGAGCGGCTGACCCTTGCGCTGGGTCTGTTTGGCCCCGACGAGGACTTTTTCACGGTCAAGGGCGCGATGGAGGCCATTGCCGCCGCGTTTGATCTGAACTTCCGCTACGAGCGGGAGACTGTGTGCTACCTGCACCCCGGCATCAGCGCCGCCGTCTACTGCGGCGACAGGCGGCTAGGCGTGTTCGGCAAGCTGGCCAACGAGATCACCGCCGAACTGAAGATTGCCAAGGACGAGAAGGAAAGCCAGAACATCTACCTGGCCGAACTGGATTACGCCGCGCTGGCCTCCTGCTTTGGCGGCGATTACCGCTACAGGCCCATCCCGGCCTATCCGCCCGTCAAGCGGGATCTGGCCCTTGTTTGCGCCGAGGGCGTGAGCTGCGGCGAGCTGGAAGCCGCCATCCGCAAGGCCAGCCCGCTGGTCAGCGAGATTTCGCTGTTTGACATCTACCGCGGTAAAAATCTGGGCGAGGGCAAAAAGAGCATGGCCTTCTCCCTGGTATTGTCCGACCCCGCGCGCGAGCTTGCGCCCGAGCAGGCCGAGCGGACCATCGCCAAAATATTGAAGGATCTTAAATACAAGCTGGACGCCGAGCTAAGGTAATACGCCCGGCCAGCCAAACCGAAGCGCCGCGCCTTCCCGTGGGGGAAAGCGCGGCGCTTTTTTTATTCCGGTTCCTGTTTCGATTTTGCGGGGGCCTGACACTGCGCCTTTTTGCGCTGCCAGCCGCCGGGGCCGCCGGGCAGCGGCAGGCTGGAGATCAGCGCGATGCCCACGGCCATCCCCACCGCGATCTTGAAGGTTTCCACCCCTTTGTCCACGCAGAGAGCGCCCTCGTCCTGCAAAAAATAGTAGGCCGTGTAGTAAATGCCCGCGCCGGGCACCAGCGGAAAAATGCCGCAGAGCAGAAACAGGGTGACGGGCGCCTTTTGCCGCAGAGAGAACAGCCGCGCGGCCAGCGCCAGCGGCAGCGTGGCCGCAAAGGTGGCCATGGCGGGCGAAAGCCCGGCCCATACCCCCAGCAGGTAGCACACCCAGCCCAGCGCGCCGGTGGCGCCGGCGGCCGCAAAATGGCGGCGGGGCACTGCAAACAGAACGCCGAAACAGACCGTGGCCAGCATGGCCACGGCAAACTGCAGCGCCCCCGCGGCGGCGACGCCGGCCAGCAGCACCGGCAGCGGGCAGGCATGGATCGCACTCACAGCACCACCCCCGTCACCGCGCGCCAGACCGTGTAGGTAAAGCCGACTCCCACCGCCAGGCTGCCCGCGATCAGCACCGCGTCGATCAGGCGGATGGTGCCGCTCAGGTAGTCGGCGTTGATAAAATCGCGGATGCCCATCACCAGCGCCACGCCGGGGGTAAGCACCATCAGCGCGCCGATGATGGCGGCGTTGGTATCCACCCCCGGCACGGCCGCCGCCGCCAGCAGCACCAGCGCCGTGCCGCAGGCCGCCGCCGCGATATCGCTGAAAATGCGGCTGATCCTGCGCCGCTGGAAAGCCGCCGTCAGGGCAAGCTCGGCCGCGCCGGCCAAAAACGCCACGGGGATTGCGGCAAGGTTGCCCCCAAACAGCCAGGCAAAGCAGGCCGCGCCGGTGGCCGCCGCCAGCAGCCGCACGGAGCCGCGGTAGTTTGGCAGCGCGCGGATGGCGGCCAGTTCCCGCTCGGCCCCGGCCAGGTCGCACCGGCCCGCCGCCACCTGCCGGGACAGCGCGTTGACCCGCTCCACCCGGCCGAGATGGATGGACACGGCGGGCAGGTGGCGCACCTCGGTGGCGCCGTCCGCCTCCGCCGAGCCAAAGATGCCGTTTGTCAGCACATAGACATGGAAGCCGCGCAGGCCCAGGCTTTGGGCCATGATCGTCATGGTTTGCTGCACCCGGAACACCTCGCCGCCGTTTTCCAGCAGGGTGCTGCCCGCGTCCATCACCAACGCCATTACCCTGCGCTGGCCGCCGCCGTCCGGGGCCGAGGCAGCCTGCGGGTCTGCCTGCGCGGGCTGCCGGATGGCCCCCGGGGCCGCTTTGTTTGCAAGATTTGTCATCGCAACGCTCCGTACAGTGTGATGCAGCTGCTGGCGTACACATCGGCCAGCATCAGCAGGGCCAGCGCCGCCGAGGCGGCGCGCCGTTTGTCGGGCCGGTGGGCGCGCAGCCAAAGGAAGCCGCAGCTGGCCAGGCACAAAAACGCCGCCATCGCAAGCTTTCCCGCCGAGAATGCGGCCCCCGCATACTGCTTGTACCCCAGCATCCAGATGCCGGTGAACACCAGCGAAGCCACCACGCTGCCGCCCTCCGGCGGGCCCTTGACGAGGGTATCGGCGGCAAAAATCAGCAGCAGGGCGCTGAAAATAAAGCCGTAGCGGAACGGGAACACGGTTACATCGCCGCCGCTCAGCCAGGATATGCCGGGCAGCTCCGCCAGATAGCTAGCCGCGAGGCCCGTCAGGAGAAAAGCCGAGATAAACTTGGGCCGGGTGGCGTCCCCGTTAAAAAAGTAGAGCAGCGCCAGCGAGAAGGCGGCCATCCCCACATAGAGGTAGGGCAGCCCCTCGCTGGCCGATTGCAGGCTGTACCGCCCGTAAAACAGGCAGTATACGATCTGCTGGAACACCACGCTGCCCGTGCGGGAGGACGGCACGATGTGAAAGTACCCCTGCCCCAGATATTGCCAAAACACCGGCGCCAGACAGAGCAGCGCCCCGCCCGCGCCAAGGCCAAGCCCCGCGCCGAACCGGGCTGCCGCACGGCGGTAGAAAGGCCAGTCCGCCTTGCCGAAGTGGGGCCAGTCCCCCCGGCCCGGGCGCAGAAAGGTCTGCCAGGTCAGGTAGAGAAACCCGAACACGCAGAGCGGCAGGGCCGTGTAGCAGTTGAGCAGCACGCACAGAAACACCAGCCAGCCCATCCGCCGGGCCGGGTGGGGGCGCGCGGCGTCGAGCGAGCGCATCAGATGGTCAATGGCGTCCAGCAGCAGGGGCAGCAGCACGGCGGCGTCCACCCAAGCCACATTTATGATGCAGCCGGTGTAGACCGCCACGCCGTAGGCCGCGGCCAAAAAGGGCAGCAGCCTGCACTCGCTGGCAAAGTGGCGGCGCAAAAACCAGCACAGCGCGCAGGCGGCCAGCGCCGCCCGCAGCAGCAGAAAATACTGCCCCGCGTACACCTGTGCGGCGGCGGGCAGCAGCGGAAACAGCGCTTCCAGCGGGTTGTTTACGCCGTAGTGGTAGCCCGCGGGGGATACCGTGTAGGGAACAAAGCCGCCCGCGCGGTAGAGCGCCAGCAGCACCAGCAGGCTGGCCGTAAAGGTGACGCCCAGCGCGCCAAGCGCCGGGCGCAGCGCGGCTTTGAGCCGCGAAAAGACCGTGGTTTGTGTTGTGTTCCGCATACAGTCACCGCCGGATATTCTCGCGCACGGCGGCAAAATCCGGGTAGCTGGCAAAAAGGTGTTCGGCAATGACCTCCATCAGGCGGTAATCCTCCTCCGAATCGATATCCAGGATGCCGGTGTCCATCATCGTGGTGACGCCGATCTTTCCGTCCCAAAGAATGCCCGTGCGGTTGGCGGCCAGAAAATCCCGCCGGAACACATAGATGGAGGCGTTCAGGTCGTAGACGGCGGGCGCCTGCTGGCGGGCCGTGTAGGGGCTTTCGATGACCTTTTCCACATGGTCGCCGCAGTCCTTGACCATGTTGAACCAGGGATTGCGCCGGGCTTCCGTCACGCTGAACACAAGGTCAAGATCGGGCCGGGCGGCCTTTTTTTCCACGGCGGCCGCCACATCCTGTGCGGTGCGCAGCGGGCTGGTGATGTCCAGATCCATCAGCAGGTCGTAGGGGGTGCCGCGGGCGGCCTCCATCCTGGCCAGCGAATCCTGGAACACGGCCATCTTGGGCACCGTGTCGCCGCCAAGCGCCTGCCCGCGGGGCAAAAAGGTCACCTCCGGGTAGCGGCGGGCCACCAGCCCGGCCAGAAGGTCGCTGTCGGTATTGAGGGCCACATCCACGGCAAAGTCCGGGTGGCTTTGGGCAAACAGGGCGGCGGCGCTCAGCGTGTAGTAGACGAGCGGCTGCCCGCAGAAGGTTTTGAGGTTTTTGTTGGCAAATCCCTTGCTCCCCGCCCGCCCGCAGACGGTGACCAGCAGCCGGGTTGGCCGGCTTTGGGGATCGGCATGGTTGGCTTGCGTATGATTGGCTTGCTGCATCGTTTATCGTTCCCCCAGCGTCAGTTTCAGCACTTCGCGGGCCAGCGCGGGCGGGTTCAGACTTTCCCCCGCCGGGCCTTGCGCGTAGTGGACAAAGTACTCCATCTCCCGCAGATACCGCGCGTTGACCTCCTCCGCGCAGGCGCGCACCTCTCCGCCCGGCAGCGTCAGGCTGCCCGCGCCAAAATCGGCGGTCAGGGTACCGTCCGCATAAAAAAGTTCGGCGGTGCGCCGGTAGGTGCGGCCGAAATAGTCCAGATGCACCTCGGCCAACATTCCCGGCCACTGCGCGATGTAGACCGAGAGATCGTCCGAATCGAGTTCAAGGTCGGAGTAGGTGCCTTTCAGGTTGTACAGCGTCTGCGGCATCCCGAACAGATCGACCAGGTAATCCCACTCGTGGATCAGATCGATCGTCACGCCGCCGCCCAGCGCCTTGCGGGCGCTGTAGACGGTGCGGTAATCTACGCCGGGCCGCCAGTCCGGCAGGTAGGAGGAGCAAAGCACCCGGACGCTGTAGGGCCGCAGACCGGCGGCGGCGCGGCGGGCCATCTCCTCCTTGAGGGCCAGCATGGCCCCGCACCAGCGCATGGGCGCGGCCACATAGGCCTTTTGGCCGGGGGCCAGCAGCCCTGCCAAAAGCGCCGGACTGCCGGGCGCAGCCAGCACCGGCTTTTCGATGAACAGCGCCCCGGCCTTGCCCTTCACGGCGGCCAGCGCCTGCGCATGAAGGCTGGTGGGGTTGGCGACGAACACCAGGTCGTACCGGCCCAGCGCGGCGGCATCGGTATACTGGGCGCGCAGCAGGGCCGCGGCCCCCGGCCGCAGCGGGCGGGCGGGGTCGCTGCGCAGCGCGTCCGCGGCCAGCGGAATGTTCTGCCGGCGGCACAGAGCCGTCAGGTTTTGCAGATGCCGGGTGCCGATGGACCCCAGCCCGATAAACAGCGCGTTCAACATGGCGTCCTCCCTGTTTTTTACTGCCCGACGGGGTCGGCGGCCTCCTCCATCAGGGCAATGGCCGCACGGTCGCGGGCAAAATCCCAGCGGGGCGTCTCGGTGCCGGCCAGCACCCCCAAAAAGTTGGCAAGCTCGTCCACATAGGCGTTCTCCACCACATTGTCGCTGTAGCGGGGATCATGCACGACATCGGCGTAGGTGTCCACGGGGCGCTTTTCGCCCTGCGCAAAGGTGTACAGCGCGCGCGGGTTGCCCTCCCAGAACAGGTGCAGCCCCTCGCCGTAGCATTCAAAGCTGCGCACGGCCTTGGGCGATACCACATCGGCCACCAGCACCCCCTGCGCCCCCCGCCCGTGGTCGAGCAGCAGGGTTACGCAATCGCTGTACGCGATTTTTAGGTCGCTCAGTTTTTCCCGCCGGACGGTCAGCCCCTGCACGGGGCCAAAGGCGTCCAGCAGCCAGGGCAGGTCGATGCCCAAAATTTCCCGCACGCCGCCGGTGCGGGCATCCCCCACAAAAAAGTGCCGGTAATTCTCCCACGGGTGCCAGTCGGGCAGGTATTGGCCGATGTGGTAGAGATAGTGGACGGGGCGGCCAAACGCAGCCACCCTGCTTTTGATGTACTGCGTCTCCCGCCGGTAGAGCATGGTGGAGGACAAAAACAGCGGCAGCCCGTTTTTTTGTGCCAGAGCCAGGTTTTCGGCGTAGCCGTCGTCCACAAGGTTCAGCTCGGTAAAAACCGGCAGCCCTGCCGTGAGCAGGGTGTGGATGATGCCTGCATGGGTGAGCGGCGCGGTACACACCAGCGCCCCCGCAAACGCCCCGGCGCCGCTGTGCGCGGCCAGCGCGGCGGGGATGCCGTCCCATGCCTCGCCAACCAGCCCCAGGCGCAGCGCCTCGGCACGGCGGTCGGGGTTGCTGTCCACCCCGCAAAGGAAAGCCCCGGGCCGCAGCCCGTGCAGCAGCCGCGCCCGGCGCTTGCCCATGCTGCCCAGGCCCACCAGTAAAAAGATTTGCTCGTTCATCTTGCCAGCTTCTTTCCTGTTTTGGTATTTTGCGGGGATGCCCCGTCAAAACGGCAGGGGCGCCGCGGGGTCAAAGGACGGCACGGGGCCGTCGTAAAAACGCTTGGGCGCGCCGAAAGCGGGGTCGGCCAGGGCGTGTTCCAGCACGGCCGTCAGCTTGCCGCTGGTATCGCCGCCGTTGTAGGGGCTGCGGGCCAACGCGGCCGCGGCCCCAAACGCCGGGGTGAGCGCGGCGGCCAGGGCATCCGCGATATCGGCCTCGGCGGCGCCGCAGCACAAAACGTTGGCGCAGACGGCCCGCCCGGCCTGGCGGCTGCCGATGTTGACCGCAGGCACCCCGAACGAGGGGGTTTCCACCACGCCGCTGGACGAATTGCCCGCCACCAGCGCGGCGGCGGCCATGGCCGAAAGATACCGCCGCAGCCCCAGGCTTTTGACAAACAGCGCGCTGCCCGGGCGGGCCGCCGCAAAGGCCGCCAGCGCCCGGTTGCACGCCTCGCCGCCGGCATCGGCATTGGAGCCGGTCAGCAGCCAGAAAAAAGCAGGATCGTCCCGCAGCACCCCGGCCATGGCGCCGCAGAGCGCCGCGCACTGGGTTTCCGGGTCGGCATTGCCCGCCGTCTCGGGGTGAAAGGTGACAAGCCCCAGCCGCCGCCCCGCCAGCGGCACGCCAAGGTCGGCGGCCAGCTCATCCCGCGTCATCCGCGGCAGGGTGCGGATGTTCTCATCCCCCAGGCCGCCCACGCAGAACACGGTGCGGGGATCCTCCCCCATCCGCACCAGCCGGGCAGCGCTCTCGGCGCAGGAAGGAAAATGGAGCGCCGCCATCTTGGTGATGCAGTGGCGGTAATACTCATCGGCGGCGCCCAGGGTCACATCCCCGCCCGAAATATGGCAGATCGGCACGCGCTGGGCCGCAGCCGCTGCGGCCACCGCAAAAATCTCGTAGCGGTCGCCCAGAAGCAGCACGGCGTCGGGGCGGGCCGCCTCAAACCAGTGGGCGAACGCCGTCACCGCGCGGGCGATGGCATCCGCCGTCGCCGTGGGGGCTGTGTCCCCGTTCAAAATCGGCAGGCGGGCGGCAAGCGGCAGGCCGCCTGCCGCCACCTCGCGCACGGTATCGCCGTATTCAGGCCGCAGATGCGCCCCCGTCACCACCAGCAGCGGGGTGAGCCGGGCGCTTTGGGCCAGCTTTTGCAGCACGGGGCGCAGCAGGCCGTACTCGGCCCGGGTGGCCGTAACCACCGCCACCCGCCGGGGGGCCGCATGATCCGATTGCATCCTCACAGTTCGATCTTTTCGTCCTCCGCAAAATCGCGCGGGGCGGCGGTGCCCAGCACCTCGTACCAGCGCATGGGGCTGATGCCGTCGCCGGGGCGCTTGGTGGTCAGGTTGTCCGCCGTAAACGCCTCGCCCCGGCGGATAGCCCGCGCCGCCACAATACTCTTGCGGGCCACCGTTTTGTTGGGGGCCTCGCTCTCGGTCACGCGCTTGCGGCCGTCGCCCAGCGCGGCCTCGGTATTGCGCACGGCCCGCACCATCGCCGCAAACTCGGCAGGGTCCAGGCTGGCCTTCTGGTCGGGGCCGGGCAGGTTTTTATCAAGCGTAAAGTGCTTTTCGATGACGGCGGCGCCCAGCACGGCGGCGGCCACATCGCACTCCCAGCCGGGCGTATGGTCGGACAGGCCCACCGGCAGCCCAAACTGATCGAACAGCTCCAGCATGGCCGAGAGGTTGGCGTCCGCGTAAGGGGTGGGATACTGGGTGTTGCAGTGGAGAATGGTTGCCTCCGGGCAGCCGTTTTCATCCAGCACGGCCAGCGCGTCGGTGATCTCGCCAAGGGTGCTCATGCCGGTGGAAAGCAGCACCGGCGTGCGGGTTTTGGCCATCTCCTCCAGGTAGGGCAGGTTGGTGATCTCGCCCGAAGGGATCTTGAGAAGCGGCAGCTTGAGGCTGGCCAGAAAGCGGACGCTGGGCAGGTCAAAGGGGGCCGAGAGATACTGGATGCCGATGGCGTCGCAGTATTCCTTAAGCGCCCTGTGGGATGCAAAATCAAAGTGCAGCTTGCGCACCATGTCCAGCTGGCTCTCGGCGGCGCCGGTCGTTTCCTTCTGGTAGGCGGCCTTCTCGGCAAAGCGGCTTACCACCAGCTCGGGCACCGCCGTCTGGAATTTTACGATGTCGGCCCCGCACTGTTTGGCGGCCAGCGCCATCTGCTTGGCCATTTCCAGGCTGCCGTTGTGGTTGACGCCCGCCTCCGCGATGATCGTTACTGCCATAGTGTACAAATCCCCTTTACTAAACTTATGCGTTTTGCGCCTTCCCGGTTCAGGTGCGCTGTTCCAGGCGGCGGCGCATTTTTTCCAGCTCCTCCAGCTCGCCCATATCCATCCAGCTGCTCTCGCTGACCGGGTAAACCCCCACCCTGCGGCCCGCCTGGCGGTACCGCTCGATGACATCCGGAAAGCCGATGACCTCGCCGTCCCGCATGGCGGCCACAACCTCCGGCTCCACGACGTAAACGCCGGTGTTGGTCAAAAAATTCAGCTCGGGCTTTTCCCGCATGGCGGCAATGCCGCCGTCCGCCCCCAGCTCCACAACGCCGTACGGCACCGTGTAGTGCTTGAAGGCGCACACCATCGTGATCAAATTGCCCTGCGCCTTATGGTGGGCGTAAATATCGCCGAAATCGGCATCCAGCATAACGTCGCAGTTGGTCAGGAAAAAGGTGGAGTGCATGGTGGGCTTGAGCAGACAAAGCCCGCCGCCGGTACCCATAAAGACCGTCTCATCGGCAAAATGGATGGTGTAATCCTTTTCAGCCTCCTGAAAATAGGACTTGATCATTCCTTTTTTGTAGTTGACGATCATCGTAAAATCCTGGCAGCCGAACTCGCGGAAGCGGTCGATGATCAGCTCGGCAATGGGCTGCTCCCCCACCGGGATCAGCGGCTTGGGCAAAATTTTGGTATAAGGATACAGCCGGGTGCCAAGCCCGCCCGCCATGATGACGACCGGGATGCCCGCCCGCTTGCGGTTATCCACATCCAGCCCGTGTGCAAACACGATATCGGTGATGACGCCCCGGCGGTCCAGGATGGGCAAAGCATCGATGCCGTATTTCTGCAGCTCCTCTTTGGCGCGGCCGCGCTCGTCCACGCGCAGGCTTTTGGGGTGGTAGTTGGCCGCCCGGCCCACCGGCGCGTCCAGCGTACCGCCCCGCAAAAAAAACTTGCGCAGGTCGCCGTCGGTCACCACGGCCCGCAGCACTCCGCCCGGCGCCAAAAACAGGATGCGCTGGCCCGTCTCGTCCAGCTTGCGCATGGTTTCCAGCACGGTGGCGCCATCTTCGATAAACAGCTCTTCTACCTTCAGCAATGCGGTTTTCCTCCTGCGGTTGGATTTTGCGGGCGGCTCACAGCGCCAGCACCGCCGCGATGACGCGGCCGCAATCGGCCTCGGTCAGGTTGGTGGAGCAGGGCAGGTTGACGATGCAGCGGCGGTATTCCTCGGCTTTGGCCAGGCCGTAGGCCTCGTTGCGGGGGTAATCGGCCTGCTCGTGGATCAGCGCCCAGATGGGGCGGGTCTGAATGCCCTGGGCCTGCAGCCGGGCAATGACGTCCGCCCGCTCCAGCCCGGAATCCCGCAGATCAAGGCTGTAGAACCAGTGGTTGGTGCGCACGCCGTCGGCTTCCTCCTTAAAGGGCAGGATACGCAGCCCGCGCTTGCCGTCCAGCCCGGCGCGGTACTGGTCGTACCGGGCCTTCTTGACGGCCACAAACTCCTCCAGCCGGGCCAGCTGGGCGATGCCCAGGCAGGCCTGCACGTTGGTCATGCGGTAGTTGTAGCCGATCTCGTTGTGGATAAAATTGAGGGTGTCGGCCTTGGCCTGGGTGGAAAGATGCTTGGCGTGATCGGCCCAGTCGGGGTGCCGGGAAACCAGCATCCCGCCCGCGCCGGTGGTAAGGATCTTGTTGCCGTTGAAGCTGTAGCAGCCGATGTCCCCCATCGTGCCGGCGGCCAGCCCCGCAAAGGGACCGGCCAGATACCGGGTGCCGAGCGCCTCGGTGGCATCCTCGATCAGAACAAGGTTGTAGCGGCGGGCGATCTCGGTCAGGCGGGGCATGGCGGCCATATTGCCGAACACATGGACGACGGCCAGCGCCGCCACCCGGGCGCCGGATTTCCTGTTGTACAGCTTTCCGGCCCGGACGGCGCAGTGGTTGGCGCAAAAATCCTCCACAGCGTCGGGATCGATGCAAAGGCTGTCGTCGCAGCCGATAAAAACAGGCTCGGCCCCGACGTAGCGGGTGAGGGGGTTGACCGCCGCAATAAAGGTCAGGGTGGGCACGATGACCTCGTCGCCGCGGCGGATGCCGCACACCAGCGCGGCCAGGTGCAGCGCCGACGACCCCGCGTTGCTGGCCACCGCCCGCGGCATACCCACCGTGCGGGCAAAATCCTCCTCGAACGCGGCCACCTTCTCGCCGCTGGTGGACACCCAGCCCGAGGTGATGGCCTCCGCGGCAAGCGCAGCCTCGCGCGGGCCGAAGTTGGGAACGGACAGCGGAATAAACGAACCCATAAACATCCTCGATTCCTGTATACGGCGGCGTTTGGGGCGCCGGCGGAAATGGCTTTTCGATACAGGGTTTATTATACGCCGGTTTGCACGGCCTGACAAGGGCGGCGCCGCGCTTTGACCGCGGACGGGCGGGGGTGCGGGCGTCCTTTTGCGCAAAAAAAGCGCGGCAGCCCGCCCCGCAAGGAGGCGGCGCGATGCCGCGCAGTGCCTTAGAGCATGGCGCAGAAAGACCCCGGCAAAGGAAGCCGCAGCGCTCCTTCTATGGATCGCTCCGGTCATTATTCGTCGCCATAGGGATCATTGAAATAACCAAGCTCCATGGTTTTTTCCAGCGGAGCGTCCGGATAAAGGCCGCCGGGCTGGGGGTAGCCCTTGGCCGGGCCAAGGGGGCGCTTGCCGGACACCGGAAACTCGGCGGTGTCCTCCTCCTCCTCAGCCTCGGCGCCTGCTCCGGCGGCGCGGGCAGGGCGCACGGCGCGCAAAATCCGCCGCGGCTGTGCCGCCGGGGCCTCGCTTGCCCGGCCCAGCAGCTCGTCCACCGTTTCAGGCGGCTCGGCGGCGGGATCCGTCCAGCCGGAAGCTTCGCCCGCGGCGTCCAGCCCGCCGGGCGCGGCACCAGCTGCGCAGGCGGGCACCGGGGCCGGGGCGGCGGGCCGCGCCAGGCTGAGATCGGCCAGCAGCGCCTCGATGGCGGCGCAGTCCTCCGGCACATCGGTGAAGGTGGTGCCGTAGTGGCAGAACAGAACGGTGCCGTCCGCCCCCAGGATCAGGGTGAGCGGCAGCTGCTGGGGCGCGCCCGCCGGGGCCTGATACCCCTTTTTGCGGGCCTCCTGCAGAATTTTCCATGCCTCCAGCGAGACCGTCAGCGGCCCGGCCGGCTTTTGCGGGATGTCCAGGTGGGCATACAGCGCGCCCTCGGCGTCGCACAGAAGAGTGTAGGGCAGACTGTCCGGCCCGACGGTGCCCGCCAGCCTGTCCGGCCGGGAGCGCACCACCAGCGCCAGCCCGCCGCTTTGCAGCGCAGCAAAGGTTTTGGCGTACGCGCGCACAAAATGCCGCGTGACGGGGTGACCGAAGTTGCTGAAAAACACCACCGTGAGGGGCGCCTGCCGCGCCGCGAGCTGCCGGAAGCTGTTGCGCTGGCTGTAGGGGGTGTCGTACTGAAAAAACGGCATCCTCTCCCCCACGGCGATCTGTTTGCCCATCTGGTTTTCCTCCCCTGCGCTGCTGATTTTACCCGCCGTTTTTGGGATAAGTTCAAAAAAACGGGCAGTTTCCTGCCCGTACACTGTGTTCAAAATAAAACCCCGCTTGGCCGTCTGCAACCAATCAAAACCTACCGGCTGGCAGGTGGGTGCCCTGCGCCGGGTTTCTCGCTCCCTTCTTCCGCCAAAGGCGGGAGGTCTGCAATCTGCCGGGCGACCCAGGCTCCCAAAAATTGATTAGTAGGATTATATAAAGCTGCAACAAATCGAACCGCGCAGGGTGCCGTGCCGTGTGGTTTGCCGGGCCGCCGCAATCAGCTGTTCAGCTCGGCATCATCGATATCGTACTGTTCGCGCAGGCGCTTTTCAAACACGCTGCTGATGCGGTACAGTTCCTCATCATCGTCCACAATGTCCATAAACTCGCCCTCGTCGTCCTTGCCCACCCGCATGATGATAAGCTCGGCTTCCTCGGAGAGGGCTTCGGGGTCCTCCTGGTAGGGAATGACGGCAAGATAGTGTACGCCGTCCACATCGGTGGCGTCGATCACTTCAAAGCTGCATTCCTTGCCGTCCTCATCCTCCAGGGTCAGGATATCGGGGGCGTCCTCAAGATCTTCTACGGGGAGATCGGCCCCGTTCCGCATATCGTCAGCCATCTTGTTCTCCTGTATTTGTTGTAAGGGGGCGGGGCGCTGCGTCCCGCCTTTTGTATCTATAGTGTACTGTTTTTTGCGCGCCGCGTCAAGCTATCATTTCATTGGTTTCTGTGGTATAATAAAAGTATCTTCACCCGCAAAGGAGGCTACACGCCATGCGCCATTGTCTGCGCGCCGCCCTGCCCGCGCTGCTGTGCGCGGGGGCGCTGCTGCTGGCGGCCTGCGGCGGCACCCGCAAGCCGGTGCCCAGCCGCGCCGCCGTATCCAGCGCCGAGCGGCAGTTCACCGCCCCCGCCGACGGCAGCCTGATCGCCATTTTTACCACCTCGCTGGGGGAAATCCGGGCTGTTTTGTACCCGGACGCCGCGCCGATGGCCGTCTACAACTTTGTGGGCCTGGCCCGCAGCGGCTATTACGACAATACCAAAATCTGGCGGGCTGCGTACGGCTTTGCGGTGCAGGGAGGCGACGCCACCGGCACCGGCACCGGCGGCAGCACGATTTGGAGCAACAACGGCTACCCGCTGGAAGCAAACGCCGGGCTGCGGCACTACGCGGGGGCGCTGTGCGCGGCCATGACTCCCGGCACCCCCGAGAGTGGCGAGAGCCAGTTTTATTTTGTCACCGCCCTGCCCGGCAGCGTGGACGAGGCCATGCAGACCCAGCTCAAGGACAACGGCTATACCGACGAGCAGGTTTCTGCCTACGCGCAGGCGGGCGGCGCGCCCTACCTGGACAACACCGACACTGTGTTCGGTCAGATCTATGCGGGGATGGAGGTGGCCGACCGGATGGCCGCCGTGGACACGGTGACCGACGACAGCGGCGCCGATACCTTCCGCCCCACCGAGAAGGCCGCCATCACGGTCAGCAAGGTCACGATCGCCACCTACCCCGGCCCCACCGCCGAGGAACTCGCCACCGCCGAGAGCGCCGCCGCCACTGCCGCCCCGTGACCTTTCGCGGCCCGCTTATCCGGCCACACCCCTATTGTATGCGGCAGAACGCGCCGTAAACCGTTTTGCGCCAAAAAAGCAAAAAATCCCGCGGAGCGGCAGCCGAAGGGCCGCCGTCCGCGGGATTTTTGATTTGTTTGTGGGCTGCCGCACCTCACTTTTTGGTGTTGCCGCCCATGCGGCGGTCGCGCCGGGCATACTCGGCCAGAGCCTCGTCAAAGCAGGCTTTGTCAAAATCCGGGAAAAGCACCGGCGTAAAATAAAATTCGGCGTAGCTGGCCTGCCAGAGCAGAAAGTTGGAGATGCGCTGTTCGCCGCTGGTGCGGATGAGCAGATCGACCGGGGGCAGGCGGCGGTAAAGATGGCCGGCGATGGTCGCCTCGTCGATGGCGGCGGGATCCAGCGCGCCCGCCTTCACCTCGGCGGCGATGGCGCGGGTGGCGTCCACCAGCTCGGCGTGGCTGCCGTAGTTGAGGCAGAAATTGACGATGCCCTTGGTGTTGTTTTTGGTCAGATCCATCATGTAATCCATCGCGTTCAGCACGCGGGGCTGCAGCCCCTCCCGCCGCCCGCTGAACAGCACCTGGCAGTTTCTCTCGTTCATTTCCTCGGCGATGGAGCGGAAGTTGTTGGCAAACAGATCCATCAGGTAGCCCACTTCCTTGACATCGCGGGCAAAATTTTCGGTGGAAAAGACATAGAGGCTCAGCACCTTGACGCCGCGGTCGCCGACCGCGTACCGGGTGATCTCCTTGAGGCGGTCAAATCCGGCCTTGTGGCCGAAGCTGACCGGCAGATTGCGCTTTTTGGCCCAGCGGCGGTTGCCGTCCACAATGATGGCGGCATGGGTCGGGATGCGTGCGGACGGTTCACTCATACAGGTTCCTCCTCCGGGTGGTGTCTGCGCCAGCCAAGGTAGCTTTCCAGCAGGACGGCCGCCGAGACGGAGTCCAGCCGCGCCTTGCGCCGGGCGCCAAAGGTTTCGTTGTCGGACAGGATGGCCGCCGCCGAGACGGTGGTGCGGCGCTCGTCCCACAGCACGACGGGCAGGCCCGAAGCGGCGCGCAGCTTTTCGGCAAGGCGGTGGCTTTTGGCGGCGCGGGCGCCCTCGGTGCCGTCCATGTTGCGGGGCAGGCCAAGCACGATGGCGCCGGCGCCCCGGGCGGCGGCCTGCGCAGTCACAGCCTCCGCCACCTTGTTCATGCTTTTTTCCTCGATCTGGGGGGTGACGGGGGTCACCACCAGCTCGGTTTCATCGCAGACGGCAAGGCCGGTGCGGCTTTCGCCGTAATCGACGGCAAGCAGTTTCATGGGCAATTCTCCTTTTCGGGAATCATTGGGCCGCGGGCAGCAGAGCGGCAATCAAAAAATCGGCAGTTTGCTGTTCGATGCCGGCCGCGATGGTCTTGCTCTCCTTCTCGTCGCCCGAGACGGCCGCGTAGTTGTGGGTGGCATTGGCGAAGCTGGCGGAAAAATCGGTGAAGGCGGCGCCCCGATCCTTGGCTGCCTGCAGGGTGGCGTCGATCGTGGCCTGGCTCAAAACATCGGTGTCCCCGCCCGCAAAGGCCAGCAGCAGCGGACCCTGGTAGGCTTTCAGCTCGTCCAGCGGGTGGCTGGAAGCCATCTGCTCCACAAACTCGGCGCTGATGGTCACGTTCCAGCCCGGCACCGCGTAGCTGCCGGCCTCTCCGGCGGCGGCGCGCAGGGCATCCCGGCCTTCGGCGGTATGGTCGATGAATTCCAGCCCGTCCAGTCCGTCGGCGTCGGCAGGGCTCCAGAGGGCCGCAGCGGCGATGCCGCTGTTCAGGTGCATTGTGACGGCCCGCCCGCCCATGCTGTGGCCCACCAGTCCCACCTTGGCGGGATCGATGGCGTAGGTGGCCTGCATATAGCCGATGACCGAATCGATATCGTCGTACATGCTTTTGAGATCGTAGGCGGTGAAAGGCTCGGCGCTGTCCCCGTTGCCCGCAAAATCAAGTGCGGCCACGGCGATGCCCTTTTGGGCCAGCAGCCGTGCCAGCGGGGCGGCATGGCCGTCCAGCTGGCGGTTGCCGGTAAAGCCGTGGCACAGCACCACCAGCGGCGCGCCGTCCGGCTTGGCCGGCAAAGTGACGGTAACGGGGATGTTGCTGCCCCGCACCGAGCCCACCGCCTCGTCCTGGGTGACGACGGCGGCGGTCGTGCCGCCGCCCCCGCCGCCCGACCACAGCCGTTTGGCCAGCGCGAAGGAAAAGACAAGGGCCGCCAGACAGAGCGTGACGACGATGCAGGCCGTCAGGCGGCGCTGGGCGGCGTAGCCGCCGTACTGGGGGCGGCGCGGGGCATCCGGCCCCGGCCGAAACGGATTTTTGGGCATACCGCAGCCTCCCTTCAAGGTCGGCCAAACGGCCGAAAGCGATACGGCAGGCGCGCCGCGTGCGCAAGGCGCCCGCCGGTTATCGGCGTACTGTGTTTTTTATTATACCACCTGCCCGGCTCCGTGGCAACCAAAAGCCCCGCGCGGCACCTGTAAAATAAGGTGCCGTACGGGGCTTTTGGCAGAAGTGCAGAGAAGAAAATGGCGAAAAGCAGCTGCTCCGGCCGGGCAAGGGCACCGGGCGGGAAAGGCTCCGCGCGGGGGTTATTCCTCGTGGCAGCAGGTAACGGCGGCGAACTTGTCGGCGTCGTAGGGGATGTTGTTTTTGTCGTAGTAGTCCTTGACGGCGGCCTTGATGGCCTGCTCCGCCAGCACCGAACAGTGCATCTTGTACGCGGGCAGACCGTCCAGCGCCTCCGCTACGGCCTTGTTGGTCAGCTCCAGCGCCTGATCAAGCGGCTTGCCCTTGATCATCTCGGTGGCCATGCTGCTGGAAGCGATGGCGCTGCCGCAGCCGAACGTCTCAAATTTGACGTCCTCCACCGTGTTGTCCTGTATCTTAAGGTACATTTTCATAATATCGCCGCACTTGGCGTTGCCCACCTCGCCCACGCCGTCGGCGTCGGGAATGGCGCCCACATTGCGGGGATTGCGGAAATGATCCATGACTTTCTCACTGTATAACATAGTTTTTTCTCCCTTCCTGTAAATCGCGCCAAACCGGGGACATGCCGCGCAGATATGTGACCACCTCGGGTACGGCGCGCAGAATTTCATCGATGTCGGCCTCGGTGTTTTCCTCGCACAGGGTCAGCCGAAGCGACCCGTGGGCGACCTCGTGCGGGCGGCCGATGGCCAGCAGCACATGGCTGGGATCCAGCGAGCCGGAGGTGCAGGCCGAACCGGAGGATGCGCAGACGCCTTTTTCATCCAGCATCAGCAGCAGGGACTCGCCCTCGATGCCCTCAAAACAAAAGCTGACGTTGCCGGGCAGGCGGTGGGCCGCATCGCCGTTGAGTTCGCTGTGGGGAATTTTGGCCAGCCCCGCAATCAGCCTGTCCCGCAGGGCCGTGACCTTGGCGGTGTTGGCGTCCATATTGGCGCAGATCTCGTCAAAGGCGGCGGCCATTCCCATGATGCCGGGAACATTTTCGGTGCCGGCGCGCTTGCCGCGCTCCTGGGCGCCGCCGTAGATGATGTTGACCAGTGGGATGGTGCGGCGGGCATAGAGCATCCCCACCCCCTTGGGGCCGTGGAACTTGTGGGCGGAAAGAGACAGCATATCGATGTTTTCCGCCTTGACGTCGATGGGCAGATGCCCGGCGGCCTGCACGGCGTCGGTGTGGAAAATCACGCCCTTTGCATGGCAGACCGCGCCGATCTCGGCGATGGGCTGGATGGTGCCGATCTCATTGTTGGCGTACATGACGGTGACAAGGCAGGTGTCGGGCCGGATGGCGTCAGCCACCTGCTGCGCGGTGACAAGGCCGTTGCCATGTACATCGAGCAAAGTGACCTCGAAGCCCTCTTTTTGCAAAGCCTCCAGCGTGTGCAGGATGGCGTGATGCTCAAACTTGGTGGAGATAATGTGTTTTTTGCCCTTGCGCGCCCCCATGGCGGCGGCGCTGCGCAGGGCCTGGTTATCGGCCTCGCTTCCGCCCGAGGTGAAGGTAATCTCACGCGGGTCGGCGTTGAGGCGGCGCGCCATGACGGCGCGGGCGTTTTCCAGCGCCTCGCGGGCTTTTTGGCCCAAGGTGTACAGGCTGGACGGATTGCCGTACTGTACGTCAAAATAAGGCAGCATGGCGTTGATGGCCGTGCGGCTGGTGCGGGTGGTGGCCGCATTGTCAGCGTATATCATCATGAAAACCTCCCGATCGGTTGAATCCATACCTTTTTGGTGTGGTTTAAGTATACGCCTATTTCCTACTTTGTCAATAGGATTGCTAAATCTTTTTTCAAGACTTTTTTAGGGGCCGCAGCGGTCGGGCGGCAAGGCTTAGTGCAAGACGCGGGCAAGCGGCTCTATGGCGCCGATCCAGCCAGCCATTCGCGCAAAGCGGCCATGGCGGCGTCCACCTCCTGGCGGAAGGCGCGGGCCGAGACGCGCAGCGCGCCGTTGCCCAGAACGATGATCTGCTCCACCCCGTCCGAGGTGACCACCCGCACGCGGTTTTCCCGCGCGATGCGGTGGGTCGCTTTTTCAATATACATATCCGCCGTCTCGGCTTCCTTTGTGTAGACCACGCTGATGTTATGGCAGCGCGTCACGCTGCCGGTGCCGCCCGGCACGCGGTAGGCGTCAAACACCAATATGACCTCGGCACGGCTGACGCCCCGGTAGTTGCAGAGGATATCGGTCAGCCGCCGCCGCGCCGCGTCCAGATTTTGCCGGGCCAGCGCGGCCAGGTCTTCCCAGCCGAAAATCACGTTGTAGCCGTCCACCAGCAGGTACTCGGGCGCGGGGGGCGAGGGCACCGCCGGCCGGACGGCGTCCGTCCTGTTTTGCGCCGGGCCAGCCCGATCCGCCGCGCCACCCGGCCTGTCCGGGGCCGCCGGGGCCGTGCGGGAGGATTTTTCCGCGGGGCGGAAAGCGCCGCAGCCGTCCGGCCCCGCCCGCCTGACGGGGCCGTAGGTGCGCTCAAAAATCGCCAGCAGTTCCTTGTCCTCGGCCAGCGTGCCTCGGTAGGGCGCGCGCCGGGCGCGCGCCGGAAAGGCCGCCGTCTCATCCTGCCCGGCGCCGGGATCGGCGTCGGGCTGCCAGCCGTCCGCCACATGGGCGTGGGCGGGCACCTCGTTCCACTTGACCAGCACCCCCGCGCCGTGGCTG
Source organism: uncultured Subdoligranulum sp. (assembly GCA_964458285.1). Lineage (GTDB taxonomy): Bacteria > Bacillota > Clostridia > Oscillospirales > Ruminococcaceae > Gemmiger. The sequence goes on along the minus strand of CAYWID010000005.1, from coordinate 114,292 downwards.
CAAAAGATCGAATCGGCGGGGTCGTCTGTGTCGCGGTCGGGGTCGTAGCCCAGCGCCGACATCACCTCGGCCGCGTTGTGGCAGGGCGCGTACCCCGCCGGAACGCTGCTTATCCGCCCGCGGCCCCGCGTGTAGGCCGTCACCTGGGCCGGATAGTCACGCAGAACCGCCGCAGGGGCCCTGCCCGCCAGCAGCGTCAGCGCGGCGGGGTCGTCGGCGGGGGCGGCCTGGGGCGGGGCAAACGCCGCGCCCAGCCGCTGCAGATCCGTCATGGCGCGGCCCACCGCCTCGGGCGGAACCTCCAGCCGAAACTGCACATAAGGCTCCAGCAGGGCCGTGCCGCCCGCCGCCTGCAGACTGCGCAGACCCTGGCGCAGCGCGCGGTAGGTTGCCTGGCGGAAATCTCCCCCCTCGGTGTGTTTGGGGTGGGCGCGGCCCGCCAGCAGGGTGATTTTCATATCGGTCAGGGGCATACCGGCCAGCACCCCGCGCTGCGTTTTTTCCGCCAGGTGGGTCAGCACCAGCTTCTGCCAGTTTTTGTCCAGCGCGTCCTCCCGGCAGCGGGCGGCCAGCACAAGGCCGCTGCCCGGCGCGCCCGGTTCCAGCAGCAGATGCACCTCGGCATAGTGGCGCAGAGGCTCGTAGTGGCCGATGCCCACCCCGGCCCTGGTCACCGTCTCCTTATACAAGATGCTGCCGGGGCCAAAAGTCACGGCCAGCCCAAACCGGCTTTGCAGCACGGCGCGCAGCACCTCGGTCTGCACCTCGCCCATCAGCTGAACATGCAGCTCGGCCAGCTGCTCGTTCCACGCAAGGCGAAGCTGCGGGTCCTCCTGGGCAAGCTGGCGGAAAGCCGCCAGCACGGCGGGCAGCGCGGCAGGGTCGGCGGGCAGCACCCGGCAGGAAAGCACCGGCTCCAGCGCGGGGGCCGGGGCGTCGGGCTCGGCCCCAAGGCCCTGCCCCGCAAAGGTGCGGGTAAGCCCCGTCACCGCCACCGCCATGCCGGGCAGCGCCTCGGCCAGGGGGGTGCAGCGCGCGCCCGCGTACCGGCGGATGCCGTCGGCCTTCTCCTGCCAGACGCCTGCCGCGTCCCGTCCCGTCACCATGGCCTTGACGGCCAGCGCGCCGCCTGTAATTTTCATGTAGGTAAGCCGCGCGCCCTGCGCATCCTGCCCGATCTTGAACACCCGCGCGCCAAAGCCTTCATGGCGGGCGGGCGCGCGGGTCAGCCGGGCCAGGCCGTCCAGCAGGGCGTCCACCCCGTCCAGCCTGAGGGCCGCGCCGAACCAGCAGGGAAATACACGCCGCCGTGCGATGGCGGCGGCCAGAAGATCGTCCGGAATGGCGCCCTGCCCGGTCGCCGCGGCAAACAGCGGCTCGTCGCACAAAGCCAGCGCCTCCTGGCGGGCGGCAGGGTCGGCACCGGCCGAAAAATCGACAAAGCCGCCTCCAAAGCGGCGGTTCAGCTCGGCCAGGCGGGCCGCGCGGTCGGCACCGGGCAGATCCATTTTGTTGACGAACACAAACACCGGCAGCCGCCAGCGGGCCAGCAGCCGCCACAGCGTCTCGGTGTGGCTTTGAATGCCCTCTGTGCCGCTGACGACCAGCACCGCGTAATCCAGCGCCTGAAGCACCCGCTCGGTCTCGGCGGAAAAATCCACATGGCCGGGCGTATCCAGCAGCGTGATGTCGGCGCCGGGCAGCGCCAGCACGGCCTGGCTGGAAAAAATTGTGATTCCTCGCGCTTTTTCCTGTGCATCGGTATCCAAAAAGGCGTTCCCGTGATCCACCCGGCCCAATGTGCGGATGGCCCCGGCACGGTAGAGCATGGCCTCCGAAAGGGTCGTTTTGCCCGCGTCCACATGGGCCAGCACCCCGGCCACCAAGCGTTTTTCTTCCATAGGGAAACCTCCTGTTGTGTGGGCCCCCCGCAGTACGGCTTGCACAAATGCACGGTTCGTGCTACCCTAATAAGGATAGAACGCCGCAAGCGGGAGGGAATGCCATGAACATCCATGAATCGGCCGAGGATTACCTTGAGGCCATCCTGATGGTCCGGGAGCGCAAGGGCGAGGTGCGCTCGATCGATATTGTCAACGAGCTGAATTTCAGCAAGCCCAGCATCAGCATCGCCATGAAAAAGCTGCGGGAAAACGGCTATATTGAGATGGACGGCGAGGGCTTCATCACCCTGAAGGAGCCGGGCCTTGCCATTGCCGCCCGCACCTACGAGCGGCACCGCGTGCTGACCCGGCTGCTGACGGGGCTGGGCGTGTCCGAGGCGGTGGCCGCCGTGGACGCCTGCAAGGTGGAGCATGATCTGAGCGAGGAAAGCTACGAAAAAATCAAGGCGTTCGTGTTGGCCCGGCCCAAGGCCGAGTAGACCCGCGGCCTTTGCCCAAACGATACGCCAAGCGCCCCCGCCGCCGGCCTGTGTGCCGCGGCGGGGGCGCTTTATGACCCGGGCCGTTTCCGATCAATGCCGCGGCGGCGCCGCGTGCTTTCTGTGGGCTGCCGGACTGCTCTAGGTGCTTTCTTTTTCCGCCAGCGCCCAGGGCAGGACGGCGGGCTTTTGGGGTGCGCCGCGGATCAGCCCCAGCAGCTTTTGGGCGGCCAGGCGGCCCTCGGCGGTCTTGTCCTGCTCAAAGCTGGTGATGCGCGGCGTGACCATGTCGCCGAAGGTGCTGTCGTCAAAGCCCACCACGGCCAACGACCCCGGCACCGCCCGCCCTGCGGCGGTCTGCGCCCGCAGCACCCGGACGGCGATCTCATCGTTGTAGCAGACTACCGCCGTAGCGTTGGCCAGCACCCTGCCCAGATCGCTTTGGAGCAGCGCCTCGCAGGTTTCGGTGGTGTACCAAAGCACGGCGTCGTCGGCAACGGCCAGCCCGGCAGCGTTCAGCGCCTCCAGGTAGCCCGCATAGCGGCGGTGGCCCTGGATATCGTCGCTTTTAAAAATGCCCGCGATCCGCCGGTGTCCTTTCCCGATCAAATACTGTGCAGCCTGGCGGCCCCCGGCGCGGTCATCCGCCACCACATAGACGGCGGGCTTGTAGGCCGGGTAGTATCCGTTGATAAAGACAAGCGGCACCCCCAGCCGTTCCAGGCGGCGGTACAGTTCAATGTTGGGGTTGGGCAGCGCGGTCTTGGTTCCCTCCACGATCACCCCGTCCAGCGGGCGGCTGACAAGGTTTGTGAGGATGGCGCGCTCGTTGTCCACCCGGTTGTGGGTGGCCGAAAGGGTGGGCGTGTACCCGTTTTGGGTAAGCACCTCCTCCATGCCGCGCAAAAGCTCGGGAAAAATATACTCCCCGATGTAGGTGGTGATGACGGCCACAAAGCGGGTGGGCGCGCGATGGGCCGCGCTGCCCAGCACCACCGAGCCGCTGCCCCGCCGCCGCTCGATGCGGCCCTCCTGTTCCAGCAGCGCCAGCGCCTGGCGCACCGTCTGGCGGCTCAGCCCGCTGCTGGCCACCAGTTCGTTCTCGCTGGGCAGCTTATCGCCGGGCGGATAGGCTCCGCCCTCGATGCCCGTGCGCAGCTGCTCCGCCAGCGCCTGATATTTGAGCATAGTTCCATCCCCTGTTCCGGGCCGGCCCGCGCAGGGCCGCTCTTTGTCCTTATTGTACCATACAACTTTAGCTTTGCAAGCCAAACGTCCGATAAAGTTGTATGGTTTGGGCGCGCCGACGCCTTGTGCGCCGTGCCTGTTTTGTCTTGCGGCGGCACAGGCGCAAGGGCACGCTTTGCGCGGCGTTTGTTCTGCTTTTTCCGCGCTTTTGCGGCACAAAAAAGCACAGCCGACCTCCGCAGCGCGGAAAAATCGGCTGTGCGCACGGCGTTCCGCCGCTTTGGGGAACGCGGCAGGCGGAGAGCAGGAAAGCGCGACGGTTCAGCCGTCGCCCAGCTCCTGCATGGCGGCCATCAGCTTGGGGATCAGCTGCTTTTTGCGGCTGACCACGCCCGGCAGCACGGCCATGCCGTTTTCCGGTTCCACGCCAAAGGCCTGGCGCAAAATGGCCTCGGCGTTGTGGCCGCAGAACATCAGGTCGGTGGCCTTGGCCTGGACGTCGGTAAACATATAAAACACCAGCGGCAGCCCTTCGTGCCCGGCGGCCTCCTCCAGATAGGGGCCCACCAGTTTTTCGGCGGCGGAGCGGCTGCGGGCGGTCATGTAGCTGCTTTGGCCCACGCCGAACTTGGCGTCCCCGCGGCTGAACACCTTGAAATCGGAGAGGAAAACCTCCTCGGCGGTTTTGCCGGTCAAATCGCCGCCGGCCTCAAACATCTGCTCGGCGTAGGCGGGGATATCCACCCCGGCGATGCGGGCCAGCGCCTGGGCGGCCTGCTCGTCCTGCGGGGTGGAGGTGGGCGAACGGAACATCAGCGTGTCCGACAAGATGGCCGACAGCAGCAGCCCCGCGATTTCTTTCGGGATATCCACCTCGTTTTCCAGGTACATCTGGAACACGATGGTGGCCGTGCAGCCCACCGGCACATTGCGGAAATACACCGGGCCGCTGGTTTCCAGCGTGCCGATGCGGTGATGGTCGATGATCTCCAAAATATCGGCCTGGGCCAGCCCGTCCACGGCCTGCGTTTTCTCGTTGTGATCCACCAGGATGATCTGCTTGCGATGCAGGTTGAGCAGGTTCCGGCGCGAAACCACGCCGCAGTATTTGCCGTCCTCGTCCATAACCGGGAAGTAGCGGTGGCGCACCTCGGCCATAACGCGGCGGGCATCCTCGATGGGGGTGTTGACGCTGAACTTCATCAGCGCTTCGCTGCGCATAAAGTGGCGCACCGGGGCCGCCTGGCTGACCAGCCGGGCCGCCGCGTAGGTGTCGTAGGGGGTGGTGATGACGCAGCAGCCTTTTTCCTGCGCGCGCGCCGCGATGGTGCGCGGCACCGCCGAGCCGCCGCACACCACCACGCAGCCCGCGTCGCACTCGATGGCGCAGATCTGGTTTTCGTAGCGGTCGCTGACAAGCACCAGGTCGCCGGGGCGCACCACGCCCTCCATGGCGTCCGGGCTGGCCGCGCCGATGTAGATCTTGCCCGAGGTGATCACCCCGTCCGGGTCGCCGACCGGCATGGCCCCTTCCAACGTGGAAAGGACGTTGCGGTAGCTGGTTTTGGCATCGGCCAGCACGCCGGTGTCAAACAGATCCATGTTGGCGGTGGCGATGTCCTTGACGCTGATCAGCCCCAGCATCTCGTTGGTGGGATCGGTGATGCACAGGGTGTCGATCTCCACATCCCGCATCAGCGCCCAGGCCGCCTTGACGCTCATCTCGCCGTCAATGCCGGGCTGGCGGCGTATATCGATGTCCTTGATCTGCGGGCTGACGTCGGTACACAGGCGCGGCGGCTCCACATGAAAATAATTCAGCACAAATTCCGTCTCGCGGCTGATGTGGCCGGCCCGGCGCGGCTCGCAGTTCAGCTCGCTGGCGTGGTTTTTGAGGTAGGCGTAGGCGATGGCCGAACAGATCGAATCGGTGTCCGGGTTGATGTGGCCGATCACGTTCACCTTGCGCGGCAGCGCGTTTTTTGACATAGCATCCCCTCCAAAGCAGTGAAAAAACCGACCCGCCGCCCCTTATGGACGGCGCCGTCAGCGCCTCCACCAGATTTTTGGCCTTTTGGGCCCACTTTCTTAGCTATTATACCACGCCTGAAACCGTTTTGCGATTCTTGACAATCACAACGATATGACGTACAATTATAAATTGTCAAATTGAATCGTAAACAGGGAACAATAAAGAGGTAGTTTCGTATATGGTTAGAGAAAATCTTCGTAATGTCGCCATCATTGCCCACGTTGACCACGGCAAGACCACGCTGGTGGATCAGATGCTCAAGCAGAGCGGCGCCTTCCGGGACAACCAGCAGGTGGCCGAGCGCGTGATGGATTCCGGCGATATCGAGCGGGAGCGCGGCATCACGATCCTGGCAAAAAACTGTTCCTGCCTGTATGACGGCGTAAAAATCAACATCGTGGACACCCCCGGCCACGCCGATTTCGGCGGCGAGGTGGAGCGCGTTTTGAAGATGGTGAACGGCGTGCTGCTGCTGGTGGACGCCGCCGAGGGCTGCATGCCCCAGACCCGCTTTGTGCTGCAAAAGGCGCTGCAGCAAAATCTTTCGCTGGTGATCGCGGTGAATAAGATTGACCGCCCGGACGCCCGCATCAAGGAAGTCATCGATGAAATTCTGGAGCTGCTGATGGATCTTGGCGCCTCCGACGAGCAGCTGGACAGCCCGATGGTGTTCTGCTCGGGCCGCAACGGCACCGCCAGTTACGACTGGACCCACCCGGAAAACGGAACCGACCTTAAGCCGCTGTTCAATACCATCCTCAAGTACGTCACCCCGCCCGAGGGCGAGCCCGACGAACCGATGCAGATGCTGGTTTCCAGCGTGGACTACAACGATTTTGTGGGCCGCATGGGCGTGGGCCGCATCCAGAACGGCAGCATCAAGGTGGGCCAGAGCGTGCAGGTGTGCGACTGGCACAACCCCGATGTGCGGCTGAGCGGCCGCATCACCAAGCTGTTCGACTTCAAGGCCAACGGCCGCGAGCCGGTGGAAACCGCCATGGCGGGCGATATCGTAGCCTTTGCGGGCCTGCCGGACATCAACATCGGCAACACCGTCTGCGACCCTGCCCGCGTGCAGCCGCTGCCCTTTGTCAAGATCAACGATCCCACCGTCGAAATGACCTTCTCGGTCAACGACAGCCCCTTTGCGGGCAAGGAGGGCAAGTACGTCACCTCCCGCCAGATCCGCGACCGGCTATACAAGGAGTTGCTTAAGGACGTAGCCCTCAAGGTGGAGGATTCCGCCACCAACGATTCCTTCCGGGTGATGGGCCGCGGTGAAATGCACCTGTCCATTTTGATCGAGACGATGCGCCGCGAAGGGTATGAGCTGCAGGTATCGCCCCCGCACGTCCTGACCCACGAGGAGGACGGCAAGACCATGGAGCCCATGGAGCGGGTGGTCGTGGATGTGCCCGAGGTCTACCAGGGCGCCGTGATGACGGCCCTCGGCGCGCGCAAGGCCATCATGATGAATATGCAGATGATGAACAACCGCAGCCGCATTGAGTTCCGTATGCCCAGCCGCGGCCTGTTCGGCTATCGCAGCCAGTTTTTGACCGATACCCACGGCGAGGGCGTGATGAACACGATCTTTGACGGCTACGACGAGTGGCAGGGCGAGATCTCCACCCGTTCCACGGGTTCTCTGGTCAGCTTTGATACCGGCGACGCCGTAACCTACGGGCTGTTCAACGCCCAACAGCGCGGCGTGCTGCTGGTGGATGCGGGCGAGAAAGTGTACGCGGGCGAGGTCGTCGGCTACACCCCCACCGGCGAGGACATCACGGTCAACGTGTGCAAGACCAAGCACCTGACCAACACCCGTGCCTCCGGCAGCGACGACGCGCTGCGCCTGGTGCCCATTACCAAGCTCAGCCTGGAAGCCTGTCTGGAATTTTTGGCCCCCGACGAACTTTTGGAGGTCACCCCCAAGAGCCTGCGCATCCGCAAGCGGATTTTGGATCACGACCAGCGGATGAAAGCTGCCAGCCGCAAAAAGTAAGCGGCGGCCCGGCTTTGGGCACCCGGCCCCCTGTTGTACACGGCGTCAAAACCCGGCGGTCTGTTCCGCCGGGTTTTTTGTGTGGATTCTTCTACTTTTTAAGTAGACAATCGTATTGTTGCGCAGTATACTGATGATTAGTGACCGTTATCTTGTTACAAACCGTCACAAAGGAGGAGGATCCGTATGTCCGCCTTTACCAGAAAGCTGACCGCCCTGATGGAGGCCCGCGGTTATTCGGTGCGGGGGCTGGCCAAAAAGCTGGGCGTATCCGAAAACACCTACGGCAAGCTGTGCAGCGGCAGCCGCAGCCTTGCCGGGCATGAAGAATTGATGCAGCGCACGTTGGAACTGCTCTCCCTCACCCTGGCCGAACGGGTGGAGCTTGACAACCTGATGGCCCAGGAAATTCTGGGCGAGGGGGTATTTGCTACCTGGATGGCCGTCAAGGAACTGATTGAACATTTGACCGCCCAACAGACGCTGCCGCTGCTGGACCTGCCGCTGTATGAGATCGCGCCGGAGACTTCCACCCGGAACGCCGCCGATACCGCCGCGCTTTTGCAGGGCTTTTTGGCCAATGCCATCCACGACGGCGGGCAGCTGGATATTTTCAGTTCGGCGGAACAGCCGTTCGCTTTTTCGTTTTTGCGCAGCGCGCTGGCTGCGCCGGGCATTCACATCCGCCATGCGCAGGCTCTGCAGGTGGTTCACGGAAACGCCGATCCTGCCAGCGCCCACAACATTGCGCGGCTTACCTCGGTGCTTTCGCTGGCGGTATCCTCCTCCACGGCGGCCCAAAACTACCAGCCGCGCTACTATTACGTCAACAGTACGGCGGAGGACCGCGGCGGGCTGCTGTTTCCCAACGTGCTGATCGCGGGCGGGCGGGTGCTTTTCTGCGCGTCCGATTACCGCACCGCCATCTACTCCGAGCGGCCCGATGTGGCGGCTTTGTGCGCCCAAAAGTTTTACCGCTCTTACGAGCGGTGCCACACGCTGATCCATGTGTGCGCCACCACGGAAGAGAAATTGGTCTGTATCTCGGCGCTGCTGCAGGACGCTGAGAACGGCAACCATCTGTACACGCTGCATTACCAGCCCTGTTTTATGTACTTTTGTTCCAGGGAGGATATGGATGTTTTGCCGGGTCCGCTGCGGGAGCCGATGCGCCCGCTGATCGACCGCTACTTTTACGGGCTGCTGCAGCCCCTGCAGGAGCATCACGCCCTGGTCAACTTTTTTTCGCTGGAGGGCATTCAGGAATTTTTAAGGACCGGCATCGTCAACGAGCTGCCCCACACCTTTCACCATTCCATCCCGACCGCCCTGCGCATCGCCCTGATGGAAAGACTGCTTGCTGCGGGCAACAGCGGCAGCGTCCGGCTGTACCTTGTGCGGCCCGAGTATCTGCGCATTCCCAAAAGCATCGACATCTTCTCCTACGATCCCGGAATGGTGGCCGTCACCTTTTTGGACACAGAGACGGACGACCAATGCTGCTTTGTGGAGGACTACACTCTCAACACAAAGATGCTGGACTTTCTGCGCTGGCTGGAAACAAGCCCCTGGTGCCTTTCCACCGCCGAAACCTGCCGCGTGCTGGCGCAGGAGCTGGCACAGTACAAGGCGGCGCTGTCGGACCGCGCCGCCGAGGGCTGAGGGGGGCTTTTCCCCAAAAAAAGCAAAGAAAAGAAAAACACCCGGCCCCAGCGCTGCCATACGGCAGCCGGGGGCCGGGCGATCTTTTTGTGTTCCGGGCGCGTGCCGGCGGGGGCGGCTTACTTGCCGCTGTCGCCGTAATTTTTCAGCACCCGGGCCGAGGGGTCGTCCACATTGCAGCCGGGCCACGCCCTGTTGGGCATCCAGAAATCGACGATCATCTCGCCCTGGCCGGGGTAGTATTTCTCAAAAATTTCGCGGTAAAGCAGGCTCTCCTTGGTAAAGGGGCGGCCATGGGCATAGCGGGCGCACTTTTCGGCCAGCTCGGCATCGGTGTAGCGGCTCTCGGCGTAGGCCTTGATATCATCCACCATCGAGTGGCCCACCGCATCGCTGAAAGCGGCCTTCTCCCGCCACAGAATGCTCTCAGGCAGCCAGTTTCCCTCAAAAGCCTTGCGCAGCAGGTACTTGCCCTTGCCGTAGGTGTTCAGCTTTTGGGCGGGGTCGATGGCCATAACGTAGCGCACAAAATCCAGATCGCCAAAAGGCACCCGCGCCTCCAGGCTGTTGACGCTGATCGATCGGTCGGCCCGCAGCACATCGTACTGGTACAGCTCGCGGATGCGCTTTTGGCTCTCGGCCTGAAAGGCCGCCGCCGAGGGCGCATAATCGGTATACTTATACCCGAACAGCTCGTCGGAGATTTCGCCCGTGAGCAGCACCCGGATATCGGTCTGCTCGTGGATGGCCTTGCAGACCAGGTACATCCCCACGCTGGCCCGGACGGTCGTGATGTCCCAGGTGCCCAGCATGGCGATAACGGTTTCCAGGCTGTTCACGACCGTGTCCCGGTCGATAATGACCTCGGTATGGTCGGCGCCCAGGTAATCAGCGGTCTGTCTGGCGTATTTGAGGTCGATGGCGTCGCCGCTCATGCCGATGGCAAAGGTGCGGATGGGCCTGCCCAGCTTTTTGGCCGCGATGGCGCACACCAGGCTGGAATCCAGCCCGCCGGAGAGCAAAAAGCCCACCGGGGTATCGGCGTCCAGCCGCTTATCGACGCCCGCGATCAGCTTTTCGCGGATGTTCGTCAAAATGTCCTCCATGCCGTCGTGGCGGTACGCGGGCACATCCGCGATGTCGCAGTAGCGCACAAACTGTCCGTTGCAGTAATAGCTGCCGATGGGAAACGGGTAGACCCGCCGCACCAGCCCGATCAGGTTTTTGGCCTCCGAGGCAAAGGCGATCTTGCCCGATTCGCTGTAGCCGTAGAACAGGGGCCGGATGCCCAGCGGGTCCCGCGCGGCGATCAGCCATTGTTTGCGGCTGTCGTACAGGATCATGGCGAACTCGGCGTCCAGATGCTTAAACATCTCCAGCCCGTACTGGTAGTAAAGCGGCAGGATGATTTCGCAGTCGGAATCGGAGGCAAAGCGGTAGCCCGCCTCCTCCAGCCGCTTTTTGACGGGGCGGAAGCCGTACAGCTCGCCGTTGCAGACAACGCAGTCTCTGCCGCGGAAAAACGGCTGCATCCCCGCCGGGGTCAGGCCCATGATGGCCAGCCGTCCAAAACCCAGCAGGCCAAATTCGGTTTCGGCCACCCGTTGATCGTCCGGCCCGCGGCTGGCCGTGCGCAGCAGGTATTCGGTAAATTTTTCCTTGGACAGATCGTGGCCCGCGTAGCCCATCACACAACACATATGGCAGCACTCCTTTTGCTTGTCCGGGTTTTGCCCGGTATTACGCCAAAAAGCGGAGCAATAAAAAAAGACAGCCCGCTTCGTCCTGTGTTTAGGACGAATCGCTGTCTTTGTCTGATCCGCGGTGCCACCTAAATTACCGCATAAAAATGCGGTCACTTTTCCCTCACGTTCACCTTTGAAACGCTGCCGCTTTAACGCGCGGCGTGCGGCGCCCATACTAGCAGCGGCGCACGCGCGCCCTTGCGTTCCGTTTGCAGCTTGCGGGTGTTCTTTCGCGCCCGGGGCGGGTTCCGGCTTTCAGCGTTTGCCGGACTCTCTGTGCAGGCCCCTGTGACGGTACTTTTCCCGTTCTTTGCTTTTATCGCTCTCACTTTACCACGCCGTTTTGCCGCTGTCAAGAAAAATTTACTGCGAAGGGCCGCGGCGGAACCGTCGCGCCTTTCCGGGGCTTGCTCCCGGTTCGGGCCGGACGGTTCATTTTTCCTCCCGCAGCCAGGGGCCGAGGGCTTCGCCCCAGGCCCGGGCCAGGCGGGGCATGGTCCAGGCCGCGTTGGCCGGGCTGGTGGAGGGCAGCGCCGCCATGGGCAGGCCCGCCCCCCGCTGCCCGTATTGCGCGTACAACCGGGCCGAAGCCCCGCCGTTGCAAAATACCTGCCGTATGCCGCAGCGGGCCGCCAGCGCGGGGATGTCGTTGGGCAGAACGTCCCGGATGGAGGCGTCGCTCGCCCCCGTGATCGTGCAGCAGCGAACCGTGTCCCACAAGGCCAGCCCATGGTCCAGGATCAGCGCGCGCTTGGCATCCAGATCCCCGTGTTCGGGGGCCGGGCAGCCGCACAGCAGCGCCAGCAGCGGCCAGAACCGGTTTTGCGGGTGACCGTAGAAAAAACCCTGCTCCCTGCTTTTGGGGCTGGGAAAGCTGCCCAAAATCAGTGCGCGGGAGTTTGGCCCCCAAAGGGGCGGCAGGCCGGGTCCCACCCGGCGCGGCTCAGCCACGGCGTCCCGCCGGAGCGGCCGGCGAGGCGGGAACGGCGCAGGCCGCCGGTCCGTCGGGTCGAGCCGCGGCGGCAGGCTCGGCGCCGCCCGCGGGCGCAGGCGCATCGGCGACGGCAAACGCCTCCGGCCAGAGTTCCCGGCATAAAGCGCCCACGCCGTCCTCGGCAGGCGAAGGGCAGAGCCGGTCGGACGCCGCGCGGGCGTCTGCGTTGCCGCTGGCCACGCAGACGCCCAGCCCCGCCAGCCGCAGCATCCCGCAGTCGTTGTCGCCGTCGCCCACGGCCACGGCCTCGGCAGGGGTCAGCTCCAGCGCGTCCAGCAGCTTTTGCAGCCCCACGGCCTTGTCCTGGTCGGGGCGCAAAATATCGCAAAAGCCGTCCCGGTAATACAAAAACCGCAGCCCAAAATACGGGTAGCGCCGGCTGAACGCCGCCGAATGCTCCTGCGCAAGCGCTCCAAAGGCCGCCAGCGGCATCTCCTGCAGGTGATGATCCTGGTCCTCGCCGTCTTGCAGGCTTTCATCGACGCCGGCGGCCAGCTCGCTGCGGTGGAGCGCCTCATATTCCAGGTAGACGTAGCTGCCGTCGGTAAAGGCAAAGCCCAGCGGCTGCTCCCAGTTCTCGCAATAATCCACCAGCGCGTACATTTCCTCGGCCGTCATCCGGCTTGTGTACAGGGGCGCACCGTTTTTGTCCAGCACCTGCGCGCCCGAGGCGCAAATCCAATAATCGGGCCGGATGCCCCGCAGCATTCCCGCCGGTATGCCGCCCCGTCCCCGGCCTGTGGCTACAGCCACCAGAACGCCCTGCTTTTGGACGGCCCGCACGGCCTCCGCCGTCCGGCGCAGCACGCGCGGCTCCCCCGCCGCGCGCAGCGTGCCGTCGATATCCAATGCCAATAAGCGATAGGTCATCGGTTTACCCCGTTTCTGTTTTTCCTCTATTTCCGTATACGTTCTTATAGTACCGTATTTTGTCCCGTTTTGCAATGCCGCGCATACCGCGCCCACCCCGCCGCATACCCTTGCTGGTGGGGGGGAGGTGCTTGTCATGGCATGGCTGGTCCGCAAGGGAGACGCACTCGATCTGTCCCGCCCGGCAAGGCCCCGCCGCGCGCCGGTTTGGGCGGCGGGGCTGGCGCTGGCGCTGGCCTGTCTGGCGGCGGCGCGTGGGCTGCCCTATCTGCGCGCCGCTGCGCAAAGCCGCCAATACGCCCGCCAAAACGCCCAGATGGAGCGCGCTCTGCCCGGCAGCCAGCGCCGCCTTGCCCGCCTGACCGGGCAAACCCGCGCGCTGCGCGCCGCGCTGGCCGCCGAGGCCGGTCTCCGGGCCGAGAACGCCGCCCTGCGTGCGCTGGTGGGCGGCGGCCATGTCGATGCCGGGCTGTGCTGGCGGCCCTGCCGCGCCGTGTCCCTGGCCGATGCCGCGCTGACGGCCGTGTATGATGACGGCGGCGCGCCCCCCGCGGGCGCCGCTTTGACCGACGCCGAAGGCCGCTTTGCAGGGTTGGTGACGGGAACGCACGGGCAGGCCGCACGGGCGGGCAGGCCCGGCTGTACGGTATTTTGCACAGTGGGCGGCGCGCAGGCTGCGCTGTGCACGGAAAGCGGCGTTCTCTGGCTGATCGGCCTGCCCCGCCGCAGCGGTGTGGCGGCGGGCGATACGGCCGCCACCCTGTACGGCTGTACGGCCGGGGTATATGTGGGGCAGGTGGCTGCGCCGCCCCGCCCCGATGCCGGCGGCCTGACCTGCCGCGCCCCGCTGACCGATACCGCCGCCCCCGGCAGCGGCCTCCTCTTTGCCGTCACGGCGGGCTAGCCGATGAACCGCGGCCGCCCGCCGCAGACGGCGCGCCGACGGCAGACCCGCAGCCGCGCCTCGGAAATCCCGCGGCCCGCCGGTTTTGCATTTTTTTGCCAAACGGGGTATACTGGATCCAAATACAATGGCGGAAAGGCGGTGGGCAGATGGACAAACGCAGCGGCGAAGCCCGCCGGCCGGCCAAAAAGCCGCGTGCCCGCGCGCCAGACGACGGAAAACTCCGGCTGACCGTACTGATGGCGGTGTGCGCCGCGGCGTTTGCGCTGTTTGCCGCCCGGCTGGCCTGGCTGCAATTTGCCCGCGCGGATTTTTACGCGGCCAAGGCGGCCTCGGCGGCCAACACCGGCTACACGGTGCCCATCGCGGCGGCGCGCGGCGACATTACCGACCGCGCGGGCATTCTGCTGGCCGGGGACGATCTGCGGTACGATGTGTACCTGCGCATCCCCGCCCCGCCGGGCCAAAACGCACAGGCCACGCTTGCGCGGCTGCAGTCCGCGATGCAAGGGCAGGGGTGGGCGGCCCCCTCCCAGGATGGGAAAAACGACGGCAGGGATGTGGCGGCACACCTTGCCGCCTTTTTGTCCTCCGGCACGGCGGGCGAATGTTTGGCAGCCCAAAGCCTGACCCCTGCGCAGGCCAACGCGCTGGCGGTGGCAGGCTTTACCCCGGCAGCAGGGGTTCGGCTGGCCGCACGGGGGGTGCGCTGCTGGCCGCAGGGAAGTCTGCTGGCCCAGCAGCTTGGCACGGTGGGGGCCATCACCGCCGAGGAGTGGGCCGCCGACGGCGGCGCGCTGGCCAAGGCCGGCTACCGCCTGAGCGACCGTTGCGGCCAGAGCGGGCTGGAAGCCGCCTTTGAAGCCGATCTGCGCGGGCGGGAGGGCGAGGGCCGCGTTACGCTGGGGCGGGACGGCGCGGGATTTTGCCAGACGGACGCCGTGTTGCCCCGCCCCGGGCTGACCCTGCGGCTGACTGTGGACGCCGGTTTGCAGCAGATCCTGCAAGCCGCGCTGGCGGAGCGGCTTGCCGCCCTGCAAGCGCTGGGCGGCGCCGCGGTCGCGGTCGACACGGCCACCGGCGGAATTTTGGCCGCCGTCAGCCTGCCGGGGTACGATCCCGCCGGGTACGCCGCCGGGTATGCCGCGCTGGCCGCCGATGCCGCCGCCCCTCTGTTTGACCGCGTGTGCCGGGGGCTGTACGCGCCCGGCTCGGCCTTCAAGCCCGCCGTGGCAGCCGCCGCGCTGGCCGCGGGTCTGATCACCCCGGCCACGCCCGTCAACTGCACCGGCACCTACCGTTATTACGCCGATTACCAGCCCCGCTGCCTGCAGGCAGGCCACCGCGGCCCGGTCGATCTCACGGCCGCGCTGGCCCACAGCTGCAACCTCTATTTTTATGACGTAGGGCGGCGGCTGGGCGTTGATGCCTTTGCGGCCACCGCCTCCCTGCTGGGCCTGGCGGCCCCTACCGGGGCCGAGCTGCCCCAGGCCGCCGGGCGTTTGACCCGTTCCTCCGACGCCAACTACACCCCCGGCCTGGCCCTGCAGGCCGCCATCGGGCAGGGCAACACCGCCGTCACGCCGCTGCAGCTGGCCGCCTGCGCCGCCGCGCTGGCCAACAACGGCGCGCGCCCCCGTCTGCATTTTGCCGACGCCCTGCTTGATCCTGCCACAGGGGCCGTTGTACGGCGCTGTTTGCCGGGTCCTGCCGCCGCCGCGCCGGGCGGCGAGGCCGTGTTTGGGCCCCTGCGCGCCGGTATGGCCGCCATGGCCGCCACCCTGCCCGCTTTGCGGGACGCTCCTTTGCCTGCCGCCTGCAAAACCGGCAGCCCCCAGCGCGCCGAAACCGCGCCAGACGGCGCCCCCTGCACCAATGCGGTGCTGATCGGTTACGCCCCCGTCGATGCCCCCCAAGTGGCGGTGGCCGTTGTTCTTGAGTATGGCGGCGGGGGTTCCAACGCCGCGCCCGTGTTCCGGGCCGTTGTAAACTGGATTGCAGAAAACAGTTTACAATAGCAGGATTTTATCCTGTTATCCCATTTCCTATCCATTCGGTAGCATTTTGGCGCGGTTCGCCGCGCCTGCTCTTTTCGCCGCGGCCCCCTGCGCCCGCGCTTGCAGCGCACGTCAAATATTTCTATCTATTTTTTACCAAAAACATGGTTGCCCAACCATGAATCTTGTGCTAAAATAATAAACGGGATGGTTTATCCCCCCGCGGGTATCCGGCCTTGCCGCCGCGTGGGTCGTTCGCCGTTCCGCTTCACGCACAAAACAGGAGTAACCGCTTGAACGCACAAACCATCATGCTCTGTTCCGGCAAGGGCGGCACCGGCAAAAGCACCGTCTCGGTGCTGCTGGGCGCCAGGCTGGCGGCCAACGGAAAAAAGGTTCTGCTCATTGAGCTGGATTCCGGCCTGCGCAGCGTGGACATCATCGCGGGGGTATACGGCAAAACCGTCTACGACATTGAGGATATCCTATGCGGCCGGTGCGAAGGGGAGAAAGCCGTCGTTTCAAGCCCGCTGTATCCGGGCCTGTCGGTCATCAGCGCCCCTTATGAGGGCGGCGATGTCCGGCCGGAGCCGCTGGCCCGGTTGGTGGCGGCCATGCGCGGCTATTTTGATTTTGTGCTTTTGGATACCGCCGCCGGGATGGGCGCGCCGTTTTTGGCAGCCGCGCAAACCGCGCAGCGGGTGCTGCTTGTTTTAACGCCTGACCCCGTCGCTTTGCGGGACGGCCGCATTGTGGCCGACCGCTTGGTGGCGATGGGCCATTCTCCCGCCGCGTTGCGGCTGGTGGTAAACCGGGTAAACGCCGCCAGCTTTGGCGCCAAGGCGCCGGTTTTTGACCTGGACGAATGTATCGACACCGTGGGCGTGCAGCTGCTTGCCGTCATCCCGGAAAGCCGGGAGCTGCAGCAGGCCGCCGCCGCGGGGGGCGCGCTGGCGTCCGCCTGTCCGGCCGCTGCGGCCGGGGACGCCATGGCCCGCCGGGTTCTGGGGCAGCGGGTGCCCCTTACCCTTACCCATTTTTGAAGCATAGGCATTTCGGCGCCCGCCGGGCGCAGTACCGATAGAAAGCAGGGGTTTGCATGACGATCGCACTGGTTGCACACGATACCAAAAAGGAGCTGATGGTGCAGTTTTGCACGGCATATTTGCAGATATTCCGGCAGCACCATCTGATTGCCACCGGCACCACCGGCAAACTGGTGTCCGATGCAACGGGGCTGGCGGTGCAGCGATGCCTGCCGGGCGCGCACGGCGGGGATCAGCAGATTGCCGCCCGCATTGCCTGTGACGAGGTGGATATGCTGCTGTTTTTCCGCGACCCCATCTCGGCCAAGCCGATGGAGCCCAACGGCATGAATCTTTTGCGGATCTGCGATGTACATAACATCCCCGTGGCCACCAACATTGCCACCGCCGAGGTGCTGATCCACGGCCTGGAGCATGGCGATCTGGATTGGCGCACCATCCTCAATCCGCGCGGGTAATGTCCGGCGCGGCGTCGCACTGTTCACCGAAAAGCCGCTTTGCCGCTGCTTTTCGGTTTTTTTATACCGCTCAGGCACCGGGCGCAGCCCGGCGGAGCGCCCAAAGGGGGTGACAAAACCTATGGAATCCACGGATTTTTCCGCCAACACGGTCCTTCCCGGCCCCGAGGACGGCCCGCGCCAAAACAGCGCTGCGCCGCCGCCCGGCGCGCCGGACAACGCACCGGGCGGCGATACGGCGCAGGTGGTGCTGGTAAACGCCGCGCTTTTGCGCACGGCGCTGGCGGGCGTGCGGCAGGAGCAGCGCAATTTGCAGGAGCTTGCCGCCGAGGCGGAAAACGGGCTGCGGGACGCCCAGCTGCAGCTGGGCGTTTTGTACTTTCACGGCAAGGGCGGCGCGCGCCGGAACCAGGCGGAGGCCGTGCGCTGGTTTGAGAAGGCCGCCGCGCAGGGCGATGTGATTGCCGCGTTCAACCTGGGCGTATGCTGCGAAAACGGCTTTGGCACCCCGCCCGACCTCGCCCGGGCCGCCGCCCTTTACCGGGACGCCTCCGACGAGGGCTATCCCCCGGCCCAATGCGCGCTGGCTCTTTGCCTGGAGCTGGGCCGCGGCACGGCGACGGATAAACCCGGCGCCCGCCGCTGGTACCGGGCCGCCGCGGAGCAGAATTTTGCTCCCGCCCAGTGCAACCTCGGCTTTTTGCTGCTGCACGGGCAGGGCGGCCCTGCCGACGAGCCCGCCGGGGTGCGCTGGCTGGCGCTTTCCGCCGCACAGAACTATCCCCGCGCCTGCCTGCTGCTCAGCCTGTGCCACGCCGAGGGCCGCGGAACCGTCAGGGATTCCGCGCAGGCGCTGGCCTTCTGCCGCCGCGCCGCCGAGTTGGGCAGCCCGGACGGATTGGTGCTGCTGGGCATCCGCTATGAAGCCGCCGACGGCGTGCCGCGGGATGTGGCCCAGGCCGCCGCACTCTACCGCAAGGCCGCCGGGCTGGGCAGCCTGGACGGCGCCTGCAACTACGGCTTTCTCTGCCTTTTAGGCATCGGCGTGCCGCAAAACGGGGCCGAGGCCGCCCGCTGGTTTGAAATGGCCGCCGGGAAAGGCCATCCCCGCGCCCAGCTGCTGCTGGGGCGCTGCTGTGCGCTTGGCATCGGCGTGCCAAAGGACGAGGCGCGGGCTTTTGCCCTGTTTGAGCGTGCCGCCGGGGCGGGCTACCCGCCCGCCCAGTGCGCGCTGGGCGTCTGCTACGAAACCGGCATCGCCACCAAGCCCGACGGCGCCCGCGCGGCCGGGCTCTACCGCCTTGCCGCTGAAAAAGGCGACCCCGCCGCCCAATGCAACCTCGGCTTCCTCTATTTTCAGGGCGCCGTTCTGCCCGAGGACAACAACCAGGCCGTTTCGTGGTTTGAGCGCGCCGCCGCGCAGGGCTTTGCACGCGCCCAGTATTTTATGGGCGTCTGCGCGGCGCACGGCTACGGTTTGCGGCAGGATACGGCGGCGGCGGCCCAATGGTACCGCCGCGCCGCCGACCGCCAGTTTCCCCCCGCGCTTTTTGAACTGGGCTTTCTGTACGAGCTGGGCAGCGGCCTGCCGCAGGATTACGCCCGCGCGTTCTCCCTGTATACGCTGGCCGCACAGGCCGGGTTTCCGCCCGCCCAGTGCAACCTGGCCCGCCTGTACGAGAAAGGCCAGGGCACGCCGCAAAACCTGCCCCTTGCGGTAGACTGGTATATCAAATCCGCCGCGCGGCATTTTCCGCGCGCGCTGTACAACCTTGGCTGCCTCTACCGCAACGGGGAGGGCGTGGCCAGGGACGAAGCCCGCGCTTTCGCCCTCTACGGCGAGGCGGCGGCCCAGCACTATCCCCCGGCCGAGTACGCCCTTGCGATCTGCTGGCGGGACAACACCGGCACCCCCGCCGCCGACCCCGCCCGCGCCCTGCCCCTGTTTGAGGCCGCCGCCCGCGACGGCTATGCGCGGGGCTGGTACGCGCTGGGAGAATGCTGGGAAAAGGGCTTTGGCACCCCGCCGGACCCCTACCGCGCTTTAGGCTACTACCAGAAGGCCGTTGATGCGGGCGTGACGGACGCCGCCCCCGCGCTGGAACGGCTGAAAAAGCCGCGCAGCTGGCTTTCCCGCCTGCTGGGCGGCAAGTCCTGAGCGTGCTTTTGAAGCCAAAAAACGGAACAGGCCGCCGGGTTTTCCACAGGAATTTCTGTTTCCGGTGGAAAACCCGGCGGCCTGTTGCGTGCAAAAAGGCGCGGGGCACAAGCGCCGGTTTCCCGGCGGGTATGTCCCGCGCCGTATTCGGTTACTGGCAGATGAACGGGTCAGGCGATGCTCAGCTGTTGCTGCGCTCGCCCAGCGTCACATTGACGTTGAGCAGTTTGCCGTCCCGCTCCACCTGCACCGCCACGCTGTCCCCGATCTTGAGGGTGTCGATGTAGTTGGTCACATCGGAGGACTGCGAAACCACGGTATCGCCCACCGACACGATGCGGTCGCCCGCCTGCAGGCCCGCGTTGGCAGCGCCGCTGCCCTCGTTGACCTTGGCGATGTAGACGCCCAGCGTGGATACGCCGTACTGCGCGGCGGTGGATTCATCGGTGATGGCCACGACCTGAATGCCAAGGCCCGGACGGCTGACATAGCCGTTGTTGATAAGCTCCTTGGCGATCGTCATGGCCGAGTTGATAGGGATGGCGAACCCAAGGCCCTCGGCCTCCTCGGCGCCGCTCTTGGCGTTGACGATGCCGATCAGCTCCCCGTTGGCGTTGAACAGACCGCCGCCCGAGTTGCCCGGGGAGATGGAGGCGCTGGTCTGAATCAGGTTCATCTGGTTGCCCTCGACCTCGATCGAGCGGTTAAGCGCGCTGACGATGCCGTTGGTAACGGTGCCTCCCAAGGTGCCCAACGGGTTGCCCACGGCAACCACAGCCTCGCCCACGGCCAGCTTGTCGCTGTCGCCCATGGTGGCGGGGGTCAGGCCGGTGGCGTCGATCTTGATGATGGCGACGTCGGCGGTGGTGTCGGCCCCGATGACCTTGGCGTCATACTGGGTGTCGCTGCCGTTCAGCTGTACCTTGATGCTGGTGGCGCCGCTCACCACATGGGCGCAGGTCATAATGTAGCCGTCCTGCGACATGATGACGCCGGAACCGGCGCCGCTCTCCACATAGCTGCCGCCGAACCATGTGTTGGCGCTGACCATCTGCTCGGTGGTGATGACCACCACGCTGGGGCTGGCGATGGCCGCCACATCAGTGACGGACAGCGCGCTGCCCGAGGTGCTGCCCTGGGATTCCGCCGCGGTGCTGTCGCCGGTATGCTCCACGGTCTGCACCACGACGTTTCCGCCGGTCAGGCCGGCACGGCTGGCCAAAACAGCCCCGCCGAAGCCGCCGCCAACGCCCAGCGCCGCCACGCAGACGCCCGCCGCAATCCGCGTCCAGATCTTTTTGCCGTTCTGCCCGCGGGCTTTTTTGGGAGGCTGCTGGGGGGCGCTGGCGTAACTGTAGCCGCCGCCGTTGCCGCCGCTGCCGCCATTGCCGCGAAAACTGCTGGTGTAGCCGTTTGCGTCCGGCGCGCCGTTCTGGGGCGCTGCGCTCTGCGCGGGCGCTTCGCCGGCGCCAAACTCGGTGCGGGCCGTATTGGCCGTGTTGGCGCCGCTGCTGCCCACATTGGGGTAGCCGCCGTCCTGCGCGGGTTCCCGGGCCGCGCCATAAGGCGCGCCGTAGGGCTGCTGCGCGGACGGGGCCTGCGCGCCGTAGGGCTGCTGCGCATTTTGGGGTTGTTCGGGTTGGGCCGCGCCGTTCTGGGGCGCGGTGTTGTTGTTATGATAAAGTCCTGAATAATCAAATTCGCGGTTGTTATCCATAACCTTTCGTCCTTTCTGTATAATCTCGGCTCCTGTGGATTTTCGGGTCAGTTCCCGGCTCCGGGCATTCGCCCTCCGGCTTCCCTCCGACCTTATGACCACAGTATAGCGTCGAATTGTGAAATACGTTTTTTGGGGCCGTGAAATAAGTGTGAAACCCCCCGCGCCCCACGGTTTGACAAAGCCCCCCGCGCGGGGGTACAATAAAAAACAAACTTTGGCACGGCATTTTTGGCTGCCTTGCCGCCGCAAAAGGGGGAGATGCGCCATGCGGATCAACACAACGCCCGCGGGCACGGCCGCGGAATGGACGCTGTACAAGGAGCAGGCGGCCATCGGGCGGGCCGTCGTAGGCCCGGCGGGGGCTATCTCGGGCTTTTGGATCGCGCCCCGATGGCGGCGGCGGGGCTACGGCAGCTATTTTATAAAGGAAATTCTGCGTGCGGGCGGCGCCTACGCGCCCGGCGCCGAAAGCTTCTTCACGGCGCCCCTTCCCGCCGATGCCGGCGCGCTGGCCTTTGCGGCGCGGTTCGGCTTTGCGGCGGAAAACGGCTTTCTCTGCCGCCGCCGTCTGCCGGATCTTTCGGCGGTAAGCCTTGTCCACCGGGCGCTGGCGGGCCTTGTGCGCCCCGGCGGCTTTCTGGTGGACGCCACCTGCGGCAACGGGCACGACACCCTGTTTCTGGCCGGGCTGGCAGGCCCGGGCGGCCGGGTGCTGGGGCTGGATGTGCAGCCCCGGGCCGTGGCGGCCACCAACGCCCTGCTGGCCGCGCACGGCGCCGCCCTGTATGCCAGGGCTGTTCTGGCCGACCACCAGAACCTTGCCGCCCTGGCGCCCCCCGCCAGCGCCGACTGCGTGCTGTTCAACTTCGGCTGGCTGCCGGGCGCGGCGCACGCGGTGCATTCCACCGCCCAAACCACCCTGCCGGCGCTGCAGGCCGGGCTGGATGCGCTGCGCCCCGGCGGGGTGCTTGCCGCCGTGCTGTACAGCGGCAGCGTCATCGGCACGGGCGAGCGGGACGCCGCGCTGGCGTTTTTCCGCGCGCTGCCCCTTGCGCGGTACACGGCGCTTGTCTGCGATTTCGCCAACTGGGCCGACACCGCCCCCCTGCCCTGCCTGATTTTGAAAAAGCCGCTGCCGCCGCCGTAAAAACGGCGGTTTGAAACAGTTTTTTCTTGCAAAAATCCGGCAATATCAGTATGATAAGATACGTTGCCAAATTTTTGTCTTTGATAGAATACGGAGAGTCGATCTATGCCAACCATGCGTGAAGAAATTGAACGTCGCCGCACGTTTGCGATCATTTCGCACCCGGACGCCGGCAAAACCACCCTGACCGAAAAGCTGCTGCTGTACGGCGGGGCCATCCAGACCGCTGGCTCGGTCAAGGGCAAGCAGAGCGCCAAGCACGCCGTGTCCGACTGGATGGATATCGAAAAGCAGCGCGGCATCTCGGTCACCTCGTCGGTGCTGCAGTTTCAGTACGACGGCAAGTGCATCAACATCCTGGATACCCCCGGCCACCAGGATTTTTCCGAGGATACCTACCGCACCCTGATGGCCGCCGATTCGGCGGTCATGGTCATCGACGCCGCCAAGGGCGTGGAGGCCCAGACCATCAAGCTGTTCAAGGTCTGCACCCTGCGCCACATCCCGATCTTCACCTTCATCAACAAGATGGACCGCGAGGCCCGCGATCCCTTTGAGCTGATGGAAAATATCGAGGAGATCCTTGGCATCAAAACCTATCCGATGAACTGGCCCATCGGCAGCGGCAAGCAGTTCAAGGGCGTGTTCGACCGCAAGGCCCGCCGGGTGCTGGCCTTTTCAAGCGACGGGCGCGCCAACGGCGTTCGCCGCGTGAGCGAGGTGGAGGCCGAGCTGGGCGCCGAGGCGCTGGACGGGCTGATCGGCGCGCAGAATCATCAAAAGCTGTCCGACGATATCGAGCTGCTGGACGGCGCCGCCGAAGAATTCGATCTCGACGCCGTCCACCACGGCCGCCTCTCGCCGGTGTTTTTCGGTTCGGCCCTGACAAACTTCGGCGTCGAGCCCTTCCTCAAGGAATTTCTGCGCCTTACCCCCATCCCCATGCCCCGCCCGGATGCCCTCACCGGCACGCCGGTGGATCCCTGCTCGGACAATTTTACAGGCTTTATCTTCAAAATCCAGGCCAATATGAACAAGAACCACCGGGATCGCATCGCCTTTCTGCGCATCTGCTCGGGCAAGTTTGAGCGCGGGATGGAGGCCTTCCATGTGCAGGAGGACAAGCCGATCAAGCTGGCCACCGGCACCAGCCTGATGGCCGACGACCGCGCCATCGTCAGCGAGGCCTACGCAGGGGACATCATCGGTCTGTTCGACCCCGGCATTTTTTCGATCGGGGACACCCTCTGCACCGGCAAGCCGCACGTTCGGTTTGCGGGCATTCCCACCTTTGCGCCCGAGCATTTTGCCCGCATCACCCAGGTGGACACCATGAAGCGCAAGCAGTTCGTCAAGGGGATGGAACAGATCGCCCAGGAGGGCGCCATCCAGATCTTTCGCGATCTTGGCGCCGGCATGGAGGAGGTCATCGTGGGCGTGGTGGGCGTTTTGCAGCTGGAAGTGCTGGAATACCGCCTGAAAAACGAGTATAACGTGGACATCCGCCTGCAAAACCTTCCCTATGAATACATCCGCTGGGTTCTCAACCCGCCCGACGAGCTTGACCTCAAAACCCTTGATATCACCAGCGATTCCCGCTGCGTGGAGGATCTCAAGGGCAGCCGTCTGCTGTTGTTCTCCTCGCCGTGGAGCATCAACTGGGCCGCCCAGCACAACCCCGCGCTCAAACTGTCGGAGTTTGGCAACCTCACCTTCTGAGCTTTTTCCAAAGCGCGAATTTCACCTTTGGTCCCCGGCCCTGCCGGGGGCCTTTTGTTTTGCCTGTTTTTTGTGGTTTTCAGGAAATTGTTGTGGCACGGCGCGGCGGCGACGCCCGGACCGCGGCATTGTGTTTGCCCCCCGCCTATGGTATAATAATCCTATATTGCGCTTCTTATACGCCCTATGCCCAACGCCTCGCCGTTCCGGCTTGCGCCAGTACGGCAGCCGGCTTTTGATGGGCAGTTCCGCCATGGCCGCTTTGCGCCTATGGCAGAACGCCCAAAATGTGACTTTTGGGGCGCCGTTTCTTTGTTGCCATGCGCTTTGCGGCGCAATGGCCGCCCGGAGCAATTTCCGGAACGCGCGCGGCCCGCCGGCCATGATGCCATGCGCCCGGCCGTGCCGCCGTTTCAGGCAGGCATCCGCCTGCCTGCGTCTTTTGCCCTGCACGGCACGCGCTGCCGCGGCCGCCTTGGCCGCGCGCGTTTCGTGTTATGGCTTTTAAGCTATGCGCTGCGCTGTAAATACCGCATTGGGAGTGTTGCTTTGATGATCTTGTTGTCCCATGCCGAAAAAACGTTTCTGCGCCGTCATCTGGACGGTGTGCGTCATGTCACGCTGGACCCCAACGGCCCCGGCGTGGTGCGCATCCACCTGGTTCCCTGCCGCACAGGCTGGAAGCGGGATGTGCCGTACGTCGTTATCCTGAACGGACAGTATATTTTGCCCATCACAATCTCCTGGTCGATCCTGCTGGTCAATTTTATGGCGGCGCTCCACCCGTATGAGGGCAAGGAGCTGGACGACGAGGCGCTGCACGCCGCCGGGCAGGAGGCTGTGGAGGCCACCCGCCAGGTCTATCGCCGCGTGCCGCCCGAGCAGATGGAGGCCGAGCTGCGCCAGATGCTGGCCGCCTTTTACGCGGTCGCGCGCGGCCGGGAGCCGGACATTGAGATCGGCGCCATGGATCTTGGCGATTACGCCCCCCGGATGCTGGCGCCCCACCGGATGGATCTTATGGTCAGCGCGATGATCAAGGACGGCAGCTGGCACTGCAATCAGAAATGCCTGCACTGCTATGCGGCCAGCCAGCCGCTGGCCGAGGTGCCCGAGCTGGACACCGACCAGTGGCTGGCCGTCATCCAGAAATGCCGGGCCGCGGGCATCCCCCAGCTTACCTTTACGGGCGGCGAACCCACGCTGCGCAACGATCTTGTCCAGCTGGTGCGTGCCTCGCAGTGGTTTGTGACCCGGCTCAACACCAACGGCAGAATGCTGACCCCCGGACTTTGCCGGGAACTGGCCGATGCCAGCCTGGACGCGGTGCAGGTCACCCTGTATTCCGCCGACCCGGACACCCACAACACCCTGGTGGGGGCGCCCGGCTTTGCCGATACCACGGAGGGCATCCGCCACGCGCTGGCCGCAGGGCTGAATGTCAGCATCAACACCCCGTTGTGCAGCGTCAACCGCCGCTACGCCGATACGCTGGCCTACGCCCACGCGCTGGGCGTGCGCTATGCCACCTGCAGCGGGCTGATTCCCACCGGCGGCGCCGCCACCGACGCGGCCCGCGCCACCCGCCTTGCCCGCGCCGAACTGACCGACGTACTGCGCGAGGCCATGGCCTACGCCAATGCCAACGGCATGGAGCTGAACTTTACCAGCCCCGGCTGGCTGGACGCCGATACCCTGACGGAGCTTGGCTTTACCCAGGTGCCCAGCTGCGGGGCCTGCCTTTCCAACATGGCCATTGCGCCGGACGGCACCGTGCTGCCCTGCCAAAGCTGGCTTTCGGGGCCGGGACTGGGCAACATCCTGCACGCACCCTGGGCGCGCATCTGGAACGGCGCGGACTGCCGCCGCATTCGGGAGGAAAGCGCCAAGATGGAGCGGCGCTGCCAGCTTGGCGGCACCGCCGAGCAAAACCCGGCGCAGGAGGGCCGCTGCTGATGAAAAAACGCACGCGATCTCTGTCGGCCCTGCTTTTGCCCGCCCTGCTGCTGCTTTTAGCCCTGGCTCTGGCCGTGCCCGCCGCCGCCGACGAGGGCGATTACGACCGGATCGATAACTATGTCGTCACGGTCGATCCCCGCCAGGACGGCAGCGCCGATATCACCTACGAGGTGGACTGGAGCGTTATCGGCGGCGAACAAAGCGATTATCTTTCCTGGGTAAAAATCGGCCTTGCCAACAGCCATGCCGACGAGTTTACCATCCTCACGCCCGATACCGTCAGCCAGATCGATTACCTGGAGGACGGCGGTTCCTACGCGCGGCTGGTCTTTCAAAAGCGGTACTACGCACCCGATGTGGCCGCCGCCAAAAACGCTTCCAGCCAGGTGCATTTTGCCTTCCGCGTCCACCAGAGCCACCTGTTTTCCCTTAACGACGACAGTACGGCCAGCTTTGAATTCACGCCCGGCTGGTTTGACGATCTCTGCGTGCAAAAAATGCAGATACGCTGGAAAAACTACGATGGCTTTGTGGCGGACAACACCGGCACCGACGGCGATTACCTGACCTGGGATTTCGGCCCGCTGGCCCACGGCCAGGCCGGCACGGCGCGGGTAACGGTGCCCGTTATCACAACCGCCGCCTACGGCAGCGACCAGGCCCGCACCCCGGAGGACTGGTCAGGCAGCCAGACCGACGCCTCCGACGGGGAGGATGATCTCAGCATGACCATCGCGCTCGTCCTGTTTTTTGGGGGCGGTGTTTTGTTGCTGGTGTTTATCGTCTGGCTGCTGATTCCCTCCAAGTGGGATGGCGGCTTGGGAAAGACAAAAAAAGGCTATCGGTACTATCGCAGCGGCCACCGCGTGTTTGAGGTTGCCCCAGGCGAAACGCCGCCGCCGGGCGGACGGCTGGTTCCGCCGCCTGAGCCCCACACCGGCGGCGGCAGCACCCGTGGCGGCGGCGCCGGGCGGCACGGCGGCGGGGGCTTCTCCTGCGCCTGCGCGTCCAGCTGCGCCTGCGCCTGCGCCTGCGCGGGCGGGGGCCGGGCCGGCTGCAGCGCCAAAAATTTTTACCGGATCAAAATGCCCCCCACCGGGCAGAGGGAGACGACAGATGGCACTGGAAGATGAATACGACCGCTGGGTGCGGGGCCTGGTAGGCAACGGCAACGGCTACAAAACAGCCGCCGAGCGCCGCAGCGCCGCCGACGCGGCCGCCCAAAGCATGCGGGAGATGCAGGCCTCGCTGGAGGCGCTGACCCGCGGCGCCGACGCCGCCGGCCAGGGTGCTGCGGCCGTGGACCGCGCGGCCGCGGCCACCGCCGAGGACGTCCGCCGGATGAGCGGCGAACTGACCGCCTCCATGCGGCAGGACGGACTGCTGGGCGGCAAAACGGCCCAGCCGCTGCCCGCCCCGTCCCCCGCGCCCCACGGGGACTTTACAGGGCTGGCCGCCAAGGTCAAAAGCCAGGTGCTGGGGCAGGACGCCTTTGTGGACGGGGTGGTCAAGGCCTTCCGCCGTCCCTTTGTGATGGGCACCACCGCCGACCTGGATCACGCCCGCAACCTGATGCTGCTCAGCGGCCAGAACGGCACCGGACGGCATTATACCCTGGCCTGCGTGGTGGAGGAGATGGCCCTGCGCGGTCTGCTGCGCAGCAACACGGTCGAGACGATCGACCTTTCCCTCTACCCCGGCCCCGCACAGGAAAAGCTGTTTTTGCAGGATCTGTATGCGGCGCTGCGGGCCGATTCCGAGGTTTTGGCCTTCGATCATTACGAGTCCTGCGCCCCCGGTTACCTGAATATGCTGTCCACCCTGTGCTGCACAGGCACGCTGGCGCTTTCCAGCCGGTATGTGCTGCAGCGGGGCATTTTGGTGGATGTGGGTACCGCGCTGGCGCCCGGCGCCGTGGGCGAACTGCGCGCCGCAGGCAAGTATTTCGTCTTTTTCTCCACCAAGGGGGCCGAGGCGCTGGCAGAAAAATTCGGCGCCCGGT
This sequence comes from uncultured Subdoligranulum sp., assembly GCA_964458285.1. Lineage (GTDB taxonomy): Bacteria > Bacillota > Clostridia > Oscillospirales > Ruminococcaceae > Gemmiger. Next base: position 86,303 of record CAYWID010000005.1, on the reverse strand, counting down.
TTGTGGACGCGCTGGGCGGCGACCTTTGCCAGACCCAGGCCTTCTCGCCCGAAAGCCTGAGCGCCATCGCGGCGCGGGAGCTGAATTTTCTGGCCCAGAAGGTCAAGACCCAGTGCGGGCTGACCCTGGCCATGGACGCCGCCGTGCGGGATCTTGTGGCCGCGCAGTACGGCCGTACCGACGGGATGCAGGCCATGCGCACCTACACCGAGAATATCTACCGCGCGATCGCGGAGTACGTCCTCAATGAGCCCGACCCGCCCGCGCCCGGCACCCGGCTTGCGCTGGAGGCTGCCGGCGGGCGGCTGAACGCCGCCGTGGGCGACGGTGTGCCGTTCGATCTTCTGGCGCTGCTGCCCCAGCAGTTCCGGGGCGACGTGGCCGCCGTGGAGGCCGCACTGGACGCGGTGGTGGGTCTGACCGAGATCAAGACCTATGTGCGTGACCTGGCCCAAAACGTGCAGACTCAGCAGCGCCGCAAGGCCGAGGGGATGAAAACCGCCAATCTCAATAGGCACATGATCTTTACCGGCAACCCCGGCACCGGCAAAACCACGATCGCGCGGCTGATCTCCCAGTATCTCAAGGCCATCGGCGCGCTGACGGGCGGCCAGCTGATCGAGGTGACGCGGGCCGACCTTGTGGGCCGGTATGTGGGCCATACGGCGCCCCTGACCAACCAGGTCATCCAGAGCGCACTGGGCGGCGTGCTGTTCATCGACGAAGCCTACAGCCTCTACCGCGGCCAGGACGACAGCTTTGGCCTGGAAGCCATCGACACGCTGGTCAAGGGCATCGAGGACCACCGGGACGAGCTGGTCGTGATTCTGGCAGGCTACACCAACGAGATGCAGGTCTTTCTGAGCGCCAACTCGGGGCTGGCCAGCCGTTTCCCCAACCAGATCACCTTCCCCGACTACACCGCGGACGAACTTTGGCAGATCACTCTCTGCCAGGCCGGCGGCAAGGGCTACCGCCTGGACGACAGCTGCAAGCTGCCCCTTACCGGCTACTACGCCCGCAAGCAGGCCGAGGACGCCGCCGCCAACGGCAACGGGCGGATGGCCCGCAACGTCCTGGAGCGCGCCATCCTCAACCAGAGCAAGCGCCTGGTGGCCGATCCCGCCGCCTCGCTGGAGCTTCTGCTGCCCGGCGATTTTGACCTGGACGATTGAGCGCCCCTTTTTTCTGCCCCGCAAAAAGCAAAAAGCCCGGCGGCCTTTCCCCTGCTCGCGCAGGGCGGAAGGCCGCCGGGTCTTTGCTTTAGCTGAAAAACGATGCCGTCCTTACAAAAAGCGGAGGGCGTCGCACTGGCCGCGCCACACGGCCATGGGATCCACCGGCTTGCTGCCGATGCGCACCTCGCCGATCATGGTGGCGCTTGTCTTGCCCAGCGCCTGGCCCTGCATCACGATCTGTCCCTCGCTCACGCCGAGGGATTTCAGGCCGTAGAAGATGCTCTTGACCCCAGCGCCATGCTCCACCACCACGGTGTTGCCCGCGGTGACGCCCAGGTCTGCAGCCAGCAGAATGCGGCCGTCCGCCGGGGCGATCAGATCCTGGTTGGGGGTGCAGGTCAGCACGACGTTGGTGCTTACCCGTCCGTTGACGTTGACGTTTTTGGATTTTTGCGCGGTGGTACGGCCCACATATTCCACGGTGCCGTAGTCCATCTGGATCTTGATGTTGGTCAGGAACGGCTGCACAAAGCTGCTGGCCGTCCAGTAGACCTGCGGATCGCAGATTTCCAGCACGCGCTGCACCTCGGCGGGGGTATCCTCCACCCCGATGTGGGGCTTGCTGAGCTGCGATTTGCTGCCGTAATCCTTGAACACCCAGGTGCGCGCCTTGACCGCCAGGGGCAGCACCTCGGTATAGCTGCCGGCCTTTACGGTGATTTGGTAATCCCCCACCTCCTGGTCGCTGGCGACGGGCAAAAACGCGACCCAGCCGCTGGCCGAGGTGACAAAGGTGGTATCCGCAAAGTCACAGTGGAGCGTAGGCTGTTCCTGGGCATCCTTGCTGTCCCCGCTGACCCGCACGGCCACCACGCTGCCCTGCTGGATGGCGTTGGTGTTGATCCGCACAATCGGTTTTACCCCGATCGTAAAGCTGAACTGGTAGGTCTGGCTGCCGGTAACCAACGCATTGTCCGCCTGGGTGCCCTCGCTGTTTTTCACGACCAGCTTGGCCTGGTAGGTTCCGTTGGCTCCAAAGGAAAAATCCTTGTACTCCTCTGCGGTACCGGCAAACACCTTGTTTTTCTCGCTGTCGGTGATGGTCAGCTTGGTGGCGTAGCCGTCCGGCGCCACGCTCAGGATGGGCGCGTTGGTATCCAGCGCCTCCTCCAGCGCGGCCGCATTTTCAGGGGTGGATTGCTCGTAGGTGCGGCGGATCAGACTGCCCACCACCGGAACGTGCCACCGGTAGGCCGTGGGCTGCAGCTCGCTGCCCGCAAAATAAACCGTGATGACGGGCACCGCGCCGGGGGTGGTGTTTTTGTACAGCCAGGCAACGCCGCTGCCCGCAATAACCAGGATAAACACGGCCACCAGCAGCAGCCACTTGGCTACCCTGCCAAGGCCGCCTACCACCGCCTGACCGATCTTTTCAGGCAAGGTTTCCTCGGGCTCGGGCGGTTCGGATTCCTGCGGCGGTACCGGCGGCTCCGAAAGATTGCATTCCTCGGTGTTGGCGCCGCTGCGGATGGCCGCGCCCTCCAAAATTTTCTCGATGGACAGGCGGGCCGTCTGGCTGATCGTCTCCACCCTGGCCTGTTCCTCGGGCGTAAGCGGCTCCCCATCCTCATCCACGCGGGGCAAAGGCGGCACGGAGGCATCCGTTTGCGGCAACGCCTTGCCGGCGTCCGCCTGCCCGCCTGCGGGCTTTTCGGCGGCATGCCCTGCGCCGGAGGGCGGCGGGGGCGTCTTTGTACCCTGTGCGGGCCGATCCGGCTTTCCGGCCTGTTCCTGCCTCCCGGCCTTCTCTGCCTGCTCGGGCTTTTCCGGTTTTGCAGGCGCGGCCGGCGGGGCAATGGGTTCCCCCGCCGGGATCGCCGCCCCGGCAAGCGTGGCCCGCTCCGCAGGTTCCGCACGCTCGGCAAGCGCTGCGTACCCGGCCGTCTCGGGCTTCTCGGGCGCGCCGGGCTGCCGGGCTGCCTTTTCCTGCCTTTTTGCCTGCCCGTCCGTTTGGGCGGCGCTTTTTTTGGCGCCTGCCCGGGTGCCGCTGTTCTGGGCGCCGCTCCGCTTTTTGGCGCCGGGCTTTGCGCCCGCTTTTCCGGCAGGCTTTTCGCCGGACTTCCCGGTTGCTGTTTCGCTGCGTTTCGCGCCGGTTCTTTCCGGCTCCGCCGCTTCGTCCGCGGCTTTGCCGCCGGCGTCGCCGCGGCTTCGCTTTCTGCCGCCGTTCTTTTTTTGCCCGCCTTCCGCTGCGGGCGCGGGAACCGGCTTCCCGGTTTCCCTGCCGGGCGTACCCGGCCTGCTGCTTTCCTCGTTCGTGTTCATCGTTCTGTTCTTCCCCCGCCGATCCTCTTAACCCAATACCAACTCAACCAAGATTTTCCTTATATTGCAGCCCGCTGCTGCCGCTGATCGCGCCCGCCGGGTCTACCGATTTGCTACCGATCCGCAGCTCGTAAATCAAGGAATGCGCCTGCCCGGCGGTTCCCACCGCGTCGCCGCGCGCCAACTGCTGGCCGCTTTGCGCCGCAACGGTCTCCAGCCCAAACAGGTAGCTTTTTACGCCGCAGCCGTGGTCGATCACCACGGTGCCGCCCGTCAGCGCCAGATTGCCCGCGTACACCACCACCCCGGCCTGGGGCGCGGTCACGTTGGCGTCGGGCGTCGTAAAATAGGTGATGCCGGTGTTGGTGCCGCTGCGCTGGCCGTCCGTCATCAGCACCGAGCCGTAGGCAACGCTCACCCCGTTGGTGGTGGGGGCGGAAAAGCTACCGTTCCACAGCTTTCCCTCCTTGCCCACCGTGTACAGGGGCCAGATGGCGCTGCGGTATTCCTCCGCCGCGCCCGGCGCCTCGGCCTCGGCCGCGGTCTGGGCGGTGGCGCTGGTTTTGCGCACCACCGTCAGGGTGGCCTGCAGGGTCTGCGCGCCCACGGTCAGGTCGATCGTGTGGTCGCCGCTCTCGGCGTTGTAGGTCACAGGGATGTAGCCCATCCAGCCGCCGGTCACCGCGCGGAAGGTAACGCTGCCAAGGTCGGTCTCGGCCTGCGGCACCGCCGCGGGATCGTCCAGCACGCCGGTCAGCAGCAGGGCCACGATATCGCCCTGCGCGGCGCGCGCGGCGCTCAGCGTGACCTGGGGCGCCATGGCCATCGTGTAGTTGGCCCGGTACAGGTACCAGCCCTGGGCGTCGCCGCTGGGCTCGCTGTTCTGGTGCCAGGCTTTCAGGCTCAGTTCATAGGTTCCGTTTTTCGTGTAGGTATAGGCGTCGAAATCCGCCGCCGTGCCGCTGACCGCCGCCGTGCCGTCGGGCGCCTTCAGGGTCACCTCGGTCTTGGTCACCCAGCCGGGCAGGGCCAGCGCGGGCGGGCTGCCGCCCAGATCGCCCAGCTTTTGCACGCTCAGGCTGGGCGCCTTGTAAAACGATTTGTTGAATTTATCTCCCAGCAGGGGCAGCTGCCAGTCGTACCCGATGGCCTCCAGGGTGGTTTCGCCCAGCGTCACCGGCTCCTGGGGCAGCTTGCCGGCATCGGCAAAATGATAAAGCGCCGCGCCGGTTCCGCCCACCAGCAGCGCCACCACGGCAAGCACCATCAGCACCCAAAGCAAAAATTTTTTCATTTTGTTTCCTCTGCATCGTCAGGCAGGGGTATCCTGCAAAAAAGAACCGGGCCGATGCCCGCAAGGCTTTGTGCCTGTGCGGGCGCCCCGCCCGGCCAATCGCTGATCAGAACTGCACGCTGCCATCCGTGGTGCCGGGCTGCGCGGCTTCAGAAGGCTCGGAGGCGGCAAAGGTATCGTCCGCCGCGGCGTGTTCCTCCTCCTCGCCATCCAAATCCCCGTAATCATCGCTGAACAGCAGTTTTTCGTACTCGTCCAGCTCCTTTTCGCGGTGGTGCAGATAGAGCGCCGCCGCGGTCAGGGCGCCGGCCGCCGCCGCCAAAAAGGCCAGCGCCGCGCCAAAAGTCGATTTTTTCATCATGGTTTTCTACCTCCCGAGCGCGCCGTCCCCCGCGGGAGGCGCTGTACTTGTACCGCGCCGGTGCGCGGGCAACAGGGTCAGTGAACAAATCTATTATACCCGCCTTTGAAAGGGAATACAACGCCGCGGTTGTAAAAAATTGACGGGTTCCGCCGGGAATTTCAAGGCAAATTGCGCTCTTGCTCCGCATCCGCCCCGCGCTGCGTCAAATCGTACCGGGAAAAATAAGAAGCGAACGCGCTTGGCACCGCATAGGTGCCGGCCAGCGCGGCCGCATCGGCCCAGACGCAGCCGGCGGGCGGCGGAGCCGCCGGAACCCGGCACTGCCAGCCGCCCAGCGTCCACACCCGGTGGGTAAAAACGTGTTTGGCCCCCGGCAGCGGGTTCAGAGGGCCGGGGGCCAGCCCGGCCTCCCGCAGCAGGGCGGCAGCCTGTGCGGCGTCCAGGGTTCGGCCCTCCACAGCGGGCGGCTGCCACAGCCCCGCCAGCAGCCCGCGGGCAGGCCGCTTTTGCAGCAGCACACCCGCCGGGCTTTCCACCAGCAGCACGGTCACCGGCACCGTTGGGCGGGCCTTTTTGGCAGGCTTTACGGGCAGCGCGCCGGCCCGCCCCGCCGCCCGGCCCGCACACTGTGCCGCCAGCGGGCAGGCCCCGCACAGGGGATTTTCCCCCGGCACGCAGACAAGCGCCCCCAGCTCCATCAGCGCCTGGTTGAAATCGCCGGGCGCGTCGGCGGGCTGGGCGGCCAGCACCCGCGCCGTGCAGGTGCGCCGGGCGGCAGGCAGCGATACGTCGGTATCGTCATTGTACAGCCGGGCGAATACCCGCAGCACGTTGCCGTCCACGGCCGCCGCCCGTATACCAAAGCCGATGCTGGCGATGGCCCCCGCCGTGTAGTCCCCCACGCCGGGCAGCGCGCGCAGGGCCGCGTAGTCGCGGGGCAGCGCGCCGCCGTACTGCGTGCAGAGGATGCGGGCCGCCTTTTGCAGGTTGGCAGCCCGGCGGTAGTAACCCAGCCCCTGCCACAGCTTGCGCAGCCGTTCCTCGCTGACGTCCGCCAGCGCGGCGGGGTCGGGCAGCTCGGCGATGAACCGCTCGTAATAGGGCACCGCTGCGCTCATGCGGGTCTGCTGCAGCATGATCTCGCTTACCCAGATATGGTACGGCGAAGGCTCCTGCCGAAACGGCAGGAGCCTTCGGTTCCGGGCAAACCAGTCCAGCAGCGGCGGCGCAAGCAAAGGGAACTCTGCTTTCGGCGCCTGCTCCATCAGAAGCCTCCGCAGGTGCGCGGGAAAGGCAGAACGTCCCGGATGTTCGGGATGCCGGTCACATACATGATCAGCCGTTCAAAGCCCAGGCCGTACCCGGCGTGTTCCACGCTGCCGAAGCGGCGCAGGTCAAGATACCACTGGTAATCGTCCAGCCGCATCCCCAGCTCCTGCATACGGGCCACCAGCTTGTCGTAATTTTCCTCGCGCTGGCTGCCGCCGATCAGTTCCCCGATGCCGGGCACCAGCATATCGGCCGCCGCCACGGTTTTTCCGTCGGGATTCTGCTTCATATAAAAGCTCTTGATCTCCTTGGGGTAATCAGTCACAAAGACCGGCTTTTTAAAGACCTTCTCGGTCAGGTAGCGCTCATGCTCGGTCTGGATGTCGGTACCCCACTCCACCTTATACTGAAACTCATCGTTGTGCGCCATCAGGATTTTGACGGCCTCGGTATAGCTGATCCGTCCAAACTCGCTGCCGGCCACCAGCTCCAGCCGCCCGATAAGGCCCTTGTCGAAGAACTGGTTGAAAAAGGCCATCTCGTCCGGGCAGTTATCCAGCAAAAAGCGGATGACGTACTTGGTCATTGCCTCGGCGGTGTCCATGTAGGCGGTCAGGTCGGCAAACGCCATCTCGGGCTCGATCATCCAGAACTCGGCGGCGTGGCGGGGGGTATAGCTCTCCTCGGCGCGGAAGGTGGGGCCAAAGGTGTACACCTTGCCCAGCGCCATGGCCATCGCCTCGGCCTCCAGCTGGCCGGACACGGTCAGGTTGACGGGCCGCTTAAAGAAGTCCCGGTTGAAATCCACCCGGCCCTCGGGGGTTTTGGGGATGTTGTTCAGATCCAGCGTCGTCACCTGGAACATTTCGCCCGCGCCCTCGCAGTCGGAGCCGGTGAAGAGCGGCGTATGCACATAGGTAAAGCCGTTCTCATGGAAAAAGTTGTGGAGAGCAAAGGCCGCCTGGCCGCGCACCCGGAACGCCGCATTGAAGGTGTTGGTGCGGGGACGCAGGTGGGTCATGGTGCGCAGATACTCCACGCTCATCTTTTTCTTTTGCAGCGGATACTCGGGACCGCAAGGGCCCAGCACGGCGATCTCGTCCGCGTTGATCTCAAACGGCTGCTTGGCATCGGGGGTAAGCACCACCCTGCCTTTGACCGAAAAACTGGTGTACAGGCCGCTCTTGGCCACCTCGGCGTAATTGGCCAGCCGGGCGGCCTCAAACACCACCTGCAGCGGTTTATAGCAGCTGCCGTCCGTCAGCGAGATAAAACCGATGTTTTTGCTGTCCCGCACGGTCTTGGCCCAGCCGCACACGGTGACGACCGTGCCGTCGGCGGGGGTCTGGCGGTACAGCGCCGCGATCTCTGTTCTTTCCTTCATTGGATTTGTCCACTCCCTCGTAAAATGATTGACGTATGGTTATTATATCGCGTTCTGGGCCGGTTGTAAAATGCTTTTCGGTTTTTGACGGCCGCGGGGGACCAAATCGCCCAAAAATCGCGCCGCCGGGCCTGCGCATACCTTGCCGGAAGGAGCGGGCGCCGCCGGTCAGCCGGCGGCCTGCGCGCCAAACAGCACGGCCAGCGCCCTGGCTGCGTATGCACCGCCCCGCAGCGCCTCGTCCAGCGTGTTGGCGTGGCCGCCCACCTCCAGCAGCAGGCTTCCGGTGGAAAGATCCTGGTTATAATACCGGTAGCCGCACAGCACGGGGCGGGTCAGGCCGGGATATTGCATCTCCATGGCCGTCTCCCAGGCCGCTGCAAACCGAAGGTTCATCCGCCAGCCCGGCAGTTTCACCGTATCGCCGTTGTTGCAGCCGCAGATCAGCATGACCTGCGCGGCGTCCTGGCCGTCCAGGCTCGTCAGCGGCTTGATGCGGGTGCCGTTCTGCTCGATGGCGTCCCGGTGTACGTCCAGCACCACCTTGATGCTGGGGTAGCGAACCAGGTAGTCCCGCACGGTTTGGGCGCTGCGGGCGTAGCTTTCGGTGTAGCTGGGGTCGTCATGCAGCGTGTTGTCGTGGAGGGTGTTGATCCCGGCATCGTTCAGAATCCAGGCCATTTGTTCCCCCACCGCGCACATATTGCGGGCACGATCCGCCGTTCGGGCCGAACACCCGGGGTCGTAGCAGAGCGGCGCCCAGGGTTGGTAGCTCTCGGTGGCATGGGTGTGCAGGATCAGCACCTGCGGGTCGCCGCTGTTCAGCGCCACCGCAAAGGGAAGCTCTCCCCGCGCAGCCTCCCGCAGTTCGGCGTCGCTGTTGGCCGTCTCGTTGCGGATGCTGCCCGCCGCCAGCGTCACATAGCCATCCCCCCACCCCTGCGGGAAGGTCTCGGCCCGGATGGGCCCCATCCCGGCGGCCGGCGCAGCCGTGGCGGTGGGCGCAGGAACAGCGGAGGGCTCGGCAGTAGCGGCGGGCGTCTGGCTTGGCGGCGGGGCGGCGGGCGTGGGCGAAGCCGTGGGGGGCAAAGCCGCGGCAGTGGGCGCAGGCAGCGCCGTTTTCCATGGCCCGCGCGCCGCAAGGGCCGGGGCGTCCCCGGCCAGAAGATGCAGGGCGGCCGCCGGGCTTTGCAGCAGCAGGCCGCCGCCCAGCGCCAGCGCGCCCAGCGGCAGGTTGCCCGCCGAAAACACCGCGGCCAGCCCCACCGCACCCGCCGCCAGCCCCCAGGCGGCCGCCCGGCGCAGCCTTTGGAACCAACGCATGGCGCACACCTCCCCCACAGGTTTTTCGGTTCCCGCTGCCATTCTATGCGGCGGTGGGGCGGGGCTTTCCGCAAAAACAAAAAATGCAGAAAAAACTGCTCGTTTTCCCAAAAACCGCTTGCAACCGTCCACAAAGTATGCTAATATAACTTGTACTGTTATGGGTAATCAAGGAGGTGGAACGAATGCCTAATATCAAATCTCAGAAAGACCGCGTTGTCCAGGCCAAGAAAGAGGCGGAACACAACAAGGCCATCAAGTCCAACCTGAAAACAGTTGTCAAAAAGGCAGACGCTGCCATCGACAGCAATGCTGCTGACAAAGACGCTGTCATCAAGGCGGCTGTCTCTGCCATTGACTCTGCGAAAAGCAAGGGTGTCATTCACAAGAACACCGCGGCCCGCAAGGTGAGCCGTATGGCGAAGCGCAACAGCAAGGCTGCTGAATAAGTTTTGCATCATCCCGCGTCGGCTTTGTCCGCGATGGGGCGGCGCGGTTCCAAAGGCCCGAAACCTGGCAACAGGTTTCGGGCCTTTGGCTTGCCGCACGCCTGCTTTGCGCGCAGCGCAGGATGTAAAATTTCATCGTTGGAACAATTTATTTTTTATTTTCATGTCTTTTGGCGCACGTTCCGGCCTCCGGAGGAAAAAAAGCGGAAAGCGCGGCGAAAAAAGTTGTTGACAAAACCGCCTTGGCCCGGTATAATAATTTAACGTTGAGGGCATACGCCCGGCAACCTACTGGGGATTCGCATAATGGCAGTGCGGCGGACTCTGACTCCGCTTGTGGGAGTTCGATTCTCTCATCCCCAACCAGAGCAGAACGCAGCGGCACCTGCTGCTGCGTTTTTCTTATCGGGGTGTAGCGCAGTTGGTAGCGCGCTTGGTTCGGGACCAAGAGGCCGTGGGTTCGAATCCCGTCACTCCGACCAAAAAGCCATGCTTTCCATCCTGTGGAAAGCATGGCTTTTTTTGTTTATCGGCGAGCTGCGGAATGCAGACGCGCTCTTATGTGGAAGTTCAGACGATGCAATCGGGGCCGTGGGTGTACTTCTTGCTTCCATCCAAATTGCGGTGTTGCTATTTTCCATTTTTCCTACGGAAGCCGCCCTGAAAAGAACCTTCGGGGAGGATGGGACAAGGAAACGCATCCCCTGAGGCTGCGCACGGGAAGCCTGCTTTTTGGTATTTTTATCCCTTGGTTTAGCCGAAAATAGCCGCCGCAAAGCAGTCAAAAACGAAAAAAGAGACAAACCTCCCCGAAAAGGGGTCGTCTGTCTCTTTTTTGTTGTGTTTTCAAGCGGGACAGGCGGCAAGGCGGCAAAGACCCCCGCGCAGGCGTTCCGCTTTTTGCGCGGGGGCCAAAAAACCGTCGCAAAACGTTTTCTTTGCGGCGGTTCTCTTTGTTTTTGGTACTCCTGCCGGCGTTTGCCGCAGCGTGGCTTGCCGGGCCGGCGGCAGGGCGGCCTTATGTCCGCGTCAGCACGGCATACCCGTACGCCGGCAGCGGCAGGGTTCCGTCCACCTGCTTTTGCCCCAGCGCGTCCCAAAACGGATGCGCCAGGCATACCTCGGCAGGGGCCGCGCCGAAGTTCTGCACAAACCAGCACGCTTTCCCGCTGTCGCCCTCGCGGCAGGAGACCGTAACCCCCGCGGGCAGCGCCGCGCACACGCCGTTGTCCAGCCCCAGCGCCGCGCACAGCCGCGTAAAAAATCCGTCTGGAAATCCTCGCCCATCCTGGCCGCGACATAATAGGCCGTGCCCCTGCCGTACCGGTTTTTCAGCAGCGCGGGCATCCCGCGGTAGTAATCGTCCGTATACGTCGCAAGCACCTCGGCGCCCCGCGCATGGCAGATCTCGTTGAGGTCGGATGCATCGTACCGCCTGCCCTCCCAGCAGACCGCGTTGTGGTGCGCCGGGGAGAGCGCGTCGATCTCCTCCGTCGTCACGCCCAGCATCTCCTGCAAAGGGCCTTCGCCCAGGTAGCAGAGATCCGTCTCGTTGGCAATGTTGCTCCAATACCCGGTCACATAGGTGCCGCCGCCGCGCACATAGGCCTTGATGTGGCCGATGTCGGCCTCCTTAAGCATGTACAGCATCGGCGCCGCCACCAGCCGGTAGCCCGAAAGCTCGCTTTCCGGCGGGACAAAATCCACATCGACGCCCTTCTTCCAGAAGGCCTTGTAGCAGCCGTACACTGTATCAAGATAGTCCATCCCGGGCTTTGGCCCCTGTGTTTCGTCCAGCGCCCACCAGTTTTCCCAGTCGAACAGGATTGCGGCTTTCGCCCGGTTGCAGGTGCCGTCCACCACATCGCCAAGCTTTTGCAGCGCGGCGCCCGTCGCGGCAACCTCGCGGAACACGCGGGTGTCCGCCGAGCCGTTGTGGGTTACGACGGCGCCGTGGAATTTTTCCGCTCCGCCGCGGCTTTGCCGCCACTGGAAATACTGCACGCTGCGCGCGCCCAGCGCGACCGCCTGCACGCTGGCAAGCTCGTGCAGACCGGGGCGCTTGTGCGTATTGTACGGAAACCAGTTTGTGACGGAGGGCGTGCTTTCCATCAGCAGGAACGGCGCTTTTTTCAGGCTGCGCATCATGCTGTGGCAGGCAGCCGTGCGCACGGCCTCCTGGATATCGTCCGCCTGAAGGTGCCACATCGGGTAGGAATCCCAGGCCGCCAAATCGACCGCCCCGGCAAAGCGGTTGTAATCGAACGGCTTGAAAAAACCCATCAGATTCGTCACGGCCGGTCGGTCGCTGTACCGGCGCACCGCCGCCGCCTCGTGGCAGTACCAGTCCCGCATCTGCTCGGTGGTAAAACGCTTCCAGTCCAAAACCAGACCGTGCAGCAGCGTTTCCCCCTGCCGCACCGGGCTGTGAAGCTGCTCCCAGCCGGTGTAGGTGTGGGACCAGAACGGCGTCCACCACGCCTTGTTCAGCGCGTCCAGCGTATGGTACCGCTTTTGCAGCCAAAGGCGAAACGCCTTTTGGCACCGGGGGCAATGGCAGGTTCCGTCGCCGAAATTGCCGCCCAGTTCGTTGGAAATGTGCCACAAAATCACGCCCGGGTGCCTGCCGAAGCGGCGCGCCAGTTCCCCGTCGATCTGCGCGGCCTTCTCCCGCATGCGGGGCGAGGTGTAGCAAAAGTTATGGCGCTTGCCGGGCATGTTTTTGACCAGCGCGTCGTTGACCTGCATCACCTCGGGATATTTTTGGGTCAGCCACGGCGGCAGCGCGCCGGTCGGCGTGGCCAGGATTGTATAGATGCCCGCCGCATACAGGGCATCGATCCCCCGCGCCATCCAGTCCATGTTGTAAACGCCCTCCTCGGGCTCCAGCGTACTCCAGGCAAAAATGCCGAGGGACACGCAGTTGATGCGCGCCTTTTGCATCATCTCGATGTCTTTCGCCAAAATATCCGGGCGGTCCAGCCATTGATCCGGGTTATAGTCGCAGCCGTGCAGCATTTTGGGCAGGCTTTGCTTTTCTTTCATACTGGCATTCCGTCATTCCTGCGTCCGTGCCGCCGCGCGGCGTTCTTCGTTCTCTTTGCGGATCTGCGGCAATTGTTTGTTCAGCCTGTACGTCATCAGCGAAACGGCAGTCAGCACATACAGCACCATCGGAACAACGCCGAACAGCAGCCGGATCATCATGTAGGCGGAGCCGGGCATGGTGGCGGCATCGCCCGTAAAGCCGGCAACCGTAAGCAGAACGCCCAATACGCCCGAGCCAAGCGCCGCGCCGACCTTGGCGGCCAGCCCGGTGATGGAACTCATGGTGCCCTCCATCCGGTGGATGCCCTTCCATTCATTGAAGTCGGCACACTCGATCAGCACCAGGGCGGTCAGCATGCTGGCCGGGATGGTGCCTGCGCCGTAGCACACCGCGCCTGCCGCCAGCAGCACCATGTTGCTGCCCGCAAAAACATTGAGCAGGTAGCCGATCGCCGCCAAAAAGAAGCCCGCAATCATCAGTTTTACGGTGGAAAATTTGGCGATCAGTTTGGGAAAGAGCAGCGCCAGCGGGATGGCCACGATCTGCACCACGGCCAGCGCGCTCATCAGGCCGATGTTGCCCACAATATACTTAAAGTAGTAGACATTGACGCCCATGTTGCAGACAAAGCTGAAAATCAGCTGCATCAGGGCAAACAAAAGAACGTATCTGTCCGTTTTCAACAGCACCAGCACATCGGAGACTTTGAGCTTTTCCTTGTCGGTGCCCACGTCCACATCCAGCGTTTCCCTGAAAAAGACAAAGCGCAAAATACCGATGGCCGCCAGGGGAACCGCAAGCATCAGCACCAGCCGCGACCAGCCCGAGGCATCGACCGCAATTTTGGCCATTGCGATTGGAAAACCGATGTTGAACGCGACCGCGCAGAGCATGGTGATGATGGAACCGTAGCTGGTCACCTTGACGATTTGCTCCTGCCGGAATACGCGCACCGTATACGGCAGGCCGTTTGCGTTGAGAAAGGTCTGGCAGACCGCGTTGACCAGCACATACATCATAAAGATCCAGATCGCCTTAGCGGTCATCTGAAAACCCGGCGGGCAGCTGAACAGCAGCCAGGTGCAAAGCCACGCGCCGATGATAAATACCTCGTAAGGGCGGCCCTTGCCCCATTTTGTCTTGGTTCTATCCACAATAAAACCGGCGACGGCGTCCGTCACGCCGTCCACCAGTTTGCTGCCGATCAGCAGCGCGCTGACAAGCGCGGCGGGCATCATCAGCGTGTCCGTGCAGTAGATCATCAAAAAGCCCATGATCAAAACGATTATGCCCGCGGAAACGGACCGGGAATTCCACAGCAGCAGCTTACCAAGGCCCACCTTGTTCTGCCTGTCCCCGTTCTGCCTGTCCCCGCCCTGTTTTGGCGCGGCGCCCTTTTCGGCTGCCGGCTGCCCGTTTTTGGTTTCCTGTTCCATTTTTTACCCCTTTCTGCCACATTCCCCATGTGCAACCCGATTATACCGTTGCCGTCGTCGGGGGGAGTAATACAATTTTGCTATTTCTTTTCCTGATTCGCGTTCTGTTTTGTCTATTTTTTATCATTTGCCCACAGGGCTGCCTGTTTGCAGCAGGACGAATCCGTGCAAGTTTTGCCGATTGCGTGTTATCCCGCCCGCCAAAAAGGGAGGTAAGATAGAACAAGAAGCTCCCGCCGCAAGGGCGGGAGCGCCAGCGTTCCCCCGTGCCGTATAAAAAAGCGACGGATAAGCATCCGGTGCAGGCCCTGCGCAAAAGGGCCTGCCCTATTAAGGAAGGAACCGCACATGGACAAGAAAAAGGAACTGTACCGCGCCCGCGAGGATTCCCGCTGGGCGCACCCCGTTGTGGACGAGGAAAGCATCCGCCAGCGGATTTTGCCGGACGGCACCCTTCTGCCCTACCGGTATTATCATATCCGCTTTGCGGGCGAGCGCCTGAAAATGAGTTTGTGTCTTCCGGTGGAGGGAGCGGATTTTCACCGCAGGTTTTTCCAGTATCTTTCGCCCTTTCCCGGCCCGGACGAGGAGCTTGGCTCCCTGGGCACGCAGCGGCAGGGCGCCGACGACCGGATTGCCTTTGCCATCCTGAACAGCTCCGGCTTTGTGGAAAGCAACATGGGCGCGCAGTCCATGTTTGGCCCGAACAGCGAACCGACCGACCTTTATAAATGTTCGGCGGCGGCGGCGGAATACGCGCGGGAAAAAATTTGTGCGCTCTACGGCGAAGGAAAGGTCTACGCCTATCTGCACGGCGGCAGCGGCGGCGGTTACAAAACCATGAGCTGCGCCGAAAACACCGATTCCTTTGACGGCGCCGTACCCTATGTGATCGGCTGTCCGGTCTCGATTCCCAACTCCATCGTGGCCAAATCCAACGCCGTGCGGCGACTGCGGCGGGTGCTGCCGATGATTGCCGATGCCGTGGACGCGGGCAAGGAAAATCCGTTTGACAGCCTGACCGGCGACGAGCTGGCCGCCCTGCGGGAGATTTCCCGATTTGGCCTTCCGCTGCGCAGCTGGCATTTGTACCGGGAACTGGACGACGGCTCCCTGCCGGTGCTTTTGCCCCCGGCCCGCGCCGCCGTACCGGAGTATTTTACCGATTTCTGGTCAAAGCCCGGCTACGAAGGCACCGACCCGCAGGATTCCGCCGTGCGGGATCGCACCAAGCAAAACACAAAAGTCGTGCGGGTCGTCACCCAGGCGACGGCCGAAACGGACGCCGCCCAGCCCGACGGACGCAACGGCGTGGACAGCGCCTGGAAAAAAATGCTTTCCAATAGGGGCGACTGCATTGAGGTGGAAAGCGTTCCCTCCCGCGGCGCCTACCTGGGCGGCGTGGAGATCAAGGTGCTTTCCGGCGCGGCCAAGGGCGCCGTTTTGAAGCTGGATCGCATCGAGGATTCCTTTCTGGTTCTGGGGGCTGCGTTCGGCTTCAGCGATCTGCATGAGGTTTTGGCAAAGCTGCGGCCGGGGGACGACCTGCTGCTGGACAACTCCGATTACATCGCCTTCCAGAACATCTACCGCCACCAGCTGCCCGACGACCCCGATTATCGCGCCTTTGACCAGTTCCGCCCGGGCGGGGAAAACGCCGACGCAAACCGAAGGCTTCTGCCGTTGCTGGGGCCCGGCTCGGCCTACAATGGCTGCGGCTCCCATCAGGACGGCCGCATCCAGTGCAAAATGATCGTGGTGGCCGCGCTGATGGACGAAGCCGCCTACCCCTGGATGGCGGACTGGTACCGCAAAAAGGTGGAGCGGGCCGGAAAGGGCGGCGATTTCCGCCTTTGGTACATGGATCGCTGCCTGCACGGGGACGAAGCCGCCCTGCAAAGCAACTACATCACCAACTACCTAGGCGCTTTGTATCAGGCGCTGCTGGATGTCAGCGCCTGGGCGGAGGACGGCGTCCAGCCGCCCCGCAGCACCGTTTACGCCATGGACGGCGGCAGCGTGCTGCCGGAAAAGGAGGCGCCCAGACGCCTTGGCATTCAGCCCGTCATCCGGATCCATAAGGACGGAAAGGATCTGACGGACGGGGAGCTGCCCGTAAAGGCCGGCGCCGTCCTGGTTTTGGATGGCGTCATCGAGACGCCCCCCGGCGCCGGCACCGTCACAGGCGCCGTTCTTTCCTGGGACGACGACGCCGAGGACGGCGGCAAGCACAGCTCGCCGGGCCATCATCTGGAACACGCCATCCTCCACTGGGACGGCGCAAAGGCCAGCTTCCGCGCCGCCCATGTGTACAGCGAGGTAGGCACCCATTTCATCACCGTCCGCGCACGGGCGCAGCGCAGCGGCCACAGTTCTTCCATCCACACGCAGATCCGCAGTCTTGAACGGCTGCGGGTGGTGGTGCTGCCCTGAACGGCGCCATGCTTTTTGACCGCGGATATGCTATACTGGGGGCAGACCGAATCTGCCATACCCCCGCACGGAAGGAGGGCGCTGCATGGAGAATTTTCTGTTGGAGGAGCCGCCGGAGGCGCTGGAAGAATACTATATGCCCGATGTGCGGGAGGAACCGGTCTTTCTCAAAAACATCTACCGGAACATAGCTGCCGAACGCCCCCGCATGCTGCTGCAGCTTGCCGGTTCCATCTGGGTGGCCTGCCGGATGAACGCCTGGTATCTTGACTTGGAAACCGGTAAGCTGCTGCAGGCATTTTCAGCGCATGCCAACGAGCTGATGAGCTTTTTTACCATCGGCAAATGTCTTGATTATGTCCGGGAGCATCGGACGCTGCGGATGCCGTTTTTGCTCTCGGATCCGCTGGGGCTGATGTGGATTGCGGAAATTGCGCAGGAAGGCTCCCAGCCTTATGTGGTGGTTTTTGGCCCGTCCTTCCCCTCCGGCGCTTCCCCGATCGTTCTGGCGGAAAAGCTGCGCTCCTACCATTTCTCGATTTCGCTTCGCTCCGGCATGGAGGAGATTTTGCGCACCGTTCCCATCCTGCCGGAGGGGATGCTCCACCACTACGCCCGTATGCTTCATTTTACCCTGACCGGCGAAACCTGCACCGACAGCGGTTTTTACCTGCAAAAAGCCAGGGTGGAGCAGGAGCTTTTTCCCGAGGAGCAAAAAAACTCCTACGAGGCGCTGCGCGGGGACAAGGTTCCGCTGGAAAAAATCCTTTGGGCGGAGGCAAACCTGCTCTCCTTTGTGGAGGAGGGCCGCGCCGATGCGGCCATGCTGGCAAAGATCCGGGACAGCATGAATTGCGCCAACTATACGGACGGCGACCTTTTGCAGGATGCCAAGTACGATATTATCATTCTGGCGGCGCTGTTCGCCCGGGCTGCCGTGAAGGGCGGGCTGCCCGTGCGCATTGCCCGGACAAAGGAATTGCAGTACATCCGCATGGTGCATCAATGCAAACTGCGCACCGAAGTCAAGGACGTCAATCAGCGGATGCTGGCGGATTTTATTGGGTCGGTGCGCGCCTGCAGGGAAGCGCCCGGGGTATCGGAGAGCGTGCAGCTCGTCTGCGATTACGTCAAGCGCCATGTAAACCGAAAGATCGATCTGGAGGAAATCGCCTCGTCGCTGGGCTACACAAAGTACTACCTGACCAAAAAATTCGCCGCCGAAATGGGAATGAAATTTTTTGCCTATGTGAACCAGGAGAGAATCAAAGCGGCCAAGGCGCTGCTGCGGGATACCGGCAACAGCGTGCAGGACATTGCGGCCTCGCTGCAATACGAAACCCCCAGCTACTTCAACGTCAATTTCAAGCGGGAAACAGGGATGAGCCCCGCCGCCTACCGCAAGGCGGCCAAAAGCGGCATGCTTCCCCCCGATGAACCGGCGGCACTGTAAGAAAACCGCAGGAAATAAAAATCGGGCAGGAGGCCCCCGAACGGGGGGGCCGACCTCTCACGCCGCCGCGCGTACCGTCCGGTACACGGCGGTTCAACCGCATATGTGCAAATGACCAAGCTGCTCGTGCTGAGCCGGGAAATCCTGCGATCCGGCCGGCGCGGGCTTTTCGTTTGTCACGGAACATTTTGTACAGGACCCGCCGGCGATACGCCGGCAACCCAACCGGCAGTTTTCCCCCTGGCAAGCCTTGCCCGTCGCACGGCGCTCCGGCATCCGGCTTCCTTCCGGTTCCACCTCACGGCGGGCGCCGTTGCCTTCGGCTGACGCTTCCTGCTGCCAAGCGCGCGGCGTCCGGCCCAGCCTTTCTTTGGCGCGCAGCAAAAAAGCGGCTCCCTGCCTGGGCAGGGAGCCGCCGCATCCTGGGGCGATGTGTCTGCCGGTCAAAGCAGCCACACAAGGTTTTTCAGTTTTCTTGTCAGCGTAGCCGTACCCATATCCTTCTGCTGGATGGCCAAAAGCATCGTCAGACGGTCTGCCGGGCTGTTGATAAAGTAAAAGCCCAGCCATCCGTCCCAGCCGTACTCTCCCCTTGTGCCCAGCGCCGCCGCCTGCCGCGGTTCCTCCAGCACCCGCATCAGATTGCCGTATGTGTAGCCCGAGAGGGCGGCCCAGTTCTGGTTGAAATCGGTCTGCTGCCAGGGCAGCAGCCTGCCTGCGGTCAGGTAGGCGACGGTTCGGGGCGCCAGAATCCGCCGCCCCTGCCAAACGCCGCCGTCCAGCAGCATTTGGGCAAAATGCCGGTAATCCGTCAGGGTGGAGGCAAGCCCCGCCCCGCCCGATTCAAAGGCGGGCGCCGCGTCCATGCCGCGCCGGATGGCCAGATTGTCGCCCTCGTACAAGGCCAGGCCGTCCTTCGTTTTCTGGTAGACCTTCGCCAGGCGGCCCTGCTTTTCGGGCGGAACGAAAAAGTCGGTATCCGCCATTTCAAGCGGCTCAAAAAATTCTTTGCGCAAAAACGCCCCAAAGCGACAGCCGGACACCTGCTCGATCACCGCGCCCAGTACGTCCGCTCCGGTGCCGTACATCCAGCGCGCGCCGGGCTGAAAATCCAGCGGGCAGGCGGCCAGCCGGGCGGCCACCTCGCGGGTCGTGAGGGCGCTGTCCGTGTACAGGCGTTTTTCCATCTCCTCAAAAAGCGTTCCCACCGCGGCGGAGGATGCACTGGACGGATTGCCGCCGTAGGGCAGGCCCGAAGTCATGTTCAGCAGGTCCCGAATCAGGATGGGCCGGGCAGCCGGTTCCAAACGCCCGCCCCGGGCCACCGGCTGCTCCGCGTATTCGGGCAGAATCTCGGACAGGCAGGCGCCCGGGTCCAGCCGCCCCTGCTCCATCAGCAGCATGGCCGCGGCCGCCGTGATCGGTTTTGTGGCGGAGTACAGCCGCACGATGGTATCCGCCTCAAAGGGACGTTTTGCAGCCCGATCCGCATACCCGGCCTTATACCAGCGCGGCGCCTGCCCCTCCCGAAAAACGCCCAGCGCGCCCCCGGCGATTTCCTCCTGCGCAACAGCCTGTTCCAAAACCGTTTGAATCGCATCCGACATTCTTTTCGCAGCCCCCTGTTTTCCTGTATGGTTTTCCTGTATGGTTTCCGCGTATCATTATAGCCGCATTTGGCGCGGATGGATAGAGAAAAACGCTGTTTTCCTTGATTTTATTCGGGGGCGCGATGGCTTCTGCCGCAGCTCCGGCCAAGCTCAGCGGGCTGCCGCCTGTTTTTTGCCTGTGCGTCGTTTTTTTCTTGTCTGCAGCCTTTTGCGGCAGCGCCTCCGGGACGCCGCCGAATTTGCCCGGGAAGCCGTGCGCGGCCACACCGCCTTCCGCCTGGTCAAGCTCCCGTATGCCTGCCCCGTAAACCCGGCGCCGGAAGCGCGGGGGGCGCAGCCGGTCGTAAGCCGGACGATCGCGGCCGCCATCTCGCGGTCTGCCCCTGAGCCGGTCGGTTTGACCGTCCCCTCAAGGCAGCTGAAGCTGCCTTTTTTCTTTGCCTGTTCCGCGCCGCCGGCCGTTCCGGAGCCCGGCCCGCTCAAGAGGGCAAAAATCGCAAAGAGATGCCAAGCGGCGTTCTGTCCAGCGGAGCCAAAGGGGCCTACAATAAAGAAAACGAGCCAAACGCGGCCCGGCTCGCACGGAAATTCCACGGCAAAGGAGAACGCTATGCAATACGGCCATTTTGACAACGCGCGGCGGGAATATGTGATCGACAAGGTCGATCTGCCCGTCAGCTGGACCAACTATCTGGGCACCGAGGCCATGTGCGCGGTGGTCAACCATACGGCGGGCGGGTATCTGTTTTGCGGCAGCGCCGAGCATCACCGCATCACCCGGTTCCGGCCCAACGCCGTGCCGATGGACCAGCCCGGGCACTACATCTACCTGCGGGACGACGATACCGGCGATTATTGGTCGGTAAGCTGGCAGCCGGTCGGCAAGCCGCTGGACAAAGCCCGGTATCTGTGCCGCCACGGCCTCAGCTACACGGCCTATGAGTGCGAGTACAGCGGCATCCAGGCCGTACAAACCCTGTTTGTGCCCCGCGGCGAGGATGTGGAGATCTGGGATCTGCGGCTGGTCAACCTTTCGGGGCGGCCCCGCAACCTCAGCGTGTTCAGTTACGCCGAACTTTCGTTCCATCAGATCGATATGGACAACCGCAACTTCCAGATGAGCCTGTACGCGGCAGGCGCCAGCTATGCGGACGGCATTATCGAGCAGGATCTTTTTTACGAGGAAAACGGCTTTCAGTATTTTACGGCCAGCTTTGAACCGGACAGCTTTGACGCCGTGCGTGAAAAATTCATCGGTTCCTACCGCACCGAGCGCAACCCGGTCGGGGTGGAGCGGGGCAAACTGTCCGGTTCGGCGGCACGGGGCGGCAACCAGTGCTGCGGCCTGCATAAAAAGCTCTGCCTGGAAAAAGACACGGTTTTCCGCGGCGCGTTTTTTTTGGGCGAGGGACGCCGTTCGTCCGGCGCGCGGGTGCGCGCCCTGTACCGCGCGCCCGAGGCGCGGGATGCCGCCATGGCGGCCCTGCGCGGCTACTGGGACAACAAATGCGCAGCCTTGCAGGTACAGACGCCCAACCAGCCCATGAACACCATGCTCAACATCTGGACCCTCTACCAGAGCGAGGTGAACGTGATGTTCAGCCGGTTCGCCAGTTTTATCGAAGTGGGTGGCCGCACCGGCCTGGGCTACCGGGACACCGCGCAGGACGCCATGACGGTGCTGCATTCCAACCCCGACCAATGCCTTCTGCGCATCCGGCAGCTTTTAAAGGGTCTTGTCCGCGAAGGGTACGGGCTGCATCTGTTCAGCCCCGAATGGTTTGAGCCGCAGCCGGTGCAGAGCTTTAAAAGCCCCACCGTCGTGCCCGCGCCCGGCGCGGACGAGATGATCCACGGCCTGGCCGACGCCTGCAGCGACGACGCTCTCTGGTTGGTGGCCACGGTGGCCGAGTATGTCAAGGAGACCGGCAACGACGCTTTTGTGTCCGAAACGCTCCGCTACGCGGACGGCGGCGAGGGCACCGTCTATGAGCATTTGCAGCGCATCCTGGCTTTTTCGGCCCGGATGGTCGGCCCGCATGGGGTCTGCCAGGGTTTGCGGGCCGATTGGAACGACTGCCTCAACCTGGGCGGCGGTGAAAGCGCAATGGTCAGTTTTCTCTACCTTTGGGCGCTGGATGCCTTTGTGGGGCTGGCCCGCCACCTTGGCCGGGACGGGGACGCCGACCGCGGCGCCGCGCAGTGGCGGGCCGCCGCCGCCGTGTGCCAAAAAACGCTGTGGGACGGCCGGTGGTATCTGCGCGGCTTTACCAAAAGCGGGCGGCCCATCGGCACCCACGCCGAAGCGGAGGGCCGCATCCATCTGGAAAGCAACGTCTGGGCGGTACTGTCGGGTGCGGCAGGCCAGGCAAGGGGCGCAACGGCCATGGACGCCGTCTATGAAAACCTGTTCACCCCCTACGGTCTGCGGCTGAACGCCCCCGCCTACACCAGGCCCGACGATGAGATCGGCTTTGTCACCCGTGTTTACCCCGGCCTCAAGGAGAACAGCTCGATCTTCAGCCATCCCAACCCCTGGGCCTGGGCTGCCGAATGCCGGCTGGGCCGGGGCGACCGCGCCATGGCGCTGTACAACGCCCTCTGCCCGGCCGCCCAAAACGACGCCATCGAAATCCGCCTGTGCGAGCCGTACTCCTACTGCCAGTTTATCTCGGGGCCCGACCATGCCGATTTCGGGCAGGCGCACCACCCCTTTATGACAGGCTCGGGCGGGTGGAGCTATGTGGCCGCCACCCGGTATATGCTGGGCATCCGCCCCGGCTACGACGGGCTTGAGATCGACCCCTGCATCCCCTCGGGCTGGGACGGCTTCCGGGCCGACAGGCGGTTCCGCGGGGCCATGTACCACATCACGGTCCAAAACCCGGCGCATATCTGCAAGGGCGTGGCCAGGCTGCTTGTCAACGGCAGCCCGGCAGCCCGCATCCCCTGCCTGGCGGCGGGCACGCAAGCCGATATCACGGTGATTTTGGGCAACAGGGAGGAACAACCATGAGCATTACCTTTGGAACCGGCGGCTGGCGCGCCGTCATCGGGGACGATTTCACCCGGCAAAACGTCCAGAAGCTGGCTTTTGCGCTGGCGCAGAAGTTTTTGGCGGAAAACCATCCTGGCAAGGGCGTCGTGATCGGGTACGACCGGCGCTTTTTGAGCCGGGAGGCCGCTGGCTGGGCAGCCGAAACGCTGGCCGGGGCCGGGGTGTACTGCCAGCTTATCGACCGCGAAAGCCCCACTCCCCTTGTGATGTACGCGGTGCGGCAGGCCGGATACCCCTACGGGCTGGCGGTGACGGCCAGCCACAACCCGGCCATCTACAACGGCATCAAGGTGTTCATCGAAGGCGGACGGGACGCCGATGAGGAAGTGACCAACGAACTGGAAGGGTATCTGGCCCGCCAGCAGGGGCAGCCCCCCGTGCTGGCGCTGGATGCCGCCGTGCGCCAGGGCCTTGTTGCGATCACCGACCCGATGAACGCCTACATTGACAGCATTCTGGCCGCGGTGGACTGCGCGGCCATCCGGCGGCGGGGGCTGCGTGTGGCGCTGGATCCGATGTACGGCGTTTCCAAAACGGCGCTGCAAACCATCCTGCTGACCGCCCGCTGCGAGGTAAGCGTGATCCACGAACGGCACGATACCCTGTTTGGAGGCCGCCTGCCCGCCCCCAACCAGAAAACGCTGGCCGGGCTGATGAACTATGTGGAGGAAAACCACTGCGACATCGGCATCGCCACCGACGGCGACGCCGACCGGCTGGGCGTGATCGACGATCAGGCAAGCTTTTTGCACCCCAACCGCATTTTGTCTCTGCTGTACTACTATCTTGTCAAATACAAGGGCTGGCATGGCGCGGCGGTGCGCAACCTGGCCACCACCCACCTGCTGGACGCCATCGCCGGGCATTTTGGGGAGCGATGCTACGAGGTGCCTGTCGGGTTCAAGTACATTTCCGGCAAAATGCTGGCTACCGGCGCCATCATCGGCGGCGAAAGCAGCGGCGGCCTGACGGTTCGCGGCCATATCCAGGGCAAGGACGGCATCTACGCCGCCGCCCTGCTGATCGAGATGATCGCCGTGACGGGCCGCAGCCTTTCCGCGCTGTGGGCCGAGATCGAACAGGAATTTGGCCGGTATGAAATGTACGAGAGTGATTTCAAATTCAGCCACGAAAAAAAGGCCGCCATCCACAAGACCCTGATGGAGGACAAACTGCTGCCGGATTTTGCGCAGGAGATCGACCGGGTCAGTTATCTGGACGGCTGCAAGGTCTATTTCAGGGACGGCGGCTGGGTCATTGCCCGGTTCTCCGGCACGGAGCCGCTGCTGCGCATCTTCTGCGAGCAGAATACGATGGACAAGGCGGAAAAAACCGCCAAAACGCTGCAGCATTTTTTGGAGCTGTAGACAAAGCCAAGGGAGAGCGCACGCTCTCCCTTTTTTGGTATAATAAAGCAGGAAACGCAAAAAAACGACAAAGGAGCAAACCCATGGAAACGAAAGCCGCCTCCCCCGCAAAAACGCGCATCCCCGCCCGGCACAGCCTGAAATGGAGCCTGATCGGCCTTGTGCTGACCTGCTGGGTGCTGCCCGTGCTGCTGGTGGCGGGCGGAACAGGCGGCTATATCCTGCACAGCCTGGCTGCGCAGGCCCAAAGCGATCTGACCCTGACAACCCAGAACGCACTGGATCTTGTAGGCACAAGGCTGGATGCCGCCATGGCTTCCAGCCGCAAGGCCAGCTACATCCCCACCATCCGCAAGGCGTGGGCACAGTACCGGCAGGACGGCGCCGGGGTGGAGCTGTATGAGACGATCAACCAGTTTTTGTACCAGCAATACAAATATGACGAAAAATTTCTCAACGTGATCGTCACCTTTTTGGACGATCCAACGCTTAGCTTTTACACCACCAACGCGGCGGCGGGCGGCACCCAGCAAGGCTACCGCAAGTACCGCCAATATTTGGAGCCTGCGGTGCTGCACAGCAGCGCGGCGCTGGGCACAGCCATCGCCTTTGTTGCGTCGGAGGGACACCTGTATCTGGTGCGCAACCTTGTGGACGACGGCTACCGCCCCTACGCCGTGATGGCAATGGAGATCAACACCGACCTGATGTTCCGGGAGCTGAGCGATCTGCCGGGAGCGGAAACGCTCTGCCTCTGGCTCAACGGCACCCCGCTGGCGCTGCACGGCACGGCGCCGGCCGCCACGCCGGAATCCGCCGCACCGCTCGCCGTGACCCCCGCAGGGGACGGCTTTGCGCTGCATGCGGCGGTGACGCATCCCTCCTACCGGTTGCTGCTGGCCGGCCAGGCGACGGCCGCCGCGCTGCGCAGCCGCCAGAACGCCGCCGCGCTGGCGCTGGGCGTCATCTTTGTGCTGCTGCTGCCGCTGATGGGGCTGGTGCTGCGTTTTTTTGCCCGCAAGGTCACCCGCCCGGTGGAGGCCCTGACCGAGGCGGCCGGCCAGATCAAAGCCGGCAAATTTGGGGTGCAGGTAGCGCCCGCCGCCCTCACCAGCCGGGAGATGGGCTACCTGGGCGACAGCTTCAACTCGATGAGCAGCACCCTGCTCAACCAGTTTGAGCGAATCTACAAGGAGGAGCTGGCTCTGCGGGATGCGCGGATCATGGCGCTGCAAAGCCAGATCAACCCGCACTTTCTCAACAACACCCTTGAGATCGTCAACTGGGAGGCCCGGATGAACGGCGATTTAAAGGTTTGCGGTATGCTGGAAAGCCTTTCCACCATGCTGGAGGCCGCTATGGACCGCCGCCATCGCCCCCTTGTTCATCTGTCCGAGGAACTGATGTACGCGGACGCCTACCTGTACATCATCCGGGAGCGGCTGGGCAAGCGGTTGACCGTGGAGAAGGAGATCGACGAAAAGCTGCTGGATGCCTATGTGCCCAGGCTGGTGCTGCAGCCCGTCATGGAAAATGCGGTGGAGCACGGCATTGCCCCCACCCAAAAGGGAACCATCGTGCTGCGGGCGCTGCGGCAGGGCCACTGGCTGCTTTTGCAGGTGGAGAACGACGGCGTTATGACCGACGCAGACCTTGCCCGCATCCGCACCTTGCTTGGCACAGAAAACACGCCCGGCGACGAGCATAGCGTCAATCTTGGCATCCGCAACGTACACCAGCGCCTGCGGATCCTGTATGGCCCCGAGAGCGGCCTTTTCGTCGAAATGACTAAAACAGGCAACACTCTTTTTACAATTAAGATAGACCTTGACCAAGACGAGCAAGAATATCCAAGAAGTGGCAAGGACAATCATTCATCTTTGGGGCCGGGAATTGTATCATAAAGGCATGGAAAGCGGGCGCCGCAGCCCGCGCAGCCCCCACGGAAAAGAAGAATTGAAGGAGAAACAGCACATGAAAAAGACACTTGCACTTCTTATGGCCGCCGCCATCGGCGCCAGCCTGCTGGCAGGCTGCGGCGCCGCAGCCCCCGCCAGCAGCGCGGCGTCCCAGACCGACGAGGCCGCCAAGACCGAGGCCGCTTCCCCCGTCACCCTGAACGTCGTCACCAGCTACGGCGGCGACGACGGCAACCGCGCCAACTACGAGGCCGCCTACAAGGCATACGAGCAGGCCACCGGCAACACCGTGCTGGACGCTTCCGAAACCTCCAACGAGGAGTGGAAGGCCAAGGTCAACACCGACTTTGAGACAGGCAGCGAGCCCGACGTTCTGTTCTACTTTAACGGGATGGATGCCAACAAGATCGTGGAGAGCGGCAAAGTCGTATCCATCGACGAGATTCGCGCCGAATACCCGGACTACGCCGCCAACATGAAGGACGAGATGCTGGGCGCCTCCCCGGTGGACGGCAAAAACTACTCGGTGCCGGTCAACGGCTACTGGGAAGCGCTGTTCTGCAACAAAAAGGTCCTGGCCGATTGCGGCCTGGAGCCGCCGACTGCCGCCACCACCTGGGACGAATTTATGGAGATGTGCAAAACCATCGCGGCCAAGGGCTACACCCCTGTGGCCTGCAGCCTGCAGGAAATTCCCCACTATTGGTTTGAGTACACGGTGTTCAACCAAGGCAGCGTGGCCACCCACACCCAACTGCCCGCCGCCTCCACCGACGCCGTGGGCGCCCGCTGGGCGGCCGGCCTGAACGACATCAAGGCCATGTACGACGCAGGCTGCTTCCCCGTCAATACCCTGACCGCGGGCGATGCCGATACCTTCCAGCTGATGACCGACGATAAGGCCGCCTTTGCGATCGACGGCTCCTGGAAGATCGGTTATTTCCAGGAGAACGCGCAGGACATCAACAACTTTACCGTCACCTATGTACCCGGCAAGGGCGCGCGCAAATCCACCGACCTGATCGGCGGGCTTTCGATGGGCTACTACATCACCCGCAAAGCCTGGGACGACCCCGCCAAGCGGGAAGCGGCCGTCAAGTTTGTGGAGGCTATGACCACCGACGAGGTTGTTTCCACCTTCGGCGCCACCGCCGTCACGGCCCTCAAGAACGGCACGGCAGCCCCCGCCGATGCGGACGCGCTGGTGCAGGCCGCCCTGGTCATGACCAAGGGCGCCACCGGGATCGCCGCCGCCACCGAGGACGGCCTGAGCAGCGAAGCCCGCAGCGCGCTGTTTGCCGATGTGAAAAACGTCGTGACCGGCAAAACCACCCCGGAGCAGGCCATTGATGCCTGCCTGGCGCTCTAAGGCAATCCGCCGAAATCGCACGGCGGTTCCGCCGCGGCAGCACAAAGCCTGCCGCGTTGCATCCCGGGCAGGCGCCAGCCTGGGCGCGCGGCCTCCCTTATCGCGTTCTCTCCGCGCCCCGCGCCGGCAGCGCCGGCATCCCCTGTTTCCCATGCTTTTCTGAAAAATTCCTCCCTTTTTTCCCAAACCGTGGCCGGCAGAGCCTTTCATCCGGCTCTGCCGGCCATTGCTGTGCCCTGCAAACCGAAAAAACCTGTTGTATGTATTGATTGAGGTGCCGCTTATGAATAACGCAGCGATCTATAAACGAAAAGCGCCCCTGGTTTTGTTTCTTTTGCCCGCCTTTGCGTTCATGGCGGTATTTCTCTACTACCCCTTCGTGATGAACCTGCGCAACAGCGCCAGCCGCATCAGCGGGCTGGGTACTGCCGCCGAGGGGCTGAACGATCCCTGGTACCAGAACTTTGCCCGGATGCTTACCGACCAAAAGCTGTTGACGGCCTTTGGCAACACCCTGCTCCTGATGGTGCTTACCATCGTTTTTCAGGTGGGCGTCGCGCTGGTGCTGGCTTTGCTGGTGGACAACATCGGCCGCGGCGCGGGGTTTTTTCGCACCGTTTACTTCTTTCCCATCGTCATCAGCGCCACGGCGCTGGGCCTGCTGTTCAATCTGATTTTTCTGTACAACGGCGGTATGCTCAACCAGCTTTTGATGGGGCTTGGCTGGATCCGGGAAGCCATCGACTGGAAAAGCGAAAAATACTACCTGTTTACCATGCTGCTGCCGGTCATGTGGCAGTATGTGGGCTTCTACTTCGTCATTTTGGCCACCGGGCTCAACAACATCAGCCCTGAGCTGTACGAGGCCGCCGCCATCGACGGCGCCACCGGCTTTCAGCGGGTGACGCGCATCTCGCTGCCGCTGCTGCACAACACCCTCTGCGTCTGCCTTACCCTTGCCATCACGGGCGCTCTGAAGGTGTTCGACCTGCCCTGGGTCATGATGGGCCAGGGGATGCCGATGGACAAAAGCTGGCTGATGGGCACCTATATGTACCACCAGACCTTCAATGTGGGCGATGTCGATTACGGCTCGGCCATTGCGCTGGTCATTGTGGTGTCGGGCGTTGTCATCAGCCAGGTGGCCGGATGGCTGTTCAAGGAAAACGATGATTGAGAAAGGGGCAAACCGACCATGATTACCTCCAAACGGCAGCGCGCGGGCCATGCGCTGATTTACCTTGCCCTCAGCGCCTGGGCGCTGACCACGATCTACCCTTTTGTGTGGGTCATCCTGAACTCCTTCAAGGAGAAAAAATACATTCGCAGCGATACCTTTGCCTTGCCGCTGGGCGGGATGTTCACGCTGGAAAATTACCGCACGGCCTTTGAGCGGGTGGATATCCCCGGCGCGTACCGCACCAGTCTGCTCATCAGCATTCTGGTCACGGCGGCCGTTGTGCTGATGGCCGGGTTTGCCGCCTACGGCATGGCCCGCTACCAGTTCCGGGGCCGCGGCGTGCTGCACGCCCTGGTGGTGGCCAGCATGATGTTTCCGGTATTTTCCACCATCATCCCGGTGTTCCGCCTGCTCCACAGCGCGGGGCTGGTCCGGTTTGAAAGCCTGCCCTTCTCGGTTTTGTGCGTCAGCCTGCCCCAGATCGCAGGCAACCTTTCGTTTGCCATCGTGGTGCTGATGGGCTTTATCCGCAGCATCCCCGTGGAGCTGGAGGAGGCCGCCTACCTGGAGGGGTACGGGGTGGTGCGGATCTTTTTCAGGATCATTTTTCCGCTGGCCCGGCCCAGCTTTGCCACGGTGGGCATCTTCACCTTCCTGTGGAGCTACAACGATCTGTTCACTCAGATGTTCTTTTTGCGCAACAAGCGCACCTACAGCATCACCCGTCTTCTGGCGGAAATTTCCAGCCAGGCGGGCGTCAACTACGGGCTGATGGTGGCCGCCGTCGTGCTGGTGGTGGTGCCGGTGCTGATCGTTTACATCCTGCTCCAGAAAAACATCATCAAGGGGATGACGATGGGCGCCGTCAAGGGCTGAGCCGCCCGGCGCGGCAGGGGATTTTTCTGGTCAGCCGCCCCGGCCTGTGCTATACTGAAAACAAGATCCGCAAAGGGGGAAAGGCCGTATGTACCGGGCGATGGTGGTGGACGACGAGGAGATCATTGTGAACGGGCTGGTGCGCACCATGCCGTGGGCGCAGAACCGCTGCGAGGTGGTGGCCACCGCCCGCGACGGCCGCGAGGCGCTGGCGTTGTTCCGGCAGGCCAGGCCGGATCTGCTGTTTACCGATATTCAAATGCCCAACGTGGACGGGCTGACGATGATCGCCGCTTTGCGAAGCGAGTTTCCCCGCACCCAGGTCACGATTTTAAGCGGCTACCCGAACTTTGCGTATGCGCAGCGGGCCATCCAGCTGGGCGTTTCCGGCTACGTTTTAAAGCCCAGCAAGTTCAGCCAGTTGGAGGAAGCCCTGGCCAGGATGGTGGCCGCGCTGGACGCGCTGCCGCCCGCGCTTCCTGCGTCAGACTTGCCTGCGCTTTCGGCGTCCGGCGCGCCGGACTTTGCGGATTCGGCGCCCGCTCCGTTTGCCGCCGCGCCCGGGGACGAGCCTTTTGAGGACGAGGATGTTCTGCACGCCCAAAATTTTATTGTGAACCACGCCATGGAGTACATACGGGCGCATTATGCCGAGCGCCTGACCCTGTGCGATGTGGCCGACCATGTGTATGTGAGCCAGTGGCATCTTTCCAAGCTGATCAGCCGGTACACCCGGCAATCCTTTTTTGCCCTGCTGAACACCGTGCGGATCGAAAAAGCCAAGGAGCTTCTGGCCGATCCCTCCCTGCGGGTGTGCGAGGTCAGCGAGCTTGTGGGCTTTACCGATGCCACGCATTTTTCCCGCACCTTCAAAAAGCTGACCGGGCAAAGCGCCAACGAGTACCGCAGCAACTGCTGAACCTGCACAAGCTGTAAAAAATTCCGCCGTCCTCTTGCCGCCCCACCTGGGCAGGGCAAGAAGTCGGCGGAATTTTTGTGTTGCACCGGGCTGTACGGCTCGGTCACCGGCCTTTTTCGGCCTGGCCGACGGTCAGGGCCTTGCCCAGCGCCGTATAAAGCTGCGCAGGTACGATCGGCTTGGCGACATGGCCGTTCATACCGGCATTCCGGCATTCTTTGACATCCTCGGCAAAGGCATCGGCGGTCAGCGCCAGGATAGGCACCGTTCCGGCGTCCGGCCGTCCCAGCGCGCGAATGGCGCGGGACGCCTGCAGGCCGTCCATCACCGGCATACGGATATCCATCAAAACCGCGGCAAAATGCCCCGGCGCGCTGTCGCGGAACATCGCCAGACCCTGCGCCCCGTCGGGCGCCGTTTCCACTGTCATCCCGCGGCCTTGCAGCAGTTTGCAGGCGATCTCGGCATTGAGGGCGTTGTCCTCACACAGAAGCACCGTTTTGCCCCGCAGCGGATCGATGGACGGTGCCTTTTCCGGGGCGGCGGCGGACGGCTCGGCGGAGGCTTTTGTCTCGGGCAGATGAAGGCGAACCACAAAGGCGGTGCCCTGGTTTTGCCGGCTTTTTACCTGGATGTCGCCGTTCATCGCGGCGACCAGCTGCCGCACGATGGCAAGGCCCAGCCCCGTGCCGTTCGATTCGTACCCGGCGCGGTTCTCCTGGGCGAACGGCTCATACAGGCGGGTCAAAAAATCCTCGCTCATCCCAATGCCGTCGTCCCGCACGGTAAAAACGAGATCCGGGTCGGGCGCGCCGGGCGGGTCGTCGTGCAGGCACACCCAGACGTTGCCGCCCGCCGGGGTATACTTGACGGCGTTCGTAAGCAGGTTCAGCAGAATTTTTTCTACGCAGAGCCGGTCTGCCAGCACGGTGCGGGGACGGTACCCTTCCTTTTCCACATGCAGGCGCACCCCCTTGTTCTGGGCCAGCACCGCAATGGTGGGCATAAGCGAATCGCTCAGCGAAGCGACGGCCATCGGCGCGGGATGCAGCTGCAATTTTCCGCTGCCCGCCCTGGACAGGGTCAGCGTATCGTTGACAAGGCTCAGCAGCAGGTTGCCGGAGGACTGGATCTTGGCAAGATAGGCGTCCTTCTCGGCCGCCGTGCAGCCCGGCTCCTGCGCGAGCGCCGAAAAGCCGATCACCGCGTTGAGCGGCGTGCGCATGTCGTGGCTGATGTCGGAGAAAAAGCGGTCCTTGGCCTGCACAGCCTTCCGCGCCCGCATCATCAGGCGATAAAAATTCCAGAGAACGCCGCTCAACAGCGCCCCGGCCAGAAACACGCCCGCGGCGCGCAGCAAACTTGCCCAGGGGTCAAGATTGCACATGGCCAGCGTCCAGGTATGGTGAGGCACCTCCACAACGCCGCACACGGCTTTATCGATATCCAGCGCGGTGTTGCCCGCGATAACCAGCCGCTCGCCGTTTTCGTTGATGCAGTAGAGCTGAAAATCGTAGCCGCTTTCCGAGAGCCCGTCCAGGCCCGCATCGGCCAGCGCATCGGGCAGATCCAGTACAATGGCGGAAAAGCCCCAAAAATATTCACGGCCGTCGGCATCGGTCAAAAACACCGGATTGCGGGCCACCACCCCCAGCCCGCCCTGAAGCAGGTTGTACGGCCCCGACAGCGCAATGCTCTTGGTGTCGATCGCCAGCAGAACGTCCTTGCGGCGCTCGGGAATTTCCAAAAAGTTTTTTCCGATCACCGCCTCGTTGCCCGCCACCGGGTAGCTGTAGGTGACCACCGCGCCCGGCATGTACTGAATGCCCCGGATGCCGCTGTTTTCCTGGTAGACGAGCTTGGCCACCGCATTGAAGGTGCTTTCGCTGATCACGCCGTTCTGCAGCTTGACCACGGCGGCCAGAACATCGGTTTTGTGGAAAATCGAATTGATCAGGTTTTCGGTGCGCTCGGTATAGATCGTGCAGACACGGTCGATATCCCTGTTTTCCTGCGCCAGAAAAACGCGGTATGCGCCAAAGGCGGCGGCCAGGGACAATGCCAGGCCTGCTGCCAAAATCCACAGTCCGCGCAGCGGATGGGAACGCTTGGTTTCTTTCATTGCCCTGCCCCCCTTTTTCTTGTCCTTATTGTACCAAGAAGCCCTGCCAAATACAACACAATTCTATACCCGGACGCTGCCGGAAAAAGCAGGACGGCGGCGGGATTTTCTTGCAAAATACCGCGCTTTCCTGTATACTATACGACAGTTTACGCCCCCTTGGGGCCGACTGCGGGCGGCGCTTTGGCCGGCCGCCGAAATTGAGAGGTGTGCCATGAAAATTGCTGTTGCGGGTACCGGGTATGTGGGGCTTTCCAATTCCATTTTGCTGGCCCAGCACCACGAGGTTTGGGCTGTGGATATCCTGCCCGAGAAGGTGGCGGCGCTCAACCGCCGTGAATCTCCCATTGCGGACGCCGAGGCGGAGGACTACCTTGCGCACCGCGCGCTGAACCTGACCGCCACCGCCGACGCGCGCGCGGCTTACACCGGGGCGGATTTTATCCTCATCTCCACCCCCACCAACTACGACCCTGAGCGCAACTACTTCGATACCTCCAGCGTCGAGGCCGTTCTGGCCCTGAGTGCGCAGTACGCGCCCGAGGCCACCGTCGTCATCAAATCAACGGTGCCTGTGGGCTACACCGAAAAAATCCGGCAGAGCTACCCGGGCGGACGGGTGCTGTTCAACCCCGAGTTTCTGCGGGAAGGCCACGCCCTCTACGACAATCTCTACCCCAGCCGGATCGTGGTGGGCGCCCCCGCCGGCAGCGCCGCCCTGCAGGCCAAAGCGCGGCAATTCGGCGCGCTGCTGGCCGAAGGGGCGCTGCGGCAGGATATTCCCACCCTCTACCCGGGCCTGACCGAGGCCGAGGCCATCAAGCTGTTTGCCAACACCTACCTGGCCCTGCGGGTGGCCTATTTCAACGAGCTGGACACCTACGCCGACATCCGCGGTCTGGACACCAAAAGCATTATCCGGGGCGTTTGCCTGGACCCGCGCATCGGGGACCAGTACAACAACCCCAGCTTTGGCTACGGCGGTTATTGCCTGCCCAAGGATACCAAGCAGCTGCTGGCCAATTACAGCGACGTGCCGCAAAATCTGATTCAGGCCATCGTGGACAGCAACCGCACCCGGAAGGATTTTATCGCGGAGCAGGTCTGCGCGGGAAATCCCCGGCTGGTGGGCGTCTATCGGCTGACCATGAAGGCCGGAAGCGACAATTTCCGCCAGTCAAGCGTTCAGGGCGTGATGAAGCGGATCCGGGCGCGGGGCATCCCGCTGCTGGTGTACGAGCCTACTTTGCGGGAGAATGCCTTCTTTGGCAGCGAGGTGACGCGGGATCTTGCCGTATTCAAGGCCCGCTGCGATGTGATTTTGGCCAACCGGCTTTCGCCGGAGCTGGGCGATGTGGCCGATAAGGTCTACACCCGCGACCTGTACAGCCGGGACTGAGCATTTTTCCGCCAAGCGGGCGGGTTTGCGAAAACAAGCGAGGCAATATGAAAAACCGACTTTCCCGGCGCATACTGCTTGAAAACAGCGTGATCGGAGCCCTTGGGCTGCTGGCCCTCCTGGCGGTGGCGGTCAGCTTTATGCCCGCCATGCGCTGCACCAACCACCTTCGGCATCTGCTGGAGGTGGGAAGCATGGCGGCGCGCTTGTTCAGCGTATTGCTGCTGATTTTGCTGTACAACCTGTACCAGCGGCGCCGGGTGGCGTGGGGCATCACGCTGTTTTTGCTGGGCATTTCGCTGCTGCGCCATTTTTTACCGGGCAGGCGCCCTTTTTGGCCGGTCGCCGTGCCGGAGGCTCTGTTTCTGGTGCTTCTTTTTTTCTTTCGCAAGGATTTTTGCTGTCCCTCCTCCCCCGCATCGCTGCGGCGCAGCCTGCTCACGCTGGGCGCCGCGGCGGCGGGCATTTTGCTGAACGCAGGCATCAGCTACCATTTTGCACGGCTGCACACCCCCGGTATGCCGCGCGGCCTGGCCGTGTGGGAAAGCTTGCGGGATGCCTGCGGCATTCTGTTTGGCGTGTACGAGGGCAGCGCCTCCAACTCGCCGCTGGGGCGGTTTGAGACGGGGATGTTCTGGTTCAGCTGGGGCTGTATGCTGCTGGCTCTGCTGCTGGCCCTGCGTCCCTGGCTGGAACGGTTTTTCTGGACGGAAGCCGCCATGCGCCGGGCGCGGAAGCTGGTGCTGGCTTACGGGCAGAACCCGGCCTCCTACCTGACGCTGGAGCAGGACAAGCTGCTCTACTTCGGCCGCACGGTCGAGGGCGTTTTGCCCTACGGCATTGTAGGCAGTACCGTAGTGGTGAACGGCGACCCCATCTGCGCGCCCGAGCATTTTGGGGCGTTTTTGGAAGAATTCGCCGCCTTTTGCCGCCAAAGCGACCACAAGCTGTTTTTTTTGAGCATCACGGGCCGGTATCTGGACGAATACAAAAAAGCCGGCTTCGGCGTCGCCAAATGCGGCGAGGAAGCCCGGTTTGATCTGGCAAACTACGAAATTTCCGGCAAAAAAGGCGCCAAAATGCGGATGAACATCAATCATGCGGCCAAAGCGGGGGTTGCCGTACACGAATACCGCCCCCTGGAGCACCGCGACCCGGCCCTGGAGGCGGCGCTGGCAAAGATCAGCGCCGAGTGGCTGGCCGACAAAAAAAGCGGTCTGCTTCGCTTTACGATGGGCACCGTAGGGCTGGAAAATCCGATGGACCGCCGCTATTTTTATGCTGCCGATGCAAGCGGCACGCCCTGCGCGTTTAACGTCTACTGCCCCTACGACGGCGGCCGGGGATACATGGCCGACATCACCCGCCGCACCCACGACGCGCCGGGCGGCGTAACCGAAAAAATCATGTATGAGGCGTTCCGCGTGTTCAAGGGCGAGGGGGTGCAGACCGCCAGTTTGGGCCTTGCGCCGCTGGCAAATCTTTTGCCGGAGGGCGCGCGCCCCAACAGCGTGGAATGGCTGCTGAACTTTGTGTTTGAGCATTTGAACGCCTGGTACGGCTTTAAAAATCTGTACCGCGCCAAGGAAAATTACAGCCCCACGGCCTGGGTGCCCGGTTATTATGCCTGGCTGCCCCGCATCCCCACCCCGGCAATGTTTTACGCGGTGGTGCGCATTCAAACGCAGGAAAGCCCGCTGGCCTTTGCCCGCTCGGTCCGGCGGGCGCGCCGGAACGCGGCGCCGCCCGTACCGCCCGCTGCCCAATAACGCACATCGGCCCCGCGCAAAACGTACCGCGGAGAACGCCCAAAAAGGCGTTTTCCGCGGTACGTTTTTTGTCCGTCATTCTTTTTGCAGAAAGCCTCTTCCGCAGCCGCTCCCTCGCGTTTTTGCCATCACGAGCGGCGCAGGTACATTCCGGGCGCCAGACCCAGCCCGGCGCCCCCGCGCACGCGCAAAGCCGCCTTGCAGTCCGCCGCCTGCTCCGCCGCCTTTCCGTTGGCAATCTCGATCCCCGAAACAAGGGCTGCACCGCGCGGCTGGGCCGCCTGCTCCGTATCCAGCACGCGGACGTAGTTTCCCCGCTCGATCAGTCCGTGCGCAAAGCCCACCGCCACGCAGTCCTCGCTGTTTTTCAGTTTGAAAACATCCTCGATCTGCAGCGAAAAGGAGGGCCACTGCGCCGCCTGGTTATCGATCAGACTGCCGTTGGTCAGTTGCTCATACCCATACAGGGATTCCAATTCTGGGTACCCTTTTTTCAGGCATTTTGCAAACTGACGGGGCACTCTGACCACCGAAAGAAAATAGACATAAACCAAAATCAAAATTTCCACAAGAACCGTGAACCCATATGAGCCGAGCAGCACCTTTGTGTTGACGTTGCCCGTGCGCACGGCCGGCGCATAGAGGGATAAAAGCGCCATTAGCACCGTCATAGCCGGCAGGATAACGGCAAGCTTGCGGAATATCCGCCGCCTTGCCATGTATTTCGTGCTGACGGATCCGGCCAGCCCTTCGATCGTCTCCCGCGTGAGCGCCCGCGCACACAGCTTTTTTTGGTATTCCGCCGGCAGATTCTCCACATATATTTCTACCATCTATTGCGACACCCTTTCTGCGCGCCGAACCGGCGCAGTTTCCTTGAACAGATTCCGCAGGCGCAGAAAGGGAGCTGTTGCACGTTTTTGCAACAGCTCCAAAGCTCGTTTTTTGTGCACACAAAAAAATGAAAAATGCACGAAATGCAAGGATTGAACCCCTTGCGGGTGTGGGCTAAAATCGCCAGAAATGCTTGATATAGCGTATTTTACCCCGATTTTGGGCTTGCTCGTCCAGCTGTGTGTACTTTGTGTGTACTGTGTACACTTTTGCCCAATATTCCAAAAACAAACAACGCTGTATCAACGTTTTTTGGCTTGGATTACTCAACGGGCTTCATCGTCGGGAAAAGCAGCACATCGCGGATGGAAGCGGAATCCGTCAGCAGCATTACAAGCCGATCCACGCCAAAGCCAAGCCCGCCCGTCGGGGGAAGGCCGTATTCCAGCGCGGTCACATAGTCGTAGTCCACCTCGCAGGTGGCGCTGGGGTCCTCTGCCTTGCGGGCGGCCACCTGGCCCTCAAACCGCTGCTTCTGATCGATGGGGTCGTTCAACTCGCTGAAAGCGTTGCCGAACTCGGTACCGTTGATAAAATACTCAAACCGCTCCACAAAGCCGGGGTGGTCGGGGCTGCGCTTGGCAAGCGGGCTGCCCTCCACCGGGTACTGGTAGATGAAGGTGGGCTGAATCAGCTTATCCTCAACAAACGCGTCAAAAAACTCGGTCAGCACCACGCCGCGGGTGGCGTCGGCAGGCACCTCCACATGGTGGGCGGCGGCCGCTGCGCGGGCCTCCTCGTCGGAAGTCCATGCCTCGGCGTCCACGTTCGCGTATTTTTTGACGGCCTCGGCCATCGTCAGGCGATCCCAATGCCCCATATCGATCTGGTTGCCCTGGTAGGGGATGACCAGCCCGCCGCAGATGTTCTGCGCCAGCTGCTTGTACAGCTCTTCCACCAGATCCATCATACCGTGGTAATCGGTGTAGGCCTGGTACAGTTCGATCGTCGTGAACTCGGGGTTGTGCTTGGGGTCCATCCCCTCATTGCGGAAGATGCGGCCCACCTCGTACACGCGATCCAGCCCGCCCACGACCAGCCGCTTGAGGTACAGCTCGGTCTCGATGCGCAGGTACATATCCATGTCCAGCGTGTTGTGGTGGGTGATGAAGGGCCTGGCCGATGCGCCGATCTCCATCGGGGTCAGGATGGGGGTATCGACCTCCAAAAAGCCCTTGGCGTCCAGATAGTCCCGGATCTGCCGCAGAATGCGGCTGCGCCTGACAAAGGTATCCTTGACCTCCGGGTTGACGATCAGATCCACATACCGCTGGCGGTAGCGGGCCTCGCGGTCGGTCAGGCCGTGGAATTTTTCGGGCAGGGGCAGCAGACTTTTGGCCAGCAGGGTCATCTCCTGCACCCGCACCGAAAGTTCGCCCATCTTGGTGCGAAACACCTCGCCGCGGCAGCCGATCACATCGCCGATGTCCATCTTTTTAAAGGCGGCGTAGGCCTCGTCGCCCAGAAGGTCGCGCTTGACAAAAATCTGGATATCGCCCTTGGCGTCCCGCAGGTGGGCAAAGCTGGCCTTGCCCATGATCCGCTTGGACATCATCCGGCCCGCAAGCGTCACAATGCGGCCGGTGTCTTGCTCGGATTCCAGCGCGGCAAACTCCGCCTTCAGGTCGGCGGAGAAGGCGTCCTGCGGGTATTTGGTCAGCACAAACGGATCCGCGCCGGCGGCTTTCAGATCGGCCAGCTTCTGGCGGCGGACGGCGGCCAGTTGGCTTACATCCTGCTCGGGCGCGGGCTGCGCGGGGTTATTTTGCGGGCGTGTGCTGTTCTGTTCCATGAAACATTCTCCTGTATTTTTTGAACGATTCGATCGCGTGTTTTGCGCCGCGTTCTGGCACGGCGCCGGGCAAAGGCAGGGCGGCCCCAGCGGGCCGGCTGCGGCGCAAAAGCCTCAAAATGGAAAATCCGGCCCCGCCGTTTGCACACGGCAGGGCCGGCTTACCATTGGCGCTTATTTGCTGCGGCTGACGGAAAGCACCTTGTACACCACCACATTGCCGTTGGGCAGGGTGATCTCGGCAACATCGCCTACCTTGCGGCCCACCAGCGCGGCGCCCACGGGACTTTCGTCGCTGATGCGGTTGAGGTCAACGTCGGCCTCGGTGGAGCCGGTGATATCGTACTCCTCGGCATCCTCGGGGTCGTCGCCGTCCGCCAAAATGCGAACGTGCATACCGATGGACACCGTATCGCTGGAAAGCTCGTTGTCGTCAATGACACGGGCAATCTTCAGCGAAGCCTCCAAGTCGGCGATGCGGGCCTCCACAATGGCCTGCTCCTCCTTGGCGGCATCGTACTCGGCGTTCTCCGAAAGGTCACCATAGCCGCGGGCGACCTTGATCTTATCGGCAACTTCCTTGCGCTTTACGGTGCGCAGGGTGTCAAGCTCATCCTCCAGTTTTTTCAGGCCCTCGCGGGTCACAACAACTTCTTTCGGCATAGCTGGTTCTCCTTAACAGTAAAAGTTGTGCGGCCCCTTGGGCCGCACCGATTTAATTATTATACGTTCAAATTGTAGCGTTGTCAAGCGTTTTTCGGGGTTTTGCGGCGGCGGCTTGGCGCTTGCGCGCCCGCCGCGAGGGCCTGCGCGCAAAAATCCGCCGCGCCCGGGCGGGCGCGGCGGAACTACATACTGCCTGTACCGGTAAGCCGCCGCGGCGGAAAAGGGCGTCAGCCCTCCTCCTCGTTCAAGTTGCCCAGCGCCTTGGCCTGCTCGATGACCTTGCTCTCCAGCATCGGAGGCAGATCCTCGTAGCGGGTAAAGTCAAAGGTAAACCAGCCGCGGCCCTGGGTAAGCTGCCGCACAAAGGTGGTAAAGTTCTGCATCTCGGCCATCGGCACCTCGGCCTCCACGATCTGCAGGCCGTCCTCGTCGGGGTTCATGCCCAGCACGCGGCCCCGACGCTTGGTCACCTCGCCCATGATGTCGCCGGTGTTGTCTGCCGGAACGTGGGCGCGCAGGGTGCCCACCGGCTCCAGCAGCACCGGGCCAGCATTGGGCATGGCCGCCTTGTAGGCCAGCTTGGCCGCCATGATGAAGGCCATCTCGCTGGAATCCACAGGGTGGTAGCTGCCGTCCACCAGAATTGCTTTCAGGCCCACGACCGGGTAACCGGCCAGCACGCCGCGCTGCACGGCCTGCCGCAGCCCTTTTTCGACGGCGGGGAAGAAGTTTTTCGGCACGCTGCCGCCAAACACGTTCTCCTCAAACACCATCTCCTCGCTGTCGCAGGGCTCAAACTCGACCCAAACATCGCCGAACTGGCCGTGGCCGCCGGTCTGCTTTTTGTGGCGGCCCTGCGCCTTGCATTTTTTGCGGATGGATTCGCGGTAAGCGACACGGGGCGCTTCCAGGGTAACCTCCACGCCAAACTTGTTTTTGAGCTTGGCAACGGCCACCTCCAGATGCTGGCTGCCCAGGCCGCTGATAAGCTGCTGCTTGGTCTCGGGGTCGATGCGGAAGCGGATCGCGGGGTCCTCCTCGATCAGGCGGGCAAGCGCGCCGGAAACCTTGCCCTCATCGCCCTTTTTGGAGACGGACAGCGCCATATGGTAGCAGGGCGCCGGGTAGACAGGCGCCGCCAGCTTGACGACCCGGGCGGGGTCGCACAAAGCGTCGCCCGTTTTGGCGGTGACCAGCTTGGCCGCCGCACCGATGTCCCCGGCCGCGATGGCGGGGGTATCGGTCTGCTTTTTGCCGCACACGGTCAGCAGCTTGCCCAGGCGCTCGGGCTGGCCGGTGCGGGCGTTGATCACGTTGGCGTTGGCGGTCAGCCGGCCGGAGATCACCTTGATAAAGCTCAATTTGCCCACAAACGGATCGGCCACGGTGCGGAACACATAGGCGCAGACCGGCGCGGCGGGATCGGCTGTTAGAACCGCGGGGCTGCCGTCGGCGCCCTCGCCCTCGGCGGTGACGGTATCGCCCGCCGGCAAAAGCTCCTTCATATTGTACAGCAGCATATCCAGCGCCTGCTGATTGACCGCGCTGCCGCAGAACACCGGCGTGATCTGCCCTGCCCGCACGCCCTTGGCCATGCCCGAGACGACCTCCTCGGTCGAGAAGGGCTCGCCCTCGAAAAATTTTTCCATCAGCGTCTCGTCGGTCTCGGCGATGGCCTCGTTCATGGCGGCGATCAGCCCCTCAAAACGATGTCCGATGTCCGGCAGCTCGATCTGGATCTGCTTGCCGCTCTCGTACTTGAAAGCCTTCTGGCTGAACAGGTTGATGTAGGCGATGGTGCCGTCGTCCAGGCGGGCGGGCACTACGCAGGGGCAGATCGTGGGGCCAAACCGAATTTTCAGCTGCTCCAGAATCTTGAAATAATCGGCGTTTTCAAGATCCATCTTGCCCACAAAGACCATGCTGGCCTTGTGGTGCTTAACGGCCAGCTTGTAGGCCTTCTCGGCGCCGACCGTAACGCCCGAGCGGCCCGATACGCAGATCAGCACGCTTTCGGCGGCGGTGATGCCCTCGCACAGGCCGGTCTCAAAATCAAAAAGGCCCGGCGCGTCGATCAGATTATATTTGATTCCCTGGTATTCCACAGGCACCACGCTGGCATTCAGCGAGCCCTTGCGGCGGATTTCCTCGGGGTCAAAATCGCTGGCGGCGGTGCCGTCCTCGACCTTGCCCATCCGCTCCAGCGCGCCGCTTTGGTACAAAAGGCCCTCCACCAACGTGGTTTTGCCGCAGCCGGCGTGGCCGGCTACCAGTATGTTGCGAATATCCCTGCCTGCATAGTCCATTGTTTACAAACCTCTCTTCGCGCCGGTGCCCGTTGGGCTAAATTTGGTATCTCCCCATCCGGCGTAAACTTATGGTTCTACTTTACCACAGAAATTTCAAACATTAAACAGTTTTCTGTGTTTTTGTAGTAAAAGTTTTGTGCAACTGTTTGGTCAATGTGTCAAATTTTATCCAGACTGTGGGGCATATCCGGCATTTTTTTCGTACTGCGGCCCTTTTTGCCTTGCTATCCGCAGGCTTCCAGCCGCAGCGCAATGACCGTGATGTCGTCCCGCCGGGCAGGGGCGCGGCGCAGGGCGGAATCGGCCACCGTATCGGCCAGCTGGGCGGGGGTGTGGCCCAGCTGGCCGCACAGCCCCAGCTGGGCCAGCAGCCAGCCGGTGCCGTCGCACAGAACGCCGTCGGACACCAGCACCACGGTATCGCCGGGGCAAAGGCTGAACCCCGTGGAGCGGCCCACCACCGTATCCAAAATCCCCATCGGCAGGCTGGCGCCCTCCATGGCGCGGGCCACGCCGTCCCGCAGCAAAAAGCTGGGGGCCGCCCCGGCCTTGAACAGCCCGGCCCGCCCGGTAAACAGATCAACCGTAAGCAGATCCAGCGTTGCGCCGGATTCCTGCCCGGCGTTTTTCAGGCCCATGGCCACGTTTACCAGCCGGGCTGCGCTTTCGGCGGCAAAGCCGGCCCGCAGCAGTTGCCCGGTAAGCCGGGCAGCAAGCCGTCCGTCCACGGCGGCGGGCTTGCCGGTACCCATGCCGTCGCACAAAAGCATCTGGGCGCGGCCCGCCGCATCGCAAAACCGGTCGGTCGCGTCGCCGCTCACCTCCCCGGCGGGGCGGCTGGCCAGCCCGAACACCGCGCGGTAGAGGGGGCGCTCCCCAAAGCTGAGGATGGTCACGGTGCGGCAGTTGGTCACATCGGGCAGGGCCAGGTCGTGGCGGCAGATCCGGCTCATTTCGGCGGTCAGGGTTTTCAGTTCCTCGGGCGAGAAAGCCGTGCGGGCCACCGTGACCCCGGCGCCGGTGCGGCCTGCCACGTCGGTGGTCACACTGCATTCCAGCGGATCCAGCCCGATGGAGGCGAACAGCCTGGCGACCCGGCTTTCCTTGCGGGGATCGGGCAGGCCGGTCTGGCCAAGGCGGGCTGCAAGCTGGGCCAGCGCGGCCGCCATGGCCGTGTACTGCTCGGTCAGCGCCGTGCGCAGGATGGCCGCGCGCGCCCGCTCCTGCCTGCGGCTGCGCCACAGCCGATATCCCCGGTTGACCGCCGCGCAGAGATCGGACGGGTGGACGCAGATGCTGAACTGGGCGGGCAGCTCGTCCGGCGCAACCTGGCCCCGCGTTTCCAGGGCGGCTTTCAGGTGGTACAGGCCGTCCAGCGCCGTACTGTACCCCCTCACCCAGCATTTTTCCCGCCGGGCGCAGCTTTGGCAAACCTGGCGGGCCGCAAAATCCACCACAAAATCGTAGGTTTCGTTCTGGGCCGGAGCCTGACGCTCGCACACGGCGTTGACGGTCTCGGCGATATCGGTCAGGGTATCGGCCACACCAGCCAGGCGGCGGGCGGCGGTGCCCAGTCCCTGGGCGGCGGCAGGCGGCGCGGGCGGCGGAAAAAAGCTGCGCAAGGTGGCGGCGGGGGTCAGCAAAAACAGCAGCGTGCCGCTTCCTGCGCCCGCCAGCAGCCGCAGCGCCCCGGCCCAGTCGGGCGCGGCCAGCGCGCCCAGACCGCATCCCGCCAAAAACACCCCGGCGCACCGCCATCTTTCCCCGGGGAACAGCGCAGCCGCGCCCAGAACGCCCAGCGAAACGGCCAGCGCCATGGAGCAAAGCGCCGGGCTGGCCGCCGCAAAGGCCGCCGAGAGGGCCACGGCCAGCACGGCGGCCTGCTCCAGCGTGCCGGCGCAGGCCGCGCACAGACCGGTCAGGGCCAGCAGCACCAGCCCCGGCGGGAAACCGTAAAACGTGAACGACTGGGCCGAGGCCGTCAGCATGGCCAGCCACAGAACGGTACGGGCGGGCTTTTTGGGGGGCAGGCTGCGAAGCGCCGTGCCCAACACCCCGGCCAGCAACGCCGTGCAGAGGACGGCGACGTTCTGGCCCAGGGCCGCGCCGCCCAGGCCCAGCCCGGCCACAGCCTGCCCGGCCAGCAGAACGCCGCACCCGGCGGCCGGGCCGGCCCAAAGCCGCTGCCCGGCCAAGCGGCGGGCCGCCAGCACGGCCAGCAGAGCGCCCGCCATCCGCACGGCCTGCCCGGCAGGCAAAAACGCCAGCCCGCCCGCCAAAGCGCCCACAGCGGCTCCCAGCAGGTAGCCTGGCGCGCAGCCGATGACCATTGCCAGGCCGAACGGCGAGGCCCCGCCATACACCTGCCCGGCCCCCAGCACAAACCCGGCTCCGGCGGCCAGCGCCTGCCAGAGGATGGCCGCCGTGCGGATGCCCCCGGCGGCGGGCAGGGCGGGGCACGCCCCGGCGGCAGGCGCGGCTTCGGTTTGCGGCGCGGTTCCGGGCATCGGAGCAGCTTCCATCTCCGGGGCGGCTTCCATTTTCAGGATGCTTCCGGCGCGGGTACGGGCAAGGTTCGGCATACAGATTCCTCCTCAAACGGTTTGGAACCTGAGTATACCTCCTGCCGCGGCGCGCATTTTGCCGCGGACAAGCGAAACGCCAAAACTTGTTCTTTTTCTCCCCGCAGCGTGCAAAAAGCCGGCCGTGCCGGCCAAAAACGCCGGCCGGCCCTCTTTTTTTCTTTTTTTGCCAAAGCTCTTGACCTTGACGCGGCGTCATGGTTTATGCTACAACCATGGTCAGGAACCGCCGCGCCGGAACGTCCGGCGCCCGCTGCTTTGCCAGACCCCCATCGAAAGGAAGGATCGCCATGTTCCGCACCGATGCCGCGCCCCCTGCCCGCCCCGGCGGCTACACCGTCCACCAGCTGGCGGCGCTTTCGGGCATCAGCGACCGCACCCTGCGCTATTACGACAGCCTGGGCCTGCTTTGCCCCGCCCACGCCGAAAACGGCTACCGACTGTACGGCCCGGCGGAGGTGGATCGCTTGCAGCAAATTCTGTTCTACCGGGAGCTTGGGCTGGCGCTGGGGACGATCCGCGCCTTGCTGGACACTCCCGGCTACGACCGCGCGGCCGCGCTGACCGAACAGCTGGCGGCGCTGCGTGCCGAGCAGGCCCGCCTGACCCGTCTGGCTGAAACGCTGGCCAAAACCCTGGCCGCCATGAAAGGAGAAACCACCATGAACGACACCGAAAAGTTTGCGGGCCTCAAGGCCCGCGCCATTGCCGAGAACGAAACCCGCTACGGCGAGGAGATCCGCGCGCGCTACGGGGAGGACGCCGTGAATACCGTCAACGCGCGCGTCAAAGGGATGACAGAAGCTCAGTGGCAGCGCGCGGAGGCGCTGCGCACCGGCATTGAGGACGCGCTCAAGGCCGCCGTGGCCGACGGCGATCCCGCCGGCCGCCCCGCCCAGACGCTTTGCGCGCTCCATCGGGAATGGCTTTGCTGCTACTGGGCGCCCGGAATGTACACGCCGCAGGCCCATGCGGGGCTGGGGCAGATGTACCTGGCCGACGAGCGGTTCAAAGCCTACTACGACCGCATTGTTCCGGGCGGCGCGGCCTTTTTGGCCAAGGCGCTGCAGGTGTACGCCCGGCAGGCATAAGGAGTCCCGCGCAAATTTTCCAACAAAAATCCCCGGCAGAAAGCGGTTCTTCCGCTCTTTGCCGGGGATTCTGTCTTTTAAAGGGAAGCGTCCTGCCCAACAGCGGGCGTGGGGGCGCCGGTA
This sequence comes from uncultured Subdoligranulum sp., assembly GCA_964458285.1. Lineage (GTDB taxonomy): Bacteria > Bacillota > Clostridia > Oscillospirales > Ruminococcaceae > Gemmiger. The sequence goes on along the minus strand of CAYWID010000005.1, from coordinate 41,304 downwards.
AGCTGCGCGCGCACCGCCTTATAGCGCCCGCGGGACACCGGCAGCACGGCACCGGTGGTCAGCTCCATCTCGTACGGGCGAAGCACCCGCACAAACCGCTGGTTGACATAGTAACTGCGATGAATGCACAAAAAGTGCGGGAACAAGGCAAGCTGCAACATGCCCAACTGGCGATGCACACGGATCGTGCGGCTTTCAACACAGACCAGCGTGTACTCGTTGTTGGCCTCCAGGTAGGATACATCGGAAATTTTGACATGATGCCACGTCCCGTCCGACGCGCAGAAGGTACACATTTCCTCCTTTTCGGCCAGCCGGTCCTGCAGGTAGCGGTAGGCCGAGCGGCTGGCCCGGATGGGAAACTGTTCATCGGGCGCCACCACCGCCGCGTTGTTGGAAACATGGATATGCGCCAGAAGCAGCTGATCGCCCTGCCGGTACCACACCATCGTCACCCGCTGGGGTTCGGTCAGCAGCTTGTCCTGCTCCTCCAGCGTGACCACGATATGCCCTGTCACCACACAGCTGTCCGCGGCAAGGGGCGCCGCATCGTAATGCTGGTTGGTCAGCTTGCAGGGGCGCAGAGCCGCCACCACCTGCCTTAGCGCCTCCGCAACCTCGTCCTGTCCAAGATAATACTGCCCCTGCGCGGCGCCGATCCAGGAGGCGGACGGTGCCAGCAGCGGCAGGATAAAATCCGCGTCCAAGTCATACCATCGCTCCATCACCGTGCGGGTGAGCAAAATTGCCTGATCGATCCACTGTGGCTGGCGCATTTTTGTCCTAGCTTTTTTCTCCATAGAACATACCCTCTCTGCATTGTTGGGGAAAGCTGCCCCGGTAGGGGCGGAAAAGGCAGCACCATCACTTTTTGTAGTAGTTTTCGTAGCGATTCTGACCGTATTTTCCATACTTTCCATACTTGCCGTAATGGCCGTAGTATTTGCTTTTGGTTCGGTCCACCTTGTTCAGCACAACGCCCAAGACCGGGCAGTGCGCGTTGCGCAGCTTGCTCATAACCTCCTGCGCAAAACGGTAGGATATAACGCCCGATTCGATCAGCAGCAGCGAACCGTCGCAGTGGGGCGCCACCACAGAGGCATCCACCACCATCCCCAGCGGGGCGCAGTCCACCAGCACATAGTCAAAGGCTTTTCTGGATTCCTGCAACAGGCGGGTCATCCGCTCCCCGGCCAGCAGCTCCGAGGGGTTGGGCGGCGCGGTTCCCGCAGGCATCACGGTGATTCTGGTGCCCTCGCAGTTATACATGGCGTCCTCCAGGCTGCTTTGCCCCGCCAGGTAATGGGTAAGCCCCTGCTGGATCGTCCCCAGCACGACCCGCTGGTTGAACACGCTGCGGCGCAGATCGGCATCCACCAGAAACACCCGCCTGCCCAGATCGCTCAGGGAGCGGGCCAGTTCCCAGGCGGTGCTGCTTTTCCCCTCGCTGCCAAGACAGCTTGTTATCATAACAATACGCTTATCGTCGCCGCAAAGCAACAGGTTGGTGCGCAAGGTCTTGATTTCCTCATCGATCTCATAGGGCAGATCCCGCTTTTCGATTGTCAGTTGGTGCATGGCGTTCTTCCTTTTTGTTGTACCGTTCCGCGCAGTGCCGGAAAACAAAAGCTGTTCTCAGCCGGATTTCGCCAACCGAAAACAGCCAAGGGGCACGCTGGGAAAAGGGTCTTAAAAAACCGGGGCGTCAGGCGGCTCAGCCGTTGCTGTCCCCCGTTTTGGGCGAAAGGCGGACGCTGCTGCCATTGGTGCCGGCCGCGGTGCCGGTGGTTCCGGCGGTGCTGCTGGTGGTGGTGGCTGCTGTGTCCTTCTGGCCCCAGGTGCCGTTGGCAATAGCCGCGGCAATCTCGGGGTGTTGATCGGTTTCTTTCACGGTTGCCTTGGTGGGGGTAACGGTCTCGGCGGCCTGCTTGGCCACGCGGGTGATCTCGGCCACCGCAAAGGCGGAGAAGTACTTGGCAACATCCAGGTTGCCGGTCAGGGAACCGGTGGCGGCGTCATACAGAACGCCGTCCACCACCTGCCAGCTGCCATCGGTGTAGTGCATCAGCGCATAGGTTTTGCCTGCCACGGCAGCCACCGCGATGCTTACCGGCACCGTGGCGCCCACCGCGCTGCTAACCGCGCTCTTGACGCCGTCGCCGGTGTTGTCGATGGAGATGTTCTTGGTAGCGGTGCCTGTAGTGGCGCCGTTCACGCTCACTTTGGTGGTAACGCTCAACACCGGGCAAAGCTCAAATGCGCCCATGATGGCGACCGTGGTATCGGCGTTGGCGGTGTTATCCACCTTGATCGTGCCGGAAGCGATGGCGTTGTTGATCTGGGTGGCGATGACATCCGCATCCGCCTTGGCCTTGGTCACGGCGGCGGCATTGACATCCTCGCCGTTCAGCCCGACATCGGGCGTGGCGATCTTGACCTGCACATCGGTCACGGCCACAACAACATCCGCGGTCGTGCTGCCGCTGGTGACGGCCGCTTTGGCGGCCGCGGCGGCGTTCTCCGTGTAGATGGATTTGAGGGCCGTTGTAACGGCGGCCTCGCCCACCGTGGCGGTCGTGCCCCCGCTGGTGGTGGTGGTGGCCGTAAAGACGGTGTTGTTCACCGCGGCGGTCTTGGTGTCGCTGGTCGTGGCGGCAGCGGCAGTCACCTGCTTGGCAACCTCCGCGGCCTGGGTGGTCGCCTTGGTTTGGGCCTCCTGGGTGATGGTGTCCGCCACTTTGTTGACTTCCGCCGCAACGGCCTGGTCATTTGTGGTGTCCACCTTGGCTACCGTCGTCTCGGTCTTGGCAGCCGTCTCGTCCACCGTTACGGTGGTGGGAGTTGTAACAGCCACGTCCGTTTTGACGCTGTCAGCCGTGACCGTGCTGGTCGGGCTGCCCGCCGCAAAAACGCCTGTAGCAAGGCTAAAAGCCATCAATGCGGCGGCTGCTATGGATACAATTCTTTTCATAAGAAGATTCGTTCCTCCTTTCTAAATAGAAAAATCATCTATGTTCAACGATGCGCCCCTTCGACACCGCCAAACCAACGTTTACGCGACCGGCTGGTAAAACAGCTCGATCACCATGGCGCGCAGGGCCGCCTCGTCCACGATGTACTCATCGTGGGTACCGGCCTCGGTTTGCCCGGGCACCTTGCGCAGCTCGGTATCCGGCGCATACCGGGTCAATTTTTGGATGGTTTCGGCATCCAGATCGCTTTCCATGTACGGCTGGGCAAAATTTTGCAGCTGTTCTGCCAGAGCGGAGCCGCCGCTTTGCAGCTTTTGCACCAGCGCCAGCAAAACCTGGGTCTGGCGGGCCATGCGGTCGTTGTTGCTGCCCAACTCCTCAATATCGCGGTAGCGCACATAGCGGTACGCCTGCGCCCCGGTCATGGTAAGCTGCGCGCCCGCCGCAAAGGCGGGATCTATGGCGGTGTAATCCTGCGGAACCGTAATGTTCAGCCCGCCCAGCAGATCCACCATCGGCGCTACAGCCTCCATCTTGAGGGAAAGCGCCGCCTGAACCGGCACGCCGTACAGCAGCTCGGACACCTTGTTTTTGGCCAGCCAGTTTCCGTTGGCCCGCCCTGTGCCGTAGGAATATTGGTAGCAGAGCTGCTGATGCACCACGCCCAAAGAACGGCCGAAAGCATCGTACACATCGATGTCCATCATACAGTCGCGGGAGATTTGCAGCATGCGGACGGTTTGATGCTCGTTGTCCAGGATCATCAGCAGCATCATATCGGAAAAACCGTTTCCGCCCATCAGGGCTGTGTTCGTCTCGGCGGCAACGTCGTTGTCGTCGATGCCCAAAAAAAGCACGGTATCCAGATTTTGATTGTACCGGTAGCGCACCCCGTTCTGCAGCACCTCCCCCGCCCCGGCGGCAGATTCGGACGTATCGTCGGCGCTGCTCAGGGGGGCGTCCCGCCGCACCACCGCGGCCTCGGCCGTCTGGCCGAACATCAGCCACCAGGCGGCGGCCAGCGCCGCCAAAAGGGCGGCGGCGCTGCCCAGCAGTACCGGCCAGGCGCGGCGGCGGCGCCTACTGCGCATCGCCGCCAAGGTATTTTGCCACCACCAGATACCGTTCGTTCGGATATTGGCTGACGCAGGTGCTTAAGGTGAGCAGCTTGTCCGCAGTGGTGACGTTCAGATCGTCGCGGTAAAGATCGTTGATGTTTCTGCCGCCGGACAAAACGTCCAGGTAGGATTGCCGCCCCGTCTCGGTGGTAAAATCGAACGCATAGGGCAGATAGCGGTCGTCGTACACAACAGCGGCAAAGATTTTGTAACGGCGCATCCCGCTGTCCGTCTGAAGGGTAATGTCGCGGTGGGCGTCCAGATAGGCGGGGTCACGGTAATATTCCAGCGTGCCGAACATAGACAGATCGTTCATGTCGTGCCCGTACAGGATCGTGTTGAAGTCAGAAAAATCCTTCTTGTTCCACCCTTCCGAGTAGATGACGCCCGGGCGGCCCAGCGAACCGTCAAAATTGTGTTCCAGATAAAAGGCATCGTCGGAGGCGCGTTGCAAGACCGGGTATTGGATGGTGGTATCCACCAGCGTAAGATACCCGTATACATCGGGGTTTTGCGCTTCCAGCGCGGTCAAATCCACCTTGCCGTCGGCATCGGCGGCCGCTGCGCCGCCCGCTGCGGCGGTCTGCTGCGGCTTGCCCGCATCGGAGGCCGCATCAGAGCCCGCATCGGAGGCCGCCTGCCCTGCCGCCGAGGATGCAGCCGCCGAAGCCCCCGAGGCCGCGCCGCAGCCCGCCAGGCAAAACGCCAGCGCGGCGCCTGCCAGCATCAAAGAACATCTGCGCAGAATGGATGGATACCGCAACTTTTTGCCTCCTGCAGCCGTCGGCGGGAACCGCATCAGGCGGCCTCCGCGCGCTTTCTGGCTGGTTTTTTTTGTTTTCCGCCTGTCGGTTTTTGTTTGCTCCGGCGCCCTTCGGCGCGGCCCGATTCCAGCGGGATGGCCGCCAGCGTATTGATGCCAAGGTATTTGGTGACGTCCTCCTCGGTCTTGACGGTATCGTCCAGCATCTCCCGCAAAAGCAGGACGGCGGCGCATACCACCAGCCCAATCAGCCCCCCGATGGCCGTGTTGCGCATCACGTTGGGGCTGGAAGGGCTTTGGGGCGTCACGGCGTCCTCCACCAGGCTGGGGCGGTCGGTGTTCATGACCTGCGCCACCCGGTTGCAGAGGGATTCCGCCATTGCGTTGCTGATGTCGGCGGCAAGCTTGGGATCGGGGTTTTCCACGCTCACCTTCAAAATGCGGGTATCCGCAGCGTTGGAGATCGTGATTGTTTTGACCAGCTTTTCATAGGTGGTATTCAGCCCCAACTGTTGGATGACGGGCTCCACCACCGGGCGGCTGGTGGCCAGCACCTCAAAGTCCGCCGTCAGCTGGGTTCCGATCTGCAGATCGGCCAGGGAGGTGATGCTGGTGGTTTTGGACAGAATGTACACCATGGCCGAGGCCGTGTACTGCGGGGTAATCAGTTCCTTGGTCGCGCCGAAGGCCAGCCCGGCCCCCAACAGCGTGATGGCGATCAGCAGCCGGATATGGCGTGCAAACAAAGAAAACACTTCCAGCAGATCGATGGTGTCCATCTCCTCTGCGGATGCCTTTTCTATCGTATTTACGTTGTTTATCTGCCGTTCCAAATGCTTTTCCCCCACAAAGGGCCTTGCCGTGCGGCAAAGCCCTTTGTTTATTTTCTTTTAAACCTGTCGGAGTGAACCTGTAGAAATGAATCTGTCGAAGTCGATCGGTCGGTGCCGCAATGCGGCATCTTACTATCATAAATAGCAAATGTTTTCCGGCTGCGCAATACTTCCTCTGTGGAATGTAGAAAATTGCCTGTCAATTTTTTTAAAATCCCGAAAAGTCAAAAATACGCGCCGGAAACCGGCGCGTATTTTTCAGGAATATTTCTTTTTTTGCAAGGGTCTTACGATTGTTGCGACGTCACAAGCGCGTCCTTTATCCGGCGCAGCGTCTCGGCGCGGCCCAGCATGGCGGCCAGATCGGTGCCTCCGCCCGGCGTGCGCGCCTTGCCCGAGAGCGCAATGCCCAGCGGGTAAAGCAGCCAGCCGTTCTTGACGCCCATCTCCCCGGCTTTTTCCCGGCAGGCTTCAAAAATCGCGTCGCGGTTCCAGTCCGGCAGGGCTTCCAGCAGCGGCAGCAGCGCGGCAAGCGCTTCGCGGGCAGTCTCGCAGGTGGTTTTCTGCTTTTTGTTTTCGTAGAGGGCGGGATCGATGGGCAGCGCCGCGTCAAAAAAATCCAGCTGGGGCGGAATATCCTCCAGCACCTCGCAGCGGGGCTGCAGGTTGGCGCAGAGCAGGTCGCGGTCGATCTCGCGGTGGACGGCGCTGCCGATGAAGGGATCGGCCAGGCGGCGGAATTCCTCCGGAGGCAGGGCGCGGATGTAGGCCGCGTTGATGGCCCGCAGCTTGAGCGGGTCAAAGATGGCCGGGGACTTGGAGACCCGCGCGGGATCCCAGATTTTGACCATCTCGTCCAAGCTGAAAAGCTCCTGCTCGCCCTCGGGCGACCAGCCCAGCAGCAGCAGGTAGTTGAGGACGGCGGCGGGCAGGTAGCCGCGGGCCACCAGGTCCTGATAGCTGGCGTCGCCGTTGCGCTTGGAAAGCTTGTTGTGCGCATCCTTCATGACGGGCGGGCAGTGGATGTAGGTCGGTATCTCCCAGCCGAACGCCCTGTAGAGCAGATTGTACTTGGGGGTGGAGGAGAGATACTCGCTGCCGCGGATGACATGGGTGATCCCCATCAGGTGATCGTCCACAACGTTGGCAAAGTTGTAGGTGGGCATTCCGTCGCTTTTAAGCAGGATCTGGTCGTCCAGTTCGCTGTTGTCCACCTCGATATGGCCGTAAACCACATCGTCGAAGGCGGTTTTGCCCTCGGCGGGGATCTTCTGGCGGATGACGTAGGGCAGCCCGGCGGCCAGGTTGCGCTGTATTTCCTCGGCGGTCAGGCTTTTGCAGCGGCCGTCGTAGTGGCTGACCTGCCCGGCGGCCTCCTGACTTTTGTGCAAAGCCTCCAGCCGCTCGGCCGTGCAGAAGCAGTAGTAGGCCTTGCCCTCCCGCACCAGCTGCTCGGCGTACCGTTTAAAAAGACCCATGCGCTGGCTTTGGATGTACGGGCCGACCGGCCCGCCGATATCGGGGCCTTCGTCCCAGGTAAGGCCTGTGGCGCGCAGGGTGTCGTAGATGACGTCGGTGGCGCCCGCCACCAGGCGGCCCTGGTCGGTATCCTCGATCCGAAGGATGAAGGTGCCGCCGCCGTGGCGGGCCTGCAGGTAGGTATACAGCGCCGTGCGCAGGTTGCCGACGTGCATGTAGCCGGTAGGCGAGGGCGCAAAGCGGGTACGAACGTTGGTTGACATAGATGGTGACCCCTTTTTCTATCAAAAATTCCGTATCTTTCAGTCTAGCGGCACGGCGGGCGTTTGTCAATCTTGCGGCGGGCAAAATCTATTGACAAACGCCAAAAAGTGTGGTTGAATTAACCATAAACCAAGGATGCGAAGATAAAACCGGCGGCGCGCGCACAGAGAGCCTCCTTTGCTGGGACGGAGGCCGCAAGCGGGCCGGACAAATGGTTCGCGGAGGGCGCAGGGAAGGGCGGCAGCGCCTGGTATCTGCCGCCGGTGGCCCCCGTTACCGGGCAGGAAAACGCCGTTTTCCGCAAAGAGGCCGCCGGATGCTCCGCGCGGCAAGCAAGGTGGCACCACAGGATTTTCGGAACCTGCCCTTGCACAGAGTCGTTCTGTGCGGGGGCGGGCCTTTTTCTATCCGCCTGCCGCCCGCAACACCAAACAAAAGGAGAAAACAAAACCATGGCGGAAGAAAAACGCAAGCGCATTTTATCGGGCATTCAGCCCACCGGCACCCCCACGCTGGGCAACTATGTGGGGGCCATCCGCAACTTTTCGCTGCTGCAGGCCGATTACGACTGCCTGTATATGGTGGCCGACCTCCACTCTCTGACCGTGCGGGAGGTTCCCGCCGAGCTGCGGCGGCACACGCGGGAGCTGGCGGCCCTGCTGCTGGCCTCCGGCATCGACCCGGCGCGCAGCATCCTGTTCATCCAGAGCCAGGTTCCGGCCCATACCCAGCTTGCCTGGATCTTGGCCTGCAACGCCCAGTTCGGGGAGCTTTCCCGCATGACCCAGTTCAAGGATAAAAGCGCCAAACACCCCGACAATGTCAACGGCGGCCTGTTCACCTACCCGGTGCTGATGGCCTCCGACATCCTTGTCTACAACGCCGACCTTGTGCCGGTGGGGCAGGATCAGACCCAGCATCTGGAATTGGCCCGCAACGTGGCCCAGCGGTTCAACAGCGCCTACGGCGATACCTTTACCCTGCCGGACGGCTACATCCCCAAGGCGGGCGCCAAGATCATGAGTTTGGCGGAGCCGACCAAAAAGATGAGCAAGAGCGACCCCAACGCCAACAGCTTTATCCTGATGACCGACGACCGGGACGCCATCGTGCGCAAATTCAAGCGGGCCGTGACCGATTCCGACGGCGTGGTGCGGTTCGACGGCGCGGAAAAGCCCGGCGTATCCAACCTGATGTGCATTTACAGCGTGTTCACCGGCAAAACGAACGCCGAGATCGAAGCTGAGTTTGCGGGCCGCGGCTACGGCGATTTCAAGCTGGCCGTGGCTGAGGTGACCGCCGACGCGCTGGCCCCCCTGCAGGGGGAGTACGCCCGCATTCTGGCCGACAAAGCCTATGTGGACGGCGTGCTTAAGGACGGTGCGGCGCGGGCCGCCCGCCTGGCCGACCGCACGGTGGCCAAGGTCTACCGCAAGGTGGGCCTGCTGCAGCCCGAGCGCTGAGCCGCCTGCCGCACGGCGTTTGGCCCGGCTCCCACAAAATTTTTACAAAGAGGCAGCCGTCCGTTATTCCGTATCCAGCGGAAGCGGGCGGCTGCCTTTTTGCGCGCCGGACAGCGGTTTTGGCGGCTGTGACGCGGGAAGTGAACCTTCCCTGCAAGGTGGAATTCCTATTATTTCCCTTTCTACCAAATATTGACATTTTTGTAAGTTTTTCGTATACTTACTACAAGAAGTTGCCCCGGCGGCGCGTTCCTTGCCGGATTTTATCGAAACGGCGGGAAACCGCAAGAGCTGCGGAACACGCGGAACAAAAGAAAGGGATCTCCATGAAATCAACCGGAATCATCCGCAACATTGACGGGCTGGGCCGCATTGTGCTGCCCAAGGAGCTGCGCCGTGTGCTGGATATCTCCACCGACACGCCGCTGGAAATTTTTACCGAGAACGATACGATTCTTCTGCGCAAGTACCATCCCGCGGGGGCCTGCGCCTTCTGCGGCGAGCTGACCGACGATATGGCGGTTTTTCGCGGGCAGCCCATCTGCGGCGCCTGCCGCCGGGCCATCGCCGGGCTGTGACCGGCGGCGTGCCGGGATGCGCCGCGCGTAAAGCCGCACAAAGCAAAACAGAATAAACCCGGCCGCACGGGCCGGGCTTTCCGGGGAAGATTGCACAATCGCGCGCGCACTACTATAATAGGTATATCCGCGCGCCGGTTCGTCAGGGCTCCAGCTCGTGGATGGCCTCCTCGCTGGTTTTTACCAGGTTGAGCAGGCTGGTGGCGTGGCGGGGGTACTCCCCCGTCAGCGATTCGGTGGTCATGTCAAAAGCCGTCAGTTCGCAGCCGGTGCCGCGGTCCGCCAGGGCCGTGCGCACATCGCCCAACGCCACATGAAGCGCTGCGTCCGAGTACGGCTCCCACCGCGCCGCCGATACCCGGAACATGCCCGGCACGTTGTGCGGCCCGGCCTCGTACAAATAGCGAAACACTTTGTAGACCGAGAGCATCATAAAATGGCTGATGGCCGTAACCAGCGTTTTGTCACGGCAGCGCTCCAGACGGTCAAACAGGATATCCATCGAGTTCTCGATCAGCTTTTTGTACATGGTGGGCAGCACGCTGCCCCGGTACAGGCCGCCCGCGCCGTTGGCCTCGGGCAATTCCTCCACCGAGATCGTCTGGCCGCTGCGCTCAGCGCTGCGGCCCAGCAGGTAATCGCAGGAAACGTTGTAGTAATCGGCCACCTGAACCACAAAGTCCAGCCCGCACTCCCGGATTCCTTTTTCGTAATGAGAAAGCTGCGCCTGGGAAATTCCCAAATCCTGCGCCGCCTGTTTTTGGGTGATGCCGCGTTCTTTGCGCAGCAGCGTGATCACCCGGTCAAATTCAATGGGCATACTTCGGCCATCCTCGCTATTTTTCTACATGCTGTAAATTATAGTATCGGAAAAACATTTTGTAAATACAAAATTCGGCAGGTTTTGCGCCCTTTTTTTGGCATTTGGGCGCACGGCGGCCAAAACGCTGCCGCCGCAACTAGATATAGAAGGCCGCCGCCGGGCGGCGGTACAAATATTGTGGGCCAGCGGCGGAAAATTTTTCCAGCTTCCCAAAACTGTAACCATTTTGTAATCTTTTATCCCCGCTTTTTGCGTCGTCTGGGCGCGGCCGGGGTCTTGTTTTGACGAAAGGATGTTTCATTTTGAAATACTACAAGCTGCATCTGCTCCGCCACGGGCTGACCCAGGGCAACCTGGACGGGCTGTACATCGGCAGCGGCACCGACCTGCCCCTGTGTGCCGAGGGGCGGGCGGATCTGGCTGCGCTGCGGCAGCAGTACCGGTACCCGGATGTGCCGCTGGTATTCACCTCGCCGCTGCGCCGCGCCGCCGAGACGGCGGAGATTTTGTACCCCGGCGTCAGGACCGTGATGCTGGATGATCTGCGGGAGATGGCTTTTGGCAAGTTTGAGGGCCAGCCGCTGACCGCGCTTGTCAAGGATCCCGAATTTGCGGCCTGGATGGACCCCACCAGCCACGCGGTGCCCGCGGGTGCCGAGAGTCGGGTCGCTTTTTACCGGCGCACCGGCGAGATGCTGATGAATTTGTTTGCGTATATGTTCCGTACCCACACCGAGGAGGCGGCCTGCGTGACCCACGGCGGCGTGATCATGAGTATGCTGGCCCAGCACGCGCTGCCCCAGCGCAAGCCGGAGGATTGGATGACCGACCCCGGCTGCGGCTACTCGGTTCGGTGCGACGCCGAGATGTGGATGCGCGACCGACTTGTGGAGGCCTTTGATGTGGTGCCGCTGGGGTATCTGGATGAAACCTCAGACAAAGAATCGTAATTTTATGGCTTTGCTTTTGGGATTTTCCCTCACAAAAATGCCGTTCCTGCTTTGCATGGCAAAGCCGGAACGGCATTTTCTCTTTTTTGGGGGGCGCGTCACCGGGCGGGCGTTTCCGCCCGGCAGCGGCGCCGCCAGCCCAGCAGCAGCCCGACCAGCGCGGCCAGCGTCAGCAGTTCCCCGGCCCGCCAGTACCACGGCTCCTGAAACCGGACGCGGAGCGTTCCGTCGTACCCGGCAGGCAACAGCAAGGTGGCGCTGTCGTTTTTGCCGCAGACGACGGGCACCCTTTGCCCGGTGGCAACATCAACGGCCGTATAGCCGCGGTAGTAGAGCAGGGTCAGCCGGACGGGGCTTTCGGCGTTCGAGGTGTTGGCGCAGTCGACCGTCAGCCCGCCCTCCGCTTTCCGGTAGCTGCGGATGGTCACGCCGTCCCCCCACTGGGGACCGGCGGGCAGATCATTGAACTGCACCGCGCCATTTTCCATCGGCAGATAATGCCCGCAGGACATCTGCCAGTTGGCTTCCTCGGTGCCGTAGTAGAACTGCACCGGGGCGGCGTCCGCGTTAAAGCTGCGGGCAAACGCCAATGCCGAGAATGCTGCCGCCGCGCACAGGGCCAGCGCCGCGCCCCGTCGCGCCCAGGAGCGCCGCAGCAGGCAGAGGGCCGCCGCCGCCGCAATACTGAACAGCAGCACGGTCAGACTCAAGCTGCGCCATGGAAATTGCAGGCTGCCCACCAGCGTCCGCACGGGGCCGCCCAGCGCGTACAGCGCGTCCCACGGGAAAAGCGCCGTGGCTGCAAAGGCCGTCAGGCAGCCCAGCGGCAGCACCCACAGCGCCAGCACGGCGGGCGCAGGCAGGGGCGCGCGGCGGGGCCGGGCAGGCCTTGCCCCCGGTGCGGCTGAAACGCCCGGTGCCGGCGCGGAAAGGGTCTGTGCCGCCGCACACGCCCTGCCGCGCCGCAGCGCCAGCCACAGCAGCAGCCCCGCGCAAAGAAATGCCGCCCCCCACAGCGCCCAGCCCGGGGTCAGGGCCATGTTGGGCACCAGATCCTGCTGCAGCCCCTGCGCGGCGGCGTCCGCGGGCAGCCCGAACATCTGGGCCAGCAACGCGCCGTTCTGTTGGATCGGCTCGGTGCCGCCGGGCTGGTTGATGGCAAACCGCCCCGTCAGGTAAAAGTCCAGAAACGGCACCAGAAAGCCCGCGTTCAGCGCCAGAAACACCCCCACGGCGCCGAACAGCCGGGCCAGCACCGGGCGGGTAAAGGTGCGCCGGGCGCACGCCAGCGCCAACAGAATCAGGGTGCCCGCCGTCAGTTCCAGCGTAAGCAGATGGCTTTGCAGGATGCCGCTCATCCCCAGCGCCAGCAGCAGCCAGCCGGGCAGCCGCCGGGCAGAGGCAGCCCCGGGGCGGTAAATCAGCCAGAAACCGCAGGCCACCAGCGGCAAAAAAGCCAGCGCTGTATACTCGCCCAGCGCGGCACGGGTATACAAATCACACAGCCGGTAGGAGGCCAGCGTGTACAGTACAGCGCCGGTCAGCGCCGGAAGCCGCTGGCCGAGCATGCGCTTGAAGCTGCCGTAGGCGATGCCCGCCGTGGCCAGATGCACCAGCGCCAGGTAGCCAAAGTAGGCCTGTGTCACCGTGAATCCGGCCAGCCGCAGCAGGGCCGGAAAATAGAGGAAGGCGTCCCCGTAGAACACGCCGACCGCATAGCCGTAGCTGTTGATCCAGTCCGGCTCGATCCGCACCGGGAACTGTCCTGCGCTCAGGCCCGCTGCGATGTTTTCGATCCGGCGCAGATGATACCCAAGATCCGAGCCGTGGCGCAAACCGCCCGTAAGGGTCGGCCAGGCCGAAAGCACCGCCGCGCCCAGCAGGATGCCCGCGACCGCCAGCGTTTTGGCCGAAAGCCTGCGCCGCCGGCACAGCAGCACGGCCAGCGCCAGCAGATCCAGCGCCGCCGCCCCGGCCAACCGCCGCGCGGCCTGCTGGCGCAGCCAGGGCGCCGCCGAGATCTGCACCGAGAGCAGCGTTACCGGCTTCAGAACATCCGCATCCGTGGCGACGGCAAAGGACAGCGTATCGGCCGCCGTCAGGGTCAGCCAGCCGGAGGCCACGCCGTTGCTGCTTTTGGCCAGGGTCAGATCCTGCCAGGCGGCGGGCGCGCCCCCGGTCAGCGCAAAGCGGCCGCTACCGGTATCCGCCAGATAGCTGACCGTGACCAGATACCGCCCCGCGTCAAGCGGCACGGCAGGCACCGCCGTGCCGCTCTCGGTGTAGGTGAACGCCGGGGCTGTGCGGCGGGCCGCCAGCCAGGGCGGCACGGCCAGGGCCAGCTCCAGGGCCAGCACCAGCAGAATTGCTGCCGGCAGCAGGCGTTTGCTCGGTTTTGTATTCATGGATTCTCCTAGCTTGAATGCGGGCAAGCCCGCGGATGCCAAAAATCCGTTGGTATCGCGGATTATCTGCCGCAACGCCAACGGATTGAGTTACCAGGGTTTTTTCTTACCTGCATTCAGGTTTTCAAAGCATGTACTTTTGTAGCAATCGATTTATGCCTTGGTCTTGTACCCGTCGGGATTTCTGCTCTGCCAGTTCCAGCTGTCGCGGCACATTTCGTCGATGCCGTACTCGGCCTTCCAGCCCAGCTCCCGGGCGGCCTTGGCAGGATCGCACCAGCACTCGGCAATATCGCCGGGGCGGCGCGGGTCGATGACGTAGGGCAGTTCCTTGCCGCAGGCCTTGCTGAAGGCATGGATGACATCCAGCACGCTGTAGCCGTGGCCGGTGCCGAGGTTGCAGATGAACAGGCCCGGCTTGGCGGCCAGCTTTTTGATGGCGGCCACATGGCCGCGGGCCAGATCGACCACATGAATGTAATCCCGCACGCCGGTGCCGTCCGGGGTGGGGTAATCGTTGCCGTAGACATGCACCTTTTCCAGCTTGCCGACGGCCACTTTGGCGATGTAGGGCACAAGGTTGTTGGGGATGCCGTTGGGATCCTCCCCGATCAGGCCCGACTCGTGCGCGCCGATGGGGTTGAAGTAGCGCAGCAGCGCCACATTCAGGTCAGGGTCGGCCTTGCAGCAATCGGTCAGGATCTGCTCGGTGAACACCTTGGTGGTGCCGTAGGGGTTGGTGGTGGCGCCGGTGGGAAAATCCTCCCGGATGGGCACGCTGGCGGGGTCGCCGTAGACGGTGGCCGAGGAGGAGAAGATGATGCTGTGGCAGCCGTGCCGGCGCATTACATCCAAAATGTTGAGGGTGGTTTCCAGGTTGTTGGCGTAATACTCGATGGGCTTGGAAACGCTCTCGCCCACGGCCTTGTAGGCCGCGAACTGGATGACGCAATCGATGTCCGGATTGGCCGCAAACACCGCCTCAACAGCGGCTTTATCGGTCATATCGGCCTGCACAAAGCGAAAATCCTTGCCGGCGATCTTCTTGACCCGCGCCACCGCCTCAGGGCAGGAATTGTAGAAGTTATCCGCCACCACGATATCGTAACCGGCATGGAGAAGTTCCACACAGGTATGGCTGCCGATGTAGCCCGCGCCGCCGCTTACAAGAATGGACATATGATTACTCCCTTTCTGATTGCAAATTCCAGTTCAAAATATATACTTTTGTTGCAAGGCAAGTGGTTCATTTTCTCTCGCCCGCAAGAATATTGTAACCTGTAATGCGGATTTTTGCAACTAGGATTTTTGTGCCTCAATTTGTCTTTTTTGTTCCTGCGCCTGCTGCCGCTTTTCCTGCTTGAGAAACGCTTCCCGCTGGTAGGCGTGGGGCGTTGTGCCGGTAGCCGCCTTGAAGCAGCGGGAAAAATAAGCCCCGCTGCTGTAGCCCAGCATTCCAGCCACCTCGCCGGGGGAGGCGCCGCCCGCCAGCAGTTCCCGCGCGCGGGCCAGCTTCATGGCGGCGAAATATTCCATGGCGCCGCTTTTGGTGCGGGCGCGAAAGGTTTTTTGCAGCATGGCGCGGGTGCAGCCCAAAGCCCGGCAGACCTGCTCCACGCTAAGTTCCTCCGTCAGGTGCTGGGCAAACCAGACGCGGGTGTTTTCCAACAGGGCGGTCTGGGCTTTGTCCCGCCGCACCCGGGCCGTGGCCCGATGCTCGGCGCCGGTGCGGCGCACCAGGGCGATCAAAAGCATTTCCAGGCGGATGGCCAGTTCCTGCAGGGTGCCAAACGCAGCGTCCGGTCGGTGGGCCGCCGCCAACGCGCCCGGCTCCGGCGGCAAAAAAGCTTCCGGGATCAGGGCCGCCATCCTGCCCAGGTACACCTGTTCCTCCAGGTCGGCCCGCAGCAGCCGCCCGCCCAGCGGAAGCAGCTCCGGCGCGGGGCACCAAAAATCCAGCCGCAGCACCTCGGGCGGTATCTCGCCCACGGCGCGCATCTGCACCGTGCGCCCCGCCGGATGCAGGATAAGCTGGCCCTGCCGCAGCGCCGTCTTTTTACCGTCGGCGTTCTCCTCGATCATGCCGCCCAGCACATACACCAGCTGCCAGTTTTCACACTGCTGGGGCGGGCGGCTCTCGCCCACCCGCCATTCCTGCACGGCGGCGGAAAAAACCTGCTCCACCCGCAGCGGAAAGTTTTTTTCCGGTTCCATTCCTCGCCCCCCTACGCCGCAACGGCGCCGTCGGCGCCCTGCCAGGGGTCGTCCGGCATGGCCGTCTCGGCGGAGGCATCCGCGGCGGAAAACACCCCCGGCGTGGTGGCTGCCAGCGCAGGGAAATTTTCCAATCCGTCAAAGGTGGAGATCAGCCCCAGCCGGTAGGCCGTGACCGGGCAAAGCACCCGGGCGGGTTCACCGGGCAGGCCGGTGTCCAGCATGATGGCAGTCGGCCAGTTTTCCGTCACAAAGTCGGTCAGTTCAGGGGTCACCTCGGCATCGCTGCTGCCCTCGTAGAGATCCGCCGCGCCAAACTGGTGCAGCAGCTCATGCGCGCACACCATCGGCCCTTCCGCCGTACCGGGCGTATCGGCCCAGGCGTCGTAGCGGTAAAGGCAGCTGTACTCCTAGTAGTAGGCCGCGCCGTCGCTTTGGTAATGCACCATCGTGTAGGAGCTGCCCGCCACCGGCAAAAACACCAGAAAAGCCACGCTGTCGGTGTTGTAGGCGGCTTCCAGCGCGGAAGTGTCCAGCCTGGCGCACAGGGCGTCCATGGCGTCGTAAAAATCGTCGCCCTCGTCGGCGTCCTTGCCGCCTGTAAACCAGCCGTCGTAGGCGGTGTGACAGAACAGCGGGCAATTTTCGCTGCCGTCGTCAAATACCAGCGGCGCTGCGGCGCCGTAGCCCCGGCAGGCCGAGGTGATCCAGACCGCCGCCTGCGAAATTTGCCTTCGGCTTTCGGCGATGCTGTCGTCGTCCCAGGCATGGGTGCCCTGCCCCTCGTCCAGATAGACACTGACCACGGCAGTTACCTCGTCCAGCGTTTTGGCGCTGCCGTAGGCGATATCCCGCGCCGTGTAATCCCGCGCCGCAGGGGCGCCGCCGCCAAACGGCTGGCTGCCGCCGCCGTCCGGCATCGGTTCGGCCTCGCTTCCGCCCCATGCCCCCTGCCCGGAAGAGCCCGGCAGCACCGCCGCGCAGCCCGCCAGCTGCACGGCCGCCAGCAGCGCAACGGCCAGCCGCCGCCAGCGCCCCGGCCCGTTTTGTTGTTTCCGCATGGCGGCATCCTCCTTCGCATCGCGGCAGCCCGCCTTCTGCCCGCCGGGCGGCGGGCAGGCTGTCAATTTCTGTTTTTTGGCTCAGTCCTGCACGGCCGCATCCACTTTCTCCGCGGCCTTTTCCGGCAGCATCAGGGTCAGTGCGCCGGTTTCCGGCGCGACGTCCACCGTGACGACACCGCCCCGGCCCAGCCGCCCCTCGATCAGGGCCTGGGCCACGGGGTCCTCCACCTCGCGGCGGATCGTGCGGCGCAGCTCCCGCGCGCCGTACTTGGCGCTGCTCTTGGCCACGATGGCCGTCAGCGCCGCCGGCGTGTAGCCGAGCGTGACGCCCCGCGCCGCCATGCCGGGCTTGTACTCGTCCAGCATCAGGGCCGCAATGCGCTCCAGATCGGCCTGCTCCAGCGGGCGGAAGGTGATCACCTCGTCCACACGGCCCAAAAATTCAGGCCGCAAAAACTCCTGCAGGGCCTTCATGCTCTTGTTGCGGCTGATCTGCTCGGCAGTCTTGTTGAAGCCTGTTTCGCCCGCGTGGTCGGTGCTGCCCGCATTGGAGGTCATGCAGATGACCGTGTTGGAAAAATCGACGGTACGGCCCTGCGCGTCGTTGATTTTGCCCTCGTCCAGAATTTGCAGCAGGATGTTCATCACATCGGGGTGCGCTTTCTCGATCTCGTCAAACAGCACGACGCTGTAGGGATGACGGCGAACCTTCTCGGTCAGCTGGCCGGCCTCGTCGTAGCCCACATAGCCCGGCGGCGAGCCGATCAGGCGGCTGACCGCATACTTTTCCATGTACTCGCTCATATCGATCGAGATCAGCGGGTCCACGGTATCAAACAACTGGGCGGCCAGCTGCTTGACAAGCTCGGTTTTGCCCACGCCGGTAGGCCCGACAAAGATGAAGCTGGCCGGACGGCGGCGGCCTGAAAGATCGGCCCGGCTCCGCTTGATGGCCTGCGCCACTTGATGCACGGCTTCGTCCTGGCCGATGATGTGGGCTTTGAGGGCGTCCTCCAGGCCAAGCAGCTTGGTGTACTCGCTCTCCTGGATCTTGACGGCCGGGATGCCGGTCCACAGCTCGACGACCTTGGCAACGTCCTCCATCGTCACCGCGATATCGGCGGTGCGCAGCTCCAGCGCGGGCAGCATGGCACGCTGGCGAGCCAGCTCGGTCTTGACCTTGGCCAGCTCCTCGTAGTCGATGGCGGTGTCGCCGTTGGGGTTTTCCTCCGGGTTTTCAAGGGTATGCTCCTGCTCCTCCAGCCCGGCAATCTTTTTTTGCAGGGTAAGCAGCTCGGTGATTTCGGGGTGACGCAGGTTGCAGCAGGCGCAGGATTCGTCCAGCAGGTCGATGGCCTTGTCTGGCAGAAAACGGTCGGTGATGTACCGCTCCGAGAGCTGAACCACGCTGTGAACGATGGCATCCGGCACCCGGACGCAGTGGTGCTGCTCGTAATAGATTTTGATGCCCTTGATGACCTCGATCGTATCCGCCAGCGAGGGCTCCTCCACCTTGACGGGCTGAAAACGTCGTTCCAGCGCCTGATCCTTTTCAATGTACTTGCGGTACTCGGTGAAGGTGGTGGCGCCGATGACCTGCATTTCCCCGCGGGAAAGGGCCGGCTTCATGATGTTGGCGGCGTTCATGGCGCCGTCGGAATCGCCCGCGCCCACAATATTGTGAATTTCGTCGATAAACAGTATGATGTTGCCGGCGCTGCGGATCTCGGCCAGAAGCCCCTTGACCCGCTGCTCAAACTGGCCGCGAAACTGGGTGCCCGCCACAAGGGCGGTCAGATCCAGCAGGTAGATTTCCTTATCCTGCAGGCGGGCGGGCACGTTGCCCTCCGCAATCCGCTGGGCGATTCCCTCCGCGATGGCCGTCTTGCCGACGCCCGCCTCGCCGATCAGGCAGGGGTTGTTCTTCTGGCGGCGGCACAAAATCTGCACGGTGCGGTAAATTTCGCGGTCACGGCCCACAATATGGTCGATCTTGCCCTTGCGGGCCTTCTCGGTCAGGTTTTCGCAGTAGTTGTCCAGAAATTTGCGGCGGGGCGGGCGCTTGCCGCCCTTTTTGGGTTCAGCCTCCTCGCCGGGCTCGGCCTTGGCGCCAAACCCGAACGGGAAGGTCGGGCTGCCGCCCGGCACAAAGCCGTCCTCGCCCTCCTCGGGCAAATCGGGGCTGTCCTCCTCCTGGCCGGTGGGCACCAGGCCCTGCTGCCCGGCCTCGGCCAGAAAACTCGCCATCCGCTCCTCCATGTTTTCAAGATCCTGATCGGACACGCCGAACTGCTTCATCATGTCGTCCACCGGCTTGATGTGCAGCTCCCGCGCACAGGTCAGGCAATAGCCCTCCTGGATGGGCTTGCCGCCCTCCATCCGCTGTATAAACACAACAGCGGTTCGTTTTTTGCAGCGTACACACAACATTTGGTTCTGTCCCCTCTTTTCTATTCAAAAGCCAAATTTTCCACGAACGTTTTACGGGGCCGTTCCGCGCGGCTCCGCGCGGATTGTTACCGCATCAGCAGCGGGTTGAAGCGGGAGAAAAAGCTATACAGAACGCTCTGGCTGAGCGCGGAGGTCGAAAGCCAGTCGATTCTTCCGCCGGTGGCCGAGGCCGCCATCCACAGCGCCATGCAGACCAGCCAGCAGTCCAGCGTGCCGATCACGATGCCAAACACAAGGCCCAGCATCTTGTTGAAGGTGCCCAGCACCGGCAGGCCGTTAAAGCCGCGCAGCAGCCGGACCAAAAACTGAACGACGGCCCGCAGCACGGCCACGGCCAGCAAAAACAGCAGCATGGTCAAAAACGGCAGGACCACCGGCTGCATGGCGGCCACCACGCGGGCCGCCAGATCGCTGTTGGCGGCGTCGCCGGCCGATTGAAGCGAAAGCACGATGCTGTTGCGGGCCGTTTCCGGCAAAAACGCCGCGTATTTGGCCAGCAGCGCGGGAAGATCGGCTCCCTGCTCGGCCACGGCGGCAGCCACCTTCTCCCCGATGGTGGTGCCGATATATTTGTCATACAGCGGCGCAGCGTAGGTTTTGGCAAACCAGTTGCCGCCAACGATGGCGGCCACGGCTCCCGCCAGGCGAACAAGCCCGGCCAGAAACCCCTGCCGCAGCCCGGATGCCGCCACCAGCACAAACAGCAGCAGCAGCAAAACGTCATAGACGAACCCAATGGAAAACTGCAAAATATACCTCCCCGCCGCCTCCGGGCGGCCTTGTCGATGCAAACGGATCAAGCGCAGGTTCAGGATGCGGCGCTGCCGGCGGCAGCGGGCGCCGTCAGCACGGCGGCCTGCTCGCCGGTAAACAGCAGGGTTTGGGCGGCGTCCAGCACCGTCAGGGGCTGGGCATCGCAGGCTGTCTCCCAGGCGCAGGTGCCGTCAAAGCGGTAGCTGCGCACGGTGCGGGCGCCAAGAACATAGACCGCCGTGCGGGTGGCCGATACCGTCTCGGCCTGGCCCACCAGCACCTGCGCCTGCTGGCGAAGGGAATCGTCCCGCAGATTCAGCACGCTGCCTGCGCTGCCTGTCAGCAAAAACGCGGTGTTTTTGCCCGCTACCGATACCCCGCGCAGGGTGGCGCCGCCGTAATCAAAGCGGGCAGCCTCCGCGCCGTCGGCTGGGTTGAGGATGGCGGCATAGCTGTCGAACACGGCCAGCAGCCGGGTGGGGGAAAGCCAGTGAAGTTGTAAAACCATGGCGCCCGCCGTGGCCGTATAGCTGGCCGTAACGGTATCGGTGGCTGTATCCATCAAAAACACCGTCGTGTTGAGCTGGCCGTTTTTGGCCGAAAGGCACCCCGCCGCAAAGCGATGGCTATCGGTGGCAAAAGCCAGCGATACCGGCGTGCCGTCGTCCTGGGTGGGCTGCCAGAGATATTTTTCCACAAACAGCGGGTCATAGACCGTTACCTGGGCCGCATACCGGCTGGACTGGGTGACGACGGCCGTGGACCCGTTGCGGCTCATGGCGCAGAGCAGAATGCCGTCGGTAAAATTTTTGGTGTAAAGGTTTTTGGTGCGGCTTTCCACCCGCAGCTCGGTGCCCGAGCGGTTATAAACGCAAAAGCGGGTGTTGCCAACCGCAATGGAGGGCCGTGCGTACCCCGGCTGGAAAGCGCGTATCTTGCCGCCCTTGGCGGAATACACGGCCACATCCTCGGCGCCCAGCTCCACAAAGCCGCCCGCCAGCGTCTGGATCGCGTAGGGCTGGGTGATGCCGGTGGTGGCGGGGTAGCCCCCGCCGGAGGGCGAGAAGGCCAGCGTGGCCGAATCCACCACATCGTCCAGCAGGGCGATGGAGGATCCCACGGCCCCCGTGAAGGCCGCCACGGCGATGGCCGCGGCCAGTGCCAGCGCCCCCAGCAGCAGATTGCGGCGGCGCCGGTGTTTTTTTTGGATGGCCGAAAGGCTTTTGGTGCGGCCTGCCGGGCGGCGGGTCCGCTTTTCATCCTCATCCTCCGCCGCGCGGTGCGTACGGTGGGGCATTTCGATGCCCGGTATGGGCGGCAGCTGGCCCGTCGGCACCGGGTCCTCGGGCGGAAGATCGCGGTCGCGCGCCAGCAGGCGCTGCATCCGCGCCTGGCGTTCCTTTTCCTCTTTGCTGCCAAACAGTCCGCCCATCCCCTTTCCTCAAACGTATAACCGCAGCGCGGCGGGTCTTGCGGCGTGCGCCGTGCGCGGGTTCTGTTCCTTATTGGCATTGGCCCGCCGTCGGCCCGCCGTCCCCGTACCGCACATCGGTCAGGAACAGTCCCCGCGCCGGCAGCGTAGGCCCGGCCAGGCGCCGGTTCCGGCTTGCCAGCAGGGCCGGCACAAAATCCGGGTCAAACCTGCCCTGCCCGGCGGCCACCACCGTCCCGGCCAGTATCCGCACCATGTGGTACAGATATCCGTTGGCCGTAACCGTAACCGTCAGCCGCGCGGGATCGTCGGCGCTTTGCAGCACGCGGCAGTCGGACACGGTGCGCACCGTGTCGCCGTGGGCCGCCGCGCTGGAACCCGCGGCGCACAGGGCCAGAAAATCGTGGGTGCCCACAAACCCGGCGGCCGCGCGGCGCATGGCGTCAAGCTCCAGCGCAGGCCAGATTCGGCAGACGAAGGCCGCGTCGAACGGCAGATCGACCGGCGCGTTGCGCAACCGGTAGCAATAGGTTTTTTCGTGGGCCGCATACCGGGCGTGAAAGTCCGGCGGCACGGCCTCGGCGGCCAGCACCCGCACATCAGGCGGAAGGTGGGCGTTGAGGGCCGCGGGCAGCCTGGCCACCGGCACCCGCCCCGCGTACCAGAAATTGAGGGCGAAGCGCAGCGCGTGAACGCCCGCATCGGTGCGGCTGCACCCCTTTACGTCGGGCCGGGCGCCCAGCAGGGCCTCCAGCGCGTTCTGGAATACCGCGCAGACCGAAAGCCCGTTGGGCTGCACCTGAAAGCCCGCGTACCGGGTGCCCTGGTACGCCAGCCACACCCGCACGTTGCAGGGGGGCGGGGCGCTCTGCGGCTGCCGCCGCGCGTCTTGCGTTGCGTTTGGCATAGCGTCCTCCTTACAGCCCCGGCACAAACCAGCGGGTGACCAGAACGCCGCCCAGCATCGCGGCCGAAGCTGCGGCGCAGAGCAGGTCGCTTTTGCCGAAGTGCAGCACCTTGAGCCTGGTGCGGCCCTCGCCGCCATGATAGCAGCGGCATTCCATGGCCATGGCCAGCTCGTCGGCGCGGCGGAAGGCGCTGATGAACAGCGGGATCAAAATAGGCACCAGCGCCCGGATCCGCTCGGAAAATTTGCCGTTGTCCAGCCGCGCGCCCCGCGCTTTCTGGGCGTTCATAATCTTCTCGGTCTCGTCGATCAAAGTCGGGATGAACCGCAGGGCGATGGTCATCATCATGGCCAGCTCATGCACCGGAAAGCGAAGTTTGGCCAGCGGGCGCAGCAGGCTTTCGATGGCGTCCGTCAGCACAATAGGGCTGGTGGTGTAGGTCAGCAGGCTGGTGCCTGCGATCAGCGCCACCACGCGCACGCTCATCAGCACCGCGTAGCGCACGCCCGCCGGGTAGACGGTAAAAATCCACCAGTGGAACAGCGGGGTTCCCCCCTCGGTGATGAAGAACAGGTTCAGCACCGAGGTGAACAGAATGATCGGAACAATGGGCTTGAGGCTTTTCAAAATCAGCTTGTAGGGAATTTTGGCCACGCCGTACAGCAGCACCAGCATCCCCAGCGAGAGGGCGATGCCCAGCGGGTTGGCGGCCATAAACAGCACCACGATGTAGGCGATGGTGACAAGGATTTTAAGCCGCGGGTCGCACCGATGCACGATCGAGCTGCCGGGAAAGTGCTGGCCGATCGTAATGTCACGAAGCATCGGCGCCGCCCCCTTCCCCGTTTTGCGCCTGCCAGGCGCGCAGGATGGTTTTTACCGCATAGGGCATCGTATAGACGTCGGTGGGGATGGCCAGCCCCAGTTCCCGCAGCCGCAAAAAGATTTTGGTCACCTGCGGCACCGAAAGCCCCAGCGCCAGCAGCTCGGGCGCGCGGGCAAACACCTTTTCCACGGTATCGTACATGGCCACCCTGGCGTGATCCATCACCAGCACCCGGTTGGCATACTTGGCAATGTCCTCCATCGAATGGCTGACCAGCACCACCGTGATGCCGGTTTTTTTGTGGTAGGCCTGTATCTGGGACAGAATCGTGTCACGCCCCTCGGGGTCAAGCCCGGCGGCGGGCTCGTCCAGCACCAGGATCCGGGGCTCCATGGCCATCACGCCCGCAATGGCCACCCGGCGCTTCTGCCCGCCCGAAAGTTCAAACGGGCTGCGGCCCAAAAGTTCCTCGTTCAGGCCGGTGAACGCGGCGGCCTCCTTCACGCGGCGGGCCACCTCGGCATCGTCCAGGCCCATGTTTTTAGGCCCGAACGCGATGTCCCTGGCACAGGTCTCCTCAAACAGCTGGTACTCCGGGTACTGGAACACCAGCCCCACCAGAAAACGAAAATCCCGCAGGTTTTCGCCCTCGGACCACATATCCCGCCCGTCCACGAAAATTTTGCCGCCCGTGGGCCGGTTCAGGCCGTTGAAATGGCTGATGAGGGTGGATTTCCCGCTGCCGGTGGACCCGATGACCCCGACAAAATCCCCCTCCGCGATCGAAAAGCTGACGTCGTCCAGCGCGGCCGTCTCGTCCGGCATCCCCGCGTTGTAAACGTAGCGCAAATGTTCCGCCCGTATGATATCCGCCAAAATCGTATCCTCCCCGCGGGATATATCCCGGTTGGCCGGTGATGTTCCCGCCTGTATGCCCGCCCTGGGCAGTTTTTCAGAAATACCGCGGCAATTCCGCCGCGGCGGCCCTTGCCGCGCCGTTTTCTGCGTTCTGCTCCTGCGCGGGGTTGGTTTCTTCCGCAAATCGTTCCCGGCCTATCCGCCGGTCACGCCGGTGTGCCGGCAGGCCCGCCGCCAGCCAGCAGCGCGTACAGGGCCTGGGCGCATTCCTCCGGCTCGATGATCCCTTCGGGCAGGGGCAGCCCGGCCTTGACCAGCTCATCCCGCAGCTCGGCGGCCTGGGGCACATCCAGGTGGTAGCCGCGCAGCCGGGCCGTCTGGCTGAAAATCTGTTTGGGGGTGCCTTCCATCACGATCCGCCCGGCGCTCATCACCAGCACGCGGTCGGCCTGGGCGGCCTCCTCCATATAGTGGGTGATGGCCACCACCGAAATGCCGTACTCCCGGTTGAGGCGGCGGATGGTTTTCATCACCGATTCCCGCCCGCGCGGGTCCAGCATGGCGGTGGATTCGTCCAGCACCAGGCAGTCCGGCCGCATGGCGATGACGCCCGCGATGGCCACCCGCTGCTTTTGCCCGCCCGAAAGCTTGTGCGGGGCCTTCTCCCGCTTATCGTAGATGCCGGTCATCTGCATGGCGGCGTCCACCCGCGCGCGCATCTCCCCGGTAGGCACGCCAAGGTTTTCCAGCGCAAAGGCCACGTCCTCCTCCACCACGGTCGCCACGATCTGGTTGTCCGGGTTTTGGAACACCATGCCCACCTTCTGGCGGATGTCGTAAAGCTTTTCCTCCACGCGGGTGTCCATCCCCTCCACCAGCACGGTGCCGGTCTCGGGCAGCAGGATCGCGTTGAAGTGTTTGGCCAGCGTTGATTTTCCGCAGCCGTTGGCACCCAGCACGGCTACGAACTCTCCCTTGTGGAACTCCACGCTCACCCCGTCCACGGCCCACGCGGGCTGTTCGGGATCGTAGCGGAACCGCACGTCCTGTGCGCAAAGCATTGCCTGCTCCATGTTTTTCCCCTCTGCCGCCCACGCGGCGGCCCTTTTTTCCTCTGGCGCTTGCCGCGGAAAGAACGCGGCAAGGAAGCCGCGGCGGCGCATTATTCGGCCTGCCAGAAGGCCGTGGCGCCGCAGGGCACCACGCCCCCGGTGGCCGATACCGGCAACCCGATCTCGTCGCAGCCGGTGGCCCCGCCAAAGCGGGGGCAAAGCCCGGTGCGCACAATGTACTCCATCACGGCGGGGCTTAACCCCTCCGTGTAGCTGTTGATCGCAAAAAACAGCGGCGTGTCGCTCAACACCCCGGCGCACAGGGTGATCAGATCGTACACGTTGTCCTCCAGCTTCCAGATTTCGCCGTTCGGGCCGCGGCCATAGCTGGGCGGATCCATGACGACCGCGTCGTACACGGCGCCCCGGCGAATCTCCCGCTGCACAAACTTGGCGCAGTCGTCCACAATCCAGCGGCAGGGGCGGGCGGCAAAGCCGTTGGCGGCGGCGTTCTCCCGCGCCCAGGCCACCATCCCGCGGGAAGCGTCCACATGGGTAACGGCGGCCCCGGCCGACAGGCAGGCCAGCGTGGCGCCTCCCGTGTAGCCGAACAGGTTCAGCACCCGCACCGGCGCGCCGCTCTGCTGGCGCCGCGCCTCGATTTTTTCCCGGTACCAGGCCCAGTTTACGGCCTGCTCCGGAAAAACGCCGGTGTGCTTGAACCCCGTGGGGCTGACGATCAGGGTCAGCTCCTGCCAGCGGATGGTCCATTTTTCCGGCAGCGGGCGCCGGGTCTCCCAGTTGCCGCCCCCCTTGGCCGAGCGGTGGTAGACCGCATCCGCCTTTGCCCAGAGCGGGCTGGCCGGTGCGTTTTTCCAGATCACCTGGGGATCGGGCCGGACAAGCAGGGCGGCGCCCCAGCGTTCCAGACGGTTGTGGTTGGTGGCGTCAAGCAGTTCATAGTCCTGCCAGGTATCAGCGGGGCGCATAGCGTGTACCTCTTTCTATCATAGTGAACAAATATGAATATTTCTTGTTGAGCAAACCGCCGAAAACGGCGGCTTGCAGCGCCCGGCGCCGTCAGTACATCGTCTGCTGGCCGTCCAGTTCGTCGTCGGCCTGCAGGTGGCGGGGGATGGGCAGGCGCAGATGCTCATAGGCCATCCGGGTCACGCAGCGGCCGCGCGGGGTGCGGGTCAAAAAGCCCATCTGCATCAGGTACGGCTCGCAGACATCCTCCAGCGTGACGCTTTCCTCCCCCAGCACGGCGGCCAGGGTATCCAGCCCAACGGGGCCGCCGCCGTACTTTTCGATCACGGCGCGAAGCAGGTTGCGGTCCAGCTCGTCAAGGCCCAGCCTGTCGATGTCCATCTGTTTGAGGGCGCCCTTGGCAGCGTCCCGGTCGATGATGCCCTCGCCCTTGACCATTGCGAAATCCCGCACCCTTTTGAGCAGCCGGTTGGCGACGCGGGGGGTGCCGCGGGCGCAGCTTGCCAGTTCCAGCGCGCCCTCCGGCGTGATGGGCACGGCCAGAATGCCCGCGCTGCGGGTGATGATGCGGGCCAGCTCATCGGGCGCGTAGGGTTCCAGCTTGAGCAGAACGCCGAAGCGGTCGCGCAGCGGCCCCGTCAGCTGCCCGGCCCGGGTGGTGGCGCCCACCAACGTGAACCGGGGCAGATTGATGCGGATGCTCTGGGCCGAAGGCCCCTTGCCGATCATGATATCGAGGGCGTAATCCTCCAGCGCAGGGTACAGCACCTCCTCCACCTGGCGGGACAGGCGGTGGATCTCGTCGATAAACAGCACGTCGCCCTCCTGCAGGTTGGTCAGCAGGGCGGCCAGATCCCCCGGCTTCTCGATGGCCGGGCCCGAGGTAATGCGGATCTGCACCCCCATCTCCTGCGCGATGATCCCGGCCAGCGTGGTTTTGCCAAGGCCCGGAGGGCCGTACAGCAGAATATGATCCATCGGCTCGCCCCGCAGCTGGGCGGCCTTGAGGTAGATGCTCAGATTTTCCTTGACCTTTGCCTGGCCGATGTACTCGTCCAGCGTTTTGGGGCGAAGGTTGTTCTCCTCCGCGTCGGCCGCCGAGGCGTCCGGGCTGACCAGGCGGGTGGGGTCCACCGAATACTCGTCTTTCAAGTTGAAACTCCTTTATTTCAGGGCGGCGCCGCCCGCTGCGGCGTGCCGGGATGCAGGGCGCGGCCGAAGCAGGCGCCGCTTACCCGCGCGAAAGCCCGCGCAGCGCGATCTTGATGATGTCCTGCACCGGCAGCGAATCGTCGATGCGGTTGACGGCGGCCGCCGCGTCCGAGGTGCTGTACCCCAGCGCGGCCAGCGCGGCCACCGCCTGCGCGGCGGCGCTTTGGGGGGCGGGGGCGGCCAGCGCGTCGCCGCCGAAGCCGATGCCCGCGGCCAGCCCCTTGCCCACCTTATCCTTAAGCTCCAGCGCGATCCGCTGCGCCAGCTTGGGGCCTACGCCGCTGGCCGCCGTGAACGCCTTGTGGTCGCCCGAGGAGGCGGCCAGAGCCACCTTCTCGGGGCTCATGACCGAAAGGATGGCCAGCCCGGCCTTGGGGCCTACGCCGGAAACCGAGATCAGCATCTTAAAGCAGGCCTGCTGTTCCTCGCTGGCAAAGCCATAGAGGGCGACGTCGTTCTCCGTCACATTCATAAAGGTATAAAGGGTGGCTTTGCCGCCCACGGCGGGCAGCGCGCCGCTGACGGTGGGCGGCACCTGGGCCAGGTAGCCCACCCCGCCGCAGCTGATGACCACCGTGTCGAGGTTTTTCTTGACGATTTCGCCGCTCAGGCAGTAGATCATTGCATGGCACCTCCTGTGGGGCCTTCAAAATGGTGAAGCAACGCGTACCGGACCGCCGCAAGCCGCTCAGCGGGGCGCGGCGCCCATGATCCGGCTGCGGCTGCAATGGCAGTGGGTCACGGCCATGGCCAGCGCGTCGGCGGTATCGTCGGGTTTGGGGATGGTTTCCAGATGGAGCAGGATCCGGGTCATCTCCTGGATCTGCTTTTTCATGGCTTTGCCGTAGCCGGTGACGGCCTGCTTGACCTGCATCGGCGTGTACTCAAAAATCGGCACGCCGCACTGGGCCGCCGCCAGCAAAATAACGCCGCGCGCCTCCGCCACCCCGATCACGGTGGTCTGGTTGTGCTGGTAATACAGTTTTTCAATGGCAAGCGCCTCGGGGCGATAGGTCTCGCAGACCTGACGCACACCGTCGTAAATTTCGATCAGCCGCTGTTCAAAGGGGGTGTCCTTGTCGGTGCAGACCGCGCCGTACCCCACCGGAACAAACCGGTTGCCCACATACTCCACCACGCCCCAGCCCACGATGGCATAGCCGGGGTCGATGCCCAAAATTCGCATACTTACACCTCTCCATAATAACCGTTTCAGTATACCACACCGCGAGGGGTGCGGGCAAGAAAAAGCCCCGGCTTTTTTTAGCGGATTTGCGGTTCGCGCGGAAAATCTCAAGATTTTTTTGCGTTTTTTCGGTTTGGGGGCTTGATTTTTCCGAAAAAGTTCGGTATACTATCCTAGTCGCCGGTAGTATGGCGGCGCCACCCACAGGA
Source organism: uncultured Subdoligranulum sp. (assembly GCA_964458285.1). Classification (GTDB taxonomy): domain Bacteria; phylum Bacillota; class Clostridia; order Oscillospirales; family Ruminococcaceae; genus Gemmiger. The sequence goes on along the minus strand of CAYWID010000005.1, from coordinate 12,501 downwards.
TAAGCGCGGTTAGCTCAGCTGGTAGAGCATCTGCTTGACGTGCAGGAGGTCACAGGTTCGAGTCCTGTACCGCGCACCAATCCGTCTAAAGGCAACGTTCATTCGTTGATTTAGGCGGTTTATTTTTTATTTGTTTTTATTGATCAAAGTGGAGGGCCATGCCAACTGATGGGTTGCGGCTCTTCTTTTTTTGACCGTTTTTCTTTTGTTCTTCTGTTCTTCACCGTTTCAGCCGGAAATTGTTGAAAGCCCCCGCGTTCTGGCGCGGCCGGCTTCTGCGCGGCCCTTATACGCCTGCCCGCAAGGCTGCCGCGCCGCCAGCCGCTACGGTACGTTTTTTTTATTCCGCCGCCCTGCATATGTTTGCGACAGTTTTTTAGAGCATGACGCAGAAAGAACGCGCCAAAGGCGGCCGCGGCGGAATCGTCGCGCCCTTTCCGGGGCTCGCGCCAGACAGCGCAACCACCCAGGTGCGAAAACCATTGCCGCTGCTTTTCCATTGTTTCGTCTGCGTGGTTTTCCGCGCAGTTTTTTTTGATTCCGTTTTCTTTTTTAGCCCCGCCAAAAAAACCGCCGCAGCGCGGTGACGGCCATAAAAGGGCCGGTCATCGCGCTGCGGCGGGTTAAGTGCTAGCGCTTTTTATTTTAAAACTTCCAGCACTTCATCCAAGGATTTTCCGCTGGCCAAAAATGCGTCCAGCAGCCGGGATGCCTCGGCTCGTTTCGCTTCCTGCGCGGCGGCCTCCTGCGCGGCGGCCTCCTGCTTTTCCAGCTTTTCCAGCTTTTTCTGCGCCGTCTTCAACTCCGCCTTTTTATCCTTAAGCGTTTGCGCGGCTTCCTCCACGGCGGCGGTCAGAGCGTCGATCTCCTCCCCCAGGTTCTTTTTGGCGGCGGCGACTGTTTCCAACGTACCTGCGTTTGATACGGGATTCTTTTTATTCTTGCTTCCCTTTGGTCTTGCCATACAATTCCCTCCTGTAAAATGGTGTTTTGCCCCTGCGCCTGGCAGGGAATTCCTGTAAAACAGCATAGCACCGCTCCCCGATTCCTGTCAATAGAAATCTTTCGGTTTGCTTCTTTATAAATCGTATTCTTGTGACATTTCGGGCGTATTTTTTTGTATTCTTTTTTTCTGCAGGGCGCTGTTCGCTGCATGGCCGCGGCAGTATTTTGGGGACGCTGCCGGTTTTACCGCCAAAGCAGGCCCGGCGCTACGCGCCGTTTTGCGGAAAAATGTAAAATATAGATTTTGCCCTGTGCATACCGATAAAAAGCTGGTATGCTATAGAGGATATCCCTGTCGTATCTTGATCCAAAATCATCCCGGAAAAACGGCCGCAGCGGGGCAGGCGAGCCACGTTGATTTTCGGTTTTCCCTTTTGCCCCGCCGCAACAGGAAGGAAGGCTTTTTGCTTATGAAATCTTTACGGTTTGCTCATCTGCTGTTCTCCACAGTTCTGTCGCTGGGGCTGGTCGGGTGCGGCATCAGCGGCGGGTCTGCCGCCTCCGCCACAGCCGATACGGCTGCCGCCGGAACCGCCGCCGGCGCCTCGTCGGACGCGGCCTGGAAAACCCTGCACGACGCCTACGTTTACACCTTTCCGCTCGTCATCATGCGGGCCACGATGGACAAGATGACCAACACGGTGACGGCCACCAGCACCCAGGCGCCGGTCAACCAGCTTATCCACGCGGCGGGGCTGGCCACCGCCGAATCCCGCAGCGTGGTCACCCCCAACGTGGACACCGTCTACACCCAGCTTTGCCTGGATCTGCGGCAGGATGCGGTTGTGATGGAAAAGCCCGCCGCCGGCCGCTTTTTCTCGTTTGAGGTGCTGGACGCCTACACCAACTGCGTGCAGGTGCTGGGCACGGGCGGGGACGGCGACGAGGCCCGTACCTACCTTTTCACCGGGCCAAACTTTGCGGGCGCGGTTCCCGCCGGGATGACCCGTGTGGCACTGCCCACCTCGATGGCCTGGGTCATTGGCCGGACGCTGTGCGCCGGGCAGGACGACCTTGCCAACGTCCGCGCGATCCAGTCCAAAATGCGAGCGATGCCGCTGGCCCAATACCAGCGCGGCGATACCGCCCCGGCGCAGGGCAGTTACGATCCCGCGCGGGATTTTGTGCCCGTGGAACACGTTCTGGGCCTTTCCCCCGCCGACTATTTTACGCTGGCCAACGAGCTGCTGGCCGATAACCCGCCCGCCGATGCCGATGCGCCGCTTATGGCCGAGCTGAAAACGATCTCGGTCGGCCCCGGTCTGTCCTTTGATCCCGCCGTGCTGGGCGATCCCGACGCCGCCGCCGCGCGCTGGAAGGCGATGCTGCGCGATCTGCGCGCCGAGCTGAACGCGGACAGCCAACAGTATATGTCCCAAAACGGGGTGTGGTCGTTTTTCGGCAGCCCGATCGCCGAATTTGGCACAGCCTACGAATACCGGGCGCTGGTGGCCCTGGCGGGGCTGGGCGCCAACCCCGTCTCGGTAGCGCTTTACCCCAAAACCGGCACCGACAGTGCCGGCGCGGCGCTGACCGGCGCCAAACGGTACGTCCTTCATTTTGACGCGGGCGCGCTGCCCCCGGTGGCCGAGGGCGGATTCTGGTCGGTCACGGCCTATCGAGACGCCGACGACCTGCTGATCGATAACCCGATCGACCGCTACTGCATCAACGACCGCAGTCCCTTTGTAAAAAATGCCGACGGTTCGCTGGATCTTTACCTTCAGTCCGACCCGCCCGCCGACCCGGCCCTTGCCCCCAACTGGCTGCCCACCGGCACCGAGGGCTTCCATCTCTACCTTCGCATCTACCTGCCGGGCAAGGCCGTGCTGGACGGCAGCTGGTCCGCCCCCTCCATCAATGTCGCGGCCTAGAGCAACTCCCCCGAAACAGCGCGAAAGCGCCGCCGCGGCCTTCTTTGCCGCGCACTTTCTGCGCCATGCTCCAAAAGACGCCGCGCCCGGTTTTTTTACCGCACCGGCAAAAAGCACCGCCCCTGCAGCCGAAACAGCTGCCGGGGCGGTGCTTCCTTTTTTCGCTGCGGGCAGGCGCGGCGGCGCGCCGCTCAAAAATAGGTTTTGATCTGGAATTTATCCACCTTTTTGGGTTCCTCCACGATCAGTTTTTCGTGGTTGAAATCAAAATGAACCGGCTTGCAGTCCTCGGTGTTGCGGGTCAGCCGAAGCAGGGTGTCCACCCTGCCTTCCTCGGCCTTGGTGTAAAACAGATAGCTTGCGCCCTCCCGCCGTGCGCGGCCCGTGCGGCCGATGCGGTGCGTGTAATGCTCATTCTCCTCGGGCACGTCGTAATTGATGACTGCATCCACATCCGATACGTCGATGCCGCGGGCCGCCACATCGGTGGCCACCAGCACCGCGATCTCGCCGCCCTTGAACCGCTTCATAATGCGATTTCGCTCGGCCTGGGAAAGATCGCCGTGCAGGCAATCGACGTTGAAATGGTGGCGCGCCAACTGGTTGGCCAGGGTGCCGGTGGCAAACCGGGTGTTGCAAAACACCATCACCCTCTTATAGTCCTGCCCCAGAATGATCTGGGCCAGATCGGCCAGCTTGTCCCGCCCGGTGGTCAGCAGCTTGTACTGGGTGATCTTGGGCATACTGTCCAGCTCGGGGCGAATCTCCACCTCGGCGGCGTTGTGCTGGTACAGCCAGCCGATATCCAGCACCTCCCGGCTGATGGTGGCCGAGAACATCGAGAGCGACTTGCGGTTTTTGAGCAGATCGATGATATGCCGCACATCCTTGTAAAAGCCCATGTTCAGCATCTCGTCGGCCTCGTCCAGCACGACCGTCTCAACGCCCGAAAGATCAATGGCATGATGCTTGTAGTGGTCCATCAGCCGCCCCGGCGTGGCCACCACGATCTGGCAGCCCTCGCGCAGCTCCTGCTGTTGTTTTTCCAGCGCGGCGCCGCCGTACACGCAGACCACCTTGACCTTTGGCATAAACTGGGCCAGATGGCAAAGATCCAGCGCGATCTGCTGGGCAAGCTCCCGCGTGGGGCTTAAAATCACGGCCTGGGGGGTCTGCCGTGCCGTGTCCACGCGGGACAAAATCGGTATGCCGAAGGCAACCGTCTTGCCGGTGCCGGTGGGCGCCTTGGCGATCATATCGTGGCCTTCCAGCATCAGGGGGATCGCCTTCTCCTGTACCTCGGTCATTTCGGTAAAGCCCATCGCCTCGGTGGCGCGCAAAATTTCAGGCCGGATGGAAAGCTCGCTAAACTGCATAAAATCTGACTGCCTTTCTATCGCCGCGCCGCACCCGGCATCCCGGCACACGGACTGTGCGGCTTCCCTTTTCAACTTTTTACAACTTTTTCGTTTTTGCTTGACGTTGGCTTCTGGCGCTTCGTTTTTGCATGTACGGCGGAACGTTTTAGCCTATTATAGCAGCAAAATCCGCGCCGCACAAGAAGCACGCCGTCCCGCGGGGGCCTCCGCGCCCCCTTTGGTTTTGCCCGCCGCCGCGGCGCGGCCGTCCCGGCAGCAAAAATCCGCCGCGGCAAACTCCGCGGCGGACAAATCAGCGGTTGTTCGATTCTTTTGCTTTTGATGGCCGCCTGGCGGCCTTGCCTGCCGTTTTTTTGGCCCGCTCGCCCTTCCCCGTCTGGGTGCGGGTGGATAGAACGCGGCCCGTTTTTTCCGGCTTCGGGGGCAGTTCCTTCTCCATTACCCGGGCCGGTACCGCCGTGACGGTCCAAAGCTGGTTTTCGCCGTACACGTCCTGCCAGATCTGGGCCTGGGTGCCGTTTTCCATCCGCATCCCCACCAGATCGATGACCTTATCGGCCAGGACATTGCGCAGCTTTACCCGGCCGTTCTGGGCGGGCACCACCTGCCAGCGCTGCCCCGTGCCCGAGGTAACGGCCCACTGGTGTACCCAAGTGCCGTTGGCCACGCCGGCCAGCGCCAGGTCCATTACCTTGCCGGTAAAGCGGTTTTTGATGCGGTATTCGCCGTCCGCGGCTTCTACAAAGTACCACTGCTGCCAGGGCTGCCCCTCGTAGTTCCACAGGCGAACCGAAGCGCCGTTTTCGGTGTTGAAATCCGCCACCTCCAGCACGCGGCCGTTGGCCGCGGCGATGGTATAGCATTGATCCTCCTGGATGACCGTCTGCGCAGACTTTTTCATGGTGTTCCCTCCTTGTGCCAATACTTTGTTACCTTGATTATAGCACGACCAAGCCGCGCAGTTTTGCCAAAATTTATATTCCATTTTTAGGCAAAGCGATTCTTTGTATGGCAGATTTGCTGAAATTTTTGTAAAAATCCTGTCCATCCGTGCAAAAAAATCCCGGATTTTCTTGCAATTCGCTGTGCGGCAGAGTATGATATTTCTATAAACTACTTTACGAAAGAGAGATTTTGGATGAGAATCGCCCTGATTGCCCATGACTCACGCAAGGAGCTGATGGCGCAGTTCTGCACAGCGTATGTGCGCATATTATCTCAGAACGAACTGGTTGCCACCGGCGTCACCGGCAAGATCGTCCATGATGCCTGCGGGCTTCAGATACGCTGCCTGTACCCCGGCCGCAAGGGCGGCAGCGAGCAGATCGCCTCGATGATCGCCTGCGGCGAAGTGGATATGCTGTTGCTTTTCCGCGATCCTGTCAGCGCCAAGCCCGGCGAGCCGAACGATGCCACCCTGCTGCGCCTGTGCGATATGCACATGATCCCGGTGGCCACCAACATTGCCACCGCCGAAGTGCTGATCCACGGTCTGGAGCGCGGGGATCTTGCCTGGATCGATTTGCAGAAATCCGGCCGCTGAAACCGCAGCCTGCCGCCTGCATGAAATACGCCGCAGGCCGCAGCTCCCGTCCAAGGACGGGAGCTGCGGCCTGCGTTTTTTCTATTGCTTGGCGCAATCCCCGGAAACAGCGCGACGGTTCCGCCGCGGCAATACGCGCGCCCTTTCAGCGCCCGCCCGGCCGTGCGGCCAGCATCCGGGTGGCGTTCAGCACGGCCAGCACCATCACGCCCACATCGGCAAACACGGCCCACCACATATTGGCGATGCCCAGCGCGCCCAGCACCAGACAGACGGCCTTGACGCCCAGCGCCAGCACGATATTCTGGTAAACGATGCCCATGCACTTGCGGGCAATCTGCATGGCCAGGCTGATTTTGGCAGGATCGTCGTCCATCAGCACAACATCGGCGGCCTCAATGGCGGCGTCGCTGCCCAGCGCGCCCATCGCAATGCCGATATCGGCGCGGGTCAGCACCGGCGCGTCGTTGATGCCGTCCCCCGTAAAGGCCACGTTGGTCTTGGGCGGCTTGGCGGCCAGCAGGGCCTCCAGCCGTTCCACCTTGTCGGCGGGCAGCAGATCGGCGTGTACCTCGTCGATGCCCAGGTTCTTCGCCACCTCGCCCGCCACCGCGGCAGTGTCGCCGGTCAGCATGACTGTGCGCACCCCCTGCCGCGAAAGCGCCGCCACGGCGGCCTGGGCGTTGGGCTTGACGCGATCCGCAATCAGAATGGAACCTGCAAACCGACCGTCCACAGCCAGGTAGACAACGGTGCCCGCCCCCTCGGCGGGGGTGAAGGGCAGGCCGCGCAGGCCCATCAGCCGCGCGTTGCCCGCCACCACGGCGCGGCCGTCCACTGTGGCTTCCACGCCGTGCCCTGCAATCTCATGCACATCCTGCACGCGGCGTGGATCGGGCGGCGCGGCGCAGGCTTCCCGCAGGCTTTTGCTGATCGGGTGGCTGGAGTAGCTCTCGGCCAGCGCAGCAGTCTCCACCAGCGCGGCGGCGTCAAAACCGGGCGCCGGGGAAACCTGCGTCACCGCAAACACGCCCTCGGTCAGGGTGCCTGTCTTGTCAAACACAAGGGTATGCACCCTGGCCAGCGCCTCCAGATAGTTTCCGCCCTTGATTAGAATGCCGCAGCGGGACGCCCCGCCAATCCCACCAAAAAAGGAAAGCGGAATGCTGATGACCAGCGCACAGGGGCAGGAGATAACCAGGAAGGTAAGCGCGCGGCCCACCCAAACGCCCCATGCCGGGCCACCGCCCAGCAGCAGCGGCGGCAATATCGCCAGCACCAGCGCCCCGATGCAAACGGCGGGGGTGTAGTAGCGGGCAAACTTGGTGATAAAGTTTTCGGTTCGGGCCTTTTTGGCGCCGGAGTTTTCCACCAGATCCAAAATTTTGGAGACGGTCGATTCCCCGTAGGGCTTGGTCACACGCACCTTGAGCAGGCCGTCTGTGTTGACGCAGCCGCTGATGACCTCCTCGCCGGGGCGCACGGCGCGGGGCTTGCTCTCGCCGGTCAGCGCGCTGGTGTTCAAGGAGCCGGAGCCCTCCAGCACCACGCCGTCCAGCGGCACCCGCTCGCCCGGGCGCACCGTAATGATCTGCCCCACCGTCACCGTCTCGGGGTCAACCTGCTTAAGCTGGCCGTCCTCGCCGGGCAGGTTGGCGTAGTCCGGCCGGATGTCCATCAGCGCGGAGATGCTGCGGCGGCTTTTGCCCACCGCGTAGCTTTGAAACAGCTCCCCCACCTGGTAAAACAGCATTACGGCCACGGCCTCGGCATACTCGCCCAGCACCACCGCGCCGACGGTGGCCACGGCCATCAGAAAGTTCTCGTCGAACACCTCGCCATGCACGATGCCCAGCACGGCCTTTCGCAGCACGTCCCAGCCGACCGTGAAATACGGCACCAGGTAGCACAGCAGCCGCACAGCCGTGGGCAAGGCAAGGAAATGATCGGCCAGCGCAGCCGCAAGCGTGAGCGCGGCTGCCGCCAGAATGCGGTACAGGGTCTTTTTTTGCTTTTTGGTCATACAAAAATGCTCCTTATCGCCCACGGCGATGTTTTTTGCGGTCTGCCGCGGCAAACGCCCGGGCCGAACGGCTGTGCGCCCTGCGCAGGCCGCCCCATCACCCGGGAAAACCGCTTACAGCTCGATCTCGAAGTCCGGCTCCACCCGCCGGGCCGCCTTGACGGCAGCCTTTAGCGCATCGGCAAAAACCGCGTCGTCGGCCTCCAGCGTCAGCTTCTGGGTCATAAAATTGACGTTGGCATTCTGCACGCCGGGCAACTTTTGAATGGCCGCCTCGATCTTGGCCGCGCAGTTGGCGCAGTCCACCTCGATCTTGTATTTTTTCAACATAACAACAGCATTCCTTTCTCCCATTACAGATGTTTACGATGTGCCTTCCGGGCGCAGGCCCGGAGCATGAGAACGCAGCAAAGAAGGCCGGGCGGTACCGTCGCGTTCTTTCTGGCGCTTGTTCCAGCGGTTGTGACGCGGTCATTCCTCCACATGTTCCATGCCAAGCGCCAAAATCGTGCGGACATGGTCATCGTCCAGGCTGTAGAACATGGCCTTGCCGTTCCGCCGGAACTTGACCAGCTTGCTGGCCTTGAGCAGCCGCAGCTGATGGCTGACCGAGCTTTGCGAAAGATGCAGCAGCGCCGCAATGTCCCCCACGCAAAGCTCGCTTTCAAACAGAGCGTAAAGGATTTTGATGCGGGTGGAATCCCCAAACACCCGGAACAGTTCTGCCAGGTCATACAAAATTTCATCATCGGGCAGCTGCTCCTGCACGCTGGCCACCGCGTCCGGATTTCCCGCCGGGGCATCCTCAACCGCCTGCCGGGTGGTGCCGGGCGCGGCATTAACCCCCTGGCCTGCCAAATCTTCGGCGGGCCGGGGCTCCGGCCTCCGGGCGGAAGGGTGTGGAAATTCTTCGCTCACGGCTTATCACTCCATTCATATGCTCATTTGTTCATGTGTTTGCGAGATTGATTATAACACAGCCGCACGCGCTGTCAATAGGACATACGGCGCCGATTGTACAAAAGCGGATTTTTTTGTTTTTTTACGGACTACAGGCCCAAAAAAGCAAGCGCCGCGCCCTGTTCCCGGCCAGGCGGGCGGGCTCCTGGGTTCTGAACTGCCGGATTGCAGGGCGGCCGCCGATCGTCCCTGCGGGCAGGCCAGGGAAGGCCAACGCTCGGCAGCGATGCAATGGGCCACCGCAAATTAACCGTAAATTTGCATCCTGCTCTTGCTTTTTCGGCCGCCCCATAGTATAATCATATAGCATCTTGCCGGTGTGTTGGAATTGGCAGACGAGACGGACTCAAAATCCGTTGATGGCAACATCGTGTGGGTTCGACCCCCACCACCGGCACCATAAAAGTACCTCATAAGGGATACAATGTGTATTTCCTATGAGGTACTTTTTTCATTGTGAAAAGCCTTGTATAGCGGGCTTTTTCAGCTTTCGCAGTTGCAAGCCCATTTCCGATGCTCCCTTTATACCGCCCTCGGCTGTCAAAAATCCGTTCGTTTTCGGGCTGCTCCTATTGAAAATGCAACCGCAGTATTCAGAGCCTACCCAAAATGTCACGGATACCCCTTTCGTGTCAGGGGTACCAGAAATGCCTTCGTCAGAATACAGTCCCGCAAACTGCCAGTCAGCTCGTCCCATAATGTACTTTGTGTAATAATCCATCTGTGCTTCGTAGGAGGTAAGCTGCTCCTCCATGTCGGTGGAAACTCTGGCATAGGCCGCAACCCGTCTCTTTTGTCCCGGTCTCGCGTTCTTTCCTGCGAACTTTGGAATTGTCGCAGGAATCATCGTTATTTCTCTTTTTGACATGCTCTGTTCCTCTCTTTTGCTTTTTCACTGGCCGCCATACGCATTTCCTCCGTCCAACTGTCGCGGCGTGAAGTCTGCCAGTGCTTTGTAATTTCCGACCCGTCCGGACGAACAATGATTACGGTGTTCGCTTCCGGCACCCGGATTTGGCTGAAGGGCTCACCGTCTACCAATTCCAGCAGGACCTTTTCCGGTATCTGCTGCGATGCGCATTGCGATTTTCCAAGGCGGTTAAAGGTGGCGCAAATCCATACAGGTTGATTCGCTGTTATTTTTCGCCGGTAATGCTTCCCGCATTGCCCGCACACAATTTTACCCGTGAAAAGGTAGATGTCCTGCTTCGGCTTATTCGGGGTGTGTTTTTCTGCCCGACGCCGTATTTCGGATTGCACTTTCTCAAAGGTGTTGCGGTCAATAATCGCCTCATGTGCATCTCGCACATAATACTGCGGAAGCTGGCCTTCATTTGCAACCTGCTTTTTGCTGATGTGATCCGCGATGAAGGTCTTTTGCAGGCGTATATCGCCGACGTACTTTTCATTTGAAAGTATCTTGCTGATAACCGATTCGTACCACGGTCCGCCGTTCTTGGTAGGTATGCACCTGGCATTAAGTTCCTTTGCGATGGCTGTTTTCCCCAGCCCTGAAAGGTAAAGGCTGTAAATCAGACGTACCGCTTTGGCTTCCTGCGGAATGATGACGAAGGTATCACCGACCAGTTCGTAACCGGTGATTTTTGTGGGCGTTGGCTTGCCCTCTTTAAAGTCCTTCCGGACACGCCATTTCTGGTTTTCACTTGTGGAAAGGCTCTCCTCCTGAGCAAAGGACGAGAGCAGCGTGAGCAGAAATTCGCCGTCCTCGCTTAGCGAGTGGATGTTCTCGCGCTCAAACCACACATCGACGCCCAGAAGTTTTAGCTCCCTGATGGTCTCCAGCGTGGTAACTGTGTTTCTGGCGAAACGCGATATGGACTTTGTGAGAATGATGTCCAGCTTTCCAGCGCGACAATCCGAAAGTAAGCGCTGGAACTCAGGACGATCATTTTTCGTACCGGTGTACGCTTCATCCGCGTAAACTCCGCAGTATATCCATTCTGTGTTGCGGCGAATGAACTTACTGTAAAAATCCACCTGCGCGGAAAGAGAATGCAACATTGCATCTTTTCCGCTTGATACCCGCGCATACGCTGCGACACGCTTTTTTACCGAGGTGTCAACGACAATTGCAGCGTCAATCTTCGTGACAGTTTTCACTTCGCACCTCCTGCTCAAATTTGCTTATAAGAAGCGGACCGGTCAACGGCTCATAGATTTTCATCAGCCGTTTGGCAGCCCGTGCAGTGTCTTTCACCGTCATAAAACCACGCGCATGAAGAGCAGAGACAACCATCAGGCAGAGCCGTACATTTTTCTCTGCCAGATACTGTGCTGCAGTTGGCCTTTTGTGCTTTTGGCGTATGGTCTTTGAATCGATCTTTGAAATAACATTCCGATCTGGGCTTCATCCGCCTGTCCGCCTGAGAAGGTGATTACGTCGCCTGGATCAAAAGCCGGATTGCCGATGGTGGTGGAATCAAACGGCACATACCGGACAACGGCAATGTCGCTTAAGATATTGGTGAGCAGCGTTTTCCGCGTTTCCGCAAGGCCAAACTGCAATAAGGGGTTTGTGCCCAGATTCATGGTCAGACCATCGTCCGGGTCGAGCGCGTAGTATTCCGCCGTTTTGGTGCGGACGTTTGTAGAGGAAACGGCCGTGTATCGGGTAATAAAGTCGGAGAAGCTGCTGGTAAACCGCTGCGTGTTCGGAACATCCGCCACAGAGGTGTTTCCGTATTTCGTGAGCTTTAGCTTGCCGGTTCGGTCAATCTGCAGAAAGCCGCCGAGCACCTGCGCAACGTAAAAGATCAGATCGCGCCAGGTCTCAATATCATTTTCCGTATAAACGCCCAACGTAAACGAGCCGTTCGGCATCGCGTCGATTTCCTCTTTTGTGTCGGCAAGCTCCACCTTGCAGGTTTCACAGGCGAGGGCCAGCAGATCATAGGCAGTGCCGTTCGTGACCGTCGCATCGAAATCCTTGTCGAACCGGAGCATATAGTCGTAGGCTTTGATTTCCAGACATTTGACCGTCCGGTTCGCTTCACTGATCTCGAAGATACGGAAACGATTACGCCGCGACCTCCGAGGAGACAATAGTTCCGCTATCGGATATTTCTGACGCTGACTTTATCTGGCTTAACGCCGAGATAAAGATTGACGGCAAAGAAATTTATACTTCCGGAAACAGCTTGAACGTCACGGCTCTGCTGTTCAAGGATAGCAAACTTCAAACAGGAAAAACAGTCGATGGAGGCAATTATGTACTGTTCGCGCCCAAAGCGGTCAATATTAAGTTCCAAGGCAATGTTGAAAGAGAACGCCGTTCATATTTCGCGCAACTCATCAACATCTATATTCAGGGCGAGGTTTCGGTATTTGCAGACGGTAGATTGCTCTTTTGCTCACGACCGCCGGAAGGCTCGCTTCGTTTCCGCTTGCAACAAGGACAGGTGGAGTATGTAGTGCGCGGCATCGCTTACCCCCTGTTCAGCCGTAATGAGTTTTCAGTCACGGCTATCGGTGTATTCGACGGCAAGAATGTAACAGCCACGACCCAGAGTGGTGAAAAACTAATCATCCAGAGTCGCGACACGAATTTGTGTCAATTCTCACTTCCTGCCGAAAACGGCGGTTATACCATCACTTTGACAGACGAAAACACGGGAAGAGTGTTTGATGAGGCGAGATTCTATATCGTCGATAACTACTCCGTCGCCTTTGACAGCGATTATTACCTTGAATCCGCTG